>NZ_AVPJ01000058.1 GCF_000768705.1 Knoellia sinensis KCTC 19936
TTGACCGGTGCGTTCCACACCGCCGCCGGCGGTGAGTACTGGAAGGTGACGACGACCGACGGCACCCAGTACTTCTTCGGGAAGGGCAAACCCTCCAGCGCCGGTGAGGCTACGAACTCGGCGTGGACGGTTCCGGTGTACGGGAATCAGTCCGGGGAGCCCGGCCATGCGGCGGGGTCGTTCGCGACGTCGAAGCAGGACCGGCCGTGGCGGTGGAACCTTGACCATGTGGTCACTCCCGACGGTGACTCGGCCACCTACTACTACCAGGCCGAGACGAACCGGTACGCCGCGAACAAGTCG
>NZ_AVPJ01000038.1 GCF_000768705.1 Knoellia sinensis KCTC 19936
CGACCATGTGCTCACCCCCGACGGTGACACGGCCACCTACTACTACGCGCCCGAGACGAACCGGTACGCCGCGAACAAGTCGACCAGTGTCAGCTATGTGCGCGGCGGCACCCTGGCCCGGATCGACTACGGGCAACGCAACGGGTCCGAGCACTTGGCGAAGGCACCGATGCAGGTCGCGTTCAACACGGCCGAGCGGTGCTTCAACGACGCGGCCCTGGCCAACTGTGCGGCGGCCACGATGACGACCGCGAACGCCTACCACTGGCCGGACGTCCCGTTCGACCAGATCTGTGCCGCGACCTGCTCGACGACGACGCAGACGTCGCCGACGTTCTTCACCCGCAAACGCCTCGCATCCGTCACGACCGGTCTGCGCAACTCCGCTGGGACCGGGTACGACCTGGTCGACCGGTGGACCCTGACGCACTCCTACCCCGACCCGGGTGACGGCACCTCCCCATCCTTGTTCCTGACCGGCATCCAACGTCAGGGGCTGACCGGGACCGCGATCACGCTGCCGAAGGTCGAGTTCTTCGGCCAGGTCATGGACAACCGGGTCGACGGCATCGATGGCGCGGCCCCGTTCCGGAAGTGGCGGGTGTACGCGATCAACTCCGAATCCGGGTCCACCCTCGCCTGGACGTACTCCGCGAAAGACTGCTCCCCCACCTCGGTGCCCGTACCCGAGACCAATGCGCGACGCTGCTTCCCCGTCTACTTCACCCCACCGGGCGGGACGGCACCGGAGCGGCATTGGTTCCACAAGTACCGCATCGACTCGGTCACCGAAACCGACAGATCCGGCGCCTCCGTGCACCCGCTGACCACCACGTACACCTACGGCGGCACCCCGGCGTGGCACTACGACGAGAACCCGTTCACGCAGGAGAAGTACCGCACCTGGGGTGAGTGGCGCGGCTACGGCCAGGTCACCACCACCAGCGGCGCCTCCGGGTCAACCCAGTCCCAGACCATCTCGACGTACTTCCGCGGGATGAACGGCGACCGCCTCAACACCGCCGGCGGCTCCAAGTCCGTCACGGTCACCGACTCCCTGGGTGGCAGCGTCGTCGATGACTGGCGCACCGAAGGCATGACCCGTGAGTTCCGCGCCTTCAACGGTCCCGGCGGCGCCCTGCTCGGCACCACCCTCACCGACCCGTGGCTTCCCACCGCGACGACGGCGACCGATGGGCGCAGGTCCGCGCAAATGTCCGGGGTGGCGGGGACGCGGGAGCGCACCACCGTCACGGCCGGCACCCGGGAAACGAAGGAAACCACGACCAAGTTCGATCCCTACGGTCAGCCCGAGGAGGTCCAGGACGAGGGTGACGTCGCGGTCACCGGTGACGAGGAATGTACCCGCACCAGCTACGCCCGCAACACCACCTCGTGGATCCTCGACGCCGAAGCCGAAGTGCAGACCACCAAGGGCCTGTGCAGCGTCACCCCCACCACCGCCAATGCTCTTTCGCTGACGCGCACGTTCTATGACGCGTCGACCACGCTTGGTGCGGCACCCACCCGTGGCAACCCCACCCGTGTCGACGAGCTCGTCGACACCCCCACCGGACGCGCCGTCACCACCCAACAGACCATGGCCGTGGACAGCCACGGCCGTGAGACCAGCAGCACCGACGCCCTCGGCCGCACCACCACCACCGCCTTCTCCCCGTCCACCGGTGTCGCACCCACCACTGTCACGACCACCTCCCCGGACCCCGACGGCACCGGGCCCCTGGTCGCGCACGTCACCACCGAGACGATCGACCAACGCCGCGGTGTCACCACCGCCTCGACCGACGCCGCCGGGCGGGTCACCGCCACCGAGTACGACGCCCTCGGCCGCGCCATCAACGTGTGGGCGCCCGGGCGGGTCAAGGGCACCGACACCCCCACCGCCAAGTACGCGTACACGATCAGGGCGACCGGACCGAACGCCGTCACCACCGAGACCCTCATCAAGACCGGCGGCTACGTCAAGTCCGTCACGTTCTTCGACGGGCTCCTGCGACCCCGCGGCACCCAAACCCCCGTCGAGGGCACCGGCCGGGTCGTCACCGAAACCCTGTACGACTCCCGCGGCCTGGTCGCCGAGGAACGGTCCGGGATCTACGACAACACCACCAACCCGAACACCACCCTGGTCACCGTCGCAGCCTCGGCACCCGAGCGCACCATCGCGCACTCCTACGACGGCGCTTCCCGGGAGACCGCGACCATCACCAAACGCCTCGGCACCGAACTGTGGCGCACCACCCAAAACCACCACGGCGACCGGGTCACGGTCGACCCACCCGCCGGTGGTACCCCAGAACAGACCATCACCGATGCGCACGGCCGGTTGGTGGAGCGGCAGACGTTCGACGCGGCCACGGCCACCGGAACCCCGAAGACCACCACGACCTACACGTACGACGACTGGGACAACCTGGCCACCACCACCGACACCAAGGGCAAGGTCTGGTCCAAGACCCACAACCTCCAAGGCGAGCTCATCGCCACCTCCGACCCCGACAAGGGCGACTCGACCCTGACCTACGACGCCGTCGGGAACCTCACCAGCACCACCGACGCCCGCGGGAAGAAGATCACCACCAGCTACGACCAGCTCGACCGGCCCACCAAAACCACCAACACGGCCGGGGCCCCCCTGAGCTCGTACACCTACGACATCCTCCCCAACGGCACCGCCGCCCGCGGCACCCTGGCCACCACCACCCGCCACGTTGGTGCCGGTGCCCTGACCCAGTCGGTCACGGGCCTCGATTCGGCCGGGCGACCCCTGACCTCGAGCACCAGCGTCCCCGAGATTCCGGGTGTCATCCCGGCAGGCCTCAAGGCCACGATCACCACGACCAACACCTACTTCACCGACGGCTCACCCAAGTCCGTCAACACCACCGGGATCCCCGGACTGCCCAACGAAACCGTGACCTACCTGTACGACACTCTCGGCCGGCAGAACGCCATGGGTGGCATCGGCTCCTACGTCGGGGACATGGTCTGGTCCCCCTTCGGTGAACCACTGCAGTACGCCATGGGCAACACCCTCGGCAAGGAAATGTGGCACACCTTCACCTACGAGCAGGGCACCCGCCGCCTTGCCACCGCCCGGGTTGACCGGGAGAACGTCACCAGCGCCGACCTGAACACCACGTACAGCTACGACCCCGCCGGAAACGTCACCAAAACCGCCGGCACCACTTCCACCGGTGCCGTCGACACGCAATGCTTCCGCTACGACCGGGCCAGGGTCCTCACCGACGCTTGGACCCCCGGTGACAACAACTGCGTCACCGACCCCGCGTCAGCGATCCTCGGCGGCCCCGCCCCGTACCGGGCCACATGGACCGTCGACGTCAACGGCAACCGGCTCTCCGAAGCCCACCGCCGGCCCGGGCAGCCCGACCGCACCACCACCCAGACCTACGGCGCGACCCAGCCACACTTCACGTCCGCGGCAACCGTCACGACCGGCGCCAACACCGTCAACCAGACGTACGCGGCGGACGCGGCGGGGAACACCACCAGCCGACCGGGCACCACCGGGCAGCAGACCCTCACCTGGGACGACGAAGGCCACCTCACCAAGGTCGCCGTCGGCGCCACCGTCCTCCAGGAGAACGTGTACGACGCCGACGGGCAGCGCCTCCTGCGCAAGGCCGGTGGGAATACCACCCTCACCCTGGGGTCGGTCGAACTCACCCACGACACCGCCACCAGTGCCGTCACCGGGCAGCGGTACTACAAATTCCACGGCCGCACAGTCGCCGTCCGCACCGGAGCCGGCACCGCCGCCGTCAACTACCTCTTCGGCGACCACCACGGCACCGGCGAAGTCCAGATCGGCGCCACCACCAGCGCCGTCACACTGCGCCGCACCAGCCCCTACGGCGAAGACCGCACCCAAACCGGGGCCTGGATCGGCGACAAGGGCTTCGTCGGCGGCACAAACGACAACGCCATCGGGCTCACCCACCTCGGGGCGCGCGAATACGACCCCACCCTGGGCCG
>NZ_AVPJ01000037.1 GCF_000768705.1 Knoellia sinensis KCTC 19936
CCGTCACCGGCGAGCCCCTCGGCCAGATCCCACGCACCCAACCCGCCACAGTCATCGATCGATTCGGCCGCACCCGCAAGGCCCCCAAGACCGTCGCCGGATTCGACCTCACCTTCTCGGCGCCCAAGTCCGTCAGCGTCGCCTGGGCGCTGGCCGACGACGCCACGCGCGCCCGTATTTACGCCGCCCACCGCCGCGCCCTCGAGGCCGTCATTGCCTACGGCGAGTCCCAGGTGTTCGCGACCCGGCTCGGCAAGGGAGGCGTTGTCCAAGAGGACATTCGGGGCATCATCGCCGCCGCGTTCGACCACTGGGACTCCCGCGCCGGCGACCCCCAACTGCACACCCACGTCGTGGTCCTCAACCGCGTCCAGGCCGTCAGCGACGGCAAGTGGCGCACCCTCGACTCCAAGGCCCTCTTCCGCGCTGCGGTCGGCATGTCCGAGCTCTACAACGGCGTCCTCGCAGACCAGCTCACCGCTGGTCTCGGCTGGACCTGGACACCCGAGAAGCGCCGCCGCTCCGCCGAACCCAAGTGGGAGGTCGAGGGCGTTCCCAAGACCCTGCGCGACCACTTCTCCCAGCGCACGACCGCGATCGATGCCGCCAAAGACGACCTCGTCGCGACCTTCACGGCCTCCCACGGCCGCGAACCCACCGCCCGCGAAGTCATCCACCTGCGTCAGCACGCCACCCTCACCACGCGCGAGGACAAGCATGTCCGCCCGCTGCGAGACCTCATCGCCGAGTGGCAGGAACGCGCGCGCGACCACATCGGCAACCAGCCCGAAGCCTGGGCAACCAGCCTCACCCGAGACGCCCCACCCGCGCTCCGCTCCGCCGAAGACCTCGACGACGCGATCCTTCGCGACGCAGCCAAGATCGTTCTCGCCAAGGTCGCCGACAAGCGAGCCACGTTCACCCGAGCCAACCTCTTCGCCGAAGCGCTCCGCGAACTCCACGGCGTCCGCTTCGCCACCCCCACAGACCGCACCACCGTGGCCGGCAAGACCGCCACCTACGCCACCGAACTCGCCGTCCAGCTCACCCCACCCGACGTCGGCCGCGTCCCCGACGAACTCCGCCGCGCCGACGGCACCACCAAGTTCGTCGCCCGCGACAGCGAACTCTTCGCCACCCAAGAACTCCTCGACGCCGAAGCCCGACTCCTCGACCTCGCCGCAGCCGAGGACGCACCAGTCGTTCCCGTCACCTTCGCATCAGCAGTCACCGACCAGCCGCTCCCGGGACGCAGCCACACCCTGTCGCCTGAGCAGGCCGCCGCGGTCATCGCGACCGCCACATCCGGCCGGCGCGTCGACCTCCTCATCGGCGCCGCCGGCACAGGGAAGTCCACCGCCATGGCCGGAGTCCGAGCCGCGTGGGAAGCCGCTCACGGCCCCGGATCCGTCGTCGGCCTCGCCCCCTCAGCCGCAGCCGCCGAGGTCCTCGCCGACGCAGTCGGCGTCCCCACCGAGAACACGGCCAAGTGGATCAGCGAGCAGGATCGCCTCCCCGAACTCAAGGCCAAAGCCGATGCGTATGCCGTCCGTCTGGCTCGCGCGTACCCCTCACCTGCCACGCGTCGACTGGAGGCGGAAGCGGCTGCGGCGCGGACGGCATACGAACGATGGGCTCTTCGTCCGGGGCAATTGGTGATCGTGGACGAGGCGTCGATGGCGGGCACGTTCGACCTGGACCGGATCGCGGGCGCGGCCACGGCTGCGGGGGCGAAGGTGCTGCTGGTGGGGGACTGGGCGCAGCTGTCGCCGGTGCAGGCTGGGGGAGCGTTCAAGTTGCTGGCCGATGCGCGAAGGGACGCGCCGGAACTGCATGACGTGCGCCGGTTCCGGAACGAGTGGGAGCGCGCCGCGAGTCTCGACCTGCGGCGGGGGCGGGCGTCGGTCGCGGCGACGTACGCGGCGAAGGGACGCGTCGAGTCTGGGTCGCGCCAGGACATGGTCGACCTGATCTTCGAGGGGTGGCGCGAGGACGCGCACGCGGGGCGGAGTTCGCTGATGCTCGCCGCCGATGCTGAGACGGTGTCGGAGCTGAACGCGAGGGCTCGCGCACATCGAGTTGCTGCGGGTGAGGTCGCTGGGGAGGGTGTCCGGCTCGGTGACGGGACCCTCGTTGGGGTCGGCGATGTGGTCGTGACACGGCTCAACCGCCGGGCCCTCGTGACCGGGAGCGGGTGGGTCAAGAACGGCGACGACTGGGTCGTGCAGGCCATCGGCGACGACGGGTCGACGAGGGTGAGGCGGGCTGGCGGCGGAGCGGTGGTGGTGCTGCCGGGGGACTACGTGGCGGAGAACCTCGAGCTCGGCTACGCCACGACCGCGCACCGCGCGCAGGGGCGGACGGTGGACACTGCACACGCGTACGTGACCGCGACGACGGTGCGCGAACCGCTGTACGTGATGGCGACGCGAGGGCGTGAGTCGAACCGGCTCTACGTCGACACGGCCTTCGAGCCTGACACCGCGACCAGCCACGGTGAAGACGTACACGCCGACCCAGGCGAGATTCTGCAGACCGCGATCACCACCAGCGGCGCCGACCTCTCCGCCACCGAAACGCGCCGCGTGGAGGAAGCCGCGGCTTCCACCCCATGGCGCATCGAAGCCCAAGGTGCCGCAGCGCTGGTTGCGAGGCAAAGTCGTGACCTGTGACGGAAATGGTGAATGAGCGCACACTCGTCAGCTGTCGCCGAGTCCCAGTTCCTCCCTCAACTCGCTAATCACGGCTTCCCAAAGATGCGGCGCCACAGCTTCCCTGAGGTCGGCCGCCAGCGCCTCAGCGGCTCGCTTGGCAATTACCACGTTCAGGCTGCTCGTCGATGTGGACCCCGTGCGCGACGCCGCTCTGGCGTTGGGACGGGAGCTCTCCGCAGAAGGGTCTCGTGGGGTGCGCTCGGTTACACGGGCGGGCGGCGGCGCGTCGAACAGGGCGGCTTGCTCGAGCCCACGAACCTCCGCCAGCTCGATCAAGGCATCTGATGCTTGTTCAGTAGGCAGGGGCAGGGCGACGCCTGTGTGCAGGACCGTGAGGTACTTCGTTGTGCGCGTCAATGCAACGTAGAGATGGCGGAGGCCCCAGTCGGACTCGCCAACGATTGCCTCCGGGTCGACGACGACAACCGCGTCGAACTCCAAACCCTTCGACTCGGAGGGGCGTGCGACGTTGATGGAGCTGTCCAGGTTTCCAGAGCCCACGTTGGCCCACTTGACGTCGTGGGCTACGAGCTCTTCTTCAAGCCTTCGGCGGTGACGGTCTGGGCAGATGAGGCCGACGAATCGACCACTTCCTGCATGACTGCGTGCGGCGGCGAGCGCAGGCCCGGCCACGTCGAACTCGTCGACCTCAACCAGCTCGGGGTCGGCAGGGCCATCGCGCACGACTGTGGGCGGCTTGAGGCCGGGAGCGATGTACGGGAGCAGTTGAGCAGCGAACTCGTAGACCTGTCGGGGGACTCGATAGCCGAGCTCCAGCTGTTCCAGCTGTGCGGGCAGGTCGCTGGCAAGAATGGTCGTGATGTCGTCCCAGGATTCTCTGGCCCAGGGTCCAGTCGATTGGGCTAGATCGCCCACGACGGTCATGGATCCGGACTCAGACCTCCGTCGGATCGACCGTAGTTGCATGGGCGATAGGTCTTGCGCCTCGTCCACAACGATGTGTCGATAGCGCGCACTGGGACGCCCGTTGAGCAGTTCCTCTGCCTCGTCCAGAAGTGCGACGTCCACGTCCGACCACTGCTCGTCGGCGACCTTGTCGGACGCTTGCCGAAACAGTCGGCCGATCTCGGTGCCGGTGAAGCGGTCGCCTGCGGCTGCGAGGAGTCGGTCGCGCGAACCGAAGAGGTCGCGCAAGAATGCGACAGCGCTGAGCGATGGCCAGACGCGTTCAACCGCGGCGTCGAGAACAGGTGCGGTGGCACCGGGACCACGTGGGTTGCGTGCCTCGACCTCCCGTTGCAGGAAGTTGCGGAACGAGGCGCGCCCAACGGTGTATGAGCCTTTGCCGACGTGGTTGGGCAACTCTGCCTCGATCTCCTCACGGGAGAAGCTCACGGCACTGAATCCGCTTCCCACCTGCAGAGTCTTCATGCGGTCGGGGACGCGGACGCGTTGCCATAAAGCGGTGTGGAGCAGCGACGCCATCCGGAGCTCGCCCTTGAGTCGCCTGATCGAGGTGCCTTCGTTGCGGCCCGTCGACTTCTGGGGGCCTAGGGACCTCAGATCTCGGTAAACGACGTTGTCATCCCCAAGGCCCGGAAGCACGCTGCGGATGTACCTCGTGAACGTGTCACTAGGCCCCACAACCATGACGTCCTGCGGCAGGAGGTCGGGTGCGTGGTTGTACAGAAGCCAGGAGACCCGATGAAGGGCGACTGCCGTCTTGCCGGTGCCGGGCCCTCCTTGGATGACCAGCAGTTGGTCCATCTCGGACCGGATCAATGCGTACTGCGCGTGGTGAATCGTCTGCACGATCTCGCGCATCTCACCGCTGCGCCCGGCTTCAAGGTCGCTCAGGAGCGCATCATTGATTCCCCAGACTTCTTCGGCCGAGGCGTCCAGTTGGGCCACGCGACGGGCGAGGTCCTCGAACACGACGTCGTCGAAGCCCTGGATGGTGTTTCGCTCGCACTGGAACGTGCGCCGGAGAGTGGCTCCAAGGGGGTTTGCGAACGTGGCCTCGAAGTACGGTCGAGCTGCCGGTGCTTGCCAGTTGACGACGAGCAGGTCGAAGTCGTCGTTGGTGATGGCGTGGTTGCCGATGTACAGGACGTCGTCACCCACATCCACGCGACCGAACGCAACAGCGTCATCGCTGCCACCCAACCGTTGGAGCCGCTCGTCGGCTGCATTCTTGACCGCCGCCGCGACCTTCCTTGGGCCGCCTGACGCGGATCCTGCATCTGACAGGGTCGCTCGTGTCGCTTCTCGTGCGAGCCATGCGTCGTCAAAATGTGCTTGCTCGCGCTTGAGCACCAGTTCATTCGTCGGCATTTTCTTCCCCGGGGTTCTTCCAGATCGGCAACTCGTGGCACGTTAGCCGGCTCATCCCAATCGGGGGTGTAGGAGTTGG
>NZ_AVPJ01000039.1 GCF_000768705.1 Knoellia sinensis KCTC 19936
GTCATCCGCCGGATCGACATCGTCACGAGGGGCAAACCAGTGGTTCGGGGCACGCGGGAGGCGGGCGGGACGACCACCCGCGCCAGCGGGGTGCCAGACGTGTGGCGCTCGTTCGTGGACGGACAGGCGGAAGCCGGGAGAGAGGCCTTGGGTCACCTTGGTTCGAATCTGTCTGGACGTGCCCAGGGCGCAGTCGGAGCCGAGTTCTAGGGTTCGACTATGCAGAGCGTCGTCGTGGATGTGATTCTCGCTTTGGGGACTGGCGTGCTCCTCTGGGCCGTTCTCCCGCGCGGCGTCGTGTTGACGAGATCGGCCCGCACCGAGGATTGGCGAGGTGAGCCGGTGTATGACACGTGGGCCCTTCGCAACGAGTCGGCCGTACCGATCCGACTGACCTCGGTGGCTGTCCGCTCTCCCGATACTTTGGATGCAAAGGGCCGCTTCGAGTACGTGGAACTGAACGATGACAATGCCGACGCCCTTGCCGTGGCACTCTGCTTCGACGACGCGTACCTGGAGACCACACGCGGTGAAAACGCACAGGCATGGAAGGGCATCGAGGTGCCGCCGGGCGACACACTTCAGGCGAAGGTGGATCTGAACCGCGATTTACGGATCAGGTACCGGCGCACTGGACCAACGGGCGTGTTTGAGCGCCGCCAAGTGCTCATTCATGGCCACATCTGAAGTGGGTCGGGTGCTGGGCGGTTTCCACCGGACGTCTCTGGAACCCGGAAGCTGAATTACCTGTGAGGCGTGGGGTGGTAGCCCGATGTGAAGTGGGGTGAGCGACCCTCCCGCCGTGCCCCAACGTGTGCGTGCTCCTGATAGGCATCTCTCCAGATCCCGAAGGGACGACCATGGGTACCAATCCGATTCGGCAGGACGCTCGTCGACGGCTGCAGGAGGCGCAACGCGCTGAGGCCATCGCGCTCTCTGATACGACCAAGGCGTACGCAGCTCGTGCACGCGTTCAGAAGAGGGTCGACGTCGCCGACCAGGACATCGCTGCTGCACGCAGCCAGAAACTCGTCTACGTCGATGAGCAACGGCGCGCCGGAAACCACATATGCATCGTTGACGACCTCGGGATCGCCGACCTGCTCGGAGGGCGGCGAGCGTCGTGCCGCCGCTCACGGCTGCTGCACGATGAACTGATCGAGGTCTCCGGACGAAGTCTTGAGATGCCGCGGTCGTAGGCACCTCTGACCGGAACGCGCGCCGCGGACTCACCCGACGGCAGGACCGCTCGCGGCGCAATGCGGCGACAAACCATGCGGTCTCGCCTTCTTGGAAAGCCGTTCACCGTACGGTAGCGGTGTGGACGGGGGAGCCGACGAGAAGCGCATGCGCCTGAGGTACGCCGGCGCCTGTCGGGTGTGTGGGGTCGAGCTCCCCGCCAAGGTCGAGGCAGTCTACGAGCGGACAACGAAGACGGTCCGGTGCGTCAGTCACGACGTCTACCCGGCTGTCGAACCCGCTGTCGTGGAAGTCGTCGAACCCGCTGTCGTGGAAGTCGTCGCCCCTGGTGTCGTGGAAGTCGTTGAGTCTGGTACCGCGGGAGCCTCAGCGCGTCGAGAGTTCGAGCGGCGCAAGGCAAAGCGTGAAGAACGCATTAGGACCAAGCACCCCAAACTCGGCGGGCTGATGCTCGCGGTGAGCGAGGAACAGCAGTCCACGACCGCTTGGGACATCGGCGCGCTGGGAGAAGAGAAACTCGGCAAGGGCCTGAACCGGCTTGCCTCAGACAGGCTACGGCTGCTGCATGACCGGCGTATCCCAAGAAGCACGGCGAACATCGACCACCTGGCCGTGACCGCCAGCGGCGTCTACGTCATCGATGCCAAGAAGTACCGGGGGCGTCCTCACCTCAAGATCGAAGGTGGCCTCTTCCGGCCTCGCGTTGAACGACTGATCGTCGGCTCTCGCGACTGCACCAAACTCGTCGACGGAGTGCTCAAGCAGGTCGACGTCGTGCGCGGCCTGCTCGACGACGATGTCCCCGTCCATGGAGTGCTTTGCTTTGTCGAAGCAGACTGGCCACTGATCGGCGGGACTTTCACGACCCGCGGCGTGCAGACATTGTGGCCAAAGAAGCTCTATCCCAAGCTCCAGGCAGAAGGACCTTTCACCGCCGACGCCGTTGCCGAGATCCACCTAAGGCTCGCACACGCGCTACGAGCAGCCTGAAATCGCACGCCCGCCCTGAACGCGTCGGAAAGACGCGGGCACCGCGGCAGAGATCCGGTCGATTCGAGCCTCAGCCCGGGAGCCCGATCAGCACACCGCGCCCGGCCAATCGGTGGATTGAGGCGTAGGCGGCGGGTGTGGTGGTCGCCTGGGCAGAGGAGCCGGCCTCAATCGGTTCTGTCCAGGACCAGTCGGATCGCTTCGTGCGGTGCGTCCCATTGAGGGAAGTGACCGCACCGCTCGAACCAGTGCAGCACCGCGTCGGGGAACAGCTCCGCTGCACGTGCGGCCTGTCGCGGCACGGTCACCAGGTCACGACGCCCCCACCCGATCGTGACCCGGCCGGGCACTGTGCCTGCCGGGGCGCCCTGTTGCTTTGGCCCTTTGGTCAGGGCATCCAAGGCGGCGCCGGTCGCTGGGGAGTCGGCCAGCCCGCTCACGTCCGGCAGCACGGTCTCGGGCGAGAGCGCCCAAGGCCGCGCTGACAGCTGCGCGAGCAGCAGGGTCCTGCCCACCGGCGTGGCGAGCAGTGACGGCAGCCTTCCTCGGACGGCTCGGACCAGAGCAATTGACGGCCGTAGTGTGGCGCTGAAGACGGCGAGCTCGCGGTCGCTCCAAAAGCCGCCCGGGTCTAGAGCCACGGTGTCGCCGCCGACTCCTCGTCGCGCGAGCTCAAGCACCATTCGGCCGCCCATCGACTGGCCGACTGTGGCAACCCCGTCCAGTCCCTCTTCGCGGATGAAGTTCGCGACGGAGTCGGTCAGGGTGGCGATCGAAACCTCGCCGGTCAAGGGTGGCGTTTCTCCAAACCCAGGTAGGTCGACGGCGATGACCTCACGGTGCTCGGCCAGTTCCTTGATGATGGGCATCCAGGATCGCCACCCTGCGCCGAGACCGTGCACGAGCAACAGCGGACTGCCGCTTCCGCGTCTCACATGGTTCAACGTCACGACGCCACGCTAGTTCACGCGCCTCCGCGTCGGCTTCTGGAGAGGCCTTGATCCACGCTGATCTCGCCCTGATCCCCCCATGGGACGCGGCGGTGGGGTCGGCGAGCGTTCTAGGTAGAGCTTGAGCAGGTGGGTGCCGCAGATCAGCTTCCACTCTCCGCAAAGCGTGGGTAGGCGGATCCGGGGGGGTCCCACCTCAGCTTGTGTTGGCGAGAATGAATTGGGCAGCCTCGGCCGGTGCGCTCCGTTGGGCGGAGTGACTCACTCTCATCAAGTGGAGTGACTCACTCTCATCAAGTGAGTGGCTGACCTGTCATCGTGGCCGACAGCGCTGGCGCCTCAGGGCCACTATCCAAGGACAGAGCCCCGGGGAGTGGTGGGGATTG
>NZ_AVPJ01000040.1 GCF_000768705.1 Knoellia sinensis KCTC 19936
GTCATCCGCCGGATCGACATCGTCACGAGGGTCAAACCGGTGGTTCGGGGCACGCCGGAGGTGGGCGGGACGACCACCCGCGCCAGCGGGTGCCAGACGTGTGGCGCTCAGGATGGTGCCGTCGTCGGTCGCATGAATCGCGGAGTGATGAGTGCCCGCACGGCGAGCAGGTTCGGCGAAGGTCGCATGCGCGCGGCGCGGTGGCCCGCCAAGTCAGGTGAGGCGGTGCTGAAGTTCTCGAACTGTCAGTGTGCGGACAAAGTAGCGTCGCCAACGCGATCCGGGGACCCAAGGGACGTCGTCCGTCTTCCAGTCGCGGGGTACGAGTTCGTCCCTGGTGGTTCCGCGGTCACGAAGCCAACGGTCAAACTCCGCGTCGGCACGAGCACTGGGTGCTGGCCCAGCAACGAGTGTGAAGAAGACGTGCTCGTCTGCTGTGACATGGGCAAAGAGGTCCGCGCAGGCTGCTGATCCCGTTGAGTGAATGCCGAGGATGTCTTCGCCACCACGCTCGGAGTAGAAGACGACCCATCCGTGCGGACGGCGATCGAGAACGAATGCATCGTCAACGTGGGCGCCAAAGAGGTGATAGTTGGCAGGGTTCACACCCAGCTCATCGAGGTGTCTCGCGAGTTCGTCTCGGGTCTGATGGAGAAGGCCCACGGTCCGATCATTGCAGGCCAGAGCTCCCTTGCCGCCACGCAGTGCCACCGATGCGGCCCCAGGGAGAACCAGCCACGGCACGCTGCAGTGCGCATGCCGGGAAGGCCATCGGCGATCAGTTCGATGCAAACATGCGCCAGAGAGAGCTCGGGCAGGATAGAGACCATGACAAGCGACTGGGACGCGCTGCTCGACGAGGAGGCCTCCAAGCAGTATTGGAATGCCCTGCAGGACTATGTTTTGGCTCAGCGGGCACTCGGTCCTGTCTACCCACCGCAGGACCAGGTCTTCGCCGCCTTGCGCGCGACTCCACTCGACCGAGTCCGGGTGGTGATCCTGGGACAGGATCCGTACCCCGGCACTGACGAAGCCAACGGATTGGCCTTCTCCGTCGGCGATGGCGTCGACGCTCCTGGGTCGCTCCGCAACATCTTCAAGGAGTTGGAGTCCGATCTCGGAACCAAGACGCCGAACCATGGCAACCTCACTCACTGGGCCAATCAGGGAGTGCTGCTTCTGAACACAGTTCTCACCGTGCGCGCAGGTGAGCGCCATTCACACAAGGGCCGGGGATGGGAGACCTTCACGGAGGAAGCCCTCCGTGCGGTCAGCGCCAAGGACGAGCCGGTCGTCTTCATGCTTTGGGGCAACAAGGCCAGGGCCAAGCGGAAGCTCATCGCCGCTCATCACGAGGTGATCGAGTCCTCACACCCATCTGGCATCTCGGCCTACAGGACCTCGGCACCGTTCTTCACGAGCCGCCCGTTCTCAAGAGCAAACACCTTCCTGAAGACAAGAGGACGTGGTGAGGTCGATTGGCAGATCCCCGACCTGGGTGATTGACGTGTCGCCGAAGGCAGATCAGTCGAAATCCCACTCCAGATCAGGTGGACCGATCATCCCCACCGTCTCGGCCGTGAGCGGCTCACTGCTCGTTCCGGCCGCGTATGCCGGTCCGATAGTCGGCACGACAACGAGATTTCCTCCAGCACGGTGTTCGCCTCGATGCTTGGGGTCGACGGGGTCGACGATCCACAAGTCCTGATACGGGTTGGGATAGGTGGTCTCCTCCTCAGGGATCAAACCGGAGCCCTGCCCGGTCAGGTAGTCGCTCGCGATGTCGATCGCCGCCCGGCGCTGGTGGGTCATCGCTGCAATGGCGTGCCGATCCGGCAGAAAGAGCGCGTCCCAATTCAATGGCGTCGCGTGCACGCGCTCCATGTTCAAGTGCGCTTCTCGCCATTCGCGATGCTCCTGCCTCGCGTCGGAAAGCAGCCACCTGCGAACCTCATCGACCGCTTCGCGCCATTTCTGCTCGTGGACATAGCCGATGACGTGGTACAGGACGCGGAGCCTGACATCGTCAACGCCATCAGGGTCGCCGGAACCGAACACTTCGCGAATCCGCTCCAACTGCCCGCGGCGTTCCAGTCCGATGCTCCGGCGCTTGTCCCGCCCGAAGGCAGCATCGGCACGCGCGGAGTCGTGTCCCTCCAAGTCGGCCAGAACCATTTCGTCTTCTCCGACCCAGTTCGCTGGATCCTTACCTCTGCTCATGCGCCCTCCTTCGCGACACCGTGGGCACAGCGTCCCACCCATCGCCGACACCCATGTCGTGCCCCAGCGACGAGGTGCTCGTAGCGATGCCACCAAGCCTTGGAGGGAACATGAACCCGCACCCCACGCGTGAGGACGCTCGTCGACGGTTGCACGAGGCTCAGCGCGCCGAAGCGACTGCGCTCGCGAAGACGACGAAGGCGTACGCCGCTCGTGCCCGTGTACAGCAGCGCGTCGATTTTGCCGACCAGAACATCGCCGAAGCTGTGGCCAAGCTGGCGGAGATCTCGGGCCTCGACCGGGCCGCGCAGCTCCTTGACCAGCCTCTCGGTGTAGTCAAGCGCGCGGTGCAGTCATCCGAGCGCAGCCGCTCGCGTAACAACACATCGCCTGAGACCTCGCCCTGACCACGCCCACCGCCACTGTGATGAGCTCGGTGCCTGCGGCAGGATGGCGAGTCATGTGGCGGACCGACCAGGCCCCGAACCTTGCTGCCGAATACCTCAGCAGTTTGGGCGATCGTTGGGAGCACGTTCAGACCGTGGGTCGGCTCGCCGACTGGATGATCGCGGAGCTCGGGCTCTCCCCCGAGATCGCGGCTGCCGCGTGGCTCCATGACATCGGCTACGCGCCCGCACTTGCCGTTACGGGCTTCCACCCGGTGGACGGCGCCACGTTCCTGGCCAACGAGGGCGCACCCAATCACGTCGTGTGAATCGCCCCGGGTCTGGTGGAGGCTCTCA
>NZ_AVPJ01000061.1 GCF_000768705.1 Knoellia sinensis KCTC 19936
GGGCGCGCGAATACGACCCCACCCTGGGCCGGTTCATCAGCGTCGACCCCCTCCTCGACGAGGGCGACCCGCGCCAGCTCAACGCCTACCAGTACGGGTACAACAACCCCCTCGCCTACAGCGATCCCGACGGACTGCGGCCCCTCGGCGCCGGCGACAGCGGCTGCACCAACTGCCGCCCCGTCTACACCGCACCCAAGGCCAAGAAGAACAAGCAGAAGTCCTACTGGAAGTACGGCA
>NZ_AVPJ01000044.1 GCF_000768705.1 Knoellia sinensis KCTC 19936
GTCCAGCAGCTACAAGTACAAGGGCGGAAAGAACTACCGCCCCTACAAGGCACCACGCAAGCCCACGATCCAAGAGCAGCGCGAAAAGTACCAGATCCAACGAGCCCGCCGAGACGCGGCCTTCGTCCGCTGGGAGAAAGAGCAGTACTACAAGATCGTTGCCAAGAGCAACGCCATCGCAGCCCAACGCGCAGGCGCGGCCGTCAACGTCGTCGTCCCCTACCAGGACGCCCAAAAATGTCTCACCGGCGACGGCGGCGCCTGCGCCACCACCGCAATCGGCGTCGTCCCAGGCGTCGGAACAGGCGGACGGCTCGCCGTCAAGGGCGGTACAAAACTGGCCGCAACAACTGCTGCCCGAGCTTGTTCCTTCACTGGGACTACGACCGTCCTGATGGGCGACGGCACCAAGAAGCCCATTGAGGACATCAAGGTCGGAGACAAGGTCCTCGCGACCGACCCCGAGACCGGGGAGCAAGAAGCGCGGACGGTGACTCACGTCTGGGTCCATGCCGACTCGGTCGTCGATCTCAAGCTGGACGGCGAGGTCATTGCGACGACCGAGGATCACCCCTTCTGGTCGGTTACCGAACAACGGTTCGAGCGGGCAGATGAGCTTGGGCCCGGGGAGCAGGTTCTGGCGGCAGATGGTCGGGCGCTTGATGTCGTGGGGCTGGCTCTGGCATCTACCCGTCAGGCCTTGGCCTACAACCTCACCGTCGAAGGTATCCACACCTACCACGTCGGCGACAGCGAAGCCCTCGTCCACAACACCTGTCGGATCCACGGCAATTCGTTGGACAGTCCCAGGCTTACGACGCTTTACCGGCTCGAGGATCAGAATGGCGATCTCCTCAAATGGGGCATCACCGGAAAGGAAAATCCGGAACGCCGGTACACGCAGTTGTTCATGGAGGACAAGCGGATGATCCCGATTGCGACCGGATCTCGTCGTGAAATGGCCGAGGCTGAACGCTTGTTCGTCGAGTACTGGCGCGGCCCGCTCAACCGTGAACGGTGGCCTGTGAGAGGTCGCGGATGAGCGGGGAAGCGCGAAAGCCGCTTTCCGTTGGCGTGGTCTTCGGTGGATCGCCCCACGTGGACAAGGCTTGGGACCCGGCTATCAGCGTCATCATGCGCGACGTGATACAGGCGCGCTACGGGATCACCACCCCCCTGTCCGTGAACGTCGTCTTCCACGTGACAGGCGAACTTCTTCAAGCCGAGTTTTCCGGCGTTCGAACGGGAACCTTCAGTCGAAAGCGGATGCTGTTGATGGTGCAGGCTGCGGTTCCACTCGAGCCGGTCGAGGATCGCCGTGGCGTGCTACTGGTTCTGCTGCGGTCCGCGGTCGATGCGGCTGAAGAGTTCGCGATCCGGCGGAAGATCGCTGGTGGGCTGCCAGAGATCCGGGCCATCGTGGAGGCCGTTGCGCAAGATCCGCAGGGCGGCCATGGGTAGGCCGATTGAGCTGCCCCGGCATGTCCGGAGAGAGCCATTCTTGGGAAGGGAGTGCCGCGCGGAGGTGCTCGCCTGAGTTGAGGCAGCGGGTGGGGCCGGTGGTCGCGGAGCATCGGGCTCGCAGATTGCTGAGGTAGCCGTCCGACCCGCTGTTCGTGCAAAGAACTGTGCACGGGGGCGTGCAATCCGCGGCGCATCTCGACACTAGTTGTGATCTCGAACACTTCGAAGTGATAGATGTACCGCCGCCCAAGCACGACGCTTCACTTAAGCAATGGGGCTGCGTGTTGCGTCACCTCGGCATATGGGTCCTGGTGTTCTCTGTGATCGGCCTCTGGGTTCCAAGCGGTCCCAAGCAGTGGCTAATGGCCATTTTCGGAGCCGGTTTCATCGCTTCCCTTGCATGGGTCATGACGAAGCTCGCCATCGAGATGCGACTTTCGGGGGGAATGCTCAAGTGGAGGGCGCCCGTAGGTCTAACCGGGGAGCAGAGTATCGAAGCACTTGAAGAGGTAGGTCCGTATGAGTCCCGTGGAGTGGTGGGCTTTGAG
>NZ_AVPJ01000042.1 GCF_000768705.1 Knoellia sinensis KCTC 19936
GCCGTCGATGACGACGTCAAGTCCGCGGACGACCCCAACGTCGCCACCCGGAGCTCACCGTCACGACGATCGCGTGCTGCGCCGGGTCTGCACTGTTCTCTGCTTGAAAAGTATCTCACCAAGAGATACATTCCAAGCATGAGGTCGATGGAGGCGCTGCTCAAGTTTGCGGAGCTGTCCGCCCATCAGTGGGGGATGGCGACGACAGCCCAGTGCGCGCTGAACGGCGTGACGCGTCTTCACCTCGCGCGGCTCACCAATGCCGGGCACCTGAAGCGTCTGGCCCATGGCGTGTACATGGCTGCAGGTGCGTCCGGCGACGACAACGATGACCTGCGCGCGGCCTGGCTGAGCACGGATCCCATTGCCCTGGGCGAGGTGCGAATCAAGGATCGAGTCCATGGAGTGGTCGTGGCCGGGTCGTCTGCTGCACGGCTTCACGACATCGGTGACCTGTGGGCCGATCGTCACGAGTTCGTCTCACCGGCTCGTCGCCAGACTCAGCGCCCTGAGATCCACTTCCGGCAGCGAGTCCTGGACGAGCAGGACATCACCCTGGTGGAGGGACTTCCCGTGATGACCATGGAGCGCACACTCGCTGACCTTGTGGAGAGCGTCGGCGATCTCAGCCTCGTGGCAGATGCCCTCCGTGACGCCTCGGGCAAACGGGACCTCGCATTCGACCGGCTGCGCCAGCTCCTTGCCCCGCTCGCCGAGCGCAACGGGTTCCCCAAGGGTGCCGGAGCAGCGCTGCTCCAGCGCATGATGGTGATTGCGGGCGTCAACACGGAGTCGGTCGCACGCCGACTCGCAGCCGACGCACGTCTCGGTGCCAGCGTTGCAGCGCACTATGTCGATGGTCTCGGCGGCGCCGAACTGGAACGCCTGGCCGTGACCCCTGAAATGCAACAGGTGATCCGGTCACTTCAAGACGCCGTCGCCGTCACGCTCCGTGACGCGAATCCCGAGCTCTCCGACACGATTGACATCGAGGAGCTCTCCCGCCGTGTCTCAGCAAAGGTACTCAACGGTCATGCCATGAAGGAGATCAGTCGGGCATGGGCCACTTCGCTGCGAGCCAGCACACCTCCTGAGCCTGCCATGACCGGAGCCGTCGCCCATGACTGAGCCCGGTGTGTATGTCAGCGCCGCGGGAGTCGAGGCAGCGATCAAAGATGCCGCGAAGCGAGCGGCAGCCGCTGATCCAACGCTTGATGCTGGCAAGCGGATCCACCTTGAGTACTTCAACCGCTTCCTCAGCCGAGTGTTCTCCGAGGGGGAGGGTTCCGGCTGGGTCCTCAAGGGTGGCACGGGCATCCTCGCGCGGGTTCCGTCTGCACGTTCCACCCGGGACATTGATCTGTGCCGGGCCGGGGACGCACTCGGCCCGGCTCTCACCGACCTGACGCGCCTGGCCGCGATCGACCTCCACGACCACTTCACCTTCGAGTACGCGCACCACTCCGACTCCATCGGCGCCGACACGCAGCCTTACTCCGAGGGCTATCGCGTCAGGTTCAACGTCCATGTCGGTCTCAGCGCGAGGGGCTCGCTGCAGATTGACCTCGCGGTCGGGGCGGGTGTCACAGGCCAGATCATCACAACAGCACCCGCGAACGCGCTCGACCTGCCCAAGCTCGTGAGTCATCCGTATCGGCTCTTTCCGGTGGTCGATCAGATCGCAGACAAGGTCTGTGCGACCGTCGCGTCGTACAACGGCAGCCCGTCAAGCCGCGAAAAGGATCTTGTCGACCTCGTGGTGTTCGCGACGACACAGGACATCGACGGCCGTGCCCTTCGCCGCGCGATTGTCACCGAGGCAAGGCGTCGTCGGATGGAGCCAATCGACACGTTCACCGTTCCGTCGATGTGGGGCTCCGGATACGCCAAGCTCAGCAAGACAGTCCCGCATTGCCATGCCTTTGCCACTGTCGCGCTCGCCCGCGATCTGGTCTCCCGCTTCATCGACCCGTCCTTGACGGGCTTGGCAGACAACAGGACGTGGAGTCATCGCGCCTTGACGTGGCAGTGAAAACAGCTTCTGGCCGAGTCAGTCGCGTGCCGCGGCGCCCGATGCGGTGACGGCGAACGAGACCGGAGGAGTGAGTCGCGCCGCTTCGAACGCCGCCTTGATCGCTTTCG
>NZ_AVPJ01000043.1 GCF_000768705.1 Knoellia sinensis KCTC 19936
CACAGCCACCCAACCCCGACCGTCCGGGAAGCCGGGACACGTCACATGGCCTGTGCTGCGGGCGTGTCGAGTGGGTCGTCCAGGGGCGACGCAGGAGCGTCGACGCGACGTGCTGAGAGGTGGTTCCAGTCGAGCACTAGGACACCGGCTACAGGCATGGCGATAGGTCAGGAACGGCGTCGCTCCCTACGCAGGAGGGAGCGCAGAGTCTCGGCGTTCGCGTAGCCGACCCGTAGCGCGATCTCGGCGGAGGTAAGGTCCGTGGTTGCTGAGAGGTGCCGAGCTCGTTCGATGCGAAGCCGTTGGACGAAGCCGAGCGGAGTGAGGTTGAGCGCCGCACGGACTCGTCGTTCGAGGGTGCGCCGGCTGGTGCCGAGCGACTGCGCGACGAAGGCGACGTTGAACGGTTCGTCCAGGCGGGCGCGCACGAAGCGTTCGAACTCGACGACGATCGGGTCCTCGTGCCGGAGATGTTCGTAGGCGACGAAGGCCGCCTGCGACGGACGCTCGTCGATGATGAGGAGCTTGGCGACATGTTGGGCCAGGTCGGGGCTGATCGATCGCACGAGTGAGAGCGCGAGGTCGATGTGGGCGAACGCGGCGCCGGCGGTGACGAGGTTCCCGTCGACCACGACCATGGTGTCGAGATCGAGGGCGACGGTCGGATAGCGCTTCAGGAACTCCGGCCCCAGGAACCAGCTGGTCGTCGCCCGCCGATGATGCATCCGTCCGGTCTCGGCGACAGCGAACACGCCGGTGCACGCCGCGGCGATCCGGGTGGTCGCGTCGTCGAGGCGCCCGAGCGAGGCGATGACCGAACGAGCATCTCGGCTCTGGAGGGCGTCGTTGGTAGCGGCGGCCGTGAGGGTTCCAAGCGCAGGGACGACGACCACGTCGAACTCTGCGGACTCCGACAGCGGGTGGTCCACCGACAGGGTCATCGATGCCGTCGTGGTCACTCTCCGTTTCGGTCCGAGGATGGCGAGTTCGATCGGGTCGATCCGCGGGTCGACATCGCCGCGGGCTCCGTCGGCCACCCGCACGATGTCGATGACCGACGCGACAGCCGAACCGAAGCAGCCGTCGATCGCGATCAGTCCGATACGCATGGCGCGAACAATAGCAATACTGCCGTATACGCCACTTCTCACATGCCCTTGCTCGTCATACGCTGAACTCGCTTCACCAAGAAACCTCGACACCTAGGAGAACCCCTCATGTCCACACCCGCATCACTTCCGTATGCCTTCGTCGCCAAGATCGTCGCGGCCGATGGACAGCACGACGCGCTCGCCGATCTGCTCGCCGGCGCTGTCGCGCTCGCCAACGAAGAAGTAGGAACGATTGTCTGGTTCGCGGTCAGGACCCACGCCGACACCTTCTGGATCTTCGATGCATTCCCCGACGAGGCCGCTCGCGACGCCCACGCCAACGGCGCCATCGTCGCAGCCCTGATGGCCAACCAGCACCTCCTCGGCGCAGCACCCGAGATCCTGGCGGCCGACGTCCTCGCGTCCAAGCTCCCGTAGTCCGCCAACGCACGAGACGATCGCGCCCCGCCGAGCCGTCGCCAGGTCGCGACGCAACGCCACGCTGCGTTGCCGAGCGGTGCGAGGCCTATCGGCACACGGACAGGATGCCGGCCGCGAGCGCTCAGCCGGCTAGGGGTCCGTCGCAGAGGAGAGCGACGTCGGTGTCGGGCAGAGCCGTGAGGCCAGCGCATCGCGCGACCACCAGAACCGAACCGCCCCTGCCCTGCGTTTCCGCAGGTCAGGGGCTGTTCGCCGGAGCCGCCTGTCGGAATCGAACCGACGACCTAATCACGTCGGCTTTGCGTCTATCGCTTGATGCGCCCACTGGGCGAACGAGCCGCTGACCTGCGCAAACGCCGAGCGTGGGGGACGCCGCCATCCGGTGGTGACCGACGACGACCGACCAGTACCGACCGTTTCACCGGAGCTTGCGGCGGCGTCGAAGCCGAGCAAGCTCCATTCCTTTAGCTCACCGCACCCTCCTCCTCGCCGGTCCCGTCGTCGTCGAAGACGTTTCCGGGGTCTTCTCAGATGACGGTGTAGGTCGGCCGGGCGCGTCGGTCCGCA
>NZ_AVPJ01000045.1 GCF_000768705.1 Knoellia sinensis KCTC 19936
CCGAGTCACCCGAGGGCCGGGCCTCGGCCGCGCCGGGCGCGAGCGCCACGACGACCCCAAGCTCGGGGACGTCCACGCCGCCGAGCGCCCCACCGCTGCCGACGGGCACCCCCGCGGCACCACCCACGCATGCGACCGCGCCGACCTTCGGCGCGTCCACGACCAAACCCCAGGGCAAGCCCGAGCGGGTCGTGGTCGTGAGTTCGTCCGGCAAGACGCTGGTCGACGCCAAGATCGTTCCCGACACGCTCGACGACGAGGGCGTGCTGGCCCCGCCGTTCGGCGTCGTCGGCTGGTACGCCGAGCAGGGCTGGGCCAAGCCGGGCTGGCCGGGCGCCTCGATCCTCGCCGGCCACATCAACCGCCGCTCCCCCAAGGTCGAACTCGACACCTTCGGTCACCTGACCAAGGTCCGGCCCGGCGACCGCATCACCGTCGCCTACACCTCGGGCGAGTCCGTGGCGTTCAAGGCCACGAAGTCCAAGGCGCTCTCCAAGACGGCGGTGCCCAAGGACGACTCCATCTGGGACTCCGGCAACCCCGAACCACTGCTGCGGCTCATCACCTGCGACCCCACGACTCCGGTCAAGGGCGGCCATTACGAAGGCAACTGGGTCGTCTGGGCCACGCTCGCCTGAGCGACGACGCCGCGCATCCCTGCGATCCGTGATCGGCCGAGATGGGTCATCGTGGCCGTCAAGGTCACGATTCGGCCGAAGGTGACTCGCCCAGAGCCTTGGGGATCTAGGTTTGGCGCGCCAACCCCACTTTCTCGAAAGTTGATCCATGCCTGCCATGATCCTTCGCCGCGCCGGCGCAGCCGCAGTTCTCTCGGGCCTCGCGTTCGCCGCCACGGCCCCAGCCCATGCTGCGAGCGGCGAGCTCACCTACACCTGCACGCTGTTCGGCTTCCCCCAGGGCTTCGACGTCGAGAGCCTCGATGCGACGGAGCGCAAGCTCCTGGACTCGGCGAAGGGCGGCGAGTTCTCGACCCAGGGTCTCGCGGAGGAGATCCCCGGGCTGGTCGAGGTGCACGGGCTGAAGGCCAGCGCCGCGTTCGACTCGGCGATCGAGGACGGCGCCACCGCCGCCCCCGGTGCGACCGTCGAACTCGAGCCCGTCGCCGGCAGCTTCGAGTTCGCCCCGGAGGTCGGCGCGGAGCTGCGCAAGCTCGGGATCACCGAGGGCTTCGCCGGCGCAATGCTGTTCGCTGGCATCGAG
The DNA here is from genome assembly GCF_000768705.1 of Knoellia sinensis KCTC 19936. Classification (GTDB taxonomy): domain Bacteria; phylum Actinomycetota; class Actinomycetes; order Actinomycetales; family Dermatophilaceae; genus Knoellia; species Knoellia sinensis. Next base: position 1,222 of record NZ_AVPJ01000045.1, read on the forward strand.
GAGACCGGGCTCGAGCGCGAGACCGAGTTCTTCTTCGACACCGTGAGCGTCCCCGAGTCGGATGCCCTCACCCTGACGGCCGAGGACGGCGTGGCACAGTCCTTCCGGGTCAACGCCGCAGGCACCTTCACCTACACAGCCGGTGACTTCGAGTTCTTCATCGCCACGGACGACGAGAACCCCGAGGACATGACGTTCGCAGGACTCTCGTGCATTCCGGACGACGACCAGGACCTCACGATCGACCAGGTCGACGCCACGGCCAAGCCGGCACCGACGACGCCGGCGCCGACCACGCCGGCCCCGACCACGTCGC
>NZ_AVPJ01000004.1 GCF_000768705.1 Knoellia sinensis KCTC 19936
CGCCCGGCACCGCCGCGTCGGCCGCCGTCCCGGCGCCGCCCGGCGGCTGCGGGCAATCCTCGTCGCCGCATGCGCGGACTCACCGTCGCGGTGCTCTTCGTGTTCAGCATCTTTGCGGCGCAGCTCCTACGCATCCAGGGCTTCGACTCCGCGGCCGTTGCCGAGGAGGCACTCAAGCAGCGCACCGAGAAGGTCGTGATCCCGGCGCTGCGCGGCAAGATCACCTCGTCCGACGGAGTCGTCCTGGCATCGAGTCGAGCTCGTGAGACGGTCGTGGCAGATCCGACAGCTGTCTGCCACTACAAGCAGGAGCACGCCAAGACCTGCAGTCCGGTGACGATGGGCGCGGCCGTCGACGCGGCCGCGACCGCTCTGGCGCCCCTCCTCGGCACGACAGCAGCCGACCTCCGTCCCAAGCTCGCGGGCAAGGGGCAATACCAAGTGCTCGACCGCAAGGTGAGTCCACTGACGTGGCGCAAGATCGCCGCACTCGGCATCCCGGGTATCTACAAGGACTCAGCTGAGTCCGTTCCCGAACGCGTCTACCCGCAGGGGCCGAACTCAGCGTCACTCGTCGGCTACGTCACCAACGACGGCGCGGCCGGTGGCGGCCTGGAGTCGATGATGGACAAGGCGCTCAAGGGCACCCCCGGCTACTCGGTGTTCGAGAGGGCACAGGACGGGTCCAAGATCCCGGGTGGGCGTCAGGGCGGGGTCAAGGCCGTCGACGGCCAGGACATCACGCTCACCGTGAACGCCAATATCCAGTGGTACGCCCAGAACGCACTCGCCCAACAGATGGGCAAGATGGGGGCGCAGTCCGGCACGGTCGTGGTCATGAATGCGAAGACGAGCAAGGTGCTCGCCCTGGCGAGCTATCCGACCTACGACCCGAACGACATCGGCCGGGCCAAGGGCAGCCTCGTCAACAAAGCCCTGAGTGACGTCTTCGAGCCGGGGTCGACCGCCAAGGTCATGACCGTCGCGGCGGCGCTCGAGGACAAGAAGGTCACACCCGACCAACCGGTCATCATCCCCAACCGGATGAAGCGCTTCGACACGAACTTCAAGGACAGCCACGATCACCCGACGCTGTACGCGACTGTCGCCGGTGCGCTGGCCGAGTCGAGCAATATCGGGACCATCCTCATCGGCGAGACCCTCGAGTCGAAGCGTCTCGAGGAGTACTACCGGAAGTTCGGCCTGGGCTCGAAGTCCGGCCTGGGCTTCCCGGGGGAGTCGGCCGGTCTGCTGGCGCCGGCCGAGAAGTGGAGCGGAACCCAGCGGTCGACGGTGATGTTCGGGCAGGGCCTCTCGGTGACCGCGATGCAGGCTGCGTCGGTCTTCCAGACCATCGCCAACGGTGGAGTCCGAGTCACGCCCTCGCTCGTCGAGGGCACGACCAACGCCGATGGCGAGTTCACGAAGGCCGAGACGAAGCCGGGGACCCGGGTGGTCTCGAAGGACACGGCCACCAAGGTCAACGCGATGCTCGAGGGCGTCGTGTCCAAGGAGGGCACAGCGCCACAGGCGCAGATCCCGGGATATCGCATCGCCGGCAAGACAGGCACCGCCGACTTCTATGACGCTCGCCTGCGCAAGTACTCCGGCAAGACCGCGAGCTTCATCGGCTACGCACCGGCCGACGACCCCGAGATCGTCGTCGCGGTGATCGTGCAGCGACCCAGCGCGAGCATCTTCGGCGGCACGGTCGCGGCCCCCGTGTTCCACGACGTCATGACCTATGCGCTCCAAGAACTCAAGATTCCGCCGACGGGCACGGCCAAGGCCCCCATCACCCTGTCGGTCTCACCCGAGGAAGCCGCATCGAACCCGGACACCCTTCGCGACAAACCACGCGAGCGCGGCAAGTAGTCTGACTGGTCGTGTCCGCACCCCGACCCGCTTCCCATGACAGTTCGAGCCTTCGTGGTCTCGCGCTGCTCATCGGTGCATCTCCTGACAGCTTTGCATCCCCAGACAGTGGTGCATCCCACGGTGACGTCGCCGACGTCACGGTCACCGGGGTGACCCTCGATTCCCGTGCCGTCCAGAACGGCGACCTGTATGCCGCCCTCCCGGGAGCCCGTGCGCACGGCGCCGACTTCGCGGCGCAGGCTGCCGCGTCCGGGGCGGCTGCGGTTCTCACCGACGCCGACGGTGCCTCCCGGATGCGGGAGGCGGGCGTCGCACTGCCGAGCCTGGTGGTGGAGAACCCGCGCTCCGTGCTCGGCGCCGTCGCATCGGCGATCTATGACACGGCCGACCAGGACCTCACGATGATCGGGATCACCGGCACGAACGGCAAGACGACCACTGCGTACCTCGTCGCCAGTGCGTTGGGCGTCCTCGGACATCGCACTGGCCTCATCGGCACGGTGGAGACCCGCATCGGCGACGAGCGCATCAAGAGCGTCCGCACGACGCCGGAGGCCACCGACCTCCACGCGATCCTTGCCGTCATGGAGGAGCGTGACACCGACACCTGTGTCATGGAGGTGTCGAGCCATGCGCTGAGCCAGCACCGCGTCGACGGTGTCGTCTACGACCTTGCGCTCTTCACCAACCTTTCGCAGGACCACCTCGACTTTCATGCCGACATGGAGGACTACTTCAGCGCCAAGGCACAACTGTTCACGCGCGAGCGGTCGGTGCGGGGGTTGGTGTGCGTCGACGACATCTGGGGCCGTCGCCTCGTCGAGCAGTCCGGTGTCCCGGTCGCGACCCTCACCACGCAACCTGACCAGGAGGCCGACTGGATCGTCACGGTCGACGAGGGTGAGCCATCACGGTTCACGTTGCGCGGCAACGGAACCGAACTCGACCTGCGCTCGGCACTGCCCGGCGACTTCAACGTGGCCAACACCGCGATGGCGGCGGTGGCGCTCCTGCTCATCGGCGAGGAGGTCGACGCGGTCAGCCGGGCGATCCTCACGGACCCGCACGTGCCCGGGCGCATGGAGAAGGTCGTAGCCACCGCCGGTGGGGCCGTCGGCTCCGACGACCTGTTGGCCGTCGTGGACTACGCCCACACGCCGGACGCGGTCGAGGCAGCCCTGACGGCGTTGCGCTCCGCGGCCACCGGGCGCCTCGTCGTCGTGCTCGGTGCCGGAGGTGACCGAGACATGAGCAAGCGCCACGGCATGGGCCGCGCCGCCGCTGGGATCGCGGACGTCGTCGTGGTGACCGACGACAATCCCAGGAGCGAAGAACCGTCAGCCATCCGTGCTGCGGTGCTCGAGGGCGCCCAGTCCGTGGCCACTGACGCTCTTCTCGTCGAGGTCGATGGTCGCCACCGCGCGATCCGTGAGGCCGTGCGCCTCGCTCGCGAGGGTGGCCCCGGTTCGATCGTCGCCGTCGTGGGCAAGGGGCACGAGACCGGGCAGGAGGTCGGGGGAGTGGTGCACCCCTTCGATGATCGTGATGAGCTCCGGCTGGCGCTTGATGCCGCAGACCCCGCCGACGACTCGGCACCGACGGGAGGAACGTCGTGATCACCCTGACCCTGCCCGAGATCGCCGATCTCACGGGCGGCACGCTCCATGGAGTCGATCCCTCCGCCCAGGCTCCGGTCATCTCCGGTGCAGTCGTCACCGACTCCCGTGAGGCCGAGCCGGGCAGCCTCTACGTCGCCCGCATTGGCGAGGCGATGGACGGCCACCAGTTCGTCGGTGGCGCTCGTGACAAGGGTGCAGTCGCCGCACTGACGAGTCGCACAGTCGACGAACTGCCATGCGTCGTCGTCGACGATGTGCAGGCAGCCTTCGTCGCGATCTCACGCGCGGTGCTCGACCGCGCGACCGACCTCACCGTCATCGGGATCACGGGTTCCTCGGGCAAGACGAGCACCAAGGACCTCCTTGGCACCGTTCTTGCCGCCACCGCCCCGACCATCGCTCCGGTCGGCTCCTACAACTCCGAGGTGGGGGTGCCGCTGACGGTCACGCGCGTCACCGAAGAAACCCGGTTCCTCGTCGTCGAGATGGGTGCTCGCGGCATCGGACACGTCCACTACCTCACGACGATCGCGCCACCCCAGATCGGCGTGGTCCTCAACGTTGGCACGGCCCATGTCGGCGAATTCGGTTCTCGCGACGCCATTGCACAGGCCAAGGGCGAACTCGTCGAAGCGCTTCCGGCCGCCGGCGTCGCGGTTCTCAACGCCGACGACCCAGCCGTCCGGTCCATGGCGGGGCGCACCGGCGCGCGCGTCGTTCTCGTCGGCGAGGCGCCGGACGCGACCGTTCGAGCGGAGGATGTCGCAGTGGGCCGGGACGGACGGGCGACGTTCCGTGCCGTGACGCCGAAGGGTGACGCGACCATCGCTCTCAGCCTCGTCGGTCGACACCACGTGGGCAACGCCTTGGCAGTTCTCGCGGTGGCCCTGGAATGCGGCATACCCCTCGCCACGGCGGCCACCGCCATCGGAAGCGCGGGCATCGTGAGCCGCTGGCGCATGGAGGTCACCGATCGGGCGGGCGGAGTGACCGTCGTCAACGACGCCTACAACGCCAACCCCGACTCGATGCGTGCCGCGCTGGCGGCGCTCGAGACGATGGGAGAGGGCCGGCGCACCTGGGCCGTCCTGGGGTCCATGCTCGAACTCGGAGACGAGTCCGACGCTGACCACGCCGCCATCGGCGTGGAGGCGCAGCGCCGGGGTGTGGATGAACTTGTCGTCGTGGGTGAGACAGCCCGCCCCATGGCGGAGGTTGCGCCCGTCCCCGGCACCCGAATCCGTTGGGTGGCCGACGCCGACGCAGCCGAAAGCCTGCTCCGAGCAGAACTCGCGCCACCCGACGTCGTGTTGTTCAAGTCGAGTCGCGATGCGGGTCTACGGTGGCTCGGAGACAAACTCACCGAGTCCGCCCGGGCCACGCCTGACGAGAGCTCAGCCCGCACCACAACAGACCACACCATCCAGGAGGACACACAGTGAAGGCCGTGCTCGTTGCCGCGGTGGTGAGCCTTGTCGTCGCGCTCCTTGGGACGCCGATGTTCATCAAGTTCCTCGTCAAGCGCGGCTATGGCCAGTTCATCCGCGACGACGGTCCGACGTCGCACCACACCAAGCGCGGCACGCCGACCATGGGTGGAGCCGTCATCATCATCGCCACCCTGGCGGCCTACGGCATGGCGCACCTCGTCTTCTGGTCGGCGCCGAGTTGGAGCGGCGTCCTCGTGCTCTTCCTCATGGCCGGTCTGGGTCTCGTGGGGTTCCTCGACGACTACATCAAGATCAGCAAGCAGCGCAGCCTCGGACTGCGGTCCAAGGAGAAGCTCTTCGGGCAGACGCTCGTCGCGACGATCTTCGCCGTGCTCGCGCTGCAGTTCCCCAACGACTCGGGTCGCACGCCCGCCTCGACGAAGATCTCGTTCGTCCGCGACACCAACATCGACCTCGCCTTCGCGGGGACGATCGCCGGCGTCCTGCTCTTCATCCTCTTCGCCAACCTCATCATCGCGGGCACGAGCAACGGCGTGAACCTCACCGACGGGCTCGACGGTCTGGCCACGGGCGCCTCGGTGATGACCTTCGCGGCCTACGTCCTCATCGGCATCTGGCAGTTCAACCAGAACTGCCAGACCAACCCGGGCATCAAGTGCTACGAGGTCCGCGACCCGCTCGACCTCGCGATCGTCGCCGCGTCGATCATGGGTGCCTGCTTCGGCTTCCTGTGGTGGAACGGCTCGCCGGCCAAGATCTTCATGGGTGACACGGGTTCACTCGGTCTCGGTGGTGCCCTGGCCGGCCTCGCGATCGTCACGCGCACCGAGTTCCTCATCGTCATCCTCGGTGGCCTGTTCGTGCTCGAGACGGTGTCGGTCATCCTCCAGGTGGCGTCCTTCAAGTCGACCGGCAAACGCATCTTCCGGATGGCTCCGCTTCATCACCACTTCGAAATGCTGGGGTGGGAGCAGATCACGGTGACCATCCGCTTCTGGATCATCGCCGGCCTCTTCGTGGCCTTCGGGCTCGGCCTGTTCTATGCCGAATGGGTCGTCGGCGCCGTATGAGCAGGAGCAACACCGATCGCCTCGACTCCCTGACCCACCGCGAGGCCGACTGGACAGGGCTGCGCGTCCTCGTGGCCGGGCTCGGCGTGAGTGGCTTCGCTGCCGCGGATGCCTTGTTGGACAGGGGGGCCCACGTCATCGTCGTCGACGGCTCCGCGTCCGACTCGTCTCCTGCGATGGCCGAGCGTGCCCGCATCCTCGAGATCCTCGACGCCGAGTTGCGCCTCGGTCCCGACCACGTTTCGCGTATGCCGTCCGACCCCGTCGATCTCGTCGTCACCTCTCCGGGGTGGGCGCCGACCCAGCCGCTGCTGGCTGCCGCAGCGGAGGCCGGCGTGCCGATCTGGGGTGAGGTCGAGCTGGCCTGGCGCATGCGGCCGCTCGAGGGCGCCGCACCGTGGCTCACGGTGACCGGCACCAACGGCAAGACGACGACCGTGCAGATGCTCACGTCGATCCTGCGAGCCGCGGGGGAGAGGGCGATCAGCGCCGGCAACGTCGGCACGCCGATCCTCGAAGCCGTGATGGACCCGCAACCGTTCGACGCCATCGCGGTGGAGCTGTCGAGCTTCCAGCTGCACTGGTCCGAGTCGATTCGGCCCCAGGCCTCCGCCTGCCTCAACGTCGCACCCGACCACGTCGACTGGCACGGCAGCTACGACGAGTACGCCCGCGCCAAGGGCAAGGTCTACGAGGGCACCGAGATCGCCTGCATCTACAACGTCGACGACCCCCAGACCGAGCGTCTCGTAGAGGATGCGGACGTCCAGGAGGGATGTCGTGCTGTCGGTTTCACCCTGGGCACGCCGGCGCCGTCAATGCTGGGAGTCGTCGGTGACGTCCTCGCAGATCGCGCCTTCGTCGAGCAGCGCCGGCACGCTGCCGCCGAACTCGCCTCGATCGACGACCTGCGCGGTGACGCCCCCGATGTCGCGCCCCACCTCGTCGCCAACGCCCTGGCCGCTGCCGCACTGGCGCGCGCCCACGGCGTGGAGCCCGGCGCGGTCCGTGCCGGACTCAAGGCCTTCCGGCCAGAGGCCCACCGCATCGCCCACGTCGCGACGATCCATGACATCAGGTTCGTCGACGACTCCAAGGCGACAAACCCGCACGCAGCGGCAGCCTCGCTCACGGCATACGAGCACGTCGTCTGGATCGCAGGCGGCCTGCTCAAGGGAGCCGACGTCGACGACCTCGTCCGCGCAGCTGCCGCGCGTCTGCGTGGTGTAGTGCTCATCGGGCGCGACCGCGCCCAGATCGCCGAGGCACTGGCCCGACACGCGCCCGATGTCCCCGTCGTCGACGTGGCAGGGACGGACACTGGTGTCATGGACCGCGTCGTGACCGAGGCCGCGAAGCTCGCCCAGGCGGGCGACGTCGTGCTCCTCGCGCCCGCAGCCGCGTCCATGGACATGTTCGCCAACTACGGCGCACGCGGAGACGCCTTCGCCGAGGCGGTGCTCCGCCACTCGGCGTCGGGGGAGTGACGCAGTGAGCAGCACGACCGGGCCCCTCAAGGGGCGCCTGACGGATTCGGTCAAGGACCGACGCGGCCTCGGGTTCTCCGACTGGCTCGAGCGACTCGACCGGCCAGTCACGACCTACTACACCCTCGTGGCGGTGACGTGCGCTCTCGTCGCGTTCGGGCTCGTGATGGTGCTCTCGGCCTCGACCGTCACATCCCTGAATGAATCCAAGTCGGCCTACTCGGTCTTCTTCAGCCAGTTGCAGTTCGCCGCGATCGGCGCCATCGCATTGCTCGTCGCCTCGCGGCTCTCGGTCGCGACATGGAAGAAGTTGGCACTCCCGGTCCTTGTGCTCGGACTCGCGCTGCAAGCGCTCGTGTTCACCCCACTGAGCGCCGGTGAAATCAACGGCAACCGCAACTGGCTCGACCTGCAGGTGGTCTCGGTGCAACCCTCCGAGCTCCTCAAAGTGGGCCTCGCGTTGAGCGGCGGCCTGATCCTGAATGCCAAGCGCAAGCAGCTCGGACGCCTGGGGCACGCGATCGTCCCCTATGTCTTCCCGTTCGCCGCGCTCGCGATCACCCTCGTGCTCCTCGGCAACGACCTCGGGACAGTTCTGGTCATGGCGGCGATCGTGGCCGGCGTGCTCTTCACCGCGGGGGTCCCCGGCAGGTGGTTCGCGTTGGCCAGCGCCGGGTTCGCCGCCGTCGCCGTGACCTTCGTCGTGACGAGCCCCAACCGTCTGGGGCGCTTCGACGTGTGGCTCGGCCGAGACACCGACCCCTTCGGCCCGGCGCGTCAGAGCATCCACGGCCGCTATGCGCTTGCCGACGGTGGCTGGACAGGCGTCGGTCTGGGCCAGTCCCGCGAGAAGTGGTCGTGGCTGTCCGAGCCACACAACGACTTCATCTTCGCCATCATCGGTGAGGAACTCGGACTGGGCGGAAGCATCACGGTGCTCGCCCTCTTCGTCGTCCTCTCCCTGGCCTGCTACCGCCTGGTGATGCGCACCAACGACTTCTTCGTGCGGGTCGCCACCGCAGGGATCATGAGCTGGATCCTCGTCCAGGCGATGATCAACGTCGGTGCTGTCATCGGACTGCTGCCGGTCGTCGGCGTGCCCCTCCCATTCGTGTCGTCGGGCGGATCGTCCCTCGTGACAACGATGCTTGCACTCGGCATCCTGTTGTCCTTCGCCCGTTCCGAACCGGGATGCGCCAAAGCCCTTGCCGCCCGTCCATCCTTGGTGAAACGGTCCATCGCCGTCTTGCCGAAACGAAGGTCTCGTCGATGAGTTCGCCCACCAGTCCCACATCTCGCACGCCCCGCGCTTCAGACGGCGCGGTCGGCTCGGTCGTGCTCGCGGGCGGTGGCACCGCAGGCCACGTGTCACCCCTGCTCGCGCTCGCAGACTGCCTGAGACGGCGTGAACCCGAGGTGCGCATCACAGCTCTGGGCACGGCAGAGGGACTTGAGGCCCGTCTGGTCCCGGCGAGAGGCTACGACCTGGAGGTCGTCCCCAAGGTCCCCATGCCGCGCAAGCCGTCGGCAGCCATGCTCCGACTGCCCGGCTCACTCAAGAGGGCCGTGGACGCCGCCGACGCCGCCATCGTGGGAGCTGACGCCCGCGTCGTCGTCGGCTTCGGCGGCTACGTCGCGACTCCGGCCTACCTCGCTGCGCGCCGTCGTGGCATTCCCGTCGTCATTCACGAGCAGAACGCTCGCCCCGGACTGGCCAACAAGCTCGGCTCGCGGTTCGCCAAGCACGTGGGCGTCACCTTCCCGGGCACGCCCCTGCCTGGAGCGACCGTGACCGGTATGCCGTTGCGTCGAGAGGTCGCCCTCCTCGATCGCGCCGCCCGGCGCGCCGAGGGCATGGCCCACTTCGGACTCGACCCGCACTGGCCCACCGTCCTCGTCACCGGGGGATCACTGGGGGCGCAGCGGATCAACGAAGCCTTCCGCGGTGCGGTGGCGACCCTGCGGACGGCTGGCGTCCAAGTCCTTCATGTCACCGGCGCGGGCAAGGAGTTCCCTGTCGAGGGCGGTGAAGGTGCGCCCTACGTCGTGGTGCCCTATGCCGACCGGATGGAGCTGGCCTACGCCGCCGCGGACATCGTCGTGGCGCGCTCTGGCGCCAACACGGTCTGTGAGCTGACCGCGGTCGGGCTCCCCGCGGCATACGTGCCGTTGCCCATCGGCAACGGGGAGCAGAGCCTCAACGCACGCGCGGTGGTCGCCGCGGGTGGCGGGATCATCGTGGATGACGCAGACCTCACATCGGCCTGGGTCGAGAGCACCCTCGTGCCCCTGCTGCGGGACGCCAGCGGGCTCGCCGCCATGGCCAAGGCCGCGGCGTCCGTGGGCGAACGCGACGGAGACGAGTTGCTCGCCGACCTCGTGGTCGACGCCGCAGGAAAGGGCTGATCGTGCAGGGACGCAATGCCCGGTTCGACTTCACCAGCGAAGTCCCCGGGCTGGAGACGCTGGGTCGTGTCCACTTCATCGCCATCGGCGGCTCGGGCATGTCCGCCGTCGCGCGCATCATGCTGGCCCGGGGGGTGGTCGTGAGTGGGAGCGACGCCAAGGACAGCGCCGTGCTCGAGACCCTACGAGGGCTGGGCGCCACGATCACGGTCGGCCACGACCCAGCGCACGTCGAGGGCGTCGACACGGTTGTCATCTCGTCGGCGATCCCCGAGACCAACGTCGAACTCGCCGCCGCCCGTGTCGCCGGATGCCTTGTGCTGCACCGCTCCCAGGGACTCGCCGCGACGATGAAGGACGCCCGACCGGCGGCGGTGGCGGGAGCCAATGGCAAGACGACGACGACGTCCATGCTGACGGTCGCACTCCAGGCTGCCGGTCTCGACCCGTCATTCGCGTCGGGTGGCGAACTCGCTGGCCAGGGGACCAATGCGGCATGGGGCAGCGGCGACGTGTTCGTCGTCGAGGCGGACGAGAGCGACGGTTCGTTCCTCGTCTACCGGCCCGAGGTCGCCATCGTCACCAACGTCCAACCGGACCACCTCGACTTCTACGGCACGTTCGACAACGTCGAGGCGGCCTATGCGGAGTTCGCGGAGTCGCTCCGTTCAGGGGGGCTGCTCGTCGCGTGCGCCGACGACGCCGGTTCCGAACGCCTCGCGGCGCGTGCGTCGGCGGCGGGGACCCGCGTCCTCACCTACGGCTTCGACGCGACCGCCGACCTGAGGCTGGCCGATCACCGGGCCGACGACGAGGGCATCGGCACGACGACCGTGCTGCACCGGAGCGGCGGCGACTCGGTGACACTCCGACTGGCGACCCCCGGGTCGCACAACGCCCTCAACGCGGCGGCCGCCTATCTGGCCGCGACGGAGGGGTTCGGCGCGCATTCGACCCGAGTGCTCGACGGGCTCGCCGAGTTCGACGGGGCCCGGCGCCGCTTCGAGATTCGTGGCGATGTCGCCGGAGTGACCGTGGTCGATGACTACGCCCACAACGCCGGCAAGGTTGCTGCCGTCGTCGCGACGGCGGCCGAGATCGCGGGACGTCGAGGAGGCCGCCTGCTGGTGGCCTTCCAGCCGCACCTCTACTCGCGGACGCGCGACTTCGCCGGGGGCTTCGCGGCAGGACTCGCTCCGGCCGACACCGTCGTGCTCCTCGACATCTACGGCGCCCGTGAGCAACCGGCTGAGGGGATCACGAGCGAGCTCATCGCGGCACCGCTGCGCGAGCTGCCGGGGGAGCGGTCCGTGACGGTGGGCGGCTCGTTCGAGTCGATTGCCGCCGATCTGGCCGCAGAGGCGCAGCCCGGCGACCTCGTACTCACCGTCGGTGCCGGTGACGTCACCGCCCTCGCGTCGCACGTCCTGCGTGCTCTTGAGGAGCGCTGATCGCGTGGCTGTCTCGACGCGGGGACTCGCCTCCGCAGAGCCGCGCTTCCGGGCCCGGGCACTGCAGCGCCGCCGTCGTCCCTGGCTTCGGATCCTCTGGACGATCGTGGCCCTTGCGGTGGTCGGGGCACTGGTGTGGCTGGTGTTCTGGAGCCCAGTGCTGGCCGCGCGCACGGTCGAGGTTTCCGGGGTGACCGGCGCCGACCGGACGGCCGTCGCCGACCTTGTCGACGTCGACGGGACAACACCTCTGGCTCGAGTCGACCTTGAGGCTGTGGAGCAACGCGTCCGCACGCGTCGCAACATCGCCGAGGTGTCGGTCGAGCGAGGGTGGCCCTCGACCCTGCACGTCCGCGCTGTGCCTCGCGAGCCTGCGCTGGTCCTCAAGAACCCTGAGGGTCAACTCGAGGTCGTGGACGCCACGGGTGTCGCGTACGGCTCCGTCAGGACCGCGCCGGCCGGTGTCCCCGTTGTCACAGCGGACTCCACCAAGGGCACGACGAAGCCGGCACTCGAGGCGGCCCTGTCCGTGATCCACACGCTCCCCAGTGACCTCGCCGACCAGGTCAGCAGCATCCGGGTCAGCACCGCGAACCTCGTCTCGTTCACGCTCGGTGACGTCGAGGTCGTCTGGGGCGGCGCCGACGAAGCGGACCGCAAACTGGCCATTCTGCGGGCCCTGCTCGCGACGGAGCCCACGTCGATCGACGTGAGCGCGCCGGACACCCCGGTCACCCGCGGCGGGCCATCGCCATCGCCGTCGGAATCCGAGTCCGAGGACTGAGCGCGGCCCCGCCTCGGCGTCCGCAGGTTTGGTCGCGGTGGCGACCGGATCTGCGGACGCAAGCGGACGGCATACCCCACGCGTCCGCAGGTTTGGTCGCGTGGGCGACCACATTCGCGGACGCAAGCGGACGGTTGACGGGACCGGAGAAGGCGGATGGGGGCGGTGTGACGCGAGTGACAAGGGTGAGCAAGAATCACGGGACTGGTCTGCGACACGCCCGCCCCTTCGTTGCATGAGGGCGCACCGACGCCTAGCGTCACTTCAACGGGTCGTGACCAAACTGTGACTCTTGACTTGAGGTCGAGACTTCAATCCGGAGAACCAGCGGCAATCACGGGCCGGGAACACCACGAACACCTCGAACACCAGCTCGAAACTCAGCAATCTCAGGGAAGGCCCACGCCGTGGCAACACCACAGAACTACTTGGCCGTCATCAAGGTCGTCGGCATCGGTGGAGGTGGTGTCAACGCCATCAACCGGATGATCGAGGTCGGCCTCAAGGGCGTCGAGTTCATCGCGATCAACACCGACGCCCAGGCGCTCCTCATGAGTGACGCCGACGTCAAACTCGATGTGGGCCGCGAGCTGACCCGCGGCCTCGGGGCGGGTGCCGACCCCGAGGTTGGCAAGAAGGCCGCCGAGGACCACGCCGAGGAGATCGAGGAGGTCCTCAAGGGGGCCGACATGGTCTTCGTCACCGCCGGTGAGGGTGGTGGCACCGGAACCGGTGGCGCCCCCGTCGTCGCGCGCATCGCCAAGGGCCTGGGTGCCCTGACCATCGGTGTCGTGACCCGGCCGTTCACCTTCGAGGGCCGCCGCCGCGCCAACCAGGCCGAGTCCGGCATCGGCAACCTGCGCGAAGAGGTCGACACCCTCATCGTCATCCCCAACGACCGACTGCTCTCGATCAGCGACCGAGCTGTCTCCATGCTCGACGCCTTCCGCAGCGCCGACCAGGTGCTCCTCTCCGGCGTCCAGGGAATCACCGATCTCATCACCACGCCGGGCCTGATCAACCTCGACTTCGCCGACGTCAAGTCCGTCATGCAGGGCGCAGGCTCCGCGCTCATGGGCATTGGCTCGGCGCGTGGCGAGGACCGCGCGGTCCAGGCCGCCGAGCTGGCGATCTCGAGCCCGCTGCTCGAGGCGAGCATCGATGGTGCTCATGGCGTGCTGCTCTCGATCCAGGGTGGGAGCGACCTCGGTCTCTTCGAGATCAACGAGGCTGCCCGGCTCGTCCAGGAGGCAGCGCACCCGGAGGCCAACATCATCTTCGGTGCGGTCATCGATGACGCACTGGGCGACGAGGTCCGCGTGACGGTCATCGCGGCCGGTTTCGACGGCGGTGCGCCGATCAAGCGACCCGACGAGCGCGGCATCGGCAGCATCCAGGGTCCGAGCAAGGCACAGCAGGCGCAGGCTCAGGCCAACGCACAGGCGCAGCAGGCCGCGCCGGCACAGCAGGCTGCTCCGGCGCAGCCCCAGCCGAACCACAACGGCAACGGTGCTCCGGTCCAGCGGCCGGTCCAGGCCGAGCCACAGCGTCAGCACGTGCCTGCCCAGGCGGCGGTCGTCCCGCCCTCCTCGCCGAACGGCGACGGCGCCCGTCAACACGCTGAGCCCGTGGTGTCCCAGCGCGTCGCAGAGCCCGAGCAGCGTCCGGCGCCGCCGCGCACCGTGACCTTCGATGACGGCGACGACCTCGACGTTCCCGACTTCCTCAAGTGAGGCGCGGCGCTTCAAGGCGCTGACAACGTCCTCAGGGGCGACCGGTCATCATCGGTCGCCCCTGAGCCGTCTACGGTGGATTCGTGTTCTTCTGGAATGACGACGTGGACGGTGTCCGCCGTGCCTTCACCGACCGATCGGGTGGCGTGAGCGAGATCCCGTATGCCGGTCTCAACCTTGGCGGGCACGTCGGCGATGCGCCGGAGGCGGTGCGAGAGAACCGAGTTCGTGTTGCCACGGAATTGGGCGTCGGCCTCGATCGTCTCGTGTTCATGGACCAGTGCCACGGCGCGGACGTCGCGGTGGTCACGGAGAAGCCCTCCGGCCCCCTCGCCGTTGATGGCATTGTCACCGCCGAGCCCGATCTCGCGCTGGCCGCGCTGGTGGCCGACTGCACCCCGATCCTGCTCGCGGATGTGCGCGCCGGTGTCATCGCCGCCGTGCACGCTGGACGACCCGGCATGACCAAAGGTGTTGTGCCGCAGGCCATTTCGGCCATGCGAGATCTCGGGGCCAACTCCATCAGCGCGGCCGTGGGGCCGAGCGTGTGCGGCCGGTGCTACGAAGTCCCGCTCGAGATGCGTGAGGTCGCCGCGTCGGTCCGGCCCGAATCGAGCGCCGTGTCGTGGACTGGCACGCCTGCCATCGACGTCGCGGCGGGTGTCGTGGCGCAGTTGCGAGAGGCCGGGGTGAGCGACCTCACCTGGGTGGCCGGCTGTGCTCGGGAGGAAGCCTCTCTGTACTCATACCGGCGCGATGGCGCCACTGGTCGGTTCGCGGGCGTCATCGTCCGGAGTTCCTCGTGAGCGATCGTCGTGAGGCTCTCGGGGCCAACCTGGCGGTGGTGCAGGATCGGATCGCCCGCGCCACGGCGGTCGCCGGTCGCGCTGTGGATGACGTCGAGCTGGTCGTGGTGACGAAGTACTTCCCGGCCGCGGACGTCGACCTGCTGGTCGACCTGGGCGTGAGACACATCGGCGAGAACAAGGACCAGGAGGCCGGGGCCAAGGTCGCCGAGTTGTCTCGGCGCGATCTGGTCACGGTGCACTTCGTCGGCCAACTGCAGTCCAACAAGGTGGGGCACGTCGCCGCGTATGCCGATGTGGTCCAGTCCGTCGACCGGCCCAAGATCGTCTCGGCTCTCGACCGCGCGGTAGGGCGTCACGACCGCACACTCGAGGTGCTGCTCCAGGTGTCTCTCGAAGACCGCGCGGGACGTGGGGGAGTCGTGCCCGAGGAGGCCCTCAGGCTGGCGGATCTCGTCGGCGACGCGGCCCACCTCACCCTCCGTGGAGTCATGGCGGTGGCGCCCCTCGGAGGCGAGGCGCGACGGTCGTTCGCGCGACTGCGAGAGGTTGCGGACGGCATACGTGCAGGTCATCCGGATGCAACCTGGATCTCGGCAGGGATGAGCGGCGACCTCGAGGAGGCCGTTGCGGAAGGCGCGACACACCTGCGTGTCGGAACCGCAATACTCGGTTCTCGTGCGTCACTTGGGTAACTTCTTTTAACGAAAGACACGACCACCGGGTCGCCGATTCGCACTAGGAGTACTCATGGCTGGCGCGCTGCGCAAGACGATGGTCTACCTCGGGCTGGCCGAGGACGAGGGTCGTTACTACGACGAGGCCTACGACGAGTACGAGTCCGACGAGGCCTACGAGCCGGAGGAGACCCGTGAGCCGCGCGAGCGTGCAGCGGAGGTCACTCCGCTCACGGCGCGACGCAGCGTCGCCCAGGTGGTCCGCACGCCGGAGGCGTCGGGCATCTCCCGGATCACGACCATCCACCCTCGCACCTACAACGAGGCCAAGACCATCGGTGAGAACTTCCGTGACGGGACGCCCGTCATCATGAACCTCACGGACATGGACGACGCAGATGCCAAGCGCCTCGTCGACTTCGCAGCCGGGCTCGTGTT
Source organism: Knoellia sinensis KCTC 19936 (assembly GCF_000768705.1). Classification (GTDB taxonomy): domain Bacteria; phylum Actinomycetota; class Actinomycetes; order Actinomycetales; family Dermatophilaceae; genus Knoellia; species Knoellia sinensis. The sequence goes on from NZ_AVPJ01000004.1 coordinate 15,801, forward strand.
CGGTCTGCATGGTGCGATCGAGCGTGTCACCGCCAAGGTGTTCCTGCTCTCGCCGTCGACCGTCGAGGTCAACGCCGAGGAGTCTGTGGCGGCGCCGGGTCGCACGCTGTTCAACCAGAGCTGACCCCGGCTCAGGTTTCGTACAGGCCGGTCCCGCACACTGGTCGCCATGGACTCCGTGCGTTCGCTGCTCGAATTCGTCGTCTGGCTGTATCTGCTGGTCGTCTTCGGGCGCCTCATCCTTGACTGGATTCGTGTTTTCTCCCGTGACTGGCGTCCGCGAGGCGTGATGCTCGTCATCGCCGAGGCCGTCTACACCCTCACGGATCCGCCTCTCAAGGCCCTGCGCAAGGTGATCCCACCCGTCCGCCTCGGGGGTGCTTCCCTCGACCTCGGGTTCCTCGTCCTGGTGCTCGGGCTCTACCTGCTCATCGCCATCCTCTAGGGTGGATGGCTGAAGCCCTGCGTCTGATGTGACACAGGGCATCTCCTGACCGATCGATACAGAGGAGTTGACATGGCGTTGTCGCCCGAGGACGTCCTCAACAAGACGTTCACGACCACCCAGTTCCGACGCGGCTACGACGAGCGCGAGGTGGATGACTTCCTCGATGACATCGTCGCCGAGATGCGTCGCATGACGAAGTCGGACGACGAGGTGCGCAAGCAGCTCAATGACTGCCGTCAGGGCCGCGGCCTCGAGCCGGTCACGGCAGCGATGCCGGCACCGGCCGCTGTGACCCCGGACCGCTCGGCGGAGATCGCCAAGCTCCAGGGACGCAATTCCGAGCTCGAGGCGCGCGTGCGCCAGCTCGAGGAGCTCGAGGGCAAGAACCAGCCGTCACAGGGCCAGGGGGATGCCGAGGGCCTGTCCCGCCGCAACTCCGAGCTCGAGAACCGCGTCAAGGACCTCGAGCGTCAGCTGGCCGACTCCGAGCGCCGCCTCAACGACCTGCGTCAGGAGCGAGACGGCATCGTCGGTGAGCGCGACACGCTCGTGCGCGAGCGCGACTCCGTGGTTGCCGAGCGTGACCGCGCTCGCGCCGAGCACGAGGCGGCCAACGCCAAGAACGCGCAGGAGCGTCAGGCGGTCTACGCCAAGGCCAACAGCAACGCCGACGAGCAGCTCTCCGTGCTGCGCACCCGTGTCGAGGAAGCCGAGCGCGACGCGCAGCGCCGGATCCAGCAGGCTCAGGCGAAGGCCGAGCAGGCCGAGTCCGAGGCCTCTGAGCGAGCCTCCAAGACTCAGGGTCAGGCAGCCGGCGGCTCCGACATTGCCGCCCTCGCTGGTGCCGGTGGCATCGGCGGAGGCTCCGCAGCCGGTGTCCTGGCCCTCGCCCAGCGACTCCACGACGAGCACGTCTCGGCTGGTGAGACCCGCCGCGACGAGTTGCTGCGCGAGGCGCAGGGCCGTCACGACGAGCTGATCAGCACCGGTGAGGCGCAGCACAAGAAGTTCCTCGAGACCGGGCAGTCCAAGCACGACGAGCTCATCAACACCGCTCAGGGCCGTCACGACGAGTTGATCTCGACTGCGCAGACTCAGCACGACACGCTGCTCGCTGAGGCCAACAGCAAGCGTGAGGAGCTCATCACCGAGGCGCGCGAGCGTTCCACCGGGATGGTTCACGAAGCGCAGCAGCGCAAGGCGGCCATCCTGCAGGAGCTCACGGACGAGCGCACGGCGCTCGAGCGCAAGATCGAGCAGCTGCGAGGCTTCGAGCGCGACTACCGCGGCCGCCTGAAGACCTACATCCAGGGTCAGCTCAAGGAGCTCGACCACACGGCCGTCGACCTCGAGGTCGAGGAGTCGGCCAAGCAAGGCAAGTGATCTGCCACTGACCACACGGTCATCACAGGGCACTCGGTCGTGGACCGGGTGCCCTGTGGCATGTCAGGACCCTGTATGCCGCCTGCGAACTTTGCAGGTCATCTGGCGTTTTGCGTTGTGATGCGGATCATGAGGGCTTATCCTCGCCGCACGCGGTCGAGCCCTGCCGGGCCCGACCTTTGTTGACGAGTGAGGACAGGCATGGCTGCCAAGAGCGCTCCCTCGGGGGCCACGAAGGCTGGATCCGGCAAGACGTCGACGGCGAGGTCGTTGGCCAACAAGGCCGGCGCGGCCGTGCGGGCCGTGACCTCACGTGCCACGGGGACGAAGCCGAGCGCGAAGGTCGAGTCGACGACGAGCAAGAAGGCGGCGTCGTCCACGACGAAGTCCGCCAAGGCCGCTCCGGCGAAGAAGGCGCCTTCCTCCAAGGCTTCGGCGAAGACTGCGTCAGCAACGAAGGCGTCCGCCAAGAAGGCCCCGGCCAAGGCGACGAAGGCCGCTGCGACCAAGACTTCGGCCAAGAAGGCCCCGGCCAAGGCGACGAAGGCCGCTGCGACCAAGGCTCCGGCCAAGAAGACTCCGGCAAAGAAGACCCCGGCCAAGGCAGCCGTCACCCAGGCATCCGCAGCCAAGGCTCCCGCACAGAAGGCCGCGAAGGCCGCGCCCACCAAGGCGGCAGTGGCCAAGAAGGCCCCAGCCACGAAGGCGCCAGCCGCAAAGAAGGCCCCGGCCAAGAAGGCCACCACCAAGAAGGTCGCCCTCGTCGTCCGTGAGGACGAGTCACCGTGGACGGCCAAGGAGTTGCGGGCAGTGCGTGCCGAGATCGAGGCGAGCGTGGCTCAGCTGGAGGCCGAGCTGCGGCAGGCAGAGTCCGAGCTGTCGGACCTCCTGCGCGACTCAGGTGACGGTGCCGGAGACGACCAGGCCGACGCCGGAGCAAAGACCTACGAGCGTGAGCAGGAGATCGCTCTCGCCGACAACGCCCGCGAAATGCTGCACCAGAACCGGCACGCCCTCGAGCGTCTCGATGACGGGACCTACGGCGTCTGCGAGAACTGCGGCCAGCCGATCGGCAAACTTCGCCTTCAGGCCGCACCTCGTGCGACCCTATGCATGCGATGCAAGACGAAACAGGAACGCCGCTGACGCCCAGCGCCCAGTCCACTCACGCACCGGCCCCGGATCAGGTCCAGGGCCGGTCGCGGCTGTTTGCCCTGCTGGTGGGGGTCGGTGTGCTCACCCTCGCCCTCGACCAGGGGACGAAGGTGTGGGCCCTGGCCTCACTCACACCGGGAGTGCCCCAGGACCTCGTCGGGTCCGCGCTGCGGCTCAATCTCATCCGCAACGCGGGTGCAGCCTTCTCGCTCGGGGACGGGGTGACCTGGCTGCTCACGCTGGTGGCCCTCGCGATCGTCATCTGGGTGGGGCGTGCGGCGCTTCGTGTCGGACACCGCGGGTGGGCGGTGACCCTCGGCATGCTCCTCGGGGGAGCGATCGGCAACCTCATCGACCGGATCTTCCGGGAGCCGGGCTTCGGCCGCGGCCACGTCGTCGACTTCATCGACTACTTCGGCCTGTTCATCGGCAACGTTGCCGACATCGCGATCGTCGTCGCGGCTGGTCTGGGCGCTGTCATGGCCCTGCGCGGCATACCTCTTGAGGGCGTGACCCACGGTCGTCACGAAGTCGACCACACGGCCGCTGATGTCAACGGTTCGGACGACGAGGTCGGCCAGAACCCCGAACCCCGCCCGGAGGCCTCCGAGCGTGACGATGTCTGACAGCCGCACCATGCTGGTGCCAGAGGGACTCCAGGGCGAGCGCGTCGACGCTGCCATCGCCCGACTCTTCGGGTTGTCGCGGACCCGTGCCGCCGATCTCGCCGCCGATGGTGGCGTGGCGGTCAATGGTTCGAGCGTGGGCAAATCGCATCGCGTCCATGGCGGCGACATGCTCGAGGTCACGCTGCCCAGTGCCGACCCGAGTCCGACCCTCGAGGTCATCGCGGAGCCGGTGCCGGGGATGGGCATCATCCACGACGACGATGACATCGTCGTGGTCGACAAACCAGTTGGTGTTGCGGCCCACCCCAGCGTCGGGTGGACCGGCCCCACCGTCCTCGGCGGGCTCGCTGCTGCGGGCTACCGGATCTCGACGAGCGGGGCCAGCGAGCGTCAGGGCATCGTCTCCCGTCTCGACGTCGGAACGTCCGGGCTCATGGTCGTGTGCAAGAGCGAGCGGGGCTACTCGCTGCTCAAGCGGGCCTTCAAGGAGCGGCGGGTCGACAAGACCTACCACACGCTCGTGCAGGGGCTTCCCGATCCACTTGTGGGCACGGTCGACGCCCCGATCGGTCGGCACCCCGGTCACGACTACAAGTTCGCGGTGATGGAGTCGGGCAAGCACGCGGTGACGCACTACGAGCTGATCGAGGCGTTCCGTCACGCGAGCCTGCTCGAGATCCACCTCGAGACGGGTCGGACGCACCAGATTCGCGTCCACTTCTCGGCGCTGCGGCATCCGTGCGTCGGCGACCTCACCTATGGCGCCGACCCGACCCTGGCCAAGAAGCTGGGCCTCGAGCGGCAGTGGCTGCACGCCGTCGGCCTCGGCTTCGAGCACCCCGGATCGGGCGACTGGGTGACCTTCGAGAGCCAGTACCCCGAAGACCTCCAGTCTGCGCTCGATCGGCTCTGACACAGGCTCTCGTATGCCGTGAGCGCCCGTCCCACGGGCCTCTTCCGTCACAGCGTGGCGCGGCTTCCGAGGGTGTCGGCGGGTCGACCTAGGATGGTCGCGATGTCGTCGCCAACCTCCTCCTCAGCCCCGGACCGCTCGGACAACTTCGTCCACCTGCACGTCCACACCGAGTACTCCATGCTCGACGGGGCCGCCCGGATCGGGGACCTGTTCAATCGGGCCGCCGAGCTCGGGATGCCCGCGGTGGCCATGACCGACCACGGCTACCTCTACGGTGCGCACGAGTTCTGGCGCAAGGCCCAGGGGACCGGCGTCAAACCCATCATCGGGCTCGAGGCCTACGTCACGCCGGGCACGCACCGCACCGACAAGACGCGCGTCAAGTGGGGCGACGAGCGCACCCGTCCCGGCGACGATGTGTCCGGTTCCGGCGCCTACACGCACATGACGTTGCTGGCCAAGAACAACAACGGTCTGCGCAACCTGTTCCAGATGGACAGCCAGGCCTCGCTCGACCAGGTCTATGCGAAGTGGCCGCGTCTCGATCGTGAGTTGATCGACCAACACAACCAGGGACTCATCGCGACCACGGGCTGCCCGTCGAGCGAGATCCAGACGCGGCTGCGGCTTGGCCAGTACGACCTGGCCAAGCAGGCCGCCAGCGACTACCGCGACATCTTCGGTGCAGAGAACTACTTCTGCGAGGTCATGGACCACCAGAACGAGATCGAGCGGCGCACGATCAAGGACCTTCTGCGGCTGGCCAAGGAGCTCGACCTCCCGCTGCTCGCGACGAACGACAGCCACTACACCTACCCCGAGGACTCCCAGGCGCACGGCGCCCTGCTGTGCGTCCAGTCCGGGTCGACGCTGATGGACCCGAACCGCTTCAAGTTCGACGGTGACGGCTACTACCTCAAGTCGGCCGCCGAGATGCGCCACATCTGGCGGGAGTACCCCGAAGCCTGCGACAACACCCTCCTCGTGGCGGAGATGTGCGAGGTCTCCTTCACCGAGGGTGAAGGCCGCTACATGCCCAGGTTCGAGTGCCCCCCCGGCGAGAACGAGGCGTCGTGGTTCATCAAGGAAGTCCAGAGCGGACTCAGCGAGCGGTTCCCGGACGGCATACCGGAGTACGCGCAGAAGCAGGCCGACTACGAGATCGAGGTCATCTCCTCCAAGGGTTACGCCGGCTACTTCCTGGTCGTTGCGGACTTCATCACCTGGGCCAAGAAGAACGGCATCCGGGTCGGGCCGGGTCGTGGTTCAGGTGCCGGGTCCATGTGCGCCTACGCCATGAAGATCACCGACCTCGACCCCATCCCTCACGGGCTGATCTTCGAGCGGTTCCTCAACCCCGAACGCATGTCGATGCCCGACTTCGACATCGACTTCGACGAGCGCCGGCGCGGCGAGGTCATCCGCTACGTGACCGAGAAGTACGGCTCGGAGCGGGTCGCCCAGATCGTCACCTACGGCACCATCAAGGCCAAGCAGGCCGTCAAGGACTCGGCCCGGGTGATGGGGCACCCCTTCAACGTCGGTGAGCAACTCACCAAGGCCATGCCCCCGGACGTCATGGGCAAGGGCGTGCCCCTTTCGGGGATCTACGACCCGGAGCATGCGCGCTACGGCGAGGGCAAGGAGTTCCGCGAGCTCGTCGAGACCGAGCCGCACTTCAAGGAGATCGTCGAGACGGCCAAGGGCCTCGAGGGCCTGAAGCGTCAGTGGGGCGTCCACGCTGCCGGCGTCATCATGTCGAGCGAGCCGCTCATCGACGTCATCCCGATCATGAAGCGCCTGCAGGACGGCCAGGTCCTCACGCAGTTCGACTACCCGACGTGCGAGACGCTCGGGCTGGTCAAGATGGACTTCCTCGGCCTGCGCAACCTGACGATCCTCGACGACGCCATCGAGAACGTGAAGGCCAACCGGGGAGAGGACCTCGACCTCGACGCCCTGTCCAAGGACATGACGGACAAGGCGACCTACGACCTCCTTGCCCGCGGCGACACCCTCGGCGTCTTCCAGCTCGACGGTGGCGGCATGCGCACCCTCCTCAAGCTGATGCAACCCGACAACTTCGAGGACATCTCGGCGGCCCTTGCGCTCTATCGCCCGGGGCCGATGGGTGTGAACGCCCACACCAACTTCGCACTGCGCAAGAACGGCAAGCAGGAGCTCATCCCGCTCGACCCACAGCTCAAGGGCAAGCTCCAGCCCGAGATGGAGACGGCGCTCGAGCCCATCCTGGGGACGACCTACGGCCTGGTGATCTACCAGGAGCAGGTCATGGAGATCGCGCAGAAGCTCGCGGGCTACACCCTGGGCAACGCCGACCTACTCCGCCGCGCCATGGGCAAGAAGAAGAAGGAAGTCCTCGACGCCGAGTACGTCCCCTTCTCCGAGGGCATGAAGGCCAACGGCTTCAACGAGGCTTCGATCGCGGCCCTCTGGGGCGTTCTCGTCCCGTTCTCGGACTACGCGTTCAACAAGGCCCACACCGCGGCCTACGGGCTGGTTTCGTACTGGACGGCGTACCTCAAGGCGAACTACCCGGCCGAATACATGGCCGGGCTCCTCACGAGTGTCGGTGACGACAAGGACAAGTCGGCGCTCTATCTCGGCGAGTGCCGGCGCATGGGCATCAAGGTGCTCCCGCCCGACGTCAACGACTCGGTCGCCCGCTTCGCCGCCGTGGGGACCGACATCCGCTTCGGGATGGCCGCGATCCGCAACGTCGGCCACAACGTCGTCGAGGCGATCATCCAGGCGCGCGAGGAGAAGGGCGCCTTCACCTCCTTCCGGGACTTCCTCTCGAAGTGCCCCGCGGTCGTCTGCAACAAGCGCACCATCGAGTCCCTCATCAAGGGTGGTGCGTTCGACGGTCTGGGGGAGTCACGAGCCGGGCTCCTGCGTATCCACGAGGAGTACGTCGACGCGTTCGTGTCCATCAAGCGCCAGGAAGCCATCGGTCAGGACTCGCTGTTCGGCGCCTTCGGCGACGACGGCAGCGGCGACGGCGGGGGCGACGCCATGATGGGCCTGACCGCGGTGCCGTCGGTCGAGTGGGACAAGTCGACGCTGCTGACCTTCGAGCGGGAGATGTTGGGGCTCTATGTCTCAGACCACCCGTTGTTCGGCGTCGAACACGTGCTCCAGCAACACGCCGACACGGCCATCGCCGCCCTGAGCGCCGAGGACGGCAAGCCCGAGGGGTCCATGGTCACCGTGGCAGGGCTCATCACCGGGCTGCAGATCAAACGGACCAAGAAGGGTGACCTCTGGGCGATCGCCACGGTCGAGGACCTCGAGGGCGCGATCGAGTGCCTGTTCTTCCCGAGCTCCTACCTGACGGTGTCGACCATGCTCTCCCAGGACGTCGTCGCCGTCGTCCGCGGCAAGGTCAACCGCCGTGACGACTCGGTGTCGATCTATGCCCAGGAGCTGACCCTTCCCGAACTCACCGAGGGCCCCCGCGGGCCGGTGATCGTCACGCTCGACACGTTGCGTGCGACAACTGGGCGGATGGAGGAACTCAAGGGCGTCCTCGCCAACCACCCGGGCACCACCGAGGTGCACCTCAAGCTCACCAAGCCGGGGCGCACGACGCTCATCAAGCTCGACGACGCTCTGAGGGTCAACGCGACCGAGTCGCTCTACGGTGACCTCAAGGTGCTTCTGGGCCCGAGGTGCCTCACCGGTGGCTGAGCCGACCATGACGCCGATCCCCAGCCCACCGATCGCCGCGACCCGTGAGCACATCAGAGAGCACCACGGCGACCGGGTCACGGACCCGTATGAGTGGCTGCGCGACGGTGAGGACCCGGCGGTTCGCGCCTACCTCGACGACGAGAATGCCTATGCGGACTCGCGCACAGCGCATCTGAAACCGTTGCGGGACAGCATTTTTGGCGAGATCAAGCAACGCGTGCTCGAGACCGACCTGTCGGTGCCGGTTCGGTCCGGTCCGTGGTGGTACTACTCCCGCACGGTCGAGGGCCAGCAGTACGCCATCCACGCCAGGGTGCCCGTGACCGATCCTGCATCCCGGCCCGTCGTCGCAGCGGATGCGGCACCGGAGGGCGAGCAGGTCATCGTCGATGGCAATGCCGAAGCCGGGGATTCGGAGTTCTTCTCGATCGGTGCCCTCGCCGTGAGTCCCGACCACACGCGTCTGGCGCTGGCGACCGACGTCACCGGCGACGAGCGCTTCGACCTGGTGGTCAGGGACCTTGAATCCGGCGAGACGCTCGACGACGGCATCAAGGGCATCGGCTACGGCGTCGAGTTCTCCTACGACGGCCGCACGCTGTTCTACACCCGGCTCGACGACGCATGGCGGCCACACCAGCTGTGGAGGCACGTGGTCGGTGCCGACCCCAGCGACGACGTGCTCGTCCACGAGGAAGCCGACGAGCGCTTCTGGATGGGCATCGGGACGAGTCGCGACGACCGGTGGATCATCCACGCCCTCGGGTCCAAGACGACGTCCGAAGTCCGCCTGCTCGATGCGACGACTCCCACCCAAGACTTCCGGGTCGTCGCGCCGCGTCGTGATGGGGTCGAGTACGACGTCGAGCCAGCGGGGGACCGGTTGCTCATCGTCCACAACACCGACAACCCGGACTCCGACCTCGCGTGGGCCCCGCTCGGCGCCACGAGCCACGAGGAATGGGTGCCCCTCCTTGCTGCCGGCGAGGGCGAGCGCTTCCTGGGGATCGATGCCTTCGACGACGTGGCAGTCCTGTCGTTGCGACGCGAGGGACTCACCGCGCTGTCACTGCTTGCCGCGGATCCGACACATGAATCCGGTTATGCCGCACCGGTTCCGGTGAGCTTCGACGAGCCCATCTACTCCGTCGGGCTGGGCGACAACCCAGAGCGGGCTCAGTCGTCGCTTCAGGTGGTCTACGAATCCTTCGTGACCCCACGCACCGTGCTGGACCTCGACATCGCTACGGGCGAGCGCACGATCCTCAAGCAGCAACCCGTCCTCGGTGGCGTGGATCTGAACGACTATGTCCAGCGACGCGAGTGGGCGACAGCCTCCGATGGCACGCAGGTGCCCATCTCGATCGTGCACCGGAGCGGTCTCGAACCGGACGGATCGCACCCGGGTCTCCTCACGGCATACGGCGCCTATGAGCATTCGAGCGATCCCTACTTCTCGGTCGCGCGGCTCTCGCTCCTGGATCGCGGTGTCATCCATGCGACGGCTCATGTGCGTGGCGGCGGCGAGATGGGTCGGCACTGGTACGACAACGGCAAGTTGCTCGCCAAGCCCCACACCTTCAGCGACACGGTGGCTTGCGCAGACCGCCTTGTCCAGCTCGGCTGGGTTGCTCCAGACCGACTGGGACTCGAAGGTGGTTCTGCCGGCGGCCTCCTCGTCGGGGCGGTCGTCAACCTCGCGCCCGATCGATTCCGGGTCGCGCACGCTTCCGTGCCCTTCGTCGATGCACTGACGACGATCCTGCGCCCCGACCTCCCCCTGACCGTGGGGGAATGGGAGGAATGGGGGAACCCGCTCGAGGACCCTGAGGTCTACGCGGTGATGAAGGGCTACACGCCCTACGAGAACGTTGCGGCACAGGGCTACCCGGCGATCCTGGCGACGACAAGCCTCAACGACACCCGGGTCTTCTTCACCGAGGCGGCCAAGTGGGTGGCCCGGCTGCGTGCGACCGTGACCAATGACCAGGCGTCGCGTCCGATCCTCCTGAGGACCGAGATGTCGGCGGGGCACGGTGGGCGTAGCGGTCGCTACGCAGCATGGGAGCAGATCGCGTGGGAGTGGGCCTTCGTCCTCGACCAACTGGGTGCGACCTCACGGTTGCCGACGAGGTCAGGCCTCCGGGGAGTGGACGACCACGAGCGGGCACGCGGTGCGGCCGAGGAGCCGTCCGGAGACTGATCCCAGGTGCAGGCCGGGGAAGCCGCCGGTGCCGCGGGCGCCGACCACGACGAGGTCAGCGGTGTCGGCTGCCTGGGTCAGGGCGGCGATGGGGGAGTCGCGCACGACGTCATGCCTCACCTTGACGGCCGGATGGGATGCGCTGCTCGCGGCGATCTCCTGGGTCACCTTGCGCTCCAGTTCGCTCTCGTATGCCGGCCAGCTCGAGTCGGTCTGGAGGGTCGGGTCCTCGAGACCCCTGGCTTCCCACGCGTGCACGACGACCAGTTCGGAGTCGGTGGCGGCTGCGTGGTCGAACGCGGTGTGGAGGGCGGCACGCGATGACGGTGAGCCGTCGACTCCGACGACGACCCGGCGGTGGCTTCCCTCGGTGTGGCCTTCGTGCCCGACGATGACGACGGGACAGGTGGCGTGGGCAGCGACCTGCTGTGCGACGGCGCCGATCGTGGCCCGGCTGAGCAGCCCGTGCCCGACCGCGCCGAGAACGACCATGGTGGCGTCGTGCGAGGCGTTCACCAAGGAGCGTGAGGCAAATCCCGGCGGGAGCGAGGTGGTCACCCTGAGGGTGGAGTCGATGGCGTGGGCCCTGGCGGTGGCGGTCTCAAGGAGGCGTCGCCCCTCTTCGAGGATGGAACTCTGGTCCGTGGTGCCGAAGCCGACCATGGGAATGTCGGGGGCGAACGCGTGGATGATGTGCAGCGGCACGTTGTCGGCCGAGGCTCGCTCAGCCGCCCAAGCGAGTGCTGCCCACCCATGGGCGGAACCGTCGACACCCACCACGAGGCGTCGCGTCGGGGTGGGGGAAGTGATGCCGCTCATGATGCCTCCAGACGATGGTGATCTGGCGGCGGGAACCCTGTGGGTTCGGGACCTCGGGGCCCCGTCGTCACGGAGCCTGCTGCGGCTCCGTCCTTCCACTATGGACCCGATCACTGGGTGTCGTCTGGGAGACGCGCGGGTCCACGTGGGCAAGTGGGCCAATTCAGTGTGACACTTCATTCATCTCGGATGAAGCACATTGCTTATCTGAGTCAGAATGAAGGTATGATCTGTATATGTCCAGAGTTCAGCCGTCGCCTGTAGCCCTCATCGGCGACGTCGTGGCATCGCGATCGGTCAAGGATCGCCGGGGTCTGCACCGCGCGGTGGAGGCAGCCCTCGCCGAGACCAACGACCGTGTCGACCACGTCGAGCCGCTCGAGATCACCGTCGGCGACGAGTTCCAGGGTGTGTACCCACACCTCGGCGCCGCGCTCGAGGCAGCCCTGCGGACGCGGCTCGCCCTTCGCCCCTCGGCGGAGAGCCGCTACGGCCTTGGGAGAGGGGCCACCACGACCCTCGACAAGGCGCGCGGGATCAAGGATGGGCCGGCGTGGTGGGCGGCCCGGGAGGCGATCGTGGAGGTGGAGCGGCAGGCGGAGCGAGGGGCGCTGGCACTCGTGCACACGGCATACCGGCTTTCCGAGGACGAGCGGGACGACCACGGCGTGGTGCACGCCGTGAACGCGGCGCTGCACTGTCAGGACCACATGGTTGGCTCGTTGTCCGAGCGATCAGGGCGACTGCTGAGAGGACTGCTGGACGGGATGACACAACGCGAGCTGGCGACGACGGAGGGCATCACTCCTTCCGCTGTCTCGCAACGGGTTCGGGCTGACGGGCTCGCCGTGATCGTCCGCAGCCACGAACTGCTCAGGAGGCTGCCATGACGTGGCTCGCGGTGTGGCTGCTCGGCGTCGGTGTCACGGACCTGCTGCGCGCCGTGGAGCACCAGCGAGTGCGGCGGTTCGCGGTTCCCGCCGGTGCACTGACGCTCGTGGGTGCCGGCCTGCTCGCAGGTCTGTCCGACACCGCCGATCTCGTGACGCTCATCGCCGCGATCGTGCCGCTGGCGGCCTGGGTGTCACTGTCCGAGCGATCGCTCCAACGCGGGGGCGGACACGCCGAGGCGCTTCTCGTGCTGGGTGGGACGGCCAGCATGCTCGTCCTCCTGTCGGGCTTCTCCTCCTCACCGGGAGGCCCCCTGGCCGACTGGCTCACCTGGGCCGACCTGCCCTTCGCCGACGGGATCACGGTCGACCGGATCCTTCTCGCCGTGAGTTTGTTCATCGCCAATCTCGCGACCGGCAACGTCATCGTCCGGCTCGTCCTCGTGAGCGTCGGGGCGCTGCGCCCGTCGGCGCGCGCCGTGCACGCCCGCGAGACCCAGCCGTCGGACCGACTCAAGGGCGGGCGGCTGCTCGGGCCCATGGAGCGCATCTTCATCCTCGGTCTGGGGCTCGCCGGTCAGATCACCGCAGCGAGCATCGTCATCGCGGCCAAGGGGCTGATCCGGTTTCCCGAGCTGCAGTCCGCCAAGGACGACGACACAAGCGTCAAGGGCGATGGCATCGACCAGGTCACCGAATACTTTCTGGTCGGGAGCTTCGTCAGCTGGCTCATCGCGTTGGGGTCGCTCGCGCTCACCCGTTGACCCTCGGCCTGAGGCATGCTGGAGGTGAGGCCGCGACATCGGTCCGGCCCTGCATGAGGAGGAACCGTGGGATTTCTCGACAAGCTTCTCGGCCGTGAGCCGCGTCAGGGACACGGGTCCGGTGCCGCTCCGGGATCCGGAGGAGGCTCGTGGTCTGGTCAGCAGCAGGCGCAGACCTTCCAGCCCGCGACGCCCCAAGGGCGGGGAAGCGCGTCCCAGGGGTCGAGTGGCTCGTCGGAGGACGAACGCGCCGTCGCGCGCTACCGCTACCTCCTGCGCACGGCGCCACCGGAGGCGCTGGAGCAGGTGCATGCCGAGGCCTTCGCCAAACTCACTCCCGAGCAGCGCCAGCAGCTCCTCACCGAGCTGACCCAGAACGCTCCCCAGGGTGAGGCCCCTGCCAGTGCGGAGCCGCAGGACCTGGCCAGGGCAGCAACCCGGGCCGAGATGCGTCAGCCCGGCACGCTCGAGCGAACGTTCGGCAGCCGCGGCTTCGGTGGCGCCGGGATGGGCGGCACGCTCATGGGATCGATGATGGGCACCATCGCCGGTGTCGTCGTCGGTTCGGCGATCGCCAATGCGCTGTTCGCTGACTACGGCTCCTCACCAGAAGCGGCCGAGGCCGGTGAAGCCGGCGCGGAGGGAGACCCTGGCGGCGACGGCGGGTCCGGCGCGGACGCAGGTGCCGAGTCCGGGGGTGAGCCCACCCCTGCCGACTCCGGTGGCGCTGACGCTTATGGCGGCGACTTCGACGGAGGCGGATCCGACATCGGCGGCTCGGACTTCGGTGGTGGCGACTTCGGCGGCGGAGACTTCGGAGGCTTCTGACGCTGCGAGTTCGGAGCCGGTGCCGCTCATGGTCTAGATTCCGTCCGTGAGTGCACAGGCCCCCAACGCTGTCATCCTGATCCGCGCCGAGCGGTTCATGCCCAACCCCGCCACGGCGGCAGACAACGCGTTCCAGCGTGACGTCCCGGCGGGACAGACCGACGACGTCGTCTCCACCACCGCACTGGCCGAGATGGATGCGCTCGCCGACGCGTTGCGCGGTGCCGGTGTGACGGTTCACGTCTTCGCCGACGAGGACCACACCCGCCCCGACAGCGTCTTCCCCAACAACTGGTTGTCGACCCACGCCGGCGGCTACGTCGCGGTCTACCCGATGTATGCGTCGAACCGGCGCCACGAGCGCCGCGCCGACGTGCTCGAGATGCTCAAATCGGACTATCGCGTCCAGGCGATCGTCGACTACTCCGGTCTGGAGCCGGACGGCATCTTCCTCGAGGGCACGGGGGCCATGGTTCTCGACCATGTGTCGCGGGTTGCCTACACCGCACGCAGTCACCGGGCTGACATCGCCGTCCTTGAGCGCTTCTGCACCGATTTCACCTATGAGCCGATGGCCTTCGACGCCGTCGACTCCGAGGGCGTGCCGGTCTATCACACGAACGTCGTGGCCTGCATCGGCACCGACGTCGCGATGATCGCCCTGGAGATGATCCCCGACGAGACCCGTCGCGAACAGGTGCGGGAGCGTCTCTCGGTGAACGGTCGCAAGATCGTGGAGTTGACGGAGGAGCAGATCCGCGAGTTCGCCGGCAACGCCGTGGAGCTCTGCGGTCGCACGGCCGAAGGCAAGCGCCGCTACATCATGGCGATGTCGGCCAGGGCCCGCCGCAGCCTGCGCCCGGACCAGGTTGCCGTCATCGAGGAGTCCTGCGAGATCGTCGCCGTCGACATCCCCACCATCGAGCTCGCGGGCGGCTCGGTGCGCTGCATGATCGCCGGTGTCCACCTCGACCGCCGCCCCGCCGCTGAGGTCGAGCCGACCGCCGCCGTCGAGGCGATCGATGAGAACCCCGGCACTGTCGACGGTCAGGATCTCGTCGAGGCAGAGTGACAGGTCTGGATTCGGCCTCGTGAAGGCCGACGCACAGACCACCGCCGCGATCCGCGAGCTCATCGACCGCACGTATGCCGTGCTGTCGACTCCCGGAGCCGACGTCGCCTCCGTCTTCGGGGCCGCGGACATCACGGTCGCCGGCTCCGGACAAGGCGAGCTCATGCACGGACCCGAGGAGGTCGCGCTCGTCGCCCAGCACATCGCCTCCACTGCGATGCAGTGGGTTCCGGAAGGGGTGACCGTGTGGTGTCGGGGTGACGTGGCATGGGCACAGGTCCTTGGGGTCGTCCGGGTTCCCCGGCCAGATGGCACGGAGGACGTTGCCCTCTTGGACGACGGGCGTCTTCGGTCGCACCGCCGACGGATGGGAGTGGCTCTACTGGGGCGGGTCTGAGCCGCAGGAGAATTCGAGGGTCTGACGGCCGGGGCACCGCCGTCACCGCGCGGCCGGCTCGCTGACGAGGGCGAGTGCTCGGCAGGCTGCGGCGTGGAGCTCGTCGGACTCGCTCGGCGTCCGCCCGATCGCCACCACGCCCAGTCGGCCGTCGACGGCGAGGCCCGACAACATGTGGAGCACGACGCCGGTGCCCACCGCACGGTCGAACGCCAGCCCGGCCTCCTCCACTGCGGCCACAGCCACGGACGCACGCAGCCCCAGGGCTCCTTGTGGCATCACGTTGTCGTCGGCTCGATAGCAGCGCGTGCTGCCGTCGCGAGCGATCCATCGGCCGCCGACCTCGTCGTAGAGGCCCGGAACCAAGTGGCGCAGCGCCGTGTACGGATGGGTCGTGCCACCGCGACGAAGGTTGATCTCGAGTGCGAACACCTCCCAGGCCCCGCGTCGGCGCACAGCGACGAAGTCCACGGCCACCCTGCCGAGGACGCCGCGGTCGGCCAGCAGGTGGCCCACCGCCCGGGCATGGCCTGCAAGTACGGCGGCATACGCTGGGTTCGCGGGAAACCGGCAACCCGTGAACACCTGACCGTTCTCGCCGCCCAGGACCTGCTCGTGGGTGGAAAGCACTCGCACCGAGCGGTCCGGCCCGATGTCGATCTGGGCGCTGGGGCTGGTCAGGCGTGAGCCGTGGACCAGTTCCTCGACCACGCCACCCTCCAGCAGGTCGCGCGCGAACCATTCGGGCGCCTCGGAGAGGCACTCGATGCCGAGTCGGCGCGTGGGGATGCGGATCCCGTCACGCCGCGTGTGCACGATCAGATTGCCGTCCCCGGCGCCGCTGTTGTCCTGCTTGACCACGACGTCATCGAGCCGGGGTCGGAGCCGGCGGATGGACGCGATCGCTGCCGCCACGTCAGACGGCCCGTGAACCTCTTCGCAGCCGCACGGCACGGGCACTCCCGCAGCCTGGAGGAGTCGTCGCCCCGAACTCTTGAAGCCGAGCGGCCAGAGGTTGGGCGCGGTGCCGTACACCGGCACACCGAGCGAGATCGCCACCGCAACCTCGTCGTCGGTGACGTTCCACGCCTCGAGAAGTGCTGGGCGCCCGGCCACCTGACCGCGGATCTGCCTGAGAAGGTCCGGCCGATCAAGCAGTTTGGCCGAGATGCCTCGTGCCGAGATGTCCGGGACCACCACCACATGAAGGCGACGACGCACCGACGCCGGATCATGCGGACCCGCGAGTGCCGCGTAATAGTCCAGGACGTCGTCGCCCGGGTCCACGCAGGTCACCAACAGCAGCTCCGCCCCGGGGATGGTGCCGAGCATCAGCCCGGCGAGCAGATAGCGGTGCTCGAGCGACCCAAGTCGGTCACGGTAGTGCTCAAGGATCGTCGGGCCGAGGCTGAATGACGGCAGGAGGACCACGACATGCTCGTCAGTCGAGCCCATCGCGTTGGCGCGCCAGGCGGCAAGCAGGTGCTTTTGGAGGTCCTCGAACCTTCCCACGGAATCAGCGTAGGGAGGGGCTGGCCGCCTTCGCATGGCCCAGACACATCAGCCCGGTTCTGGAAGTCACTGCAGCTTGCTACCTGCCAGGGGCCTCGACCTGCCCGACCGACACACTGGTCCGCAGCCCGTCGGTGGCGGCGCCAGCCTGGTCGCTGGGGCGCCGTGGTGCACGAGCCACGACAAAGATTCCGGCGACGACACTCCAGAGGACGAAGAGCAGGGTCGGGAACCAGGTCCAGCCGGCAAGCAGAAGCCCCCCAACGATGTAGCCCGATCCTCGGATCCCGCGCCCCAGCGCGTTCGTGGGACGGCTCGCCCAGCACACGCCAGCCACGGTCAGGCCCAGCAGCACCGGAGCGGCAAGCAACGCGAAGGCATCGCCCATGGCGGACGCCGTCCTCATGAACAGCGGCTCGATCTCCCCGCCCTTCGTATTGAAGCCCAGGTGCGTATAGGCAGTGGGGAGCAGGAAACTTGCCCCGCCCGCCAATGCCAGCGCCCCATATCCCGCGGTCGCCATGGGAACCGACGAGGGGAATCGTCCACCCGCGTCCTCGATTCGACGGCGTAGTTGGCTCACCCACGTGAACACGAGGACGACTGCGGCGACACACAGGTAGAACGCGAAGAAGGTCTTGGTGGGGCCAGTCGCCCCAGCGTAGAAGTCGAGCGCCTCGCCGTTCGACTCCTCGATGTCAGGAACGGTGGTCAGCACCATGGACGCGAAGGTGATCAGACCCATTGCGATCATCAGAAGGCCTGTCTTGCACTGGTCGGTCATGGCTGCTCCTCAGTTGTCGACGGGACGATCACGACGCTAGAGACGCTTTCCGCCCGGCAGTACCGCCTCGAGGTGGCTCGTCCTACCTCCTCAAGTCGGTAGTGAGGCCCGCTGCGGGTTCGTATTCTCAAGTCGTGGCAGTCTCCTCCCGAGCGCCGAACTCGGATCGTGTGCGCGACGTGGCGATCGACGTCGTGCTCGTCCTGGGATTGCTCGCCTTCGGACAGGCAGAGGTCTGGAACGGTGCCGCAGCACTGCTCGTGGGGCCGCGGTGGCTCAACGCAGCCATCTTTGCCGCAATGTCCTTGGTCCTCATCTTTCGGCGAGCCTGGCCACGGGAAACCCTGTGGTTTCAGGCGGGCATCCTTGTTGCCGGCGTCGCAGCCGCAGGAGGGACGTCAGAATCACTCGGGTGGTTGTTCCCGTTGCTGGCCGGGGTCTACACCGTGGCCGTCTCGGACTCCCCACACCGCCTGGTGACGACATTGATGGCCATCGCCCTTCTCACGACCTGCATGGCGTTCATCGACCGGGCTGGCGCCTCGTCATGGTCCGAGGTCATGGCGGTCGTGCCGTTCATCGGGCTCCTCGCCGGCGCGTGGCTGGTCGGTGACCACGTGCGTGCTCGGCGCGTCGCCGCCACGGAGGCGATCAGGATCGCCCGCTTGGAGGTCATCGCGGAGGAGGAGCGGGCCAAGTTTGCGTCCGCTGAACAGCGTGCGCAGATTGCTCATGAACTGCATGACGTTCTTGCACACGCACTCACTGTCTCGATTCGCCAAGCAGAAGCCGGCGCCGCACGGCTGGACAGCGATCCCCAGCGTGCGAGGGAGTCCTTCGAAGCCATCGCTCTCTCGGGGCGCGAGTCGATGACGGACGTGCGCCGCTTGCTGCGGCTGGTGCGTGATCCGGGCGCTGCCTTCCAGCCACCCGTGGCTGACGCCACGTTCGCAGACCTGGCCAGCACGCTGGAGTCGGCGGGCCTGCATGTCGACATGGATGTCCACCGTGATGGGGACGTCGACGCTCCCGATGCTGTGGTCCAAGCGGCCTATCGAATCGTCCGTGAGTCCCTGACCAACGCCCTGCGACACGGTCGCGCCACGGGTGTCACGGTCCGCGTCGTCCACCGTGATCGGTCAACGCTGGTCGAGGTCATCGACAACGGACAGGGGATGGTCGACCACGCTGTACCCGGCGAAGGGCTTCGCGGGATGCGCGCCCGCGCTGCATTGTTCGGTGGCGAGCTCACGACCCAGTCGTCGCCATCGGGAGTCACCATTCGCGCCGAACTCCCCTGGGAGGGAACGGCATGACGACGTTGGTGATCGTTGATGACCAGGATCTCGTGCGTGACGGTCTTCGTGCCCTCTTCGAGGGACACGCCGACATCGAGGTCGTGGGGGAAGCTGGCGACGGTCTCAAGGCCCTCGACCTCTGTGTCCGCCTGCGACCGGACGTCGTCCTCATGGACATTCGGCTACCCCGCCTCGACGGGATCGCCGCGACACGGCGCATCGTCGATCAAGGCCTGGCCGGATACGTCGTCCTCCTCACCACGTTCGAACTGGACGAGTACGTCATCGACGGCCTCAGGGCGGGAGCTTCTGGGTTCCTGCTCAAGGACGCTCCCCGAGAACGCATCGTCGAGGCGGTGGAGCGGACGGCGGCGGGGGAGACCCAACTCGCCCCGCAGGTGGCTCGTTCCCTGACGCAACAGATCGCGCGCCAGCCCAGCCTCGTGGCACTGCCAGCCCTGACCAACCGGGAGACCGAACTGTTGCGACTGCTGGCTCAGGGGTTGAGCAACGCCGAGATCGCGGCCGAGATGCTGCTGGGCATCGCCACGGTGAAGTCGTACGCCAGTTCGCTGTTCGACAAACTCGGGGCCAGGGACCGCGTGCAGGCGACGGTCCTCGCCTACGAGTCCGGGCTCATCCGCCCGGGACGTCCGAGTCCAGCCGAACGAGAGTAGACGAAGTCCCGCCCCCACAGGGTGGAGGCGGGACTTCGTCTACTCTCGACGGCTTCGATCAGATGTCGAAGTACATCTCGAACTCGTGCGGGTGCGGGCGGAAGCGGATCGGGTCGACCTCGTTCTTGGTCTTCCACTCGATCCAGGTCTCGATGAGGTCCTTCGTGAAGACGTCGCCCTCGAGCAGGAACTCGTGGTCGGCCGCGAGTGCCTCGAGCACGGCCGGGAGGGAACCCGGAACCTGCTCGATGGCCTCGTGCTCCTCGGGCGGCAGCTCGTAGAGGTCCTTGTCCACGGGCTCCGGGGGCTCAATGCGGTTCTTGATGCCGTCGAGGCCGGCCATGAGCTGCGCAGCGAATGCGAGGTAGGGGTTCGACGACGGGTCCGGGATGCGGAACTCGATGCGCTTGGCCTTCGGCGAGTCGCCCGCGATCGGGATGCGGACGCACGCGGAACGGTTGCGCGCCGAGTAGACCAGGTTGACCGGCGCCTCGTAGCCGGGGACCAGACGGTGGTAGCTGTTGACCGTCGGGTTCGTGAACGCGAGCACCGCGGGGGCGTGCTTGAGCAGGCCACCGATGTACCAGCGGGCGATGTCCGAGAGGCCGCCGTAGCCGCGCTCGTCATAGAACAGCGGCTCGCCGTCCTTCCAGAGCGACTGGTGCGTGTGCATGCCCGAGCCGTTGTCACCGAAGAGCGGCTTCGGCATGAACGTCGCGGTCTTGCCATAGCCCCAGACCGTGTTCTTGACGACGTACTTGAACTTCATCATGTCGTCGCCCGACGCGAGCAGCGTGTCGAAGCGGTAGTTGATCTCCTGCTGGCCGGCGGTGCCCACCTCGTGGTGGCTGCGCTCGACCTTGATGCCGACCTTGTCGAGGTTCAGGCAGATGTTGTCGCGCACGTCGGCGAAGTGGTCGACCGGGGGGACGGGGAAGTAGCCACCCTTGTAACGGGTCTTGTAGCCCTTGTTGCCGCCCTCCTCCTCACGACCGGTGTTCCACGCGGCTTCGATGGAGTCGAGATAGTAGTAGGACGCGTTGGCCTTGGTCTCGAAGCGCACGTCGTCGAAGACGTAGAACTCGGCCTCGGCACCGAAGTAGGCGGTGTCGGCGATGCCGGTCGACTTGAGGTAGGCCTCGGCCTTCGCGGCGATGTTGCGCGGGTCGCGGCTGTAGGGCTCGTCCGTGAACGGGTCGACGATCGAGAAGTTCATGATGAGCGTCTTGTGCTCACGGAACGGGTCGAGGTAGGCGGAGCTGGGGTCCGGGATGAGCTTCATGTCGGACTCGTGGATGGCCTGGAACCCACGGATCGAGGACCCGTCGAACGCCTGGCCGTTCGTGAAGAAGTCCTCGTCGACCGTGCTGGCAGGCACGTTGAAGTGCTGCATGACACCGGGCAGGTCGCAGAAACGGATGTCGACGAACTGAACGTCCTCGTCCTTGATGAACGACAGGACCTCGTCAGCAGAGCTGAACAACAGGGGCCTCCTAGGCAAAAGGGGAGATCGGGCGGCGCCCGGGCACGATCGAAACCCTAAGTGCGAGCGGTTTCTCGACCATGACCCGAATGTTTCACCGGTGTTACACCCTGCCAGAGCGGGAGCTGACCCGTCGGAGACGTCGGCCGTGACACGGCATACAGTCCTCGGGTGGCGACGAAAGACGAACCGCAGGGGTATGCCGGTGAGGAACTCGGCATGCCGGCTTCCGGACCGGGGTCGATGGCTCCGTTGTGGCGTCGCGCGGTGGGGCTGCTCATCGACTGGGTGCTGGCCCAGGTTCTCGCGGTGGTCGCCTTCGGTGCCGAACTAGGGGCCGGGGGAGCGCAGTCCTTCGTTCCGCTCGGGGTGCTCGCCGTCCTCAACCTGCTCTGCGTGACGGCCTTCGCCGCCACTCCGGGTCACGCGCTGATGCGCCTGCAGGTGCTCCAGGTGCGACCGGGATCGTTCCCGCTCCAGGTCCTGATCAGGACAACGCTGCTGTGCCTGTTCGTCCCGGCAGTACTTCAGGACGCGCACGGGCGCGGCCTCCACGACGCTGCGGCCGGCACAGTCATCGTCCGCCGCTGAGCGAATCAGCTCAGGTTCAGCCGAGCCCAGACCAACGAGTGGTCAGTGCCGGGGAGGGTTGTTGCGCCGGCGCCCACGACCCCGCCGCGGCGCACGAGGACGTGGTCGAGCTGGACGAATGCCGGCACGCCGGTGTTCTGCGGCCACGTGCGCACCCATCCTGAGCCGGCGACGCGGTGAGCGTGCACCATGTCCTTCGTGAGTGTGCGAAACGCTGGGTGAGCCTGGGACGCGTTGAAGTCGCCGGCCAGGACGAGCGGTCTGGCGTCGGGTTGTGCGGCAACCCAGTTGGCTGCTTCACCCAGCTGCCGATGCCATCCGCGCACGAGGCGTGGAGTGGGCGGGTAGGGGTGCATGGCCCGCAGGGTGTAGTCGCCAGTCCGGGCATGGACCGTCGCCACCGGCTGGTCGAAGAGGCCAGGGATGTGGCCGGACGCGATGTCGGTGAGCCTGTGCCTGCTGAGAATGACGGTGCCGTCAGCCCCCACCTGGGCCTGACCCACGCGGTGGGGGAGCAATACCTTCAGGCCGGACTCGTCAAGGGCCGCAGCAGCGTCCGGGGTGATCTCCGTGAGAACGAGGGTGTCGACCTTCAGGTCACGAACGCGTGCGACCAGCGTGGTCGGGTCAGCCTCCCCGAACTCAAGGTTGCTGGCAGCGACGACTTCGTCTGCTTCTGACCCTGGCACTGTGTCGGATCCGAGCGTGGAGGCCCCGAGGACGGTCGGCACCAGGGCCACGCAGACCGCTGGGAGAGCGAGCGCGAGGCGACGGCGCAACAGCACAAGACTGAGTCCGGCCCAGGCGATCGCCACGCCGCCGATCATGGGGAAGGCGGCCTGAAGGACCGGAAGGCGCGCCGCACTCGTATCAAGCCAGCGTGTGGCGACGGCCATCGCCACCCCGACCGTGATCAGGACGCAGAGGCCAGCCAGAACTCGACGTCGACCGTCTGGCGCAGGGCCGAGCGGCTTCCTGCCGTCGGTCACTTGCCGCGCATGGCCTTGCGGTCGACGCGGGCGCGGGTCGGGTCCATGCCGGCGGGGACGCCGGTGCGCAGACCGCCGAGGGACTTGAGTCGCTTGTTGACGACCGAGACCTCGTCCTTGGTGAGGACGGGACGCATGCGGGTGAGCTTGGAGCTGATCTTGCTCACCTTGACCTCGTCGTCACCGTCACCGACGACCCAGAGGTGCACGGGAACGCCAGGCGCGACGCGGTTGATCTTCTTCTCCTCGGCCTTGAGGAGTTTGAGTGCGCGCTGCTTCGGCCCTTCGCCGATGAGGACCACACCGGGACGGCCGAGGGCGCGGAAGACCATGGCGGCACCGGAGAGGTCGCTCGGCTTCGACGCACGGTTCGCGTCGACGGCGACCGGCTCGTGCGAGGCATACCACCCGCGACGGCCGACGCCCTGGAGTGCGGCACCGGCTGCGCCGGCCTGGCCCTCGAGCACGCCATACATCGCCTTGTTGCCGCGACGGTTCATGACGAACGTCGCTGCGAGGAGCGCGGCGGGGATGGCGATGAGGATGAGATACCAGCGCCAGAGGCCACCCAGGAGGAATCCGATGCCAACGATCACCGCGAAGGTCACGAGGGCCGCCAGCAGCATGAACCACCCGATCTTCGGGTCGACCTGCTTGATGGCGCGGTAGCCCTGACGGATCTCGGCGAGCCGTCCGGGCTTCTTCTCAGTGGTGGTCTCTTTGGCCACGGGGCACGTGCTCCTGCGTCAGTGAAGTGGCGCGCGGACAGCGCACCGGTGCGAGAAAGGTCTCGAGGATCAGGATACGGCCCGCTGGGACACCTCGGCGCGCGCCACCAACGACGCGGCCTCTTGGCGGGCGGGGTCGCTGGCGGCCTGGGCCAAGTGCGACAGGTGCTCGGGGATCGGGCGGCCCCACTTCGTCATCGCCGTCGCCCACAGGCGTCCTGCGCGGTAGGACGAGCGCACGAGCGGACCGGCCATGACGCCCTTGAAGCCCATCTCCTCGGCGATCGTGCTCCAGTGCACGAACTCCTCGGGCTTGACCCAGCGGTCGATGGGGTGGTGCAGCTTCGAGGGGCGGAGGTACTGGGTGATCGTGAGGATGTCGCAGCCGGCCTCGTGCAGGTCGGTGATGGCCCGCTCCACCTCGTGGTCCTCCTCACCCATGCCGAGGATGAGGTTGGACTTCGTCACGAGCTCGGCGTCGCGGGCCATCGACAGGACCTTGAGCGACTTCTCATAGGTGAAGGCCGGACGAATCTGACGGAAGATCCGCGGCACCGTCTCGAGGTTGTGGGCGAACACCTCGGGCCGCGCATCGAAGACCTGACCCACGAGCTCGGGCTTCGCGCCGAAGTCGGGCGGCAGGATCTCGACACCGGTGTTGGGGTTGAGCGCATGAATCTGACGGATCGTCTCGGCGTAGAGACCAGCGGCACCATCGGGCTGGTCATCGCGCGCAACACCGGTGACGGTCGAGTAGCGCAGGCCCATCTGCTGCACCGACTCGGCGACACGGCGCGGCTCGTCGAGGTCGAGCGAGGTGGGGCGCCCGGTGGCGATGTCGCAGAAGTCGCAGCGGCGGGTGCAGACGTCACCGCCGATGAGGAAGGTGGCCTCCTTGTCCTCCCAGCACTCGAAGATGTTGGGACAACTGGCTTCCTGGCAGACCGTGTGGAGGCCTTCCTTCTTCACCATCGAGTGGAGCTGTGTGTATTCCGGGCCCATCTTGGCCGTGGTCCGGATCCACTCGGGCTTGCGCTCGATGGGGGTCTCGGCATTGCGGGCCTCGACGCGCAGGAGACGACGTCCTTCGGGTGCGGCAGTCACACGACCCAGAGTACGCCCGCGCGTGTCGAACCCCACATTCGGTCGGGCCAGGCGGCCACTCGATGTGGGAGTGGGCACGGTGCGCGGCAATCAGGCGGGGGGTGCTCGTGTTCGTGCGTTGGTTCCAGGAACGGCTCCCTGCGCTGGGTCCATCTGCCGCGCAGGGGGCACGCCTCCTCTGGAACCCGGCGCCCTCGGCGACGGCCGTCGTGCCACCCTGACCGTCACGGAGGTGCGATCCGATCGAGGGGTGAGCGGACGGCATACCGGAGTCACTTCAGGTGGGGAACTCGGAGGTGCGCCGACAACCTTGGCGCTGCGAAGTCCGAGAAACCCACTTCCGGCGGGAAACTCGGGACGCGAGTGCTCTCAGCCGAGGACGTCGGTGAGGTGCTTCTCGGCGTAGGGGAGGAGCTCCTGGACGGTCACGGTCCGACCGGCCTCACGGCTGATCGACGACACCCCCGCGTCCTCGATGCCGCACGCGATGATGTTGTCGGCCCAAGAGAGGTCGGCGTCGCAGTTGAGGGCGAAGCCGTGCATCGTCGTCCGCTTGCTCACCCGGACGCCGATCGCGCCGAGCTTGCGGTCGGGCCCGCGCTCGTCGGCGAGGACCCACACCCCGCTGCGTCCTTCGACGCGGGTGGTCTCGACGCCGAACTCACGCGTCATCCGCATCATTGCCTCCTCGAGTCGGCGGACGTGCGCGACGACGTCGATCGGGACCTCGGGAAGGCGGCAGATCGGGTAGCCGACGAGCTGGCCCGGGCCGTGCCACGTGATGAGGCCGCCGCGGTCGACGTCGACGACGGGGGTCCCGTCGAAGGGGCGCTGCTCGGGCTGGGTGCGCTTGCCGGCGGTGTAGACGGCCGCGTGCTCGAGGAGCAGGGTCGTGTCCGGCTCGTCGCCCGCGGCGACCGCCGCGTGCACCTCGCGCTGGCGCGCCCAACCGTCCTCGTAGTCGACGAAGTCCGGCGCGAAACCCAAGTGCTCGAAACGCATACGGACACGGTATGCCGTCCGCCCACCTCCCGTCGCATGTCCCCTTCCGGGGACCGGAACCTCGCGCTGCGTCACGTGCGCGGTTCGCTCACGAATAGGGTGAGCGCATGAGTGAGCAACGCGTTGTCCCACGCCCCGGTCGACCGCGGCTCGTGCTGCTCGCCGCGCTGGCGATCATCGTCGCCTGGCTCGCCGTCGGTTCCGTGGGTGGACCGGCGACGGGGCGCCTGTCGGAGGTGCAGAAGAACGACAACGCGTCCTTCCTGCCCGCCGACGCGGAGTCGACCGCAGTCCTCGAGTCCGTGGCCCGGTTCAGCGATGAAGAGGAGATCCCCCTCATCGTCGTCGTCGAGCGCAGCGACGGTGAGGAGCTCGACCTCCGGGCGGGTGCAGCTCTCCTCAAGCTCGCCGAGGAACTGCCGTCACTGAGGCTGGGCGAGTCCGGCGTGACGTTGGGGGACTACGTCGTCGAGGGGGCGCGCATCGGGCCGGTGCCGAGTGAGGACCGCAAGGCCGCGCTCATCGTCATCCCGCTCAAGGAGGCCGCCGTCTCGGCTGTCGTCGACGGCGAAGCGCCGGTCGTCGCGGCAGCCGATGCGGTCCGCACCAAGGCGCGGGTCGACCTCTCCGCGACCGGCCTCGGACTGACGTCGAGTGTTGGCGGGCCGGGAGGGCTCATCGCCGACTTCTCCGCGGCCTTCGCCGGGATCGACGGGGTGCTTCTCCTCGTCGCGCTCTGCGTCGTGCTCGTCATCCTGCTCGTCGTCTATCGCAGCCCGGTCCTGCCGCTCGCTGTGCTCATGAGTGCGGTCTTCGGGTTGTGCCTCGCCGTCCTCGTCATCCGGCCACTCGCCGAGAACGGCACGATCGAGCTCTCTGGGCAGTCGCAAGGGATCATGTTCATCCTCGTGGTGGGTGCGGCCACCGACTACGCGCTGCTGCTCGTGAGCCGGTTCCGGGAGGAACTGCACGAGCACGAGAGCACGTGGGTCGCCCTCAAGCGCGCATGGCGCGGTGCGGTCGAGCCCATCGTGGCCTCGGGGGCCACAGTCATTCTCGGACTGCTCTGCCTCCTGCTCGCGGACCTGCGCAACACCTCTGGTCTGGGACCCGTGGGCGCGTTGGGGATCGCCGGTGCCCTGCTCGCGTCGCTGACCTTCTTGCCGGCCGTGCTGCTCGTCTTCGGGCGAAAGGCGTTCTGGCCGTTCGCCCCTCGCGTCGACCACCACCACGCGGAGGACGCGGTGGGGACGCGATCGTTGTGGGGTCGCGTGTCCGGTTTGGTGGGTCGCCACCCCAGGCGCACCTGGGTCGTGACGCTCGTCGTGTTGCTGGCGGCCGCGGCGTTCGCGCCGTCGTTCAAGGCCGAGGGCGTGACCATCAAGGACACGTTCCTCACGGCCACCGACTCGGTGGACGCGCAGGAGGCCATCCAGCGGCACTTCGCTGCTGGCTCCGGCAGCCCCGTGCAGGTCATCGTCCCGGCAGAGCAGGCCGAGGCGGCGCGCACCGTCGTCGAGTCCGATCCCGGGATCGACGCGGCGTGGATCGGCCTGACTCCGCCCGTGCCCGGTCAGCCCGCGCCAGGCGCCGAGCCGGTCGACGGCCTCCAGCTCGTCCAGGGCACCACGGCCGGGGCCGCCGATAGCCAGGAGGCCGAGGACACGGTTCGACGGTTGCGCACGTCGCTCGACGCCGTGAGCCCGGACGCCGTCGTCGGGGGCCAAGCAGCGATCAACCTCGACGTCCTCGACGCGAGCGGGCGGGACCTGCGGGTCATCGTGCCGGCGATCCTCGTCGTCATCTTCATCGTCCTCTGCCTCTTGCTGCGCTCGATCCTCGCGCCGTTCCTGCTCGTCGTCGCCAACGTCATCTCGTTCGCCGCGACCATCGGAGTGGCCGAGCTCGTCTTCGACCACGTCCTCGGGTTCGGGGGAAGCGACCCGGCGATCCCTCTGTATGGCTTCGTTTTCCTCGTCGCCCTCGGCATCGACTACTCGATCTTCCTCATGACGCGAGTGCGTGAGGAGTCGGTGCGGCGCGGCACCCGGCCCGGCATCCTCGTCGGTCTGGCTGTCACGGGCGGTGTCATCACGAGTGCCGGAATCGTGCTCGCTGCAACGTTCTCCGCGTTGTCGGTGCTGCCGCTGGTCTTCCTCGTCCAGGTCGCGTTCATCGTCGCGTTCGGTGTCCTGCTCGACACGTTCGTCGTGCGGAGCCTGCTCGTGCCGGCGCTGTCCTACGACATCGGGCCGAGGGTCTGGTGGCCGGCGCGTCTCGCGGGGGACCGTCGCGAGACGCAGGGAGACCCCTCGGGTGAGCAGCGGACGCCGGAGCCGAGCGGAGTCTGACCAGCGCACTAGGGTCGACTCATGGTGAGAGTTGGACTGGCGGGGTACGCATCGGCAGGGCGTGGCATCCACGCGCCCCTGATCCGGGAGGCCGGGCTCGAGCTCGCCGCGGTGGCCACCTCGAATGCTGAGCGTCGAGCCGAGCTCGCGCAGGACTTCCCTGCGGCTCTTGTCGTCGATGACCTTGACGCGCTCCTGGCCGTCGAGGGAATCGACGTCGTGGTGCTCGCCACGCCGAGCGGCAGTCACCTGGAGCACGCCCTCAAGGTCATCGGGGCCGGCATCCCGTGTGTCGTCGACAAGCCGCTCGCCGTCACGGCCGACGACGCGCTCGAGGTCGTCGACGCGGCCGAGCGGGCTGGCGTTCCGCTCACCGTCTTCCACAACCGGCGCTACGACCCCTCTCACACAACGCTCGCAACCGTGGTGGCGGATCGCCTTGCAGGAGAACCGTTCCGGTGCGAGTTGCGGTGGGAGCGGTGGCGCCCCGTGCCGAAGGACCGGTGGCGTGAGAATGCCTCCGCGGCAGAGGGTGGTGGCATCCTCCTCGACCTCCACTCGCACCTCATCGACTCGGCGGTGCAGCTCTTCGGCCCCGTCGTCACGGTGTTCGCGACTGTCGACTCGCGCACCACTCCGGCAGAGGACGACGCCTTCCTCGTATGCCGTCACGAGAGTGGCGTCGTCAGTCACCTCGGTGCCACATCCGTTTCCGGGGCGGCCGGGCCGCGGATCCGCCTGCTCGCGCGCGATGGTGCGTACGTCCAGAACGAGTTCGAGGGGGAGCCGAACGTCTATCCCGACCTGGCCGACCTCGACGGTGACCACTGCGGCTGGATCCTGAGGTCGACCGACCGTGAGGCGGTTCCGACGACGCCCGCCGACCAGGCCGACTTCTACCGGGCCGTGGGTGCGGCTCTGTCAGCGCCGGATCCCCAGGCTGCCATGCCGGTCGACCCGCACGACGCGGTCCACACCATCGCCGTCATCGATGCCGCACGCACGAGCGGCGAGGGCGAGCGCGTCGTCGAGGTCATGACGCCCGGTGTGCGTCCCGGCCACAGCCCCGAGGAGGCCTGAGATGGGCACCGACATCCACAGCAGCGAGCCGAAGGCCGTCCTTCACCGTTACCTCAAGAGGTCGCGCGATGCCGTCCTCTGGAAGCTCGACGGCCTCTCGGAGCACGACGTGCGCCGGCCCCTGACGCCGACGGGCACCAACCTCCTCGGCATCGTCAAACACCTCGCCGGGGTGGAGGCCGGCTACTTCGGTGACTGCCTCGGGCGGCCGGTTCCGGACATGCCTGCGTGGTACGCCGAGATGATGGCCGACACGCTCGAGGACAACGGCGACATGTGGGCGCGGCCCGACGAGACGCGTGAGGAGATCCTTGCTCTCTACGCCCGCGTCACGGCCCACGCAGACGCGGTCATCGAGGAGCTCGACCTCGAGGACTCCGGCACCGTCGAGTGGTGGGGCGACGCCGGCACGGCCGTGACGCTGCAGTGGTTCCTCGTCCACATGATCGCCGAGACCAACCGGCACGGCGGCCATGTCGACATCGTCCGCGAGCTCATCGACGGTGCCGCGGGGATGCGGCGGGATGCGAGCAACCTGCCCTCCGAGGACGGCTCCTACTGGGAGACCCACCGACAGCGGGTTCAGGACGTGGCAGACCACTTCGCCTGAGCCCGGCCCGACGACACCCGGGTGGCTCAGGGGTTGGTGAGGCGGCGCGGCTCGAGGCGTTCCTCGACAGCCGTGCCGCCGTCCCGGGTGACGATGTAGGCGCCCTTGCCGTCGCGCTCCGAGACCGCCTCGACAAGTTCCGTGCCGTGGTAGACGAGCCCGACCCCGTCGTCGGTGCAGTGGGTCTCACCCAGCGTGCCGTCCGCCACGAGCTGGTGCACGAGGGGGCGCCGCCGCTCCTCCGAGTCGTAGTGGACGCCGTTGCCGTAAGGCAGGAACCCGAGCCCGTTGGTCACCGCGCGCAGTTCGAGGCCGAACGAGTCGGTCGTCCCGCCCGTGTACCAGCAGATCGACCCGGCGGACACTCCGGAGAGGACGACGCCCGCGTCCCACGCCGAGCGCATCGCCGACCCGAGGTCGTGGACCTGCCACACCGCGAGGAGGTTGGCGACGGAGCCGCCGTTGACCCAGATGACATCCTGCTCGAGCAGGTGGCCGGGAACGTCCTCGAGGTTCGGCATCGGGAAGAGGTCGAGCGTCGTGATGTCGAATCCGGCGACGCGACCGGCCTGGTGCACGTGGTCGTTGAAGTAGCGCTGGTCACCGCTGGCCGTGCCGACGAAGGTGACCTTCGGACGCCCCGTGGCGCCGGACAGCTCGGCGGCATGGTGGACGAGCGCGTCGAACTCGAGGTGGGTGCGGTGGGAGGGGCGGTAGCCACCGGAGGTGGCGAGGATCGTGGGCTGGTCGGCAGGCATGCGCCCGACCCTAGACCGACGCGGAAGGCGAGGCGAATGACAAACGCGCACACCGGCATACGCGATCTTCGTCGGCACGCACAAGGCGCGATGGACGCGGTCGGCGACCTGACAAATGTCACGGGGGCTTCATGACATGCGTGTGAGGGGCGCGGCCCGGTTCGCCGACACAGTGGATGACATGACGACACAGACAGCGGTCAGCCTGCGGGACGTGACCAAGAACTTCGGGGACGTGGAGGCGGTGCGCGGCATCGACCTCGACATCGCACCCGGCGAGGTCGTGGCCTTCCTTGGCCCGAACGGCGCCGGCAAGACGACGACGATCGACATGCTCCTCGGCCTGTCGCAGCCGACGAGCGGCGAGGTGGAGGTCATGGGGATGAAGCCTCGCGACGCCATCGCCCACGGCCTCGTCTCGGCCGTGATGCAGACCGGGGGACTCCTCAAGGACATGACCGTCCGCGAGACCGTCGCTTACATGGCGAGTCTCTTCGCCAACACCGAGTCCGTCGACGACGTCCTCAAGCGCTCCGGCATCTCGCAGCTCGCAGCTCGCAAGGTCGGCAAGTGCTCTGGTGGAGAGCAGCAGCGGCTGCGGTTCGCGCTCGCCCTGCTGCCCGACCCGGCCCTCCTGCTGCTCGACGAGCCGACGACCGGCATGGACGTCGAGGGGCGGCGCGCGTTCTGGGGAGCCATCCGTGAGGACGCCTCCCGCGGGCGGACCGTCCTCTTCGCGACGCACTACCTCGAGGAGGCCGACCAGTACGCCGACCGCATCGTGCTCGTGAGCAAGGGCAAGGTCGTCGCCGACGGCACCGGGTCGCAGGTCAAGGCCCTCGCGAGCGGTCGCACCGTCCGCGCCACCTGGCCGGCCGCCGACGTCGAACGCCTCACCGCGCTCGGCGGCGTCGACTCCGTGGAGGTGCGCGGCGACACCGTCCACGTCCACGCCAAGGACACCGACACCGTCGCCCGCTACCTGCTCTCCGAGACGAACGCACGCGACCTGGAGATCACCGCCCGAGGGCTCGAAGAGGCCTTCATCAACCTGACTGGAGCACAGGCATGAGCACCACGACTGCGACCATGGGGAGCACCGTCGACGTGACGAGCCGGAACGTCCCCCGGTTCGGTGGCTTCAACTCGACGATGCTGGGAATCGAGCTCCGCCGGATGCTGCGCAACCGCCGGACGATCATCTTCACCCTCGTCTTCCCGGCGGCGATGTTCTTCGCCTTCGGCGGCCAGAGCGGGTGGGACGAGAAGGTCGGCAGCGGCAACGTCGCGGCATACATCCTCGTCTCGATGGCGCTCTACGGCGCGGCCCTCACCGCGGCGGCGGGTGGCGCCATGGTGGCCATCGAGCGCAGCCTCGGGTGGTCGCGCTCGTTGCGGCTGACGCCTCTCAAACCGGCGGTCTACATCCTCACGAAGGCGTTGGTGGCGCTGACGATGGGTGCCATCGCGGTGACCGTCGTCAACGTCGCCGGCATCGTCCAGGGCAAGCCGAGCATGCCGGTCGGCACGTGGATCGCGTGCGCCCTGCTCACCGTCGTCTGCACGCTCGTCTTCGCCGCCCTCGGGGTGTTCATCGGCTACCTCGTGCCCGGCGAGAACGCGATGCAGGTGCTCGGGCCGGGGCTCGCGCTCTTCAGCTTCGTCGGCAACGTCTTGATCCCGATCACCGAGGGCACGACGATGTGGCACGTCGCGTCGTTCACGCCGATGTTCGGAGTCGCCGAGATCGCCCGGTCGCCGCTGACACACGAGCTGCCCTGGTACGCCGTGCTGAACGCGGTCGTGTGGCTGGCGATCTTCATCGGCGGCGCGGCGTGGCGGATGAGCAAGGACACGGCTCGGGTCTGACCCGGGTCACGCGCAGCCGGACCGGCACAATGACGAGCATGAGCCAGCCGACCAGCACCCTCCAGCGGCCACCCGGTCGTTGGGGGGTCCTGTTCGCCGCGATCTGGCTGGTCTTCCTCCTCGATCCGGCGCGGGTGGCGTGGGAGCACCGGGACACGGCCAAAGGTGACCTGGGACTGATCGCAACCCTGGTGTTCGCCGGCGTCTACCTCCTGCTCTGGGTCCGCCTCCGGGCCGACCGCGCACGATTGGTCGTGCACCCAGCGTGGGGCGAGGCGGCAGGGTGGCTCGTCGCGATGGCCGGCCTCGCAGTGACGATGGTCTGGTCCCTGGGGGAGGCCGGGACGGCCTCCGCGGTCTACTGCGCGGTCGCCGCGGTGATGCTCCTGCCGTTTGTGTATGCCGCGGTGCTCGTTCTCGGGATCGCCGGCCTCGTGATCGTGCTGGGGGAGACCCGACCGACCTGGGACTCCGGGTTCGGGACGGCCTTCGGTGTGTTCGCCGCGGCTTTGGCCGTGTTCGGGATCCAGCAGATGCTGTTGCGCAACATCGAGCTCGTCAAGGCGCATGACGAGAACGCCGAGCTCGCCGTGGAGAACGAGCGCACCCGCTTCGCCCGCGACCTGCACGACATCCTCGGGCACTCCTTGACGGTCATCACGGTGAAGGCGGAGCTTGCCCAGCGGCTCCTGGACGTCGACCCCTCCCGTGCCCGGACGGAGTTGGCCGACCTCGAACGTTTGTCGCGCGACGCCCTCGCGGACGTGCGCCGGGCCGTCGAGGGCTACCGGGACGTGAGCCTCCCTGCTGAGTTGGCCCGGGCGCGGGCGGCCCTGGCGGCCGCGGAGATTCGGGCGGACCTGCCGAACTCCACCGACGACGTGCCGAGCGAGAAGCGCGAGCTGTTCGCCTGGGTAGTGCGCGAAGGTGTCACGAATGTGTTGCGGCACAGCGGTGCTCGTCGTTGCTCGGTGGTCCTCACCCCGACGTCGGTCGAGGTTCGGGACGACGGTCGGGGCAGCGCCGAGGCTTCTCGCGGCTCTGGTCTCACCGGGCTGCAGGAGCGCGCTTCGCTGGTCGGCGGCACCGTCGTGACGCGCACCCTCTCGCCGGGGTACTCGCTCCAGGTGGTCGTCCCGTGATCCGGCTGCTGCTCGCCGACGACCAGGCTCTCGTCCGGGGAGCGCTGTCGGCCCTCCTGTCGCTCGAGTCGGACCTGGAGGTCGTTGCCGAGGTGGGCTCGGGTGACGCCGTGCTCGACGCCGTCCGACAGCACTGTCCGGACGTCGTCCTCATGGACGTCGAGATGCCCGGGCTCGACGGCATCTCCGGGACCCAGCAGGTGCGCGCGGCCTTCCCGGGGACCCGCGTGCTCATCGTGACGACCTTCGGGCGCCCGGGCTTCCTGCGTCGCGCGATGCAGGCCGGCGCGTCAGGGTTCGTCGTGAAGGACACTCCCGCCGCGCAGCTCGCGGATGCGGTCCGGCGTGTGCACGAGGGGCTCCGCGTCGTCGACCCTGCCCTTGCGACGGACAGCCTCGTTGCGGGGGAGTCGCCGCTCACCCCGCGTGAGACCGAGGTGTTGCGTGCCGCACGGGATGGCTCGTCCGTAGCGGGGATCGCGTCCCGGCTCTTCCTGTCCGAGGGGACGGTGCGCAACCACCTGTCGGCCGCGATCGGCAAGACGCACGCAGCGAATCGCGCCGAAGCGGTGCTTACGGCGGAGAGCAACGGCTGGCTGTAGCTCACCTCGAACGCTCCCGAATCGGCCCTGTGGATAACCCCGCGGCCGATTTCGCGGAAACCGCGACGATGGGGTCATGGAGATCCAGGAACAGCGACGCAGCGATGGCTTCCAGCCGGACGGCGGTCGGTATGCCGGCCGGCACCGGATCGTGGATCACGCGGCTCCCAGCGTGCCCGGTTACGACGTCCTGGAGCCGATCGGTCAGGGGGGATCGGGCGCCGTCTGGTCCGGCAGGAGTGCCGATGGAAGGGAGGTCGCCATCAAGGTCGTGCCGGCCGTGGACGCCGAGGACGCGCTCGTGGAGCTCGCCGTCCTCGGCCGTATCACGGACCCACACCTCGTGCGCCTGCATGAAGCCGTGGCCCTTGACTCGGGTGACGTTGCGCTCGTCCTCGACCAGCACCGTGGTGGCACGGTCGGTGCTGCGGTTCGGGCGCGAGGGCACCTCACACCGGGCGAGGCGGTCACCGTCCTCAGCCCCATCGCCTCGACGCTCGGTCGGCTTCACGGCCTCGGCGTCGTGCACGGTGATCTCTCGCCGGGCAACGTGCTGCTCGACGTGGATGGCCACCCCTACCTTGCCGACCTCGGTGTGGCGCGCATCCTGGGGGAGCGGTCGCTCGACGTCGCCGGTACTGATGGTTTCGTCGCGCCCGAGGTGGCCGCCGGGGGCCTGCCATCGCCCGCGTCCGACAGCTACGGTCTGGGCGCCCTCGCATGGTTCCTTCTCACGGGTGAGGTTCCCGGCCCGGCTGCCCTGCGTGGGCGGCTGGCGGATCGGGTGCGCGGTGTGTCCGAACCCCTCGTCACCGCGGTCGAGTCGTCGCTGGCCACGCGCCCCGAGGCGCGCCCCGGTGCCGATGCCCTCGCCATGGCGTTCTTCGACGGAGCCGAGCCGACGCCACTCGTCCTCGTGCGCGGTGACGACGACGTCAGCCTGATGACCCGGCGCATCCGGGCCGCGGCACGCGCCGGTTCCGCCCAGGAGCCCACGGCACGGCCGCAGTCACGACTGGGCCGCCGACCATCCTTCGACGCGGCTCGGCGCCGACTGCCGCGCCGGACGACGCTGGTCGCAGCCCTGCGTGCCGTGGTCCCGTTCGTCGCCGTGGCAGCTGTGGTCCTCGGGCTCGTCGCTGGAGTCCTCGCGTGGAGCGGCGGACGTGAGGACGCCCGCGCTGTCACCCCACAGGGTGAGCACCCCTCCCAGGCTGGAACGGCGGCTGACGCGGGAAGGACGGCAGACGTGGGCAAGACGGCTGACCCGAACAAGACGCCTGATGCGGGCAAGGCAGCTGACGCGGGCAAGGCCGGCAGCCCCACGGTGTCGACGTCGCGTGGTGCAGGCACCGCCGCCCCCGCGTCGAGCGCCGTGCTCACCGACAAGGAGTCGCCGCGCAGCAACCCCGTGGGGCTCGTGCGTGCCCTGGCGGATGCGCGCGCGGGCGCGTGGTCCAGCGGCGTTGCGGCCCGCCTCACCGACGTCGATGCTCCCGGATCACCCGCCCTGGAGCGCGACACGGAGGTGCTCGCGGGGGTGCAGCTCGCCCGCCAGCAGTACGTCGGGCTCACCTTCACGGTGCGGGAGGCAACGCTGGTCAGCGCGGCCAAGGGCAAGGCGACGGTTCGGGCCCGCATCGACACGAGCGCCCACGTGGTCCGCGGCCCCGCAGGGGAGCAGAGCCGACCAGCGGAGTCGGCAGCGCCCGTCCTGCTCGACCTCGTGCACACCACGCACGGCTGGAGGGTCCACGACGTTCGCAAGGCCTGAGCCGACCGTGTCCGATTGGCCCGGCCGACCACCGCTCCTTACCCCGCCGTCAACATCCAGCGGACGGCGTCGCTGAGGGTGGCGTGTTCGAACTCGAAGCCGCTGTCGAGGAGACGCCGGGGGAGGGCGCGTTGGCTCGAGACGATGTCGCCGGCCATCTCGCCGACGACGGCGCGCAGGGCAAACTGCGGAGCCGGAACGACAGTAGGGCGATGGAGCTGCCGACCCATCTCGGCCACGATCTCGCGCTGCCTTGCCGGGGACGGACCGCTGAGGTTGACCGCTCCCTCGAGGCGTTCGTCGAGGACATGCTGGACCGCGCGGACATGGTCGGCAAGCGTGATCCATGACCAGTACTGGGCTCCATTGCCGAGTGGTCCGCCGAGCCCGAACCGAGTCAGCCGCAACAGGATTCGCATGGCGTCACCCTCTGCCGCGAGGACAATTCCCGTGCGGGCCAGCGTCACCGGCGCGCCTGACGCTCGAGCCGGTTCCGTCGCCCCCTCCCACCCGTGGACGAGGTCCACGAGGAATCCCGACCCGGCATGGCTCGCCTCGGTGAGCACCTCGTCGCCACGGTCTCCGTAGAACCCGACGGCGGAGCCGTTGACGAGGTGAATGGGGCGGCCCGTGGCGGCGATCGCCCGGGCCAGGGCGGTGGTTCCGTCGGTTCTCGAGTGGACGAGCTCGGTCTTGAAGGACGGGCTCCACCGGCGACCACCCAGGCTCGCACCGGCGACGTTGACGACGGCATCCACACCGTCGAGCACGGCGGGGTCGAGCTCGCGCGTCGACGGGTCCCACTGGACCTCGAGGTGATGCTCCGGAGGACGGCGGACGAGCCGCAGGACCTCGTCACCCCGAGCCCTCAGGGAACGACACAGCGCACCGCCGATCAGTCCGGACGAGCCGGCGACGGCGATTCGCTGTGGCATCGGATCAGGCCTCAGAGACCGAGGTCGGCCTCGAAGGCGCCTTCCTCCAGTCGGTCCTTCATCGTCGTGAGGAAGCGGGCGGCGTCGGCTCCGTCGACGATCCGGTGGTCGTAGGACAGGGCGAGGTAGACCATCGACCGGATGGCGATCGTCTCGCCACCGTCGGAGTCCTTGACCACGACGGGGCGCTTCACGACGGCACCCGTGCCGAGGATTGCGACCTGCGGCTGGTTGATGATCGGAGTGTCGAACAGGGCACCGCGCGACCCCGTGTTGGTGATCGTGAAGGTGCCGCCCGCGAGGTCGTCCGGCGTGATCTTGTTGGTGCGCGTGCGCTCGGCGAGGTCGGCGATGTTGCGCGACAGACCGGCGATGTTGAGGTCACCGGCGTTCTTGAGGACCGGGACGATGAGGCCCTTTTCGGTGTCGACGGCCATGCCGACGTTCTCGGTGCCGTGGTAGGTGACGTTGTCGCCCTCGATGCTCGCGTTCACCGTCGGGTGCGCCTTGAGCGCCTCGATCGCGGCGAGCGTGAAGAACGGCAGGAAGCTGAGCTTGCTGCCCTCGCGACGCTGGAAGTCACCCTTCGCGCGGTCGCGCAGGCGGGCGATCTTCGTGACGTCGACCTCGACGACCGTCGTGAGCTGCGCGGAGGTCTGCAGCGACTCGACCATGCGCTTGGCGATCGTCTTGCGCAGGCGGGTCATCGGCTGCGTCGTGCCACGCAGGCTCGTGTCGACCGGAGCCTTCGTCGCGGGCGCCGGAGCCTGACCCGCACCGGCGGCGGCAGCGGCAGCGGGGGCGGCAGGCGCAGGGGCAGGTGCCTTGGCTGCTTCGGCGGCCTCGAGGACGTCCTGCTTGCGGATGCGGCCACCCACACCGGTGCCCTTGACCGATGCGAGGTCGATGCCGTTCTCGGCAGCGATCTTGCGCACGAGCGGCGTGACGTAGGCGGAGGCGTCCTGGTCGCCCTCACCCGCGGAGTTGTCCGCCGCGGGAGGGGCAGCCGGCGCCTCGGGTGCCGTCGCGGCGGGAGCCGGGGCAGCAGGAGCGGGAGCGGGAGCGGGAGCGGCCGGAGCCTCAGCTGCAGGTGCCGGGGCAGGTGCCGGTGCGGCAGCTTCGGGAGCAGCAGG
Source organism: Knoellia sinensis KCTC 19936 (assembly GCF_000768705.1). Classification (GTDB taxonomy): domain Bacteria; phylum Actinomycetota; class Actinomycetes; order Actinomycetales; family Dermatophilaceae; genus Knoellia; species Knoellia sinensis. The sequence goes on from NZ_AVPJ01000004.1 coordinate 53,441, forward strand.
GGCCTCGGGAGCTGCCGGGGCTTCGGGCTCGGCAGGCGCCGGAGCGGGCTGTTCGGCCGGGGCGGACTCCGCGGCAGGAGCGGCCTCTGCGGCCGGAGCCGCGGCGTCGCCACCGACGACCGCGAGGTCTGCGCCGACCGGGACCGTCTCGTCCTCCTGGACGAGGATCTTGCTCAGGGTGCCGGCGACCGGCGACGGGATCTCGGTGTCGACCTTGTCGGTGGAGACCTCGAGCAGCGGCTCGTCGACGGCGACCTCGTCACCCTCGGCCTTGAGCCAGCGCGTGATCGTGCCCTCGGTGACGGACTCGCCCAACGCGGGCATCGTCACCGTCGTGCCACCGCCACCACCGGCGGACGGCGCGGGAGCCGGTGCTTCAGGGGCCGGGGCGGGCTCGGCCGGGGCGGCAGGAGCAGCCGCGGGCTCGGCGGCAGCGGGTGCCGGAGCCTCTTCAGCCTGAGCCTCTGCAGCAGGGGCCTCGGCCGGGGCAGCCTGCTCGGGAGCCGGAGCGGCATCCTGTGCCGGGGCGTCGCCGCCGGCGGCGGGACCGTCACCGATGACGGCGAGGTCGGCGCCGACGGCCACCGTCTCGTCCTCCTCGGCGAGGATCTCCTGCAGCGTGCCGGCGACCGGCGAGGGGATCTCGGTGTCGACCTTGTCGGTGGAGACCTCGAGCAGCGGCTCGTCGACCGCGACCTGGTCACCAACGTTCTTCAGCCACCGGGTGACGGTGCCCTCGGTCACGGACTCGCCGAGGGCGGGCATGGTCACACGTTCGGACATGGTGTCAGTTCTCCTATCAACGGTGGCGTCGAGTCAACTCTAGTTGTGAGCATGCAGGGGTTTGCCGGCGAGCGCCAGATGGGCCTCGCCGAGTGCTTCGTTCTGGGTGGGGTGCGCGTGGATGAGGGGCGCCACGTCGTCGGGGTGCGCCTCCCAGCCGACGATGAGCTGGGCCTCGCCGATCTGCTCGCCCATCCTCGCCCCCACCATGTGGACGCCGACGACCGGGCCGTCCTTCTGGCGGACGAGCTTGACGAAGCCCTGGGTCTGGAGGATCTGGGACTTGCCGTTTCCGCCGAGGTTGTACTCGTACGTCTCGACCTCTCCGTGAGCCTCGCGGGCCTGTGCCTCGGTGAGCCCGACGGACGCGATCTCGGGGTCGCAGTACGTCACGCGCGGGATCGTCGACTCGACGATGGGAGCCGGGGACAGGCCGGCGATCTCCTCGGCGACGAAGATGCCCTGCTGGAAGCCGCGATGCGCGAGCTGGAGCCCCGGCACGATGTCTCCCACGGCATACACACCGTCGGCGCTGGTCCGGAGTCGGTCGTCGGTCGTGACGAAACCGCGGTCGAGAGTCACTCCGGCTTCCTCGAAGCCGAGACCGTCCGTGACCGGACCACGACCGACGGCCACGAGCAGCAGGTCCGCCTCGATCGTCGTGCCGTCCTCGAGCGAGACGGTCACGACGTCGCCGTCCTGCGTCGCGCCCGCGAACTTCACGCCGGTCTTCGCGGTGATCTTGCGCTTGCGGAACGTGCGCTCGAGAACCTTTGACACGGCCTCGTCCTCGGCGGCCACCAGTCGGGGCAGTGCCTCGACGATCGTCACCTCGGAACCGAAGGAGCGGAAGACGGAGGCGAACTCGACGCCGATGACACCGCCACCCAGGACGACGACACGGTTCGGCACGTGGTCGAGCTGCAGTGCCTGCTCGCTCGTCATGATGCGGCCGGCGATCTCGAGGCCGGGAAGACTCTTGGGGTAAGAGCCCGTCGCGAGGACGACGTTGCGGCCCGTGACGCGGCGGCCGTCGACCTCGACGGTCGTGCGGTCCACGAGGCGACCGGCGCCCTCGATGAGGTCGACCTTGTGCGCCTTGGCCAGGCCGAGCAGGCCCTTGTGGAGGCGGCCGATGACGCCGTCCTTGTAGGCGTTGACGCCGGCCATGTCGATGCCCTCGAGCGTCGAGCGCACACCGAACTGAGCACCCTCGCGGGCCGAGTCGGCGACCTCGGCGGCGTGCAGGAGCGCCTTGGTCGGGATGCAGCCGACGTGGAGGCAGGTGCCTCCGAGCTTGGCCTTCTCGACGAGGGCGACTCGGAGCCCGAGCTCCGCGGCGCGGAAGGCGCACGCGTAGCCGCCGCTTCCGCCTCCCAGAATGACGACGTCGTACAGGTCCTCGGCGGTGGCCGGCATCGGTGGTGCTCCCTTGGTTGCGACAGGGGGCGCGCGCCGAGCGGGTCTCGCCGACGCCGCGCCAGTTCGGCCCATCCTGTCACTGCACCGTGGCCGGCGTCACACGAGGTCCGGAGGTGGGGTGTTGCACGAGTTCCGTATGCCGGCCGGCCACCCAGCGAACCTCCACCCACCGTCCAGCGTGCTTCCGTATCGTTGGCCCATGTCGTGGTTCCGGAGGCGCAAGGGTGGCCGATCGCAGGGAGGTGCTGCGGCGCCGTCGAAGGATGACCTGCGCCGGGCCAGGGCACACCTCGAGGAGTTCTCCCGCAGTCGCCGTGGGGTGGAGGCCTTTGTCGAGCCGGCGACCCACGTGACGTCGACGACGCTCATCCTCATTGCGCACGACGGTGAATGGACCCGCCGCGCCGTGCCGACTCGGGAGGCGGCGTTCGCGCTGGCCAACGCGCTCCACCTCCCGACGTACGACGTCAACCAGACGGGCTACCCGCAGCGCATGCGCGACTGGAACGCCCGCCAGCGCGGTCGCTGACGCCTATCCAACGTCCGCAGGGGTCGTGCGCAGGCGTGAACGCTGCGGAGGCCAAAGTCCGTGGCCGCAGCGGGCCGCTCGTGCGAGAGTGAGGGGGACCGCACCACCACCGATTCAGGAGGCCCCGTGTCCGAGTCCAAGAGTTCCCGCCCCACGCCGAGCGAGGACATGAAGAAGAAGTTCCGCGAGGCCCTGGACAAGAAGCACTCCCACGGAGGCGCAGACGTCTCCGACCGTGGCGAGCACGGCAAGGTCGACCACGGTCACGGTCCCGAGACCTCAGGCCGTGACCAGATGTTCCGCCGCAAGTCCGGCTGATCGGTCGGCTGAGTCCGGCTGGGCAGCTCGGCGAAGCTGCCACGCCTCTCCGAACAAGAGAAACGGGTCCGGAGCAAGGGAACAGTTCCCTTGCTCCGGACCCGTTTAGCGGGTCACCCGTAAAAAGTGAGGCGGGTGAGGTGAGGCCCGGGTGGTGGGTCAGGCGGTGTGGTTCTCGACGAGGTTCACGAGGGTCGCGACGCCGTAGCCGGTGCCGCCCTTGGGGATCTGACCATCGACACCACCCTCGTTGAACGACGGGCCGGCGATGTCGACGTGGGCCCACTTGATGCCCTCGGCGACGAACTCCTTGAGGAAGAGCCCGGCGGTGAGCATGCCGCCCCAACGGTCGGCCTTGTGGGCCATGTCGGCGACGACGGAGTCGAGGCCCGGACGCAGCTCGCGGGGGAGCGGCATGGCCCAGGAGTCCTCACCCTCGGCGGCGCCGGCGGCGACGACGGTCGTGCGGAAGTCGTCGTCGTTGGCCATGACGCCGGCGATGCGGGTGCCGAGCGCCACCATCTGCGCACCCGTGAGGGTCGCGATGTCGACGATGACGTCGGGCTTGCCCTCACCGGCGAGGCAGATGCCGTCACCGAGGACCATGCGGCCCTCGGCGTCGGTGTCGATGATCTCGACCGTGGTGCCGTTGCGCATCGTCACGACGTCGCCGGGACGCTGGGCCGTGCCCGACGGCATGTTCTCGGCGAGGCAGAGGTAGCCCGTGACAGCCACCGGGCCACCGAGCTCCGCCGCGGCGAGCACCGATGCGGCCACCGCGGCCGCGCCGGCCATGTCGGACTTCATCGTGTACATGCTGCCGGCGGGCTTGATGCACAGGCCGCCCGAGTCGAACGTGATGCCCTTGCCGACGAGCGCGACGCCACCGGACTTGGAGCGGGAACCGCTGGGGGAGTAAGACATCGTGACGATGCGGGGCGGGTTGGCCGAGCCCTGGCCGACGCCGACGATGCCGCCGAAGCCGCCCTTGGCGAGAGCCTTCTCGTCGAGGACGGTGACGGTGACCTTGCCCGACGACGCGGCCACAGCGGCCTTGACGCGCTCGACGAAGAGCTGCGGCGTGAGGAGGTTCGGGGGAGTGTTGACGAGGTCGCGCGCGAGATCGCGGGCCGCACCGATGACCGCGGCGCGCTCGACGCCCGCCTTGACGGCCTTGCCCTGGCCGAGGGTGGAGACGACGGAGATCTTCGGCCCCGCCTTGGGTGCCGCGGCCTTCTTGGCCTTGGCGCCCGTGGACACCTTGGTGGAGCCGGCATCGAAGGTGTAGCACCCGGCATACGCACCGTCGGCGACGGCGGCGAGAGCCGCCTCGTCGGACGCCGGCAGCGCAACGGCGACCGACGTCTTCGTCGCGACCGACCGCAGGGCCGAACCCGCGGCGGAGCGGAGTACGTCGGCCGTCACGTCGGCGGCCGGGCCGAGGCCGACGACGACGACCGCGTTGGCGGCTACGTCGGGCACGGCGACGACGCGAACCGTCTCACCCTGCTTGGCCTTCGCCTCCAGGTCGGAGAGCACGGCGGCGAGGTGCGCTGCGGCCGCCTTGGGGAGGCCGTGGCCGTCGGCGAGCGTGGCGCCGGAGTCGGTCGAGACGGAGCCGACGACGAGCGCGTCGACCTTGAGGCTGGCGGCGTCGCGCGTGGTGAGGTTGAGGCTGGGCACTGCGGTCACTCCTGATCTGGTGCGGGCGGGCGAGATCGTCGCCCCTTCGCCCAGCACCCTAGTCGCGACCTGGATCACACCCCCGCGATACGGTTCCGGCATGACCGATCTGTTGCACTCTCCCGTCCATGACCGCCACGTCGCACTCGGCGCCAAGATGGCCGACTTCGGTGGCTGGGAGATGCCGATCGAGTACCCCGGCGGCGGTGTCGTCGCGGAGCACACGTCGGTGCGCGAGCGCGTCGGACTCTTCGACGTGAGCCACCTCGGCAAGGCCCGTGTCAGCGGTCGTTCCGGCGACCTCAGCGCGTTCGACTTCGTGAACTCCTGCCTCACCAACGACCTGCGCCGCATCGGTCCGGGCCAGGCGCAGTACACCCTCTGCTGCCAGGACGACGGCGGTGTCGTCGACGACCTCATCGCCTACGTGCGCAGCGAGGACGACATCTTTCTCATCCCCAACGCCGCCAACACGGCGACCGTCGTCGACATGTTGCGCGCCGCCGCGCCGGAGGGCATCGAGGTCGAGAACCTCCACGACGCGTATGCCGTGTTCGCGGTCCAGGGTCCGCGCAGCGACGAAGTGCTCACTTCCTTCGGCCTTCCCGTCGACCACGACTACATGTCCTTCGCCGAGGCCGAGTGGGAGGGGCAACCGGTCATCGTCTGCCGCACGGGATACACCGGCGAGCGCGGCTACGAGCTCGTCCCCGCGTGGGGCGCCGCCGGCGCCCTGTGGGATGCCCTCGCGTCCGCGGTCGCTGACCAGGGCGGTATGCCGGCCGGTCTCGGCGCGCGCGACACGCTCCGTACCGAGATGGGCTACCCGCTCCACGGCAACGACCTCAGCACCGAGATCACACCCGTCATGGCCGGGGCTGCCTGGGCCGTCGGCTGGGACAAGGACACTTTCTGGGGCAAGGAGGCTCTCGCCGAGCAGCGCGCCGCCAAGACGTCGCGCCTCAACCGGGGACTCGTCGTCACGGGCCGTGGCATCCCGCGTGCCCACTGCCAGGTGCTCAAGGACGGCGAGGTCGTCGGTGAGGTGACCTCGGGGACCTTCAGCCCGACCCGCAAGGAGGGCATCGCGCTGGCGCTGCTCGAGCGGTCGGTCGGCATCGGTGATGAGGTCGTCATCGACGTCCGCGGCCGCGAGGTGGCGGCGACCGTCACCAAGCCGCCGTTCGTCGAGGTCGGCGTCCGCGAGAGCTGAGGCGACGACGCATGGGTGGGCACGGCAGCGACCACCTCTATCGCGCGACCCTCGCGTGGGACGGCTCGGACGGGTCCACGGGAGGCGGCTACACGGCATACACGCGCGATCACGAGGCGGCGGTGCCGCCGGCGACCGAACCGTTCGCCCTCAGCGCCGACCCGCACTTCCGGGGTGACGCGACCCGCGCCAACCCCGAGCAGCTGCTCGTGCTCGCGGCCAGCTCGTGCCAGCTGCTGTCGTTCCTGCATGTGGCGGCGACCGCCCGGCTCGACGTGCTCGACTACACGGACGACGCCGAGGGGCTGATGCCCGCCGACTCCAGGCCGATGCGGATCACGCGAATCACGTTGCGCCCCAGGGTATTGGTGGCCGCGGACAGTGACGTGAGCCGCTTCGAGGAGCTCATGCACGAGGCTCACGAGAGCTGTTTCATCGCCAACTCTTTGACCACCGAGATCGTTCTCGAACCGACCGTCGAGATCGCACCGAAGGAGCAGACAGCATGACCGAGGCCTGGACCTGGACCTACGAGAACGCCGAGGGCTCAGCCGTCACCGGTGAGCCGACGACGGACACGGCGTTCCCGACGCAGTCGGACGCAGAGAACTGGTTCGGTGAGGTGTGGCGCGAGCTCGCGGATGCTGGTGTCAGCGCCGTGACGCTGCACCGCGACGGGGAGAAGGTCTACGGACCGATGCCCCTCGACGCGTCCGTCTGACCGACACGTCCGTCTGACCGACGGATCGGGCGGTGATCAGCTCGGGTAGTCGCCGCGCTTGACGATGGGCCGCGGCATGCGGGTCCGGCGCATCTGGAACGCACGCATGGCCGCGTAGAAACCGTCGCCCCGCTGCACGGCGTCCGCGCCGAACTTCGCGACGAGCTTCTTCTTGATCCGGCGCCACGCGAGGAAGGTGTCGATGACGGCGGCGGCGATGAGGCCGTAGACGAGCGTGAAGACGATGAGCATCGCCCATGGCTCGCGGACGAACGAGAGCGCCAGCACGATGAGCATGACGGGCAGCATGAACTCGCCGATGCCCCAGCGGGCGTCGATGTAGTCGCGGATGAACCGCTTCGTCGGGCCCTTGTCACGCGCCGGCAGGTGGGTCTCGTCGCCGGTGAGCATCGCCTGGCGCTGCTTGGCCATCTGCTCACGACGCTTGGCCCGGTCGGTGTTGCGCGCCGCCTTGCGGTCGGTCACGACGAGCGGCTGCCGCCGGGCGGCTTCCTGGTCGCGCCGCTTGGGCGTCGGGCGGTTTTTGGCACCGTCGCGCGCAGGCGCGGTCACCTGCTCCGCGAGCTCTTCATTGGTCGTCTTGCTGCGTCCGAACACCGCCTGAGTGTATGCCGGGTGGCTGGGTCCCCCACACCGTCCTCGCCTTCGCGAGGGGCTGGGTAGGGTCGGCGACGTGACCGACACCACCAACACGTCTGCCCTGACCGAGCTCCCCGAGCTGCGCGAGACCGTCCGCGCGCTCATGCCCCAGCTGCGCGCCGACCTCGAGGACCTCACCCGGATCCCGAGCGTCTCGCTCCCCGCCTTCGACCAGAGTCATGTCGACGCGTCGGCGGAGGCCACGGCCGAGCTGCTGCGTGCCGAAGGGCTCGAGGTCGAGATCGTGCGGGAGGGCGGCGCCCCCGCCGTCATCGGCCACATCGACGGACCCGAGGGTGCTCCCACGGTCATGCTCTATGCCCACCACGACGTGCAGCCGCCCGGCGACGACGCGGACTGGGACTCGGCACCGTTCGAGCCGACCGAGCGCGACGGCCGTCTTTACGGCCGCGGTGCGGCCGATGACAAGGCCGGGATCATGGCGCACATCGCCGCGCTGCGAGCCCACAAGGGTCGACTCCCCGTGGGCGTCACCGTCTTCGTCGAGGGCGAGGAGGAGATCGGCTCGGACTCGCTCATGACGATCCTCGAGCGCCACGGCGACAAGCTGCGAGCGGACGCCATCGTTCTCGCCGACTCCATGAACTGGGACATCGGCACTCCGGCACTCACGACGACGCTGCGCGGACTCGTCCGTGTCGTCGTCACCGTGACGACGCTCGACCACGGCATCCACTCGGGCATGTTCGGCGGAGCCGTCCCCGACGCGATCACGGCCCTGGTCCGTCTCATCGCGACGCTCCACGACGACGAGGGCAACGTGGCCGTGGCCGGGCTCAAGTCGGGCGAGGCAGCAGACCTCGACTTCTCCGAGGAGCGCCTGCGCGAGGAGTCCGGACTTCTCGACGGAGTCTCGACGATCGGCTCGGGTCCGCTCCTCTCGCGGATGTGGACCAAGCCGTCGCTCACGACGATCGGCATCAACGCCCCCTCCGTCGAGAAGTCGTCCAACACTCTCGTGCCGTCCGCCTCAGCCAAGCTCTCCATGCGAATCGCCGCTGACGAGAACCCTGCTGACGCTTTCGCCGCACTCGAGAAGCACCTGCGTGACAACGCGCCGTGGGGTGCGAAGGTCGAGATCACCCTCGACGACCAGGGCTCGGGCTTCGCCGCGGACGCGAGCGGCCCCGTCTATGACGAGGCTCGCGCAGCTTTCGCGGACGCGTGGGGCAAGGAGCCGGTCGACATCGGCGTCGGCGGGTCGATCCCCTTCGTCGCCGCGTTCGCAGAGCGCTTCCCCGAAGCCGCGATCCTCGTGACCGGTGTCGAGGACCCCGACACCCGCGCGCACGGCGCCAATGAGTCCCTGCACCTCGGCGAGTTCGAGAACGTCTGTGTCGCCGAGGCCGCGCTCTTCGCGCGGCTCGGCGCCATGCCCCGGGACTGAGGCGGGAGGCGACGATGTCCACGGAAGGCTCCACGACGAACCGCCAGGGCACCTACGTCGAGGCGGACTACCAGCGCGACACGGCATACATCGAGGACCGGATCACCCGCGACGGTGAGCCGTGGCCGGTGGAGGCGGGGCGCTACCGGCTCGTCGTCGCCAGGGCCTGCCCGTGGGCCAACCGGGCCATCATCGTTCGGCGGCTCCTCGGTCTCGAGGACGCCATCTCGATGGGGATCTGCGGGCCGACCCATGACGCCGACTCGTGGACGTTTGACCTCGATGAGGGCGGCGTGGACCCAGTGCTGGGCATCCCGCGCATCAAGGACGCCTACCTGCGCCGGTTCCCTGACTACCCGAAGGGCATCACCGTGCCCGCGATCGTCGATGTGCCCAGCGGGGGAGTCGTGACCAACAACTTCCCGCAGATCACGCTCGACTTCTCGAGGGAGTGGTCTCAGTTCCACCGCGACGGAGCGCCGCAGCTCTATCCGGAGCACCTGCGCGCCGAGATCGACGAGGTCAACAAGCGCGTCTACACCGAGGTCAACAACGGGGTCTACCGCTGCGGGTTCGCCGGGACCCAGAAGGCGTACGACGCGGCATACGAGCGGCTCTTCACTGCACTCGACTGGCTCGAGGAGCGGCTGGCGACCCGGCGCTACCTCGTCGGCGACACGATCACCGAGGCCGACGTCCGGCTCTTCACGACCCTGGCGCGGTTCGACGCGGTCTACCACGGCCACTTCAAGTGCAACCGCAGCAAGCTCACCGAGATGCCGGTGCTGTGGGCCTACGCGCGCGACCTGTTCCAGACGCCAGGGTTCGGTGACACGACCGATTTCACCCACATCAAGAGCCACTACTACGAGGTGCACCGGGACGTGAACCCGACGGGCGTCGTGCCACAGGGGCCGGACCTGTCGGGCTGGGCGACGGCGCACGGGCGCGAGACCCTCGGTGGGCGTCCGTTCGGCGATGGCACTCCGCCGGGTCCGCCGCCGGAGGGCGAGCGCGTCCCGACGGCGCACAACCCGCACGTTGGCGCGGACGGCCTCATTCGGGTCTGAGGCTCAGGTCTCAGGAAAAACTCAGAGCGCGTCAGTCCTTGCTGGTCTCGCCCGGCAGCGCGAGCATCTGGTCGAGTGCCCGTCGCGCGTCGGCAGCCACCTGCTCGTCCACGCGGATCGGGTTGACGACGCGACCCTCGACGAGCGACTCGAGCGCCCACACGAGGTGCGGCAGGTCGATGCGGTTCATCGTCGAGCAGTAGCAGACGTTCTTCTCGAGGAACGCGATCCGCTGCTTCGGGAACTCCTGCGCGAGGCGCTGCACGAGGTTGAGCTCGGTGCCGACGGCCCACGCGGTCCCGTCCGGTGCGGCAGCGATCGTCTTGATGATCTTCTCGGTCGAGCCGACCTCGTCGGCCAGCTCGACGACCTCGTGCCGGCACTCGGGGTGGACGATCACCTTGACGTCGGGGATCTCGGCCCGCGCCGCCTCGACGGCCTCGACCGAGAACCGGCCGTGGACCGAGCAGTGGCCGCGCCACAGGATCATGCGGGCCGCCTGGAGCTGCTCGATCGTGAGGCCGCCCATGGGACGGTGCGGGTCCCACACGACGCAGTCGTCGAGCGAACCGCCGAGGTCGCGGGCCCAGGTGTTGCGACCGAGGTGCTGGTCGGGAAGGAAGAGCACCTTGCCGTCGCCTTCGACGCCACCTTTCTCGTCGAGGGCCCACGTGAGCGCGGTCTTGGCGTTGGACGACGTGCAGATCGTCCCGCCGTGGCGGCCGGTGAAGGCCTTGATCGCGGCCGAGGAGTTCATGTAGGTCACCGGGACCGTCTGGTCGGCCACGCCTGCCTCGGCGAGCTGTTCCCAGCAGTCCTCGACCTGGGCGATCGCGGCCATGTCGGCCATGGAGCAGCCTGCCGCAAGGTCGGGGAGGATCACCGTCTGGTCATCACTGGTGAGGATGTCGGCGGACTCGGCCATGAAGTGGACGCCACAGAAGACGATCCACGGGGCATCCGGGCGGGCCGCGGCCTCCTTGGCGAGCTTGAACGAGTCACCCGTGACGTCGGCGAACTCGATGACCTCGTTGCGCTGGTAGTGGTGCCCCAGCACGAAGACCTTGTCCCCGAGGGCTTCCTTGGCTGCCCGGGCGCGGGCCACCAGGTCCGGGTCGGACGGGGCCGGGAGGTCTCCGGGGCACTCGACACCGCGCTCGGTGCGCAGGTCGCGGCCCTTGCCGAGAACGAGGAGCGGGAGCGGTGCGGCTGGGGTGGTCGTCACAAGACCGATCGTATGCCGGTCCGCTGGGTCCTCGAGACCCCTGGCCTGCGGTGTTCGTCACCGGATCGAGGCTGCGCCCCCGCACGGCTGGGGTGGTTTTGCAGAATGATCCGTGCATTTTGCCGCCGCGAGCCGCCAATCGCGCATACGGTGACCTCGGCCCCGACCCCTGGTGGGCCATGAGACCACCTGCAACGGCGCAGGTGGCCGTCCATGAAAGGCACCATCCGTGAAGAAACAGGACCTCACCCGCGCCCTGTGGCTCCGCCTCGGAGCAGCGGCGGGCGGGACAGCCCTCGTGCTGGCAGCAGCAGCGCCAGCAGGAGCAGCCCCCGCCAACAACACCTCTGCGAAGCTCCGCAAGGCCGTCACGGTCGAAGGGCTTCAGGACCACCTGACCAACCTGCAGGCCATCGCCGACGCCAACGACGGCACGCGCGCCTCGGGCATGCCCGGCTACAAGGCCTCCGTCGACTACGTCGTCGACCGCCTCACCGCAGCCGGCTACACGCCGACCGTCCAGGAATTCGACTTCCCCTTCTACCGCGAACTCAGTGACGCGGTCATGGAGCGGACCGCTCCCACGGCGAAGACGTACGCCAACGGTCCCGACTTTGCGACGATGACCTACTCGGGGTCGGGCGACGTCACGGCAGCCGTCACGAACGTCGACCTGATGATCCCTCCGGGTGCAGCAGGCAACTCGTCCACGTCCGGGTGTGAGGCCAGCGACTTCGCGAACTTCCCGGCCGGCAACATCGCCCTCCTCCAGCGTGGCACGTGCGCGTTCGGCCTCAAGGCCGTCAACGCTGAGGCTGCTGGGGCGAAGGCCGTCGTCATCATGAACGAGGGCCAGCCCGGACGCGACGGCATCCTCAACGGCACGCTCGGCGCCCCGGACGTCACCATCCCGGTCGTGGGCACGACGTTCGCCGTCGGTGCCGAGCTCGCCGCAGCCGGCACCGAGCTGCACCTCAAGACCGACACCGAGTCCGAGATCCGCCAGACGTGGAACGTCTTCGCCGAGACCAAGAAGGGCAACGACGACAACGTCGTCATGGCCGGCGCACACCTCGACGGTGTCGTCGAGGGCGCGGGCATGAACGACAACGGCAGCGGCAGCGCGGCACTTCTCGAGGTCGCTGAGCAGTTTGCCAAGGTCTCCCCGAAGAACACCACCCGCTTCGCGTGGTGGGGCGCCGAGGAGCTCGGTCTGCTCGGGTCCGAGCACTACGTCGCCGACCTCGTCGAGAACAGCCCGGCCGACCTCGCCAAGATCGGTCTGTACCTGAACTTCGACATGGTCGGCTCGCCGAACTACGTCCGGTTCGTCTACGACGGCGACAACTCGCGCTTCCCGGTCGGTCCCAACGCGGCCGAAGGCCCCGCGGGCTCCGCTGCGATCGAGGACCTCTTCCACGACTACTTCGCCTCGCAGAACCTCGCCTCGGAGGAGACGGCGTTCTCGGGTCGCAGTGACTACGGGCCCTTCATCGCCGAGGGCATCCCGTCCGGTGGTCTCTTCACCGGCGCCGAGGGCATCAAGACCGCCGAGCAGGCAGCAGTCTTCGGTGGCGAGGCTGGCGTGGCGTACGACAAGTGCTACCACGCCGAGTGCGACGACATCTCCAACGTCAACATGAAGGCGATGGACGAGAACTCGGACGCCATGGCGCACGCTGTCGTGACCTACGCGATGAGCACCGCTGCGGTCAACGGTGGCAAGGGCCGTCCGGCCTCGCCCCCCGGCCAGCACGTTGACGGCACCCCCGTCGGCGGCGCCGAGGATGGCGGCCACGACCACGACCACGCTGGCGACGCGTCCTGACGCGCCACTGAGCAGTCGGCCGAGGGCCGGTCACCCGTGTGGGTGGCCGGCCCTCGGGCTTTCGCAACATGCCGCCGGCTCACCCACTGGTGACGTCGCCGCCTCTTGGCGACACCCGATACCGTGCGTGCCGTGCACGTCGTCATCGCGCCGGACTCCTTCACCGGCACTCTCACCGCCACTCAGGCTGCCGAGGCCATCGCGGCCGGGTGGCATGACACCGCTCCCCATGACGCCCTGACACTCCTGCCCTTGTCCGATGGGGGACCCGGCTTCCTCGACGTCTTGGGGCGCTCCCTCGACGGCGACACCGTCGCTCTGACGGTGAGCGACCCAGTGGGTCGACAGGTGCCGGCAGCGATCCTCATCGTGGACGACGAGGGGGAGCGGACGGCATACATCGAATCGGCTCACGCAGCGGGACTGCATCTGCTCGGTCCGGACGAGCGCAACCCGGCCAACACGAGCACGTGGGGAGTCGGGCAGCTACTGAAGGCGGCCCTGCTCGAGCAGCCGACCCGCATGGTCGTCGGTCTCGGTGGCAGCGCCACCAACGACGCGGGTGCCGGGCTCCTCGCGGCGTTGGGGGCCGGCCCGGCCGACGCGCTGGCTCGAGGCGGTCAGGCGCTTGCCGCGGCTCCCGACGACGCCCTGTCCGGACTGCTGGGGGTTCGCGAGCAGCTTGCTGGCGTCGACCTCGTCCTGGCGACGGACGTCGACAACCCGCTGCTCGGCTTCAAGGGTGCGAGCGCCGTCTTCGGTCCGCAGAAGGGCGCGACACCCGAGCAGACCCAGGAACTCGAGGGTGCGCTCGGTCGCTTCACCGAGATCGTGGCCCGCACCCTCCCAGCTCCACTCGACCTGCTCACGGGAGCCCCCCGGCGCCTCGAGCGTGAACCGGGTGCGGGCGCTGCCGGTGGTCTCGGATATGCCCTGCTCCTCCTCGGGGGTCGCCGCGTCAGTGGGGTCGAGCTCGTGCTCGATGCGGTGGGCTTCCGTGAAATTGTGCGGTCGAGTGACCTCGTCGTGACCGGCGAGGGGACGTTCGACTGGCAGAGCCTGCAGGGCAAGGTGGCCGTCGGTGTGGCCGAGGCGGCGATGGAGTGCGGGCTCCCGAGCGTCGTCCTCGCGGGGCAGGTTCTCGTGGGACGTCGCGAGACGATGGGGCTCGGGATCAGCGGCGCCTACGCCGTGGCCGACACGCCGGCTGAGGTCGACGCAGCGCTGCTCGACCCCGTGGGAACCCTGCGCGCGAGAGCGGCGCGGGTGGCCAGGACGTGGTCCCCTGCTGGGTGATTCGGCCGTGGCGACGTATCCTGAGGACACGCTCGGGAACAGATCGCGTCCGTGAACGGTTGCGACCTGATGCACGACCCTCAGACCACCCGAGCCCCGACGCAGCACAGGAGTCACCCCCATGACCGAGCTCGACACCCAGACCCAGACGACGCCCGAGGCCACGACAGACGCGCCCGCACACGGCGTGCTCCTCACCGACCTCGCCGCCGGCAAGGTCCGGTCGCTCCTCGAGCAGGAGGGTCGCGACGACCTCCGCCTCCGCGTGGGCGTCCAGCCCGGCGGTTGCTCCGGCCTCATCTACCAGCTCTACTTCGACGAGCGCACCCTTGACGGTGACCTCGTGCGCGACTTCGACGGTGTCGAGGTCGTCGTCGACCGCATGAGCGGCCCCTACCTCGAGGGCGCCACGATCGACTTCTCGGACACGATCGAGAAGCAGGGCTTCACCATCGACAACCCCAACGCCGGCAGCTCCTGCGCCTGCGGCGACTCGTTCAGCTGAGCCAGTCCCGCTGAGCCGAGCACACGGCATACGAGAAGGGCCCCTCACCAGCGTGGTGAGGGGCCCTTCTCGTATGCCGTGCGCCCCGTTGCGAGGGCCGTTCGCCTCAGCGGTACTCGGGGTTGGGGTGGTCGAAGTTCGCGCCCTGGTCCCACTTGGTGCGCTCGTTGCCCCCGGCCGGGAAGCCTCCCTGCTCCTTGAGGAGCCACGCGAGGTGCATGAGGTTCCATGTCATGAAGGTCGTGTTGCGCTGGGTGAACTCGTTCTGGGGGCCACCACTGTCCGGGTCGAGGTAGGAGGGGCCGGGCCCGGCCTCGCCGATCCAGCCGGCGTCGGCATTTGGTGGGATCGAGCACCCGAGATGCTGGAGGCTGTAGAGGATGTTCGACGCGCAGTGCTTGATGCCGTCCTCGTTGCCCGTGATGATCGTGCCGCCGACCTTGCCGTAGTAGATGTATTGCCCACGGTCGTTCTTCATGGCGCTCATGGCATAGAGGCGCTCGATGATCTGCTTGGTGATGCTGGAGTTGTCGCCGAGCCAGATCGGCCCGGCGATGACGAGGATGTCGCTGGCACGCACGCGTTCGAAGATCTCGGGCCAGGCGTCGGTGTCCCAGCCGTGCTCGGTCATGTCCGGGTAGACACCGGTGGCGATGTCGTGGTCGACGGGTCGCAGGACCTCGACCTCGACGCCGTGCTTCGTCATGATCCCGGTGCTCACGTCGATGAGTCCCTGGGTGTGGCTCTTCTCGGGTGAACGTTTGAGGGTGCAGTTGAAGATCATGGCCCTGAGGCCGGTGAAGTCAGCGTCCTGCCACCGCGGCGTGTCCATGCTCCGCACTCTGCTCCGTCACTCGGCGGCGGGCAAGGTCTGGCGGCTCCGCCGTAGGAGTCGCCAGGGTTGGGCGACGAGCAGGAACGTCAGCAGCGGTAGTCCGAAGAAGTAGGTGCCGATGCCGCCGGCCCCGACGGCGAGCCCACCGCGGCCCGGCTCCACGCGAGCTGCGTAGTCGACGCCGAACCACGGGAAGACGGAGCCACGGACCGTCGACCCGGTCACCCCGCTGGCCTCGACCCCGGCGGTGAAGGCGATGGCCGTGAACAGGCATCCGAACACCACGATGGCGAAGACCGCGGATGCCCAGATCGCGGCCTGCGACCACCGGGGACGCGAGGGGTCGACCTCGGTTGCGGCGAACGCGAGCTCCTTGGGCGAGCCGATCCCGAAGAGGGCGCGCGTGGCACCGACGTCGGCGGTGGCCTCGGTGAGGTTGGTCCGCAACTCGCGTCGCAGGTCACGCCGTCTCGAGCCGCGCACTCCGCGCATCTCGAGCCAAAAGTCGTAGCGGAGGATCGCGGCTTCGATCCTCACCCTGTCGATGACGTTCATGCGGGATCCCCTGTCGTGTGTTCCGCCGCGGGTGCGGCGTGGGTCGTGGCGTCGGACGTGAGGTCGCTCGTGGCGGTCTCGACGGACGCCACGAGCCCGTCCCAGGCCGCCCGCCGCAGGGTGAGCTCGGCTCGCCCGGCGCTGGTCAGTCGGTAGTACTTGCGGGCAGGGCCCGAATCGCTCCGGACGAGGTGCGATTCGAGAAGACCGGCGGCCTCGAGCCGGGTGAGCCCCGGATAGACCGTGCCCTCGGCCAGGTCGTCGAAACCGACGGCGCGCAACTGCGTGACGATGCCATAGCCGTAGTTTTCGCCGGTCGACAGCATGCTCAGCAGCAGAAGTCCGAGGACCCCCTTGAGCATCTGCGGGTCGTGTGGAGGCATGACTCAACGATGATGTCTAGTACCAAGCATTGTCAAGTACTTGTCCAGGTGCAGGTCTTATTCGTTGTCCCGATGCCGGGCGCGGGAGGAGAGGCCGGTCGGGAGGAGGTAGGTTGCCGACGTGCGCATCGCTGTGACTGGATCCATCGCCTCCGACCACCTCATGACGTTCCGTGGACGCTTCGCGGACTCCTTGGTCGTCGAGCAGCTCGACAAGATCTCGGTGAGCTTCCTCGCCGACACATTGGAGATCCGGCGAGGGGGAGTGGCCGGCAACATCTGCTTCGGCATGGCCTCCCTCGGTCAGTCGCCGCTGTTGGTCGGCGCGGCCGGTGAGGACTTCGCCGACTACCGCAGTTGGCTCACTCGCCACGGCGTGAACTGTGATCACGTGCTCATCTCGACGACGAAGCACACGGCCAGGTTCGTCTGCACCACGGACGACGACATGGCGCAGATGGCGACGTTCTATGCCGGTGCCATGAGTGAGGCCCGGCTCATCGAGCTCGGTCCCATCACGGCGCAGGAGCCACTCGACCTGGTCCTCATCGGAGCGAACGACCCGGAGGCGATGGTCCGTCACACGGATGAGTGCCGCACACGCGGAATCACCTTCGTCGCGGACCCGTCGCAGCAGCTGGCCTTCGCGGACGGCTCGGTCATCCGCACGCTCATCGAGGGCGCGGACTACCTCTTCACCAACGAGTACGAATCGCACCTCACCGAGCAGAAGACCGGGTGGAGCGCTGCTGACATCGCGGCTCAGGTGACGACGCGCGTCATCACCAAGGGCAAGGACGGTGCAGTCATCGTCACCCGGGGCGAGGACCCCATCGAGGTCCCCATCGCCGGCGAGGTCCACCGTGCGGACCCCACCGGTGTCGGCGACGCCTTCCGGGCGGGCTTCCTCACGGGTCTGTCTGCGGGGCTCGAACACCGGCGCTGCGCCGAGATCGGTTCGCTCCTCGCGACCTACGTCATCGAGACGGTGGGTACCCAGGAGTACGTCCTCGACAAGGCGACGTTCCTCGACCGGCTCGCGCATGCCTACGGCGACGAGTCGGCGGCGGAGGTCGAACCGCACATCACGTGTGCGAGGCCCTGACCCACGGTCGTGAGCGTCCCCTACCCGCCCCAGGAGCCGGCAACCACTGAGTGGGCCCTCGGTCGCGTCCGCCCGACGGACGACGAGGACCTCGTGGCCGCCGGTGCCGACCTGGAGCCGGGGACACTGCTCGCCGCCTACCGCGCAGGGCTCTTCCCCATGGGACTCGGCGACCACGGCGCGCGACCCATCGGCTGGTGGTCGCCGGAGCCTCGTGGTGTCCTCGTCCCGGGCGAGTTCCGGGAGCGTCGATCCCTCAAGAAGGCCCGCGCCAAGTTCGACGTCAGGGTCGATACCGCGTTCGTCGACGTGATGCGCCGTTGTGCGGACCCTGAGCGAGAGGGGCGCTGGATCACCGACGAGATCGTCTCCGCGTACACGGAGATGCACCATCTCGGGTGGGCGCACAGCATTGAGTCGTGGCGCGACGGGGAGCTGGTGGGCGGCCTCTATGGCATCGCGATTGGGGGTCTGTTCGCGGGGGAGTCGATGTTTCACACGGTCCCGGACGCGTCCAAGGTCGCGCTGGCCGCACTCGTCGACATCGTCAGAGCCGACGACGACCCTCGCCGGATCATCGACGTCCAGTGGGCGACTGAGCACCTCGCGGGACTGGGCGTGGCCGAGTGGCCCCGCGCGCGCTACCTCACGGCCCTCGAGACGGCGCTGAAGGCGCCACCCCTACGTTTCGGCTGACCGTCACCCCAGGACGACCATGTATGCCGTGTGCTCGCCTTGTCGGTCCAGCGTCACCGTGTGACCGCGCATCCGTGCCCACGCGGGGATGTCGGACTCGGCGGCGGGATCATCGGCAAGCACCCGCAGGGTGCTGCCGGGGGGCCTGTTGCGCGCCACTTTGGCGAGCTGGATCACCGGGAGGGGGCACTTGAGGCCGCGCGCGTCGACGTCGACATCCGGGGCGGGGGCGGTCACAGGTCGCTCACCCCGAGCCGGTCCCGGAGCTCGCCGATCACCTCGGGCAGCGCGTCGCAGAGCGCCTCGACGTCCCGCTCACGCTCTGGTGCGACGGCCTCGAGGGGCAGGGTGACGCGGACGTTTCCGTGTGTGAGTGCGCCCATGGCCGCCAGGACATGACTGGGTTCGAGGCGGCTCGAGGTGCAGGCCGAGCCCGACGTGACCGTGATCCCTCGCCGGTCGAGGGCGTCGACGATGCTCTCGCCGTCGACGTAGAGCGCGCTGAACGTCACGACGTGGGGGAGTCGCTCGAGCGGATCTCCGACGACGTCGACGTCCGTCACGCTGGCCGCGGCCCGGCGGATGCGCTCGACGAGCGCACTGGCCGACGCCGCTTCGTGCTGTTGCGTGTGTGCAGCCTGTTGCCACGCCTCGGCTGCCGCAAGGGCGAGAGGGACCCACGGGTCCGCCGGCTCCCGACCGTGCTCGGGCTCCCACCGCGGACCGGGGGGGTCGAAGCGCGTGCCGGTACGGACGACGAGTACCCCCAGAGGTGGCCCTGCCACTGTGGATGCGTCCCCGACGAGGACGTCGAAGTCCGTGGGTGGCTCGACCCGGCCCAGCGACGAGGTGCCGTCCACCAGGAGCGGGAGGTGGGCTGCACGGCATACGGAGAAAAGTTCTTCCAGCGGCTGCATCGTGCCGACCTCGCCGTTGGCCTGTTGCAGCATCACCGCCGCCACTCGCGGCTCCTCGCCGAGCGCGAATCGCAGGCTCTCGGGCTGCAGTCGGCCCAGGCTGTCGACCTGAAGGGGAGTGCTGCTGGGATCGGCGTCGTGCGCCTCGTGGAGCAGGACTGCCCGATCCACTGCAGAGGTCACGAGTCTTGCCCCGGCGCGCCGTCGCCCGTGGCGCAGGCCCGCGACGCCCACCCTGAGCGCGTGCTCGGCACTGGGATGGAAGGAGAGCTCGTCCTCGCGGACGCCCAGCGAGGCGGCGATGCTCTCTCGCGCGCGGTCGAGCAACAGCCGTGCGCGACGCCCGTCGGCGTGCAGGCGGCGAGGGTCCGCCCAGCCCGCCTCCAGGGCGGCAAGGAGGGTCTCTCGGGCAGCGGGATGGAGAGGGCTGCGGGTGGCGTCCAGCACGCCTCGACCGTAACGCCACCCGTCCCCGGGAAGTTCCGCACCATGCACTAGTGTTTGGTGGTGTTCCAGCAGACGACGCAGGAGGGTGCCACGGTGCCTCAGCACGACCACATCAACCCCCGCTCACGCGGCCGCCGAGCGGCCACGTGGGCCCTCGTGGCCGTGGCTGCGATGGTGGCCCTCAGCGGGTGTGAGTTGGGTGACTTCAGGGACGGTTATCTCCCGCAGGGAGTCACCGAGAACTCCGAGCGGGTGCGCAGCCTCTGGATCGGATCGTGGATCGCCGTCGGTGCGGTCGGCGTCCTGGTGTGGGGGCTCACGCTGTGGTGTGTCGTGGCCTACCGCCGCCGCCGCGACGACAACGAACTTCCCGTGCAGCTGCGCTACAACGTGCCGCTGGAGATCCTCTACACGATCATCCCGATCTTCATGATCTCGGTGTTCTTCTTCTACACCGCTCGGGACCAGACGGCCCTCATGGACACGACCGAGGAGCCGGCCGTGACGGTCAACGTCGTCGGCAAGCAGTGGTCCTGGGACTTCAACTACGTCGAGGACGACGTCCACGAAGTCGGCACGCAGGCGATCATGACGGGTGAGCCGGGCGCCGAGGAGACGATCCCGACGATGTACCTGCCGGTCGACGAGCGTGTCGAGTTCGTGCTGACCTCGCGCGATGTCATTCACTCCTTCTGGGTGCCGCAGTTCCTCCAGAAGCTCGACATGATCCCGGGCAAGGTCAACAAGTTCCAGGTCGTGCCGACGGAAGAGGGCACGTTCAAGGGCAAGTGTGCCGAGCTCTGCGGTGCCTACCACTCGCAGATGCTCTTCAACGTCAAGGTGGTGCCGCGTGCGGAGTTCGACGCCCACATGGCCGACCTCAAGTCGCGTGGTCAGACCGGAATGCTGGGCACGGACCTCAACCGTGAGGGTTCGGGTCTGGTTCCGGGCGAGGACCAGAAGCTGCCCGAGGAACTGAGGAACTGACGACATGAGTGCAGCAACCGAATCCAGCACGATGCTTCGCGAGCGGGAGAGCGCAGTGCGCCACCCGCGCGTCGCGCCCGGCGCCACCGTGGTCAAGTGGATCACCACGACCGACCACAAGGTCATCGGCAACCTCTACTTCATCACGTCGTTCGCCTGGTTCCTCATGGGCGGCGTCATGGCGCTGATCATTCGCGCCGAGCTGCTTCAGCCGGGCATGCAGGTCGTGGACAACCCCGACCAGTTCAACCAGCTGTTCACGATGCACGGCACGATCATGCTGCTGCTGTTCGCGACACCGCTGTTCGCGGCCTTCGCCAACGCGCTGATGCCGTTGCAGATCGGCGCCCCCGATGTGTCGTTCCCGCGGCTCAACATGTTCGCGTACTGGCTCTACCTCTTCGGTGGCCTCATCACCGCCGGCGGGTTCCTCACGCCAGGTGGTGCGGCAGCCTTCGGCTGGTTCGCCTACACGCCGCTGTCCGACGCCTCCTACAGCCCGGGCGCAGGTGGCAACCTTTGGGTGTTCGGTCTGGCTCTGGCGGGCTTCGGCACGATCCTCGGATCGGTCAACTTCATCACCACGATCCTGACGATGCGCGCGCCCGGAATGACGATGTTCCGGATGCCCATCTTCGTGTGGACCGTCCTCATCACCTCGATTCTTGTGCTCCTCATCTTCCCGGCACTGGCCGCTGCGCTCTTCGCGCTGGGCGCCGACCGTCGGTTCGGGGCGCACATCTTCGACCCGGACAGCGGCGGCGTGATGCTCTGGCAGCACGTCTTCTGGTTCTTCGGCCACCCCGAGGTCTACGTCATCGCCCTGCCGTTCTTCGGGATCATCTCCGAGATCCTCCCGGTGTTCTCGCGCAAGCCGATCTTCGGCTACAAGACCCTCGTCTACGCGACGATCGCCATCGCCGCCCTGTCGGTCTCGGTGTGGGCGCACCACATGTACGGCACGGGTCAGGTGCTGCTGCCGTTCTTCGCGATCATGACGATGCTCATCGCGGTCCCGACGGGCGTGAAGTTCTTCAACTGGATCGGCACGATGTGGGGCGGCAAGCTCACCTTCGAGACGCCGATGCTGTGGTCGATCGGCTTCCTCGTGACCTTCCTCTTCGGAGGCCTCACGGGCGTCATCCTGGCCAGCCCAGCGCTCGACTTCCACCTGACCGACAGCTACTTCGTCGTGGCGCACTTCCACTACGTCGTCTTCGGCACGGTCGTGTTCGCGATGTTCGGTGGCTTCTACTTCTGGTGGCCCAAGCTCACCGGCCGGATGCTCGACGAGAAGCTCGGCAAGGTCCACTTCTGGATGTTGTTCATCGGGTTCCACACGACGTTCCTCATCCAGCACCTGCTCGGCATCTGGGGCATGCCTCGGCGCTATGCCGACTACCTCCCCGAGGACGGCTTCACCTTCGCCAACCAGGTCTCGTCCGCTGGCGCGTTCCTCCTCGGCGCCTCGATGATCCCGTTCTTCTACAACGTGTGGAAGACGTGGCGTCACGCGCCGCTCGTCGAGACCGACGACCCCTGGGGCTATGGCGCCTCGCTCGAGTGGGCCACGTCCTGCCCGCCGCCGCGGCACAACTTCAACTCCATCCCCCGGATCCGGTCGGAGCGCCCCGCGTTCGACCTGAACCACCCGGAGGCAGCCCCTGCTGGCTACGAGCGGACTGGGCTGGTGAAGGTCATGGGGCCCGCGGACCTTGGTGACCAAGCGATGTCCTCGACAACGACGAAGAAGAAGGAGTCCTGAGCCATGCTGGCGATGGAACGCGTCATGTGGATCTTCGGCGCCTTCGCGGCGGCCGTGGCCGTGGTCTACGGTGTGTGGGGCGAGTGGAGTGAGCCGGTCGGTCTCGTTGGTCTGACCCTGGGCGCACTGCTCGGCTTCATGATCGCCGGGTACCTGAGCATCACGCGTCGCAAGCTGGAGGGTGTCCCGCCTGAGGACGACCCGCTCGGCGAGATCAGCGACATCGCCGGCGACTACGGCTTCTTCAGCCCGCACAGCTGGTGGCCCCTGTGGCTCGCCGCGTCGTGCGCGGTGATGTTCCTCGGGCTGGCCATTGGCTGGTGGCTCGTGGCCCTCGGCGCGTTCTTCGTCATTCCCGCGCTGGTTGGGTGGGTCTTCGAGTACTGGAAGGGCCCCCACGCGCTCTGAGCGAACTTTCCGGTTCGCCCACGCATGACAACGGCCGCGTCGCCCCGATAATTCGGGGCGACGCGGCCGTTGTTCGACAGCAGACTGGGCCTGTGACCCTCGATGACGCGGCACAGTCTGCCGCCGCCACTGCTGCAACCATCCAAGCACTCTCCACGGCCGCGGACGCTCTGACGGCCATGCTGTCGCCGGCACAGAGGGACGCCGCGTTCGCCGTCCTCGACGACCCGACCTGGACCCAGTGGAGCTATCTGCCGGGTGACCGTCCCGGGCTCAGCCTTGAGGCTGCGCCACCGGACGTGCTCGACGCCGTGAAGGCTCTCGTCGCGGCATCGCACTCACCGCATGGGGCACGGCTCGTGGAGGGTGCCATCGAGGTGGAACGCGAACGCCGCCGTCTCGTGACCGGTGAGAAGCCGAGCGGCGATCGGTACTGGGTGCGGGTCTATGGCACGCCGGGCAGTGACCAGCCATGGGGGTGTCGCTTCAACGGCCACCATGTGGGAGTGCACGTCTCCGTGGCCGACGGGGCCGTGACTGTCACACCCCATTTCGTCGGTGCGGAACCGGCACGGATCCCCGAGGGGCCCTTGGCCGGCGCTCGACTGCTCGGACCTGAGGAGGATCTTGCACGGGACCTGCTCGCGCAGATGAGTCCAGCGCAGCTCAGCCAGGCCATCACCTCCGACATGGCGCCGGCCGACATCCTCAGCGGCATGGATCCTGTCGTGGATCCGAGCGTGCTCCCGCAGGGCGTGCGTCGGGCTGACCTTGACGCCGGAGCTCGGCGTGCGTTTGACGCGTTGGTCCGGCGATATCTCGACAGGCTCCCCGAGGCCTACGCGCGCGAATGGTGGGAGGAAGCCATGGATGTTGCTGCGGACGACCTGGCCTTCGCGTGGGCGGGCGGCACGCGGGTTGCCGAGGGGCACTACTACTGCGTCACGAGTCCAGTGCTCCTCATTGAGTACGACAACACTCAGGACGACGCCAATCACGCCCACTCGGTCCTGCGGCACCTACGGGACGACTTCGGCGGTGACGTTCTGCGGCGACACCGACGTGCCGCACACGACGCCAACTGAACCGCCCGGGGTGGGGTGGCGGGCGGTTCAGTTGGGCTCGCTCTCTCAGCCCCAGCCGAGTTCGTGCAGGGCGGCGTCGTCGATTCCGAAGTGGTGGGCGATCTCGTGCACCACCGTGATGGCGATTTCGTCACGGAGATCCTCGAGGTCCTCACACATCCGCGTGAGGGGCCCACGGAAGAGGGTGATGCGGTCTGGCAGGTTCCCGACACCCCAGCCCGAGTCCCGCTCGGTGCGTGGCACGCCGTCGTAGAGGCCGAGCAGGTCTGGGTCGTCGCTCGGGGGCTCGTCCTCGATGAGGAAGACGACGTTGTCGAGCAGGGACATGAATTCTTCGGGCACCTCATCGAGAGACTCCTCGACGATCAGCTCGAACTGCTCCGGCGGGATCGGTTCCACCGACCCAGCCTGTCACGACCCGGGTGAAGCACTCTGAGGAGGGTCGCGGGGTCCGCCGGTGGTTGGCGGGGGGGAGCGCTGCCCGGGACAAGGGCGACCCCCGGGACCATGTCCCGGGGGTCGCCCTCAAGCTGGCGCGGTGGGCGAGACGATCACGCCCACCGCATGTTCACTCCCTGAGGCGGCTGGCGCTGCCAATGCCCTGCTCGGAGGCTCCAGCTTCAGTGTCCGCACCGTCGCCGCCGACGCCGGGGGCGTGGTCCTGGTCGCCCTCGATGCCCTCGTAGTCGAAGGGAGCCTCCAGAGCCTCGGCGTCGAGCGCCTCGGCGTGGTGGCCGTCGTGGTGGGCGGCCGCGAGCTCGGCCGGCGTGACCGGGTTGACCGCGTCCTTGAAGTAGAAGTGCGACAACTTCGCACGGAGGCGGTCCTTCCGGGCCGCCGGACGTGCCACACCGTTCTCGTCGACCTCGGCAGTGAGCTCGAGCGGCGCCACCGGGTCGTGCTGGACGAGGATCCAGCGGTCGTACTCGCTGAGGGCGTCGTGCCGCTCGTGGAAGGACCCTTCCGCTCCGCGGATGATGCGACCGGACTCCCGCTGGTGCAGAGCGAGGTCACGGTCGTGACGCTGGAGACTGAGACAGATCCTCTTGGTGACCCAGAAGGCCAGCGGTGGCAGGACGAACAATCCGATCTGGAACGCCCGGGTGATGTCGTTGATCGACATGCCGAGCTTGATCGCAATGATGTCGTTGCCGGCGGCGAACATGAACACCGAGTAGGCCACGATGGCTGCCATGCCGATACCAGTGCGCGTCGGGTTGTTGCGCGGGCGCTCGAGCAGGTGGTGCTCACGGTTGTCCCCGGTGACCCACCGCTCGAAGAACGGGTAGACACCGAGCAGTGTGTAGACGAGCGGCAACAGCACGAGCGCGCCCAGGGCGATGTTCAACGAGAGAGTGAAGCCCAGGATCTCGAACTCGAGCCACCCCGGCAGCAGGCG
The DNA here is from genome assembly GCF_000768705.1 of Knoellia sinensis KCTC 19936. GTDB lineage: Bacteria > Actinomycetota > Actinomycetes > Actinomycetales > Dermatophilaceae > Knoellia > Knoellia sinensis. The sequence goes on from NZ_AVPJ01000004.1 coordinate 78,684, forward strand.
GAGTGCACCATCGGCGAAGCCCATGTACCAGTCCGGCTGGGATCCCGCCGTCACGGGGGAGGGGTCGTAGGGGCCGTAGGCCCAGATCGGGTTGATCGTGAACAGGGCCGAGATGAGGGCGATGACACCGAACACGATGAAGAAGAACCCACCCGCCTTGGCGGCATACACCGGCATGACGCGGTAGCCGACGACGTTGTCGTTGGTCTTGCCCGGGCCGGGGTACTGGGTGTGCTTGTTCACCGCGACCATCGTGACGTGGACGATGAACAGTCCAACGAGGATCGCGGGGATGAGCAGCACGTGTGCGGAGTACAGACGCGGGATGATCATCTGGCCCGGGAAGGGGCCGCCGAAGATCGCGTAGGCGAGGTAGGAGCCGATGACCGGGGCCGTCTGAACGAAGCCCTCCATGGCGCGGATACCCGTGCCGGAGAGGAGGTCGTCGGGAAGGGAGTAGCCGGCGAAGCCCTCAATGATCGCGAGGAGGGCCATGACCGTACCCAGGACCCAGTTGAGCTCACGCGGCTTCCGGAAGGCGCCCGTGAAGAAGACCCGGAACATGTGGACCGTCAGCCCGACGATGAACATCAGCGCGGCCCAGTGGTGGATCTGACGAATGATCAGGCCACCGCGGACGTCGAAGGAGATGTTGAGCGTCGACGCGTAGGCCTCCGACATCATCTGGCCACGGAGCGGCACGAACGAGCCGTCATAGACGGTGTGACCCGCGCTTGGGACGAACCACAACGTCAGCAGGGCACCCGTGATCAGGCAGATGATCAGCGAGTACATCGCGATCTCGCCGAGCATGAACGACCAGTGGTCGGGGAAGACCTTGCGCAGGAGGTAGTTGACGCCCTTGGCGCCACTGGTGCGGTCGTCGATCCACCCAGCGAAGCCACCGGCCTTGCGCGCAGCGGCGCTCGACGCAGGCGCCACGGACTGGTCGCCGTCACGCAGGCGGTCAGCCGGTCGCCCGGCGGGGACAGTCTCGGTGCTCACGCGGAACCACGCTCCCAGAAGCTCGGTCCAACGGCCTCGGCGAACGGACCCTTGGAAATGAGGTAACCCTCGTCGTCAACAGTGATCGGCAGCTGCGGCAGGGCGCGCTTGGCGGGGCCGAAGATCACCTTGCAGTCCTGTGTCACGTCGAAGGTCGACTGGTGGCACGGGCAGAGCAGGTGGTGGGTCTGCTGCTCGTAGAGGCCCACGGGGCAGCCCACGTGCGTGCAGATCTTGGAGTACGCGACGATCCCCTGGTGGCCCCAGTCGCGCTGCTTCTGGGACTGGATGTCGTCGGGGTCGAGGCGCATGACCAACACGGCAGCCTTGGCCTTCTCCTCGAGGATGTGGTGCTCAAGGTCGAGCAAGCCCTCGGGCATGACGTGGAAAACCGACCCGATCGTGACGTCGCTGGCCTTGATCGGCGTGTTCTGCGGGTCGCGCATCAGCCGCATCGGCTGGTTGGGGTAGCTGCCGTCCTCTTCCTGGTGGCCGTTCCAGAAGCTCACTGAGAGGTCGTCACCGGGCATCGGGCCGAGGCCACCGAGCACGGGAAGCACGACCGGCACGGCGAAGAGCCCGAGGGCGCCGCCGACGGCGTACTTGAGGAGCGGACGTCGGGTGAGGTGCGCGGACTCGGCACCGTCACCGAGGATCTCGACGAACTTTGCACGGTCCTCGTCCGCCGAGCGCATCGGGTGACGGTCCTCAACGTCCTCCTGGTCCGGCATGAGCGTCTTGGCCCACTGGACCGCGCCGAGGCCGATGCCGAGGAGGGACGCGGCCATCGTCAGGCCGAGAGCGAGGTGCAGCGCATTCATCTGACCGATGCCGGGGACGAACATGCTGGCGTGGGGGTCGATGGCGAAGTAGGCGACGATGAAGCCGAGGGTGCCCAGGATCGACATGCCGAAGAGCCCGACGACGATGCGCTCGGCGCGCTTGGCGGCGCCCTCGTCGAGGTCCGCCCCGCGATGGACGTGCGGCGGGAACCCGGGGTTCTCGAAGCGCTCGGGGATGCCGCCGGTGCCCACGACATGGCCTTGGTCGAGGCGTACGGCACTGGACCCGAACTCACCCGTGGGGGTGACCTCGCCTCCGGTGGGGTGGCTGTCCTGCTCGTTCATCGGGTGATCGATCCTGTCGACGGAGAGTGGGAAGCGGTGGCCTTCATGGCTCAGGCTGACTTCTGCCCGAGCCACACGGCTGCTGCGATGAGGATGCCGAGCCCGAAGAACCAGGCGAACCAGCCTTCGGTCACGGGGCCGAGGGCGCCCAGGGCGTGGCCGCCCTGATTCGGGGTCTCCTCGACGGCCTTGAGGAAGGCAATGATGTCGCGCTTCTCTTCAGGGGCGATGTTGCCGTCGTTGAAGACGGGCATCGACTGGGGGCCGGTGTCCATGGCCTCGTAGATGTGCTTGGGCTCGACGTCCATGAGGGACGGGGCGTACTTGCCGCGGGTGAGAGCACCGCCCGAGCCGGCGAAGTTGTGGCACATGGCGCAGTTCACGCGGAACAGTTCGCCACCCTTGGCCGGGTCGCCCTGACTTGCGTCGACGTCCTCCTCGGAGGGCACGGCAGGGCCGGGTGCGAGCGACGCGACGTAGGCGCCGACCTGGTCGATCTGCTCCTGGGTGAACTGGACCTCACCGCGGGGGGCCTGCACGGTGGGCGCACGCATCGGCATGCGGCCGGTGCCCATCTGGAAGTCGACGGCGGCAGCGCCGACGCCGGCGAGGGCCGGTCCGGCCACCTTGTCATCGTTGCCCGTCGCGCGGCCCTCGGCGTTGACGCCGTGGCACGAGGCGCAGTTGGCCTGGAAGAGCTGCTTGCCTGCGGCGACGTCCTGCGCGGTGCTGGCCTCTGCCTGCGCGGGCTGGGGAGCCACGGCGGCGTAGGCGAAGCCGGTCACGAGGAGGCCCAGCATGAGCAGAATGGCGATCGCGGCCGGGTGACGTCGGCGGGCGGCCAGTGCTTTCACGATGCGGTCCTGTCGGGGGTCTCGGGGAACGGGGATCCGGGGGAGGTCAGGCTGGTCGGCAGTGGAGACACCTCACTTGAGCAGGTAGATCATCGCGAACAGCGCGATCCACACGACGTCGACGAAGTGCCAGTAGTAGGAGGTGACGACGGCGCCGGTCTCCTGCAGGTGGGTGTAGCGCCGCGTCGTGAAGGTGCGGCCGATGATGAGGAGGAACGCGATGAGGCCGCCGGTCACGTGCATGCCGTGGAAGCCAGTCGCGAGGTAGAAGATCGAGGAGTAGGAGTCCGTGCTCAGGGTGACGCCCTCGTGCACGAGGTGTGCGTACTCGTAGACCTGGCCGGCGATGAAGATCGAGCCGAAGATGTAGGTGAGGACGTACCACTCACGCATGCCCCAGGACTTGAAGTTCAGCAGTGAGCCGGTGCGGGCGACCTGACCGGCCTCGGCCTTCCAGACGCCGAGCTGGCACCACACGGACGAGATCACGAGGATGACCGTGTTGGCGAAGGCGAAGGGCACGTTGAGCTGCTCGGTGCGCAGCGCCCACTGCTCCGGAAGGTTTCCGCGCAGGGAGAAGTAGAAGGCGAAGAGCGCCGCAAAGAACATGAGTTCACTCGCAAGCCAGACCATCGTTCCGACCGCGACCATGTTGGGACGGGTCGCCGGACCGTAATCCGGGATGCTGGGAACTGGACCGGACACTCGAGTCGTTACTTCTGCTGCAGTCGCCACGAGCGTCATTATTGCGTCATTCCTCTGTGAGTGCTGCACCGACCCCCGGTTTGGTGGTGTCGGTTTGGCGAAACGCCCGTGGCTACTATGTGGGCATGACCTCAGCGCACGCGGCCCACCCCACGACGACGGCCCCGACCGCCTCCGGAGGTGGCGCCACGCACGCCGTGTCAGTCCTCCTCTACAGCGACGACATCACCACGCGCGACGCCGTGCGAGCGGCTGTCGGCCGTCGCCCGGCTCGCGATGTCGAGGTGACGCGTTGGCTCGAGTGCGCGACCGCCTTCGCGGTGACCGAAGCGCTCGACGCAGGCGGCTGGGATGTCGTCGTGCTCGACGGTGAGGCTGCCAAGAACGGTGGTCTGGGTCTGTGCCGTGAGCTCAAGAACGAGATCTACAACTGCCCGCCTGTTCTGGTGCTCACCGGGCGTCCGCAGGACGGGTGGCTCGCCGCGTGGTCGCTCGCCGACGACGCCGTTCCCCACCCGCTGGACCCGATCAAGGTCGCCGAAGCGGTCGCGGGTCTCGCGCGCAAGCGCGCCGCGGTCCTCTGACGTGGGGGCCACGGTGCCCGCGGGCCCCACGTGGCCCGATCTGCTGACTCGCCTCCTCGCCCGTGAGGACCTCACCCTCGATGAGGCCCGCTGGGCGATGGATCGGATCATGAGCGGCGAGGCGAGTGTCGCCCAGGTCGCTGGGTTCCTCATGGCCCTGCGCTCAAAGGTGGAGTCCGTCTCCGAGGTGCGCGGTCTGGCCGATGTGATGCTCGAGCATGCGCGTCGCATTGACGTCCCGGGCGAGAGCATCGACATCGTCGGCACCGGTGGCGACCGCTTCGGCACGGTGAACATCTCGACGATGTCGTCGGTGGTCATTGCGGCAACCGGCCTGCGGGTGGTCAAGCACGGCAACCGGGCGGCATCCTCGAAGTCCGGCTCCGCAGACGTCCTCGAATCCCTCGGGGTCAACCTGACCTTGACCCCTGAGCAGGTGCGCCAGGTGGCGCTCGACGCAGGCATCACGTTCTGCTTCGCGCAGACCTTCCACCCTTCGATGAGGTTTGCCGGCCCGGCCCGTGCGGAACTCGGGGTGGCCACCGCGTTCAACCTCCTGGGCCCGTTGACGAACCCCGCGCAGCCCACGTATGCCGCGGTCGGCGTCGCCGACGCACGGTTCCTTGCGGTGATTGCGGGTGTGTTCGCCGATCGGGGCACCACGGCCGCGGTCTTCCGCGGGGACGAGGGCTTGGACGAGGTGTCCCTCGCTGGCCCGACGACGCTCCTGTGGGTGCGCGACGGCGAGGTCACGCAGATCGCGGTTCACCCCTCGGACGTCGGTCTCGACGTCTCGTCGATCGACAGCATCAAGGGGGGCCTCGCCGAGGAGAACGCCGACGTGGCCCGTCGAGTCTTCGCCGGGGAGCGCGGCCCGGCTCGGGATGCCGTCCTGCTCAACGCGGGCACGGCGCTGGCGGTTGCGGCCGGGACAGCTGACACCGCCGCTGCGGAGGTGCACGAGGCGATCCGAGCAGGCGTGGCACGAGCCGCTGAGGCGATCGACTCCGGTGCCGCTTCAGCGCAGCTCGAGCGCTGGGTCACCGCGAGCCGCGCCATCGCACCCGGCTGAGTCTCACGGCACCTCGGGGAGGGTGGGCTACTCGAGGCCGAGGCTGAAGGCCGCTTCGAGGTCGTGCTTGGAGTAGGTCTGGAAGGCGATGTGTGTCGCTGTCCCGGTGACGCCCTGGACCTTGTTGAGTCGGTCGGCGATGACGGTCGCGAGCTCGTCGTGCTGACGGACGCGCACCATGGCGATCAGGTCGGCGTCGCCGGCGACGGAGTAGACCTCGCTCACGCCGTCGAGTTCGGCCACCTCCTGCGCGACCTCAGGGATGCGGTTGACCTCGGCAGTGATGAGAACGATGGCGGTGATCACGTCTCGCAGCGTAGTCGGCTCACTCCCTGACCCAGTAGTTGTCGTGGTAGGCCATGAACTCCGCGCGCTCCTCGGAGCTCATGGCACCGACCCCACCCGGCTGCGCCAGCCCCTCGAAGTACGCCTCTCGCGGCGCACCAGGGGCAAAATGCAAAAGCATTGCGGCCGGGCCATCGTCATTGCGGAACCCATGGAGACCGCCCGGAGGCACATGCAGGAAGTCGCCCGACCGGGCCTTGATCCACCGGTCGCCGTCGAAAATCGTGACGATCCCCTCGAGCACGTAGAAGGACTCCGAGATGGTGCGGTGGAAGTGCGCGTCGGGGCCGCTCGGAGGCCCGGCGAACTCCCAGCGGTAGAGCCCGAACAAGCCACCGGTGGCCTCGCCGCGAGCCAGGTAGTGGACGCGGTTCCCGTTGGGATACACGAGGTCCGCCTCGCGGTCACCAGGGGTGGCCCAGGCCGACTTCTCGCCGGAGTCGCCGGTGTAGAGGGGCGGGGGGTAGGTCACGCGAACCACTCCTGGATCTGCTCGTGGACCGAGCGGGTGAGGACTTGGGACGAATCTAGGCCGATCGGAAGCCCGGTGTATGCCGTCGCGACGCCTCGAGAGGTTCGAGTTCGTGCCGAACTGCGGTTGCTCCTCCGACAGGGCAGGTCCATGAGCCATCGATGTCGACGACCCGAACGCCCGGCGCATCAAGCCATCGGAGGATCCGCTCGCTCTCCTCTGGGGTTGCAGCTGTCGCGGGGGGAAGGGGGGAGGGGACGACCTCGGCGCTGGCTCGCAGCGCCTCGACGTAGGGCATGGGGTCAGCACCGCGTGGCGAGAGGGTGCTCCCGGCCAGACGCCCATGGCGAATGCACATGACCTCCCACCCACCGGACTCGGAGCGGCGAGCCGCGACGAGTTCGGCAGTGCGCGCCAAAGGATCGAGGCGCTGGGAGCGGGAGGCGCCGCGCACGAGGCTGAGCATCCGGTCACGCACGACGCCCGCATCCTCGAACCGCTCCTGCTCGGCGAGCCGGTCCATCCGCTCGCGCCATGTCTGGACGGCGTGACGGGCATCGCCGGCGAGCAGGGCGACTGCCTCGGCGACCACCGTGGCGTAGTCATCGACACTCTGGCCGCCGGTGCAGGGGGCACCGCACCTGCCCATATCGGCGAGCGCGCAGGCGGAACGGGTCCTGGACACCGAGAGTCGCTCGAGGCACTGGCGGAGCGGCACGATCTCGTGCACGGCGGCGACCGCGTCATCTGCTGAGCCGCGCGACGCGAACGGTCCGATGTAGTGCGTCTCATCGCCCGCCACGTGGCGCACGATCGACAACCGAGGGAAGGGCTCGACGGTGAGCTTGACCCACCAGGCGCGTTCGGGGTTGCGGGACTTCCGGTTGTAGCGCGGCTTGTGCTCGGCGATGAGGCGCAGCTCGCGCACTTCGGCTTCAAGGGGAGTCGCGCACACGATCGGCGTCACGGACTCGGCGAGGCGCACCATCTCGGCCATCCGGCGGCGTTGCTCCGAGGCCGTGAAGTAGCTGCGGACTCTGGTGCGGATCGACACCGAGGTGCCGACGTAGAGCACTCGGCCCTGCCCGTCCTTGAAGAGGTAGACGCCCGGTGCCTCCGGCAAGCCGTCTGCGAGGTGACGCTTGCGGCGTGTGGCGGCGGGGACACGCGCCGAGTAGTCCTTGAGCTCCTCGAGTGAATGCACCCCGAGTGATCCGACGCGCGCGATGAGCCCGTGGAGCACGTCGACCGTCGCCCGCGCGTCGTGAAGGGCGCGGTGGTCTGGCGTCGTCGTCGCACCGAACAGCCGCGCAAGAGAACTCAGCCGATGGTTGGGGGTCTCGCCTCGGCTCACGAGCTGTCGGGCGAGGTGGACCGTGTCGACGACCGGGAACCGCGGCCAGTCACGGTCGGCCCGCGCGCAGGCTGCCTTGAGGAACGAGATGTCGAAGCCGGCGTTGTGCGCCACGAGCACCGACCCGGCGGCGAATTCGAGGAACGCGACGAGGGCGGACTCGACGGGCGGCGCATCCCGGACCATGGCGTCCGTGATCCCCGTGAGGACCGAGATGAATGCGGGAATCGGCTCGCCGGGGTTGACGAAACTCTGGAACTCGCCGAGGACCTCGCCCCCACGCACCTTGACCGCGCCGATCTCGGTGATGCCGCACTCGCTCGGGCTGCCACCGGTGGTCTCGAGGTCGACGACGACGAAGGTGACATCCGACAAGGGGGTGCCCAGGTCGTCGAGGGTGCCCTGGACCATCTGCATGTCAGGGAGGCTAGGTGCGAGGTCCGACAGCCTCCGGGAGGCAGGCCGCACAGGGACGTCCAGGGTGCTCTCAGGCGCCGATGAACACTCGTCCCATGGCGAAGACTCCGTGCTGAGGAATCCAGAAGTCGCCAAGCCGGGCCTGCTCGGGCAAGGGCGCTGGCGGCCCTGCGTCCTGCCCCTGGATCTGCGCTGTCGCGTCCACGACCCGCCAGATGCGTTGCGGATTGGCGTCGAACGGAAGTCCATTGGCCGTGAGGCCCGTCATGCCCACCTTCCCGACTCCCAACGTCGATGATGCAACGGTGCCCATTGCTCTGAGGAGCGCGGGCGAGCGCCACGCGGCGAGCGGCAGGGGTCGGGCCACGGCGCTCATGACTCGCGTCATCGGCGACGAGGCGAGGGTCAGCGTCCAGTCGACCAGCGGCGGCGATGTGACGCGCAGGAGATGCGACCCCTCCCACGTGACATCGATGTCGACGACGGTCGACTCCTGCACCCCGTGGCCAAACCAGCGCGAGCAGGCGAACTCTGGCTGGGCGGACTCGTAGAAGTGCCAATTGTCATCGGGGTCCCGATGCCAGATCGACGTGAACTGCTCGCCGACCGAGGACGCAGTCCACCGTCGCAGTCCCAGCACATGGCCGGAGGCAAACGGCTGACCCATGACGCCGTAGCCCGAGACCCGTTCGTCAGTCCCGGCCGGAAGCTGTGGATGCCGCTCGGACTCGAGCGCGCAGTCGCGTGGCGACCTCACGTCCCCAACGTAGCCCTTGCGGAACGGGACGCGTGGCAACGGGAGCATCTGCGGAACCGCACACAGTGTTCCCATCCGCCACTGTCAGTGCCGGCTCATAGCGTGTGTGGCGACCCGATGAAAGAGGTGATGAACATGTCCCACGACCTGACCCACGACAGCCTGACCATCCTCTGCTCGCGTTGCCCGGTGCGCGATCTCCACTGCGGTGACTGCATGGTGACCGCCCTGGTCGATCCCGACGCCATGGGCCTGCGCAGTGACCTACCGATCGACTCCGATGAGCGGGCCGCGGTGACGGCGTGTGTGCGCGCTGGACTCATCACGGCCGAGTCCGCAGCGTCGGTGCGTTCCCAGCGCGTCCCGTTCGACCTCGGACATGCGGTCGGGTGACGTTCGCCTGACACGATGGGGCACGTGCCCCTGACCGACCAACGATCTCGTATGCCGTCGCGCCCCTTGCGAGCCCGGCTGACAGTCGTCGCCGTGGCCGGCTCAGTGCTCGTCTCGACCGTGACCGGCTGCGTCCGAGGTGAGCCGGAGCCCACGGTCTCCGCCTCGGTCGTCGGGACGCCGGCGGTGCCCGAGAGTGCCGCACCGGCGCCCGCCACCTCACCCACGGTGCCTGCGTCCCCGCCCGGGGGTGAACCGAGCTTGCCGCCCTTGGCAGGGGCACTCACCGTCGAAGGCACCGCAAGCACGGTGACGGGCACCGTCGACAGGGCGACGCTCACGGCATACGCAGAGATGGCAGACCGCGCGGTCAGTGACGTCAACGAGCACTGGACGCACACGTGGCCCCGTCAGGTCACGATCATCGCGCCCAAGGACGCCGCTGCCTTCCGGGAACAGGTGGGTCGAGCAGACGACCTCAGCCAGGTGGCCGCGATCACTGATGGGCCGGTCGACGCGACCGGCCGCGCGACCCGCGACCGCATCGTGCTCAATCCCGACGCCTTCGCGCGGTTGACGCCCACCGGTCGCCAGTTCGTCATCACCCACGAGAGCACCCACGTCGCAGTCCGCAGCTCCCTCCCCGGTGCGGCGCCCTTGTGGCTCGTCGAGGGCTTCGCCGATCATGTCGGGTATGCGGGGTCGGGGCGCCCCAGGGGTGAACTCGCCGCACCCCTCCTCACGAGGGTCGCGGACGGCAATGGGCCGACGAGGCTTCCCACGCAGGGGGACTTCGACCCGAGCCAAGGGGAGATCGCGCCGAACTACCTGGCCGCGTGGCTCGCGGTCGATCTCATCGCCCGCCGTCACGGAGAGGCAGCGCTGCAGCGGTTCCACACCGCGTCGAGTGTGACCGAGTCACCGGCACGTGCCGAGGACGCCATGGACCGGGCGTTCGTCGATGTTCTCGACACGACCCGGGCCGAGTTCACGAAAAGGTGGCTGGCGGAGCTGAACCAGTTGGCGGCTCCGAAGTGACGTCTCCACGATCCCGGGCAGGAATGGCCAAGGAGATCGCCACGAGAGCCGCACTCAGCCAGTACTGGTTGTAGAACGCCTGCTTGTTGACGAGGTTGGCCGCCAAGAGGACGAACGCGAACCAGCGCAACAGTTCGTCGAGCCCGGGCTGGCGCCGATGGATGAGCCATGCCGCGATCCCGAGGGCACCGAAGACGACGAGGCCAGTGACCCAGAACGGCAGCGTGATGCCGTGTTCGTTGAGGAACCAGAGGTACCACGTGTTCGCGAAGCGGATGGGGTGGAAGCCCACGAGAAGCGTGATCGTGTCGTGGACGAAGTCCGAGGGCGAGGCGAGGAACCACGGCGCGATGAGAACACCAGTCAGCGCGCCCGTCGCGACGGCGCGTCTGGCCCCGAACGGCCGCCACAACAACATCAGGGGGAGGAGGAGAGCAAGATGCTGCTTGCTCGCGCAGGCCAGTGCGAGCGGCACGATCGCCCACCACGCGTGACCGCGCCGCACGAGCACTGCCCACCACACCAGGCCGGTGGCGAGCAACGGCTCGGTCCAGGCCTGGTCGATCTGGGTCAGAGTTCCGGGTGCGACGACAAGAGCCGCCACCGGGATCGAAGCACGCAGGGCCGTCGCGCGCGCACTGCTCGGCGCATCCCCGGGGCGCGGGCGGGCCAGGGCCCAGATGCCAGCGAAGAGGACCACGGACCAGAACGCGATGGCCCAGCGCACATCGCCCCCGATCCACCGACCCGGAGCGAGCAGCACCGTCGTCCACGGCAGGTAGGTGAAGGCGTCCTGGATCCCTGGAGAGTCGGTCCAGGACATGTCGTAGAAGTTCTCGCCACGGGCCAGCGCATCGCTCGCCTGCTGGAGCGTGACCCACACGTCGATCTTCGGAGCCGGGTCGCCGATCGTCGTGATCGTCGCGGTGACGACGTGGCCGAGCACGGCAAGCAGGTATGCCGCCCGCGCCCGTGCCGCGGTCGGTGCGGCGAGGAGCCCAGCAGCTCCGACACCCACGACGGTGAGAACCGTGAGGGCCGCGGTCAGCGCACCGTCGCGCAGGTAGCTGAACAGTGGCACGGCCCAGGTGATCGCCACCGACGCCAACAGGACGAAGGGGGCGAGTAGCGGTGGGGCAGAACGAATCTCTGTCCGACGCCACAACCACAGCCCGAGCCCGACGGCGACCACCGTCAGGGTGACCACGATGGGGAATCGGAACCGGACGACGCTCCACTGGAGCACGCCGAGGTAGGCGAGCCATCCTGCGGCAAGCAGCCACGCGGCATACGTCTCGCGGGCGAAGCCCGCAAACTTCACGGATCGCGGGGAACCTTCCCCGCGATCCGTGAAGTTTCCCTCGGTGGAGGGAGGGGGTCGGTCAGCCGCCGTAGAGCGCATCGACCTCATCCGCGAAGTCGCGCATGACCACGTTGCGCTTGAGCTTCAGCGAGGGGGTCAAGTGCCCAGTCTCCTCGGTGAAGTCGTTCTCGAGCACGGCGAACTTGCGGATCGACTCGGCCTTGGACACGGCGGTGTTGGCCTCGTCGACGGCCTTCTGGATCTCGGCGAGGACGGTCTCATTGGTCCGGGCCTGGGCCGGGGTGATTCCCTCGAGCCCGTTGTTGGCGGCCCACATGGGGAGCATCTCCTCGTCGATCGTGACCAGGGCCGCGATGAACGGCTTCTGGTCACCGACGACGATGCACTGCGAGACGAGCGGGTGCGCGCGGAGGCGGTCTTCGAGCACTGCGGGGGCGACGTTCTTGCCACCGGCGGTCACGAGGATCTCCTTCTTGCGGCCCGTGATCTTGAGGTAGCCGTCGTCGTCGAGCTCGCCGATGTCACCGGTGTGGAACCAGCCGTCGCGAATGGCCTCGGCCGTCGCGTCGGGGTTGTTGCGGTAGGTGCCGAAGACGTTGTGTCCCTGGACGAGGATCTCGCCGTCCTCGGCGATGCGCACGGCGGTGCCGGGCAGCGGCGGGCCGACGGTGCCGACCTTGAGACGCTCGGGGAGGTTCACGCAGATCGGCGCGGTCGTCTCGGTCAGGCCGTAGCCCTCGAGGATCGTCACCCCGATACCGCGGAAGAAGTGGCCGAGGCGGGTCCCGAGGGGCGCGCCACCTGACACGGCGTACTGGACCTTGCCGCCCATGGCTGCGCGGAGCTTGCCGTAGACGAGCTTGTCGAACACGGCGTGCTTGGCCTTGAGGCCGAACCCGACGGAGCCGGACTCCTGGGCCTCGGAGTAGGCGATGGCGGTGTCGGCAGCCTTGGCGAAGATGTTGCCCTTGCCACCGGCGACGGCCTTGGCCTCGGCCGAGTTGTAGACCTTCTCGAAGACCCGCGGCACGGCGAGGATGAAGGTCGGCTGGTAGCTCGCGAAGTCGTCCAGGAGGGTCTTGATGTCGGCGGAGTGCGCCAGCTTGGCGCCCGAGTGCACGCAGAGCACCTCGATGAAGCGCGCGAAGACGTGGGCCAGGGGGAGGAAGAGGAGCGTGGCCGCGCCTGGGGCTGCGACGACATCCTTGAGCTTCTCGACGGTGTTGTCGGTGAGGTCGAGGAAGTTGCCGTGGGTCAGCTCGACACCCTTGGGCCGCCCGGTCGTGCCGGAGGTGTAGATGATCGTGGCGATCGACGCACGGTTGACGCCGTCCCGAGCCGCGACGAGCGTCGCGTCATCAGACCCGGCGCCCGAGGAGGCCAGGGAGTCGAGGTCGCCGTTGTCGATGACCCAGGTGTGGGTGAGGGAGGGGAGGGTCGCCGACACACCGGAGAGAGCGCCCTGATGCTTGGTCGACTCGACGACGACACCGACTGCGCCCGAGTCCTTGAGGATCCACTCGACCTGGTCGGGGGAGGAGGTTTCGTAGATCGGAACCGGGATGGCTCCGGCCGTCCACAGGGCGAAGTCCGTCAGCGTCCACTCGTAGCGGGTGCGGCTCATGATGCCGACCGCGTCCCCGGGCCTGACGCCGGACGCGAGGAAGCCCTTGGCGAGGGCGTCGACCTGATCAGCGAATTCCTTGGCGGACACGTCGCGCCACCCGGCGCCGTCACGCACGGAGAAGGCGGCACGGGTGGGGTTCTCACGACGATGGCGATCCGGGAGATCGGCGAGGCTGCCCTCCGTGGTCTCGGGAGCGAGGGCGGGAGTGATCTTCTCTTGCAACAACGTGCTCTCCTTCGGCTGGCCGAGAGATGTCCTCGTCGGGCCAGGTCGCCAGCGGTTTCAGCGGCGGACGCGACATCTGCCGTGGTCCGATCCTAGAGGTAGGCAGGGGTTCGGTAGCCTGCGCCCATGACAGAGAGCACGTCGTCCTCCATCCACATCGCGGCCGAGCCGGGCGCCGTGCTCGACGTCATCGCCGACTTCGAGGCCTACCCCGAGTGGGCCGATCAGGTGAAGACCGTGACGATCCTCAGCGAGGACGGTGACGGGTGGGCGGACCAGGTCGAGTACGTCATGGATGCCGGGGCCGTCAAGGACACCTACGTGCTCGAGTACGACTGGGACCGCATCGCCGAGGACGGGTCGGGCGTCGTCGCCTGGAGTCTGGTGCGAGCCGGTGTGCTCAAGGCCCTCGACGGGTCCTACACCCTCACCTCGGACGGCGAGGGCACGCAGGTCGACTACGCACTGTCCGTCGACGTCAAGATCCCCATGATCGGGATGCTGAAGCGCAAGGCCGAGAAGCTCATCATCGACACGGCGCTCAAGGAGCTCAAGAAGCGCGTCGAGTCCCTCGCCTGAGGGCCTCGCCATCCCTGCCGCCGCAGTCGCGCTGCCTCCGGTTGCCGTGACGCCGCGCGTCGTCCTCGTCACCGGCAAGGGGGGAGTCGGCAAGACGACGACCGCAGCGGCCCTCGCCGTGGACGCAGCCCGGGCCGGGCAGCGCACCCTCGTCATGTCGACCGACGTGGCACACAGCCTCGGGGACGCACTCAAGGTCGACCTGCGCACGTCCCGGACGTGGGACCAGACCCAGGAGGTCGAGGAGCGCCTCCACGCCCAAGCCGTGGGGGCACGCACCAGCGTTGCGGCCGACTGGGGGACGCTGCGCGACTACCTCCTGACCGTTCTCGACTCGGTGGGCGTCGACCCGGTGGTGGCCGAGGAACTCACCGCACTTCCCGGCGCCGACGAGATCAGCGCGCTGCTCACGTTGGGCCACCACGCCACGAGCGGCGCCTGGGATGTCATCGTCGTCGACTGTGCGCCGACGGCTGAGACGCTGCGCCTGCTGGCCCTTCCCGAGCTCCTGGGTTGGCACCTTGACCGACTGCTTCCGTCGCAGCGCCGTCTGCTCACGGCGATGCGACCGGCTGCGGCGAAGGCTGCCGGCCTCCCGCTGCCGAGCCTTGACGTCCTCGACGTCGTTGCGACCTGGCGTGCCCACATGGCCGAAGTGAGGGACCTGCTCACCTCGTCTCGGGCCAGCGTGCGGATCGTCCTCACGCCCGAGAACGTCGTGATCGCCGAGGCTCGCCGTATCCTCACGTCCCTGTCCCTGCACGGGTATGCCGTCGACGCAGTCGTCGTCAACCGCGTCATTCCGATCGACGACGACCCGTGGCGGTCCGCGTGGAACTCGGCCCAGTCCGCAGGCATCGCCACGATCATCGAGTCCTTCCACGGGACTCCCGTCCTCACGGCGCCGTATCTCGCAGGCGAGCCCACCGGAGCAGCGGCACTGGCGGATCTTGCCCGTCAGACCGCCACCCTCGACGGTGACCTGCCGCCCCTGGGCGCGCCGGTGAAGTCGAACGGACTGCGCGTCGATGCCGACGGTGAGGAGTTCGTCCTGGTCCTGCCGCTGCCGCTGGCCCGCTCGGGCGACGTCGAACTGGCGCGTCGGGCCGACGACCTCGTCGTTGACGTCGGGGGCGTGCGCCGTGTGATTGCGTTGCCCTCGGTGCTGCGACGATGCATCGTCAAGAATGCTGGGGTGCGCTCCGGGGAACTCCGGGTGCGTTTCGAACGCGTAGAGGAGGAGTGGCCGAGTGGACGCTGAGGCGCGAGTTGATGCAGCGGTGGGTTCGGTTGCCGAGGAGGCAGCCCGGCTGCTCGCGGCACTGGGACGACCTGCCGGCGGCCACAACGAGCCCACGCCGGGGAGCGGGCCGGAGGCTCCCACCGCTGACGGGGCACGGGGCGACGACTCCGCTGACCACGCTGCGGGTGCCGGCGGCGCTGGGCCGGCGGATACACAGGCCCCCGGGCGCGATGGCCACGCGCAACATGTTCACGTCGCCATGGGTGACGCCGAGACGTGCACGTGGTGCCCGGTGTGTCGCTCGATCTCGGTCCTGCGCGGCGTGAGTCCCGAGACGTTGGCTCGCCTCGCGGATCTCGCCACCGCCGCGGCGACGGTGCTCACGGAGATGGCGGGACGGCATACGGAATCCGCGGGCGAAGCCCGCCCGGGGGCGCCGGAGCGGACGCCACGCAGCGAGGCGATCACGGTCGTCGACGAGGACGACCAGTCGTGACCCTGGCGATCGGCATCGACATCGGCGGCACCAAGGTCGCCGGTGGTCTGGTCGATGAGCGCGGAGAGATCCTCGCCCGAGCGCGACGCGACACACCGCATCGTTCCAAGCGGCCCAAGGTCGTCGAGGACACCATCGTCGATGTCGTGGAGGAACTCCGTTCGGAGGGGCACGACGTCTCGGCGGTCGGCATCGGCGCCGCTGGATTCGTGGCCGCAGACCGAGCGACCGTTGTCTTCGCGCCTCACCTGTCCTGGCGGGACGAGCCCCTGCGCGACGCCCTCAGCAAGCGCATCGACCTGCCGATCGTCGTCGACAACGACGCCAACGCGGCATGCTGGGCCGAGTGGAGGTTCGGTGCGGCACAGGACGATTCGGACGTCGTCATGGTCAACCTCGGCACGGGGATCGGCGGAGCGATCCTTCTCCACGGTGAGCTCTACCGTGGCCGATTCGGCATCGCTGGGGAGTTCGGCCACATGCAGGTCGTACCCGAAGGACAGCGTTGCGAGTGCGGCAACCGCGGATGCTGGGAGCAGTACGCCTCCGGCAACGCCCTCGTGCGGGAGGCGCGCGCGATGATCCTCGCCAATTCGCCGGTCGCCACGGATCTGGCGTCTCGCGTGGACGGGAGGGCGGACGAGCTCACCGGGCCGATCGTCACCGAGGCCGCACGCGACGGCGACCCGACCTCGACCGAGTTGCTCGCCGAGATCGGGCACTGGCTCGGCATCGGCATCGCGAACCTCGCGGCGGCGTTCGACCCGGGCACCTTTGTCATCGGCGGTGGTGTCTCGGCGGCCGGCGAGCTTCTGCTCGGGCCGGCGAGAGACACCTTCCGGCGTCGCCTCACGGGTCGTGGCTACCGGCCCGAGGCCCGGATCGTCGCTGCCAAACTGGGGAACGAGGCCGGTCTCATCGGCGCTGCCGACTTGGCCCGCAACGAATCGGCGACCTGACCACCGAGAGGAGCGGCGTGACGACGATCCGGATTGCGAGCTACAACACCCGCGACTTCCTCGAGGACCCGTATGCCGCGGCCCGTGTGGTGCGGGCCATCGACCCGGACGTCCTCTGCCTGCAGGAAGTTCCGCGCCGGTTGTTCTCGACTCAGCGGGTCGCGAACTTCGCCCGGGACTGTGGCATGTATTGGTCAGGTCGCCACCGGGGGAGTGGCGGCACGACGATCTTCACGTCCCTCAGGGTCGACGTCGTGGAGTCCAAGCACACCCGACTGCGGGTCGCGTTCCTCCAGAGGACGAGGGGCTTCGCTCTGGCCAGGGTGGCCGCTCCGGGACGGGAGCCGATCGCGGTGGCCAGCGTTCACCTCAGCCTCGACGCGCGTGAGCGCGCGGCGCACGCAAAGGTCATCCTGGGGGCCGTCAACGTCGGCGGTGAGGTCGTCCTCGCGGGTGACCTCAACGAGAACGAGTCCGGGGAGGCCTGGAAGGCGTTCGCCGGTGTGATGCGGCTGGTCTCGCCCGCCGTTCCGACGTTCCCGGCTCGCCGTCCTCGGAAGGTTCTCGACGTGATCTTCGCGTCGTCAGGGCTGCACCCCGAGCCGCACGCGGCGATCGACATCCCCGAAGCCGACCTGGTCGCCGGAAGTGACCATCGCCCGACCTGGGTCGACATCCGCCTCGGGGAGCCGACGGTGGTTCAGGAAGGGGCCGAGGAAGCCGCCGCAGCCGCGAGCGAGACGGTCACCGAAGGCATGGTCGAGGAGGCCGAGGCCTTGGCCGTCGATCAGGTCGCGCAGGCCGATCCGGTGTCACCGACCCCAGGATCCGGGGCTGATTCCCTCGAACGGTGATGGGTCACGTGCGGTCGACTGCTGCGATCAGACGCGGGAGCCGTCGTCGCTGTCCTCCGGGTCGCGCCGCACGGGCTGCCGCATGACCAGCAGCGCGAAACCACCGACGAAGAGCAGGATCGAGCCGAGCGTCCACCACCCCTGGTAGAAGGGCCTGACGATCAGGACCCAGATCAGCAGGAGGGGGCCACCGACCATGCCGATGACCGCGCCCCAGTAGCCGATGTCCTCGGGCGGGGGAAGATCGGCCATCCCTCGCGGGGAAGGGTCGTCGTCAGCCTCGTCCTCGTCGACCTCGGCCGTGGGACCACGCCACCCCGTCGGTGGTGCAGTCGCGGACTCGGCACCTGCTTCAGAACCTTCACGGCGGTCGCCGTCGGACTCATCGGCAAGTTCAGGGGTGGCGGTGTCGTCCGTCGCGGGGCTGCCCTCGTCCGTGACCTGCTCAGGCGGTGACGGTGCGTCGGTCTCGGGCGGTGACAACGCGGCATACGCGGCCGTGATGTCGTACACGGTGCGCGGTCCCGACGGTTCGACGGGGGCGTCGTCCCAGTGGGCGACGATCGCGTCGAACTCCGCGTCGATGTCACGGTCGTTCATGTGGTTGGCCTCACGGGGACGAGAACGGACGATCACCTGAAATGGTGCCACGTTCGACGGCGCGACGTCTCGGGCAATGACGACGGCGATCCCTGTCCGCAGGCGCCCAAGTCCGGTCGCACGTTGCGAGTCGTGCACTAGAGTTCGAATCGTCGCGACGGAAAGGACGACGGTGTTCTACTGGGTGCTCAAAACGGTGGTCCTGGGGCCCATCCTCAAGTTCCTGTTCCGACCGTGGGTGGAAGGTGAGGAACACATCCCCGAATCCGGCGGCGCGATCTTCGCGAGCAACCACCTGTCCTTCTCCGACTCGATCTTCCTGCCGCTCGTCGTGCCCCGTCGCATGACCTTCCTCGCGAAGGCCGACTACTTCACCGGAGGCGGACTCAAGGGTCGACTGACGGCAGCCTTCTTCCGCGGCGTCGGGCAGGTTCCCGTCGATCGGTCCGGCGGCAAGGCCAGCGAGGCGGCGCTGAACTCCGGACTCAAGATCCTGCGTCGCGGCGAGCTCCTCGGCCTCTACCCCGAGGGAACGCGCTCGCCCGACGGACGTCTCTACAAGGGCAAGACGGGTGTGGCCCGGATGGCTCTCGAGGCTGGGGTGCCCGTGATCCCGGTCGCCATGATCGACACCGACAAGGCCCAGCCGACGGGCAAGGTCATCCCCAAGGTCATGCGGGTCGGGGTCAAGATCGGCAAGCCGCTCGACTTCTCCCGCTACAAGGGAATGGAGGACGATCGATTCGTCCTGCGCTCCATCACCGACGAGGTCATGTACGCCCTCATGGAGCTCTCTGGCCAGGAGTACGTCGACATGTATGCCGGGTCGATGAAGGATCGACTCACGCGGGCCAAGAAGATCCTTCAGCGTGAGCAGGCCGAGGCCGCGAAGCCCGGTCGAGCCGTTGACGAACTCGAACGCGAACTCGAGGCATTCGACCCCGAGGCCCGTGATCGGCCCGGTGGCACCGACGGCCGACGTGCTGGGTGAGGTCATGAACCGCCGGGGGGCGCTGTTCGGGGTGACGCGGCGCTCGTCCCGCACGGGACGGTCCGAGCCGGTCATCGTCGAGGCGTTCTCACGAGGGCTGGACTGGTTCCGACCGGCCGCGGCACTGTACGCCGGCACGGTCGTGTGGTCTCGCTACGAGACCATGGCGCGACCGTGGGTGGCGTTCACCGTCGTCGGCGTTCTCATGGCCTTCAGCCTCGCGCTCCTGGCCTTCCGCCGGCGGACGACGGGCCTGCTCGCGGTCGAGGTGGCCCTCGCCGTGGGAGGCATCTTTGCCACCCTCCTGGCCGACCACCCCGAGGACGTCGCGGCGGGTCAGTTCACCCTGCCGACCATCTGGGCTGCCGGGCCAGTCGCCGGGGCCGCCGTCCTCCACGGCCGGCTCGGTGGACTCGTCGTGGCCGGC
Source organism: Knoellia sinensis KCTC 19936 (assembly GCF_000768705.1). Taxonomy (GTDB): domain Bacteria; phylum Actinomycetota; class Actinomycetes; order Actinomycetales; family Dermatophilaceae; genus Knoellia; species Knoellia sinensis. The sequence goes on from NZ_AVPJ01000004.1 coordinate 98,132, forward strand.
ATCATCGCGGTCGCGGACATCCTGGAGGTCGGGTCGCCGAACCCCACGACGTGGCACAACATCCTCCTGCTCGTGCTCCTCGGGGGGCTGATCGGACTGGCGGTCGACCTCGCGCGCGAAGGGCTGCGGCACTACGAGGAAGTCCTTGCCGAGCAGGAGCGACTGCGCGAGCGTGAGCGCCTCGCTCGAGTCGTCCATGACGGCGTGCTGCAGACACTTGCCTTCATCCATCGCCGCGGCGGAGAGATCGGCGGTCAGGGGGCCGAACTCGGGGGGCTCGCCGCGGAGCAGGAGCGCACACTTCGACGGCTCGTCTCGCAGGGGCTGACCTCGGCACCCGTGACGGAGTCGCCGGCTGCGGGCCGGGCTAGCCGTGACCTTCGGGCCATGCTCGGCGCCCACGAGGGTGAGCGCGTCAGCGTCTCCCTCCCTGGGGGTCCGGTTCTGCTCGACGCGGCGCGAGCGGACGAAATCGACGCCGCGGTCGTGGCGGCCCTCGACAACGTCACTCAGCACGCCGGTGCCGACGCGAAGGCCTGGGTGCTGCTCGAGGCCGATGCCGACACCGTGACCGTGACCGTCCGCGACAACGGCGTCGGCGACGAGCCCGAGCACCTCCTGACCGCTGCCTCCCGAGGACGGCTCGGTGTGAGCCAGTCGATCCAGGGCCGCGCTCGCGACCTCGGCGGCACCGCCGACGTCATCACCAGACCCGGGGGTGGCTGCAGGGTCGTCATCTCCGTGCCCCGCAAGGAGAACGCATGAACGACACCACGCCCGCGCCGATCACCGTGCTCGTGGCCGACGACCACCCACTCTGGCTGGGCGCGCTCGAGCGTGATCTCGCCCAAGCGGGTCTGGAGGTCGTCGCCACGGCCGCCGACGGGCCGTCGACCGTGCGGCGCACCCGTGCGACACGACCGGACGTGCTGGTGCTCGACCTCAACCTTCCCGGCATGCGCGGCGACGAGGTGTGCCGGGCCGTGGGTGACCTCGAGACCCGAGTCCTGATCCTCTCGGCCAGTGGTGAACAGATGGATGTCCTCGCCGCAATCAAGGCCGGTGCCACCGGATACCTCGTGAAGTCGGCATCCAGTCAGGAGATCGTCGAGGCCGTGGCCGCGACGGCACGTGGCGAGGCCGTCTTCACACCCGGGCTGGCCGGGCTCGTGCTCGGGGAGTTCCGACGCATGGCCGCCGGCGGCGCCGAGGTCGAGTCGGCGCCGCAGACCGCAGGTCGGCCCATCCCGGAGCTCACGGATCGCGAGACCGAAGTCCTCCGGCTCGTCGCCACCGGGATGTCCTACAAGGAGATCGCCGCCGAGCTCGTCCTGTCGCACAGGACGGTCCAGAACCACGTCCAGAACACGCTCGGCAAGCTGCACCTGCACAACCGCGTCGAGCTCGTCCGGTTCGCCCTGGCGCGTGGCCTCGAGGATGGGCCGACCGAGCCCGGGACGTGAGCCGGGAGTGGGAGGGGAGTGACCGGCATACGGGCGCCGCAGGCCACGGATCGAGACGCGCCTATCCTTGACGAGTGAGCATGACCACCGACGCGGACCTGAGCACCCACCTCGAGGCGACCCCCGACCTGCCCGCTGCGCAGCAGCCGGTGTGGCCGGACGCAGTCGCCCTCGACGCCGCTGTCTCCGAGCTCGCGACCTATCCGCCGCTCGTCTTCGCCGGTGAGTGCGATGTGCTGCGTGACCGCATGGCGGCCGCGAGCCGCGGTGACGCGTTCGTCCTCCAAGGGGGCGACTGCGCCGAGACGTTCGCCGGCGCGACTGCCGACAACATCAAGAACCGCATCAAGACGATCCTCCAGATGGCCGCCGTCCTGACCTATGGCGCGTCCGTGCCGGTCGTCAAGGTGGGCCGCATGGCGGGCCAGTTCGCCAAGCCCCGCAGTAGCAACACCGAGACGCGCGAGGACGTGACCCTTCCGGCCTACCGCGGCGACATGGTCAACGACTTCGACTTCACCGAGGCTGCGCGCACCCCCGACCCACAGCGTCTCGTTCGCGCGTACCACGCGAGCAGCGCGACGCTGAACCTCGTGCGCGCGTTCACGACCGGTGGCTTCGCCGACCTGCGCCACGTGCACGACTGGAACCGCGGCTTCGTCGCCAACGCCGCGAACCAGCGCTACGAGAAGCTTGCCCGCGACATCGACAAGGCCATGAAGTTCATGGCCGCGTGCGGCGCCGACTTCGAGGCGATGAAGACCACCGAGTTCTTCGCCGCCCACGAGGCGCTGCTCCTCGACTACGAGCGCCCGCTCACGCGCGTCGACTCGCGCACGGGCGACCTCTACGACACGTCGGGCCACTTCATCTGGATCGGTGAGCGGACCCGCGACCTCGGTGGTGCGCACCTCGACTTCGTGAGCCGGATCCACAACCCGATCGGCGTCAAGGTCTCGGCCAAGGCCCAGGTCGACGACCTGCTGCGGATGATCGACCTCGTCGACCCCGAGCGCACGCCGGGCCGACTGACCTTCATCACGCGCATGGGCGCCGGGCAGGTGCGCGAGGCGCTTCCGCCCATCGTTGAGAAGGTCACGGCGAGCGGCGCTGCCGTCACGTGGATCTGTGACCCGATGCACGGCAACACCTTCGAGTCGGCGTCGGGCTACAAGACCCGCGACTTCGATGACGTCGTCGACGAGGTCCGCGGCTTCTTCGAGGTGCACCAAGGGCTCGGCACCGTGCCGGGTGGTATCCACGTCGAGCTCACCGGCAATGACGTCACCGAGTGCCTCGGCGGCGCCGAGAAGATCCTCGATGAGGACCTCAACAAGCGCTATGAGACGGTCTGCGACCCGCGCCTGAACCACCAGCAGAGTCTCGAGCTGGCGTTCCTCGTCGCCGAGATGCTCAGCCGCGACTGACGCTGTGGTTGCTTCTGACGAATCGGGTATGCCGTCCCGCTGGGTTGCGGACCTCCTTTCCGACACGCTGACCCAGCCCACTCAGGCGATGCGCCTCGCCATGGCGGAGGCGCCGGTGGGTGACGACGTCTTCGGTGAGGACCCGACGGTCGCGGAGCTTGAGTCCCGCGTCGCCGAGTTGCTCGGACATGAGGCAGGGCTCTTCACCCCGACCGGGTCGATGGCCAACCAACTCGGCATGCGACTTCATGTCGAGGCTGGCCAGGAAGTCATCGCCGACTCGTTGGCGCACGTGCTGCGAGCCGAGCTCGGGGCTGCAGCGGTGCTCTCGGGGATCTCGTCGCGGTCGTGGGCTTCGGAGCGCGGACGCCTCGAGCCGGATGCCCCTCTTGGGCTGATGAGTGTCGGTGCCGGGCCCTATCAGGTGAGCACAGCGCTCATCGTCCTCGAGAACACCCACAACTTCGGTGGTGGGACGATTCAGTCACTCGAGGCGATCCGCGAGGTGCGCGCTGCCAGTCAGACCGCAGGCGTGGCGATGCACCTCGACGGCGCGCGGCTCTGGAACGCACACGTCGCGACCGGCATCCCGCTCGCCGACTACGGTCGAGAGTTCGACACGGTGAGCGTGTGCCTGTCCAAGGGTCTCGGCGCGCCAGTGGGTTCGGTCCTCGTCGGCTCACGTGAGCACATGGAGCGAGCGCGGATCTGGCGCAAGCGGTTTGGTGGTGGGATGCGTCAGGTCGGTATCCTTGCCGCCGCCGGCCTGCATGCCCTTGACCATCACATCGAGCGGCTGGCCGACGACCACGCGCGGGCCGCACGGTTCGCATCAGCCGTGGGGGCCGTGGCGCCGTCGGTCGTCTCGCCCGAGCTGGTCGAGACCAACATCGTCATGCTCGACGTGAGCGAAACCCGTTGGGCGCCTGCGGAACTCGTCGACGCAGCGGGAGCACGCGGCATACGGGCCTACGCGGCGGGGCCGCGAGCCGTGCGCCTGGTCTGGCACCTCGACGTCGACGACGCGGCGACGGATGCCGCAACCGAGGTCTTCACTGACCTGCTCGCCTGAGCAAGCCGGGCCGTCACACGTCGTGGTGGAGGATCTCCACCGGCGGATCTTCGAGTGCTGACGCGTCGGCCGCGTGCGTGGCGCCGCGGAGTTCGACGAGATACATGGCGAAGAGGACGAGCCCGCCACCGACGAGCAGTCGCCACGTGACGGACTCGCCACCGAACAGCACCGCAAAGAGTGCGGCGAAGACCGGCTCCATCGCCATGACGATCGCCGCACGTGTGGCGGTGAGGTGGGCCTGCGCCCACGTCTGGGCAATGAGTGCGCCGGCACCAGCGAACACGGCCATGTAGAGGAGCGAGACCCACTGACCACCGGTCGCAGGGAGGGTCACGCCGTCCGGGAGGGCAGCCACGAGGCAGATCACTGCGATGACCGCAGCCTGGATCGTTGACAGGCCCAGGGCGGTCGATGCCGTCGACCAGCGACCGAGCGCGAGGATGTGCAACGCGTACACAGCGGCGGATCCCAACGTGAGTGCCTCGCCGAAGCCCATGGCGAGGCCCTGCAAGGACAGGACTCCGATGCCCGCCGTCGCGATGGCAGCGGCGATCCACGCGGCGCGCGGAACGTGGTCGCGCAGGAGCAGGGCGCCCAGGACTGGAGTGAGCACGATGTATGTGCCCGTGAGAAATCCCGACACGGAGGCAGCCGTCGTCTCCAGCCCCACGGTCTGCAGAAGCTGCGCCACGGCATACAGGGCTCCGAGGCCGGCGCCCAACGTGAGCTGGCGACGGGTCAGAGCGAGGGTCTGTCGATGGAAGACGACGAACATCAGGACGGCAGCGATGCCGAAACGGACCGCAAGGAAGTCCGCCGACGGGACGTGCTCCACGAGGTCCCGGATCAGGAAGAACGTCGACCCCCAGACGGCTGTCACCGCCAGGAGCAGGAGCACCGCGAGCCGCGCCCGCCCGTCGTGGGCAAGCGGGGGTGAGTTTGTCATCAGACCGTCGTCACGACGATCTCGCTGCCTCTGGGCTGCTGAGATCCTTCAGGAAGGCTGAGTCCCTGGACGGTGCCGAAGTTGAGGCCGGGAATGGCCTGCTTCTCGGTGACCTTGAAGCCTGCGCCCTCGAGGATGCCCTTGACCTCGGCGAACTGCTTGCCGATGAGTCCGCCCGGAACAGCGACGAGGACGGGTCCCTTCGACGTGACCACCGTGATCTTGTCGCCCTTGAAGAGGCTGCCGTCGGCCGGTTCCTGGCGGATGACCGAGCCCGCGGGGATCGTGTCGTGGTTCTCCTCGCCGGAGACCTCGACGACGAGCCCTGCCTTCTCCCACGCGGGTTTGGCCTCCGCGAGTGGCTTGCCGGTGAAGTCAGCGACCTTGATCGGCTGGCGGCCCTTGCTCACCGTGAGGGCCACCGCGGCGTCGCGCTTGAGCTGAGTGCCCGGCTTCGGATCACTCGAGATGACCTGGTCCTCGGGGATCTGATCGTCGTACTTCTCGGTGACCTTCCCCAGGACGAGGTTCGCGCCAGTGATCTCGTTGGTCGCGTCGGCGAGGGACTTGCCCGCGAGGGCCGGGACGGCGTAGCGCTCCGGCCCCTTGGAGACGACAAGAGTCACGGCTGTCCCACGACGCACCTCGGCATTGGCCTTGGGCGCAGTCGAGATGACGACACCCTTGGCCACTGTCTCGCTGAAGTCCTCACGCTTGACGGGGTCGAGGTGCTGAGCGCGCATGGAGGCCTCGGCGGCCACGACCTGCTCGCCGGTGACGGCCGGGACGATCGTCGGTGCGCCAGGGCCCGCGAGGAAGAACCACGCGGTCGCCGAAGCGATGGCAGCGGACACGACCACAAGCAGCCACGGCCACATCGCCCGGCGAGACCCGTCCTCCCGCCGCTCTCGCGCGGTGACGCCCGGAGTGGCCGGTGGCGCACCCCGCACCTGGTCGCGCAGGGATGTTGCGGGCGTCGTCTGATGCTGCGCCCTCGAGGTGACCTGTCGTTCGACGGGCAACGCCGTTGTGCGGGTCACGGTGGCTGCGGCGGCAGCCGCGGACTTGGGGTCCGTCGGCCGATCGTCCAGCTCTCCCGGGCTCAACTCGCGGCGAGCGGTGCGCACGAGAGCGGCGAAAGCGCCCGCGTCGGCAGGACGACCGTCGGGGTCACGCGACGTGGCTGCAGCGACAAGCTCGTCAAGGATTTCCGGAGCCTCCGGTGCCCGGCTGCGCAACCTGGGCGCACCTTCGTGGACATGCTGGTAGGCGACGTTGATGGCCGTGTCCCCGAGGAACGCCTTGGAACCCGACAGCATCTCGAAAAGAAGCAGACCTGCCGCGTAGACATCACTGCGCGCGTCGGCGATCCCACGCTCGACCTGCTCGGGAGAGAGATAGGCCACAGTGCCGAGGAGCATGCCTGAGGAACCCGTGACCGTCTGCGAGGTGACGGCGCGCGCCAGGCCGAAGTCGGCGACCTTGATCGCCCCGTCCTCGCGCAGGATGACGTTCTCGGGCTTGATGTCACGGTGGATGATGCCGGCGTCATGGGCCGCGGCGAGTGCCTCGAGGACGGGGACCATGATGTCCAGCGCGGCACGGGGGGTCAGCGCGCCCTCGGTGTCGACGACCTCGCGCAGCGTCTTGCCGGGGACGTACTCCATCGCGAGGAACATGCGCCCGTCGTCCTCGCCCTGGTCATAGACCGCGACGATTCCGGGGTGGGAGAGGCGGGCTGCGGAGCGGGCCTCACGGTGGAAGCGTGACCGGAAGGTGTCGTCCTGGGCGAGGTGGGGGCGCATGACCTTGAGCGCGACCTCGCGGTCGAGGCGAGTGTCGAGTGCGATGTAGACCGTGGCCATCCCGCCCTCGGCAAGTCGCTCGAGGACGCGGTAGCGGCCGTCGAGGATTTCGCCGACGAGACTGTCGGTGGGGGCTGTGGACACCCGTTGAGTGTACGGACTGCGGGGCCGCACTCCGTGTACCCCCGTGCTGGGCGCCGCCGATGTCACATACGACCCCGGAGCGCCTTGACGTTCGCCACATAGCTCTTGGTGTCGGTGAACATGCCCTTGGACCGGACCGAGGAGAGTCCTTGGTAGTAGCCCGCAATGGCGATGTCCTCGGACCCCGCAGCCCGGGTGAGGGCACGGAGCATGACGACCCCGGCGGTGACGTTGTCCTGGGGGTTGAGGAGGTCGAGTTTGCGTCCGATGAGCGACGAGGCCCACTCCCCGCCCGACGGGATCACCTGCATGATGCCGACTGCGTTGGCGACCGAGACCTGCTTCTGGTTCCAGCCGGACTCCTGCAGCGAGATGGCGAGGGCGAGTTTGGGGTCGACACCGTGGCGGCGGGCGGTGGCCGTGATCATCGCTTTGGTCTGGGCGCGGGTCGGGACCGAACGCTTCGCGAGGATGGCGCGGTTGCGAGCGGCGTTCGCGACGATCTTTGCCGGATAGGTCCGGCCGGCGAACGTGTTGGCGGACGTGGCCTTGGGCGCCTTCGGAGCCGACTTGCGTGCGGCGGTCGTCGGAAGGACGAGACGCTGACCGGGGTGGATCACGGTGCTGCGCAGCCCGTTGGCCTTGACGAGGGCGCCGACGGTGCGGTCGTACCTCTGCGCGATGCCGAGGAGGGTGTCGCCCGACCGGACCCGGTAGACCGACCCGCGGGCTCGGGCGGCAGCGGGCTTGGCGGAGGCAGCCTTCGCGGCGCCGGCTGTCGTGGTGAGTCGCAGCCGCTGGCCCGGGACGATGAACGCGCGGGGCGAAATCCCGCTCGCCTTCGCGATCGCCGGCACGGTCGTGCCATAACGGCGGGCGATGTCGTAGAGGGTCTCGCCGGCGCGAACCCGGTGCGTGGCGACAGTTCGGGCCGTGGCGCGAGGGGCGACCTTGGCGCGGGCCGAGGCCGGAGCCGGGACCTGGATCCTCGCTCCGGTCCACAGGCGCCGCGCATCACTGATGCCGTTCCTGGCAGCCAAGGCTTGCGGCGTCGTCCGGAACGTGGCCGCGAGCCCGATGAGGGTGTCACCGTCCCTGACCGTGTAGGTCGTCCAGCCCGAAGGTGCCGGTGTCGCGTGGCTGATCGTGTGCGCGGGGATGACAGCGGTGGGCGGCACAGTCGCAGGGGGGAGGGCGATGACCATGTCGGCCGTCCTTTCCGAGTGACGAGCGTGCTCGTCGTCGTGGTGTCTGTGTGACTCCTGTGGCAGGCGTTGTCAGAGTAGCCGGTGTGACTAGTTCGATGTGGGATCTGTGGCACAGTGGCCCGGTGAGCGACCAGGACACCGATCTCGAGACCCTCGTCGGCGAGTGGCTGACCGTGCCGGACCTCGCCGAGCGCCTCGGCCTCCCGCTGTCAGCGGTGCGCCGCCTCATCGACGACCGCGACGTGTTGTCGGCGCGCGTTGGCGAACGCAAGGTGGTCGCCGTCCCCGCGAAATTCCTGGACGACGAGGGCGTCCTGCCTGCACTCAAGGGCACGTTCACCGTGCTCGGTGACGGTGGGATGAAGGACGACGAGATCCTGCGCTGGCTCTTCACCCCGGACTCGACGCTCCCTGTGGAGGGTGCGCCGATCGACGCGCTGCGTGGAGGTTTCAAGACCGAGGTGCGGCGGCGGGCCATGGAGCTCGCCTTCTAGTTCTTCGTATGCCGGGTGCGCTCCTTGGGCGCGCTTCGCGCACGTATGCCGTTCGCCGCAGTCCCATCCGCACGTCGCGCGCTGAGCGCGCTCCGCGCTCCCGCCAGACCCAGCCAGCGGCGAACGGCACACCTGCGCTCGCGCCGTGACCGCTCCCTCCCGCTGTCGAACCACGGCGGCTCGCGTCTTTGCGGCTCGGGTCTTGGGGTCAGGCGGTGCGGGCGGTGCTGATCTCCACCAAGGCGTCGAGGACGGGTCGCGCGTCCGGGGTGACTCCGGTGGCGGCGGCGAGGGAGGTGCGGGCGCGGGTCGCCAGGGAGGTGATTTCGCCCTCGACGGCGTCGACCGCGCCGGAGTCGGTGATGACGGCGCGCAGGGCATCGACGTCCGCGGGGGAGAGGTCAGGGCGCCCGAGGTGCTTGCGCAGCAGGGCGCGACCGGCGTCGTCGGTGCCACTCAGGGTGTGGGCGATGAGCAGGGTGCGCTTGCCCTCGCGCAGGTCGTCACCAGCGGGCTTGCCCGTGGAGTCGGGGTCGCCGAAGACCCCGAGGAGGTCGTCGCGGAGCTGGAAGGCGTGCCCGACATCGAGCCCGTAGGACGAGAGATGGGTGAGATCGGTCTCGCCCAGGCCACCGGCGGTCGCGCCGATGAGCAAGGGGTGCTCCACGGTGTATTTGGCGCTCTTGTAGCGAATGACGCGTTGCGCCCGCTCCACACGCTCGGCCGCCGGAAGGTCATCCCAGGGCCGGACCGAGTCGACGACGTCGAGGAACTGGCCCGCCATGAGCTGGGTCCTCATGCGGTCGAACATCTCGCGCCCGCGGGCAAGGTCGTCGGCAGGCAAACCGCTCGTGGCGACGAGCTCGTCGGTCCAGGTGAGGCAGAGATTGCCCGCGAGGATGGCGCCGGCGACCCCGAAGCGCTCGTCGTCGCCACCCCAGCCACGCTCGGTGTGGACGGCTGCGAGCGCGCGGTGCGCGGCCGGCATACCCCTGCGTGTGTCCGAGTCGTCCATGACGTCGTCGTGGATGAGCGCAGCGGCTTGGAAGAACTCCATCGCCGTCGCGAGTCGGATCAACGCGGGGGAGTCCGGCCGCCCTGCAGCGCGGTGGCCCCAGTAGAGGAACGCTGCACGCAGGCGCTTGCCGCCAGCCAGGAGTGACTCGATGCGATCGAGCAGGTCCGAGACGTCGGGTCCGAGTTCATCGAGGACGCCAGACTGGTGGCGCAACTCATCGTCGATGCAGGTCTGGACCCGCGTGCGCAGATCGGCCTCATCCAACGGGCTGGTCACGAACGCTCCTCGCATCTCACGGATTGTGAGCCCGAGCCTACGGCCTTGCGCCTCGACTAATCTCACCCGCATGGCACCCCGCAACATCCCTGCTCTCCTCGCCGGTCAACGGCCGTCGGTGAGCTTCGAGTTCTTCCCGCCCAAGGACGATGTGTCCGAGGCTGCGCTGTGGGATGCCATCCGCCGGCTCGAGCGTGTGCGGCCCGACTTCGTGTCGGTGACCTACGGCGCCGGCGGCTCGACCCAGGACCGCACGGTGCGCGTCACGGAGCGCATCGCGCGCGAGACGACGCTCACCCCTCTGGCGCACCTCACCTGTGTCGGCGCCTCCGTCGAGGACATCCGGCGGGTCGTGGGGCAGTACGCCGCGGCAGGTGTGCGCAACATCTTGGCCCTGCGTGGGGATCCGCCCGGCGACCCCGGGGGCGAGTGGGTGGCCCACCCCGAGGGGCTCGACCATGCGACCGACCTGGTCGGCCTCGTCCGCACGCTTGGCAACTTCACCATCGGCGTCGCGGCGTTCCCCGACGTCCACCCGGCCTCGCGCGACCTCGATCAGGACGTCGAGGTCCTGGTCAAGAAGGCCGACGCTGGAGCGAGCTTCGCCGTGACCCAGATGGTCTTCGACGCGGACACCTACTTGCGCCTTCGGGACCGGGTCGCGCAGCACCGGGACCTGCCGATCACGCCCGGGCTCATGCCCGTGACGAACCTCAAGCAGATCACCCGCATGACCCAGCTCATGGGGACGCCGCTGCCCCAGCGTGTCCTCGGGCGGCTCGAGGCCGTGGCCGGCGACGCCGATGCCGTGCGCGCGGTGGGCGTGGAGATCGCGACCGAACTCGCGCAGCGCATGCTCTCCGAGGGAGCGCCGGGCCTGCACTTCATCACGATGAACCGTTCCACCGCGACCCTTGAGGTCTACCAGAACCTCGGGCTCGCGGCGGGGGCTCGTTGAGGGGAGTCGCGCCCGACCTGAGTAGGCCGATCACGCGATCTGAGTATCCGTACTGATCCCGAGCCTGACCCAGTTGTCAGAGGGTAGCCATGCGGCCGCGTGGCCGGGTCGGTGAGTGTGGAGGGGCGCTCGTCATCCCGGTGACGCGGCCGTGTCGTGTCGAGGTGCCCGACGGCCGGTCTCGGTGGTCCCGCGTCAGTCGACCTCGATGGCCTTGCCGCCGGTGATGCGGAGCAGTTCGTCGTAGGTCGTTTGGAAGACCGAGTGGCTGTGTCCGGCGGCTGCCCACACGTGGTCGTGACCGCTGAGGGTCACATCGACCACCGTCCGCAGAGGGGTGGGATGCCCGACCGGCGCAACTCCGCCGATCGCGAAGCCGGTCCAAGTGCGCACTTCGTCGGGGGTGGCCTTCTCGAGGGCGGCGAGGTCGAGCAGCCCCGCGATCCGGTCCTGGTCCACGCGGTGACCACCCGAGGCGAGGACGAGCACGGGCTCGATCGAGCCGTTGTGGTGGCGCCCCGCGAAGACGAGGGAGTTGGCGATCTCGGCGGGAGTGATGCCGAGCGCTTCGGCCGCCGCGCGGGCGGTGCGGACGGCATCGGGGAGGTAGCGCACGACCGGCCGAACGTGGTGTGCCGCAAGGGTGTCCAGCACAACGGCAACGGACGGATGGACGCTGAGATCGCGCTCCGACTCCGGGTCGCCGGACTGGGTCATGGGGTCAGCGTAAGGGCTTGACGGCCCTGCATCGGGGAACTGTAGAGTGATGGTGTTCGAACAAGTGTTCGAGGTTCTGAGGTTCACATCGGACCGAACGCGTGGTTCGCAACTGACTCCATCCCATCCTGCCCTGAGGAGGCCATGTCGTGGTGCGCCGATACGAAGAACCGGTCGAGGTGCGGGTCGAGGCGACCCTTCCCGCCACTGAGGGTGCGGTCGCCCTGCGCCCACGACCGTCAGCGTTCGTCTGGCGGGGGCGGATCCTCCTCATCCGTGAGGTCCTCGACGACTGGAGCGAGCGGCGCTCGTGGTGGCGAGACCTCGGAGACCTCGGCGAGCGTCCGGAACGACACGTGTGGCGGGTCGAGGCCGGAAGTGCCGCGGGCACCGGTGTCTATGACCTCGCCTCCGACGCCGCCGACGGCTGCAGCGCCCCGTGGGTGCTCCTTCGGGCCCAGGACTGATCGCCATGGCTGCCGCTCCCGCCCTCGCCCTCCTCGAACAGTCCCGTCAGTGCCTTGCGGAGGCGTATGCCGCAGAGTTCGCCACTGCGCGCTACGTCACCTCTCAGGACGCCGCGATGCGTGCTGCCGCGGCTCTCGTCGCCGGTCACTCCCGCGGTGGGCGGAGCCGTCGCCAGGACCTCTGGCCGCTCCTTGCTGCGCGGGCACCCGAGCTGGGGGAGTGGGCCGACTTCTTCGCGCTCGCGGCCGTGCGTCGCCGGGAGGTCGAGGCGCACGCGGTTCGGGTCTCGGTGCGTGAGGCCGATGACCTGCTGCGTGCCGCCGAGACCTTCGTCGGGCTCGCCGGCACAACCTTGGGTATGCCGGGTGCCGACCGGAGTGTGCGTCGCCTCGCCGCCGCCCGCGGCACCGCCTGACACCCCCGACTTATTGCGCTTTCCGACCAAACCCCCGACTTATTGCGCTTTCCGGTCACGTCGGGACGGCCTTCGGCCGGAGCGACGTGACCGGAAAGCGCAATAAGTCGACAAGGACTCGAGCAGACATGATCAGCAAGAACGACTTCGTGCACCTCCACGTCGCATCGGGATTCTCGATGCGGTTCGGCGCCTCGACTCCCCAGGACCTCGTCGAGCGGGCCGCCGCACACGGCCAACCCGCTCTCGCCCTCACCGACCGCGACGGCCTCTATGGAGCCGTGCGCTTCGCGACGGCATGCGGTCAGGCAGGCATCGACACGATCCTCGGGGTCGACCTCGCCGTGGGGGAGGAGGCCGTGCCAGGACGTCGGACGCCCACGGTACGGACCCCGGTGCGCGGCGGGGCTGTTGTCGACCCGCGACTGCCGCGGGTCACTGTCCTCGCCCGCGGGGCGGGTGCGGGTGTCGGCCGTGGACTCGGGTGGGCTGCCCTGTGCCGACTCGTCACCGACACCCACCTGCGCGGCGAGCGGGGGGCCCCGGTGACCCTGCCCGATCTCATTGCCCACTGGTCCCGACCACACCCCGACTTTGTGCCCCATTGGGACGGCGAGCGCCAGCGAGCTGTCCCAATGGGGCACAAAGTCGAAGAGGTGGAGGGGCCAAGTCGGTTGCGGGTGTTGCTCGGTCCGGACTCCGACGTGGGGCGGGCCCTCCTCGCCCGCCGCCCCACCGAGGCCCGGGCCCGACTCGAGAGGTGGCGGGCGCTCCTGCCACCCGACGCCCTCGCCGTCGAGATCGTCGGCAACGGTGGGCCCGAGGGCACCCCGGGTTCGCGGGTCCATGCCCGGCATCTGCTCGGTCTCGCAGACGAGGCACGGGTCCCCGCCGTCCTCACCGCAGCCGTTCGGCACGCCGATCGTGACGGGGTGCGGACCGTCGACGTCCTCGACGCGGCCCGTCGGCTGGTCGTCCTCGACTCCCGCCACCTCGACAGGGTCACCGACGCCGGACACCTCGCGAGCAGCGAGGAGATGTGGCTGCGCGCCCTCGCGATCACCGGCGACAACGGTCGGGCCGCCCAGCTCATCGGTGCCACGCTGGCGCTCGCCGACGAGTGCATCCAGGACGCCCGGTCCGACCTCGGCATCGGCGCCGTCCACCTGCCCGAGCCCAGCATCCTCGGGATCGAGGCCGGGGTGGACCCGCAGCAGGTGCTCACCGAACGGTGCAGGACTGCCATCAGCGGACGGTTCCCTGCGCTGGGAGACGCGGGACGGCATACGGTGCTCTCCCGTCTCGACGACGAACTGCGCGTCATCGCCGATCTCGGCTACCCGACCTACTTCCTCACGGTCGCGGAGGTGACCGACCTCATCAAGGCGCGAGGAGTGCGCGTCGCGGCTCGCGGCTCCGGCGCGGGATCGCTCGTCAACTACCTCCTCGGCATCAGCGGTGTCGACCCGATCCGGCACGACCTGCTCATGGAGCGGTTCTGCTCGCCGTTGCGGGCCGAGCTGCCCGACATCGACATCGACGTGGAGTCGGCCCGGCGCACCGAGATCTACGAGGCGATCCTCGACCGGTTCGGCGGCGAGCGGGTCACGTGCGTGTCGATGATGGACACCTACAAGGTGCGACACGCGATCCGTGACGTCGGTGCTGCGCTCGGGATGCCACCGGTCGAGATCGACGAGATCGCCAAGGCCTTCCCGCACATCCGGGCCAAGGATGCCCGCAGCGCGATCGCCGATCTGCCCGAACTGCGTTCTCGCGGACTGGATGCGCCACGTCTCGACACCTTCTTCGAGCTCGTCGAACGCCTCGACGGTCTGCCCCGGCACATCGCCCTGCACCCCTGCGGTGTGGTGCTCTCCAACGCCGGGCTGCTCGACCGCACGCCGGTCGAGGCGAGCTGGCTCGGCTTCCCGATGAGTCACTTCGACAAGGACGACGTCGAGACCCTCGGGCTGCTCAAACTCGACGTCCTCGGCATCCGGATGCAGTCGGCGATGGCCCACGCCGTCGCCGAGGTGAAGCGCGTCGACGGGGTCGACGTGGACCTCGACGACGAGGCACAGGTGCCGCTCGACGACGAGGCGACGTTCCGCCTCATCCGCACTTCCCACACCCTCGGCTGCTTCCAGATCGAGAGCCCGGGTCAGCGCGAACTCATCGGCAAGTTCGGACCCGAGCGCTTCGGCGACCTCATCATCGACATCTCGCTCTTCCGGCCAGGGCCGGTCAAGTCCGACATGATCACGCCGTTCCTCGAGAGCCGGCACGGCTGGTCGAAGCGTCGGTTGCTGCACCCGACGCTCGAGTCCGCACTCGCCGAGACCGAGGGCGTCGTCGTCTTCCACGAACAGGTCCTGCGGATCGTCGCCGAGACGACGGGGGTCACGCTCGCCCAGGCCGACGAAGTGCGACGCACCATGGGCACGCCGAAGGGGCAGGACGACATCGAGGCGTGGTGGCGGCCCGCAGCGCGTGCTCGTGGCTACACCGCAGATGATCGCGACCGGATCTGGGAGGTGCTCAAGTCGTTCGCATCGTTCGGTTTCTGCAAGGCGCACGCGGCGGCGTTCGCGCTGCCGACCTACCACTCGGCCTGGCTCAAGACCCACCACCCGGCGGCCTTCCTTGCCGGGGTTCTCACCCACGACCCGGGCATGTATCCCAAGCGACTCATCCTCGATGACGCCCGCTCGCTCGGGATTGCCGTGCTCGGTCTCGACGTCAACGGGTCGGGTGACGCCTACCGCATCGAGCGACTCGAGAGTGGGGGACGTGACTTCACGCCGATCCACCCCGACCTGCCCGACGCGAGCGACTACGGCATCCGGCTCTCGCTCACCGACGTCAAGGGGATCAGTGGATCTGAGGTGGCGAGCATCGTTGCAGGACAGCCGTTCTCGAGCCTCGGTGACTTCTGGTCGCGAGCCACGGTGAGTCGCCCGGTTGTCGAGCGGCTCGTCCTCGCCGGGGCGTTCGACTCGATGCATGGCATCGGCGTCTCGGGCTCGGGACTCGGTCGGCGTGGGCGCATCACCCGCCGCGACCTCCTGCTCCACGTCGGTGAGCTCGACCGGTGGGAGAAGGCGACGAGGAGTGAACGTGGCAGTCGGGCTGGGCATTCGAGGCGAAGCCTCGGGGTCGGACGGCATACGCCACCGCCGTCCATCCGGGGCAGTGAAGTGCGCGAACGCGCGGCCGCCCAGTCGCAGGCGGCACGTCCTGTCGTGGCAGCCGCGGACCAGCCGGTCCAACTCACCCTCGACCTCGGCGACAGGCCCGAACTCACTCCTGGCACCGGCCTGCCCGAGATGACCGGCACCGAGCGGGTTCGGGCCGAACTCGACGTCCTCGGCCTCGACGCGTCGGCGCACGTCGTCGAGTTCTATGGTCCGATGCTCGACGCGCTGGGAGTGGTCCGCAGCCGCGATCTGCTCAAGGCGCGCAGCCGCAGTGAAGTGTGGGTCGCGGGAGTCAAGGTCGCGACCCAGACCCCGCCGATCCGTTCGGGTCGCCGGGTCGTCTTCCTCACCCTCGACGACTCGACCGGTCCCGTTGACGCAACCTTCTTCGAGGACGTCCAGGGCCCGTATGCCGCCACGGTCTTCCACTCCTGGCTCCTGTTGGTCCGTGGTGTCGTTCGTCGTACCGGCCCTCGGGGCATCTCGGTTCGCGCGACGGGGGCGTGGGAGCTCGCTGGCCTCTGGGATGCGTGGCGGGACGGCGGACACGCGGCAGTGGTGCGGGCGCTGGAAGCGGCCGATGCCGAGGCTGTTGCCCGGGCCGAGGCAGGGGAGCGGGAAGCAGATGCGCAGGGAAGGCGCCGGGTGCTCGTCCATGCGTCGGGGTTCAAGCAGTCGCCCTATGCCGACATCAAACCTGCGGGTGCGCCGGCGAACGACGGACACCTCGTCGCGTCGATCGCCGTGCCGGACCACGGCACGCCCTCGCGCAAGCTGTGGCACTCCAGTCCCGGTAGTTCCGGTCACTGATGGCGGAGATGCAGTTGGTCAGGAATCGAGAAGCGAGCGTCTCGACGCGGTCCTACGGTGAAACACATGACAACGAAGAAGACCGCAGCCAAGAAGGCCACAGCCACAAAGACCACAGCCACAAAGAGCACGGAGTCCAGCACCAAGAGCGGCTTCAACGCCGAAGAGCGCGCCGCGATGAAGGAGCGTGCCAAGGAACTCCGGGCGGAGGCCAAGGGCGCCAAGGATCGCGCGAAGGGCGAGGCGGACCTCCAGTCCAAGATCGCCGAGATGCCCGAGGACGACCGCGCCCTCGCCACGGCGATCCACCGGATCGTCACCGAGACGGCGCCCGATCTCATGCCCAAGACCTGGTACGGCATGCCCGCCTACGCCGATGCGAACGGGAAGGTCATCTGCTTCTTCAAGGCCGCCTCCAAGTTCGGTGTCCGCTACGGCGAGCTCGGGTTCAACGAGGACGCTGCTCTCGACGACGGCACGATGTGGCCGACCGCCTACGCCATCACCGAACTCACCCCTGCGCACGAGAATCTCATCGCGACACTCGTGGCGAAGGCGGTCGGCTGAGGCCACTGTCGTGCATGCCAACTAGGCTGGCTGGGCGCCGCGGAACTGTCCGTCGCGGCGTCCTGACCGCACACGACACGGCCTCACCGACAGACGGCCTCATTGAACAGAAGGTGGTGGACTCGTGACCGAGGACGCGACGATTGCCCGACGCACCGGGGTCTCATCTTCTCCGCGCACAGCAGCCATGTGGGCTGCCGTCGACGAGGTCGTCCGAGCGCGCAGCGCCGAGCTCGCGCGGCCGCTGCGCGTCATCGACCTGGGCGGTGGCACAGGTGGCCTCGCCGTCCCCCTCGCCGTCGCGGGACACGACGTCACCGTGGTCGACCCCAGCCCGGACGCACTGGCCTCCTTGCGCCGCCGGGCGGCCGAGGCACAGGCGTCGTCGCGCGTCAGCGCTGTCCAGGGTGACGCCGAGACGCTCGCGTCACTCATCGGCCGCGACCGCCCCGACCTCGTCCTCTGCCACGGCACGCTCGAATACGTCGATGACGCCGAGGCGACCCTGGCGCACATCGCGGGAGTCCTCTCGTCCGGCGGCATTCTCAGCCTCGTCGTCCCGCAGCGGTCGGGGGCAGTGCTCGCACGCGCCCTCGCTGGCCAGTTCGGTCAGGCGCGTGCGGCCCTCGACCGCCCGGACGGGCGTTGGGGTGACGGCGATCCGGTGCCGCGCCGGTTCGACCGTGCCGGCGTCATCGGCCTCGTCGAGACCGCTGGGCTCGAGCTGACGGCGGCGCACGGCATCCGCATCTTCAGTGACCTCGTCCCATCGGCACTCGTCGACTCCGACGCCGATCGCGCCGCCCTCCTCGACCTCGAGAAGGCGGTCACCGAGCATCCGGAGTTCGCTGTGCTCGCCGACCTCGGCACCTCGTTGCACGTCATCGCCACCCGACCCTGAGAGCGGCCATGAGCCGTCGCCAGTTCAGCCTTCCCCACCGCTCGTCGACCGAACCTCCAGACGACACCGGCTGCACGATCCTGCACGTCGACATGGATGCGTTCTATGCCTCGGCGACCCTGCTGTCGCACCCCGAACTTGTCGGCACCCCCGTGATCATCGGTGGCGGCAACCGTGGTGTCGTCCTGTCGGCGACCTATGAGGCGCGTCGGTTCGGCGTGGCCTCGGCCATGCCGATGACTCGTGCCAGACGGTTGTGCCCCCAGGCCACGGTCCTGCCGCCGGACCATCGCCTGTATGCCGCGATCTCGTCCGCGGTGATGGCCACCTTCAGGGCCATCACGCCCGAGATCGAGCCACTGTCGCTGGACGAGGCCTTCCTCGACGTCTCTGGCGCCGTGCGCCGGCTCGGGTCTCCGGCCACCATCGGTGCACAGATCCGAGACACGGTCCACGACGAGCAGGGCATCACCTGCTCGGTGGGAGTCTCGTCGACCAAGTTCGTCGCCAAGATCGCCTCCGGCCTCGCCAAGCCCGACGGCATGGTCGTGGTGCCCCGCGATGAAGTGATCCCCTTCGTGCAACAACTGCCGGTCGGGGCGTTGTGGGGCGTGGGAGACAAGACCGAGGAGCAGTTGTTGCGTCTGGGCCTGCGCACCGTGGCCGACATCGCGCACACTCCGCTGCCGACGCTCATCCGTGGGATGGGGGAGGCAGCCGGGAACCATCTCCATGAACTTGCCTGGGGGAGGGACCCTCGGCCCGTCCACCGCGAGCATCGTGAGAAGAGCATCGGCGCCGACGAGACGTTCGAGTACGACATCGACGACCCGCGCGAGATTCACCGCCACCTGCTCAAGCTCAGTGACCGCACGGCGGCCCGTCTGCGTGCCGCCCGGCTGACCGGCCGGACCGTCTCGATCAAGGTGCGCTTCTCGGACTTCACGACCATCACGCGCGCCCGCACGCTTCGCGAGCCGACGGACACGAGCCGTGACATCTACGAGACCGCGACATCACTCTTCGATGCCCTCGGACTCCAGCGTGCGCGCATCCGGCTCGTCGGGGTGCGGCTCGAGAAGCTCGTTGCCGTCGAGGCCGCCCCGATCCAGGGAAAGCTCGGCGAGCCCGATCACGGCTGGCGGGACGCAGACCGGGCCGTCGACCGCGCCAGCGCCCGCTTTGGGGCAGGTTCGGTGCGCCCGGCGAGCCTCATCGACAGGGGCCGACCTTCCCCCCGTGGCGATCGCGACCTATCCTGAGGTGACCAGCACCGAGGCTGGTGTAGCAACGAAACCGCAGCGCCAGACGTTGTCCTTGGTGGAAGATCATCAGGAGAACCCCATGCGCCGCACACCGGGAGGACGCCGTGCCGCTGTCTGAGCACGAGCAGAGAATGCTCGAGCAGTTGGAGCAGGCTCTCGCCGCCGAAGACCCCAAGTTCGCCTCGAGCATGGAGGGTTCGCGACGTGGGGGTCCCACGCGCCTCCGGTGGATCGTCGGTGTCGTCGGCGTGCTGGTCGGCCTCGGTCTCGTCCTCGTGGGCATCCAGACGACCCTCTGGGTCGGTGTCGGGGGCTTTGCGGTCATGGTCGCTGCGGTCGCCTACGCGCTCACTCCGCCCCGGCGTGGTGGAGGCGGCAAGCTGGCGGTCGTGCGCGATGACGGCACCAAGGGCCCCACGGCATCGGGCCGCAAGCAAAAGAGCGGGCCGGGCTTCATGGGCAAACTCGACGACCGCTGGGACAAGCGCGGGCGCGACGGCTGGAACTGACCCGCTGCCCGGATCGCCCCTCGCGTCGTGCCTGACGCGCTAGCCGCCCCTACGGCTGCGCGCGCGTCCGTCCTGAGTTCTTGTCACTACGCGCTCCCTGCGCGCGGAGTCCTACGCGTCGGACGCGCGTCCCGCACGACGCCACGGGTCGACCCGTGCCGGAGTCCTGCGGCTGTGTCACTTCATCGGCGGGCGCGAGACGTCGGGCTCTCCTAGGTGGCAATGACGCCGATGACCCAGGTCGCCGCGATGAGCAGGCCCGCGCAGAGTTCGATGCCCATGCTCATGGCGATCGCCTTGAGGGCGTGCTTCGTCCGTGCCCAGGCCTGAGCGCGATCGCGGCTGCGGCTCTGCTCGACGAGGAAGATCCCGAGCACGAATCCCACGAAGAAGCCGACGATCGGGATGACGAACATGCCCACGATGCCCAGTAGCACCGCCAGCAGCAGAGTCGAGGTCTTCACGCCCTGTTGGCGCAGACGCTTGCCCGGCACGAGGAACTGGGTGGCGACGCCCACGATGTAGATCGCGAGACAGATCCCGAAAACGGTCCACGCAGTGCTGCCGCCAGTTTCGTAGGCCCAGAGAAGGACGCCCAGAACGGCCACGAGAAGACCCGGGATGACCGGAACGACGATGCCGACGATTCCCACAATGATGAGAATCGCCGGCACCCAGGTCGTGGTGCTCTCCGGCAGGAGGTTCACCTGTGCAGTGTCAGACGTCGATGTCCGCGACGGTGGGCGGCTCCGTCAGACGGTCGCTCTCGTCCACGATCTCCGCGTGGTCGCGGAGCTTCGGAAGGTGCTCGCGCCCGTGGTGAGCGCAGAAGAGCAACTCACCGCCGACGTGGAGCGTGGCGCGGACATAGGCCTGGGCACCGCAACGGTCGCAGCGGTCCGCGGCGGTCAGGGTGGGTGCCAGTGCGGTGGTCACATCGGCCTCCTCGGCTGATCTCGTCAGTTGGCCCACGCGGATGCGTGGGCGTCAAGCGTTGCAACAGTCAAACACGCCAACCTCTTCCCCGGTGGGAGGTGACCGTCGTTGTGACCGATCCGATGCCGACTGTGACAATCATTGCCCACGGCACCGACAGCGCGCCTCGGCGGGGTCGTCGGTGGGCAGGGCTAGCCTGTGGCCGAACGCGCGAGGTGAGTGGACGGCATACGAGTTCCGCCCCGGAACCCCATGGCACAGTCCGCACCGGCGCACCGCCGCACGACCGAAGGAACGCATGAGCCCCACGTCCCCGGCCAAGAAGGCCGCGACGAGCAAGTCCTCGTCCGACTACAGCGCGCATCACCTCCAGGTCCTCGAGGGCCTCGAGGCCGTGCGCAAGCGGCCGGGCATGTACATCGGGTCGACCGACAGTCGCGGTCTCATGCACTGCCTCTGGGAGATCATCGACAACGCCGTCGACGAGGCTCTTGGTGGACACGGTGACCGGATCGACGTGATCCTCCACCAGGACGGATCGGTCGAGGTGCGTGACCAGGCGCGCGGCATCCCGGTGGACATCGAGCCGCGGACCGGGCTCACGGGCGTCGAGGTGGTGTTCACCAAGCTGCACGCCGGAGGCAAGTTCGGAGGTGGCTCCTACACGGCGTCCGGTGGTCTGCACGGCGTCGGTGCGTCCGTCGTCAACGCCCTCTCGGCGCGTCTCGACGTCGAGGTCGACCGGGGAGGCAAGACCTACGCGATGAGCTTCCGGCGCGGGGAGCCCGGATACTTCCCGGATGTCGCGACCCACGACAAGAGCCCCGACCACGAGTTCACGCCCTACGAGCGCAGCAGTGAGCTCGCTGTCGTCGGCAAGGCGAAGCGCGGCGCCACGGGCACCCGGATCCGCTACTGGGCGGACCCGCAGATCTTCCTCAAGGACGCCGCGTTCGACTACGAGCAACTGGTCGCCCGTGCGCGCCAGACCTCGTTCCTCGTCCCCGGGCTCACCCTGGTCATCCGGGACGAGCGGCGGCTCCCCGGCACCGCAGGCGAGGGCGGCCCACATGAAGAGGTTTTCGTCCACGACGGCGGGATCAGCGAGTTCGCCGAGTTCCTCGCGCCCGACCCCTCTGTCACTGACGTGTGGAGGCTTCAGGGCAGCGGCCACTTCACCGAGACCGTCCCGGTGCTCGACTCCAAGGGTCACATGACACCGCAGGATGTCGAGCGTGAGTGTGAGGTCGACATCGCTGTCCGCTGGGGCACGGGCTACGACGCCAAGGTCAGTTCCTTCGTCAACATCATCGCGACGCCGAAGGGCGGCACCCACCTCGCGGGATTCGAGCAGGCGTTGCTCAAGGTCTTCCGCAAGCAGCTCGAGGTGAACTCCCGCCGGCTCAAGGTCGGCAACGACAAGGTGGACAAGGACGACATCCTCGCCGGGCTCACGGCTGTCGTCACCGTCCGCCTGGCCGAGCCGCAGTTCGAGGGGCAGACGAAGGAGGTGCTCGGCACCAATGCCGTGCGCGCCATCGTGGGGCGGGTCGTCGAGAAGGAGCTCACGACCCGGCTGACCTCGACCAAGCGTGGCGAGAAGCAGCAAGCCGCGAGTCTGCTCGAGAAGGTCACCGCCGAGATGAAGTCGCGCATCAGCGCGCGACTGCACAAGGAGACCCAGCGCAAGAAGAACGCGCTCGAGACGTCGTCCCTGCCGGCCAAGCTCGCCGACTGCCGAAGCAATGACATCGAGCGCACCGAACTGTTCATCGTCGAGGGGGACAGCGCGCTCGGCACTGCCAAGTTGGCGCGCGACTCCGACGTGCAGGCGTTGCTCCCGATCCGGGGCAAGATCCTCAACGTTCAGAAGGCGTCGCTGACGGACATGCTCGGCAACGCCGAATGCGCCGCGATCATCCAGGTCATCGGGGCGGGCTCGGGCCGCACCTTCGACGTGGACGCCGCACGCTACGGCAAGGTCATCATCATGACCGACGCCGATGTCGACGGCGCCCACATCCGCACGCTGTTGCTCACGCTCTTCTTCCGCTACATGCGTCCACTCGTCGAGGCGGGCAAGGTCTATGCCGCAGTGCCGCCGCTGCACCGGATCGAGGTCGCTGGGGCCGGGGCTCGCAAGGGCGAGCTCCTCTACACGTACTCCGAGGGCGAGATGCGCAAGACGGTGGCATCGCTCACCAAGCGGGGCCGCACCATCAAGCAGCCGATGCAGCGCTACAAAGGCCTGGGAGAGATGGACGCGGACCAGCTCGCAGAGACGACCATGGATCCCCGCCACCGGACGTTGCGCAAGGTGACGATGGCGGACGCCGAGCAGGCCGAGCGCATCTTCGAGCTGCTCATGGGCAACGAAGTGGCCCCCCGCCGCGACTTCATCGTGCGCGGGTCCGCCCAGCTCGACCGCGAGCGCATCGACGCCTGACCCTCATCGGGTTCGGGTGCGGACCAGCGTCAGCGCGAGCTGAACCCGTGCACTTCGGCGACTGCACGGCATACGGGTGCGTTTGTCGTTGCCCTGACGCGTGATCTGGGCCACAGTGGGCCGGAGAGGCGTCGGCACTCCGGCGCGCCGACCAGGAGGGTTTCCAGATGAGTGGTCACACCGACGATCGCAGCGGGACAGGGGTCATTGACGCACCGGAGGGTGGTCAGCACGAGCTCAAGCGGGTCATGGGCCCGCGGCTGCTGCTCCTGTTCATCGTCGGGGACATCCTCGGCACAGGCGTCTATGCGCTGACGGGAGCCGTCGCCGGCGAAGTGGGCGGGGCGGCCTGGGCGCCGTTCCTCGTGGCCTTCATCGTTGCGACGATCACCGCCTTCTCGTACCTCGAACTCGTCACGAAGTACCCGCAGGCCGCGGGCGCTGCGCTGTATGCCCACAAGGCCTTCGGCATCCACTTCGTCACCTTCCTCGTGGCCTTCGCGGTCATGTGCTCGGGCATCACCTCCGCGTCGACGGCGTCAGTGGCGTTCGCTCGCTTCCTGAGCGACGGGTTGTCGTTGGAATGGGGAGCCGGGAGCGCATCGCTGCTCCTCGTCGCACTCGGCTTCATGACCTTGGTGGCGGCGATCAACTTCCGCGGCGTCGGCGAGAGCGTGAAGGCCAATGTGGTGCTCACCCTGGTCGAACTCTCCGGTCTGCTCATGATCATCTTCATCGGCCTGTATGCCGTGACGCAGGGTCGCGCGGACTTCTCCCGGGTCGTCGTCTTCGACAGTCCGAGTGACAAGAGCACGTTCTTTGCGATCACCGCGGCCACGTCTCTCGCCTTCTTCGCGATGGTCGGCTTCGAGGACTCGGTCAACATGGCCGAGGAGACCAAGGACCCGATCCGCGACTTCCCTCGCGTGATGCTCACCGGCCTCGGGATCACGGGCACCATCTACATCCTCGTCGCGATCACGGCGGTCGCCCTCGTGCCGGTGGGCCAACTCGCCGATCCGGATGCTGAAGCCGCCCTGACCCAGGTGGTCAAGGCGGGCGCGCCGGACTTCCCGTTCGACAAGGTCTTCCCGTTCATCGGCATGTTCGCGGTCGCCAACTCGGCCCTGATCAACATGCTCATGGCAAGCCGACTGCTCTATGGCATGGCCAAGCAGGAGGTCCTTCCGCCCTTCCTCGGCAAGGTGCACCCCACGCGTCGCACGCCGTGGGCGGCCATCATCTTCACGACCGTGATCTCGTTCGGCCTCATCTACTTCGTCGCGACGCAGGCCGAATCCAACATCATCTCGGCCCTCGGCGGAACGACCGCGCTGCTCCTTCTCGGCGTGTTCACGATCGTCAACATCAGCGTGCTCGTGCTGCGCAAGGTCAAGCTGGACCACAAGCACTTCGTCGCTCCCACCGTGCTGCCGATCCTGGGTGCGATCACGTGTGCGTTCTTCGTCGGGCCGTGGACCGGCCGCGACACCATCCAGTACACGATTGCCGGCTGGCTGTTGGGCATCGGAGTCGTCCTCTGGGCGCTCACCTGGCTCGCCAACAGGTTCTTCTTCGCCAAGAAGACCTACATGCGCGACCCCGAGGAGCTCGAGGACCCCGACCACCAGCATCACTGAGCGAGTGGGGTTCGCGCCGTCCGACCTCCCTCAGGAGGCGGGCGGCGCGGTGCTGCTCCGCACGATGAGTTCGGTGGGCACGACGACCTCCGTCGGTCCACCCCCCGAGGGGCCGTAGCCAAGCGCACGCAGCAGGATCTCGGCGGCCTCGCGTCCCTGCGCTGCGACATCCTGCCGCACGGTCGTGAGGCCCAGGACGTTGCTCAGTGCGTGATCGTCGATGCCGATGACGGAGAGATCCTCCGGGATGCGCACGCCCTGGGCGCGAGCCGCCGCCATCGCGCCGATCGCCATCTCGTCGGAGGCGGCAGCGACAGCGGTGGGCCGGTCGGCGCTCGCGAGCAGGGTGCGCATGTCCTCGGCGGCGCTGTCGGCAGTCCATGCCGAGCCCAGGATCCATTGCTTGTGCTCCTCGAGGCCGTGTGAACGCATCACCTCGCGGAAGGCCTCCAGTCGAGCCTGGGGGGTTTGGATGTGCGCGACGTTCGAGGGGATGGCCCCGATGTAGGCGATGCGTTCGTGGCCCAGCGACACGAGGTGCTCCGTGGCCAGGCGCATGGCCAGGGCGTCGTCGATGCGGACATTGGGCCGATCGGCCACGGCGGTGCCGATCGCGACGAGCGGCAGCCCAAGCCGGTCGACGAGCTCGAGCTCCTGGTCGGTCATGGGGAGGTTGAGGGTGATGACCCCGTCGACGCGCTTCCACAGCATGTTCTGGGACAACGGCAGCCGTTGGTTGTCGCTGTCGTCCTCGAGATCGAACAGGAGCACGTGGTGCCCGTGCTGGCGCAGGGTCTTCTCGATGGCACTCACGAGCGTGGCGAAGAACCAGCGCATGAGGAAGGGTGCGACGACCCCCACGACCTGGGTGCGCCCGGAGGCGAGTGAGGTGGCCGTCGGGCTCGCGACGTAGTCCAGGTCCTCTGCGACCTTGAGCACGCGCTCACGGGTGCGTGGGCTGACCCTGTCCAGCCCACGGAGTGCGCGGGAGACCGTGGCCACTGAGACCCCGGCCTCCCGCGCAACATCCGTGATCGTGCTCATCCGCCGACGGCGGTCCGGAGCAGTCATGTCAGCCCTTCAGGCCACCCGCGAGGAGGCCCCGAACGAAGAACCGCTGGAGTGCGAGGAACACTGCGACCGGCACGATCATCGAGATGAACGCACCCGCGGACAGGAGGTACCACGCTGTGCCTCGAGATCCCGACAGCTCGGCAACCCGCACCGTGATGGGTGCGACGTCCGGGGTGCCGCCGAGGAACACGAGGGACACGAGCAGGTCGTTCCACACCCACAGGAACTGGAAGATGCCGAACGCCGCCAGAGCGGGGGTGAGCAGGGGCAGCAGGATCTTGAAGAAGATCGTCACGTGCCCGGCCCCGTCGACCCGCGCCGCCTCCATGAGTTCGCCCGGGAGCTCCCTCATGAAGTTGTGGATGAGGAAGGTCGCCAGCGGGAGCGCGAAGATCGTGTGTGACAGCCACACGCTCCAATAGGACGCGCCGAACCCCAGCTTGTTGACGTAGATGTCGAGAAGCGGGATGAGCGCGATCTGGAGAGGGACGATCTGCAGCGCGAAAACGGCCACGAAGAGTGCATCGCGACCCGGGAAGGGCATCCAGGCGAACGCGTAGGCGGCCAGGGAGGCGAGGAAGAGCGGCAGGAGCACCGCGGGAAGGGTGATGACGATCGTGTTGATGAAGTACTGACCCAGGCTCGCCGACGTGCCCGGCTCGAGGGCCTGCCGGTAGTTGTCGAGCGTGAAGGCGCCAGGGTTGGCGAAGGCGTTCCACCACCCGTCACGGTTGATGTCGCGCTGCGACCGGAAGGAGGTCACGAGCAGGCCGACTGTGGGCGTGGTCCACAGGACGGCGATGATCACGGCGATCAGGGATGCCCAGCGCGACGTCACGGCGCTGGCGGCGTCACCGGTGGCGGACTTCTTGGCCTTCTTGGTGGGGACGGGCGCCTCGTCGGGGTCGATCGACTCGGGCGTGGGTGCCGGTTGGAGGGTGCTCACGGCTCAGGCCTCCTTGCGCATCTGGACGATGTTGTAGGCGACGATCGGGATGACGAGGACGAACAGGAGGACCGCGAGGGCGGCGCCCAGTCCGGCTGCGTCGAAGCGGAAACTCTGGCTGTAGAACTCGTTGGCGACGACCGAGGTGTCGAACTGCCCCGCCGTCATGGTCCGAACGATGTCGAAGACCTTGAGCGTGCCTATGCCGATTGTCGTGAGGACGACGACGAGGGCGGCCCGGA
This sequence comes from Knoellia sinensis KCTC 19936, assembly GCF_000768705.1. Classification (GTDB taxonomy): domain Bacteria; phylum Actinomycetota; class Actinomycetes; order Actinomycetales; family Dermatophilaceae; genus Knoellia; species Knoellia sinensis. The sequence continues at coordinate 125,082 of NZ_AVPJ01000004.1, forward strand.
TGCTCGGCAAAGTGATGTGCCGGAACATCTTGAAGCCATAGACACCGTCGAGGTGGGCCGCCTCGATGATGTCGTCCGGGATGGCCTTGATCGCCGCGGACAGGATGGTCATCGCGAAGCCGGCTTGGATCCAGACCATGACGATGATGAGCATGAACGTGTTGAGCGGGGCGTCGAGGAGCCATTGCCGAGTCTCGAGACCGAGCATCTTGAAGATCTGGTTGAGCAGCCCGATCTGGTCCCGTTCGGTCTGCTTGTACTGGTAGACGAACTTCCAGATGATGCCGGCGCCGACCATGGAGATGGCCATCGGCAGGAAGATCAGGGCCTTGGCGAAGGCCTCTCCGCGCGCCCGGTCGATGAGGATGGCGTAGAGCAGCCCGATGGCTGTCGCGAGGAACGGCACGAGGATGACCCACAGCGCCGTGTTGCGCAGCACGATGAGGAGTTCGGGCTCGGTGAACATGGCCGTGTAGTTCTCGAACGTGAAGTCACCGTTGCCCTGCCGCCCGCGGAAGGACTGGATGATCGTCAGGATCGCGGGATACATGAGGCCGACTGCGAGGAGCAGGACGGCCGGCGCGGCGAAGAGCATGCCCTGGGCCTTCTCGCCCCCGCGTCCCTTGAACAGGGAAGCCAGGAAGAGGACGAGGCCGAAGACCGCGGCGAAGAAGGCCACCGCGAAGAACATGAGAAGGAATTTGCCCAACGTGCTCTCGGCACGGAGGAAGGGCTCGGGGATTGCGGACGGCGCGATGCTCAGCATGCTCGCGACCATGACTCCACCTCCAGAAATGACGGGTGCTGCAGCAGGGAAAGCCGGGGTGAGGTGGAACCCACCCCACCCCGGCGTGTGACCTGGGAGCTCAGGTCAGGACTTGGGCCAGGAGTTCTCGATGAAGTCGAGAGTGGCCTTGTCGTCCTGCCCGGTGATCCAGTCGGTCATACCCTTCCAGAACGTGCCCGATCCGACGGCACCCGGCATGAGGTCCGAGCCATCGACGCGGGACGTGGACGCCTCGTCGGTCAGCATCTCGACCGACAGCTTGTCGACGGCGTTCTTGACCAGTGCCGGGTCCGCGTTCTTGTTGGCGGTGACACACCCACCCAGACCACAGGTCTTGGCGCGCTCGTCGGCCCATTCGACCGAGGAGAGGTAGGTCTGGAAGGCCTTGACCTCGGGACGGTCGGCGAAGGCGGCAACCCACTCACCACCGGTGAGGACCGGCTTGGTCGTCGCGTCCTTGGCGGGGAGGTAGAAGGCCCAGACGTCGCCGTCCTCGGCGACGTTGGTGCCCTCCGGGAAGTTCGCGGCGTAGAAGGACGCCTGACGGTGCATGTAGCAGCCGCCGTTGTCGAGGAGCGGCAGCCCGGCGTCCTGGAAGGACGTCGAGGCGATCGTCTTGACGTCGCCGTAGCCGCCGTTGACGTACTTCGGGTTCTTGAGGATCTTGCCGACCTCGGCGATGGCGGTGGCCACGGCGGGGTCGTTGAACGGGATCTCGTGGTTGACCCACTTGTCATAGGTCTCGGGGCCGGCAGTGCGGAGCATGACGTCTTCGATCCAGTCCGTGGCCGGCCACCCGGTGGCGTCACCGGACTCGATGCCGGCGCACCACGGCTTGCCGTCAGGGTCATCGGTGGCGATCTTGTCCGTGAGCGTCAGGAGTTCGTCCCACGTGGTGGGGATCTCGTAGCCCTTCTCCTCGAACGCCGCCGGTGAGTACCAGACGAACGACTTGACGTTGGCGCCCAGGGCCGCGGCGTAGAACTTCCCGTCGACCTCGCCGTAGGTCTTCCAGTCGGGCATGTTGGCCTCGACGTTCTTGACGACCTCCGGCGGCGCTTCGACGACCTTGCCGGTCTCGACCATCGTCCTGAGGAGGCCCGGCTGTGGGAGGTAGGCGATGTCTGGGGCGTTGCCACCCTTGACGCGCACGGGGAGCTGGGCCTCGAACTCCTTCGAGCCTTCGTACTCGATCTCGACGCCGGTGCAGGCCTCGAACGGCTTGTAGGAGTTGATGTGCGGCTCGTCCTCGGGGGCCGTGATCGAGGTGTAGACCTTCACCTTCTTGCCGTCGAGCTCACCGAACGCCTCGTAGGGCGCGCAGTCGATCTCGGTGGCAGCTCCGGCGCCGGCGTCTGCGTCGCCGCCGCCGTCATCCGAGGAGCCGCAGGCCGCGAGTCCGAGGGAGACCGCCACGAGGCCCGAGAGGACCATCGCTGAGCGGCGCTGTGATTTGTGGGCCATTGCCCGCCTCCATCTGTTGCAGGGGACGCGCCGGGGCCGTCGCTGACCTCAGCGCTGAGGTGATCCGCTCGCAGTGTAAAAGCGGTTACACAGCGGAGGCCAGCCCCTACCCCCAAATGTGTTGTCACGATCACATAACGCGTTCGTCACAATCCGCACGAGTGCGGCCCACGCCTGGGGTATGCCGTCCGCCCGCCGACCCAAGCTCACCTCGCCCTCGACTTTGTGCCCGTTTGGGACAACTCGCTGGCGCTCGCCGTCCCAAACGGGCACAAAGTCGACCGTGGTCAGGACTGGGGTGAGCCGATGCCGGTGATGACCGCCGAACCCTGGACGCCCGAACCGTCCCGGCGACCGTTGGCCTCGGGGAGTTCGATGGCGACCCCGCCGGCACCGCTGGCCCGAGCGGGCACGGCACCGACCCACGCGAGGACGAGGGTGTCCTCGCCCTTGAGGAAGCGATGCGCACGCACGCCGCCGGTGCCGCGCCCCTTCGTGGGGTACTCGGCATAGGGAGTCGCCTTGATCGCGCCCGGCTGGGTGCCGGGAAGGGCGTCGGTCGACCCGCTGGCCGTGACCACGATGGCGTCCCGTGACGGGTCGACCACCCCGAACCACGCCACGCGCTGGCCTGCGTTGACTCGCACACCTGCGATACCCCCACCCGAACGTCCCTGTGGCCGAACGGAATTCGCGGCGAAGCGCAGGAGCTGGGCGTCGGAGGTGACGAAGACGAGGTCCTCGTCGCCGGTCACGACCTGGCCAGCGCCGACTACGGTGTCGCCCGGCTTGAGCGAGATGACCTCCCAGTCGTGCGACTTGGGTTGGTCAGCGGTGACTCGCTTCACGACGCCCTGCGCCGTGCCGAGGGCAAGGCCCGGGCCGTCGGCGGCGAGCGACACGACCGACACGGGCTCCTCGCCCCGTGGCAGGTCGACATAGGCCGCCAAGGGAGCGCCCCCGGACAGCGAAGGTGCTCCGCCAAGCGGGGGGAGGGTTGGCAGTTCGAGCGCGTTGATCCGAATCATCCGGCCGAGGCTCGTCACGAGACCCACCTCACCGCGCGCGGTGGTCCGGACCGCCGCGACGACGGCGTCGTGCTTCGCCCTCGGGCCCTCGGCGGGGATCGGTTCCGCATTCGACGTGCGTGCAAGCAATCCGGTCGACGACAACAGGACCCAGCACGGGTCGTCGGCCACCTCGAGCGGGGCGGCGGTGCTCACCGGATTGCCTGCCGACTCGAGCAGCACCGTGCGACGAGGGGTGCCGTACTTCTTGGCGACCTCGGCGAGTTCCCCGGACACCGTCCGGTGCAGCAGCTTCTCGTCGCCGAGGATCGCCTCGAGCTCCTCGATCTGCTTCTGAAGCTCGTCGCGTCGCTGCTCGAGCTCGAGTCGCGAGAACTTCGTCAGTCGGCGCAGCTGGAGGTCGAGGATGTGGTTGGCCTGGACCTCGCTGAGGTCGAAGACGTCCATGAGTCGGGCTCGAGCGGTCGCCGTGTCCTCGCTGGACCGGATGAGCTGGATGACCTCGTCGATGTCGAGGATGGCGATGAGCAGACCCTCGACGAGGTGCAGTTGGTCCTGCGCCTTGCGCAGCCGGAACGCCGTGCGGCGTCGCACCACGTCGATCCGGAACTCGACGTAGTGGCGCAGGAGGTCCTTGAGCCCCAGCGTCTGCGGCTGGCCCTCGACGAGAGCGACGTTGTTGATGCCGAAGGAGTCCTCCATCGGGGTGAGCTTGTAGAGCTGCTCGAGGACCGCCTCGGGGTTGAAGCCGTTCTTGACCTCGATGACGAGACGGAGCCCGTGCTTGCGGTCGGTCAGGTCCTTGACGTCGCTGATGCCCTGGAGCTTCTTGCCCTGCACGAGCGTCTTCATCCGCTCGATGACCTTCTCGGGGCCGACGAGATAGGGGAGTTCGGTGACCACGATGCCGGACTTGCGCGGGGTGATCTTCTCGATCCTGGCGGTGGCTCGCGTCCGGAACGTGCCCTTGCCGGTGAGGTACGCGTCGCGGATGCCGTCAAGGCCCACGATCCGGCCACCGAGTGGGAGGTCGGGGCCGGGGACGAACTTCATGAGGTCGTCAAGGCTGCAGTTCGGGTGCGCAATGAGGTGCCGGGCAGCGCCGATGACTTCGACGAGGTTGTGCGGCGGCATGTTCGTCGCGAACCCCACCGCAATGCCGGAGACCCCGTTGACGAGGAGGTTGGGATACGAGGCCGGCAGGACCCCGGGCTGGAGCAGCTGGTCGTCGTAGTTGGGGACGAAGTCGACGGTGTCCTCGTCGAGGCTCGCCGTCATCGCGAGCGCCGCCGGCGCCAGCCGGGCCTCCGTGTAGCGCGACGCGGCAGGGCCATCGTCGAGGGAGCCGAAGTTGCCGTGGCCGTCCACGAGGGGCAGGCGCATCGTGAACGGCTGCGCCATGCGCACCAGGGCGTCGTAGATCGCCGTGTCGCCGTGCGGGTGGTACTTGCCCATGACGTCGCCGACGACGCGCGAGGACTTCACGTGGCCCTTGTCGGGGCGCAGACCCATCTCGCTCGTCGAGTAGAGGATGCGGCGCTGGACCGGCTTGAGCCCGTCACGGACGTCCGGAAGGGCGCGCGAGTGGATGACCGACACGGAGTACTCGAGGAACGCGTTCTGCATCTCGAGCCCGACATCGATGTCGACGATGTTCTCGGCGATCTCTTCGTCGGTCTGGGAGGTCGTGCGCTTGGCCATGGAGGTGACGGCTTGCCTTTGTCGGTGGGATCCCGGGTACGCATCCGGGCGAACACCCCATCTTCACTCACGCCTCCGACGGTGCTGCTCTCGACTCGCCGAACCGCCCATGGTGGAGCACGTCACGCAGGGGCCGCCTCCCGCGCTTCAGCGACGGGCTGGTCACCCGTTCTGCTTCGTGACCCAACGCGATGACGCCGACGATCCGGCGATCGGGCGGGACGGCATACGCCGCCTTGACGGCCTCGTGCCGAGCGGCAGGCACGCCGAAGAACAAGGCCCCGATCCCAGCGTTCTCCGCGCCGAGCAGGATGATCATGGCCGCCATCGCGGTGTCGGTGTCCCAGTACGGGATGGGCCACCGTTCGAGAGATCGGTCCGTCCACCCCTTGTCGGGTTCGGCATAACGATCCAGGTATGCCGTCCGGTCCGAGAGCAGGACCATCAGGACGGGCGCTGCAGAGACGCCGCGCATCCACGCGGAAGTCTCGTCGGTCTCGCGGCTCGCCTCCCAGAAGCGACCCCGGTCGCCCGGGTCGGTCAGAGCGAGGACGTCCCACCCCTGGGTGTGACCCGCGCTCGGGGCTCGCTGGGCCAGGCGGACGAGCTGCTGGACCGAATCGAGTGGCACGTCGCGAGCAGGGTCGAACCGCCGCACCATGCGGCGGCGGGTCACCACGTCGATGAGGTCCATGGTGATCATCGTGCCGTGACACGATGGACCCCATGAGCGAGGACCTCGATCTGCCGCCGGGGTACCCCGTCAGATGGGAGGCCGACGTCGTCCTGCGGGACGGGAGTGTTGCGCACCTGCGACCCATCCTTCCCAGCGACGTGGACCTGATTCACGCGTTCCACTCACGCCAGTCGGACGAGTCGATCTACCTGCGCTTCTTCGCCCCGCTGCGTCAGCTCTCGGACCGTGACGTCCATCGGTTCACCCACGTCGACTACGAGGACCGCGTCGCCCTCGTCATGACTCTGCGTGAGGACATCATTGGCATTGGCCGCTACGACCTCACAGAACCTGCGTCGGCCGAAGTGGCGTTCAACGTCAGTGATGACCACCAGGGCAAGGGCATCGGCTCGGTGCTGCTCGAACACCTTGCCGCCGTCGCGCAGGAGTTCGGGATCACCCGGTTCACCGCCGAGGTGTTGCCCCAGAACCGCAAGATGCTCACCGTCTTCTCCGAGGCCGGCTACGAGGTGAGCCGCAAGGTCGAGGACGGGGTGGTGGCACTCCACTTCGACATCGAGCCGACGGATCGCTCCAAGGCCGTGGCGACCTCGCGCGAACACCGCGCCGAGGCGATCAGCGTCAGCCGCATCCTGCGTCCGCGCTCGGTGGCCGTCATCGGCGCTGGTCGTTCCGCACAGTCGATGGGCCACCACTTCCTCAAGAACCTCCTCGACGCCGGCTTCACCGGTGAGGTGCATCCCGTCAACCGCAAGGCGCGCACGATTCTGGGGCGGCCGGCATACGACTCGATTGGCGACGTCCCGGGACCGGTCGATCTCGCCGTGGTCGCGGTGCCGGCCGACAAGGTGCTCAAGGTGGTCGACGAGTGTGCCGCTGCCGGCGTCGGTGCATTGCTCGTCGTCAGTTCCGGCTTCGGCGAGGGTGGGGGAGAGGGTGACGAACTCCAGGCCGAGCTCGTGCGTCGCGTCAGGGGATCCGGCATGCGCATCGTCGGACCCAACTCGTTCGGACTGATCAACACCGATGACGCGTTCTCGCTCAACGCGTCGCTGTCACCCACCATGCCGCCCTCCGGGCATCTTGGCCTCTTTTCGCAGTCCGGTGCGCTCGGGATTGCCGTGCTGCAGTCCGCCGCTCGACGCAACCTCGGGATCTCGACGTTCGCCTCGGCGGGCAACCGGGTCGACGTGTCCGGCAACGACCTCATGCAGTACTGGATCGACGACGAAGACACCCACGCCGTCGGCCTCTACCTCGAGTCCATGGGCAACCCGCGCAAGTTCTCGCGCATCGCCCGCAACCTCGGCATCATCAAGCCGGTCATCGTCGTGCAGTCGGGTGTCTCCGCCTTCGGCGTGCCGCCGGGGCACCGCGTGCGCAAGACCAAGGCGCGCCCGACGGTCTTCACCGCGATGCTTCGCCAAGCGGGAGCCATCCGGGTGTCCAACGTCCACCAGATGTTCGACGTGGCCCAGCTGCTCGTCCACCAGCCGCTGCCTGCAGGGCGTCGGGTCGCCATCGTGGGCAACTCCTCGGCACTCGGCGCCCTGTCGGCCGGTGCCGTCGCGGGGCGCGGTCTCAACGTGACCCATGGACCGGTCAATCTCCCGACAGAGGCCACGGCAAGGCAGTTCCGCGAGGCCCTCGACAAGGCCTTCGCGGATCCGGACGTCGACTCCGTCCTGGCTTGCTTCATCCCGCCCATCGTCGCCCACGACGAAGAGGTGACCGAAGCGGTTCGCTCAGCAGCGCGGGGCTCCGAGAAGACCTGTGTCGCAACGTTCTTGGGCATGCGCGGAGTGGATTCGTCCACGTCCATGGAAGAAGGTGGCGGGTCCGGTCAGGCGATCCCGATCTATGCAATGCCGGAGGACGCGGCCTACGCCTTGGCGAAGGCGACCAAGTACGCGCAGTGGCGCAACAAGGACCATGGCGTGCCAGTCGCCCCGGCCGGGATCAACAGGCGGGTCGCCGAGGACGTGGTCCACACGGTCCTGTCCGTCAGCCCGGAAGGGCGACGACTCGATCCCGACGAAACTGCGGCTCTGCTCGCGGCCTACGGCATCGAGGTGTGGCCGTCGCGCCGCGTGGCGACGGTCGACGAGGCCGTCGAGGCCGCCGGCGAGATCGGCTACCCGGTCGTCCTGAAATCCACGGCACCGATGCTGCGCCATCAGGGCGGGGTCACCGGCGTCCGGGTCGACCTGGCGAACGACCAGGCCGTGCGCGACGCCTGGGCTTCGCTGCACGAGCGTCTCTCCCCCCTCGCCGCAGGTGAGCTCGAGGTGCAGCGCATGGCCACTCCAGGGGTGGCGTGCGTCGTCACCGCCGACGAGGATCCGCTGTTCGGCCCGGTGGTGAGCTTCGGTGTCTCCGGACTTCCGACCGAGCTCCTCGACGACATCGCGCACCGCATCCCGCCGCTCACGGATGTCGCTGTCTCCGAACTCATCTCATCGGTCAAGGCTGCCCCGGTGCTTCACGGGCACCGCGGGTCGACCCCGGTGCACCGGGCAGCCCTGGCCGATCTCATCGCGCGAGTGTCGGTCATGAGTGACGACATGCCCGAGTTGGTGTCCCTCCGCCTCAATCCGGTCAACGCTCAACCCGGCGGGGTCGAGGTGCTCGGCGCCGAGGTCACCGTGGCACCGGTGGCCCGGCGCACGGACCCCGGACGGCGCTCCCTCACCTGATCGGAGCCTCAGCGGGAGGTGCCGGACCATCCTTCGGGAAGGGAGCCCAGGCGCACCCGCTGGGGGTGGTCGCCGACCGGCACCGTGGCCACTCGCTGACCGGTGCCGAAGTCGATTGCCGTCACCGTGTCGGTGGCGCTTTCGCTGATGATGCAGCGCTTGCCGTCCGGGCTGATGGTCGCCCAGTAGGGCTTGCCTGCAGGGATGAGGGACCCAGCCGTGAGGGTGCGGCGGTCAACGATGGTCGCGTAGTCGTCCATCGTCCCCGCGACACACAGCTTGGAGCCGTCGGCACTCATGGCGAGACCGTGGTGCCGCGAGTCGTTGACCCACGTCGTCCGGTCGGGGTTCACGGCAGGGTTCTTCGGGAGGTCGGCCACACGGGTGATCCGCCCCGCATCGACGTCGTATTCGACGAGGCCGGCGAAGAAGGAGACCTGGAAGTACAGCTTCGACTCGTCGGGACTGAAGGCCATCGGTCGGACCGAATCGCTGAGGTCCTTGCGACCGAAGGCGTCGAGCAACGGTCGCATGTCGATGGTCCTGACCACCTCGAAGCTCTGGGCATCAGCGATGACGAGCTTGCGATCACCCTTGGTGAAGTCCTGCCACCGAGCGTCCTGGCCGGTCTCGACGTTGCCGATCGCCGAGTTGACGATGTAGCGACCACCATCGATGTAGACGTTCTCGTGTGGCTTGTCGCCCGTGGGGAATCGGCCCAACTCGCGGCCGGTCTCGATGTCGAGGACGTGGACGACGTTGCCACTGGACGCGGAGACGGCCACCTGCGTTCCGTCGGGGGAGAGGGCCATGTGGTCGGACCGGAACCCGCTCACCGGGAAGCGCCACTCGACCGCACCCGTCGTCGTGTTGATCGAGACGACGTCGGCATAGCTCGGCCGGGACGCGACGATCGACGATCCGTCCGGCGTCGAGTACATGTCGTCGACGTACTGGTTGTGTCCCTCACCGGCCGTCCTCTGGATGTACAGATAGGCGGCGAGGCGGACGGGATTGAGGTAGATCTCGAGTTCCCGCTGGGTCTTGTCGGGGATCATGTTGATGTCGCCGAGCTTGCCGTAGTCGCCGTCAGGGCGGATCACCGTGACGTTGCCCGACCAGTTGTTCCCGACGAAGAAGACCTGCTGCTGGCTCGGGGCCTCCGACGTCACGGTGACCGAGGGAACGTCGGCGTGTGCGGTCGCGCCGCTGAGACCGAGGGCGACGAGTGCCGCAACCCCCATGCTGCTCACGCGTCGGAGCCGGCGGCTGGAGGGGGCAGGCGTGGGCATCGGTGCTCCTGTCGATCAGCGGTTGACTTACCGACGGTAAGTTACTCGGTGGTAAGGATGGACCGCAAGACCCATCTTCTGTCCCATCGCGACGCGGCTCGTGACCGCGAGGGTGGATCCTTCTTGGCCCCGCTTGATGGCGCTGCATCTCGCTGGGTCCATGACTGGACCCGGACGGCGCTGCCCCACCCGATCGGTGCGGCAGAATGATGGGCATGAAGCGCCCGTTCGACGTCCCCACCCTGCCGGTGGACCTCACCGATGCCATCGAGAGGGCGGGGTACTACCCGGCACTCGTTGGCGACGTCGTCTCGGCCGCACTTGCCGGTGAAGAGGTGCGCTCGCACCTGGTCCACCTTGAGACGACCTTCGACCGCGACGTCATCCGTCGCCACGTCACCGTCCTCGTGCTCACACCCTCGCGACTGGTCATCGCCCACGCCGACGACCACGCCGATGAAGCGGCCGGTGCCAGCGGTGGTGAGCAGGAGGTCGCCACGGCGACGACCGAGAGCATCCCGCTCTCGGCGGTGCGCGGAGTGATGCTCACCCATGTGGTCGCCGACCCCCAGAACTACGTACCCGGATCCTTGGGGCGCGAGCTGACCCTCACGCTCGGGTGGGGCGCCGTGAGCCGTGTCGACCTTCTGCCCGCGACGTGCGGGGAGCCGGGCTGCGATGCCGACCACGGCTACGACGGCACCATCTCGAGCGATGACATCGCGCTCCGTGTGTCGGCCACCGCCGATGGCGATCCCGCACTGCAGCAGGCGATCTCGTTCGCTCACGCACTCTCGGCCTCGCTCGGGCAGTGACCTCCCTCGTGCCGCTCAGGGCACCGGCCTACGCCGAGGGTGGACTCAAGGACGTCCTGCCCTCAGTGGTCTCGGCCCTCGGGGTGCCCGACGTCGGACCGCGCTGGGTCCTCCCGTCCGCGCGCAGTGCCGTCGTCGTCCTCGTGGACGGACTCGGACACGACCTGCTGCGCCGACGCGGCGGCCACGCCCCGTGGCTGCGGTCGCTCTTTGCCGATGGCAAACGCATCGCTGCGGGCTTCCCCTCGACGACGCCTGTCTCCATGGGCTCCTTCGGGACGGGACTCGACCCGGGATCGCACGGGATGGTGGGGTTCGAGGTCCTCATACCGGGAGAGGACCGGCTCCTGAACGAGCTCTCCTGGGAGGACGGCCCCGTTCCCGAACGGTGGCAGCCCAGAGCCACGTGGTTCGAGAAGGCTGCGGCCCGGGGCCTCGATGTGGCGCGTATCGGTCCGGGATTCTTCGACGGATCCGGTCTGACCCGGGCGGCCCTGCGTGGGGGACGGTTCGTGGCGGCGCAGTCCTTGGAGGCTCGCGTGGACGCGACCCTGGCTCATGCCCGTTCGCAGCCCGCCTCGTTGACCTACCTCTACTGGGGTGACCTCGACAAGGTCGGCCACGTTCACGGCTGCGAGTCCTGGCAGTGGGGGGACGAACTCGAGACCATCGATCGCCAGCTGGCACGGTTGGCCGATGGTTTGCCGTCCGACTGCTCCCTCACCATCACGGCCGACCACGGCATGGTCGACGTGCCCATGGCCCACCGCTTCGACCTCGCCCATGATCCCGACCTCGCCGCGGGTGTGCGTCACTCCGGGGGCGAGCCGCGGGCGCCACAGTTGTACTGCGAAGCCGGTGCCACCGACGACGTGCTGGCCACCTGGCGGGCGCGCCTGGGTGACATCGCCTGGATCGTGAGCCGCGACGAGGCCGTTGCCGCGGGTCTCTTCGGTCCGGTCCACGACGAGCACCTCGCGCGGATCGGTGACGTCGTCGTGGCCATGCGTCAGGCCCACGCCGTCGTCGACTCGCGGCACCACCGGCCCGAGCTACTCGCCCTCATCGGGCTGCACGGATCCCTGACCGATGACGAAGTGCCCGTGCCGTTGTTCCACGTTGCCGCTCGCGCGACATAGGGTGTCGCCTCGTGGCTGAGTTGGTGTTCTTCTCCGGGACGATGGACTGCGGCAAGTCCACCCTCGCGCTCCAGATGGATCACAACCACCGGGCGCGTCAGCGCGTCGGTCAGATCTTCACGAAGCTCGACCGCATGGGGGAGTCGGTGCTGTCCTCCCGCCTCGGCCTCTCTACCCAGGCCCACGAGGTCACCGACGAGCTCGACTTCTGGGACGTCGTCGTGGAGCACCTCACTCACGGGCAGCGAGTGGACTACCTCATCTGCGACGAGGCTCAGTTCTATACCGGCGCCCAGATCGAGCAGCTGGCTCGGGTCGTCGACGAGCTCGGCATCGACGTGAACTGCTTCGGCATCACTGCCGACTTCCGCACGGAGCTCTTCCCGGGTGCCAAGCGCCTCTTCGAACTCGCCGACCGGGTGCAGGTGCTCCAGGTTGCCGCGCTCTGCTGGTGTGGTGAGCGTGCCACGCACAATGCGCGCATCATCGACGGAGTCATGGTCGTCGAAGGTGAGCAGGTCGTCGTCGGTGACACGGCCACGGCGACCGAGAGCCTCGTCGAGTACGAGGTGCTGTGCCGCCGCCACTACATGCGTCGGATGAACAGTCACGCAGCGCGCAAGGCTTCGGTCACGCCGGACGTCCTGCCGTTCGACCTCGACGTGTGCCCAGTGCCGCCTCGGGCGTAGTCATATTTCGGCCTCTGGGGTCGCGTACAACTCCCGGGTCGCCACAGATCCATCCGCCGTCCGCGCGCTGGGCGCGCTCCCGGCTCCCGCCAGACCCAGCCAGCGGCGACCCGGCAGTTGTGCGCTCCCAGGGTGTCGTCCCCGGTCCGCGCGAGGGTGGGTCAGGAGCTGCGGCCGCCGCCGAACATGATGTCGTCCCAACTGGGGACAGTCGGTCGGCCCGCCTTGCGCGAACCGGATTTGCGGGCTGGCGCCTGTGCCGGAGGGCCGGGCTTCGCGGTCTCGCGCGCCTCCGCCGCGTTGAGGGTCTCTGTGGAGTCCGAGTCCTCATCGGACGTCACGTCGTCGACATCGTGGGCGCGATCGTCGAGGTGGGCGCTCACGGGGTGCTTGCCGCGGGCGGCCGGAGGCTCGGGCGCCTCGGCCGGGTCCATGGTGAGTTCCTCGAGCGGAAGGGCGTCGTCGCGCGGCGACTCGTCCACGGGCGTGTGGGTCGGCGAGGAGCGGCGGCGTCCGTGACTACGTCGTGAGCGGGTCGACTGCTCCCGCATCGCTGCCATGAGATCGATCGGCTCGGCCGAGGGACCGGACGAGTCGGAGGAGTCGGAGGAGTCCGCGCCCTCAGCAGCAGCCTCTTCCTTCACCCCGCCGGCGGCCTCGACATCGAACACGGCGCTGGCGCGGTTGGCGTTGGTTGCCACGTGGGGCGTCGGGATCGCTGAGTCGCCAGTGCTGTCCTCGCTGAGCCAGCGGGCCTCGTCATTGCCCGAGAGGAGGGACTTCAGCCGCGGGTCGAAGGTCCAGGACGCGATGCGCTCGCGCCCCCCTGCGGGAAAATGCGCTGTGACGGTCCACCGACCGTCGTCGAGCCGCAATGAGTCCCAGCGCACGCGTTCGGCGAGGACACCGCGCTCCTTGAGCCGCTCGTCGGCCCGAGACCCGAGGCTCTGCTCCGCGGTCTGGTTCCCGGCCCGGGATCCCGGACGGGTCTGACCGACGATGACCGCACGAGCGAGGTTCGCGATGTATTCGCGTTCGGCGAGCACCGGCCCCTCGAAGCGCTGGACCTTCTGGATCGTCCAGCCTGCACGGTCGGCGACCTCCTCCGTCGACAGCCCGGAGCGGATCAGGGCCTGGACGTCGCGCGGTCGAAGGCCACCATCGATCTCGATCTGCAGCTGCCCCAGGCGAGGTCGGTCCCGTCGAGCGGCGGCGCGCATCGCCTCGTCGAGGGGCGCCCGGTAGCGCTTCCCCTCTGCATCGGAGAGGAGGACGTGCTCGCCGTCCTCGTGGACGCCGATGAGACGAAGGTCCATCATCACTGAACTCCCGGGCCGTGGTCAGGTCACCCTTGACTGTGCCACCCCATGCGGCTGTCGCAAAGCAGCCCCGCCGTGAAGTGCACCGGGTTCCCGTCGTGTCGGGCCTTCCCAGCCCGACCACGACGCGTACGCCACGGGGCGCTCGTTAGGTTGGGACCATGCCGACAACGTCCGACGACGACGCCCTCGCTCCCTACGACGCCGTCCTGCTGCTGTCCTTCGGCGGGCCCGAGGCGCCCGACGACGTCATGCCCTTCCTGCGCCGGGTCACCGCCGGCCGCGACGTGCCGGAGGACCGCCTCCAGGAGGTCGCGACGCACTACCACCACTTCGGCGGGCGCAGCCCCATCAACGACCAGAACCGGTCGCTCATGGCTGCACTCGAAGCAGAGTTGGCGCGTCGCGGTTCGTCGGTGCCGGTCCTGTGGGGCAACCGCAACAGCACTCCTTTCGTCACCGACACCTTGCGCGCGGCCCGCGCCGAAGGCCTGCTCCGGCTGTGCGTCGTGGTGACGTCGGCCTACTCGTCGTACTCCGGGTGCCGTCAGTATCGCGAGGACCTCGCAGCCGCCACGGAGGAGTTGGGTATCGCTGCCGCGGACCTCGTCATCGACAAGGTGCGGCCCTACGCCCTGCACCCGGGCTTCGTCGCGGCCAACACCGACCACCTTGTCGAGGCCGTCGCAGAACTGGAGCCGGGTGACCGCGACTCCGCCCGGCTGCTCTTCGTGACGCATTCCATCCCGGAGGCGATGGACGACACGTCCGGCCCGGGCGACGGTGACGGCAACCTCTATGTCGAGCAGCACCTGCGAGCCGGTCATGTCATCGCCCAAGGGCTCGCGGCGCGCGCGGGCGTCACGCTCGACCACGAACTGGTCTTCTGCTCCCGATCCGGCAGCCCACGGACCCCGTGGCTGGAGCCCGACGTCAACGACCGGCTCGTGGAGCTGGCCGGCGAAGGAGTCACCACCGTCGTCTTGGCGCCCATCGGCTTCGTCTCCGACCACATGGAGGTGGTCAACGACCTCGACCGTGAGGCGCGAGACACGGCGGAGGGCCTCGGGCTGCGCCTCGTCCGCGTTCCCACGGCGGGGACCCACCCCCTGTTCGTCGAGGCGCTGGTGGACCTGCTCCAGGAGCGAGCCGCGGAAGCCCGCAGCGAGGTGGTCATCCCCGAGCAGGTCGACGGCGGTGACCTGCGTCCGTCGGTCTGTGCCCCCGGCTGCTGCCCCAATCTGCGGGCCGCGTTGCCCGCCCTGTGTGGACAGGACTGACATGGACCTCGCGCTTCCCGACGACGCACTCGCCGCTGCCCTCGAGGCCTTGGCGGGAGACATCGCGCGCTCCGCCGGACGGCTCGTCGTCGACGAGCGTCCCGCAGACGTCACGGTGGCGGCCACGAAGTCCTCGGCGACGGACGTCGTCACCGAGATGGACCAGCGGGCACAGGACCACCTCATCGAACGCCTCCGAGAGGCCCGCCCCGACGACGCCGTCCTCGGTGAGGAGAGCGGCGGCGCCAGCGGCACCTCCGGAATCACCTGGGTCATCGACCCCATCGACGGGACGGTCAACTACCTCTACGGCATACCCGCGTATGCCGTGTCGGTCGCCGCCGTGGTTGGCGACCCGACGATCCCGGGTGGCTGGCGTCCCTTCGCCGGGGCGGTCTACAACCCTGTCACCGACGAGCTGTTCCGCGCCCGCGCCCACGCGGGAGCGCACCTGGTCGTGGGGGAGGACCACCACGACCTCACCTCCAGCCGATGCGACGAGCTCGGGCAGGCTCTGGTGGCGACGGGCTTCGGCTATGCCGCGGATCGCCGCGCGCGTCAGGCCCGCCTCCTCCTCGACCTCCTGCCGCGGATCCGGGACATCCGTCGGATGGGAAGCGCGGCGCTCGACCTGTGCGCAGTGGCTGCCGGTCGCATCGATGCCTACTACGAAACGGGGCTCAACGCCTGGGACCTCGCTGCTGGCTGGCTCATCGCCGAGGAGTCGGGGGCGAAGGTGGGTGGACTCGACGGCGCAGGGGTTCCCGGAACGGCCCTCACGTGGGCCTGTGCAGACGGGCTGGCGTCGGCCTTCGGGGAACTTGTGGAATCGGGCACGAAAGAGCACCACGGCGACTAGTCTCAGCCCCGCTGTGGCGCTCATCTCGACCATGGTGCACAATTCCGGCTCGCACGGGCACAAATGTGACCGTCCGTGCGTTGACAGGGCGAAGCAGGGACGTCAGCATCCGGAAACTTTCCGGAACTGACCACACGACATCGGGAAAGGAGCGCAATGGCGACCGACTACGACGCGCCACGCAAGACCGACGACGAGCTGTCCGAGGACTCCATCGAGGAGTTGAAGACTCGCCGCAACGACAAGCGATCCTCCAGCGTCGACGTTGACGAGACGGAGCAGGCCGAAGGGTTCGAGCTCCCGGGGGCAGACCTGTCGGGCGAGGAGATGTCGGTGCGGGTCATCCCGCGCCAGGCCGACGAGTTCACCTGCTCGCGGTGCTTCCTCGTGCACCACCGCAGCCAGCTGGCGAGTGAGAAGAACGGCCAGATGATCTGCAGTGAGTGCGCAGCCTGAGCAGGACACCGATACCGGTCGGACACGACCGGCGTCCGAGATAGGGTCAGTCCCCGTGACTGGCCCTTCTCGCATCCCGGTCGTGTTCCGGCGGCTGACCTCGGAAGCCCGCATCCCGGCATACGCCACCGATGGTGACGCCGGCGCGGACCTCACTGCAGTCGAGCCCGTGACCCTCCAGCCGGGGGAGCGTGCCCTCGTCCGAACGGGCCTCGCCGTGGCCCTGCCGGCGGGGACCGTCGGTCTGGTGCACCCGCGATCGGGGCTCGCAGCCCGGCACGGAGTCACGATCGTCAACGCGCCAGGCACCATCGATTCGGGCTACCGGGGGGAGATCCTCGTGAACCTCGTCAACCTCGACAGGGACGCCGCGTTCACGGTCGAGGTCGGGGACCGGATCGCCCAGCTCGTCGTCCAGGAGTACGTCCACGCAGACTTCAGGGAGGCCGACTCGCTCCCTGACAGTGTCCGGGGTGACACTGGACATGGATCCACCGGAGGCTTCGGCACGACGCCTTCGGACACCTTCGAGGAAGTGACCACACCGTGAGCATGTTTCGCCGCCGCAAGGCCGACGCAGAGACCGCAGTCGAGGGCGCACCCGACGCCGTGACCGGTGCCGAGGCCGAGGCGGGCATCGAGGACGAGTCGGTCGCCGACCAGTCGGGCGCCGACGACTCGAGTGCCGACGACAAGGCCGGCGCCGATCGTCCGGTCGACCGTTCCTCAGGTCCGTTCGACGCGTCCGAGGTCGGGGACGACGACGGTCGGCTCGACCTTGGCTCCTTGCGCATCAGCGGTTCGACTGGCATGGAACTGCGGCTCGAGATCGACCAGGAGCAGCAGCACGTCGTGGCCGCGACCGCGGTCCTCGGCGAGTCCGCCCTCCAGCTCCAGGCCTTCGCGGCACCGCGCAGCGGGGGACTCTGGGCGCAGATCCGATCCGAGATCGCCGACGCCATCGCGAGTCAGGGCGGGACCGCCGACACCGAGGAGGGTGAGCTCGGCATCGAGCTCCGCACGCGCATGCCCAGCGCCGGGCCCGACGGCCGCACGGTGTTCGCGCCGGCACGGTTCCTTGGCGTCGACGGACCCCGCTGGTTCCTGCGTGGAGTCATCTCGGGCCGCGGGGCCATCGACGAGGAGGCCGCCGCACCCCTGCTGGACATCTTCCGGGAGACCGTTGTCGTCCGCGGCACGGACCCCATGGCACCGCGTGAACTCCTGCCCCTGCGCCTGCCGCAGGAGGAGGCAACTCCGATGCCCCCGGCTCCGACCGGGCAACAGGCACAGGTCTCCACGGACGACCTCAACCCGTTCGAACGCGGCCCCGAGATCACTGAGGTGAGGTGATGGGTCTCAAGGAGCGCCTGCGCGACCTCGCACGGACGGACACGGAGTTCGAGGCCGACGAGATCCGCGAGCGCACCCTGTCCGACCCCGGAAGCGCGGTCGCGTGTGCCGGGGAACTTGTCGAACGCCGCCCTGCCACCGTGGCCGGATCGATCCGCTCCCTCACCCTCCCACCGCGACAGAGCGTTCCGGTGCTCGTGGCCGAACTCTTCGACGGCCAGCGCTCGGTCAACCTCGTCTGGGTGGGCCGCCGTCGCATCGCGGGAATCGAGCCGGGTGTCTTCCTCATCGCCGAGGGTCGAGTCGCGAAGGTCAAGGGTCAGCCCACGATCTTCAACCCGACCTATCAGATCGTTCCGGCGAAGTGACGTCGGTGACGCCCATGCCCACGCCGACGCCCGCCGAGCAGACGGTTGCCCACTCGGTCGAAGAGCTCATCCGACACCGTCTGTCGACGGCTCTCGGAGGGTGGCGCGGCTCCCTTGAGACAGCACTGCCGACGATCGCGTTCATCGGCGTGTGGACCTGGCGCCAAGACCTTTACGCCGAGTCTGGCCCCGCTCTCCGGCAGGCCGTGTGGTCCGCGGTCGCTGTGGCAGTCGTCCTGGCCGTCCTGCGTCTGATTCAGCGGTCGAGCCTGCAACACGTCTTCGGAGCCGTCATCGCCACGGCGCTCGCCGCGTTCTTCGCAATGCGCAGTGGCCGTGCCGAGGACGCGTTCCTGCCGGGCATGCTGCTGTCCGGTGCCTACCTCGTGGGAACCCTCATCTCGATCCTGGCGCGGTGGCCCGTCGTCGGCTTCCTCGTCGGGGCGGGGGATCCTCGGGCTGCCGAGGACCCGTTCGGTTGGCGCCGGGACTCCGGGATGGTCCGGGTCTGCTCGCGGCTCACCTGGGTGCTCGTGGCGCTGTATGCCGTGCGCCTCTCGATCCAGATCCCGCTGTACCTCGCCGGGCAGGTCGCTGCCCTGGGCGTCGCCAAGATCCTCCTCGGCTGGCCCCTGTGGGTCGCCGGTGTGGCGGTCATGGGCTGGATGCTCGTGCGCGGCAACACTCCCCAGGAGATCGACGCGCTCGCCCACAGCCAGGGCCTCGACCACGTCGAGGACGACGACGCCCGCGACGGGCGCGACAGTCAGTCGTCGATCTGACGCTTCTGCCGCTGTGACCCCGGGCTGAGCATCGACTCGAGATCGGACTCGCCCTCACTCGTGGTGATGAAGAGCAACTCGTCCAGTGGCTCGAGGGCATCGTCACGGCTCGGGGCGATCGGGTGACCGCCGCGGATGATGCCCGTGAGGACCGTGTCTGCGGGGAACGCGATGTCGCCGACGCGAGTGCCGGCATACGGACTGCCCTCGGGCAGGGTCATCTCGACCATGGCGGCCCGGCCCTGTTGGAACTCGAAGATCCGGACGAGGTCGCCGACGGACACGGCCTCCTCGATGAGTGCCGTCATGAGGCGCGGTGTGGACACGGCGACGTCGACACCCCAGGCGTCGTCGAACATCCACTCGTTCTTGGGGTTGTTGACCCGGGCGACGGTGCGCGGCACGCCGAACTCCGTCTTGGAGAGCAAGGACACGACGAGGTTGGCCTTGTCGTCTCCCGTCGCTGCCACGACGACGTCACAGTCGGCCACTCCTGCCTCGGTGAGGGCACTGAGCTCGCAGGCGTCAGCCTGGAGCCACGCGGCGTCAGGCACCTTGCTGACCCGTTCGCCGTCGGCCTCCTTGTCGATGAGCAGGAGTTGGTGGCCGTTGCGGATGAGCTCGCGGGCGATGGAGCGACCCACGCTGCCGGCTCCGGCGATGACGACGCGCATGCGAAAGGTCCTAGCTGTCAGTGAGCCGCGGGGGCTGCGTCGAGGATGCGCTCGGCCTCGGCGAGGCGCGCGCGGTCGAGGGAGAAGTGGACGAGGTCGCCGTCCTGGTAGACGGTCTCGGTGGTGGGGATGAGGCCCTCACCCAGCCGGCTCACATAGGCCACCCGGCCGCCGACGGCGTTCTCGAGGTCGAACACCCGGTGCCCGACCCAGCCCTCGTGGATGGGCATCTCGGCAATGACCACCCGGCCACTGGGG
Organism: Knoellia sinensis KCTC 19936; assembly: GCF_000768705.1. Lineage (GTDB taxonomy): Bacteria > Actinomycetota > Actinomycetes > Actinomycetales > Dermatophilaceae > Knoellia > Knoellia sinensis. The sequence continues at coordinate 144,739 of NZ_AVPJ01000004.1, forward strand.
TCGGTGAACTCGGGGACGTGCCCCTGGGGGAGGAGGCGACGGAGCACCTGGTCGCTCGTCCACTTGACGGTCGCGACCGTCGGGATGCCGAGACGCTGGTAGATCTCTGCCCGGCCCGGGTCGTAGATGCGCGCCACGACGTTCTCGACGCCGAACTTCTCGCGCGCCACCCGTGCCGCGAGGATGTTGGAGTTGTCGCCGCTCGAGACCGCCGCGAACGCATAGGCCTCGTCGATCCCCGCTTCCCGCAGCGTGTCCCTGTCGAACCCGAGTCCGACGACGCGGCGTCCTTCGAAGGACGCACCGAGGCGTCGGAACGCCGCTTCGTCCTGGTCGATGATCGCGACCTCGTGGCCGGCCCGTTCGAGAGCCCTGGCCAGCGAGGCGCCGACGCGGCCGCAGCCCATGATGACGAAATGCACGCTCCGACGCTACACCGGGGCACGCGGGCGGCGGACCAGTGCGCCGGTGCATAGAGTGGCGCTCGTGAGTTCTTCCGGTCGCGTGGTCAAACGCGTCATCCTCGGGCGTGCGATGCGGTCCGACCGGCTCGGTGAGACGTTGCTCCCGAAGCGTCTGGCCCTACCAGTCTTCGCCAGTGATGCACTCTCGTCCGTCGCCTATGCGCCGGACGAGATCCTCCTGACCCTGGGCCTTGCCGGAGGAGCTCTGGCAGCGACCCACTCGTGGGAGGTCGCCCTGGCCGTTGTCGTGGTCATGGCGGTCGTCGTGCTCAGCTATCGGCAGAACGTGCATGCCTACCCGTCCGGGGGCGGCGACTACGAGGTGGCGAGCGTCAACCTCGGCCCCAAGGCGGGCCTCACCGTCGCGAGTGCCCTGCTCGTGGACTACGTCCTCACCGTTGCCGTGTCCGTCTCGGCCGGGATCCAGAACGCCGCGTCGGCCTTCACCTTCCTGCGCGGACACGAGGTGGCTGCCGCCGTGACGCTCGTCGTCCTCCTCACCGCGATGAACCTGAGGGGCGTCCGGGAGTCCGGCAAGGCGTTCGCGCTCCCGACCTACCTCTTCATGGTCACCGTCCTCGGCATGGCCGCGGTCGGCTTCTTCCGGGAGGCCCGGGGGACGCTTCCCCAGGCCGAGAGCGCGGGCTACGACCTGGTGGCCGAACCGGGCATGGAGGCCCTCGGCACCGCGGCTCTCGCGTTCCTCCTCCTCAGGGCGTTCTCGTCCGGATGCGCGGCACTCACCGGGGTCGAGGCAATCTCCAACGGAGTGCCCGCCTTCCAGAAGCCCAAGAGTCGCAATGCGGCCACGACCCTGCTCCTCATGGGCGCCATGGCGATCACCATGCTCGCCTCGATGGTCGCTCTGGCCAGGTGGACCGGCGTGAAGATCGCGGAGGACCCTGCCACCCAGCTGCTCAGGGACGGCCGACCCGTCGGCGAGGAGCATGTCCAGGACACGGTCATGGGCCAGGTGGCCAAGGCGGTCTTCGAGGGATTCCACCCCGGTGTCGTCCTCGTCTCCGTGGTCACCGGGCTCATCCTGTTCCTCGCGGCCAACACGGCGTTCAACGGGTTCCCCGTGCTCGGGTCGATCCTCGCCCGTGACGGGTTCCTGCCGCGTCAGCTCCACACGCGGGGCGACCGGTTGGCCTTCTCCAACGGCATCCTCATCCTCGCCGGGGCAGCGGCAGCCCTCATCGCCCTCTACGACGCCCAGGTCACCAAGCTGATCCAGCTCTACATCGTCGGGGTCTTCGTCTCCTTCACGCTCAGCCAGACGGGCATGATCCGCCACTGGAACCGCCTGCTCGCCGTCGAGAAGGACGGACGCGCACGCGCACGCATGCACCGCAGCCGGATCATCAACGCGGTCGGTGCGGCGATGTCCGGCCTCGTGCTCCTCGTCGTCCTCGCCACGAAGTTCCTCCACGGTGCCGGCTACGCCGTCGCCGCGATGGCCGTGCTCTTCTTCCTCATGATGCGGATCAAGCGGCACTACGACAGGGTGCGCGACGAGCTGCGGGTCGACCCGGCTGACACGAAGCAGCAGCTCCTGCCCTCGCGGGTCAACGCCATCGTGCTGGTGTCCAAGGTCCACAAGCCGACGCTGCGCGCGCTCGCCTATGCGCGAGCCACGAGGCCCTCGAGCCTCGAGGCGGTCACGGTCGACGTCGACCCCGCCGAGACCAGGGCGCTTCAGGACGAGTGGGACCGCCGAGAGATCCCGGTGCCCCTCAAGGCGCTGGACAGCCCCTACCGCGAGGTCACCCGCCCGGTCGTCGAGTACGTGAAGTCCCTGCGCTCGGGCAATCCGCGCGACATCGTCGTCGTCTACATCCCCGAGTACGTCCTCGGCCACTGGTGGGAACAGGCACTCCACAACCAGAGCGCCCTGAGGCTCAAGGGGCGCCTGCTCTTCACCCCCGGCGTCATGGTGTCGAGCGTCCCCTGGCAGCTGGCTTCGTCCGAGGGGGTCGAGGAGCGCATGGACGGTCCGGTGGTCGGCGACGTCCGACGTGGCGAAGGGTGACAACGGTGAGTGAGCATTCTGGGGCTGCCGACAGTCTCCGCGTCGGCGACGAGGTGGTCATCGAGGCCGGACCCATCGCCCACGGGGGCTTCGTCGTCGCACGACATCAGGGCCGCGTCCTCTTCGTCCGTCACGCCCTGCCCGGGGAGGAGGTGCGGGCCCGCATCACCGAGGGTGGACCGGGCGACCGATTCCTGCGTGCCGATGCCGTTGCCGTCCTGCGCCCCTCACCTGATCGCGTCGAACCACCTTGCCCGTATGCCGGCCCCGGCCTGTGCGGTGGCTGCGACTTCCAGCACGTTGCCGTTCGCGAGCAGCGGAGTCTCAAGGCGGCGGTCGTCGAGGAGCAGCTGCGACGACTGGCCGGTGTCGACCTCGCGGTCACGGTTGAAGCGGTGCCCGGCGACGTCGAGGGTCTGAGGTGGCGCACCCGCACCGAGTTCGCGGTCGACGACTCGGGTCGAGCGGGAATGCGTCGACACCGGAGCCACGACCTGATCGTCATCGACGACTGCCTCATCGCGCGTGAGGATGTCGTGGGCACCGGTGTGCTGCAGGGCCATTGGCCCGACGAGAAGGCCGTCGACGTCGTGGCCCCGAGCGTCGGGCCGGCTGTCGTCGTCCGCGTTCCGTCCGACGAGCCGACGGCCCCGGTCGTCACCGAAAAGGTTGCGGCTCAGGCACTTTCGCGAGAATTCGACGTCAGCGCACGGGGATTCTGGCAGGTGCACCTCGGCGCCTCGGCCACGTTCGTCGATGCCGTCATCTCCGGACTGCAACCACGGCCGGGGGAGCGGGGCCTCGACCTCTACGCGGGTGTCGGGGTCTTCGCCTCGGCGCTCGCCGAAGCCGTCGGACCCGAAGGTCAGGTCGTCGCGGTCGAGTCGGACGCGACGGCGGTGACCCAGGCCCGCCTCAACGTGGAGCGGACCCCCTGGGTCCACTACATCCAGGGCAGGGTCGATCACGTCTTCGGAGTCGAGTCGACGGGTCGGGTCGCCGGCTCACGTCGGGGTCGGCGACGCACGGGACCACGCAGGCCGCACAGCCAATTGCCACCCAGTGCGGACATCGTCGTGCTCGACCCCCCTCGCACGGGAGCGGGCAAGGCGGTCGTGGAGGCTGTCGTGGCGCTCGGCGCCAGGGCGCTCGCCTACGTGGCCTGCGACCCGGCGGCATTCGCCCGCGACACGGCATACCTCATGGAGCGCGGCTACGCGCTCACATCACTGCGCGCGTTCGACGCCTTCCCGATGACCCACCACATCGAGTGCGTCGCGATCTTCAGGCCCCGCGAGCGCGACGTGCGCGACGAGACGTGACCGCCCTTCGCGGGCATCGGATGCGCCGCAACGACGGCAGCAAGATGCACCGACCCGCACTGGTTGGTCCAGCGGACGCCACGAGATTCGGGCTCAGGCCCGTCCCAAGGGGTCGGTCTGGGGCGGGGTTCGCTCGCGGTCCTCATCGCGCCTGATCGCGCGATCGGGGAGCCAGACCACGAACGTGCTGCCGACGCCCGGTTCGCCGAACAGGGCGATGTGTCCCTCGTGGGACTCGACGACCTGGCGGGAGATGGACAGGCCGAGACCGTGACCGTCGTGGTCGCGGGCCACACCGGTCCGTCCGAAACGTTGGAACACGCGCTCGCGATCACCTTCGGCGATGCCGGGCCCCTCGTCGCGGACGGCCACCCAGGCCCAGCCGCGCATCGAGCCGGAGGCGACGGTCACCTCCCCGCCACCGGGGGAGAGTCGGACGGCGTTGGCGAGGATGTTGTCGAGTGCCCGGCTGAGGGACTCGGCGTCCGCGACGACGCGGGGCCCCGGGGCCAGACGACGAACCAGACGCAGGCCGCGGCCCTCGGCGAGCAGGCGCTGTTCCTCGACCACTTCGTCGGCCAGTTCGGAGAGGTCGACTTCGCGGTCGACGAAAGCGCCCGACCTCGTCCTCGCCGTCGCGAGGAGGTCGTCGACGAGGCTGGCCATCCGGTGGGTCGCCCGCGAGACCACGCTCACCGAGTGAGCGCGCTCATCGTGGGTCGTGTCATCGCGTGACAGCACGGCGTCGACGTTGGCCTGCACGACGGCGATGGGATTGCGGAGTTCGTGCGAGACGTCGTCGACCAGGGTTCGCTGGGCGCTGAACGACCTCTCGAGTCGGCCGAGCATGTCATCGATGGTGTCGGCCAGGGTGCGCAGCTCATCGCGAGGGCCTGTGGCGCCGATGCGCCGCGAGAGGTCGGAGGCCGTGATCTCGCGAGCGGTCGTCGTGATGCGCTCGACCGGTCGCAGGGCACGGCCCGCCACCCACCAGCCGATGAGGAGACTCAGGAGGAAGAGCACGGCCAGCGCAATGAACGAGTAGGTGCGCAGGGTCTCGAGAGTGGTGTAGTTGACGTACTCCTGCACGTCTCGGATGTCGGCCGCCTGGAAGTCCTCACCCGGGCGGTAGTTCACGATTCCGCCGCCACCCTTCTCGAACTTCTTGACGGTCACCGGATCGAGTGGCTTGGACTCGATCGACTGTGACAGGGCGAGGTAGATCCCGCCGAGCAGAAGTGTGGCGACGCCGAACAACAGCGCCGAGTAGGTCAGCGCCAGCCGTGCCCGGATGGTGCGCGCCCACGCGGGGACCGTCATGCCAGAGCCTCCTCGCGCAGCCGGTAGCCGCGACCGATGACGGTCTCGAGCACCTGCGGCTCCTCTCCGGTCGTGAGCTTGCGCCGCAGGGTCCCCACCGTCACGCGGACCGTCTGGGTGAACGGGTCGGCGTTCTCGTCCCACACGTGCTCGAGGAGTTCCTCGGACGACACGACGTGGCCGGGGTTGCTCATGAGATAGCGCAGCACCCCGAACTCCTTGAGCGTGAGGGCCAGTTCCCGCTCGCCGCGCTGGGCGAGCTGTCGGCTGGCATCGAGGGTGAGGTCACCGACACGCAGGATCGATGTCGAGCCACGGACGTCGCGTCGCAGCAGGGCCCGCAGCCGTGCGGTGAGTTCTGGAAGGGCGAACGGCTTGACGAGATAGTCGTCGGCGCCGACGTCGAGGCCTCGGACGCGGTCGGGGAGGCTCCCGCGGGCAGTGAGCATGAGGATGCGCACATCCTCTCCCGACGGCGTGGGCAGGCTTCCCGACCGCAGCCCGGCGGCGATGTCGAAGCCGCTCCCGTCGGGAAGGTTGAGGTCGAGCAGGACCACGTCGTATGCCGTGAGCGCGAGTTTGTCGATCGCCTCGCGTCGGGTGGTGGCGGCGTCGACGGCGTACCCCTCACGGACCAGGCCGATGCGCAGCGCGCTGGCCAGGCCCTCCTCGTCCTCGATGATCAGGAGCCGCATGTCCTCACGGTAATCGCGGGTGCGGCCCTCGCCCCAACGACCTTTCGCTCGACTTTCCTCGGACTTGCCGCTCACTTTCGGTCCCAGTTGATGGTCTGGACGTGGCCCTCCACCGCGGAGGACTCGCCGCCGGCGACACAGAGCAGGAGTGAACCCATGACGAACCACGCCGACCACACTCTCGACACCTCCCTCTCCGGCCCCGACGAGAACAGCGCGCGTCGCGCGAAGCGTTGGGCCATGGCGGGGGCAGCGGCACTGCTCCTCGTCGGCGGAGGTGTCGGAGCGGCATACGCCATGGGTGGTGGCGGGGAGACGAGGGAGACCGGCTACGCCACGATCGTCGAATCCGATTCCACTGTGCCTGCCGAGGGCAACAGCGTGCGTATCGGCGGCCGGGAGGACTGCCCGGAGAAGTCGGGCGGCGAGACGCCCGACACGAGCTCGCTGTGAGCGACGCCGAAGCCGGAGAGCGTCCGCTGATCGGCGGCCCGGCCCTCGAGCGCACCCTGTTCGAGGTGAAGAAGGTCGTGGTCGGTCAGGACCACATGGTCGAGCGGATGCTCGTCGGACTCTTGGCGCGCGGCCACGTCCTCCTCGAAGGCGTTCCCGGCGTGGCGAAGACCCTCGCGGTCCGCACCCTCGCCGACGCGATCGGCGGGACGTTCGCCCGGCTCCAGTTCACCCCCGACCTCATGCCGGGCGACATCGTGGGCACTCGGGTCTGGCGTCCGTCGAGCGACGCCTTCGACACCGAACTCGGGCCGATCTTCGCCAACCTCGTCCTCGCCGACGAGATCAACCGTGCGCCCGCGAAGGTGCAGTCGGCGCTCCTCGAGGCGATGGCCGAGCGGCAGGTGACGATCGGCGGGCAGACCTTCGCCCTACCGGCTCCCTTCCTCGTGCTCGCGACGCAGAACCCGATCGAGTCCGAGGGCGTCTACCAACTCCCCGAGGCCCAGCGGGACCGCTTCCTGCTCAAGGTGGACGTCGGGTACCCCACCGACATGGAGGAGCTGACGATCCTCCAACGGATGAGCGTCGACCCTCCTTCGGCGCACCTCACGCTGGAGCTCGACCAGGTGGCGGAGTTGCAACGAGCCACGGACCGGGTCTTCGTCCACCACGCGATCGCCCAGTACGCGGTGGCCCTGGTCATCGCCACGCGGGAGCCACACCGGTTCGGACTCGGCCACCTCGACGGCGTCGTCGACTTCGGGGCGAGTCCCCGCGCGACCCTGGGACTCGTGGCGGCCGGGCGAGCGCTGGCACTGCTCCGCGGCCGCGACTACGTGCTGCCCGGGGACATCACGGACGTGGCTGCGGACGTCCTGTCGCATCGCCTCGTCCTTTCGTTCGAGTCCGTCGCCGACGGGATCGACCCTCGGGTGGTCGTGGATGCCGTCATCGCGGCCGTCCCGTTGCCCGAGGTCGCCCCCGGACAGCACGACACCGTCGCCCCGCTGGCGGACCACGCCCCGACAGGGCCCGGCCCTCATGGCTGAGCCCCTGCGCGACCTCGCCCGCGACGGTGACCGAGCGTTCAAGGCGCTCGATCTCGTCGTGCGGCGAAGGCTCAACGGTCTCCTTCAAGGGGATCGCGCGGGCATGCGACTGGGCGGCGGGTCAGAGCCCGAGGAGGTCGTCCGCTACCGCGCGGGCGAGGACGACGTCCGACGCATGGACTGGAACGTCACCGCTCGCACCGGCGAGCCCCACGTCTGGCGGCCCCTGGCCGAACACGAGTTGGACACGTGGGTCCTCGTCGACGAAACCCCGAGCATGGACTTCGGCACCGCGCGCAGCGAGAAGCGTGACGTCGCTGCCCTCGTGGCCGGCTCCGTGGGGCTGCTCACGGACGGCCCCGGCAACCGCGTCGGCGTCGCTCACCTCACACCCGACGGGCTGGAGTGGGACGCTCCGCTCCCGGGTCGAGTCAGCGCCCGACGGACCTTGCGCACCGTGGCGGGCGCGCCCCGTGCCGAGGTGCGTCGCGACACCACAACGTTGGGCGAGGCGATCACAGCTCTTGAGCGGCGCCACCGCCGGCCGGGGCTGCGGGTGATCGTGAGTGACTTCATCGACCCCGACGGCGCCACCGATCGACCGTTCACCTGGGAGCCCGCCCTGCGACGACTGTGTTCCCGGCACGACGTCATCGTCATGGAGGTGCTCGACCCCCGCGAGATGGAGCTGCCCGACCTCGGACTCGTGGTCCTGCGCGATCCCGAGTCCGGACGCTCGCGCGAGGTCCACACGAGTGCGGCGTTGCGACGACGATATGCCGAACTCGCGGCCCGGCACCGCGCCGACGTCGCCGACGCCGTCCGGTCCACCGGCGCGGGCCACGTCGTCGTCCGCACTGACTCCGACTGGGTGCGTGATCTCGCCCGATACATCCTGTCCAGGCGTCGCGCGCGTCGCCCCGTTCGGAGGGTGCGTTGATGGACCTCCTCGCGCCGATCTGGCTGCTGCTCCTCCTTCCGCTGGGGGCGCTCGCGGTCACCTACGTCGTCCTCCAGCGGCGCAGACGCCGGTATGCCGTCCGCTTCGCTTCGCTGCCGATGCTCGAGAAGGTTGCTCCCCACCAACCGGGATGGCGTCGGCACGCGCCCGCGGCTGCCTTCGTCCTGGCCTTGAGCGCGCTCGCGCTCGCGGCTGCCCGGCCAGTGATCGACGTCCGCGTTCCGCACGAGCGGGCGACGGTGATCGTGGCCCTCGACGTCTCTCGCTCGATGCAGGCGACCGACGTCGAACCGACTCGGATGGACGCTGCCAAGCAAGCGGCCGCCTCGTTCATCGAGAATCTGCCCGACACCTTCAACGTGGGTCTCGTGACCTTCTCCGGATCGACCTCGGTGGTGGCCCCGCCGACCAAGGACCACGAGGCTGTGGCGGCCGCGCTCGATGGCCTGCCAATGGCCAACAGCACTGCCATCGGCGAAGCGGTTTTCACGTCACTGGACCAGGTTGCGTCCATGTCCGGGGGCGACGAGTCCGTCGACGTCCCGGCACGCATTGTGTTGCTGTCCGACGGCACCAATACCTCCGGACGCAGCCCGGACGAGGCCGCGGTCGCGGCCTCGGAGGCAGGCGTTCCGGTCTCGACGATCGCTTACGGCACCCAGGAGGGGACGGTCGAGATCCAGGGTCGCTTGGTGCCGGTGCCCGTCGACGTCGAGGCCCTCGCCGCGCTGGCCGACGGCACCGGGGGAGTGGCCTACACCGCCGAGAGCGGCGATGAGCTCGCCGAGGTCTACGAGGACATCGGGTCATCCATCGGGTGGCGCACCGAAGCGCGAGAGATCACGCCCTACCTCGCAGCCGCCGGGTTCCTCCTCGGACTCGGCGCCGGGGCGATGTCACTGCGCTGGTTCGCGCGGCTTCCGTGAACGACGAAGGAGAGGTGATGGGCCCCATGTCCACCCCACCCACCGATGGCGAGCGCCGCGTGCCCCTGGTCACGTGGCCGGGCCTCGGTGAGCCCGCCGGCCCGGACTTCCTCCGCCGTCCCATGCCTGCCTCCGCCCCCGACGTCCCGACCGCGACCTGGGGCGACCACCCCATCTTCGGCGCCGTGGGTCGCGACGTGGGGCGGCCCACAGACTCGACCGGGACATCTCCTGTGCCACCACCCGGTCGGGAGCGGCGACGCGGCCGCCTCCCAACCCTCCTCCTGGCCGCAGCACTGACCGGAGGACTGGCAGGAGCCGGCGCAGCCGTCGTGCTCGGCCCGGACGCCGTCCCCTCGTCCGGGTCGGGCATCGCCGTCGAACCGCCGTCGGGTCGCGCCCCTGCATCAGCCGCAGGCACGGAGGAGGCGGCGGCGCAGGCCATCCTTCCGAGCGTCGTGCAGGTGCGTGCCGGTCAGGCCACAGGATCGGGGTTCGTCCTCGACGATCGGGGCCACGTCATGACGAACCATCACGTCATCGAAGGAGCTTCCTCGGTGAGCCTGCAGCTCGCCAGTGGGCGCTCCGTGTCGGCCGTGGTCGTCGGGAGTTCTGAGGACGACGACATCGCCGTCCTGAGGGCCGACCCGCAAGCCCTCGAACCCGCGCGGATCGGCACGTCGTCCGCCCTGCGCATCGGCCAGCCCGTCATCGCCGTCGGCTCGCCACTCGGCTTGGACGGTACGGTCACCGCGGGCATCGTCAGTGCGGTCGAGCGGCGGGCGAGCCTGGGCGGGGGAGTGCGTCAGCAGGTCATCCAGACCGATGCCTCGATCAATCCGGGAAACTCGGGCGGGCCACTCGTCAATCTCGACGGCCAGGTCGTCGGGGTGAACACCGCCATCGCCACGCTCTCTGGTCGTGCCTCCGGCTCGATCGGCATCGGGTTCGCCGTACCCATCGATCGGGCCGTCGACGTGGCCGAGGACATCATCCGAGGGTGAGCACACGGCAAACGGACTCGTCGTGCTGAATCAGAACGTCCACGCCCCGGCACCCCCTGCCCCTCGACATGGGTGGCGTGGGAAGGTGGACAGGACGAGGCGTCCGCTAGTATCTTGACGTCAAGATAATTCGGTGGACCGACACACACGCGATGACGCGCGGAAGGGAGCAGGCTCGTGACGAGCACTGACAGCTTCAAGGCACACGGTGAACTCCAGGTGGGCGACAAGGCCTACGACATCTACCGGCTGGCCGCGGTCGAGGGCAGCGAGACCCTCCCGTACAGCCTCAAGGTGCTCCTCGAGAACCTCCTGCGGACCGAGGACGGCGCCAACATCACCGCCGACCACATCCGCGCCGTCGGTGGCTGGGACGAGAACGCCGAGCCCGACACCGAGATCCAGTTCACGCCCGCTCGCGTGATCATGCAGGACTTCACCGGTGTGCCCTGCGTCGTCGACCTCGCCACCATGCGTGAGGCCGTCGCCGACCTCGGTGGCAACCCCGAGAAGATCAACCCGCTCGCGCCGGCCGAGCTCGTCATCGACCACTCGGTGATCATCGACGTCTTCGGCCGCCAGGACGCGTTCGAGCGCAATGTCGAGATCGAGTACGAGCGCAACAACGAGCGCTACAAGTTCCTCCGCTGGGGCCAGACGGCGTTCGACGACTTCAAGGTCGTCCCCCCGGGCACCGGCATCGTCCACCAGGTCAACATCGAGCACCTCGCCCGGACCGTCATGACCCGTGAGCTCGACGGCAAGACCGTTGCGTACCCCGACACCTGCGTCGGCACCGACTCGCACACGACGATGGTCAACGGCCTCGGCGTCCTCGGCTGGGGCGTCGGCGGCATCGAGGCCGAGGCCGCCATGCTGGGCCAGCCCGTCTCGATGCTCATCCCGCGCGTCGTCGGCTTCAAGCTCTCCGGTCAGATCCCCGAGGGCGCGACGGCCACCGACGTCGTCCTCACGATCACCGAGATGCTGCGCGACCACGGCGTCGTCGGCAAGTTCGTCGAGTTCTACGGCGAGGGCGTCTCGGCCGTGCCGCTCGCGAACCGGGCGACGATCGGCAACATGAGCCCCGAGTTCGGCTCGACGTGCGCGATCTTCCCGATCGATGACGTCACGCTGGACTACCTCCGGCTCACCGGCCGCTCCGAGGAGTCGGTCGCGCTCGTCGAGGCGTACGCCAAGGAACAGGGGATGTGGCTGCACGCCGGGCCCGACCAGCCCGAGGCCCGCTACTCCGAGCGCCTCGAGCTCGACCTGTCGACGGTCGTTCCGTCGATCGCGGGCCCGAAGCGTCCCCAGGACCGGATCGCGCTGTCCGGCGCCAAGGAGCAGTTCCGCGCCGACCTCAAGAACTACGTCGTCGACGGCAACGGGATCGAGAAGAGCGCGGTCGACGAGGAGCTCATGGGCACCTTCCCGGCCTCGGACGCTCCCTCCCACGACGTGCACGAGGTCTCGCAGGAGGCGGGACGCCCGACCCACTCCGCACTTCTCAACGGCGACAGCGCCAGCAACCCGGTCTCGATCTCGATCGACGGGCAGGCGTGCGAGGTCGACCACGGCATCGTCGCGATCGCCTCGATCACGTCGTGCACCAACACGTCGAACCCGTCGGTGATGATGGCCGCCGCCATGCTCGCCAAGAACGCGGTCGAGAAGGGCCTCACGGTCGCCCCGTGGGTCAAGACGTCGATGGCGCCCGGCTCCAAGGTCGTCACGGGCTACTACGACAAGGCCGGCATGTGGCCCTACCTCGAGAAGCTCGGCTTCCACCTCGTCGGCTACGGCTGCACGACGTGCATCGGCAACTCGGGTCCGATCATCGACGAGGTGAGCAAGGCGGTCAACGACAACGACCTCGCCGTCGTCTCTGTCCTCTCGGGCAACCGCAACTTCGAGGGTCGCATCAACCCCGACGTCAAGATGAACTACCTCGCGTCGCCGCCCCTGGTCATCGCCTACGCGCTGGCCGGAACGATGAACTTCGACTTCGCATCAGACGCCCTTGGTCAGGACACGGAGGGCAACGACGTCTTCCTGAAGGACATCTGGCCGAGCCCGGCAGACGTCGAGGCGACCATCGCAGGTGCCATCAGCCAGGAACTGTTCACCAAGGACTATGCCGACGTCTTCGCCGGTGACGAGCGCTGGCAGAGCCTGCCCACCCCCGAGGGCAACACCTTCGAGTGGGACGCCGACTCCACCTACGTCCGCAAGCCTCCGTACTTCGACGGCATGCAGATGGAGACGACGCCGGTCACGGACATCGAGGGCGCCCGCGTACTGGCGAAGCTCGGCGACTCGGTCACGACCGACCACATCAGCCCGGCCGGTGCGATCAAGACCGACAGCCCCGCGGGCAAGTACCTCGCCGAGCACGGCGTCGAGCGCAAGGACTACAACTCCTACGGTTCGCGTCGCGGCAACCACGAGGTCATGATCCGCGGCACGTTCGCCAACATCCGCCTCAAGAACCTCCTGCTCGACGGTGTCGAGGGCGGGTTCACCCGCGACTTCACCAACGGCGGCGAGCAGAGCACGATCTTCGACGCGTCGGCGAACTACCAGGCTGCGGGCACCCCGCTCGTCATCCTCGGTGGCAAGGAGTACGGCTCCGGTTCGTCGCGTGACTGGGCGGCCAAGGGCACGGCACTCCTCGGCGTCCGCGCCGTCATCACCGAGAGCTACGAGCGCATCCACCGCTCCAACCTCATCGGCATGGGCGTCCTCCCGCTCCAGTTCCCGGAGGGCCAGAACGCCGACTCGCTCGGGCTCGACGGCACCGAGACCTTCTCGGTCACCGGTGTCACCGAGCTCAACGAGGGTCGCACCCCCAAGACGGTCAAGGTCGTCGCGACCAAGGAGGGTGGCGAGGACGTGAGCTTCGATGCGGTCCTGCGCATCGATACCCCCGGCGAGGCCGACTACTACCGCAACGGCGGCATCCTCCAGTACGTCCTCCGCTCGCTCGTGAAGTAGGCGAGACCACACCGGAACGACAGACGCCGGTATGCCGTGAGAACACGGCATACCGGCGTCTTGCCTTTGCGTGTGTCCCGTCTCGGCCGTCAGGCTGGAATCGAGATGGCTCCCAGCGAGCCCGTTGTCGTGGCGGGGGCAGCATCGACGGCCGTCGCCTCGGTGAGGGGTGACGAGAGTTGCATCCCTGCCGCGGTCCAGACCAGCCGCTCCTCGGCGAGCCATCGACGGAGCAGGCCGATGACCCGTTCGGCCAATGCGTTCGTGTTTGCGCTCACCGACTGAACGAGGGTGGGCGACGGCTCAGCCTGCAGCACCACCCTGATGAGTCGCTCCAGGTCGACGTCGGACAGTTGGCCGACCTCGACCACCTCCATCGAAGCGGACTCGTGCGGGTGGGGTGTGGGACGGGCCGCCGCGCCAATGTGGTCGAGAGTCTCCACCGGAATGACGACCATCGCGTGTCGACGCCGCGCCAAGTCGACGATGTCACGGATCTCGGCCGGTGTCGTGGTCACGCGTGCGTGCAGGAGAAGGACCTGACCTTGGAGCGCCGACCCCTCCGCCGGCGTCTGCTCGGGGTCGGAATCCAGCCGATGGGCCAACTGCAACGACAGGCTCAGGCCGCGACAGGCGGTCGCCACGGCGGCTCGGCGCCCACTGCCGGGTTCGCCTCGCAGCCAGAGGACGCCGGTCCCACCCGCCTCCTGCAACCGCTGGAGTGCATCGGAGACCGACTCGACAGCAGAGGTCGGTGACTGCACCGCAGTCTGTAGGTTCGTCATCTCGAGGCACTCGGACAAGAGCGCCTGCGTCTGGGGTGACGGGTCGACGCCGTACTGCTCGTTCAGCAATGTCTTGAAGGCGCTGTAGGACCTCAGGGCCTTCGTGGTCTCCCCGAGGCCGGAGTGCGCCCGCATGGTGGCCCGGACCGCACGTTCGGACGAGGGATCGAGTCGGTGTGCCTTGCGTGCGAAGGCCAGGCTGTCGCGCATCCACGCCAGGGACGCCGCCGAGTCCGCGCCATCGAGCAGGATCTGGAAGAAGACGTCTCGCCAGTCGTGGACGGTCTCGAACCAGTCCCCGTCCGACTCCGCGACATCGAGGTCACCGGGGTAGAGGGTCTCGGCCTCGCGCGCCATCTGGACGACCATGCGGTGGTCACCAACTCGTCGTGCTCGCTCGGCCGCCTCGGCCGCCTCGCCAAAGGCCTGCGTGTCCACCCAGGCGTTGTCGAGCATGAGGGAGTGGTCGAGCCGCCCGATGTGCTCCGGGCCGAGAACTCGCCGCAAGCGGCACGCTGCCGTGCGCAGACTCGCACCGGCGTGCTGCTCGTCCGCGTCGGGCCACAGCCGACTGACGAGCTTGTCCCTCGACACCGGGGTCCCGGCCTCGAGAGCCAGAAGCCGCAGCAGATCCTTCGTCTTGCTGGTCGACCACTCGCTGTTGCGGACGAGCGATCCGTCGGCCCGACGAACGTGAAGCCGACCGAACAACCGAACTTCGATGCCTTGCACTCGCGACCTCCAACGTGTGTGCTCTGGCCTCAGAGCCCCCCTCATGCCGGCTCGTTGGACCAACCACTTGCGACGCTAGCAGCGGGGTGAGGGGGCTGTTCGGGCTTCCGGAGAAATGGTCACGAGGGGATCACGGGGGTGGTCACAAGGGTCTATGCCGTTGCGATTTCACGTCCTTGTCACGGGGGCCGGATCACCCTGTGCCTGTGCACTGCTCGGTGCCTTGCGCGTCATGCCGTTGGCGTGCTTTCAAGCAGAAGGAGGCTGGCCACGATGCCGGTACCTGAAGAAGCCTCAGCCAGTCGAACGCGACCAGGAGCGCGTCATCGCAAAGCGCCGCCGCAACGACGACGACGGGGGATCGTCACGTCGGTTGCGGCAGCGTCATTGGTCGCATCCTTGGGTTTGGCGGTGACGGTCACCCAGTCCCAAGCCGCGCCGATTGGCGCCGGCTTCCAGCTGGACCGTGGAGACCTCAACTTCATCCTCAAGCAGATCCAGATCTCAGAGGCTCACGTCGCGAGTCGTACTGTGGCACAGCCCTGCTCGACTCTGTTGGGCACTGGGCCCAACCAGATTCCCAACCAGGGCACGAACGGCGAACTCCTGCCGTGGGGCCTGCGCACCGTCGACGGTTCGTGCAACAACCTGATCGCAGGGCAGGAGAAGTTCGGCGCGTCCGATCAGCTCTTCCCCAGGCGGGTGCCGGGCTCCTTCAAGGCTGCCGAGCCCGTCGATACTCCGTTTGACCCGGACGGACCTGGCCCGAAGACTCAGGGGAGCCCGACCTCATACGCCGAGGTGGGGACATCGAGCACTCCATCCTTCGTTCAGGACTCCCAGCCGCGCGTGATCAGCAACCTCATCGTCGACCAGACCAAGAGCAACGCCGCCGCGGCTGCCGCGTCTGGTCTCACCGATGCTGAGCTGGCGACCTTCCCGGCTGGAGCGACACTGCCGATTGGCAACGTGGCTCCCGACGCCGGACTCTCTGCTCCGTTCAACGCGATGTTCACGCTGTTCGGTCAGTTCTTCGACCACGGACTCGACCTGGTCGACAAGAGCGGCGGCACCATCTACATGCCCCTCAAGGCAGACGACCCGCTTCGCGCCCGGGCTGGGAACACCCCGTTCATGCTCCTCACGCGAGCGAAGACGAACGCCCAGCACGAGGCGACGAACAAGGCGACCCCGTTCGTCGACCAGAACCAGACGTACACCTCGCACCCGTCGCACCAGGTCTTCCTGAGGTCCTACACGCGCGATGCGAGCACCGCCAACCGGCCTGTGCCCAACGGCAAGCTCATCGAGACCGTCATCAACGGCGAAGGGGGCATGGCCACCTGGGCGACCCTCAAGGCCGAGGCGCGGACGAAGTTGGGGATCCAGCTCACGGATACGGACGTCCTCAACATCCCGCTGCTCGCCACCGACCCGTACGGGCACTTCGAGCCCGGCACGAACGGCTTCCCGCAATTCCTGCTCCCCGATGGCACGAAGGTCGAGGGAAACCCGGCTGCGAACAACAACCTGGGTGTGTTGGTTCCGGCCAACGCCATCCGCACGGGCCAGGCCTTCCTTGACGACATCGCCCACCACGCGGTGCCGATGGGTGACCCGGACGGAGTCGGTGGGACGGTGAGTCCGCGACCGGCGGACACGGACACCGTTCTCACGTTGTCCGGCCAGCCGCATGCGCGCGACACCTACGACGACGAGATGCTCAACGCGCACTTCGTCGCCGGCGACGGACGGGTGAACGAGAACATCGGACTCACGGCCGTCCACCACGTCTTCCACTCGGAGCACAACCGTCTGGCCGACAACATCCACGCCCTGATCAACCTGCAGGACACGGCCTTCCAGAACCAGTGGCGGGCGGTCAACACCGCCAGTGGCTGGCAGTACGGCGAGCGCCTGTTCCAGGCGGCCCGCTTCGTCACCGAGATGGAGTACCAGCACCTCGTCTTCGAGGAGTTCGGTCGCAAGGTCCAGCCGCTGATCAACGCCTTCGGTGAGGGCGGCACGGGCTACGAGACGACGACGAACCCGGCCATCAAGGCCGAGTTTGCCCACGCCGTCTACCGGTTCGGTCACTCGATGCTCACGGACGACATCAAGCGGACGACGGCCACTGGTGGCGACACGAGCCTTGATCTGATCACGGCATTCCTCAACCCGACGCACTTCACCAGCAACGGGGCCACTGCGCTGACGCCGAAACAGGGTGCAGGGCAGATCTTCCGAGGGATGACGAGGGAACCGGGACAGGAGATCGACGAGTTCGTCACGGAGACGCTGCGCAACAACCTGCTCGGCCTTCCGCTCGACCTCCCGACGATCAACATCGCCCGGGCCCGGGACACCGGAATCCCGACGCTCAACGAGGCGCGTCGAGCGTTCTACGCGGAGTCGCAGAACTCGCAGGTCAGGCCGTACGACAACTGGTCTGACGTGGGCTTCAACCTCAAGCACAGCGAGTCGCTGGTCAACTTCGTCGCCGCTTACGGACGCCACCCGAGCGTCCTGAACGCGACCACGCTGGCGGCCAAGCGTGCGGCTGCCGGTCGGATCGTCGGCGGCACACCGATTCCCGTCCCGGACGACCCGACCACCGTGTGCACGGCACCGAACGTGCCTGTCGGCTGCGATGAGAGCAACCCTGGTCTCCCGCCGGCGGACTGGGAAGAGTTCATGTTCGGAATGGGCGCTTGGGCCAACACTGAGACCGGTGTCAACAACATCGACCTCTGGGTCGGTGGCCTCGCGGAGAAGCAGATGGTGGGCGGTGGCCTTCTCGGGTCGACGTTCAACTACGTCTTCGAGCACCAGATGGAGGACCTGCAGTTCGCTGACCGGTTCTACTACCTGGCCCGCGTCCAGGGTCTCAACCTGCTCGTCCAGCTCGAGGGCAACTCCTTCGGTGAGCTGGTGTCGCGCAACGCGGACGTCTCGGGGATGCCTTCGGACATCTTCAGCCGCCCGGACCTCATGTTCAACCTGCCCAACATGGGCCCGGTCGGTGGACCGATCGTCGATGACGCCACGACCCCGGACAACAACGAGGCGGCCCAGCCCAACCTCGCCTGGCAGCCCGGCGGCACGATCCGGTTCAGTGGAACCGAGCACGTCGTGTTCAACGGTCGTGACGACGTGGGCGACCGGATCTGGTCGAGTGAAGGTGACGACACGGTCCGCGGCAACGGCGGCAACGACTGGATCGAGGGCGGTGACGGCGCCGACAACATCATCGGTGGTATGGGCGACGACATCCTCAACGACCTCAACGGCGATGACACGATCAAGGGTGGCCCCGGCCACGACGCGATCAGCAACGGTCAGGGCTTCGGTGGCGACCTCAACCAAGGTGGCGAAGGCCAGGACCTGATCAACATGGGCAATGACATTGCCGAGACCTTCGCTGGCCCGGACAACGACTTCGTCCTGGGCGGAGATGACATCGACACCGTCTTCGGTGACACCGGCGACGACTGGATCGAGGGTGGCGCAGGCCCGTTCAACCTCCTGCAGGGAGACATGGGTCAGGCCTTCCAGAACGATCCGGATGGTGGCCACGACGTCATCGACGGTGATGGTGGCGAGCAGGACATGGACGCCGAAGGTGGCGACGACATCATGCACCTGGGCCCGGGGATCCAGCGCGCCGAAGGCATGCTGGGCTTCGACTGGACCACCCACAAGGGTGATCCGAAGGCCGCCAACTCGGACATGAACATCACCGTCGCACTGCCGCCGACGATCAACGACCTCCGTGACCGGTTCGACCTCGTCGAAGCCCTGTCAGGGTGGAACTTGAACGACACCCTGCGCGGTGACAGCCGCGAAGCGGCCGACTTCAACGGAGTCGACCACTCGCTCAACGCCGCGGGCATCGCCCGGGTCGCGGGCGCCGACGCCCTGCTGCCGGCAGGTGCCACCGGGTTCACCGGCGGCAACATCCTGCTCGGTGGCAACGGCAACGACATCATCGAGGGTCGCGGCGGCAACGACGTGATCGATGGCGACCGGTGGCTCAACGTGAAGATCCAGGCGCCGAACCCGGCAACCCCGGCACCGGCCGACACGAAGCTCGTGGACAGCATCCGCGAAATTCAGGCCGATGTCTTCGCGGGTCGAATCAACCCCGGTGACCTTCGGATCGTCCGGTTCATCGAGAACGGCACGCCGGCTGCGAACACAGTCGACACCGCCGTGTTCACTGGCCCGCAGAGTGAGTACGTCATCACGACGCAGCCCAACGGCTCGGTCACCGTCGTCCACAACGACGGCGGCGTCGACGGCACGGACACGCTGTGGCGGATTGAGCGTCTTCAGTTCGCCGACGGCACCGTGAACACCAACAACCGTGCCCCCTCGGGTGCGGCGGTGGCCTCACTCAACGCAGCCGGGACGACGTTGTCGGTCGCCACCAACACGATCGCCGACGCTGACGGCCTCGGGACGTTCTCGTTCCAGTGGCAGCGCAGTGTTGCCGGTGGAGCCTTCACGGACATCGGCGGTGCGACCAGCTCCACGCTGGCCGTGACGGACGCCATCCGGGGCAGCAATGTTCGAGTGCTCGTTCGCTACACCGACGGTGCTGGCACTGCGGAGACGGTCACGTCCAACGCGGTGACTCTGGCCCCGGCGGCCGCGGTGGTCCCGAATGCCCCGACGGGTGTCACGGCCACAGCCGGCGTTCGCTCGGCAACCGTGAGGTGGACCCCACCGGCGGTCACGGGCGGAAGCCCCATCACCGGCTTCCAGATCCGGATCGTGGATGCGACCCGGGACCGGGCCGTCGCGGCGAACTTCATCGTGACGAACCCCGCCGCAACCAGTGCGGTTGTCACTGGGCTGAGGGACCGCAGGAACGTCAGGTTCCAGGTCAGGGCTGTCAACGCCAATGGTGTGGGCGCCTGGTCGGCCTTCTCGCCGGTCGTGAGACCGACGAGGTGATGACAACGCACTGACCCGCCAGGTCCTCGTGACCTGAACGGTCAACACAAGACCGGTGCCGGCCACCCTCAGGTGGTCGGCACCGGCCTTTGTGTGTGGTGGTGGGTCAGGAGTGGGCGAGGCGCACGACGTCGCCGACGACGACGACTGCTGGTGACACGACTCCGCGCTCGACGGCGAGCACGGCGATGTCCGCCAGTGTTCCGACCGTGACCCGCTGGTCGAGGGAGTAGCCGCGCTCGATGATCGCGACGGGGCAGGTCGCCGGACGGCCCTGTGTGACAAGCGTTGTCGCCGTGTCGGCGAGATGGGAGACACCCATGAGGAGCACGAGGGTGTGGTCCGTCCCGGACGGCAGTGTCGGGATCTGCTCGTGGCCGGTCACGACCGTGAACGACTTCGCGAGACCGCGGTGGGTCACCGGGATGCCGGCGGCCGCCGGAACCGAGATCGCGCTCGTGACGCCGGGAACAACTTCAACGGGTATGCCGTGTGCCTCGCACGCGAGACGTTCCTCGCCTCCGCGACCGAGCACGTAGGGATCGCCACCCTTGAGCCGGACGACTCCGTGGCCGCGCTCCGCCTCCTCGATGAGGATCTCATTGATACGTTCCTGGGGGACCGGGTGGTTGCCGGGCGTCTTGCCGACGTCGATGACGCGCACCGACTCGGGAAGGCGCGACACGATGCCGCGCGGGGCAAGTCGGTCCACCACGACGACATCCGCCGATGCCAGGAGTTCGTGGCCGCGGGCGGTGAGGAGTTCATCGGCGCCAGGGCCGCCACCCACGAGCGCGACCCACCCGGTGCCGCGGGGACGGTGGCGTCGCAGGTCGATCAGCCCCGTCCGCAGAGCCAGGTCGATTCCGTCGCGGGCCGTGGCGGCAAGCTGAGGGTCGCCACCACCGTGGACGGCGATCTGCACGGTGCCGTCGGGTGTCGTGACCTGCGTGCGGGCAAGGACGCTGGCGCGCGTCGCACGAGCGTCAGTGGCGTCGATGCACCACACGCGCAGTGTGGTCGAGTCGGCACTGATGCGGCTGTCGACATCGGGGTCACCCGTGGCCGTGTGGGCGAGCCACGCGCCGTCGAGGTCGGACGGGCCCGCGTAGTCGCGCTGCAGCCACGTCACGCGTTCCGGGTGGCTGATGACGAGGTCATGCACGTCCTCGCAGATCCACGGGGAGACGAGGCGCACGACAGCACCCTCGCCGAGGAACGCCCGGAGGCGTCGCCCGGTGACCGGCCCGCCGCCGAACACGGCGACAAGTCGGTCGGTGAGGTCGAGGGCGACCGGCAGAGCCGACTTCAGATGTCCCATTCCTCGTCACCCTCGGGCTGGGTCGGGGCATCGGCAGACGTCGGGAGGGTCGCGCCCACCATGCCCGCGGCGACAGTACGACCGTCGTGGGCATCGATGAGGAGGAATGATCCTCCACGACGCGAGGTCGAGTAGTTCTCCACGGGAACCGGGCTCGCGAGGCGCAGGGTCACGAGGCCAATGTCGTTGAGGGACAGGGCTTCTGACGGAACGGCCTGCAGATCGTCGAGGTCGAGTGCGCCGTCGATCGCGCGCACCGCGGTCTGCACGGTCCGAGAGCCGTGCTTGAGCAGGAGACGCTGCCCCGGACGAAGCGGCGCGTCGCCGAGCCAGCAGACCACGCCCCTGATGTCCTGCGTGGGCTCGGGAGCATCGGCCACGGACGCGATGACGTCGCCGCGCGAGATGTCGATCTCGTCGGCGAGCCGCAGAGTCACCGACTGCGGTGCGAACGCCTCGTCCAGTGACCGCTTGCCGAGGTCGATTCCGGTGACCGTCGAGCGCTTGCCCGAGGGCAGGGCCACGACCTCGTCACCGACGCGCACGACGCCGGAGGCGACATGACCGGCATACCCGCGGTAGTCGCGGTGGGCCTCGTCACGAGCGGCACCCTGCGGACGGATGACGAGCTGCACCGGCAGGCGGAAGGCCTCGCGCGTGGGGTCGTCCGACGGGGGCAGGGACTCGAGCAGCTCGAGAAGGGTCGGTCCGGCATACCACGGTGTGCGGGTGGAACGGTCGGCGATGTTGTCGCCATCGAGGGCGCTCACGGGGATGGCGATGGCGTCCTCGACGCCGAGTTCACGGGCCACGGCCTGCACTTCGGCGTTGACCCGTTCGAAGACCTCCGCCGAGAAGTCGACGAGGTCGATCTTGTTGACGGCGACGACGACGTGCGGCACGCGCAGCAACGCGGTGACGGCGAGGTGGCGTCGGGTCTGCTCGAGGACGCCCTTGCGGGCATCCACGAGCAGGACGACGACATCGGCTGTCGAGCTGCCGGTGACCGTGTTCCGCGTGTACTGCACGTGTCCGGGGCAGTCGGCCAGGACGAAGGAACGCCGTGCCGTTGCGAAGTAGCGGTACGCGACGTCGATGGTGATGCCCTGCTCGCGCTCGGCGCGCAGTCCGTCGGTGAGCAGGGCGAGGTCGGCGGCGGTGAGGCCCCGGTCGCGGGACACCCGCTCGACGGCGGCGAGCTGGTCGGACAGGACCGACTTCGTGTCGTGGAGCAGTCGGCCGACGAGGGTGGACTTCCCGTCGTCGACGGAGCCGGCGGTCGCGAGGCGGAGCAGCGTGCCAGTGGTGGGAACTGTGGTCGTGGTCATGTCGGGGTCCTCACGACGTAGCGGAGCGAAGGATGAGCGCAGAACTTCGTGGGGTGACATCAGAAGTAGCCCTCCTTCTTGCGGTCCTCCATGGCGGCCTCCGAGATCCGGTCGTCGGCACGGGTGGCGCCGCGCTCGGTCAGGGTCGACGCTGCGACCTCGACGACGATCTCGGCGTTGGTGCGGGCGGGCGACTCGACGGCACCCGTGCACGACATGTCGCCGACGGTGCGATAGCGGACCAGGCGCGTCTCCACGGTTTCGCCCTCGCGCGGCTGGCTGTAGGGGCCGACCGCGAGCCACATGCCGTCGCGCTGGAAGACCTCGCGCTCGTGGGCGTAGTAGAGCGGGGCGAGCGGGATGTTCTCCCGCTCGATGTAACTCCAGACGTCGACCTCGGTCCAGTTGCTGATCGGGAAGACCCGCACGTGTTCACCGGGCCGGTGGCGCGGGTTGAAGAGGTTCCAGAGCTCGGGGCGCTGGTTCTTGGGATCCCACTGGCCGAACTCGTCACGCAGGGAGACGATGCGCTCCTTGGCGCGCGCCTTCTCCTCGTCGCGTCGCCCACCGCCAAAGACGCCGTCGAAGCGGTGCTCGTTGATGGCGTCGAGCAGCGGCTGGGTCTGCAGGGCGTTGCGCAGGCCGTCCGCACGCTCGCGCAGGCGACCGTCATCGATGTAGTCCTGCACCGAGGCCACCTCGAGCCGCAGCCCGAGTCGCTCGACCGTCTCGTCGCGGTACTCGAGCACCTCGGGGAAGTTGTGGCCGGTGTCGACGTGCAGCACCGGGAACGGGATGGGCGCCGGCCAGAACGCCTTCACCGCGAGGTGCAGCATCACGACGGAGTCCTTGCCGCCGCTGAACAGGAGAGCCGGGCGCTCGAGTTCGCCGACCATCTCGCGGATGACGAGGATGGCCTCGGCCTCGAGGGCGTCGAGCTGGCTGAGGACGCGCCCGCCGTGGTCCGTGGTCGGCGAGTCGGCAGCGGCGGCCGTCGTCTCGAGTTCGTCGATCGTGGATGCGCTCATGTGTGGATCCCGCATTCGGTCTTGGCCAGGCCGGCCCAGCGGCCGGATCGGGGGTCGTCTCCCGGGGCGACGCGCTTCGTGCACGGTTCGCAGCCGATGGAGGGGTAGCCGTCGTACATCAGGAGGTTGACGGGCACGGAGTGCTCATTCGCGTATGCCGTGACGTCGTCGAGCGACCACGTCACCAACGGGTTGATCTTGACGAGGCCGTGCTTCTCGTCGAATGTCACGAGGGGGGTCTCGGTGCGGGTGGGCGCCTCATCGCGGCGCACGCCGGTCACCCAGGCCTCGTAGCCGGCGAGGGTGCGTGCCAACGGCTCCATCTTGCGCATCGCGCAGCAGAGCGCAGGGTCGCGCTCGTAGAGGCGAGGGCCGTGCTTCAGGTCCTGCTCGGCGACGGTGAGCTCGGGGAGGACGTCGACGACCGTGACGTCCAACTCATCAGCGACACGGGCGCGGGTCCCGATGGTGTCCGCGAAGTGATAGCCGGTCTCGAGGAAGAGAACGTCCACACCGGGCGAGTCCTGCGAAATCAGGTGCGGGAGAACACCCTCGGCCATGCTGCACGCCACGGCGAGGGTCCCCGGGAAGTGCTCCGCAGCCCAGCGAGCGACGCCACGCGCATCCGTGTCGTCGAGCTGAGCACCCTCGGACGCAAGGGCGCGGAGCTCCTCCTCGCCGCGCTTGGTTCCGGCTCGGGTCTGGATGCTCATGTCAGCTCCTCGTCGGCGACTCGGTGGGCCCACGTCGCGAAGGACTCGCCGGCGACGCGCTGCTCGGTGAACCGGCGCACGATGCGCTCGACGTAGTCGGCCAGGTCGGCCGCGGGGACCTTGAGCCCACGGACCGTGCGGCCCAGCCCGGCCTCGTCGCGCTCCGGCGAGGCGAGGCCACCGCCGAGGTGGACCTGGAAGCCGGGGACGCTATCGCCCGCGTCGTTGGTCGTGATGAGCCCCTTGAGGCCGATGTCTGCCGTCTGGATGCGGGCGCACGAGTTGGGGCAGCCGTTGACGTTGAGAGCGATCGGGGTGTCCAGGTCGATGTCGGCCAGGCGCCGCTCGAGCTCGGCGATGACTGCCGTCGCGGTGTCCTTGGTGTCGACGAGGGCGAGCTTGCAGTACTCGATGCCGGTGCAGGCCATCGTCGTGCGACGGAACGGGCTGGGAGTCGTCGTGAGGCCGAGCTCTTCAAGCCCGGCGACGAGCTCGTCGACTCCGTCACCCGGCACACCGAGGACGACGAGCTTCTGGTGTGCGGTGAGTCGCACCCCGTCCGCGCCGACTCGCTCGACGAGGTCCGCAAGGGTCGTGAGCTTCGTGCCGCTGACGCGGCCCACCGTCGGAGCGGCGCCGACGTAGAAGCGTCCGTCCTTCTGCTCGTGCACGCCGACGTGGTCTCCGGGGCCGGTCGCGGGCGCCGGGGCGGGGCCGTCGGGGAGTGCCCGGCCCAGGTACTCGGTCTCGAGGACCTCGCGGAACTTCTCCGGCCCCCACTCGGCCATGACGAACTTGAGGCGCGCCTTGGTGCGCATCCGGCGGTAGCCGTAGTCACGGAAGATCTGGATCACGCCGTGCCACACGTCCGGGGCGTCGGCCTCGGAGACGAAGACCCCGATGCGCTCGGCCAGGCGCGGTGCGGTGGAGAGCCCGCCGCCGACCCACAGGTCGAAGCCGGGGCCGAGCTCGGGGTGGACGACACCGACGAGCGAGATGTCGTTGATCTCGTGGACGACGTCGAGGCTCGGGTGGCCGGTGATGGCGGTCTTGAACTTGCGGGGCAGGTTGGACAGTTCGGGGTCGCCGACCCACCGGGACGTGATCTCGTGGATCACGGGCGTCGGGTCGATGATCTCGTCGGCGGCGACACCGGCGACGGGGGAGCCGAGGAAGCCGCGGGGCGTGTCACCGCAGGCCTCGGTCGTCTGAAGACCGACCGCCTCGAGCCGGCGCCAGATCTCGGGCACGCTCTCGATCGCGATCCAGTGGTACTGGATGTTCTGCCGGTCGCTGATGTCCGCGCTCTCGCGGGCGAAGTCGGTGGAGATGCCGCCGAGGACGCGCAACTGGGTGGGGGAGAGGAGCTGCCCGTCGGTGCGCACCCGGAGCATGAAGAACTTGTCCTCGAGCTCGTGGGGCTCCAGAGAGGCGGTGCGCCCGCCGTCGATGCCGGGCTTGCGCTGGGTATAGAGGCCCCACCAGCGGAAGCGACCGTGCAGGTCCTCGCCGGGGATGGCGTCGAACCCGTCACGGGCATAGATCGTCTCGATCCGCTCCCGGACGTTGAGGCCGTTGTCCGCGGCCTTGAACGTCTCGTTGGGATTGAGCGGCTCCCGGCCGTCGACGGCCCACTGGCCGTTGGACCGCCCGGTGCGCGGCGGCCGCAGGGTGCGGCTGCCTGAGACGACGCTCGTCATGGGTTCCTCGATCCTCAATGGGGTGGCAAGACTGATGGAAAGCATAAGTGTCCGTTATGTCCAAGGACGTGGCGTCCACGATGTGACCAAGCGCAAATCGGGCACCGGAAATGTCCGCGCGCCTGCGCGCCGCGGCACGGTGGCGGGATGATCGAGCCATGGATGGACAGCCCGTCCTGTTCGGACGGGAGTCTGAGCGCGCGGTCCTGCAATCGTTCGTGGATCGCGCCTTCGGTGGCGACCCCGGCCTGCTCCTCGTCCATGGGGAGGCAGGCATCGGGAAGACCAGCCTGGTTCGTGACGTGGCCGAGGCAAGCCGATCAGAGGCCAGCCATGTGCTGCACGGACTATGCCTTCGGTTCGGCGCGGACGTGACGAGCTACTTTCCCTTCACCCGGGCGCTGACGCACTGGTTGGGTAGCACCACGAGTGGCCTCGCATCGACGTTGTGCCCTTCCGGTCGCTTCGACGACCTCATTCCTGCTCTGGGCGATGAACCCCGGGGTGTGGCTCTCCTCCAGTTCGGTGCCGCCCTCGAAGCCCTCCAGGCCGACCGGCCCACGGTGCTCGCCATCGATGACCTGCAGTGGGCCGACCCCAGTTCGTTGGACGTGCTGTCCTATCTGGTGGCCGGGTTTGCCCCGGGGCAACGACTGGCCGTCTTCGCCACCTACCGGGACACGGATCTGCCCGTCGGCCACCGGTTGCACGGCTGGCTTGCCGATGCCGCCCGGATGTCGTCGGTGAGCAGCCTGCGGCTTGGCCCACTGGATGTGTGGTCGATCGAGGAGATGATCCTGTCTCGCGATGGAGCCGCTGCGGACGCCGGTCGCGCCCACGAGGTGTTCCGGCGCTCCGACGGGAACCCGTACCTCGCGCACCTTCTCCTGGCCGAGGGCAGTGACGGAGCCGGCGGCGTGGCGTCTGAAGTGAGTCTGGCCGACGCGCTGTTGGCCTCCTGGCACAGGCTGTCGGAGCAGGGCAGGGCGGTGTCCCAGATCGTGGCCGTCGGCGGGGCTCCGGTTGCGTTCGAGGTCTTGCGTGACCTGTCCGCTCGGCATGGCGTCGACGCTGTCGACACGGCAAGGGCTGTGCAGGAGGCTGCAGCTCAGGGGATCGCGGTCGAGACCGAGTCGGGCTCCATCTGGTTTCGCCATCCACTGCTCGCCGAGGCGATCGCCGGCAGCCTGAGCGTATGGGAGAGGAGGCAACTCCACACCGAAATCGCCGATGGCTGGGCATCCGCCTCGTCCGTGGACGCGCGGGACCGAGCCAATGCTCTGGCCTTGCACCATGTCGCGGCTGGGCATCATGACGAGGCGTTCCAATGGTCGCTCCGCGCCGCCGACGAAGCGGAACTTGTTCGCGCCTGGGAGGAGGTGGCCAAGCACCTGTCCACAGCGGTGTCGCTGTTGACCGAGGTGTCCGGGAGCGTTGCCGCCGAGGTCGAGCGAGGTGAGCTGCTGCTCCGAGCGGCCCGGGCCGCCGAGGCCTGGGGCGACGACCGTGGGGCGGTCCGTCACTACGAGCATGCCCTCGTGAGAGTGGATCGGTCGGAGGATCCACGGTTGGCCGCACGGATCCTGCTCGACCTTCATCTCCTTCGTGCCATGGCCGGACTCGGCCCGCGGCAACTCTCCCTCGTCGAACCCCAGGAGGCCCTGGAACTGACCGATGGAATGGTGGACGCGCCCGAGCGGTCCTTGGCCTTTGCTCACCTGGCCTTCGCGGAGGTCTTCAACGGGCTGCCCGGGGCAGGCCCACACGCCGACACCGCAATGCAGCTCGCTGAGGCGGTGGGCAGCCCCGTGGCGATGATCTGGGCACTGGGCGCTCGCTCACAGGCGAGGTTCGGGACGCCGGAGGGTGTTGACGATGCCGAGCGAGCGATGGCCCTGGCCAAACAGGCCGACGATCCACGCTTGATGCGTTTGGCCGCCACCTTCGTTCACAACACCTACGAGTCGATGGGGTTGCTCGTCGAGTTGGCGGAGGTCAGCGACGGTGTCTATCGAGACCTGCTCGCACGCGGTCTGTTCGACTACGCCGGAGTGGTGGGAGCGAACGCGGCTTCGGGCGCCTTCGACCTGGGGCGTTGGGCGGAGGCCCGGGTCATGGTGCGCGAACTACTGACCCTCGCGCGGAGCCACAATGCTGCCGGGACCACACGGTGCGTTGCGGCCATGCTGACGGCGCATCAGGGCAACCGCCAAGCCGCTGCCCTGCACCTGCGACGGGCCGAAGAGCTCCTGCCCACGGCCGCACCCGTTGGTGATCTCCTGCTCACCGCCCAGATCCAGGTGAGCATTGCTCTCGGGCTGCCGGAGGACGCGCTCATCCTCATTGACCGGTTCATGGCCGAGGTCGTCGCCCTTGATCCCCGCGCCGCCGACTACTTGCTCGTTCTCGCCTCCAGAGCGGCCGCGCTCATGGCGACAACCGAGTCCCGTCTTGATGCGCGCCGACGCGCCGTGGCGTATCTCGAGAGGATCGAGGCTGCTCGCGGGACCGAGCCGATGTCCTTTGCGGCGGCCGGACCCCGGGACGCTGCTCACCCGGCCATGGGCGCAGTGCATGCGGCCCAACGCGCCCAATGCCTGAACGAGCTCGATGGCCTCGCCGACCTGTGGGAGGAGGCCTGCAGGGCAACCGAACGCGCTGACCTGCGCTATGAGCATGCCCGTTCGCTGTATTGGCTCGGCCGGCACCTCCTCACCCGCCGGGCCGACCGGCGCCGAGCCGCTGACGTCCTGGGGAGGTCCCGTCGCCTCGCCGAGCAACTCGGGGCGGCGCCGCTCACCGAGGACATCGACAGCCTGGCTGGGCAGGCCCACCTCACCCTGGGGAGCTCGGATCCCCGTGGGGCGGCTGCGGGCTGGGTGACGCCGATCGTGCCGGCCACGCCAGCATTGACGCCGCGCGAGGAGGAGGTCCTCGAGGGCCTGGTGTCGGGGGAGACCTACGGACAGATCGCGGCTCGCCTCTTCATCAGCGAGAAGACGGTGAGTAGTCACGTCTCCGCGGTGCTGAGGAAGACGGGACGGCAAACCGGATCGAACTCGCGGATCTGGCACATCGACGTGGTCGTGGCGCTGAGCGGGGGAGCCGTGGATCTCAGGGGGTCGAGCCCCCGAACTGAGGGGCAGGTCCGGATGCGGACCAGGTGTGTGCGACGGGACGGTGAAGGAGTCGGAACAACGCCTCCAACCGAAGGGCCCTCCCATGGACGCCAGCCTGATGCGCACAAGGCGGGTCTCAGCCGTGGCGGTCACAGGGCTCCTCCTGTTGGGAACGACCACACTGTCGGCAGCTGCCAGACCCATGGTCGGTGCGGTGGTCCGAACCACGGGCGAGAGTTCCGCGGGCGTTTGCTTCCCCGAGCGTGTTGGCACCCCAACAGCCAGTCGGGGGCGGGTGCGGACGGCTCTCCCGGTGTTGTCCGCTCGGGAGTTCTGGGGGACGCCGGGGAAGGTGCAGACCGGACAGCGCCTTCCGACGCGTTGGGGGTCAACAGTGCGTGCGCGGCCGGATCCGCGCGAGACGCGCGCCTTCCCTGCGGTGACCTTCTCGAAGCACTGTCATCGCGACGCGGGGATCCACGGGGTTTCCTCGGTGCCCTAGAATCGAACGTATGTTCGATGGTGTGACGCCGCCTCCTCTGCGGCGTTCGGCGAGCCCCGGTGCACCGGGTGGTGCCCGCCGTCCGGGTCCGCCCGGATGGCCGGATCGCGTGCCTCCACCGGAGGCCGCCGGGTGGCAGGTGCCGGCCGTCGGGTGGCTGCTCGACCACTGCCCGTCGGAATATCGCATGTATGCCGTGTGGCGCCGTCACCCGATCGCCCTCGCCTGGGTGACCACGCACCACCTGGACGCGCAACTGGGAGCGATGCGGACGGCATACAGGGGCCTTCGGGTCGATCTCGCCGACGACGTCGAACCGGAAGGGATCGCGGCCTCGCTCGCCGCTCTCGAAGCGGAAGGCGCTCGCCTGCTTGCGGCCCGCCGGGCCGCAGGGCTGCTCCTCGAAGCCATGCAGGGGCACACGTTCGTGCCGCGCCTGTAGGGGCGAGGGCACGCTTCTTGACCGAGGTATACGTTGAGTAAGGACTTGGCCAAGTCCCTTCCGCATCGATGTCGAGCGCGGCTTTGATGAGGCGGTCGCGCCACCGCGTGACGCTCCACGACATGAGACAAGGAAGTCCACATGCGTCGATCCCTCTCCGCCCTCGCCTGCCTTGCCGCCGGCTCGGCAGCCATCGCCTCGGCCATCCCCGCCGCCTCCGCCGCGCCGGCCGACCCCATCGGGCCGCTCCGCCAGCTCGACGTCGCCGCCGTGGGCGCCTCCGCGGAACAGGCCCTGCGGTCGGCGCCCGGTCTCGTCCGGCTCGCTGCAGGTGAGGATCTCGTGGCGACCACCGCCCTCGGCGAGTCCTCCGGTGAGCGCCACGTGCGGATGGACCGGACCTACCGTGGGCTGCCCGTCCTCGGTGGAGACCTCGTCGCCCACCTCGGTGCCGATGGCGCCGTCGATTCGGTGAGTCAGACCCTCACGGCACCCATCACGGTCTCGACCACGCCCAGGATCAGCTCCGCGAAGGCGCGCACCGCGACCCGCCCGACGCTCCCGTCGGGTGTCAGGCTCGACAAGTCCTCGCCGACCCTCGCGGTCGACGCCACCCAGGGCACACCACGCCTCGTCTGGGACGTCCGCAGCAGCGGCGTCCGCGCGAACGGCACCCCGAGCCGACTCCACACCTGGGTGGACGCGTCCACAGGGGCCGTCGTCGGTTCGGCGGACGAGATCCACGAGGCCGACGGCAGTGGTGCCTCGCTCTACAGCGGCACGGTGACGATCCAGACGACGCAGTCCGGGTCGAGCTTCCAGCTCAAGGACGCCACTCGCGGCAACTCGCAGGTGGGCGACATGAACAACCGGACCGACAGCTTCTTCTGCACGATCTTCGGTGCCGGCTGCTCCGCCGGCACGCTCTTCACCGACGCCGACAACGCCTGGGGGAATGGCACGAACGTCAACCGTCAGAGCGCTGCAGTCGACGCGGCATACGGTCAGGCGCGCACGTGGGACTACTTCAAGAACGTCCACGGGCGCAACGGCATCTGGAACACCGGCAAGGGGTCGCCGAGCCGCGTCCACTACGGGTCGAACTACGTCAACGCGTTCTGGGACGGGAAGCAGATGACCTACGGCGACGGCGACGGGTCGTCCTTCGGACCTCTCGTCTCGCTCGACGTGGCCGGGCACGAGATGACCCACGGCGTCACCCAGAACTCGTCGAACCTCACCTACTCAGGCGAGTCCGGTGGCCTCAACGAGTCGACGAGCGACATCTTCGGGTCCATGGTCGAGTTCAGCGCCAACAACCAGAACGACCCCGGCGACTACCTCGTCGGCGAGGAGTTCGACCTCGCCGACGGTCTCGGCTTCCGCCGCATGGACAACCCCAGCTCCGACGGCAGCTCGGTGAACTGCTGGTCGTCGTCGGTGGGCAACCTCGACGTGCACCACTCGTCCGGTGTGGGCAACCACTTCTTCTACCTGCTGGCCGAGGGATCGGGCAGCAAGACCTTCGGGGGCAAGGCGCACAACTCCACGACGTGCGACGGCTCCACCGTCACGGGCATCGGCCGGGATGCGTCCTCGAGGATCTGGTATCGCGCCCTCACCGTCTACATGACGTCCTCGACGAACTACGCCGGGGCCCGTGTGGCGACGATCAGGGCAGCCGGTGACCTCTACGGCGCCACGTCGGCCCAGGCCACGGCTGTGGCGAAGGCCTGGGACGCCGTCTCGGTGAAGTAGGCCAGCGGGGCGATCCCGGGCTCCACGTCACTCTCTGCCGCCGAGGGAGGGTGTGGAGCCCGTGAACGTTTCGTGTGGACGTGCTCGTGAGGGGCCGTGGGCGCGCAGAGGTACCCACGGAAGCACCTAGACTCTTGCGGATGGACATCGTCACCGAGAGGGAGATCGCGTGAGCGTGCTGGAGCGCATCCAGGGACCTGACGACCTCAAGGCCCTGACCCGCCCCGAGCTGGAGACCCTGGCTCAGGAGATCCGGACCTTCCTCGTCGAGGAGGTGTCCCGGACTGGCGGCCACCTCGGGCCGAATCTCGGAGTCGTCGAACTCACGCTCGCGATCCACCGAGTGTTCGACAGCCCGCGGGACGCCGTGGTCTTCGACACCGGCCACCAGTCCTACGTCCACAAGCTCCTCACCGGACGCCACGACTTCTCCGGACTCCGCAAGCAGGGCGGGCTCTCGGGCTACCCCAGCCGCGCCGAGTCCGAGCACGATGTCGTCGAGAGTTCGCACGCTTCGAGCTCGCTGTCGTGGGCCCACGGGATCGCGGCCGGAAGGGTCGTGACGGGCGCCCGCGATCGGCACACGGTGGCCGTCATCGGTGACGGTGCACTCACCGGGGGTATGGCGTGGGAGGCGATCAACAACATCGCCGCCGAGTCCGACTTGCCGTTGGTCATCGTCGTCAACGACAACGAACGCTCCTACGCGCCGACGCGCGGCGGACTCGCTGACCACCTCTCGACCCTGCGCACGACTCGGGGATACGAACGCTTCCTCGACTGGGGGAAGAACACGCTTCATCGCACGCCGGTCGTCGGGGGCGCGATGTACGAAACGCTCCACGGGGTCAAGAAGGGCATCAAGGACATCGTCGCGCCGCAAGGCCTCTTCGAGGACCTCGGCCTCAAGTACATCGGTCCGGTCGACGGCCACGACGAAGCGGCACTCGAGCAGGCCCTGCGTCGCGCTCGCGCCTACGGCGGGCCGGTGCTCGTCCACGCCATCACGCAGAAGGGCAAGGGCTACGACCCGGCGCTCAACGACGAGAGCGACCAGTTCCACGCGGTCGGCGTCATCAACCCGGAGACCGGTCTGCCGCTGGAGATCTCGGGGCGCAGCTGGACCGATGAGTTCAGCGAAGCACTCGTCGAGCTCGGTGAGGAGCGCGAGGACATTGTCGCCATCACCGCCGCGATGATGATCCCTGTCGGCCTGGACGCGTTCGCGAAGCGTTTCCCCGAACGCACCTTCGACGTCGGCATCGCCGAGCAGCACGCGACGACGATGGCTGCCGGATTGTCGTATTCCGGGCTGCACCCGGTCGTCGCCATCTATGCGACCTTCCTCAACCGCGCGTTCGACCAACTGCTCATGGACTGTGCGCTCCACGAGGCCGGGGTCACGTTCGTCCTCGACCGCTCCGGGATCACCGGGCCTGACGGCGCCTCGCACCACGGGATGTGGGACATGTCGATCGTCGGCATCGTGCCCGGGTTGCACCTGGCGGCACCCCGCGACGGCCAGCAGATCCCGATCGCCCTGCGTGCTGCGGTCGACATCGATGACGCGCCGTCGGTCATCCGTTTCCCGAAGGGTTCGGTGGCGGACGCGATCGAGGCGGTGCGGACCATCGACGGTGTCGATGTCCTCGCCGAGCCCGACGAGGCCGAGGTCGACCTGCTCCTGGTCGGAGTGGGATCGATGGTGGCGACAACGCTGACGGTCGCCGACAAGCTGGCGGCAGAGGGCCTGCGGGTGCGTGTCGTGGATCCCGTGTGGGCTCTGCCCGTGAATCCCGCGGTGGGCGACCTCGCCCGCTCGGCCCGGCGGGTCGCCGTCGTCGAGGACAACTCGGTGTCCGGTGGCGTGGGTTCGCACATCGCGCAGGCATTGCGGGACAGCGGGATCGACGCAGCCGTTGACCTGTTCGGCCTGCCGCGCGAGTTCCTCGACCACGGCTCGCGTGGCCAGGTCCTGGACCTCGTCGGCCTGACGCCGGACGCGATCGCGACGAAGCTCCTCGGCACCCTGCGCTGAGGTCGGTCCGGCCCACACAGAACCGCCCGTTCTGTGGGTCCGGAGCCCATGCGCCACGGTGAGTGGGCGGCATACCGTGAATGCCCTGGGGTGGCATCCGGCGACCCGCTTCGGGAGGTGATCAGTGAACGTCGTTCCGGCCTTCACCGTGCAAGTGGCCGACGGCACGCTGGCCGTCCACGACCTCATTCCGGGGGCGGCGCGAACTGACGTCCCCACGGTTCTGGCCCTGCACGGGATCACCGCCAACGGCCTCGCCTGGCAGGCACTCGCCGACGAACTGGTCCGGCGGCACGGGGTGGGTTCCGTGCGGCTCCTCGCACCCGACCTGCGAGGGCGAGCAGCGAGTCGCGACGTGCCGGGACCGTTCGGCATCTCGGCCCACGCGCAGGACGCGCTGGCCATTGCCTCTGCCTTCGGTGGGCACCCCATCCTCGTCGGCCACTCGATGGGCGCGTTCGTGGCTGCGGTGGCGGCGGCTGAGGAACCCGACCGCTACGCCTCCCTTGTCCTGGTCGACGGTGGGTTGGGGTTCCCGGCACCTCCTGCGACCGCCATCGACGACGCGCTCACCGCCGTGATCGGACCGGCCATGGCCCGGCTCTCCATGGTCTTCGACTCACCCCAGGACCACTTGGCGTTCTGGCGTCGGC
This sequence comes from Knoellia sinensis KCTC 19936, assembly GCF_000768705.1. Lineage (GTDB taxonomy): Bacteria > Actinomycetota > Actinomycetes > Actinomycetales > Dermatophilaceae > Knoellia > Knoellia sinensis. The sequence goes on from NZ_AVPJ01000004.1 coordinate 179,043, forward strand.
ACCCGGCTGTCGGCCCCCTGCTCGCCGGCCCCGAGGGGCTGTGGCTGCGCCGCTACCTGGAACACGACCTGGTCGAGACCGCCAACGGTTGGCGATCGAGCTGTGTCCTCGACGCCGTGCGGACCGACGGTCGGGGGGTGTTGGCCGACCCGGTGGTGCTCGGGGCTGCCCGCCGCGCGGTCGAAGCGGGGCTCGATGTCGACCTGCTGTGGGCGGAGCGGGGTCTGCTCGACGAACCGCAAGGGCTCTACGACGAACAACGTCTCGCGTCGCTGGACCTTCCAGACGCACTCCACACGACGGTCGTCCCGGGCACCAACCACTACTCGATCATCCTCGAGGCGAAGGCGGTGTCAGCCCTCGCCGACGTCGTCGACCGTCAGCTGGCGACGAGGTGACGGAGCCGCAGCGCGAGCTGGAGTTCGAGCGCCCGCTCCGGTGACTGCCAGCCGTCGCCGACGAGGCGCGTGATCCGCTCAAGTCGCTGTGCCACGGTATTGGCGTGGACGTGGAGCCGGGTCGCCGCGTGACGCGGACTCGCTCCGGCGAGGAAGTAGGCCTCCAGGGTGCCGACCAGGTCCGTTCCGCGGGCCTCGTCGTAGTCGAGAAGTGGTCCGAGGAACGAGCCCACGTATGCCGTGACCTCCGGTCGGGTGCCCACGATGAGTCCCGCGAATCCCAGGTCCGCTGCGGATGCGCCGTCGCCGTGGCGGCCCAGCGCGACGAGCGCCTCTGCGGTGCGAAGGGCTTCGGTGTGGGCGGCGGACAGGTTGGCGACGTAGCCGCTCTCGCTCTCGCGCACAGGTCCGGCTGCACCCACGGTCACCGACTGTGTGCGCGCCAAACGTTGTGCCAGATCCGTTGCGGCGGAACCGGGGTCCGAGGAGGGGACCAGGGCGGCCACGTGGCCGTCCACCACGCCGACGAGACTGCGCCCGCCGAGTGCGGCGTTGACCGCGAGAACGAGTGAGCGCAGGGATTGGCCATCGCCCGCGCGGGCGACCAGGAGGCAGGATGGCTCACGCAGATCGACGCCGAGCGACCGTGCAGCCGGGCCGAGGGCGCTGAGGTCCGCATGCCCGCTGACGAGTCCAGCGATGAGGTCGGTGCGCTGCTGCTGTCGGGCCTCGGCGCGGTTGCGCTCGCCGAGGAGGACGAGCGCGGTGACGACGGCTGCTCGCTCCACCGTGCGTTCGTCGGATTCGTCCATGGTGGACACGTCTCCGACGGCAAGGAAACCCAATGGGTCTGCCGTCGCGGCGATGCCGATCGTCCACACGTCGTCCAACCTGGTGACGTGCCCGCCCCTTGTCCTCTCGACGACCCGGGCGCAGAGCGCGTGGAGCGCGTCGCCAGAGGGTGGCGTTGCTCCGGCAATGCTGCGGGGCGAGCCACTCTCGTCGAGAAGGATGGCCCACCCGCCGAGAAGGTGCGTGAGTGATTCGGTGAGGTCGTCCACGCCACCTCCCTCGAGGACGATCTCGGCGAACCGGTCGTGGGCCGCCGCCGCACGCTCGATCCCGGCTGCGTAGCGCTGTACCCGTTCCGTCGCCTCCGAGAGCGCCGCAAGGGTGCGGGAGGACTCCTCGACAGCGCGCACCTGCACGATCGTCACTGCCGCCAGAGTCGCGAGGGACCCGAGGAGGGCGACCTCGTCGTGGGTGAACGGGCGCGGTGTGCGATTCGACGCGAAGAGGACGCCGACGAACTCGTCCTTGACGATGAGGGGAGTGCCGCAGATGGCGACCAGCCCCTCGTCCCCGACGGCCCCGTCGATGGAGTGCGTGTGCCGGAACCGCGCGTCCGCGAAGTAGTCCGCCGTCCAGTACGGCTTGCGAGCCTCGGCCACGAGACCGCCCAGTCCCGCGCCGAAGGCCAGCCGGACGACCTGGAACTGAGCAGAGACCGATCCAGCGGTGGCACGCATGTAGGTGTCGCCGTTCGCGTGGTCATACAGCGTCAGGTACGCGACGTCCGTGCCCATGAGTGCGCGGGCGCGACGGACGATGGCGTCGAGGACAACAGACGGGTCGTTCATCGCGGCGAGCTCGCCAGCAGTGTCGACGAGCGCGGCGAGCTGTTGCTCGCGACGACGCTGGACATCGAAGGCGCCACTGATGCGCATGGCGAGGTCGCGGGCATGGGGGTCGACGTCGAGCGCCGCCAACTCGGCTGCTGGGGACCCGGAGGCGAGCATCTCGAGCAGGCGAGTGCCCGCGTCCACGTCACTGTGCATTTCACGATCCTAAGGGGTGGAGTCGACGCTCGCATGGGGCTTGGCGCCATGAGACGAGACAGACCATGGTGTCCGAAACCATGTGTGGCCCCGGCTGCCCGGCCTACTGTGATGCCACACCCGCCTGCAGACATCCTGCTGCGCGGAGCACGAGGAGGTGCTGGTGAGCGCGAGCCCCACGACGACGGAACCGTTGTCGCAGCCGCCGGAGTCCGGAACGGGCACGGCGATCCTGAGGACCGTCGACCTGACGAAGGACTTCCGGGGCTTCACCGCCGTGAACTCGGTGAACCTCGAGGTCGCGGACAACACGATCCACGCCCTGGTCGGCCCCAACGGCGCCGGCAAGACGACCTTGTTCAACCTGCTCACGGGATTCCTCCAGCCGACGTCGGGCCAGATCCTCCTGCGCGGTGACGACATCGCAGGGAAGCAGCCTGAGCAGATCGCCCACATGGGCGTCGCCCGGTCGTTCCAGATCACGAGCCTCTTCGACGAGATGACCCTGGTTGAGCACCTCGAGTTGGCGCTCGCCTCACCCACGGGGCTCGGCTACAAGTTCTGGAGTTCGCGCAAGCGTCTCGGCGCCTTCCGCGAGCGCTCGATGGAACTGCTCTCCGAGGTCGGCCTCGCCGATCGGAGCGGACAGCGGGCCGGCTCTCTCGCCTACGGCCAGAAGCGGGCACTCGAGATCGCTCTGGCCCTGGCCAACAACCCCTCGCTGCTGCTCCTCGACGAGCCCACCGCGGGGATGGGGATCGAGGACGTCGATCGAACCATCGAGCTCGTCAAGAAGGTGTCGCCCGGTCGTGCCGTCGTGTTCGTCGACCACAACATGCACGTCGTGGGCTCGCTCGCTGACAGCGTCACCGTCCTCCAGTCGGGTGAAGTCCTCGCGGAGGGCACCTACGACCAGGTGAGGAACGACGAGCGAGTCATCACGGCATACCTCGGAGAGACCGGAGACACCCATGAGTGACGCGCTGCTCAAGGTCGAGGACCTCTCGGCCTTCTACGGAGAGGCGCAGGCGCTGCGCAACGTCTCGCTGGACGTGGCCGCGGGTGAGGTCGTCACCCTCGTCGGTCGCAACGGCGCCGGCAAGACCACCCTGCTGCGCTCGATCATGGGCCTGCACAAGGGCACTCGCGGATCGGTCACCCTCGACGGAGTCAGCCTCGACGGCAAGTCCGCGGACAAGCGGGCTCGCCTCGGACTCGGGTGGGTTCCGGACGACCGCGGGATCTACGCGACGCTGTCCGTCGCCGAGAACCTCAGCCTCCCGCCCGTCGTCGACAAGGCTGCGGCCTGGAGCCTCGACAAGATCTACGAACAGTTCCCGGTGCTGCACGAGCGCCGCGACTTCCCCGGCACCAAGCTCTCTGGTGGTGAGCAGCAGATGCTGGCGATGGCGCGTCCCCTGCGCGCCGGCTCGCGACTTCTGCTCCTCGACGAGCCGAGCGAGGGTCTGGCCCCTGTCATCGTGAACCAGATCGGCCAGATCATCCGCGACATCAAGGCCCAAGGTGTCGCCGTTCTGCTCGTCGAGCAGAACGTGAAGTTCGCCTCCACGGTCGCCGACCGCCACAACCTCCTCGCCCAGGGCGAGGTCGTCGAGAGCCTCGACAACGCCGAGTTCCAGTCCCGCACAGCGGAACTGCTCGAACACCTCGGCATGTGACCACATCCCTGGCCACTCCCTGCAGCACCCATCCCTGAATAGCAGCACCGAAGTACCGCACCGAAGCATCACCACGAAATACCCAGCACCACCAGAACTGCACTCCCAACGCAGACCGCCGGGCACGGCATACACACCCCAGGAGGGGAACATGCGACACACCAGAATGATCAGCCTCGCGGCCATGGTCGCCAGCTCCGGCCTCGTCCTCACGGCCTGCGGCAGCGCCGGCGGTGGCCCCGCGTCCGGTGGCGACAGCAAGCTCAGTGACGACAAGGTCGTCCTCGGTCTGCTCAACGACCAGTCCGGCGTCTACAAGGACCTGTCGGGCCCGAACTCGAAGGTCGCCATCGAGATGGCGATCGCCGACTACAAGGCGAAGTACGGCGACGACGCGGTCGCGAAGAACATCGAGATCGTCATGGCCGACCACCAGAACAAGCCTGACATCGCCAACACCAAGGCGCAGGAGATGTACGACCGCGACAAGGCCGACATCATCCTCGACGTGCCGACCTCGTCGGCCGCTCTCGCCGTGGCCACGCAGGCCAAGGCGAAGAAGAAGCTCCACATCAACGTGGGTGCTGCGACGACGGCCCTGACCGGCAAGTCCTGCAACAAGTACACCTTCCACTGGGCGTACGACACCTACATGCTCGCCAACGGCACCGGCACCGTCCTTGTCGGCGAGGGCGGCAAGAACTGGTCGATCGTCTACCCCGACTACGCCTTCGGTCAGGACATGACCAAGTCGTTCACCGCGGCGGTCGAGAAGGGTGGCGGCACGGTCCAGCAGTCGATCGCGACGCCGTTCCCGAACGACAACTTCGCCACCTTCATCACCAAGGCCGAGTCGAGCAAGCCCGACGTCATCGGCATCATGGCCGCCGGTGGTGACCTGGTGAACTTCGTCAAGCAGTACAACCAGGCCGGACTCCAGGGCAAGACCACCCTCGCGGTCGGCCTCATGTTCATCACCGACATCCACACGCTCGGTGTCGAGCAGTTCGCAGGCACGACGTTCACCGACGCGTGGTACTGGAACATGGACGCCGAGAGCAAGGCCTGGGCCGACAAGTTCAAGGAGAAGACGAACACCCGTCCGTCCTTCGCCCACGCCGGCAACTACTCCGCGGCCCTGCAGTACCTCGAGGCCATCCAGGAGGCCGGCACTGACGGCTCCGACGACGTCGTCGCCAAGCTCGAGGGCAAGAAGGTCAACGACGTCTTCCTCCGCAACGGCGAGATCCGCGCCGGGGACCACCGCGTGCTCCACGACGCCTACCTCGTCAAGGTGAAGGACAAGGCCAACGTCAAGGAGGAGTGGGACTACGAGGAGATCATCAAGACGATCCCCGCAGCCGAGGCCTTCAACCCGACCGTTTCGGCCGACTGCAAGATGTGACACCCCGCGCCGACGGTTCGTCGTCGGCGCGAACTCGCCCTGGCCAGCGTGCCGCCCGTTCAATCGGGCGGGCGGCACGCGGCCGGTGGCGAGGCCCAAACCTGCGCGGACGGCATACGTCCGGACCGCGCTGTGAACGAACCACTACCGAACGAGAGAGGGAACACCGGTGACCGAGTTCCTGCAATACACCCTGCAAGGCCTTGCGGCCGGGGGGTTCTATGCGCTCGCAGCGCTCGGGCTGGCGGTGATCTTCGGCGTGCTCGGCGTGGTCAACTTCAGCCACGGTGCGTGCTACATGCTCGGCGCAATGGTCGCGGCACTCCTGTTGCAGCACTTCGACCTGGGCTTCTGGCCGGCGCTTGTGATCGTCCCCGTGATCATGTTCTTCTTCGGGGTCCTCGTCGAGCGGCTGCTCGTCCAGTGGCTGCTCAGACTTGATCCGCTCTACAACTTCCTGCTGACCTTCGGTCTCACGCTCCTGACGGTGGACGTCATGAAGCGCCAGTTCGGCGTCTCGTCCCTGAAGTACCAGGTGCCGGCTGGCCTTGAGGGTCGCTTCACGATCGGCTCTGTCGATCTTTCGGTCTACCAGCTGTTCGCGGCGGCCTTCGCGGTTGTCATCTGCCTAGCCGTGTGGATGATCCTCACCAAGACCCGGGTCGGCATGATCGTTCGCGCCGCGACCGAGGATGCAGAGCGCTCTCGTGCCCTGGGGATCAACGTCGCTCGCTGGGTGACGCCTGTCTTCGGCTTCGGCATCGCCCTCGCCGGACTGGCCGGGGTGCTCGCAGCTCCCTACCGTGCGATCAACGCCGACATGGGCAGCAACTTCATCATCATCCTGTTCGCGATCGTGGTCATCGGAGGACTCGGGTCCATCCTCGGCGCCGTCGTCGCCGGGTTCCTCGTGGGTCTTGTCGAGGCCTATGGGCAGGGCTACTACGGGCAGCTGTCCCAGGTCCTCATCTTCGTCCTCATGGCCGCGGTCGTCCTCATCCGTCCGGCCGGACTCTTCGGAAGGGAGGAGGTCGCATGAGCGCCCAACTCACCGACACGGTTCGCGTCGAGACCGCAGCCTCGGCTGCTCCCGAGCGTCGTCTGAACCCGTTCGTCCGCGCAGCGCTCCTTGTCGTCGCGCTGCTCGTCGTCCTCGCGCTGCCGTGGTACATCTACCCGCCGGTGGCCATGGACATCCTCGCCTGGGGCCTGTTCGCCATCTCGGTCGACCTGCTCCTCGGCTTCACCGGTCTGCTCAGCTTCGGCCACGCTGCCTTCTGGGGTATGTCGGCCTACACCACGGGATACATCGCAACCCAGGTCGGGGTGCCGTTCCCGGTGGCCATCCTCGGTGGCACCCTCGCCGCGATGCTCATCGCCATCCCGACGGGCTACCTCGCGGTGCGCCGCACGGGGATCTACTTCGCGATGGTGACCCTTGCCTTCGCGCAGATGCTGTACTTCATCGCCAACCAGGCCAGCGACATCACCGGTGGCGAGAACGGGCTCCAGGGCATCCCGAAGACGTTCTTCGGTATCGAGCTCGTCGAGACGGACTCGTTCTACTTCTACTACGCGGCCCTGCCGATCATCCTGCTCGGTGCCTTCATCGCCTGGCGCACGGTGTCCTCCCCGTTCGGCCGAGTCCTGCTCGCCATCCGCGACAACCCGGCTCGGGCCCGTGCTCTGGGCTACGACGTCGAGCGCTACAAGATCATGGTGTTCGTCATCTCGGCAGGCATCGCAGGCCTCGCCGGCGGCGTCTTCTCCGTGAGCCACGGGTTCGCCTCACTCCAGGAACTCGTCTGGACGACGTCCGGCAAGGTCGTGCTCATGACCGTCCTCGGCGGCATCGGCACCCTCTGGGGTGGCCCGCTCGGCGCCGCAGTCGTCGTGCTCCTCGAGGACCAGCTTGCGTCCTCCGGCTTCAACGGCATCGGCATCATCACCGGCGCGATCTTCATCATCATCGTCCTGCTGTTCCGCAAGGGCATCTGGGGAACGGCCGCCGACTTCATCGAGCGGATCCGGAGTGGCATGGCATCGAGGGGGCGCGGCGATGCTTGACGGGCGGACCGCGCTCGTCACCGGTGCGGGCAGCGGGATCGGTGCGGCGGTGGTCGAACGTCTGGCCGCCGAGGGAGCGCACGTGCACGCAGTCGACATCGACAAGGGCGCGCTCGACGAGCTGGTCTCACGGGTCGGGGGCGAGAAGGTCACGCCCTGGGTCGTCGACCTCTCGGACCTCAATGCGCACGACGCGCTGCCCACGGACGTGGACGTCCTCGTGAACAACGCGGGCATCCAGCACGTCGCTCCGGTCCACGAGTTCCCGGTCGAGGAGTTCGAACGGATCCACCGGATCATGCTGCTCTCGCCGTTCCGGCTCGTGCGTGCGTGCCTTCCCCACATGTATGCCGGTGGGTGGGGTCGCGTGGTCAACATCTCGTCGGTGCACGGACTGCGAGCCAGCGGGTTCAAGTCGGCCTATGTGGCTGCCAAGCATGGACTCGAGGGGCTGAGCAAGGTGGTCGCCCTCGAGGCCGGAGACAAGGGCGTCACGAGCAACTGCGTCAACCCGGCCTACGTCCGGACTCCCTTGGTGGAGAAGCAGGTGGCCGACCAGGCGAGGACGCACGGCATCGCCGAGTCGGAGGTCCTCGAGAAGGTCATGCTGACGCCGGTGGCCGTCAAGCGGCTCATCGAGCCTCCCGAGGTCGCGGACCTGGTGGCGTTCCTCTGCGGTCCGTCGTCGAACTCGATCTCCGGATCGTCGTTCACCATGGACGGCGGCTGGACCGCCCACTGAAAGGCAGTCGAGAGTAGAAGAAGTCCCGCCTCAGCCATGCTGAGGCGGGACTTCTTCTACTCTCGACTGCTTGTGTCAGGTGCGTTTGCGGGAGGACGTCACGGTGAACTTGCTCGTGCGCTCGACCTGCCTGGTGGAGCCGATGACCCTGTCGAGAATGGGCCGGTAGTTCAGGGGCGAGTTCCAGACGGCCCAGAGTTCGCCCCCGGGTTCGAGGACGCGGCCGGCGTCGGCGAAGAGTCGCTCGGCCAGGCCGGTGTGGACGGCGGCACCAACGTGGAAGGGTGGATTGAGGATGATGAGTTGGGCCGACGAGTCCAGCTCCGACTCCAGCCCATCAGCGCGGGACACGGTGACGCGATCGCTGAAACCGTTGGCATCAGCCGTTGCTCGCGCCGAAGCGACGGCAGCGGCCGACTGATCGGTCGCGAGGACCTGCACCTCCGGGCGTGCGAGCGCCAGGGCGCTTGCGACGACCCCGTTGCCGCAGGCGAGGTCAATGGCTCGCTCTGCCGTCCTCATCGAGGACAGGTGGTCGAGGAGGAGCCGGGTCCCGATGTCGACCGTGGTCCCGGCGAAGACCCCGCCGTGTGCGACCAGCGTGAGGCCGACATCGTCGTGATGCTGCCGTCGCGGCCAGGTCACGGTCACACCCGCACGTGGCCGCCCGGCGTGAAGCACGCGGGACTTCTGACGGGCGAGGCTGGCACTCACGGTCTGGAACGACTGCAGGAGAACGTCATTCATCGACCGGGACATGTGCTTGACCCGGCCGCCAGCCACAACGCGCACGTCTGGGTGGCCATGAGCCGCGACGAGCTGGGCGATCTCGTCCAACTCATCGAGGGAGCGGGGGAGTTGCACGAGGACAAGACGCGCGCCATCGACGAGTGACGCGTCGAGCGGAAGGTGCGTGAACGGCATACCGGATTCGCCGCGACCCAACCCACGGCGAGCGGCGTTGGCGAGGAGCGCACGCTCACCGAGGATCCCGTCCTGATGGACGCGCACCCGGCTCGCACCGGCCTCGAGGGCCCCGAGCGTGAGAGCCCCGTGGCGATCGCCGATGACGACGACGTCCCCGACCTCCCGGACCAACGCTCCGGCCTCGTCGAGGATCAGCCGATCGCTGGCGTCCCACGCCAGCAGGTTGGCCGCCTCGACGTCCGGCCAGCGGCGCAGGTCGCCCCAGTCAGAACTCAAGGTCAAATGTCGCGGAAGATCTCGATGGTCGCGCCGAGAGCGTTGAGACGCTCAGCGAGGTCCTCATAGCCACGGTTGATGACATAGACGTTGCGCAGCACCGACGTGCCATTGGCGGCGAGCATCGCGAGGAGCACGACCACGCCCGGACGCAATGCTGGCGGGCACATGACCTCGGCCGGGCGCCACTTCGCTGTGCGCCCCGTGATCATCACGCGGTGGGGGTCGAGCAGCTGCACCTGGGCGCCAACCTTGGTCAGCTCGGTGAGATAGATGGCGCGGTTCTCGTAGACCCAGTCGTGGATCATCGTCGTGCCCTCGGCGCAGGCTGCGATGAGCGCGAAGAAGGGCAGGTTGTCGATGTTGAGCCCGGGGAAGGGCATCGGTGCGATCTTGTCGATCGGGGCCGTGAGCTTGCTCGGCAGGATCGTGATGTCGGCCAGGCGGGTGTGGCCGTTCTTGGCGAGGTACTCGTCCGAGATCTCGTACTGCAGGCCCATCCCGTCCAGCGTGGCGAGCTCGATCTCGAGGAACTCGATCGGAGCACGCTCGATCGTGATCGAGGACTCCGTGACGACGGCGGCGGCGATGAGGCTCATGGCCTCGATCGGGTCCTCACTGGGGGAGTAGTCGACGTCGACGTCGATCGACTCCAGGCCGGTGACCGTGAGCGTGGTCGTGCCGATGCCCTCGATCTTGACGCCGAGGCGCTCGAGGAAGAAGCACACGTCCTGGACCATGTAGTTCGAGGAGGCGTTGCGGATGACTGTCGTGCCCGGGTTCAGGGCGGCCGCGAAGAGGACGTTCTCGGTGACCGTGTCGCCACGCTCGGTGAGGACGATGGGCTTGTCGGGGGTCTTGCTCTTGTCGACCTTGGCCTCGTAGAAGCCGTGCGTCGCTGCCACGTCAAGGCCGAACGACTGCAACGTCATCAGGTGCGGCTCAACGGTGCGCGTGCCGAGGTCACAGCCACCGGCGTAGGGCAGGGAGAACGTGTCGAACTGGTGGAGCAGCGGACCGAGGAACATGATGACGGTGCGGGTGCGACGGGCCGCGGCCACGTCGATGGCGCCGAGGTCGAGCGTCGCCGGCGGGATGATCTCGAGGTCGCTCGTGCCGTCGAGCCAGCGCACCTTGACTCCCATCGAGGTGAGGACCTCGATGATCCGGTTGACCTCCTCGATGCGCGCGAGGTTGCGCAGGGTCGTGCGCCCCTTGTTGAGCAGCGCGGCGCAGAGGAGGCCGACAGCCGCGTTCTTGGACGTCTTGACGGGGATGGAGCCGGACAGCTTGGCGCCGCCGACGATCCGCAGGTGCTGGGGGCCGCTGTGGCCGAGGGAGACGAACTCACTGCCGAGCGTCTCGCCGACGCGGGCGAGCATCTCGAGGCTGAGGTTCTGGCGGCCCTGTTCGATGCGGGCGACGGCACTCTGGCTCGTGCCGAGCTTGTCGGCGAGCTCATTCTGGGTCAGGCCCTGGTGGCGTCGCGCGTCCCTGATCAGGGTGCCGATCCGGGTGAGGTAGCTGGACTCAGTCATGCGTTCCAGAGTATGTCAGATATGAGATAACGCAAGCCGAGCGCGCCCGGAAAGGCCAGCGGCCGGCATACCCATTCCTCGGTATGCCGGCCGCTCGCCGTTGCGTGATCAGGCAGGAACGCTGGCCGCGCCTGCCGGAAGGAACCGCTGTCCGACGACCTTCTCGGAGATGCCCTCACGGTCGAGCAAGGGGGTGAGACCACCGTTCCAGAACTGGAAGCCGGCACCCGTGATGAGCGCGAGGTCGATGTCCATCGGCGCCTGTGCGACGCCCTCCTTGAGCATGAGGCCGACCTCCTCGGCGAGGACGGACAGGATCCGCTCGCGAACCTGGGCAACGTCGAGTTCGACCGGGTTCGCGGGGGCGATGAAGGCTGCCTCGACCTCGGGGTCGACGACCGGCTTGCCGTCGACGATCTGGTAGTAGCCCGGCTTCTTGAGCTCGACCATCTTCTGGAGGTTGGGCGAGACGTGGAAGCGGTCGCCGAAGGCCCGGTGCAGGGTCTCGCTGTTGTGCAGCGCGATCGCCGGGCCCACGAGGCCGAGGAGGACGAACGGCGGCATCGGTGCGAGACCGGCGACGGCCTTCTCCGCGACCTGCACCGGCGTGCCCTCGTCGACGATCTTGCTGAACTCGCCCATGAAGCGGCCCAGCAGACGGTTGACGATGAAGGAGGCCGAGTCCTTGACGAGGATCGTCGTCTTCTTCAGACCCTTGCCCGTGGCGAACGCCGTCGCGAGCGCGGCGTCGTCGGTCTTGTCACCGGGGATGATCTCGAGCAGAGGCATGACGGCCACCGGGTTGAAGAAGTGCAGACCCACGACCCGCTCGGGGTGCTGGAGCTCCTCAGCCATCTCGGTGATCGAGAGCGAGCTCGTGTTCGAGGCCAGGATGCACTCGGGGGAGACGACAGCCTCGACCTCGGCCCAGACCTGCTTCTTGACCGACATCTCCTCGAAGACGGCCTCGATGACGAGGTCGGCGTCGGCGAAGCCGTCCTTGGTCGTCGATCCGGTGACGAGGCTGGTGAGGTGGTTGGCGCGGTCGCGCCCGATCTTGCCGGCCTCGAGGGACTTGGCGATCTCGGCGTGCACATAGGCAACACCCTTGGCCACTCGCTCCTCGTCCAGGTCGGTCATGACGACCGGAACACGCAGGTTGCGGGCGAAGAGGAGCGCCAGCTGGCTGGCCATGAGGCCGGCGCCGACGACACCGACCTTGGTGACCTTGCGGGCCAGGGCCTTGTCGGGCGCACCGGCCGGGCGCTTGGCCCGACGCTGCACGAGGTCGAAGGAATACAGACCGGCGCGAAGCTCGTCGGCCATGAGGAGGTCGGCCAGGGCCTGGTCCTCAGCGGCGAACGCCTCGTCGCGCGTGGCGGTGCGGGCGGCCTCGACGAGTTCGAGCGCGCGCAGCGGACCGGGGGAGCGGCCGGCGGTCTTGGCGAGCACGAGGCCCTTGGCGGTCTTGAGGGCGGCGCCCCACTCGGCCTCGTCGCGCGAGACCTCGGGACGCTCGACCTTCACCTCACCGGTGACGACCTTGCCCGCCCACGCGATTGACTCCTCGAGGAAGTCGGCCGGCTCGAGCAGGAGGTCGGCGATGCCGAGCTTGAAGGCTGCCGGACCGCTGAGCATCTTGTTCATGTTCATCGGGTTCTCGATGATGACCTTGAGCGCGTTGGCCGGACCGACGAGGTTGGGCAGGAGGTAGCAGCCGCCCCAGCCGGGGACGAGCCCGAGGAAGGTCTCGGGCAGCGCAAGGGCCGGGACCGCTCCACTGATGGTGCGGTAGTCGGCGGCGAGCGCGACCTCGACACCGCCACCCATGGCGGCGCCGTTGATGAACGCGAACGTCGGGACCGGCAGGTCCATGATGGCGCCGAAGGCCTTGTGTCCGGACTGGGCGATCGCGAGGGCCTGTTCGCGGCTGGCGACGCCAGGGACTCCGGTGAGGTCGGCGCCGACGGCGAAGATGAACGGCTTGCCGGTGAGGCCGACCGCCTGGATCTCGCCGGCCTCGGCGCGCGTGCGCAGGCTGTCGACGACGCCCTGGAGCTCCGCGATGCCCTCGGGTCCGAACGTGTTGGGCTTGGTGTGGTCGAAGCCGTTGTCGAGCGTGATGAGTGCCAGCGTGCCGGCGTCCCCGGCGAGGGCGACGTCCTGGACGAGTGCGTGGGTCACGACCTCGCCGCGAGCTTCACGGGCCTCGGAAGCCTGGGGTGTCTTGGTGATGGTGGTGTCGGCCATCTCAGGCGTCCTTCCCGTAGTCGGCGTGGTGCGGGTTCTCCCAGATGACGGAGCCACCCATGCCGATGCCGATGCACATGGCAGTGAGGCCGTAGCGGACCTCGGGGTGCTCCTTGAACTGCGCGGCGAGCTGGGTCATGAGGCGGACGCCGGAGGAGGCGAGCGGGTGACCCGTGGCGATGGCGCCGCCGTACTCGTTGACGCGGGGGTCGTCGTCGGCGATGCCGAAGTGGTCGAGGAACGCGAGCACCTGCACGGCGAAGGCCTCGTTGAGCTCGAACAGACCGATGTCCTCGATGGTGAGGCCGGCCTTGGCCAGGGCCTTCTCGGTCGCGGGAACCGGGCCGATGCCCATGACCTCTGGCTCGACGCCGACGAAGCCGAACGACACGAGGCGCATCTTGACCGGGAGACCAAGCTCCTCGGCCGTGGCCTCGGACGCGAGGATGCATGCGGTGGCACCGTCGTTGAGACCAGCCGCATTGCCCGCGGTGACGGCGCCGTGGGGGCGGAACGGCGTCTTGAGCTTGGCCAGTTCGTCCATCGTCGTGCCGGGGCGCGGCGGCTCGTCCTGGGTGGCGAGACCGGCGCCGCGCTCGGAGTGGCGCGTGGCCATCGGCACGAGGTCGGGCTGGATCTTGCCAGCCTCGTAGGCCTTCGCCAGCTTGGTCTGACTGCCGACGGCGAACGCGTCGGAGCGCTCCTTGGTGAGCTGCGGGAAGCGGTCGTGCAGGTTCTCGGCCGTGTTGCCCATGGAGAGGGCGGACTGGTCCACGAGCTTCTCGCCAATGAGCCGCGGGTTGGGGTCGATGCCCTCACCCATGGGGTGGCGCCCCATGTGCTCGACGCCGCCGGCGATGGCGATGTCATAGGCGCCGTAGCCGATCGAGGACGCCACGTTGGTCACGGCAGTCATCGCGCCCGCGCACATGCGGTCGACGGAGTAGCCGGGGGTCGTGTTCGGCAGCCCTGAGAGGAGTGCGGCCAGGCGGCCGAGCGTCAGGCCCTGGTCGCCGATCTGGGTCGTCGCGGCGATGGCGACCTCCTCGACGCGGTCCTTGGGGAGCTGCGGGTTGCGCTTGAGGAGTTCGCGGATGCAGCGGACGACGAGGTCATCGGCGCGGGTCTGGGCATACATGCCCTTCTCGCCGGCCTTGCCGAACGGTGTGCGCACGCCGTCGACGAAGACGACCTCATTCAGGGTGCGGGGCACGGTGGGCCTCTCTGGTCGGAGATGGATGGTGCTCCGCACAGGCTACTAAGCGCCCGCTTAGTCAGGTATGCCGTGTGGCCGTGAGAGCCGTCACCTCACCTCCCGCCGTGGCTGCGTCCGCGGACCCCACCCACAACGTCAGCGTGGATGGTTGCTAGAGGCGCCGTTGACGCTGACGTTGCGAGGAGGGGCGCAGGTCAGGTGGGGTCGGGGTGGTTCACGAAGGCGCGAGCCAGCATCGGCGCCACGATCTCGGCCTGCCACGGGCGCACACCGTGGCTGAGCAAGGCGTCCTCGAAGGACACCTCGTCGGGCGTCGCCGGGGGGCGCCACACCACACGACGCAGAGGGTCGGGTGAGCAGACGTTCTCGACGGGAATCTCGTGTTGCTCGGCAAACGTGGTGAGTTCGGCGCGCGCCTCAGCCAGCCGCGCCGCAGCCACGGGGTCCTTGTCGGCCCACGACCGTGCCGGAGGCGGCCCATCGGACCGGATGGTGCGAGGCGGGAGGTCGGCCTCGTCGAGGGCATTGGCACGTTTGACCGCGGCGACCCACTGGCGCCCGTAGCGCGCGATCGCGCGGTGGCCGGACGGCAGGTCCGACGGTGACGTCGGTGCCTCGGCCGCGATGGACACGAGGGCCGCGTCAGGGAGGATTCGGCCCGGCGAAGTGTCGCGATCCTGCGCGATGTCGTCACGGGCGTACCAGAGTTCGCGGACGACGGCGATCCCGCGGCGGCTGCGAATGGCGTTCATACCGCTCGTGCGACGCCACGGGTCCACACGCTCGGTCGGCTCCCAGGAGAGCAGCGCGTCGAACTCCTGCCGCGCCCACTCCGACTTGTCCTGGCGTGCGAGGTCGACGCCCATGAGGTTGCGCAGTTCAGTCAGGACCTCGACGTCGAGGGCTGCATAGCGCAGCCAGGGTTCGGGCAGTGGGCGGGTGGACCAGTCGACGGCTGAGTGCTCCTTGGCCAGAGCGAGTCCGAGGTAGTGCTCGACGACGGCCGCCAGGCCCACGCGGGGAAGCCCGAGCAAGCGGGCGCCGAGCTCGGTGTCGAACAGCTGACGTGGTCGAAGGCCAACCTCGGCCAGGCAGGCGAGATCCTGCGTTGCGGCGTGCAGGATCCACTCGGCTCGACCGATGGCGTCGTTGAGCGGGGTGAGGTCCGGGCACGCGATGGGGTCGATGAGCCAGGTGCCGGATCCCTCGCGGCGCACCTGCACGAGGTAGGCACGTTGGCCGTAGCGGTAGCCCGAGGCGCGTTCTGCGTCGACTGCGACGGGTCCCTCCCCGGCGGCGATGGCGGCGGCAGCCTGAGTCAGGCCGCGCTCGGTCTCCACGACCTGCGGAATGCCGTCTGCTGGCTCGTCGAGTGGGATGGAGGGCGGAGGGGGTGGCTCGGCGGGTGTGACGTCGGGGGTGCCGGCGTCGTCACTCGGGTCTGTGGGCGCGCTCGATGTCGGGGTGTCGTCGGCCATGTCAGCGACGCGGTCCGGGCAGGGCCACGACACCCTCGGGGAGCGGGGGGAGGCCGGCGATCGTGCACAGGAGATCGGACCAGGCGAGCAGGTGGGCACCGGCGTCGGGGCCGATCGGGGTCCACGACGCCCGGACCTCCATCTCGACGCTCGCCGGACGGTCGGCGAGGCCCGCGAAGCTCTGGCTCACCACCCGCGTCACCGTGCCGGCCTCGGCCGTCGCGTTGACGCCTCGCTGTGCGAGCGCGTCGACGAGCCAGGACCACCCGACCTCACCGAGCAGTGGGTCTGCGGCCAGCTCCGGCTCGAGTTCGGCGCGGGCGAAGGTCACCGCCCTCCACTCGCCCTCCCAGGGCTCGGGCGCAGACGGGTCGTGGAGAAGGACGAAGCGGCCCGAGGCCAATTCTTCGTCGTCGCCCGCGGAGCCGAGGACATCGGCGGTGAGGGCCACGGCATACGGAGCGATGCGCTGGGGGGCCGGCACTTCGGTGATCCGAACCTCTGGCCGAAGCCGGACGTGCCGAAGCGCTTCGAGTGCCTCGGTGAACTCCGGGGACTCGCGGCCGGGGAGGGAGCGCGTTGCCACCCGAAGAGACTATGCTGCCGCGCTGGGTTCGTGCGCGAGGGCACGCCGTGATCGCCTCCCGGGGTGGGAATCGTCGCTGGTGCGCAACAGCCGTGCTCGGGGAGCGGCTGCGTCCGATCCAGCAGGTCGGTGTGGTGCTTGCCCTCGCCGGGGCGGCCATCATCTCCCTCTGAGAGCGCCCCGCTTCGTTGCGCCCGCGGAGCGCGTCGCCACAACCACCGAATCCTCAGACGCAAGCGAGTGGTGAGAGGATCACGCGGTGATCTCCGACAGCCCGCTCGTCCTCGCCGCGACTCGTCAGCCGGTCCCGCACACCCCCGTCTGGTTCATGCGCCAGGCAGGCCGGTCGCTCCCGGAGTATCGCGAACTGCGCGAGGGCACGGCCATGCTCGAGGCGTGCCGCACCCCTGACCTCGTCACCGAGATCACCCTTCAGCCGGTGCGTCGCCACAAGGTCGACGCGGCCATCTTCTTCTCCGACATCGTCGTCCCGCTCGCTGCCGTCGGCGTGGACCTCGACATCGTGCCCGGCACGGGCCCTGTCGTGCCGGAGCCGTTCCGGACCCGCGCGGACCTGGACCGGTTGCCCGACCTCACGCCCGACGCGATTCCGGACATCACGGAGTCGGTCCGGCGACTGGTCGCCGAACTCGGGTCCACCGCTCTCATCGGCTTCGCCGGCGCGCCCTTCACGCTCGCGTCCTACCTCGTCGAGGGTGGTCCGTCGCGCACACATGAGAAGACCAAGGCGCTCATGCACGGCGACCCAGAGTTGTGGAGCGGTCTGTGCGAGCGCCTTGCCCAGATCTCGGGGGCCTTCCTCCGCGTCCAGATCGAGGCCGGGGCCAGCGCCATCCAACTCTTCGACTCCTGGGTGGGCGCGCTGTCGCGAGCGGACTACACGGCATACGTGCAGAAGCACTCGGCTGCTGCGCTCTCCGCGGTGGCAGACCTCGGTGTGCCGCGCATCCATTTCGGTGTCGGCACGGGCGAACTCCTCGACCTCATGGGCGCCGCGGGCGCCGACGTCGTGGGGGTCGACTACCGCGTGTCACTCACCGACGCCGTGGCGCGACTGGGCGATTCGTATGCCGTGCAGGGCAATCTCGATCCCGCTCTGCTGGGTGCCCCTTGGGATGTGCTCGAGGCACGCGTGCGGGCGATCGTCGAAGAGGGCCGCGCCGCCCCGGGCCACATCTTCAACCTCGGACACGGGGTCCCGCCGCACGCCGACCCCGAGGTCCTCACGAGGATCGTCGAGGTCGTGCACGAGCACTCAGCCCGCTGACGGCGGCGGCACCGGCCCGCTTGGCCCGGCCGGCTGGGTGACCGGCGCGCCGAATGCGGGACGAGCGCTTCGTCGGCGACGCATCCACCAGACGAGCGGGGCGGCGACGAGACCCGTCGCCACAGCGAACGGGAGCACCGCACCGATCACCGTCACGAGCACGCTCATGGACGTCATGAACGCGGACCACCCGGACTTCAGGCCCGACAGGAAGCCGCCCGCGCTGACCGGTTCGAAGTCATCGGTCGACAACGAGATCGAGATCGGTGACATCGACACCGAGTCCTTGAGGTTGGCCAGCTGCGCGGTGAGGGCGTCGAGCTCGGCCTGACGCTGAGAGAGCTCGTTCTCCAGGGCCACGAGGTCGTTGACCGTGGACGCCTTCGAGAGGAGATCGCGGATCCGCGCGACGCTCGCCGTCATCGACTTCACCCGTGCCTCTGTGTCGACGTAGGTCCCGGTCACGTCCTCACTCGAGCTGGTGCGGAACTGGACGTCGCCCACCTTCTCGATGAGTGCGATGGTGGCGTCGAGTGAGCCGGCAGGCACGCTGATGGTGATGGACCCCGAGGTGTCACGCCCTGCCTCACCCGAATAGAGCTCCTCCGTCAGCACGGCGCCACTCTGCTGCGCGGCGATCGCTCGGATCCGCTGCGCCGACTCCGTGAGCGAGTCGACCTTGAGCTGGAGGTTGGCGCGGCGAACGAGCTTCTGTCCGACGCTGGCACGAGCCTGCTCCGAAGAGACGGCGCCGACTGCGCGGTCGGCGTCACCGCCGGTCTTGGCAGCCGAGCCGTCCTCCACCGCGGTGCCGGCGCTCGAATCCGCCGAGTCGTTGGCGCTGCCAGCGCAGGCGGTCAGGGCCAGGCAGAGGAAGCCGGCGAGAGCCGCGCCGATGAGTCGACGACGCAGCATCCCCGTGGGCCGGGTGGTCAAGGTGCTCATGGTGCTCTCCACTTCTCCCGGGGCGGCCCGGGGACGTCAGCAGATATGTCTGTGCGGTCTGTCGCGGAACTGAAAGTCAGACTGCTCTGGGTGGGTCACGGGTTCCCTCGTTTCCGGTCACAACTTGGGAGACACCCGGTCACGAGTCGGTGACGGCCAGTGAGAGAGTGGCGGCGTGAGTCACGAAGGGCCGATGCATCAGGACGCCAGGGTGGTCGTGGTGATCGGTGGGGGGCTCGCCGGACTCACCGCAGCACGCGACGTCCTGATTGCTGCCCCGGCAACCGAAGTCATCGTGCTCGATGCCTCCGATCGGGTGGGCGGCAAACTGCGCCGAGAGCGGATCGGCGGTCACCTCGTCGACGTGGGCGCTGAGGCGATGCTCGCCACGAGGCTCGAGGCGGTGGACCTGGTCGCCGAGTTGACCGACGTCTCGGAGGTGGTCACGCCGGCGACGACATCGGCCCGGGTGTGGTCGCGCGGGGGGCTGTATCCGTTGCCGCGCACTCGAATTGGCGTGCCCTTGGCTGACTCCGACGTCACGGGCCTACTCACTGATGAGGAGGCCCTGCGGATGCGATCCGAGGCACCTGCTCCAGAACTGGGTGATGACGTGTCGGTCGGTGAGTACGTTGGCGCGCGGCTGGGGAAGGCTGTCGTCGATCGGCTCGTCGAGCCGCTTCTCGGTGGGGTCTATGCCGGTCACGCCCGCTCGCTGTCGCTCCGGGCGACGATGCCCGCGCTCTGGGAAACGGCCCGGATGGGCGGGTCACTGCTGACCCTGCCAGCAGTGGACCCGCAGGCCGGGAAGCCTCGGCCGCCGTTCATCGGACTGATCGGCGGAGTCGGCCGCCTTCCCGAGCTGCTCAAGGCCGATGTCGTGCGCCGCGGGGGAGTGATCGAGTCCAGCACCATCGTTCGCGAACTGGCCCGCACGGCGACGGGCTGGTCGGTGACGAGTGGCCCGACGACCGCGCCACGACAGCTCACCGCGGACGCGGTCATCGTGGCCGTGCCGCCGGCGGCTGCTTCACGCCTTCTCGCGGCCGTGGCGCCCGGTGCCAGCAGCGCGCTCGGCGAGATCGAGACAGCCTCGGTCGCGGTCATCACGTTGGCGGTACCCATGAGCGAGGTCGCCGCTTGGGAGGGGTCGGGATTCCTCGTGCCGCCAGTCGACGGGAGGGGCATCAAGGCCAGCACCTTCAGCTCCGCGAAGTGGGGGTGGCTCGCAGCGGATGGTGGCAGCACGGCATACGTGCGGGCTTCCGTGGGGCGCGCGGGCGAGACGGCGACGCTGCAGCGCGACGACGCCGAGCTCGTCGCCCTCGGCGCGCGCGAGATCGCAGAGGCCGTGGGAGCGCCACCGCTGACGATCGTCGACAGCCACGTGCAGCGATGGGGAGGCGCCCTTCCGCAATACGCCGTGGGTCACATCGACCGGGTGGCGCGGGTGCGAGCCGCTCTGGCGGGGTGTGCTGGGATCTCCGTGGCCGGGGCCACCTACGACGGAGTCGGCATCCCGGCGGTCATCGGAACGGCTCGGACGGCAGCCCGTGAGACCGTGACCCACCTGAAGTCACTGAGCGGCCGCGCGGAACAATGACGGCATGAGCACCCCCACCGGTCGTCCGGCGCCGAGCAAGCCCAGCCCCGCCAAGATGCGTGAGATCAACGAGTCGATCCGCTACACCATGTGGTCGGTGTTCGAGGTGACAGAACCTCTCGGCAAGGGCGACCGTGCCGAGATGATCGCCGAGGTCGAGGCGCTCGTCGCCGAGCTCGAGTCGGGTGACGTCGATGTGCGCGGGTTCTACGACGTGGCGGGGCTGCGTGGGGACGCCGACCTCATGGTGTGGTGGCACGCCGAGCGCATCGAGGATCTCCAGGACGCCTACCACCGGCTGCTGCGCACGACGTTCGGCGGGCACCTCTCGTCGGTGTGGTCCAACGCGGCGATCCATCGTCCGGCGGAGTTCAACAAGAGCCACATCCCGGCGTTCCTCGCGGGTGAAGAGCCGCGCGACTACGTGTGCGTCTACCCGTTCGTGCGCTCCTACGAGTGGTACCTCCTCGAGGAGTCCGAGCGACGCGACATGTTGCGCGAGCACGGGCAGATGGCGCGTGACTACCCGGACGTGCGGGCCAACACGATCTCGTCGTTCGCACTCGGCGACTACGAGTGGATCCTCGCCTTCGAGGCGGACGAGCTGCACCGGATCGTCGACCTCATGCGCGACCTTCGACCGTCCCGGGCGCGGCTCCACGTCCGCGAAGAGGTGCCGTTCTTCACGGGACCCCGGGTGCCCGTCGCCGACCTGATCGCTCGTCAGCGCTGAGCCGTCAGTCGGGAGAGCCGGACGCCGGGCGCAGGGTCATGGCGATGCTGTTCATGCAGAACCGCTGGTCCGTCGGGGTGTCGTAGCCCTCGCCCTCGAAGACGTGCCCGAGGTGACTGCCGCAGCTCGCGCACCGCACCTCGACGCGAGGGCGTCCGGGGAGCGAGGCGTCTTCGAGGTACTCCACGGAGTCGCCTGCGAGCGGGCTGTAGAAGGACGGCCACCCGCAGTGGCTGTCGAACTTCGTCTCCGAGGTGAAGAGCTCAGCGCCACACGCACGGCAGGCATAGACGCCCTCAGTCTTGGTGTCGGTGTACTCGCCGACGAAGGGCCGCTCCGTCCCTGCTTGGCGCAGCACGGCGTACTCGTCCGATGAAAGCTCGGCACGCCATTCCTCGTCGGACTTCGTGACGGCATAGGTGCGGTTCGTGGGCTCCATGTCATGAGGAAACCACGAGGCCCCCGGGAACGTTCCCCAGGGGCCTCGTCGTCACGATCCGTCAGCGCGGAATCAGCGCGGTCCGCGTCCGTTGACCTTGAGCCCGATCACGAGCGGGTCGTGGTCGGAGGAAGCGAAGGCCTCGGTGGTGTAGAAGTCGGTCACGTTGTAGTTCCGGCGGGAGTACTGCATGGCCACCGACTCATCGGCATTGATGTCCCAGATGCCCGCACCCGTGACCATCTTGAGGGCCTTGGCGTTGGCGAAGCCGTGGTCAAGCGAGCCGAGGCGACCGCTGAACTGGTAGCTCGCCGACGTCGGCTCGAACCGCTTGGCGAGATTGGTGAAGCCCGCGGCCTCGATCTCGCGAATCGGGTCCTCCATGGAGTAGGCGTTGAAGTCACCGACCAGGAAGACGGCTTCGTCCACGAAGACCGTGTTGGCCCATGCTGAGAGGGCCTTGGCCTGCGCGATGCGGGATGGGTTCGCGTTGCCCTGACCGGTGCCGTCGTCCTCACCCGAGCCCTTGGACTTGAAGTGGTTCGCGACGACCACGAACGGCGAGCCTGAGTTCGTGGCCTTGAACTTCTGTGCCAGCGGGTAGCGGGCGTTGGCGAAGGCGTCATCGAGCAGGATCTGCGAGGAGCCGAGGGTCTGGACCCGGCCCTTGCGGTAGATGAACGCCGTGCGGATGACGTCCTCGTTGCTCGGGGTGACCGTCGGCGACTGTGCGTAGGCCCACGTGCCACCAGCGGCATTGAGCGCCTCGACGAGTGTGGCGAGAGCCTTGTCGCGCGGCTGGCCCGGCAGGTACGAGATCGCGGACGAGGTCTCGATCTCCTCGAGTGACACGACGTCGGCAGTGAGGCTGTTGATCGCCGTGACGATCTTCGCTTCCTGATCGTTGAACGCAGCCTCGGTCCACGCGCCACGAACTTCGCAGAAGTCGGTCGCGACCGGGGTCCCGGCGCGGTCGGCGAAGAAGTCGCAGTTCTTGAAGGTGTCCTCGGTCTCACCGAGGTCGGTGAAGTAGTTGAGGACGTTGAAGGTGGCAAGGCGGATGTCGCCACCGACAGCGGGAGCCGTCGTCTCGCGATCGTTCTCGCTCTTGACCGGGTCGTCCGCGTCCTCCGGCCCGACGATCTGACCAACCGGCTGGTAGTTCCACTGGAAGCGGTAGTCGAGGATGACCGGCTTCGTGAACGTCACCTGCGAGCCGGTTCGCATCGGCTCGTTCTGCGAGAGGTAGGGCAGCGGGGAGTTCTTCGCCGTCCTGTTGGTCATGTAGTTCACGCTCGATCCGTCGTCGAGGGTGATGTACTTCTTGAGGTTCTCCGCCTCGTAGGCCTGGGCTTCGGCGCCCGGGCGGACCACGTCGGTCGCCTGGTAGAGCGGCTCGTCGCCGACCGCCAGACCGAGCTGGCCGAACTGGTTCAGCTGGAAGTTGTTCGTGATGGTGTAGGTGCCCTCGGGCTTGACGAGCATGCCCTCGTACCCCTCCTTGTCCGCGTCCGTCACCGGCACCGTCGACAGCGGGGTCGGGACGATGGGGGCGCAGTCGGTGGCCGGCGTCAGAGTCGCGTCGGTGAGCTCGGTCAGCTCGCGGAACTCCTCCACGTGGGCGGCCACGGTGTAGCACTCGCCGATCGCGACGTCCGTCTGCCGGAAGACGAAGATTCCGTCGGATGCTCCGGGGGTCGTGTCGGACGACCCTCCCGTGCCCGGCGTTTGCAGGTAGAAGCCGTTGAACCCACCCGTCGGGTAGACGGCGGTGACGACACCCTTGGTGACGACCTCCTTGCCGACCATCGGAGACGCGTTGCCCGTTCCCTGAATCTCCGCGATCGTCACCTCAGTGGGTGTCTCGGGCTCCGGGTCAGTGCCACCCCCGCCGCCGGATGCGGTGGGCGTTGGCGTGCCGACGGTGAAGTCCGCGGCGTTGATGTCGGTGTCGGCGAAGGCCGCATTCCGCGCGGCCGAGGTCGAGTTGGAGAGGGAAGGGGTCGCTTGGCCCTCGAACAGGTTGGCAGTCCCGAAGCCGACCCGGTCGACGAGTGCGCCGCTCGCGTCGAACAGGTCCACCCGGCCATTCGTGGCGCTCATGCTGAGGCCGCCGGTGGCGTCTGGCTCGGGCAGGGGCTCTCCAGCGCCGCCAGTCCCCGCACCTTGCTTGATGAGGAACGTCTTGCCTGCAGGGATGGAGCCGGTGAGTGGCGTCGAACCACCGCTGCCGCCGGAGGCGGAGAAGTACTGGACCCTCCATCCGGTCAGATCGATTGCCGCGGACGAGCGGTTCCCGAGTTCGATGAAGTCATTCAGGAACGGCGCGCCAGCGTTGGCGCCACCACCGAAGATCTCGGAGATGACGACGGTGGTGGAGGCGGCGGCAGCCGGAGCGGCCGTGAGCAGAGCGGTGGCGCCGGCCAGCGGGATGGCAACGATCGGGGCCGCGATGGCAGCGCACGTTCGGCGGGAGAATGCGGACATGTGGGAGTCCTTCAGGGGGTGGGCAGGGACTAACCCCCAGACCGTATGCCGTGTCGGCGCCCTTCGCGGGTGAAAACGGTAAGCATTCGGCAAAGTCTGTGTGACCAGGAGCGCCCGCAGAGAGGACTCTCTAGGCTTCGGTTCATGGCGACCCCCATGACGATGGAGATCGACGGACCCGACGGCACCCGTGAGGTCCGGCTCTCCAGTCCGGATCGGTTGATGTGGCCGGGTGAGGGGATCACCAAAGGCGACCTCGCGGCATACATGATCGCGGTCGGTGAACCGCTGGTGCGCGCCATCGGTGACCGGCCGGTCACCCTGCAACGGTTCCCCGAGGGGATCGAGGGCGAGGAGTTCTGGTCCAAGAACCCGCCCAAGGGGATGCCCGGCTGGATTCAGACGGTGTCGTGCCGCTACCCCTCGGGGAGGCGCCATGCCCAACTCGTCGTCGACGAAGCGGCAGCCGCGGTGTGGGCCGTGCAGATGAACACGGTGACCTTCCACCCGTGGCCCGTGCGCACCGCCGACAACGACAATCCCGATGAGCTGCGCATCGACCTCGATCCCCAGCCAGGGCGCACGTTCAGCGACGCGGTGGAGGCCGCGGTGGCCCTGCGAGAAGTCCTAGCCGAAGTCGGCCTGACCGGCTGGGCCAAGACGTCGGGCAATCGCGGAGTTCACGTGTTCGCACGGATCCGCCCGACCCACGAGTTCCTCGACGTGCGGCACGGGGTCATCGGCATCGCCCGTGAACTCGAGCGGCGCCTCCCTGATCTGGTGACGACGTCCTGGTGGAAGGAGGAGCGGGGCGAGCGGGTCTTCGTCGACTTCAACCAGGCGTGCCGCGACAGGACCATCGCGTCGGCCTACAGCCCACGACCCATCGCAGGTGCGCCGGTATCGATGCCCGTGACGTGGCAGGAACTCACGACGGTGACGCCGACCGACTTCACGGTCCTCACCGTGCCCGAGATCGTCGCCGACCGAGGCGATGCCTGGGAGGCCATGAACGAGAGCGTCGGCGACATCGCGCCCGCTCTGGCGCTCTGGGACGCCGACATCGAACGGGGTCTGGGCGAGCTGAACTTCCCGCCCGACTACCCGAAGATGCCGGGTGAGCCTCCCCGCGTACAGCCCAGCAAACGGCGCGCCGACCGCGCCGACGAGGACTACATGAAGCCCAAGGCCGAGCGCGACGCAGACCTCCGTAGTCAGTGGGGCATGCCAGTCGTCCCGCCGATCCCGCCGATGCTCGCCAAGCCCTCGAAGAAGCTCGTCGAGGGCGACGTCAGCTATGAACCCAAATGGGACGGCTTCCGGTCGATCATCTATCGCTCCGGTGACCAGGTCGAGATCGGCAGCCGCAACGAGAAGCCCATGACGCGCTACTTCCCGGACGTCGTCGAGGCGGTGCTCGAGAACTTCCCCGACAAGTGCGTCGTCGACGGCGAGATCATCCTCGTGAGGCCGGGGGAGGACCGACTGGACTTCGACCTCCTGCAGCAGCGGATCCACCCTGCGGCGTCGCGGGTCAAGAAGCTGGCCGCGGAGACACCGGCGAGCTTCGTCGCGTTCGACCTGCTGGCCGTGGGGGAGCGCGACCTCATGGGAGAGCCGTTCGAGGTGCGACGTGCGGAGCTGGAGAAGGCCTTCGCCGAGGTGTCGGCACCGATCCACCTCACGCCCGCAACGCGGGACGTGGAGCAGGCTCGCGCGTGGTTCGAGCAGTTCGAGGGCGCTGGGTTGGACGGCGTCATGGCCAAGCCTCTCGCCGGGTTCTACGAGCCGGACAAGCGCACGATGCACAAGTTCAAGCACGAACGGACCGCCGACTGCGTCGTCGCCGGCTACCGCACCCACAAGAGCGGCGACGACCTCATCGGTTCGCTGCTCCTCGGGCTCTACGACGAGGAGGGCACCCTGGCGAGTGTCGGCGTCATCGGAGCCTTCCCGATGGCGCGGCGCAAGGAGTTGTTCGAGGAGTTGCAGCCCCTCGTCACCGATTTCGACGACCACCCCTGGGCGTGGGCCAAGCAGGAGGAGGGCACACGGACCCCGCAGAATGCCGCTGGCTCGCGCTGGGCTGCGGGCAAGGACCTCTCGTTCACCCCGCTGCGTCCTGAGCGCGTGGTGGAGGTCCGCTATGACCACATGGAAGGTGTCCGCTTCCGGCACACGGCTCAGTTCGTCCGCTGGCGTCCCGATCGGGCCCCTGAGACGTGCACCTACGCCCAGCTCGATGAGCCGGTGTCCTACGACCTCGCCGACGTGCTCGATGCCTGAGCGCACGGGGGTGCGCCGGGCCGCGACCGCGGCAGCCGCAGTGGGCGCGACCACGACGATCGCCAGTGCTGCAGGCTCGCTCGCGGCGGCGGCCTACTTCGCTCGTCGTGTCCTCACACCGGAACGCAACCGGCCGGACGACACCGAGATCCTGGAGGTCCGTGACGGCACGGTCCTGCTCTCGGCGACACCGGAGACCGTCGTCCCGGGTCGCTATGGGCTGTGGCTCAACGGTGGCCGGGGACATGTGCGGCTGGGTGGCCTCACCGGTTCGGACGTGGCCGAGGGAACCGTGGAGCGGGAGGTCATCGGCGTCGATCGTGGGGTGTTGCGGCCGGGCGGCGCGCGCTTCAACGGGTACTACTACGCGGGGACCCCAGAGTCCGCGGTCGGACTCACGACGCAGCACGTCGACTTCCAGGGGGAACTCGGTCGGATGCCGGCCTGGCTCGTCCCGTCGCCGTCCGGTCGCGGGTCGAGGTGGGCCGTTCTGGTGCACGGCCGTGGTGCACGCCGCGAGGAAACGCTGCGTGCCCTGCCCGCACTCCACCTCGCCGGATGGACCTCGCTGGTCCCGACCTATCGCAACGACGAGGACGTCCCTGCGGGTCCTGATGGCCGCTACAACCTCGGCCTGTCCGAGTGGCGGGACCTCGAGGCAGCGGTCCAACACGCTGTCGACATGGGCGCCGAGGAGGTGCTCCTGCTCGGGTGGTCCATGGGCGGTGCGATCGTCCTGCAGTTCCTGGACCGATCCCCGCTGGCAGAGGTCGTCAGCCGCGTGATCCTCGACGGACCGGTCATCAACTGGGGAGACGTCCTCGATCATCATGCGCGGCTCCACCGACTGCCCAGGACCGTGGGAGCGCTCTCGCGGCTCATGATGGGTCGCAGGTGGGGCAAGCGGTTCGTCGGCGTCCACGAGGCGGTGGACGTCGCTCAGACCGACTGGGTGGCCAGGGCCGAGGAGCTGCGCCACCCGATCCTCCTGATCCACTCGGCGGACGATGAGTTCGTCCCGGTGGGCCCCTCCCGGCAGCTGGCGCAACACCGACCGGACTTGGTGACCTTCGAGGAGTGGCGGGTCGCTCGGCACTGCAAGGAGTGGAACACCGATCCGCAGCGCTGGGACCGGCTCGTGGGCGAGTTTGCCGCCCATGAGAACCTCGGCGGGTGACCTCGACCGGAATGCGGCTGTCTCTGCTCCACCTCGCCACCGTGGGTCGCGACCAGCCCGTGGGTGAAGCGCTCGAGGCGAGCGTGACCCTGGCTCAGAAGGCCGACTCCCTTGGCGCGTTCGAGCGACTGTGGTTCGCCGAGCACCACAACATGTCATCCATCGCGTCGGCGGCGACCGCGGTGCTGCTGGCGCACGTCGCCGCCCGGACCGAGCGCATTCGGGTTGGTTCGGGTGGCGTCATGCTGCCCAACCATTCGCCGCTGGTCATCGCCGAGCAGTTCGGGACGTTGGCGGAGTTGCACCCGGATCGCATCGACCTCGGTCTCGGCCGGGCTCCGGGCACCGACCAGGTGACGATGAGGGCCCTCCGGGTCGACCCGCGTGCCTCGGACCGGTTCCCCGAAGACGTTCTCGAGCTGCGCGGCTACCTGTCCGACGAAACCCTCGTGCCGACGATCCACGCCATCCCCGGGCGCGGCACGCGAGTGCCTCTCTACATCCTCGGCAGCTCGCTGTTCGGCGCCCAGCTCGCCGCGCGACTCGGTCTGCCCTATGCGTTCGCGAGCCACTTCGCTCCCGACGCACTGCAACAGGCGGTGGAGGCCTATCGGCGAGAGTTCCGAGCCTCCGAGCAGCTGGCCGAGCCGTATGTCATCGCTGCCCTCAACGTGGTCGTCGCCGACGAGCAGGAGCGCGCGGAGGCGTTGGCCGCGTCCGTGCTCAGGTCACGTGTCCGGTCGCTCGCCTCGCGTGTTCCGGCGTATGCCGGCCGGCTGGACGACGCGACCGTCGAGGCGCTCATGGACTCACCCGTGGCGGCTCAGGCGCGGCACATGATGACCTACACGGCAGTGGGGGACGTCGCCGCGGTGAAGGACTACCTCGAGCGCTTCGGCCAGCACGCTCAGGCAGACGAGCTCATGGTGACCAATGCAGCCCCGGGTCTCGCCAACCGGCTGCGAGCCCTCGAACTCCTCGCGTCCTGACCCGGCGTCCCGAGCTCACCGAATTCCTCTGTTGGGGACGGTGAACGTTCAACGTCCCCAACAGAGGAATTCGGTGAGCTAGGGACGGGGGAGGTGCCAGAGGCCGAGGAGGGAACCGTCCTCCTCGAGCAGGTGGATGATCTCGGCGTCGAGTCCTGCCTCACCGCCCAGTGGATCGCCGGCGACCACGCGGAGGTGGTCGCCTCCGACGACACGTGGGGCCAAAGTGAGTGCGAACTCGTCGACGACCCCGGCGCCGAGGAGGTCGTGGAAGAGGTGTGGACCGCCCTCGGCGAGGATGCGCGGCATACCGGCTCCACGAAGGCGAGCGACCACGCCCGGGAGGTCGACCGAGTCTTCCCCCACGATCCACACGTCATCGCTCTCCTCGCGACCGGATGCAGCGCAGGTCACGAGGACCGCCTCACCATCGCCGGAGGCCAGGGAATCCGGTAGGTGGCCACGGGCACTCACGACGATGATGGGCTTCCCTCCGCGTCGGTAGCCCTCCGCGCGAACGGTTCCGGCCCCGACGAGGACGCAGTCGGCGAGGTTTCGCTGGAGCTGGAAGACCCGTCCGTCGGCCTTCGTGTTGATCGACCCACTGAGCCCGTCACCACCGACGGCGGAGCCGTCCAACGTGCTGACGAAGTTGGCGCGGAGGCCCCCGTCAGTGGGCCAGTCATAGAGCCGTGACAGGTCCTCCTCGCTGAGCAGCCCCGGCGAGAAGGTGCGTGATCGGTTGTCGAGAAGGAGGCGCACAAACGCGAGTGTGGCACCCACCGGACCACGTTCGGCCTGACAGGATGCCGGAATGGCGAAGAAGACTGGCAAGGACAAGAAGGACACCAAGGTCAAGAAGGCCAAGAAGGCGGTGACTCCAGCGTCATTCACCGAGGCCCTGCGCGCCGGTGAGGGCTTCGAGCTCACGACGCTCGACCCTCGGTCGACTCCGGCCTTCGACGGCGACAAGGTTGCCGGCGAGGAGGCTTTGGCCGGGCTGGGCGACGAGCTCGCCGAACTGCAGGAGCGGCTGTATGCCGAGTCCAAGGCCGATGGCACGCGCTCGGTGCTGTTGATCATCCAGGGCATGGACACCTCGGGCAAGGGCGGCATCATGCGCCACGTCGTTGGGGCGTTCGATCCGCAAGGGGTCGAGATCACGTCCTTCAAGGCACCGACCGCCGAGGAGAAGAAGCACCCGTTCCTGTGGCGTATCCGCAAGGCCCTCCCGAGTCCCGGTGACATCGGTGTCTTCGACCGCTCGCACTACGAGGACGTCCTCATCGTGCGGGTCCACGACCTCGTCCCACGCAGCCAGTGGTCCCGGCGCTATGCCCAGATCAACGCCTTCGAGAAGGAGGTCGCAGAGGCTGGCACGACGATCATCAAGGTGATGCTCCACATCTCCAGCGACGAGCAGAAGGCGCGCCTTGCCGAAAGGCTGGAACGGCCTGACAAGCACTGGAAGTTCAACCCCGGCGACATCGACGAGAGGGCGCACTGGCCGGCATACCAGGAGGCTTATCAGGCGGCCATCGACAAGTGCTCGACCGAGGTTGCACCGTGGTTCGTCGTACCGGCAGATCGCAAGTGGTACGCGCGACTGGCCGTCACGGAACTGGTGCTCGAGCACCTGCGTGCCCTGGACCCGCAGTGGCCCAAGGCCGACTTCGACGTCGAGGCAGAAAAGAAGCGGCTCGCCCAACTTCCCTGAGTGGAACTCCCTGATCGGCCGGTGCGCTCAGGCCCAGGCGCGGTCGAGGATCTCCGTGACCTCGGCCGCGCCGATGTCGTTCAGGGTTCCAAACGTCGCCCCATGGCCACCGGAGTCCAGTCGTCCCGCGATGAACGCGCCCGAGACGGCGGTGGGGGAGTGCTGGGTGAGGAGTGCCGCCTGCAGAGTGACCGCGAGGTGCTCGACGACGCGTCGTGCCTGCCACTGCCCGACGTTGGTTCCCGCTGTGGCAACGAGCCCCGGCACCAGGTCGATCGCGTGGTCGAGACGCCGGTCGTGGCCCCGGGCCTGCGAGAGTTCCTTGTCCAGGGCCGCGACCGAGGCCGGCTCACGCGTCATGGCACGCAGGACGTCGAGGGCGCCGACGTTTCCTGAGCCCTCCCAGATCGAGTTGAGTGGGGCCTCACGGTAGAGGCGGGCCAGACCGTTCTCCTCGACATAGCCGGCCCCGCCGAGACACTCCAACGACTCGGCGACCATGGGCGCGGCCCGCTTGCAGACCCAGAACTTCCCGAGTGCCACAGCCAACCGGGCGAACTCCACTTCGCCGGCATCGACGGCATGGGCCAACCGCAGGCCGAGGACCTCCGCGGCCTCGGCCTCGAGGGCGAGGTCGGCGAGAACATTGCGCATGAGCGGTTGCTCGATCAGGTTGGCCCCGAAGGCGGATCGGTGGCGGGCGTGATGCATCGCGCGGGAGAGGGCCTCGCGCATCGTCGCCGACGAGCCGAGCACGCAGTCGAGCCGTGTCGACGACACCATCTCGATGATCGTCCGGATCCCGCGGCCCTCCTCGCCGACCCGAACAGCCCAGGCGCCCTCGAACTCGACTTCTGACGACGCGTTGGAGCGATTGCCCAGCTTGTCCTTGAGCCGTTGAAGCCGCAGGGCGTTGCGGGTGCCGTCGTCGAGCATCCGCGGGACGAGGAAGCACGTCACACCAGAGTCAGTTGTCGCCAGCACGAGGAAGACGTCGCTCATCGGGGCCGAGAAGAACCACTTGTGCCCGGTGAGCTGATAGGTGTCGCCACCCGCGATGGGGCCGCCGGCGATGGCGGTGGCTCTCGTGACGTTGGCCCGGACGTCGGAGCCGCCCTGCTTCTCGGTCATGCCCATGCCGGCGATCGCCGAACCCTTCGCCGAGAATGGCGCCAGCACGGGGTCGTAGTCCCGCGACGCGAGCCTGGGAAGCCAGCGGGCGGCCAGGTCGGGGGAGGACGACAGAGCTGGCGCCGCGGCATACGTCATCGACACCGGACACAGGTGACCTGCCTCCGCACGCGACCACGTCATGAACCCGAGGGCTCGGCGGAGGTGGGCGCCGCTCCCAGCGGGACGTGTCCACGGCTCGGCCGTCAGGCCGTGACCCACGGCAACGCGCATGAGGTCGTGATAGCTCCGGTCGTACTCGACCTCGTCGACGCGCGCGCCGGTGCGGTCGTGGGTGCGCAGCCGTGGAGTGTCGCGGTGTGCGTCGTCGGCCCATGCCTGGGTCTCCACGCTGCCGGCGAGGGCTCCGAGGGCGGTGAGATCGGAGGCATCTGCGGGGTCGCCCCAGCGCTCCAGAGCTTCGGTCGCAGCCGCGTTGCTGGTGTAGAGGTTGTGGCCGACGAAGTCGGGCACCTGATTCACGACGTCGTGGGTGTGCACGCGCGGAGAGTAGCCCGTCGGGGGACGTCGCGGGCGATTCGTGACCCGCTTGTTGCCCCTCGCACCCCGTGTCACGCACGTCACACCCGGAACGGGGCGGATAGCGTGATGGGGTGACCGATGCGAAGCGACGCCTGCGTCGTTGGCTGGCGCGATTCCCTGCCCTCGAGGCGCTGGCGCGACTCACGGTGGAGACGATCCGCATCTGCCTGCGCTACCGGGTGACCGGGCTGGCCTCCGAGGCAGGCTTCTTCGCGTTGTTGTCGTTGCCCCCGCTCGTGCTCGGGCTCTTCGGCGGCGTCGGCTACGTCGGGCGCTGGCTGGGCGAGGACACCGTCGAGACGGTGCGTCTGGCGATCAACGACTTCGCGGCGCGCTTCCTCACCGCCGACGTCATCGACTCGACGCTGGCGCCGACGGTGGACGACGTGTTCACTGCTGGGCGTTTTGACCTCATCTCGGTCGGGTTCGTCCTGTCGCTGTGGTCCGGCTCGCGAGCCCTCAACGTCCTCGTCGACACGGTCTCGATCATGTACGGCCAGTCCGGCGTGCGGGGGATCGTGCAGACCCGGGCATTGAGCTTCTCGCTCTATGTCGTGGCGCTGCTCGTCGGCGTCATCACCATTCCGCTGGTCCTCATCGGCCCGACGCTCCTGGGACAGTTCCTCCCGGATCGGCTGGACTTCCTGACCTACTTGTACTGGCCGGTCGTGTCCCTGCTGGTCATCGCGGCCTTCACGAGCCTCTACCACGTGTCGACGCCCGTGCGGAGCCCGTGGACGCGGGACGTGCCCGGTGCCATCCTCACGCTCCTCATCTGGGTCGTGGCGTCCTTTGCCGTGCGTGGGTCCATCGCTGCGTCGCTGGACGGCGCGTCGATCTATGGGCCGCTCAGCGCCCCGATCGTCCTGTTGATCTGGCTCTACATGCTCGCGATCGCCGTGCTCATCGGGGCTGCGCTCAACGGCGCCATTCGCACGCTCTGGCCCTCGTCCGACGAACGTGGACTGCGGACGCGACTGATGGGCTGGGTGCGATCCGCACCGACCACGGTGGCCGCGGACGACGATGGAGCGGAAGATGAGGCCGACGATGACGACGACGTGGACGACCTGGACCTGCGCGGAATCCGCGAGGCGGCGCGGCGACCGCTCACGCCGATCACCGACGACGAAACCGTGGTCATCCCGCGGATCAGGGTCGGATCCGGCCGATGACAGGGGTCGGTTTTGAGTTCACGTCCGAGATCAGTTAAGTTTCTCTCCGCACCACGAAGGAAACTTCGCGAGTGAGTGCGGATGTAGCTCAGTTGGTAGAGCGCAACCTTGCCAAGGTTGAGGTCGCCGGTTCGAACCCGGTCATCCGCTCGGAGGGTTTAGCCGCCCCTAAATGGTGGAGTGGCCGAGAGGCGAGGCAGCGGCCTGCAAAGCCGTTTACACGGGTTCAAATCCCGTCTCCACCTCGAGTAGTACCCCTCACGGGCGATTGGCGCAGTGGTAGCGCGCTTCCTTGACACGGAAGAGGTCACTGGTTCAAACCCAGTATCGCCCACGGACAGAACCGCTGGTCAGAGACATGGTCTCTGACCAGCGGTTTTCTCATGCGCCTGCCAGCTCATTCGTGCTCGGCTCCAGGCGGCACTGTTCGCGTACGTCACCGAACCGTCCTAGCCGCCGTTCACGGGCACAGTCACTGAACCGCCCACATCCAGCACGAGCGCCCTGCAGCGCGGAGCTTCGCGACTGAGCGCCTCCTCGAAGTGCGGCCCTGCGGAGTCCATCCACCCCCGTGGGAACGATTTCCCCCCGGGCACGTGCAGGGTCTTCCAGTGCACCGGGATGCCCCACCCGGCACCGCTGAGTCGGCACGCGGAGGCCGCTTCGCCGGGACCCATGTGTCCCGGCGAGAGCCGTGGCCCCCACCCTCCGACGGGCACGACGGCAACGTCGATCGGCGCTCCGGCCATCACTGGCAGGTTCGCCATCTCCGGGTAGACGTCGGTGTCGCCGGCCAGCCACACGACACCCGACGGTCCCCGCACGAGGTGACCGTTGGCTGCGTTGGGTCGGTGCGGCATCGGCCGCGAGCGATGCACCGCATCGACCAACCGGACCGACACTCCAGCGCTGTCCCCGACAGGCATCCACTCGCCGTCAAGGAGTCCACGACCGTCCAGCCCCTTCTTCCGGACCCACCCCGCATTCTCCACGGCGGTCAGCACGGGCACGTCACCGAGCATTCTGAGCGAAGCCGGCTCGGCGTGATCGTGGTGGAGGTGGGAGAGGAGCACGGCGTCCGCGCCTGACCATGACTCACGTTGCGGCCGGGCGCCACGCCGCCGAAGGATCCCGTTGTGCTGCTTCAGGAGCGGGTCCGCGACCAAGCGGACGCCATCGATGTCCAGCACGACGGTGGCGTGGCCGAGCCAGGTGAGGGCGATGGTCACGCGGGGCTCGCCGACTCAATGGCCATGGATCGTTCAGCCCTCCAGGCCCAGAATCTTCGTGGACTCCTCGCGCATCTCGACCTTGCGCACCTTGCCCGTCACCGTCATCGGGAACTCATCGACGACCATGACGTAGCGGGGAATCTTGTAGTGCGCCAGCTTGCCCGTCGCATACGCCCGCACCGCTTCGGCATCGAGTGGCGTTGCATCCGGCCGCATCCGAACCCACGCGCACAACTCCTCTCCGTACTTCTCGTCCGGCACACCGATGACCTGGACGTCCTCGATGTCGGGGTGACCGTAGAGGAAGTCCTCCACCTCGCGCGGATAGACGTTCTCGCCACCTCGGATGACCATGTCCTTGATCCGGCCTACGATGACGCAGTAGCCGTCCTCGCGCATCACGGCGAGGTCACCCGTGTGCATCCATCCCTCGTCATCGATCGCTTCCGCCGTCTTCTCCGGGTCATTCCAATAGCCGACCATCACCGAGTAGCCGCGGGTCTGGAACTCGCCGGTCTCGCCGCGCTCCACAGGTTCGTTGGTGACCGGGTCCACGACGCGGATCTCCACGTGCGGGTGGACGCGACCGATGGTCGCAGTACGCCGATCGAGGTCGTCGTCCGTCCGCGTCTGGCACGAGACCGGAGAGGTCTCCGTCATCCCGTAGGCGATCGAGACCTCCTCCATGTGCATGTCGGTGACGCACCGCTTCATGACCTCGACAGGGCAGATCGAGCCGGCCATGATGCCGCTACGGAGGGAGGCGAGATCCCGGTCGGCGAAGCCGGGGGAGTTCTGCATCGCGATGAACATCGTGGGAACGCCGTAGAGGACCGTGCAGCGCTCCGTTTCGACCGCCTCGAGCGTCAAGGACGCGTCGAACGCCGGTCCCGGAATCACGATCGTCGCGCCATGCGTCGTGCAGCCGAGGTTGGCCATCACCATGCCGAAGCAGTGATAGAAGGGCACCGGGACGCACAGACGGTCCTCTGCCGTGAGTGCGATGGTCTCGGTGACGAAGTAGCCGTTGTTGAGGATGTTGTGGTGGCTCAGGGTCGCGCCCTTGGGTCGGCCCGTCGTGCCTGAGGTGTACTGGATGTTGATCGGGTCGAAGGCATCCAGACGATTCATGCGCTCCGCAACCGCCCCGTCGGGCAGACCCTCACCCAGGGTCACGAGGTCCGACCAGTCGTCGGTGTCGATGAAGACGGTCCGCTCGAGTCCGGGGCACTCGGGCGCCACCTCGGCGACCATCGATCGGTAGTCGCTCGTCTTGAACCCACTCGCACTGAGCAGCATCCGCAGGCCGCTCTGGTTGACGACATAGGCCAGCTCATGCGTGCGGTATGCCGGGTTGACGTTGACGAGCACCACGCCGGCTTTCGCTGTGGCGTACTGGGCGAGCACCCACTCCGCGCAGTTGGGCGCCCAGATACCCACGCGATCACCGACTTCGAGCCCCGAGGCCATGAGGCCGCGGGCCACAGCGTTGACGTCACGGTCGAACTCGGCCCATGTCCAGCGCCGTCCGGTCGCGACCTCGACGAGTGCCTCGGCGTCGGGTCTCGCGGCGACCGTGCGCTCGAGGTTGGCTCCGATCGTCTCGGTGAGGAGCGGCTGGTCCGTCTCTCCTGAGGCGTACGACTTCACGGTGACCTCCAACGTTTCGGCGCGTCAATGAACCTGCCGCGAGAGTAGTCATCGGTGCTGTCGCAGGGGGCGGACCAGCCACACCCTGGATGACGTCCGCGGCTGTGAACGCGGCACGCCATACGATCGCGTCGTGACTGATGACGCGTCGCACGCCCGACAGCCGGCAGCCGCCAAGGCGCCGGAGAGCCGTGCGCCCTGGCCCCTCTCGGGTCTCGAGCTGGACGACCTCATCGAGGAGCTGCGAGGTCGGGCGAGCAGCGCCCGCGCCTCTCAGGAGCGCCTCGGCTCGCTCCTGAGCGCGGTGCTCGCGGTGAGCTCGGACCTTGAACTCGGTGAGGTTCTTCACCGGATCGTCGTGGCCGCCTGCGACCTCGTTGATGCCACCTACGGCGCCCTGGGCGTCATCGGCACCAGCGGTGAGGAGCTGGTCGAGTTCGTGACCCACGGCGTGACGCCCGAGGAGCGAGCGGCGATCGGACCGCTGCCCCACGGGCATGGGCTCCTGGGTCTGATCATCCGCAGCCCTCATCCGCAACGAGTGAGCAGCATCGGAGAACACGCGGAGAGCTATGGGTTCCCTCCGAACCACCCGCCCATGACGAGCTTCCTCGGGACGCCGGTGCGGATCCGGAACCAGGTCTTCGGCAACCTCTACCTCACGGACAAGCGCTCGGCGCCGGCCTTCACCGAGGACGACGAGGCAATCCTCACGGCGCTGGCCGCGGCCGCCGGCGTGGCGATCGAGAACGCACGCCTGTACGAGCGAGCGCGCACCGAGCACGCGTGGGGAGAGGTGCTCAGTGACGCGACCCAAGGTCTGCTCGCGGGGAGGGAGCCTGAGGACGTGCTCTCCGACGTGTCCGCCAGAATCCGCGACCTCACGAATGCGGTTGCCTGCGTGATCGCACTGCGTCACGCGGCCGATCTTGAGGTCGCCGCCGTCGCGTCTGCGGATACGGGGGGCGCTGCGAGCCCTCGCGCCGGCGAGATCATTCGCGAGCCCCAGGTCCTGGCGGCCATGCTCGCCCCTGCCACCGTGGTGCCCAGTGGCTCTCAGGGGTCGCGCGCCCTCGTCCCCTTGCCGTTGGGTGACAGTCCCCTCGGGGTGCTCGTCGTGGACTGGTCCGTCGGGGACCAGTCCGAGCACGTGCAACACCTCGAGGCCTTCGGTCGGAGCCTCGCGGTCTCCCTCGGCGCAGCGAGGGCGCGCGTCGACCGAGCACGGTCCGAGTTGCTCGAGGACCGCGACCGGATCGCGCGGGACATGCATGACAACGTCATCCAGCGTCTGTTCGCGACGGGTATGTCGTTGCAGTCGGCGGGGCCCATGAGTTCTCCGGAGGTCCGCGACAAGCTCGACGGTGCGGTGGACGAACTCGATGCGGCGATCAAGGACATCCGTCACACGATCTTCGCCCTCCATCGCGTTCCCGGAGGGCGACCGCTGACCGCGGAGATCGCGACTGTGTGTGGAGACGCTGCGGTGACACTGGGCTTCTCGCCTCACCTGCGACTGTCCGGCCCTGTCGCCGAAATCCCCGAGGCACTCGGCGCGGAGTTGCTGTCCGTCGTCCGCGAGGCTCTGAGCAACGCGGCGCGACATGCGAGTGCAACAGAGGTCACGGTCACGGTCGACGTGGGCGACGCCGTCACCGTCGTCGTGGAGGACGACGGGCGCGGCATCCGCGAGGATGTGGTCAGATCTGGTCTGGCGAACCTGGCACGAC
Source organism: Knoellia sinensis KCTC 19936 (assembly GCF_000768705.1). Classification (GTDB taxonomy): domain Bacteria; phylum Actinomycetota; class Actinomycetes; order Actinomycetales; family Dermatophilaceae; genus Knoellia; species Knoellia sinensis. The sequence goes on from NZ_AVPJ01000004.1 coordinate 216,607, forward strand.
GCGCGGAGGGACGTGGCGGCAGCCTGACCCTCGGCAGTCGTCGTCCCACGGGCACGCGTCTGGAGTGGAGGGTCCCCGTGGCCCCTGGTGAATCCGGGACCTAGTGCCCTGTCGTAGGTCGTCCCTCAGACAGACGATCGAGTCATGACGGACCTCATCGAGCGCGAGACGCGGGCTAGGGCTTCGGAGAAGCCGTCCGGACGCGGAATCGTCGCGGGCTACGACGAGACCCCCGAGTCAGAACTGGCGCTGCGTTGGGCTGCCGAACGCGCCCTTGCGCTCGGGCGGCGACTCACGGTCGTCTATGCCGTGGATCCGCTCGTTCCACTGCGCGCCCGGTCGGATCGCTCGGCGGCCAGTCCGCAGGCCGTCCACCGGGCAGTCCGTGAGGTCGCCGGACGCGGTGCTGAGCTCGTGCGGCACGCCCACCCCACGATCGACGTGCGAAGCATCGGGGTGGTGGGGCCACCCTCCGCCGAGCTGGTGGCGATGTCCGAGGACGCGGAACTCGTGGTCGTCGGCCGTCGGCGAAGTGCTCGTTCCGGGGCCAACCTCGGATCCATCTCGTTCGCGCTCGGTGCGCACTCCCGATGCCCGGTGGTCGTGGTCCAAGGGGACGGTCACGCGACGATCGGTCCGGAGCACCCGGTTGTGGTCGGCGTGGACACGTCCCGCTCGGCCAGGCGGGCGGTGTCCTTCGCTGCGGGCGTGGCCGCGGCGTCGGATGCGGATCTCGTGATCGTCTCGACGTGGACCCCGGCCGAGATGGAGCCGTGGATGTCCCGGTTGTGGCCGCTGGGCCAGGCCGACGCGACAGGAGGGGTGGCCGACCGCGGGCGGGCCGAGGACTGCGTGGCGGAAGCCCTGGCGCAGGTGCGAAGAACCCATCCTCACGTGCGCGCCAGCACTCGGACGCTCCGAGCAGAGGCTGACCAGGGCTTGCTCACGACTGCTGCGGGAGCCGGCCTGCTCGTCGTGGGATCGCGTGGGCGAGGCGGATTCGTCGGCCTGCTGCTGGGATCGGTGAGCCGCGCGGTGCTGCGGCTGGCCGACCTTCCCGTCGCGGTGGTGCGCAACGGGTCACTGTGACCGCCTTGCCTAGAATCGGAAGAGATACGAGGAGGACGGATGATCCGCGTCTATCTGCTCGATGACCACGAGGTGGTGCGTCGGGGTGTGCGCGAACTGCTCGATGTCGAGGACGACATCGAGGTCGTGGGGGAGGCGTCGACGGCGGCAGAGGCAACGCGTCGCATTCCAGCCCTCCGTCCGCACGTCATGGTCCTCGACGCCCGTCTCCCGGACGGTTCCGGGATCGATGTATGCCGTGACGTCCGTTCCGTCGATCCGTCCATCGCCGGGCTGATCCTGACCTCGTTCGATGACGACGGGGCCTTGCGCGCGGCAGTGCTGGCTGGCGCAGCGGGCTATCTGCTCAAGGACATCCGCGGAACCCAGCTGGTGAACACGATCCGCCGGGTCGCGCGGGGCGAATCACTCCTCGATGGCCACGTTGTCGCCCGATTGCGGGAGCAATGGGGCCACGACGTCGATGACCCGCGCCTGGCTGCCCTCTCACCACAGGAACGCCGCATCCTGCAGCACATCGCCGAGGGCCTGACGAACCGACAGATCGGCGAGTCGATGTCTCTCGCCGAGAAGACGGTCAAGAACTACGTGACGTCAGTGCTCGCCAAGATGGGTCTGGAGCGCCGGACCCAGGCGGCGATCTATGTGGCCAGGCACGGTCTGGCCGACTCCAGCGCGAGCTGATCCGGCTCGTCAGGTGGGGCCCGAGGGCGGGACCAACGGCCCTACGAATCGGTCCGAGCCGGCGCGATCCTGAAGGGGCAAGCATCCCCGCACCCGCCCCAGGAGGACCCGTGAACACCCAGTCATCCCGACCCGTCGTCGTGGGATACGACGGAAGCGCAGCCGGAGACTCCGCACTCTCGTGGGCTGCCCGCGAAGCCGCCCGTCGCAACGCGACCCTCCATGTCGTCGTCGCGACGGGTGTGCCCTTCGCGACCGCCCCAGGCTTCGGCGCAGCCTGGCCGTGGCCGGACGACCTGGACGATGCCCTGCTCACCCAGGCGAAGGAAAGGCTCGGCGACTCCACCGAGGGCATCCCGGTCGTCACGGAATCGACCATCGGAACCCCGGCGAGCGTTCTCGTGGAGGCCTCGAAGTGGGCCGAGATCGTCGTGGTCGGGCGCCGGCGACACACCGTGATCGGTGAGTTCGTGGGTGGCTCGACTTCGGCCCAGGTGGCAGCGCACGCCGCGTGCCCGGTGGTCGTTGTCGAGGACGGGAAGCCGGGAGCCCCGGACGGACAGATCATCGTGGGCGTCGACGGGTCCGAGCCCAATGAGTCCGCGATCGCGTTGGCGTTCGACTGGGCTTCGTCCGTCGGGGCCCCGGTGGTCCTCGTCCATGCCTGGGCTCTCGACGTCCCCGTGAGCTTCGAGGCCGCGCAACTCAGTCAGGCCATCGTCGAGGAGGTGGAGGAGCGTCAACGCGTCTTCCTGGACGAGACTGTCCTTGCCTGGTCCGCGAAGTACCCCGAGGTCGACGTTCGCTCGGTCCTCAGCCGCGACCGCACGGTCCCTGCGATGCTCGCAGAGGCGAAGGGTGCCCAGCTTCTCGTCGTGGGGAGCCGCGGGCACGGTGGCTTCGTCGGCCTCCTCCTCGGCTCCGTGAGCCAGGGCCTCATCCACCACGAGCGCCCGTGCCCGTTGGTCGTGGTGCACGCCGAACAGGTGGGGTCACGATGAGCCTCGACGCGCCGACCGATCACACAGGGCTCCGGGTCATGGGTGCCGAGGAGTGCCTGGAGCGCCTCGCGTCGGTCCCCGTCGGACGAATCGCCTTCACGGGGAATGGCAAGGTGGCCATCCTTCCGGTTCATCACGTCGTCAAGGGGGTCGACGTGTGCTTTCGCACGAGCGGCGGCTCCAAGATCGAGGCCGCGGCGGATCATGCCTCCGTGGGCTTCGAGGTGGACTCCTACGACCCGTCCACCCGCTCCGGGTGGAGCGTCACGGTGTCCGGCATCGCGACGGTCGTCGACGACGACGGCCTCGTCGTCGAACTCGAGGCCTCCGACCCGACGCCCTGGACCATGGGCGACAGGTCGCGGGAAGTGTGGATCCGGATCAGGACGGACGAGCTGTCCGGGCGCGAGCTGACGCGGACCTGATCGGCGGACGCGGCGAAACGCGAGGTATGCCGGGAACACGAGTTCCCGGCATACCTTGTGCTTGAAGGTGAATCGCTCAGGTGAGGTGCACGCTGCGTACGCCGGGCACGGTCGCGACCACCGCGCGGGCCGCGTCATCCAGACCGTCGTTCGATGCCGCGAGCAGCACGTGTCCCGACTCGACCTGGACGGTTCGAGAAGCGAGCCCCGCACGGTCAAGTGCGAGGGCGATGGCGTCGGCCACGACCGCGCTCGGCGCGGACAGGACGCGCACGATGTCGCTCCTGCTGACCACACCCAGGAGGTGACCTCGGTCGTCCACGACGGGCAGGCTCTTGAACCCGAACTCGGCGAACGTCGCGGCCACGTCGGCGCAGTCCGCGTATGTGGGCACGGTCGTCGGGTCCGAGGTCATAACCTCGCTGACCAGCCGCGTCGCCGGTTCGTCCTGAACCGAGGGTCGCAGGTGCGCTCGGGGATCAGCGGGGAGCCTCTCGCGCAGCACGTCGGCCTCCGACACGATGCCCACGACCAGGCCGTGCTCGTCCACGATCGGGACAGCGCTGATCCGGGCTCGGCCCAGAAGCTCGGCCGCAGCGTCGACCGACGCTTCCAGTGGCAAGGACCGGGCCGGACTCGTCATGACCTCAGACACGAGCATGGGGCTGCCTTCCCTCGATTCGTGCGGATGCTGAGTTGGCTCCCGCGATGAGGCCCAGGGCCTCGGCCTCTTCCCACAGGTCGTCGCGGACGCTGGGGTGGGCGACCTCGATGAGGTGCCGCGCCTGCGCCTCTGCGTCCCACCCGAGCATCTCTGCCGTGCCCTGCTCGGTGATGACGGCCGTGTGCTGGAAGGACGTGACGGGTCCCTCCAGCAGAGCCACGATCGACGAGACATCTGCGCGTGGGTGCCAGGAACGCAGGGCCATGATGGCCTGCCCACCTGCCGAGTCCATCGCGCCGGAGACGAAGTCACACTGGCCGCCGAAACCCGAGTGAAGGCGCGAACCCACGTGCGTGGCGTTGGCCTGGTCGTACAGGTCGACGGCGAGTGCCGTGTTGATGCTCGTCATGGCGGGATGGGCGGCGATCCGGCCAGGGTCGTTCACCACCTCGGTCCGGCGCATCTGGACGCGGGGATTGTCGTTGAGCCAGGCATTGAGCCGCGGGCTGCCCACCGCGAAGGAGGCTGTGATCGGGCGCTCCGGGTCGAGTGCGCCGGCGTCGTCGAGATGCAGCACGCCGTCCGAGACCATCTCGCTCCAGACGCCGAGCCGCCGCTTGCCGGTCAGCCGAGGGACGACGGCATCAGGAATGAGGCCAATCCCCAGTTGCAGCGTCGCACCCGACGCGATCCGTGCTGCGACGTGCGATCCGATGAGCGCCACCTCTGCTGACGAGGGCGAGGCGCTGTGAGTGGCCGCCGGGCGCGCCAGCGACTCGATGACCAGGTCGATGGTCTCGCGGTCGACCTCGGCGTCCCCGTGGGTGTAGGGGATGTCGGTGCGCGACTCCGCGAGGACCAGACCTCCAGTCGCGCGGCAGGACTCCATCGCGGCGGGAAGGATGTTGACCTCCGCACCCAGGGAGACGGGCTGACCCGAACGCAGAGGGGCCACGGCCACCAGCACGACGTCAGGGACGAAGCGACCGGCCAGCAGCGCGGGCACATGGGACAGCCGCGAGGGGATGTAGGACAGCTCGGGAAGGCCCCTGACGCCGGCACCGACGAACGGAGACACGTGCGTGATCCCGGGACGGATGGGAACCCCGCGGGGTGCGTTGAGCATGAACAGTTCACAGTCCTCGACGGTGCCCTCGAGGATTCTCAGGAGGTCCCACGGGACTCCGGCATTGCCACCGGCCACGACCCGAAGCGGGCGCTCGAGCCGACGCGCGTGTTCGCGTAGTGCCGCGGCGACACGGTGCGGGCTGGACGGCGGAGTCACAGCTCGCGGACCCCGCCCACGACGTGGATGCGCCGACCGCTGACGGTGTCGGGCAGGAGGCGCAACAGGTGAGGCTTGGACCCGCCGGCCCATGGGTGGAGGGGGAGCCGCATCACGGCGATCGTCTCGTCCAGATCGGTGACCTCGCGGGCCGTGCCCCGGATGACGACACTCCACGCCTCAGCTCTCTCGAGGTCGTAGCCGTCGACCTCGAAGGCCACCGCCTGGTTGCGGGCCGCGTCGAGCTTCGTGCCCGCAGCGGTCCGCAGGACAACCGTGCCGTGGGCTGCGGCGTAGTTCACCGGGAAGATGTCGGGCGCACCGTCGTGGATGACAGCGAGGCGACCGATGATGCCCTGCCTCAGCAGGTCCCACGACTCTGTCGGGCTCAACTCACGGGTTCCGCCGGCGCCGGCACCGGCGCCGGCTCCGGCGGCGGCCGGGGTGGTCTCGTTCGGGTCCATGTCGCCAGAATGCCGATGTGTGCCTCGTCGGGCACAGGGCCGAAGGTCCCGCAGAATCACGATCCGTTCGAGGACATGACAGAGCCCGGCGGGTCTGCTCACCCGCCGGGCTCCGGCCTTCCTGCTACTTGAGGATGGGGAAGCGCTGGACGATCGAGAGGCTCTCCCACCAGCGGCCGAGGCCGAGGAAGCGGCCGGCTGACACTGCGGCCAACATCCCGAGCACGAGCGCGTAGATGATGTGGTCGTCCATGAAGGGGTTGTTGTCGGGAGGGAGGACCGCGGTCCACATCAGGACGAGCATGAGGGCACCGGACACACTGGAGATGCGGGTGGCCACCCCGAGCATGAGGGACACACCGATCCCGGCGAGCCCGATCATGAAGAGCCAGTTGGCCCAGGAGGCGCCGGCGAAGCTCTGGTAGAACTCGGCGAAGGGGCCCTTGGTGCCGAACGTGAGGAAGCCCTCCGTCGGCGAACCGTCGTTGATCCATGCAGCCGGCCCGAACCGGTCGACGACGCCCGTTTCGGGGTTGCGGCCCGTGGAGAAGCCGAGGGCGAGGAGTTTGTCGAGGAAGGCCCAGAGGAAGATCCACCCGATGGAGATGCGGGTGAGGCCGGCGAACCAGCGGAAGGCCGACGAGCCCGACTCGTCCGCCGACGTTGGCGCGGACGCGTGGGGGCCCTTCACGGTGTCACGAATGCGGACGGGGGAGCTCATTGCTGTTGCCTCCTTGAGGTCTGTCAGCGCCTTGCTGACACCTCAACTCTCGCGACGTTCGCGCACTGGGCACAGGGACCAAGGGCCCGACATCAGGGGAAGCCTCCCGGGGTGCCCGCTCACCCTGACCGGGTGAGCCGGGCGCGCACGACGAGCGGCAGCGCGACCCAGTTGACGGCGAACAGGAGGAGCGCGAGGGCCGCTGCGCCGAGCGCCGCTCCGCGCCCCACGACGACATCGAAGATGAGGAAGACCGCCGCGGTCATGGAGACGGCGAGAGCCACGAGGCCACTCATCGCCGCGCGGTCGGCGAAGGTGACGAGTTCTCGCTTGGCGTGCCGCCTGAAGAGGAGCCGATGGGCGCTCACCGGTGCGACGAGGAGCGCCGTCGCGACGACCGCTGCTGCCAGCGCGACGAGGAACGCATTGCGCTGGATGTCGTCGAGCGTGGTGAACCGCTGCTGGAAGGGGATGGTCAGGAGGAAGCCCGCGAGGATCTGCACACCGGTCTGGGTCACCCGGAGTTCCTGCAGCAACTCGTCGAAGTTGCGATCGAGCCGTTCGGTGTCGGTCTCGTCGCGTTCCGGGTCGGGCTGCACGGGGTCCATCCCGTGACGCTACCGACACTGGGCCGGCGTCGGTGGCCTTCCGCCGGGCGAGTCGACGACGAGCTCAGTCGACTCGCTCGACGAGAAGGGCGACGCCCTGTCCGCCGCCGACGGCGATGGTGGCGAGTCCGAGACGAGGACCATCAGGGCGCATCATCTGGCTGAACAACCGCACGCCCAGGACGGCACCCGATGCGCCCCACGGATGACCCAGGGCAATCGCGCCGCCCTCAACGCAGACGCGCTCCTCGTCGAGACCCAGTTCGTCGCAGCAGGCCAGGACCTGGGCAGCGAACGCCTCGTTGACCTCGATCACGTCGATGTCATTCAGGGTCACACCGTTGCGGGACAACAGGTTCCGGACGGCTGGCACTGGTCCGACGCCGGGCAGGTTGGGATCGCTTCCGACGGTTTCCCAGTCACGGCAGGCCAGGCCGGGTATGCCGTCCGCCCGCCTTCTCGCCTCACTCACGATCGCCACGGCGGCCGATCCATCGTTGATACCGCAGGCGTTGCCCGCCGTGACCGTGCCATCGGTCGAGAACGCGGCTGGGAGGCGGGCCAAGGTCTCGGCGCGCAGGTTGGCACGTATGCGCTCATCACGGGCCAGTTGGGGCAGGACGACGAGTTCGTCGTCGAACCGGCCGTCATCGCGAGCCGCAGCGGCGCGCGCGTGGGAGCGGACGGCATACGCATCCTGACGGGCCCGGGTGATCCCCCAACGGCGGGCGACGTCGTCGGCAGCCGGACCCATCTCAGGATCACCGATCTCCGCGGGCGAGAACGGTGCTCGGGTGTAGCGCTCCGCATCGCGGCCATCAGTGGCGGGCCAGAACCGCCATGGGGCAGTGCTCGCGCTCTCCACGCCGCCCGCGATGACCGACTCCGCCGTGCCCGAGCGCACGAGGGCGCACGCCGTCGTGATGGCCGCCAGCCCGCTCCCGCACTGGAGATCGACCGTCATGGCGGGCGTGGTGATCTCGAACCCGGCGCCGAGCGAGGCGACCCGGGCGACGTTTCCGCCAGGCCCCATGCAGTTGCCGAGGACCACGTGCTCCGGCTGAGAGAGGCCTGCATCCCCGGCGGTTGCCCGAAGGACTGGGGCGGCGAGGCCCGCGACGTCAACGTCGCGCAGCGCGAGGCCTGCGGTCCCGATGGGGGTGCGTCGTGCGGAGATGATGACCGGAGTCGACGGCGAGATCACGGGGAGTCCCCTGTCCGTCGGTCGGCGCTCAGGCGGGCGCGGATGGCGGCACGGTCGACCTTGCCTGCGGTCGTGAGCGGGAGCTCGGGCCACTCGTGCCAGCGCCGGGGGAGGTGGGTGCGGGCGACGAGTCCGGCCGTGTCCGCGCGCACGGCGTCGAGGTCGTGGTCCACGGCTCGGTCGACGTCGGGTCCGTGCGATCGGACCAGCACCGCTTCCACCACTTCGCCGAGCTGTGTGTGCGGCATGCCCACGACGGCTGCGTCGGACACTGATGGAAGGGACCGCAGGACCGCCTCGATGTCGGCGCACAGGACGGTGGCGCCACCGGTTGTGATGGTGTCGCTGCCTCGACCGAGCACGACGAGACCGAGGTCGTCGTCCATCCGACCGTGATCGCCGACCGAGGCGAATCCGTCCGCGTCCCAGAGCAATGGCCCGCTCTGCCCGGGGGAGTACCCGTCGGCCAGCCACGGGCTCCTCGCCCAGACGGCCCCATCCCGGAGATCGATCTCCACCTCGGGGAAGGGTTCCATGCGTCCCGAGGAGCGCATCGCCACGAAGCTCAGTTCGGCCGCGCCGTAGTAGTCGACCACTTGGATCCCCGCTGCCGCAGCGCCCTCACGGACGGCATCGGGGAGCACTGCGCCCGCGCACACGGCTGTGCGCAGCGAGCCCGGGTCGCGTTCGAGCATGCCGGCCAGCATGCCCGGGGTGAAGTGGGCGACGGTGCACGTCCGCAGGGCCCGCTCGGCATTGCGCAGGCTCCAGTGGTTCAGGGCGACGACGCCCGCGCCGACGTGGGCGGCATGCGCGTGGGCGAAGGCGAACATGGAGCTGCTCGGCGGTGAGGGGACGAGCACCCGGTCGCCCGGGCCCGTTCCCGTCAGCCGACTCACATGGTCGAAGCTGTCCACCCAGGAGGCGACGGTGCGGCGCACCGTCCGCGGAGCGGCAGTGGTGCCCGACGTCGTGAGCTCGAGCCATGACCGGCCCTCCGCCTCTCTCAGAACGCCCATGTCCCGCAGGACCCTGAGCGCTGCAGTCTCACGCACGGCGCCACGCTCTCACACCTGCCGCCACGGCGTGGGTCGACCGGCGGTTCACGGAAGCCGTGTGGTGAGCCCTAGCATCGAGGCCGTGGCGTGGGCGAGGTTCAGTTCCCTGGACGGAGACGTGATCGAGGCGAGCGGCGTGGATGCCGTGACGCACGACATCGACGATCTCACGTCGGGATTCTGGGCAGTCGTCGTCACCTTCGCGGGGGACCTGACGGCGGTCCGCATGTCCTCCGTGACCCGCCACCCTCTAGGTACGCCCGTCGCGGCCGACACGACCGCGAACTGGCCCGGTGCGGACGGCGCGTGGAACGCCAGCCTGGACGACACGGCATACGTCGCAGGGGTTGAGGAGATTCGGGAACGGATCGCGCGTGGAACGGTCTACCAAGTGAACCTCTGTCGCGTCCTCGGCAGCGAACTTGGGCACGACGCACCCGTTCGCGCACTGGGCGCGGTTCTGGCACGGGGAAACCCGGCTCCCTATGCCGCGACGATCGACATCCCCGAGGCGGGTCTCGAGATCGCCTGCGCCTCCCCGGAGGTCTATCTCTCGCGCAGAGGCGAAGTCGTCACGTCCAGCCCCATCAAGGGCACGGCGCGAACGGCCGGAGAGATGCTGCCCAAGGACTACGCGGAGAACGTGATGATCGTGGACCTCGTCCGCAACGACCTCCAGCACGTATGCCGTCCGGGCACCGTCCGCGTCGATCACCTGTGCCGCGTCGAACACCATCCGGGGCTGGTCCATCTCGTGTCGGACGTCTCGGGCGAGCTCCGCGAGGGGGCGACCTGGCGGGAGGTCCTCGACGCCTCGTTCCCACCTGGATCCGTGTCGGGAGCTCCCAAACACACGGCCCTGCAAGCCATCGCGGACCTGGAGCCGGCGGCCCGAGGTCCCTATTGCGGCGCCATCGGCTGGATCGATGCCGACCGCGACGAAGCGTTGCTGGCGGTGGGCATCCGCACGTTCTGGATCGACCGCGACACGCAAGGCCGGCGGATCGTCCGCTTCGGGACGGGCGCCGGCATCACGTGGGGGTCGGATGCCGAGGGGGAGTTGCGTGAGACCGAACTCAAAGCCGCGAGGCTCATGGCCCTGGCGCGCGGCGAGGTTCGCGGCTGACCCACGGCAGGTCCGCAGGGGACTCTCGGCGGGATCTGGGAGGCTGGTCCCATGAACGAGATCCGGGTGTGGGTGAACGGGCAGGTCGTCGACGCGGACGTGCCATCGGTGCGGGCGCTGGACCATGGCGTCACGGTGGGTGACGGAGCCTTCGAGACGTGCAAGATCGTGAACGGTGAGGCGTTCGCGCTCACCCGTCACTTCCGTCGCCTCGGACGGACCCTCTCCGGACTCGGCCTCCCGGCGGTGGACGACGCCGTGATCAGGGAAGGCATCCAGGAGGTCCTGGCCATCGGCGACCCCATTGCCTTCGGACGCGTGCGGATCACCGTGACCGGCGGGGCAGGCCCGCTCGGCTCCGACCGCAACGACTCACCGGCCACGGTCATCGTCGCGGCCACCTCCTCAGCGCCGCACGAGCCGTCGGCCGCCGTCGTCACCGTGCCGTGGGTCCGCAACGAGAGGGGCGCGACGGCCGGCCTCAAGACGACCTCGTATGCCGAGAACGTCATCGCCGTCACCCATGCCCGCTCCAGAGGAGCCGAGGAGGCCCTCATGGCGAACACGCGCGGCGAACTCTGCGAGGGGACAGCGTCCAACGTGTTCGTCGTGACCGACGGTGTCCTTCGCACCCCGCCCCTGGAGAGTGGATGCCTGGCCGGGATCACTCGTGAGCTGGCCATCGAGTGGTGCCGGGCCGCCGGCCTCGAGGTCGTCGAGGAGGCCCTGCCGTTCGACGTGCTGGACAGCGCCGACGAGGTGATGATCAGCAACTCGTCGCGCGACGTCCAGGGGGTCCACGCCGTCGACGACCGCCGACTCGCGGCGCCCGGCCCCGTGACGACGAAGGTCATCGATGTGTGGCGCGCGGCCGAGTCGTCGCTGGGGATCGATCCGTGACCGAGCGTTCCACGTCTGCGGAGGGCTCGGTGGTGGGTCCGCAGCCCGTCGACAGGGCTGGGGTCGATCACCACGTCCTCGTGGACGCGGCGGAGGACGACTGGGCCTGGCGTCGACGGATCCGCGCCAACCCGACATCTGCCAAGGCCTACCGGGTGGCGGTCTTCCTCCTTGGCCTCATCGTCGTCACTGGCGGTCTGCTGCTCATTCCCTTCCCCGGCCCCGGGTGGTTGATCGTCATCGCCGGACTCGCGATCTGGGCAACGGAGTTCGAGAAGGCCCAGCGCGCCCTCGAGTTCGTCAGGAAGAACCTGCGGATCTGGGAGGAGTGGATCAGGCGACAGAACCTCCTCGTCAAGACGCTTGTCGGGGTGGCCGGCCTCGCGTTCGTGGCAGCGGTTCTCTGGGCCACCTTCCACTTCTCGGGCATCCCGGCGTTCTTCCCGGACGTCCTCGAGCACTGGATGCGCACGACGGCTCGCGTGTGACGGAACCTGCCGACATCGGGCAATGGACACCCGGATTTCGCCGAGGGGAGAGGCGGCAGGTATCCTCATCCAGCCTGCTCACCGGCAGGCGTCGGACGTATAGCTCAGCTGGTTAGAGCGCTCGCTTCACACGCGAGAGGTCAGGGGTTCGAGTCCCTTTACGTCCACCCCACGAACGGCCCCTGAACCGCGACTGCGCGGAGCGGGGGCCGTTCTTCATGCCATGGAGCGTCTGTGGTGAGCTGCAGGGCGTCACGTGGAGCCGCGGGCCGCAGCGTGAGTAGCGCCGGAATTGGACACGCGAATGTCACGCGCCGGGCGTAACGTGAATGGCATGGAGCGAACCCTCCGGACCGCTGCGCGCACGGAAGGAGAGCGGCGGCTGCTCGAGAGTTTCACCGCGATCCCTCCAGACCAGCCCGTGCGCCTGGCGAAACGCACGTCGAACCTGTTCCGAGAGCGGACGCGATCGAGGACTCCAGGGCTCGACACCACCGGGCTCTCTGGGGTTCGGGCTGTCGATGTCGGCACACGGATGGCGGACGTGGACGGGATGTGCACCTACGAAGACCTCGTCGCCGCAACGCTTCCCCATGGACTCGCGCCGCTCGTCGTGCCGCAACTCCGCACGATCACGCTCGGCGGAGCCGTGACCGGGCTCGGCATCGAGTCCACGTCCTTCCGCAACGGACTGCCCCACGAGTCCGTCATCGAGATGGACATCCTCACCGGCACGGGCGAGATCGTCACGGCTCGCCCCGACAACGAGCACGCCGACCTCTTCCGGGGCTTTCCCAACTCGTACGGCTCGCTGGGCTACGCGACGCGCCTGCGGATCGAGCTCGAGCCGGTCAGGGCGCATGTCGCCGTGCGCCATGTTCGGTTCCATGACCTCGACGCGCTATGTGCCGCCATCGAGTCCGTGATGGAGAGCAGCGCACACGGTGGGGAGTCGGTCGACTACCTCGACGGCGTCGTGTTCAGCGCCGATGAGTCCTACCTGACCCTGGGACGCCAGACCGACGACGGGCGCCATCCGAGCGACTACACCGGGCAGGAGATCTACTACCGCTCGTTGCAGCACGACGGTCCGGAGCCGAAGCGGGACCTGCTCACGACCCACGACTACCTGTGGCGGTGGGACACGGACTGGTTCTGGTGCTCCCGGGCATTCGGTGCCCAGAACCCCAGAGTGCGGCGGCTGTGGCCGAAGCGCTATCGACGATCCGGGGTCTATTGGAAACTGGTCGCCCTCGACCAGCGGCTTCATTTCTCAGACCGTGTGGAGGCGCGCAAGGGCAACCCGCCCCGTGAGCGGGTGGTTCAGGACGTCGAGGTTCCCCTCGACCACACGGCCGAGTTCCTGCGGTGGTTCCTCGACGAGGTCCCGATCGAGCCGATCTGGCTGTGTCCGTTGCGCCTACGCGGTGAGCGGACCTGGGATCTCTACCCCCTGAGCCCGGGCAGGACCTACGTCAACGTCGGCTTCTGGTCGACCGTGCCAGGGGCAGGACCGGGCGGGGAGTCCGGCGCCACGAACCGCGCCATCGAGCGACGCGTCGGCGAGCTCGGGGGCCACAAGTCGCTCTACTCCGACTCGTTCTACGCCCGCGAGACGTTCGACGCCCTCTACGGCGGCGAATCGTATGCCGCGCTCAAGGACGCGTACGACCCTGACGGCCGATTCCCCCACCTCTATGACAAGGCGGTTCGACACGCATGAGCACATCCCGTGACATCAGGACCATCGCCGACCTCGTGGACGCGGTGGTGGACGGCCCACTTCCACTGCGCATCACGGCCTACGACGGATCGAAGACCGGTCCGGACAGTGCACCCCGCAGCGTGCACATCGCCAACCAGCGGGCGGTCGCCTATCTTGCGACGGCGCCGGGCGACCTGGGGATGGCCCGGGCCTACACCACCGGGGACCTCGTCCTCGACGGAGTGCACCCGGGAGACCCGTACGACGCGATCGTCGATCTCGAGGGCCTGCGGTTCCGCCGGCCCGACCCGCGTCTGGTCCTGGACCTCGCGCGGGTGTTGGGCGTGCGCGGCCTCACGCCGCCTCCGCCACCACCGCAGGAGTCGCTGCCGCGCTGGCGGCGAGTCACAGAGGGAGTCCGCCATTCGTTCCAGCGGGACAGCGAGGCGATCCAGCACCACTACGACGTGTCCAACGCCTTCTACGAGCATGTCCTTGGACCCACGATGACCTACACGTGCGCTGTGTTCCCCGACCGCGACACACACCTGGACCAGGCGCAGGAGAACAAGTACCGCCTCGTCTTCGACAAGCTGGCACTCAAGCCGGGGGACCGTCTTCTCGACATCGGCTGCGGTTGGGGCGGCATGGTGCGGTATGCCGCCCGTCGGGGGGTGCATGCCGTCGGGGTCACGCTCTCGAAGGAACAGGCTCTGTGGGCGCAGGCCTCCATCGACCGCGAGGGCCTCGCCGACGTCGCCAGCGTGCGGCACGACGACTACCGGAACGTCACCGAGGTGGGCTTCGACGCGATCTCGTCGATCGGGATCACCGAGCACATTGGCGTGCGCAACTACCCCGACTACTTCACCTGGATGCTCCGGCACGTCAAGCAGGGTGGCTTCGTCCTCAACCACTGCATCACTCGACCGGACAACAAGCCGCGAAGCACCGGGGCGTTCATCGATCGCTACGTCTTCCCCGACGGAGAGCTCACCGGCTCCGGTCGCATCATCACGACGATGCAGGATGTCGGCCTCGAGGTCCTGCACGAGGAGAACTTCCGTGAGCACTACGCCATGACCCTCACCGCCTGGAACGAGAACCTCGTGGAGCACTGGGACGAGTGCGTGGCGGAGGTCGGTGAAGGGACCGCCAAGGTCTGGGGCCTCTATCTCGCAGGTTGCCGGCGCGGGTTCGAGCGCAACGTCGTCCAGCTCCACCAGGTGCTGGCGACTCGCCACGACTCGACACGACAGCAGCAAGTGCCGCTGCGTCCGTGGTGGTCGGCATGAACGCCGGACCTGTGGTCATCGTCGGCGGCGGACTGGCGGGGGCGTCGGCGGCCGAGGCATTGAGGGACCGTGGCTACGACGGGGAGGTCATCCTCCTCGGCGTCGAGCGGCACCTGCCCTACGAGCGCCCCCCACTGAGCAAGAGTGTGTTGCTCGGTGACAAGGAGGTCGGCTCCGCCTACGTCCACGACCAGACTTGGTGGCGTGACCACGACATCGACGTCCGGACCGGGGTAGAGGTGCACTCCGTCGACCTCGCCGGCCGGCGCGTCGTCACCAGTGCCGGGGAGCAGCCCTACGAGTGGCTCGTGCTCGCGACCGGATCGGAGCCGCGGCACCTTCGCCTCGCTGACGAAGCCGATGCGCCGGTCCACTACCTCCGCACCGTCGAGGACTCGCTCGCGCTCAAGGACTCCCTGACGGACGGGGCGAAGGTCGCCATCGTCGGTGCCGGTTGGATCGGACTCGAGGTGGCCTCGGCGGCGCGTGCCGCCAAGGCGCACGTCACGGTCTACGAAACGGCCGACCTGCCGCTCCTTGCGGTGCTCGGTCCGGAGGTCGCGCAGCATTTCGCGGATCTGCACACGGCTCACGATGTCGACCTTCGCCTCGGCGCAGCAGTGTCATCTGAGGACCTCAGTGACGCCGACGTCGTCGTGGTCGGCATCGGGGCCGCGCCGCGGACCGAGTTGGCCGAGGCCGCGGGCCTGGCAGTCGACGATGGGGTCCTCGTCGACGAGCTCCTGAGGACGTCCGACGATCGAGTTCTCGCCATCGGAGACATCGCGAACCAGCAGCACCCCGTGCTCGGTCGGCGAGTGCGAGTGGAGCACTGGGACAACGCCATTGGCCAGGGCAAGGCGGCGGCGGCGACCATCACCGGTGCTGCCGAGCCGTACGCGAAGGTGCCCTACTTCTTCACGGACCAGTACGACTTCGGCATGGAGTACTTCGGGCACACCGGCCCCGCCGGCTACGACCGCGTCCAGACACGGGGTGACTTCAACGGACCCTTCCGCGCATGGTGGATCCGGGACGACGTCGTCGTTGCCGCCATGCAGGCCAATGACTGGGACGCCTCCGACGAGACGCGGGCCATCGTGGGTCAGGCGCCGCCACCCGATTGACCCGACGCGGGAACGCTGAGCAACCACACGGCATACTCCTCGTTCGCGGGATGGAGTTCGTAGGTGCCGAAGCGCTGGTCGACCGTGAGTCCGGCCGCCTCGGCGTCGCGAGTGAACTCGTCGGGGGAGTAGGTGCGGCTGCCGGCCGGCCCAGCCGTGAGGTGGAAGCCGATGAGCAGGCGGCCGCGCGGTCCCAGCAGCGTGCGAAGACGCGTGAGCGCCTGCACCTCGGTGCCCTCTGCCAAGAGGATGAACACGTTGCCGACGGCAACGACGAGGTCGTATGCCGTGGGTCGCTCATGCTCCGAAAGGGCTGCCGGTGTCGTCTCGAGGATGTCGAGGGGCAGTAACCCGAGACCGGGGTAGGTCCGCTCGGACTGCTCGACGAGGTAGGGGTCCGGCTCTATGCCCGTGACGTCGTGTCCGCGTGCCCGAAGCGCGGCCGTGACCCGGCCCATTCCTGCGCCTGCGTCCAGGATGCGCGCCCCGCGCGGGACCAAGGCGTCCGCGAGTCGAGCCTCCCCGTCGATGTCCTCACCCTGCGCGACGAGTTCGGCGAAGCGCGGACCATAGCCGCGGGCTCCTCCACCGCCAAGGGCCCATCGGGTGGGTGGAACCGTGTTCATCCGCGCCCCGCAGGCAGCGGCTCGAGCAGGCCCGGCGCGCCGAGCCATGCGTCGGGGATGGCGAAGGCGTCCACGAGAGTCCGAGCCTGGGGGGCGAGGTCCTTGCACAGGACACCGACGGAGCGGATCACTGCCTTGGAACCGGTCGGTGTGAGCCGCCCGTGCTCGAGGTACCAGCCTCTGTGACGCTCGACCGTCGACAGGGCGAACAGGTCGGTGACGGAGTCGAAGAGGTCTTTCGCGGGCCCCTCCTCAAGAGCCTCGACGGCTTGAACCATGGCCTCGAGAAGCACCCGATCGATGTGGGCCTCGGCCGCAGCGAGCATGTGGTCCTGGGCATTGTTGAAGATGCGGAACGCGGCGTCCGGCTCCTCCTTGGCAGCCTTGCCGAGCCGCAGGGCCACGCCTTCGAGGAGGTGCTTCTCACGGTCGAGGAACAAGGAGAGTTGGCGGCCACGGTTCAGTTCGGCTTCATCCGTGTCATCGCTCGGCGCCCGAGATTTCAGCTTGGCGATGAGTCCCGCGGCCGGGGTCTTCTCGAGGATCGACGAAGCCGTGAACCGTGACGCGAAGGCGATCATCGCCAGCATGGAGTTGTCCTCGAACGTCTCCTGGAACTCGGTGAGGAGGCCCTTGGCGACGAGTTGGAGAAGGACGGTGTTGTCACCCTCGAACGTCGTGAAGACGTCGGTGTCCTCCTTGAGGATGGTGAGCCTGTTGGCGGCCATGTAGCCAGCGCCGCCGCACGCCTCGCGACACATCTGAATCGTGTCCGTTGCGTGCCGCGTGGCGATCGCCTTGATGCCGGCAGCACGGGCCTCGAGTTCGCGCTGACCCTCCTCGGGTGCAGCACCCTCGTGGCCCGCGATCTCGTGCATCATCGCGACGAGGTCGTTCTGCGCGAGCATGAGCGCGTAGCTCTTGGCAATCGCCGGAAGCAGCTTGCGCTGGTGAGCCCGATAGCTCATGAGCGTGAGCTCCTCGGTCCCCCCGGGAGCCGCGAACTGCCGTCGGTGCAGGGCATAGCGCGTGGCCAGCGTCAGCGCCGAACGGGTTGCGGCGCCTGCCCCGCCCGCGACGGAGACGCGGCCCCGGACGAGGGTTCCGAGCATGGTGAAGAAGCGTCGTGAGGCGTTGTCGATGGGGGAGCTGTATGCCCCGTCGGGCTCGATGTCGCCGTAGCGGTTGAGGAGGTTCCACCGTGGCACGCGCACGCTGTCGAACTCCAGCGTGCCGTTGTCGACCCCGGTCAGGCCGCCCTTGGCGCCGCAGTCGCCGATCGTCACCCCCGGCATCGGCCGTCCGCCCTCGTCGCGGATGGGGACGAGCACGCAGTGGACGCCATGCGCTTCTCCGTCGGCGGTGACGAGCTGGGCGAACACTGCCGCCATCCGGCCGTCACGGGCGGCGTTGCCGATGTAGTTCTTCTGGCTGCCCGGCGTCGGTGAGTCGATGACGAGCTCGTCCGTGGTCGGGTCGTGCGTCGCCGTGGTCTCGAGGTGCTGGACGTTGGATCCATGCCCGGTCTCGGTCATGGCGAAACACCCCAGGAGCGTGCCGTCCACCATGCCGGGGAGGTATGCCGTGTGGTGCCGCTGGGTGCCGAGGTTGGCGATCGCGCCTCCGAAGAGGCCGAACTGCACGCCAGCCTTGACGAGGAGTGAGAGATCTCCGTGCCCGAGCATCTCGAAGGCGGTGACGGAGGCGCCGTAGTCACCCGTGCCGCCCATGCCGCGGGCCAGACCGTCCGGGGCGAAGCCCTCCTTGGCCAGTGCCATGAGCTGCTTCTTGGTCCACGCGCGGTGGTCCGCCATCGACAGGGGCTCGGGCGGAGGGGCGAACCGGGCCGCGTCCTCGTGGGCGCGCAACTGTCGCCGCACCTCGCCCCACCGGCCATCGAGGATCTGGGTCAGGGCGGGGGCGAGGTCGGTCACGGTCACTCCTTGTCGGGTGTGGCGTCGGTCGTCGGCCAGGCCGAGGAGAGTCCGCCCCAGATGAGCTCGGTGAGGTGCTCCTTGAGCGTCTCACGGGAGGTGCCGGAGGCAGCCGCTCCGGCACGCAGCCATTCGTCACCAGCGGCGCGGACCATGCCGACGACGGCGTGACCCCAGGTCTGGGCAGCGGACGTGTCGCGGCCGGCAGTCTCGAGAGCGGCTTCGATGAGCGTCCCGATCTGGACGGCCATCGCCTGGCTCACCGTCGAGGCGAGATCGATCGTCTCGGTGCGCTCCGACGGTGGCACGAGGGGAGCGGCGACGATGAAGCGATAGACCTCGGGGTCGTTCTCGACGAGGGAGAGGTAGGCATCGACGGCGGCGCCGAGCACCGTGCGAGGGGGAGATGCTGGGTCCGAGACGCGGCCGGTCAGCGCCGCAAGGTCGCCGACGGCCCGGGTGATGTCCCGCATGATGATGGTGTTGACCCGCTCGGCCACGGCGCCGTAGAGCCCCGCTCGGTCGGTGAAGTGGCGGTAGAAGACCGTCTTGGACGTCCCGGCCACGCTGGCGATGTCGTCCATCCCGACGCCGGCGCCACGGCTGCGAATCGCGCGCAGGGTCGCCTCCACCAGCTCGGTGCGGCGTTGTGCGCGGTGACGGTCCCAGCGGCTGCTGCGACCGTCGACGACGACGCCATCGAGCGTCGTCGGAGTGCTCGATCCGGTCGAGTCGCCGCCGTCGCTCACGGGCCCCGTGGTGCTGGTCACAAGATCGGACCGTAGCAGGTGGAGACGAGTACCTGCTACCGTCAGTACCGGATATGTGTCGCGTTCCACGTGACCGCCTCGTCCACCACACGACAGACCTCAGGAGCACACGGTGACAACTGCAAGTCCCCGCCGCGCCGCCATCCTCGGCGGCAACCGCATTCCCTTCGCCCGCCAGTTCGGGCCGTATGCGAACGCGTCGAACCAGGACATGTTCACGGCTGCCCTTGAGGGCCTCGTCGCGCGCTACGGCCTCGCTGGTGAGCGCCTCGGCGAGGTGGTCGGTGGTGCTGTCATCAAGCACGCCCGCGACTTCAACCTGACGCGCGAAGCGGTCCTCGGGTCGAGCCTCGCACCGGAGACCACGGCATACGACGTCCAGCAGGCGTGCGGCACCGGACTCGAGAACGCCATCCTCGTCTCGAACAAGATCAAGCTCGGCCAGATCGAGTCCGGCATCGCCGGTGGTGTCGACACGGCCTCCGACGCTCCGATCATGGTGACCGAGAAGCTGCGTCGCAAACTGCTCAAGATCAACCGCCAGAAGACCACCGTCGACATGGCCAAGAGCGCCCTGGCGATCCGTCCCGGCGACATCGGCATCGAGACCCCCGCCAACACCGAGCCGCGCACCGGCCTGTCCATGGGCGAGCACATGGCGATCACGGCCAAGAAGTGGGGGATCACCCGCGAGGCGCAGGACGAGCTGGCGGCCCTGAGCCACCAGAACCTCGCCAAGGCCTACGACAACGGCTTCTTCGACGACCTCATGACGTCCTACCTCGGCCTGGCCAAGGACCAGAACCTGCGCGCCGACTCGACCGTCGAGAAGCTCGCGAAGCTCAAGCCGGTCTTCGGCAAGGGCGAGGGCGCGACGATGACCGCAGGCAACTCGACGCCACTCACCGATGGCGCCTCGGCTGTCCTCCTCGGCAGCGAGGAGTGGGCCGCCGAGCACAACCTCACGGTGCAGGCCTACCTGGTCGACGGTGAGGTTGCCGCTGTCGACTACGTGCACGGTGACGAGGGCCTGCTCATGGCTCCCGCGTATGCCGTTCCGCGCCTTCTCGCACGTCAGGGCCTCTCGCTCCAGGATTTCGACTACTACGAGATCCACGAGGCGTTCGCGTCGACGGTTCTTTCGACCATGAAGGCGTGGGAGGACGAGGAGTTCTGCACCCAGCGCCTCGGTCTCGAGAAGCCCCTTGGCTCCATCGACCGTTCCAAGCTCAACGTCAACGGCTCGTCGCTCGCGGCCGGTCACCCGTTCGCGGCCACCGGCGGTCGCATCGTCGCCTCCCTCGCCAAGATGCTGCACGAGAAGGGTCCGGGCAGCCGCGGACTCATCTCCATCTGCGCAGCCGGTGGCCAGGGCGTCGTCGCAATCCTCGAAGGAGCCTGATCCACATGGCGTTCAACTACGGACAGTTCGTGAGCGGTGGCATCGGCAAGCAACTCGCCACCACCCTCGGCCTTCCCCGCCCGACGAAGCTGCGTCGACACAAGGTGGGTGGCTCGCTCATTCCGGGTGAGGTTCTCGTCGCGGGCCACGGCGAGGCCCCCGTGGCCGAGCGCGTGCGCCACCTGCTCTCGGATGCCGGTGTCAAGGTCGCGACGTCCCCTTCGACCTCGGTCGCGGGCGTGGTCCTCGACCTCACCGCCGTCGAGACGCCGGCCGACCTGGAGACGCTTCGGGGCGTGGTCGGTCCGGCCCTCAAGACGCTTGCCCCCACTGGGCGCGTCATCGTGATCGGCCGCCCGCCGGAGTCGGCGACCTCGGTCGCTCAGGCCGCGGCGCGCCGCGCGGTCGAGGGCATCGTGCGCTCGATCGGCAAGGAGATGCGCGGTGGAGGCACGGCCAACACCGTGCTTGTCGCGGAGGGCGCCGACGCCGGCGTCGACGCGACCGTTCGGTTCCTCCTCTCGGGTCGCTCGGCCTATGTGTCCGCGCAGGTCTTCCACGTCGCCAAGCCCGTCGGTGACGTGGCCGCACCCGCAGACTGGGACAAGCCACTGGCAGGCAAGGTCGCGGTCGTCACCGGTGCCGCGCGCGGCATCGGCGCGGCCATCGCCGACACCCTCGCCCGCGACGGCGCGACGATCATCGCGGTGGACATGCCGCAGGCCGGCGGCCCGCTCGCGGAGGTCGCGAACCGTCTCGGCGGCACCGCGCTCCAGCTCGACGTTACCGCCGAGGACGCTGGCGCCAAGATCGTCGAGCACGCCCAGGCCCGCCACGGTGGCTTCGACATCGTCGTGCACAACGCCGGCATCACCCGGGACAAGCTCCTCGCCAACACCGAGGCCGACCGATGGGACTCCGTCCTCCAGGTCAACCTGCTCTCGATCCTGCGCATGAACGAGGCGCTCATCCCGGCCATCAACGACGGTGGCCACATCGTCAACGTCTCCTCGATCGCAGGGATCGCCGGCAACCGCGGCCAGACCAACTACGCCGCGTCCAAGGCTGGCGTCATCGGGATGACCCAGTCACTCGCGGCCGACAAGGCCGTCCTCAAGAAGGGGATCACCGTCAATGCGGTGGCACCTGGATTCATCGAGACCGAGATGACCGCGAAGGTGCCGTTCGCGACGCGTGAGGTCGGTCGTCTCATGAACTCGTTGTCGCAGGGCGGGCAGCCAGTCGACGTCGCCGAGACCATCGGCTTCTTCGCCTGGGACGCCAACCGCGCTGTCACGGGCAACACGGTGCGCGTCTGCGGCCAGATGCTCATGGGGGCCTGATGACCCAGAAGGAGACCTTCAGCGAGGCGCCGTCGCTCGCCAAGGTGTTCGTGCGGGCTGCACTCGCGGGCAAGAAGTCCGGATCGACGCTGCCGGCCAGCGAACTCGTCCTCACAGACCACAAGGTGGACCGCCAGCACCTCATGGACTACCAGCGGCTGTGTGGGTTCGGTGTCGACGACGTTCTCCCGCACACCTATCCGCACATCCTGGGTTTCCCGCTGCAGGCCGAGCTCATGGCGCGCTCGTCGTTCCCGTTGCCGCTCGCCGGGCTCGTCCACACCGAGAACACGATCACCGTGCGACGCACCCTGAACGCCGACGATGTGCTCGACATCGCCGTCCATGCCGAGGATCTGCGGGAGCACCCCAAGGGTCGGTTGGTCGACCTCGTCACCGAGGCCACCGTCGATGGCGAGTCGGTGTGGAGTGGGCGTAGCACCTACATCGCCCGGGGGAAGGGCAACCCCGACGCCGAGCGCGGTGCTGAGGCGCCGCCGGTGCCGCAGGGCATCGCAGCCGCCCAGTGGTCGCTCCCGGGCGACCTGGGTCGCCAGTACGCCGCGGTCTCGGGCGATGTGAACCCGATCCACATGCACCCGCTCACCGCCAAGGCGATGGGATTCCCCAAGGCCATCGCGCACGGGATGTGGACCTCCGCCCGCACCTTGGCTGCGCTGGGTCGCTCCGTCAACGGGCCGAGCACGTCCAACGTCTGGTTCAAGAAGCCGGTGCTCCTGCCGAGCAAGGTCGACTTCGTCGTCGACCGCAGCCAGGCGCTCACGGTGGCGGGGTTGCGTGCCACGCGCAAGCCCGAGACCGAGCACCTCGTACTCACCCTCGAGACGGCTCACTGACCTCAGGGTCAAGCAGTCGAGAGGAGAAGAAGTCCCGCCGCCAGTCGCTGGAGGCGGGACTTCTTCTACTCTCGAGTGCCTTGCGGTTCCGCCTCGGCAACGGGTCGGAATCAGTCATGCTGGACACATGCTGGGTGGCGCGTTCGTGCTGGCCGTCGCCTGCGGCGGTGTGCCGTGAGACGTCGCACCGCCGTGGCTGCGTTCGGCGCCGGTGTCGTTGCGGCTCTCGTGAGCGTGTACGTGATGGCACAACGACTCGACAAGGACCTCGTGACCCCGACGTGGCAACAGCCCGTGGTCACGATCGACGACAAGGCGGCCGTGGCGGCAGCGCAGCAGTGGGATGCGCCGTTCCAGATCCGCTACTCCACCACCAGCCCCGACATCAACGTCACTCGCGGCGTCACGCTCCGGGACCAATCGTCCGGCGCCGTGATCGGCGGCAAGGCGTTTCCACCCACAGTCGACGGGGACCGGATCACCGGGTGCCTCATCCTCGTCCACCACAGGCACGTCACCGATGCCGTCCTGGCACACGAGATCGGGCACTGCCTTGGGCTCGGGCACAGCCTGAACCCCGCCCGCCTCATGTACGGGGCGAGTGGGGTTCCTGGTGGGGCGAGCGGCGTCACCGAGGCCGATCGTGCCGCACTCGCGGCGCTCTACGGGCGCAGGCCGCGATGAGGGTCAGTCAGGGCTGGGGGTGAAGCCGAGGACGCGACCGTAGAACGCGAGTTCGCGGGTCAGTGAGTCCTCTATGGCCGACGCGGAGCGGAACCCGTGCCCCTCGTCCGGATAGAGGACGAGGTCGACATCACCACCGGCTGCCCGCATCCCTGCGGCCATTGCTTCTGCCTGCGCCTGAGGGACGACCTCGTCGATCCCTCCCTGCAACAAGAGGACGGCTCCGTGCACCGCGTCGGCGTGGTGGACGGGCGAGCGCTCGACGTAGACGTCCTTGGCCTCGGGGTACGGACCGACGATGCGGTCGAGATAGCGCGACTCGAACTTGTGGGTGTCGGTGGCGAGTCCCTCGAGGTCGGCGACACCGAAGTAGCTCGTGCCCGCCGCGAACGCGTCACTGGTGGTCAGCGCCCGCAGCACTGAGTAGCCCCCGGCACTGCCACCACGTATCGCGAGCCGGTCTCCGTCGACCTCGCCGGCGTCCGCGAGCGAGCGAGCTCCGGTGACGATGTCATCGATGTCGATGACGCCCCATTGTCCGAGCAGTCGATCGCGGTAGGCCCGACCGTGGCCGGTGCTCCCGGAGTGGTTGACGTCGAGAACGGCGAAACCACGAGTCGTCCAGAACGCGCGTGCCAGGTGGAGGCCGGCCTCCGTTCGCGCCGTGGGTCCACCATGGACGAAGACGAGCAGAGGCGGCAGCTCGCCCTCAGGGCCGGTCGCCTGCGGGTGCGTGGGCGGCAGGAAGACCCCGTGCACCTCCTGGCCCCCGCTGTTGGTCCAGGTCCATGGCTGAGCCGTGCTCGCGTATGCCGGGTCGAGACCTTCGTCGCGGCTGCGCCGGATCGTCGTCTGGGGTCCGTTGACCGGACCGCGCGTGATGACCGGCATCGCGGAGAGAGATCCCGAGCGCAGGGCGATCTCATCGCCGGCGGCGTGGAGGTGGTCGAACTGCACACCGTCGTTCTGGACATCGAGAAGCGTGCCGTCCGAGGGGTCGAGGACTCCGAGCTTCCCGACGCCCTCGGCCCACCAGTGCACGAGCACCCGCCCGTCCGACAGGAAGGCGTAGTCGCTCATCCCCAGTGCCCACTGTGGCTGCATGAAGTCGGCGTCGACGGAGTGGACGACCTCGATGCCAGAACCACTGTCCTTCTTGAGGTTCCACCAACCCGAGTCGTCTGACACGAACCACAGGGTGCCGTCGTCACTGAACTTCGGCTGTCCTACCGACACGTCCGGACGGCCCTCGACGATCCGCCAGTCGAGGGATCCTCCCTCGGGGGTGAGTGCGGCGCGCCGCAGGGTCGTCGTGTCCCAGGGCATGTTCGGGTGGTCCCACGTCACGACGGCGACCTCGGCACCATCGGCCGAGAGTGCCGCACGTCCGACGAAGTCGGATCCCTCCCACAGGATGCGCCCACCGTCGGCGTTGTCCCCGTCGAGCGAGAGCCGGACGAGGGTGTTGACCGGCTCGTCGTCTCCTGAGTGGTCCTCCCTCACGGCGAGCGCGAAGCCGTCACCCAGCACGAGCCCCCCGTAGCGGAAGCCACCCTCCGGTGTGATGGGGCGGAGTTCGCCCGCATCCGTCACCACATGGACTCTCAGGTCCGGCAACGTCGCGACGACCACCTCCCCGGACCGGACGGCATACGCGCCGCCGCCGTACTCGTGGACCCGGGAACGGACGTTGATCCCTTCGCCGACCACGTCCTCGACGGCCCCGGTCGCGCCGACATGCCGCATCAGGACCACGCGGCCTCCCTCCCACGGCCGGCCCTCGAGCCAGTAGGTGTCGGGACCATCGACGCGGACCTCGTCGAGCGCCCGGGTCGCAGCGGTGAGGTCTCTGGGGGAGAGGGGCGATGGCCAGGAACCGAAGGGGAGCGTGGTCATTCAGCCAACCTAGGTCGTCAGAGCCGGTGGTGCACCCAGACGTTGGGCTCCACATAGACGGCGTGGTCGTGCTCGACACTCACGTGGACGGGGTTCAGGGCGAACGGCACCTCCACATCACCCGAGGTGTCGAACGGCAAGCCGGTCCACTCCCGCCACTCGGCGAGCGTCCCGGGGATCGTCATCGATCGCGCACAGACGCCCTCGATCGTTCCGCCAGCACGCACGTGCAGCCGCAGCCACGGGTCGACGGGCAGCCCGTCTTCACGGGTCCGGAACGCATACTCGGTCATCGGTGTCAGGGGTTCGAGGTGCTTGTTGCTGGGGCGAACCGGGGCCACGAGGTCATGGAAGCCGTGACGGATGGCGTTCTGCCGTTTGGCCTCCAGCATCACAGACGCCAGACCGGTGCCCTGGAGGTCTGGACGGATGGCGACCTCCAGGGCCGATACGTGCGTCGGCTTCCGGCCGGCAAGTTCGTCGAGCCAGGCCCATCGGATCACTCCGTCCCAGCCGTCCTCCGGCAAGGTCGGGCGTCCGATCTCGGAACCCATCGCGAACGGGATCGCGTGCGACTTGGCGACGATCCGCTCGGGTTCGGCCGCGTCCCACGCGACCAGGCTCCACTCGGCGTACGTCGTCGATGCCCGCGCGTAGTAGAGGTCGCCAATCGGATCCCACTTCATGAACTCGGGCCACGGGTTGTCGAACTCCCCCTGCAGGTCCGTGAGGTCGGGTCGTTCGGCGCGCGAGGCGATCACAAGGTCCATACCCCGAACGTCCCACACCCGAACTCCGTCGCGCCTCCGCTTTTCCGGCGGATAGCATCGGTATGCCGTGCCGGGACGTCCGCACACGGCATACCTTCCGCAGTTGCCACCACAGGAGTAGCCCGTGTCATCGCAGATCACCGTTCACGTCGCCGGAGACGAGCGATCGGTGGGTCTGGACACGACGGCCGCTGATCTCTTCGAAGGGCAGCGCGAGGTGCTCGTCGCCCGGGTCAACGGTGAACTGCGTGACCTCACCCACGTCCTCGCCGAAGGTGACACGGTGGAGCCGGTGACCGCGCAGGAGCAGGACGGCCTCGATGTGCTGCGGCACAGTGCTGCTCACGTCCTGGCGCAGGCCGTGCAGCAGGTCAACCCCGACGCCAAGCTGGGCATCGGCCCGCCCGTGCGCGACGGCTTCTACTACGACTTCGACGTCGCCGAGCCGTTCCACCCCGACGACCTCAAGGCCCTCGAGAAGGTCATGCAGAAGATCGTCAACGAGGGCCAGACGTTCGTGCGCCGCGAGATCAGCGACGATGCCGCCCTCGTCGAGCTCAAGGACGAGCCCTACAAGTGCGAGCTCATCGGCCTCAAGGGTGGCTCTGCTGGTGAAGCGGCTGAGGGTGCCGATGTCGAGGTGGGCGGCGCCCAACTCACGATCTATGACAACGTCCGGCGCGACGGTTCAACGGCGTGGGGAGACCTCTGTCGGGGCCCCCACGTGCCGACCACCAAGGTCCTCGGCAACGCCTTCAAGGTGATGCGCAGTGCTGCTGCCTACTGGCGCGGGTCCGAGAAGAACCCGCAGCTGCAGCGCATCTACGGCACCGCCTGGCCGACCAAGGACGAGCTCAAGGCCTACCTCGACCGTCTCGCCGAGGCCGAGAAGCGCGACCACCGCAAGTTGGGTGCCGAACTCGACCTCTACTCGTTCCCCGACGAGATCGGCTCCGGCATGGCCGTCTTCCACCCCAAGGGCGGCGTCATCAAGCGCGAGATGGAGGACTACGTCCGTCGGCGCCACATCGAGGAGGGCTTCGACTACGTCGGGACCCCGCACATCAGCAAGGACGGGCTGTTCCACACCTCGGGACACCTGCCCTACTACGCCGACACGATGTTCCCGCCGATGGAGATGGAGCATGCGGAGTACCGCCTCAAGGCGATGAACTGCCCCATGCACAACCTCATCTTCCGATCCCGCGGTCGCTCCTATCGAGAGCTGCCGCTGCGCTTCTTCGAGTTCGGGTCGGTCTACCGCTTCGAGAAGTCGGGCGTCGTGCATGGGCTGACCCGGGTGCGGGCCATGACTCAGGATGACTCGCACTCCTACGTCACCCCGGAGCAGGCGCCGGCCGAGGTCGAGCACCTCCTCGACTTCGTCACGGGGTTGCTGAAGGACTTCGGCCTGGACGACTACTACTTCGAGCTGTCCACCCGTGACGAGGACGGCGAGAAGGCCGAGAAGTTCATCGGCTCGCCGGAGCAGTGGGAGACCGCGACCAAGGTCCTCGAGGAGACGGCCGGCAAGTACGGCGTGGACCTCGTGCCGGACCCCGGGGGCGCGGCCTTCTACGGCCCGAAGATCTCCGTGCAGGCCCGTGACGCGATCGGGCGCACCTGGCAGATGTCGACGATCCAGTACGACTTCAACCAGCCGGAGCGCTTCGGCCTCGAATACCAGGCCTCCGACGGCTCGCGGCAGCAGCCGGTGATGATCCACTCCGCCAAGTTCGGCTCGATCGAGCGGTTCATCGGCGTGCTCGTCGAGCACTACGCCGGTGCGTTCCCGGTCTGGCTCAGCCCGGTTCAGGTCCTCGGTGTGCCCGTCGCGGACGAGTACAACGACTACCTCTGGGACGTGCTGTCGCAGATGAAGGCCAAGGGCATTCGCGTCGAACTCGACGAGAGTGACGACCGGTTCCCCAAGAAGATCCGCAACGCAAGCAAGTCCAAGGTGCCCTTCACGCTCATTGCCGGAGAGGAGGACCGCAGCAACAACGCGGTCTCGTTCCGCTATCGCGACGGCTCGCAGAAGAATGGTGTGCCGATCGAGGACGCCATCGCCGAGGTACTCACCGCCATCGAGACCCGCGCCCAGGTCTGACCGCCATGACCAGGAGCCAGCGCCCGTGAGCAGCGACATCAGGCTGGCCGAGCCACGTGATGCGTTCGCGATCGCGGCTCTCACAATGCAGGACGACCGGGAGACCGGAGCGACGATCGCACCCGGCTTCATCGACCGCTATGCGGACGCGTGGTTGGCCGACCGCAACCGGGTCACGTTCCTGGCCGAGGGCACCGACGGACGTCCGCTCGGCATGGTCACTGCTGCCGTCGTCACCAAGTTGCCAAGCTCGCGTCGACCGGACGAGCGTTGGCTGCACGTGTCGTTGCTGTTCGTCACTCAGGACGCGCGCGGTGCTGGACTCGGTGCGCGGCTGCTGGCCACCTTGAAGGAGTGGTCACGGGCACATGCCGTGAGCAGGATGCAGCTCAACGCTGACGCGCGGGCGCGTTCGCTCTACGAGCGAGCCGGATTCGGGCCGGCCACAGCCGAACTCATGGAGTGGCACGCGGATCCATCCTGAACGGGTGCAACCTTGTCGGCGGCCACCGCGTCTGGTGTGGTGAGGGGGCGGGACCGCAGGGGGTATCCGCCTCTCACCAACGAGAGGATCAACGATGTTCACTCGCACCACTCGCCTGGCTGCCGTCGTCGGCAGTGCAGTCCTGTTCGGCTTGGCTGGCACGACGGGGGCGTCCGCAGCAGGCCCGGGCATTCCGGACGTCCTGCCCGACACCATGCTCGGAGCATCGCTCCAGGCCGAGTTCGACAACCACCCGAACGGTCCCACGGTGACGGGCGCGCAGTACTGCGACCCGATCAACAACCCGAAGGCCAAGCTCGCCCAGGTTCGTCAGAACTGGATGTACTGGAACGCGGACGACGACACCTCCGGGCTCTCGTCCGACGTCACCATCTCCAAGTACGCGCGTGCCGGGGTCGCCTTCGCGCAGGTCGTCACCGACACGGGGTACTGCACCATGGGCGAGAGCCTGGAGCGCACGGAGTGGGACGGCGTGGACGCGGGGACCCACGCCCTCTACAGCGGCGCCGACTACGCCGCCGCCGTCATCCACGACGGCCGCTACATCATCGCCGTTGCCGTGAGCGACTGGGACGGTGGACTTGACGAGGTCGGGGGAGCGACGGCCGAGGCGCTGAAGCTGGCAGCCGCGCTCTGAACGATCGGTGAGCGGACGGCATACACGGTCCTTCGCTGTATGCCGTCCGGTCACCGACGAGGTCGGCTGGCAAATTCCCACAACTCGCTTGCCCCGAACGATGAGAAACCTACAATGATTGAACCTTGGCTGATGCGGACGCAACCTTCGGAGCCTGCCCCGCGTCTCTAGTGGTGAAGGGCCGGGGCGCCGGTACAGGGGTCGGCGCCCCGGCCCTCCGCCGTGCACGGGCTCGTGCCTAGGATCGTGGCCATGGATGAGGTTCCGACGAGCGGGGCGGGCGAGTTCGCGGGTGTGCCGGATGGGTTCGACCGGCTCTGGACTCCGCATCGACTGGCTTATGTGACGGGGGAGCGGCCCTCGAAGGACGCCGGCGACGGATGCCCGTTCTGCGCGGCACCAGGGAGGGACGACGAGACCGGTCTCATCGTCCACCGCGGCGAGCACTGCTACGTCGTCATGAACCTCTTTCCCTACAACCCCGGCCATGTGCTGGTGTGCCCCTACCGTCACGTGTCCCTCTACATCGACCTCACCGAAGAGGAGACGAACGAGTTCACGGCCGTGACCAAGACGGCGATCCGCGCACTCCAGGCCTCGTCGGGGCCGCAGGGCTTCAACATCGGGATGAACCAGGGCGAGGTTGCCGGCGCCGGTGTCGCTGCCCACCTCCACCAGCACATCGTTCCCAGATGGGGCGGCGACATGAACTTCCTGCCCGTCGTCGGCCAGACGAAGGCGCTCCCCGTGCTCCTCGAAGACGCGCGGCGGCGGCTCGCCGAGGCCTGGCCGAAGGCATGAGTCCGGCCCACTAGGCTGACGGCACCATGCTCAACAAGTACGCGCGCCCCTTCTTCACGAAGCTGTTCACCCCGTTGGCCTCGCTCCTGTTGCGCCTCGGGGTGAGTCCTGACGTCGTGACCGTCGTCGGCACCCTCGGGGTCAGTCTCGGGGCCTTGATCTTCTATCCGCGTGGCGAGTTCCTCGTGGGGACGCTGGTCATCACGGCGTTCGTGTTCTCCGACACCGTCGACGGGATCATGGCGCGCCGTTCGGGGCGGTCGAGCATGTGGGGGGCCTACCTCGACTCGACCCTCGACCGGGTGGCAGATGCCTCCGTCTTCGGAGGTCTCGTCCTGTTCTACGCCGGGGGGCAGAGCCTCCGACCTGGCGGGGCACTGCAGGTGAGTCCGGGAGTGATGGCTGCCCTCGCTCTGGCCTGCCTCATCCTCGGGATGGTCGTGTCCTACGCGAAGGCCCGGGCCGAGGGCTTGGGCATGACGGCGAACGTCGGCATCGCCGAGAGAGCCGAGCGACTCGTCGCCGTCCTCGTCACCACCGGTCTTGTGGGCTGGTTCCTCCCGGAAGTCTTCCTCACCGTCGTTCTTGCGCTCCTTGCCCTCGCGAGCCTCGTCACCGTGGTGCAGCGGATGCTCGAGGTGCGCCGACAGGCCCTCGACGTCGCGTGAGCCCGTCCATCGGAGGTCGTGCTGCCAGCGCCGCGGACGTGGTGACCGTGGCCGGCTTCCGCGTGGGTTGGTCCCTGATTCGGCGGATGCCGGAACGCGCGGCCTACGCGCTCTTCGACCGAATCGCCGACCTGACCGTCGCCCGGGGTGGGGGAGCGATGATGCGCTCCAACTACGCGACCGTGCGCCCGGAGCTCGGGGACACCGAGTTGGACGGGCTCGTGCGCGAGG
The DNA here is from genome assembly GCF_000768705.1 of Knoellia sinensis KCTC 19936. Classification (GTDB taxonomy): domain Bacteria; phylum Actinomycetota; class Actinomycetes; order Actinomycetales; family Dermatophilaceae; genus Knoellia; species Knoellia sinensis. The sequence goes on from NZ_AVPJ01000004.1 coordinate 247,685, forward strand.
GAATGCGCGCCTACATGCGCTACTACTGCGAGGCGTTCCGCCTGCCGGTCCTCGGACCCGACGAACTGGCAGCGAGGGTGCGTGCGGAAGGTGACGGCCCTGTGCGGGAGATCCTCGAGTCGGGAGGGTCGTTGGTCTGCTTCCTCGGCCACATGGGCAACTGGGACCTTGCCGGCGCGTGGAGTGCCGTGCACCTCGGACCCGTCACCACGGTGGCCGAACGTCTCAAGCCCGAGGAAGTGTTCGAGGAGTTCCTCGCGTTCCGAACGGGGCTTGGCATGACGATCCTTCCCCTGACCGGTGGCCCCCCGACGTTCCCACTGCTCCGTGAAGCGACCGGGCGACGCGGGCTGATCCCGCTGCTGTCCGACCGCGACCTCACCCGACAAGGTGTCGAGGTCGACTTCTGCGGGGAGCCGGCACGCATGGCGGCTGGGCCTGCGGCTCTGGCCCTTGCGGAGAAGCGGCCGCTCTTCCCGGTCTCCATCCGACACGAGCCTCTGTCTGGTGGTCGCTGGGGCATCGTGATCACCTTCCACGACCAGGTCGCCGTTCCCACGTCCGGAACCACGCGGGACAAGGTTGCGGCGATGACGCAGGCCTGCGCCGACGCGCTGGGCGACGCGGTGCGACTCCACACCGCCGACTGGCACATGCTTCAGCCGGTCTTCACGAAGGACCTGGATCAGGACCGTCTGGTGAGGGCGGGTGCGTCATGAGGATCGGGCTCGTCTGCCCCTACGCCTTCGACGTCCCAGGGGGAGTGCAGTTCCACATCCGCGACCTGGCCGAGTACTTCATCGCGCGAGGGCACGAGGTGGGCGTCCTCGCGCCGGTGGACGACCTCGATGCCGATCTGCCGGCATACGTCACGTCGTGCGGGCGCGCAGTTCCGGTGCGCTACAACGGATCCGTCGCACGCCTGACCTTTGGGCCAGTGACTTCCTCACGCGTCAGTCGGTGGCTCGAAGAGGGTGGTTTCGACGTCCTACACCTCCACGAGCCCGTGACGCCGAGCGCTTCGCTCATGGCGTTGTGGGCATCCACCGAACCGGTGGTCGCGACCTTCCACACGTCCAACATCCGCTCACGGGCCATGCACGCGGCCAACCCACTGCTTCGCCCGTCAACCGAGAAGATCCGGGCGCGGATCGCCGTCTCGGAGGAGGCTCGGGGCACAGTGCGCCGGCACCTCGGCGGAGATGCCTACATCATCCCCAACGGTGTCGACACCCGTCGGTTCGCGCCCGATGGTGCGGTGACCCGTTGGTCCGGCACGCCGGAGCGGCCCGTACTGGCCTTCCTGGGGCGGATCGACGAACCTCGCAAGGGCCTCCAGGTTCTCCTCGCGGCGATGCCGACGATTCTCGACGCCATCCCGGCGACGCGCCTCGTCGTGGCCGGTCCAGGAGAGGTGGCCGAGATCGCGTCTCGGCTTGATCCGCGCGTGCGCTCGGCAACGGAGTTCCTGGGAGCGGTCTCCGAGGAGGACAAGGTGGCGTTGTTGCGTTCCGCCGACCTGTACGTCGCTCCGCACACGGGCGGCGAGAGTTTCGGGATCGTCCTCGTGGAGGCGATGGCTGCGGGGGCGCCGGTCCTGTCGAGTGACCTCGAAGCCTTCGTTGCGGTCCTGGGTGACAGCCCCTCGGGGCGGACGTTCCCCGTGGGGGACATCGGGAGCCTCGCGGGCACAGTGCTCGAACTGCTGCGTGACCCGGCGGAGCGGGAGCGCCTCAGTGCACTCGGTCTCCGGCGGGCCCGTTCGTTCGATTGGGACGTCGTCGCCGGGCGCGTGATGGCGGTCTACGAGACCGTGATCGAGGGTGCCGACAACTCCCCGGTGGAGCCGATGCTCCGGGCGGGTCTGTTGAGCCGGCTCCGGTGGCCGATGAGGGGTGAGGTCTGATGGACGTCCTGCAGGTCACGACGATGATTGCCCTGGTGCTCTTGGCCGTCGCTTGGTACCTCTCGTACTCCGCCTCCCGGCTCGACCGACTCCACGCCAAGGTCGAGGGTGCGGTCTCGGCGCTCGACGCCCAACTGGTGCGGCGTGCCGAGGCCACGCTCGAGCTCGCGACGAGCGGAAGCATGGACCCTGCCACCTCGCTGCTCCTCGGCGACGCGGCCAGCGAGGCCCTCGAACGCCACACACACCATCCGCTGAGCCATGACCTCCTCGACGGGCAGACGTTCGCGGGCCGGGAGGGCACCGAGACGGACCTGACCGAAACCTTGCGTGCGGCCCTTCCCGAGGAGGCTGTGACGGCTCTGAGGCGTGATCCGGGCAGCCCGGGGGCGGTCGCCCTGGGCCGTGTCGAGGCCAGCGCTCTGAGGGTCCAGCTGGCGCGCCGCTTCCACAACGACGCAGTGCGCGAAGTGCGTCGTGTGCGGGCCAAGGGTGTGGTGCGTCTCTTCCGTCTTGCTGGCCACGCCGCACTTCCGCAGGTCGTGGACTTCGACGACGACCTTCCGCCCGCGGTGGTCGACTAGGCGCGTCCGCGGACGCTTCCGGCCGGATCTACACTTGCCCGCATGAGTGAGTTCGACACCCCCGACGCTTCCACGACCACCTCCCATACCGGCACGACGCGCGTGAAGCGCGGCATGGCCGAAATGCTCAAGGGCGGCGTCATCATGGACGTCGTCAACGCCGAGCAGGCCAAGATCGCCGAGGACGCCGGCGCTGTCGCGGTCATGGCTCTCGAGCGTGTTCCGGCCGACATCCGCGCCCAGGGCGGCGTGTCACGCATGTCGGACCCCGACATGATCGACGGCATCGTCGAGGCGGTGTCCATCCCCGTCATGGCAAAGGCCCGCATCGGCCACTTCGTCGAGGCCCAGGTGTTGCAGTCCCTCGGCGTCGACTACATCGACGAGTCCGAGGTGCTCACCCCGGCCGACTACGCCAACCACATCGACAAGTGGAAGTTCACCGTTCCCTTCGTGTGTGGTGCCACGAACCTCGGCGAGGCGCTGCGCCGCATCACCGAGGGTGCGGCGATGATCCGTTCCAAGGGCGAGGCCGGCACGGGCGACGTCTCCAACGCGACGACCCACATGCGCAAGATCCGCGCCGAGATCAAGCGTCTCCAGAACCTTCCCGAGGACGAGCTCTATGTCGCGGCGAAGGAGCTCCAGGCACCGTTCGACCTCGTCAAGGAGGTGGCCGAGGCCGGGAAGCTCCCCGTCGTGCTCTTCACGGCTGGCGGCATCGCCACCCCCGCCGACGCCGCCATGATGATGCAGCTCGGTGCCGAGGGTGTGTTCGTCGGCTCCGGCATCTTCAAGTCGGGCAACCCGGCGCAGCGTGCCGAGGCGATCGTCAAGGCCACGACCTTCCACGACGACCCCGACGTCATCGCCAAGGTCTCGCGCGGACTTGGTGAGGCCATGGTCGGTATCAACGTCGACGAGATCCCCGAGCCGCACCGGCTCGCCGAGCGCGGCTGGTGACTCCTCGCTGACTGCGTGACACGAGGGCGGCCCCATGGGGTCGCCCTCGTGTCGTGTGCGACGCGTTAGCGGGCCTGACGGACTGCGCGCTGGTTCGGACGCAGCACACCTTTCGAGGTGAGCGCGCAGTCCTTTGGCCCGACGCACGTCGCGCACGACACCACGGGCTCACCGCATGCTGGCCTGACGGATGTCGGGCGCTTCACCCGAGCTCGCCATCCGCCGGTCGAGTTGGTCAGTGGGGGATGCGGTGGGTGTGGGTGTAGACGCTCAACCGGCGATCGCGGGCGAAGGCCACCAAGGTGACTCCCAGGCGGTCGGCGGCCTCGATTGCGAGGGTCGACGGCGCCGAGACACACGCCAGCACGGCCACCTGGGACACTGCTGCCTTCTGGACGATCTCGAAACTCGCACGGCTGGACACCACGAGGAGAGCGCCCGCAGTGGTCACGTCACCGACAAGCGCCGCGCCGAGGACCTTGTCGACCGCGTTGTGGCGGCCGATGTCCTCGCGGACGATCGCGAGCGAACTCGGCGACGGCGCGCCGTTGGAGTCGGCCGGAGCGAGGCCAGCGCCGTGGACGCCTCCGGTCTTCGCGAACACCGTCTGGCGTGACCGAAGTTCGTCGAGGGCACCGGCGACGTTCTCGGCTGCCCACACCATGTCCGGCGGGCGGGAGGCCACGACTTCCTCGACCGCTTCGACTGCCGTCGTGCCACACAGGCCACAGCCGCCGAGGGAAGCGAGGTTGCGCGTCCCTGTCGCTGCTCGGGCGACCGAGCCGCCGGGCACATCGAGGTTGAGGACGTTGAGCGTGTCGAGGTCCGAGCAGAACCGCGCCGAGACGACATCGTCCCTCGATCGAATCACTCCTTCGGCGCGCAGCAGGCCGTGAGCCAGATCGACGTCTGCCCCCGGCGTGCGCATGGTCACCGTGAAGGTCTCGCCATTCACCCTGATCTCGAGCGGCTCCTCACCGGCGACGGTGTCGATCGCGCGGGACACGTCGCCATCGAGGTCGATCCGGACGACCTTGTGGCGGGCGGTGACGCGTCCCATCAACGGGCCTCGAGCCGGACCACGACAGACTTTGACGTCGGGGTGTTGCTGCCGCGTGCCGTGGAGTCGAGCGGGACGAGGACGTTGGTCTCGGGGAAGTACGCGGCCACGCATCCACGAGGCGTCGGGTAGCCGACCAACCGGAACTCCTCTGCACGACGCTCGGTGAGTGCGTCCGCTCCGTCCGGGCCCCGCCACTCCGAGATGATGTCGACGCTCTGGCCCTCCGAGAGGCCCAGAGTCGTCAGGTCATCGGGGTTGATGAACAGCACGCGACGACCGCTCTTGATGCCGCGATAGTGGTCGTCGAGACCATAGATCGTGGTGTTGTACTGGTCGTGGCTCCGGATCGTCTGGAGCAACAACCGACCGGGTGGGCACTCTGGGTACTCGAGTGGGTGCACCATGAATCGGGCTCGACCCCCGTCGACCTCGAACCGCCGTTCGCGCGGCGGGATCGGCAGCTGGAACCCCCCGGGATCAGCGATCCGCTCCTCGAACCGCTCGAAGCCGGGCACGACGCGGGAGATCTGGCTCCGGATGACTCGGTAGTCGCCCCGCATCGCCGACCAGTCGATCGTCGACTCGGGCCTGACCCTCCGGGCCAGCTCGCAGACGATCGCCACCTCGCTGAGCAAGGTGTCACTGGCCGGTGCGAGCCGTCCGCGCGACGCGTGGACCATCGACATCGAGTCCTCGACCGTGACGACCTGCTCACCGGAGAACTGCACGTCTCGCTCGGTGCGGCCCAGTGTCGGGAGGATCAGGGCCTCGGTTCCGGTCACCGTGTGCGACCGGTTGAGCTTGGTCGAGACGTGACAGGTGAGATCGGTGGCTTCGAGTGCGGCCTCGGTGACGTCACTGTCCGACATCGCCCGAACGAAGTTGCCGCCCATGGCGAAGAACACGCGACCACGACCGTCACGCATCGCGCGGACGGCGTCGACCGCGTCGACTCCGTGTTCGCGGGGCACGGTGATCGAGAACTCGGCGTCGAGCGCGTCCAGGAAGGACTCGGGAGCCTTCTCATAGATGCCCATCGTCCGGTCCCCCTGGACGTTGGAGTGACCCCGCACTGGGCACACCCCGGCGCCCTCGCGTCCCATGTGCCCGCCGAGAAGGAGCACGTTCACCATTTCCTGGATCGTGGCGACCGCGTGGCGGTGCTGGGTGATTCCCATCGCCCAACACACGATGACCGACTCGGCCGACGCGATGGCATCGGCCAGAGCGCGGATCTCCGCTTCGGCCAGTCCCGTGGCCTCAAGCACGCGCGACCAGTCCAGCGACGCCCGCGCTTCGGCAAACTTCGCGAACCCCGCTGTGTGCGCCTCGATGAAGTCCTTGTCGACCGCGCCCTGCTGGACCAGCAGATGTCCGACCGCTTGGAAGAGCGCCTGGTCCCCGCCGAGTCGGATCGGGAGGTGCGTGTCGGCGATCTTCGATCCCGCCCCCGCGACACCCTTCACCGTTTGCGGGTTCCGGAACGTCATGAGGCCCGCCTCGGCGAGCGGGTTGATCGAGACGACGCGAGCACCGTTCTCCTTGGCGGCTTCCAACGTCGACAGCATCCGCGGGTGGTTGGTTCCCGGGTTCTGGCCGACCACGAGGATGAGGTCGGCCGCGACGAGGTCGTCGAGCGTGACGGTTCCCTTGCCGATGCCGATGCTCTCGCCCAACGCCGTGCCGCTCGACTCGTGGCACATGTTGGAGCAGTCGGGAAGGTTGTTGGTGCCGAACTCCCGCACGAACAGCTGGTAGGCGAACGCCGCCTCATTGCTCGTCCGTCCCGAGGTGTAGAAGATCGCCTGGTCGGGGTCGTCGAGTTCGCACAGGTGGTCGGCGACGATGTCGAGGGCACGCTCCCACGTCACCGGCTCGTAGTGCGTTGCCTCCGCCGGCTTGTGCATCGGAGTCGTCAGCCGTCCCTGTTGGCCCAGCCAGTAGTCGGACTTCTCGCGCAGCTCGGCGATCGAGTGCTCAGCGAAGAAGGCCGGCTCGACCCGCCTCAGCGTGGCCTCCTCCGCAACGGCCTTGGCGCCGTTCTCGCAGAACTCCGCGCGATGCTTGTCCGCTGGGTCCGGCCATGCGCACCCCGGACAGTCGTAGCCGTTGTCCTGGTTGATCCGTAGGAGTGTCCGGCCGGTGCGCACCACGCCCATCTGCTCGATCGACATGCGCAGGGACCGCACGACCGCAGGTACCCCGGCTGCCGACGACTTGGGCTCGGTGACCACGAGGTCGGCGTCGCCCCTGTCCTGCGTTCCTGCTTTGGATGCCATGCGGGCATTCTCTCCCGCTCAGGTCACTGCGGCTCGGGCGGCATGCTCCGGCCGTGCGAACTCGGCCCCATCGATCACGTCTCGCAGGTGCCGGGCCGCGGTGAGCACGTCCTCGTGGGAGAGGTAGAGCGGTGCAAATCCCAACCGAACGATGTCCGGCTCACGGAAGTCTCCGATGACCCCGCGCGCGATGAGGGCCTGGACGACGGCATACGCAGCAGGGTGCCGCAGGCTCACCTGGGAGCCGCGCCGGTCATCGCGCGGCGTGACGATCGGGAGGTCGACGCCGAGGGCGTCGAGACACTCGACGAAGAAGCCGGTGAGCGAGAGCGATCGGCGCCTCACGTCCCCCATGTCCAAACCTTCGTATGCCGTGAGCGCACCTTCGAGTGCCGCGATCCCGAGCACCGGTGGAGTACCCACACGGGCTCGGGTGATGCCGTCCGCGGGCACATGGTCGGGGGACATGGCGAAGGGAGCCGCGTGACCGTTCCACCCGAGGATGGGGTTGGTGAACTCGGCCAGATGCTGTGGTGCGACGAAGAGGAACGCCGGTGCGCCGGGTCCACCGCTGAGGTACTTGTAGCCGCACCCGACCGCGAAGTCAGCCGCACCCTCGGTCAGCCCCACGTCGACGACGCCCGCGGAGTGGCACAGGTCCCAACACGCCAGCGCGCCCACCTGGTGGGCCGCCTCGGTGATCGCCGCGAGATCCCACAGCTCACCTGTGCGGTAGTCCACGTGTGAGTAGGCCGCGAGGGCAACGTCGTTCGAGCCTTCGAGGCGTGCCACGGCGTCACGCGGTGACACGAGCTCCAGCGTCAGGCCGAGCTGGTCGCACACCCCCCGGGTGACGTGGACGTCCGTGGGGAACGAGTCAGGATCCGTCAGGACGACGCGACGGTCGGGCCGGAGCCGGGCGGCGGCGTGCACTGCCTTGAACAGGCTGATCGTCGTCGAATCACCGACGACGACCGAACCAGACGGTGCACCGACGAGCGAGGCGATGCGGTCGCCCACGCGTTCGGGCGCGGTCCACCACGCCGACTCGTTCCACGCGCGGATGAGCTGCTGACCCCACTGGCGCGTCACGGCATCGGCCGTCGCGTCGCGGGCCGCCACCGACATCGCCCCGAGGGAGTTGCCGTCGAGATAGATGACGCCCTCTGGCAGGACGAACGCGTCTCGGCGGTCGGTCGCGAGGTGCTCGCTGTCGAGGTGGCGTGCGCGTTGGGCCAGGGCGGTCTGGGCGTTGTCGCTCATGGGCAGAAGCATGTCACCCGACGCCCGCGCACGAATACGCTGGAGTGTTGGACCCGGCCGCAGGAGGCGAGGATGACAGAGCCGTTCGAGTCGGCGAGGGCGAGCGCCCGTGAACGTGGCTCTGCGCTGGGGTTGGTCGAGTTGAGGGGCCTTGCCGACGCCGCGTGGTGGGAGGGCGACGGAACGACCTCCATGGCGCTGGGGGAGGAGGTCTATCGACGACTCCATGGCGAGGGCCGTCTCGAGGAGGCCGCACGGCAAGCCCTCGACCTCGCGCTCGAGTGGGTCACCCGTGGCGACGTGACCATTGGGGAGGCATGGCTGGCTCGAGCCAGCCGAGTCCTCGACGGAGTCGGAACGGCGGATGCACCAGTGGCGCACGGCTTCCTCCGCTTCGTCGAGACGTCGTTCGACCCGGACGTCGACGCGGACCCCAGGGCCGCGGCGGAGGCGGCGAACGAACTCGCCGCCCTGGGCAGAAGCCACCCTGAGTCGCCACTGCTCTGCTTCTCCGGGGTGCTCGAGGGCCTGGCCGCGGTGCGGGACGGTCGAACGGCCGACGGGTTCCGGGCACTCGACGACGCCATGCTCGAGGTCTTGGCCGGCCGGGTGCCCCCGAAATGGTCCGGCGACATCTATTGCACCGTCATCAACCTCGCCCATGTGCTGGCGGACTGGGGTCGGATGCGGGACTGGACGGACGCTCTCGATCGCTGGGCGTCTCCACTTTCCCGGACCTTCATGTACTCGCCAGTCACCCGAGTCCACCGCCTGCAGCTCATCGCCGCAGAAGGTGGCTGGGATGAGGTGCTCGAGGAAATGGAGAACCCGAGTGCCGCGCTCGTGGGCTCCCACGGGTGGCTCGCGGGTGAGGGCTACCGGGAGCTCGGCGACGTCCTGCGCCTCCGGGGGCGGCGGGAGGAAGCCTCGGTCGCCTACCGCCGGGCACGCGAGCTCGGCGTCGACCCACAGCCGGGGGAGGCCCTGCTTGCGCACGCGGCGGGGTCGTCGTCCGAGGCCGCGAACATGATCCGCGCGGCCATGGAGGGGCAGGGTCGGCTTGACCGCGCCAGGGTGCTCCTCTCGGCTGTCGAGGTGGGTCTGGCGATCGGCGACGCCGACCTCGTCGTCGGCTCAGCGGCGGAGCTGCGGGCGACAGCGACGTTGTACGGCACCCCTGGCCTTGCAGCCTGGGCGGACCACGCCGACGGACTGCTGGCCCTGGCTGACGGACGTCTGTCCGACGCGATCGCCTCCCTCAAGTCCGCCTTGCGCACCTACCGCGGTCAACGACTCCGGTATGCCGTCGCGCGCGTCCACGAGGATCTCGCCTCGGCGCGGCGCGAGACGGGGGAGGACGCGGCGGCCGACGCGGATGCGGCGACCGCGCTGTCGATCTATCGGGACCTGGGCGCGGAGCCGGACGTCGCCAGGCTCTCGCCCGCAACCCGTCCGGGCGGCCTGACGGCGCGCGAGGAGGAGGTGCTCCGCCTCGTCGTGCGCGGCTCCAGCAACCGTGAGATTGCGGCAGAGCTCGTCATCAGCGACAAGACCGTGAGCCGCCACCTCGCCAACGTGTTCGTCAAGATCGGCGTCGGGTCGCGGACCGCAGCGGTCGCGTGGGCGCACGCGAACGGCATACACGATTCGCTGCAGAGGCCCCACTGAAACCTGCACGATCTGGCCGATGCGGACGAGGTGACCGGGTTCCTAGCGTCGGTGGTGCGGGCCACACCGCCCGCCGCACGGAAGGAGCAGGAAGCATGAGCGCCACCACGACACTGGAGCAGCAGGAGACGCCGGCCGCCCTCGAGCGGCTGGTGCAGGTCTTCAATGACGGCAGCATCGCGATCCTTTGCGGCATCGGCTATGACACGGGACTGTTCGACACCCTGGCCACCCTTCCTCCGGCGACGAGCCACCAAGTCGCCGACGCCGCCGGGCTCGACGAGCGCTACGTGAGGGAATGGCTCGGCGGTATGGCGGCCGCTGGATTCGTCGACTACGACTCCGACAGCCGGACCTACGCACTCTGTCCGGAGCACGCGCCGTTCCTCACCGGACCGACTGCTGACAATCTCGCGCGCTCGATGCGTCTTGTCTCGTTCATGGGCCAGGTCGCCCCGCTGGTCGTCGAGCACTTCCGAATCGGTGGCGGCCTGACCTACGAAGAGTCCCCAGGGTTCCACGTTGGCCAGGCCGAGGAGTCCGCGGCCGTGCACGACGGCTCGCTCATCGACCGAATCATCCCCCTCACGGGCTTGGTCGGTCGACTGCAGGAAGGCATCGAGGTCGCGGACATTGGCTGTGGACAGGGACACGCGATCAACCTCCTCGCCCGAGAGTTCCCGCGGAGCACGTTCACCGGATACGACCTCAGTGGCGAGACCGTGGCGGTGGGTCGCGCCGAGGCGCATGAGTGGGGTCTGGGCAATGCCACGTTCGTCGAGTGCGATGTGGCCCGCCCGATCCACTCGGCGGCGTTCGATCTCGTCACAGCGTTCGACGCCATCCATGACCAAGCCCACCCCGCCACAGTGCTCGCCAACGTCCACACGGCCCTCCGGACCGGCGGCACCTTTCTCATGGTCGACATCAAGGCGTCCAGCCACCTCGAGCGGAACTTCGACCTGCCCTGGGCGAGCTTCCTCTATGCCATCTCGATCAGCCACTGCATGTCGGTGTCCCTGGGTCAGGGCGGCGACGGGCTCGGCACGGTGTGGGGAGTCGAACTCGCGGAACGCATGCTCAAGGATGCTGGCTTCGCCACGGTCGACCTGCACGAACTGGAGGAGGACCCGTTCAACGCCTACTTCGTGGCCAGGACCTGATCGAGCACCATGAAGGCCACGTCTGGCGCGCCGTCGGGCAGCCACGCGGGCCTCCGGTGGCCGATGACCCTCCAGCCTCGTTTCCGGTAGTACAGACCTGCATGGGTCTCCTCACCGACGACTTCGAGGACGGGGTCACGGCCCAGCGCCCGGATCTCGTCGATGGCACGCCCAAGAAGCGCACCACCGATGCCTGCCGCGCCGTGTCCGGGACCGACGAAGAGGATCGACACCTCGCCGAACCCCTCGCCGGGGCGGCCGAGGATCTCGGACCACAGCGGCGCTCCCCAGCCGACGGCGACATCCGTGACGGCGACGTGGCCAGCCAACTCCCCGTCCACCTCCGCCACCCAGGCCCCGAGCTCGCCCGGTCGGGCGATGAAGTCCTCGACCGGGAAGTCCAGGGGCCAGAAGTGCGGGTAGCCCGATGTCGACTGCTGTGCGCCGAGGAGCTCCGCGAGCACAGGGAGGTCGTATGGTCGGCGGCTACGAATCGTCACGGACACGGGCACCACGGTAGGCCCGGACGACGCTGGGTCGCGCGGACGTACGATTCGCGACGTGACTGCTCAGCCCACCATCGGAGTCCTCGCCGTCCAAGGGGACGTGCGCGAGCACGTCCGCGCCCTCGAGTTGGCCGGGGCGCGAACCCTCGCAGTCCGGCGCCCCAGCGAGGTTGCGGCCATCGACGGACTCGTCATCCCCGGTGGCGAGTCGACGACCATGGACAAGCTGTGTCGCATCTTCGACCTGCGAGACCCGCTGGTGGCTCGACTTCAGGCCGGGATGCCGGCCTACGGCTCCTGTGCCGGGATGATCATGCTCGCGGACCGGATCCTTGACGGGCACCGCGACCAGCAAACCCTGGGCGGCATCGACATGACGGTGCGGCGGAACGCCTTCGGGCGCCAGGTGGATTCTTTCGAGGATGACCTCCGAATCCGTGAGCTCGGCCCTGAGCCGGTGCGTGCCGTGTTCATCCGCGCTCCGTGGGTCGAGGAGATCGGGGACGACGTCCACGTGCTCGCCAGCGTCCACGTCGAAGGAACCGACCACCCCGTCGCGGTGCGCCAGGGCAATCTCCTCGCGACGAGCTTCCACCCCGAGGTCACCGGCGACCACCGCTTCCACCAGTTCTTCGTCGACATGGTTCGTCACGCCTGATCGACCGGGTCCGAGGCAACACCGAAACGGGCCCACACGGCATACGGCTTAGGATCGACGGCGAGTCCTGCACGTTCACAGCACGAGGAGACACCTTGTCCGGCCACTCCAAATGGGCGACCACGAAGCACAAGAAGGCCGCCATCGACGCCAAGCGCGGCAAGCTCTTCGCCAAGCTGATCAAGAACATCGAGGTCGCGGCCCGCACGGGTGGTGGCGACCCGACGGGCAACCCGACGCTCTACGACGCCATCCAGAAGGCCAAGAAGAGCTCGGTCCCCAACAACAACATCGACAACGCGGTCAAGCGCGGCTCCGGTGCGACGGCCGGCGGCGCCGACTGGGAAACCATCACCTACGAGGGCTACGCGCCCGGTGGTGTCGCCATCCTCATCGAGTGCCTCACCGACAACCGCAACCGCGCCGCGGCCGAGGTTCGCACCGCCCTGACCCGCAACGGCGGCCAGCTCGGTGACCCGGGCTCGGTGGCGTATGTGTTCGACCGCAAGGGTGTCGTCGTCGTTCCCAAGGGCGACAAGACCGAAGACGACATTCTCGAGGTCGTCCTCGAGGCCGGCGCCGACGAGGTCAACGACCTCGGTGAGTCCTTCGAGATCATCTCCGAGGCCACCGACTTCGTCGCCGTCCGCAAGGCGGTGCAGGACGCCGGCATCGACTACGACTCGGCCGAGGCATCCTGGGTGCCCAACCTCCAGGTGCCCTTGGATCTCGACGGCGCCAAGAAGATGATCCGCGTCATCGAGGCGCTGGAGGACTCGGACGACGTCCAGGACGTCTTCGCCAACGGCGACATCCCCGACGACGTCCTCGCCGAGCTCGAGGCCGAAGGCTGATCGCACGGCCCTGCGTGTTGCTGCGCGCCGCCTTCCACCACGCTGTGTAGCGTGGCACCGAACACCTGTTCGGTTCTCTTGGAAGGCGGCGCGCGTGCGCGTTCTCGGCATGGATCCCGGCCTCACCCGGTGCGGCCTCGGAGTCGTGGACGGACGGGCGGGGCGCGCGACCATGGTCGCGGTCGGAGTCGTGCGCACGCCCTCGGACGCCGAGCCGTCCCACCGCCTGATGTTCCTCGAACGAGAACTCGAAGGATGGCTCGACAGGTTCGAGCCCGACGTCCTCGCGGTGGAGCGGGTCTTCGCCGACACCAACGTCACCCAGGTCATGAATACCGCCCATGCGACCGCGATCGCTCTGCTCACCGCGGGCAAGCGCGACATTCCCGTGGTCTTCCACACTCCGACCGAGGTCAAGGCCGCGGTCACGGGCACTGGTCGCGCCGACAAGTCACAGGTCACCTCCATGGTCACGCGCATTCTCAAGCTCTCCTCACCACCGAAGCCGGCAGATGCCGCAGACGCCCTGGCGCTGGCGATCTGCCATCTGTGGCGGGGGGCGGCGACGGCCCGCCTCGACGCCCTCGCCAAGGCAGGTGCCCGGTGATCGCCTCACTGTCGGGTCACGTGGGGCACGTCGGACTCGACCGAATCGTCCTCCAGGTCGGGGGAGTGGGGATGCTCGTCCACACGACGCCTCGGACGGCCGGTGAGCTGCGGACGGGTCAGGAGGCGACAGTTGCCACCACTCTGATCGTGCGCGAGGAGTCACTGACGCTCTTCGGCTTCGGATCGGTGGCGGAGCGCGACATGTTCGAGACCGTGCAGACGGTCTCCGGCGTGGGGCCGCGTCTCGCGCTGGCGATGTTGTCGGTCCTCACCCCCGACGAGGTCCGCGCGGCGCTCACGACCGGCGACGTCGCGACCCTGACCAAGATTCCCGGTGTCGGCAAGAAGAGTGCGGAGCGTCTCGTTCTCGAACTCAAGGACAAAGTGGGTATGCCGTCCGGCTCGGCGGGTGCCGACGTCACCTCCGCGTCGGCTCCCTCCGGAGATGCGCGCCGCGATCAGGTGGCCGAGGCCCTCGTGGGTCTCGGATGGTCGTCGAAGCAGGCGAGCGATGCCGTGGCAACGGTGTCCACGGCAGCGGACCCTGACGCCTCCGTCGCGGCCCTGTTGCGCATGGCCCTCCGGGAACTCGGCCGATGAGCCCCTCACCCGCCAAGCGCACCGCGACGAGCGTGGACGACGCCGGCGGGAGCACGCGGGGGTTCCGGTCCGACATCGTCGAAGCGGAGTTGGGGGAGGACCGAGGGCCCGACGGGTCGCTCGACGCGACGGCACGGATCGTCGATGCCGGTGCCGACAGCGACGACGAGCGCGTGGTCGAGGCGGCGCTGCGACCCAAGCGGCTGGCTGAGTTCCCCGGTCAGACGCGGGTTCGCGACCAACTCTCACTCGTGCTGGAGGCCGCCCGTCGTCGCGGGAGCGTCCCGGACCACATCCTGCTGTCCGGCCCTCCAGGCCTGGGCAAGACGACGCTCGCGCTGATCGTGGCCGCAGAACTGGAGCGCCCGATCAGGATCACGTCCGGTCCCGCCATCCAGCACGCCGGTGATCTCGCCGCAGTGCTCTCGTCCCTCGACGAGGGGGAGGTGCTCTTTCTCGATGAGATTCACCGGATGTCGCGTTCGGCGGAGGAGATGCTCTACCTCGCGATGGAGGACTTCCGCGTCGACGTCATCGTCGGCAAGGGCCCGGGTGCGACAGCGATTCCGCTGGAGTTGCCGCCCTTCACCGTCGTCGGGGCGACGACGCGGTCGGGCCTGTTGCCGGCGCCGCTGCGCGACCGGTTCGGGTTCACGGGGCACCTCGACTACTACGACGCGAGCGACCTCACGACCATCCTCCACCGATCCTCCGGGCTGCTCGACGTGGACGCCGACGAGGCGGGCATCGCCGAGATCGCTGGTCGTTCGCGAGGCACTCCGCGGATCGCGAACCGGCTGCTGCGGCGGGTGCGCGACTGGGCGCAGGTGCACGGGACCGGCCGCGTCGACCTCGAAGCAGCCCACGAAGCGCTGAGCCTGTTCGACGTCGACGACGCGGGACTCGACCGTCTCGACCGCGCGGTCCTCGATGCCCTCTGCAAGCGATTCGGTGGTGGGCCGGTCGGGTTGTCGACCCTCGCTATCGCCGTCGGCGAAGAATCCGACACGGTCGAGACCGTCGCCGAGCCCTATCTCGTGCGCGAGGGCTTCATGGTGCGCACACCGCGCGGCCGGGCTGCCTCGCCGCGAGCCTGGTCCCACCTCGGACTCACGCCGCCGCGAGACGCCATGGCGCAGGACGTCCTGCCCCTGGACGAGGGTGGCGGCCGGTTCGGTAGGTGACCGATGCGTGGTCGTGAGCACCCGGCATACGGGCTGATGGTCACGATCGGGCATCGGAGTGGCGATGGGCACCCCAGAGGGGTGTCAGGCGTTGGTGATGGTGAACGCGTCACCTATGCTGGCTCGACGGCCCGGCGTCGACCGGGCCGCTGACGTGCCCAGCAGCGTGGCGGGCACTCTGATCCAGACTCGAAGGACACTCCATGAATTCCGGTGCCGGCCTCGGCAACCTGCTCGTGCTTGCCCTGCCCCTTCTGCTGCTGGCGTTCCTCATGTTCAGCCAGCGCAAGCGTGGTCGGCAGATTCAGGACTTCCAGGCATCACTCAGTGTCGGTGACAAGGTCGTGCTGACCTCGGGTCTCTACGGCACCATCACCGCGCTCGACGACGTCGTCGCGACGCTCGAGGTCGCGCCCGGTGTCCAGGTCCGCGCCGACCGTCGGGCCGTGGGCCTCAGCCAGCCCGAGAGCGGTCCTTCCACGACGACGCCCGACACGACCCCCGAGGCCAGCTGATGGCACAGATGAGTCATGCGAAGTTCGCCCGTCGAGCACTGGCCGCGATGACCGTTCTCACGCTCGCCCTGATGGGTCTGCTCTTCGGCGCGAACCAGTTCAGCAACGGCAGCTACGCCCCCAAGCTCGGTCTCGACCTCGAGGGTGGCACCCAGCTGATCCTCGAGCCGCGTGTCGCTGGTGGGAGGACTGTGGCTCCCGAGCAGGTCACTGAGGCGCGCGACATCATCGTGCAGCGCGTCGACGCCGGTGGATTCAGCGGTGCTGAGGTGACGACGCAGGGCGGTCGCAACATCGTCGTGAGCATGCCCGGCGACCCGACCCAGCGCGACGAGGACGCCCTGCGCCGGTCCTCGCAGATGCAGTTCCGTCCCGTCCTCGCGATCGCCGCAGGTACGCCGGCACCCGCTCCGTCAGCATCGCCGAGTGGCTCGCCCGCCCCCAGCGGCTCCGCCACTCCCTCGCCTGCGCCGTCGGCATCGGCCCCGGCAGCCAGCCCCGTTCCCTCGACGACGAACAAGTCGGCGATCCCCGGTGCGTTCACCACGGAGCCGAGCCCGTCGGCTCCCTCCGGTTCGCCCAGCCCCAGCGCTTCGCCCAGCCCGAGCCCCAGCGCCTCGGGCTCCGGTGCCGCCGCGAGCGACCCCTACAGCCTCGACCAGATCACGCCTGAGCTCACCGAACAGTTCACACTGCTCGACTGCTCGAAGGACGACGCGCTCGAAAACCTCGTCGACGACGAGAACAAGGCGATCGTCACCTGCGACCAGGACGGTGCGGCGAAATACATCCTCGGCCCGGTCGTCGTCTCCGGTGACAAGATCTCCGACGCCGTCGCCGGCTACCAGGTTGGTCCCCAGGGTCAGCAGACCGCGACCGTCGAGATCCAGCTCAGCCTCAACGGCGAGGGCACCGAGCAGTACGCCGACGTCTCGCGCAAGATGGTCGCGCTCCAGGCACCTCAGAACCAGTTGGCAGCGACCCTCGACTCGCGGGTCATCGTCGCCCCGAGCTTCAACGAGGCCATCCCGAACGGCAAGGCGAGCATCACCGGTGGCTTCGGCATCACTGAGGCCCGTGACCTTGCCCAGCAGCTCAAGTTCGGTGCGTTGCCGATCTCGTTCGACCTGCAGACCCGTGAGCAGATCAGCCCGACCCTCGGCAGCGAGCAGCTCCGCTACGGCCTCTACGCCGGCATCGTCGGACTCCTGCTCGTCGTCCTGTATTCACTGGCTCAGTACCGCGTGCTCGGGTTCGTCACCATCGCGTCGATCGTCGCGGCCGGTCTCCTGACCTATCTGGCCATCACGATCCTCGGCTGGTCGCACAACTACCGCCTCGACATGGCGGGAGTCACCGGTCTCATCGTGGCCATCGGCTTCACCGCAGACTCGTTCATCGTGTACTTCGAACGCATCCGCGACGAACTGCGAGAAGGACGTTCCCTCGAGAGTGCTGTCGCCACCGGCTGGGACCGGGCCAAGCGCACGATCCTCATCGCCGACGGCGTGAACTTCCTCGCGGCGATCGTGCTCTTCTTCCTCGCCAGCTCGAGTGTCCGAGGCTTCGCCTTCACCCTGGGGCTGACGACGCTGCTCGACATCCTCATCGTCTTCGCCTTCACCCACCCGCTGGTGACGCTGCTGGCACGCCGCAAGTTCTTCCGCGACGGACACCCGATGTCGGGACTCGACCCGGACAAGCTCGGTGCCGTCAAGAAGACCTCGTATGCCGGCCGTGGCCGGTTCACGACGACCCCGCCCCGCGTTGCGGGCGGCGAAGGGAGTGCGTCGTGAGCTTCTCCGACTTCGGAAACGACCTCTACACGGGCAAGCGTTCGATTCCGGTCATCCCCAAGCGGCGGACGTTCTACCTCGTCTCGCTCGTGCTCATGGCCATTGCCATCGCAGGTCTGGGCATCAACAAGCTCAACCTCGGGCTCGAGTTCAGCGGTGGCTCGGAGTTCCGAGTGACGAGCACCTCGGTGCCCGACGACTACGAGTCCATGGCACGTGAAGCCCTTGGTGCGGCCGACGATTCGCAGGGCGTGCGCGTCTCGAAGCTCGGCACTGGGACGGTCCGGGTCCAGACGGAGCGACTCGGTGAGGCCGAGAGCGCCGAGGTGCGCGCGGAACTCGCCGAGACCTTCTCGGTCCCTCAGGATCGGGTGAGCGCCACGTTCATCGGCCCGTCATGGGGCGAGTCGGTCACCAACCAGGCGCTGCGCGCGCTGGTCCTCTTCCTCGTTCTCGTGGCCGCGGTGCTCGCGATCTACTTCCGCAACTGGAAGATGGCTGCAGCGGCCCTCATCGCCCTGGCTCACGACCTCGTCATCACCGTCGGCATCTACTCGTTCAGCAAGTTCGAGGTCTCGCCGGCCACGATGATCGGCTTCCTGACCGTCCTCGGGTACTCGATCTACGACACCGTCGTCGTCTTCGACAAGGTGCGGGAGAACACCACCGAAGCCTTCGGCAACGGCCGTATGAGCTTTGCGCAGGCCGCCAACCTCGCCGTGAACCAGACCCTCGTGCGCTCGATCAACACGACGGTCATCGGTGTGCTCCCGATCCTCGCGGTCCTGGTCGTGGGGGCCCTGTTCCTCGGCCCGGGAACGCTCCTCGACCTCGCACTCGTGCTCTTCATCGGTATCGCTGTGGGCGCGTACTCGTCGATCTTCCTCGCGACACCCCTCCTGGTGAGCATGCGCAGCAAGGACGAGTCAGTCCTGGAGCTCGACAAGCGTGCGGCCCGCTCGCAGGCCGCGAAGGCCAAGAAGCAGGCCGTGGCAGCGACGGCCTCCGGCGGGGTTCCTGCTGAGGGTCCTGGCGCGGGCGCCGACCGCGCTGTCGACAGCGACGAAGCAGCGACGGGCCGCCCGGCGGTCAGTGTGCCGATGGCCACCGAGGAGTCGTCCGCGACCATCACCGGGCGTCAGGTGCACAAGTACGCGCAGTCCGGTCCCCGCAACCAGCCCAAGCGGCCTCCGAAGTCGCGCCGCAAGTAGGCCCCGTGGCGGTTCCGAATCCGCACAGCGAGCTCGTCGCGAGCCGACTGCGTGACGTCGCCGACTTCCCGAAGCAGGGTGTCGTCTTCAAGGACATCACCCCGCTTCTGGGGGACGGCCACGCCTTCCGCGAGGTGATCCGCGGACTGGCGGCACGGCATACCGGATCGCCTTCCCGGATCGATGCCGTCGCGGGCGTCGAAGCACGCGGCTTCATCATCGGAGCCGCGTTGGCCCTCGAACTCGGCGTCGGCTTCGTGCCCGTCCGCAAGGCGGGAAAGTTGCCGGGCGACACAGTCCAACGCAGCTACGACCTCGAGTACGGCACGGCCACGATCGAAGTCCACTCGGATGCTGTCGCCGACGGCGATCGGGTGTTGCTGGTCGACGACGTTCTCGCCACCGGTGGCACGGCGATCGCGGCGTGGGACCTGCTCACCTCGTGCGGGGCGGAGGTCGTCGGGTTCGAGACCATCGTCGAACTGGCCTTCCTCGGAGGGCGAGTAGCCCTGGGGGATCGCCCCGTGCACGCCCTCCATGTCGTGGGTGGCGTGGAGGGAGCCTAGACTCCGTTCATGGCAGAGGAGACCACGCCGATCCCGGTGCGTAGTGGGGCATCCGGCTCCAACCGCGCCCGAGCCCGAGCGCGCCTCGCCCGATTCGGCTCCTCGCGCCCCTCGGCGCATCCGGTGCTCGAGCCGCTGCTCACGACCGTGCGGCTGACCCACCCCAAGGCCGATGTCTCCGTCATCGAGCGCGCCTACGAGGTTGCCGAGCGCGCTCACGAAGGGCAGATGCGCAAGAGCGGTGACGCCTACATCACGCACCCACTCGCCGTGACCACGATTCTGGCCGAGCTCGGCATGACCCCTCCGACGCTGGCGGCGGCGCTGCTCCACGACACGGTCGAGGACACCGACTACGGCCTCGATGAGCTCGAGAAGGATTTCGGCGCCGAGATCGCCATGCTGGTGGACGGTGTCACCAAGCTCGACAAGGTGACCTACGGCCAGGCCGCCGCGGCAGAGACCGTGCGCAAGATGGTCGTGGCCATGGCCCGCGACATCCGAGTTCTCGTCATCAAGCTCGCTGATCGACTGCACAACGCGCGCACGTGGCGCTACGTCTCACGGGAGTCGGCACAGCGCAAGGCCCGTGAGACCCTCGAGATCTATGCGCCGCTCGCTCACCGCCTGGGCATGAACACCATCAAGTGGGAGCTCGAGGACCTCTCGTTCCAGACGCTCTACCCCAAGGTCTACGACGAGATCGTCAGGCTTGTCGCCGAGCGTGCCCCCGCACGCGAGGAGTACCTCGCGACCGTGCGCGAGAGCGTCGAGTCCGACCTGCGCGCCGCCAAACTCAAGGCCACCGTGACCGGACGGCCCAAGCACTACTACTCCGTCTATCAGAAGATGATCGTCGGAGGCCGTGACTTCGAGCAGATCTACGATCTCGTCGCTGTGCGCGTGCTGGTCGACACCGTGCGTGACTGCTATGCCGCGCTCGGCGCGATGCACGCCCGCTGGACGCCGGTCCCCGGGCGCTTCAAGGACTACATCGCCACGCCGAAGTTCAACATGTACCAGTCCCTGCACACGACGGTCATCGGGCCCGAGGGCAAGCCGGTTGAGATCCAGATTCGGACCCACACGATGCACCGCCGCGCTGAGTACGGCGTCGCGGCCCACTGGAAGTACAAGGAGAAGAGTCCGGCCGGTGCCGGTTCACCGTCGACGAGCAACACCGGCGCCAACGACATGGCGTGGCTGCGGCAGCTGCTCGACTGGCAGCAGGAGACGGCTGACCCGGGGGAGTTCCTCGAGTCCCTGCGCTTCGAGATCAACGCCAGCGAGGTCTATGTCTTCACTCCCAAGGGACAACTCGTCGGACTGCCTGCCGGGTCCACCCCTGTCGACTTCGCGTATGCCGTGCACACCGAAGTCGGGCACCACACGATCGGTGCCAAGGTCAACGGGCGTCTGGTGCCGCTCGAGTCCCGGCTCGACAACGGCGACACGGTCGACGTCCTCACCTCGAAGGCCGATGGTGCCGGTCCCTCGCGTGACTGGCTGATGTTCGTCAAGTCCGCTCGGGCCCGCAACAAGATTCGCCACTGGTTCACGCGCGAGCGTCGTGAGGAGATGATCGAGAACGGCAAGGAGTCGCTGGCCAAGGCCATGCGCAAGCGCAGTCTGCCCGTGGCGCGGCTGTCCTCGGTGCAGTCGCTGACGGGCGTCGCCGAGGAGTTGCGGCTCGCCGGGATCGACGCACTCTATGCCGCGATCGGCGAGGGCCATGTCAGTGCGCAGCACGTTGTGGCCAGGCTGATCGCCGCGCAGGGCGGCGAGGAAGCCAGCGACGACCTCGCCGAAGTCACCATGCCGCGCCCGGTGTCGAACCGACGCCGCCGTGCGGGCGACCCCGGGGTCGTCGTCAAGGGAATGTCCGACGTCTGGGTCAAGTTGGCACGCTGCTGCACACCGGTGCCAGGCGACGACATCCTGGGCTTCGTCACCCGCGGCATGGGCGTCTCGGTCCACAGGCGGGACTGCACCAACGCCGAGGCGCTGCTGCGACAGGACGACAAGATCATCGAGGTTGAGTGGGCGCCGACCTCCAACAGCGTCTTCCTGGTGCAGTTGCAGGTGGAGGCGCTCGACCGTTCGGCCCTCCTGTCCGACGTGACCCGCGTTCTCTCCGAGAGCGGCGTCAACATCCTCAGTGCGACCGTGCACACCTCACGCGATCGCGTGGCAGGTCTGAAGTTCACATTCGAGATGGGTGACCCGAGCCACCTCGACCACGTCATCAAGGCCGTGCGCAACGTGGCTGGCGTGTTCGACGCCTACCGCATCACGCAGAACTAGACGCGCTCAAGGGCGCCGACCCTTGCGCGATGTGGTGCGCGCTCAGTCGTCCGATGCCCTTCGCGCGCCAATTCCGTTGTCGCAGAGGCTTCTCGTGCAGGCGCGCTCCGGGTCATCGACCGAACGCGCACCCCACACCGTGCCACACGTCGACTCGGCTGGCTGACGCGGCCGTGGTGTCGTCTGGGCCGTGCGTCGGACCTCCGGCCGGCGCGTGACCAGGAGAAGGTGAGACATCTCCCGAACTGGCGCGCCGGACGGAGGTTCGCTAGCGCGGAACGGACGACACGAGGACGCCGTCCAACGCGGACGTGGCGCGTCAGGCGCCGAATTCGTTGCCTGCGGCCTCTGCTTGGGTCAACCAGGCTTGCTGGGACTCGAGCTTCGCCGTCAGGTCCTTGACCTTCTTGTCGTTGCCGGCCGCGGTGGCCTTGGCGAGGTCGGCCTCGAGGGACTCGATCGAATCACGGAGTTGAGTGACGAGGGAGTTGGCGCGGGCTGCGACCTCGGGGTTGGAGGACTTCCACTTCGCGTCCTCCTGCTCCCGCACGGCCGTCTCGATGCGGCGGATCGCCTTCTCGGTGCGGTCGATGTCGGCGCGGGGAACTTTGCCCGCCGCGTCCCACTTGTCCTGGATCACGCGGAGTTGTCCCTTGGCCTGCTCAAGGTCGGTCACAGGGAGGATCTGCTCGGCCTCCTTGAGGAGCTCCTCCTTGACGGCGAGGTTGGCGCGGAACTCCTTGTCCTCGGCCGCTGAGACCTCGTCCTTGGCGTTGAAGAAAGCGTCCTGGGCGGTCTTGAAACGCTCCCACAAGGCGTCATCCTCGGCCCGCGAGGCGCGACCCGCGTGGCGCCACTGGTCCATGAGGTTCTTGAAGGCGCGAGCGGTCGGTCCCCAGTCCGTGCTCTTGGACAGAGCCTCAGCCTCCTTGACCAGGGACTCCTTCGTGGACTTGGCCTCGGCGCGCGTCGAGTCGAGCTGGGCGAAGTAGGTCCGCCGACCCTTGTCGAAGTGGTTGCGCGCGTGGCTGAACCGCTGCCACAGGGCGTTCTCCGTCGGCTTGTCGAGTTTGGTACCAGAGCGCTGGTGCTGCTTCCACTGGTCGAGGAGGGCACGCATCCGCTCGCCACTCTGCTTCCACTGGGTCTGCTCTGCGGGCTGCGCAGCGATCGACTCCGCCTCCGAGACGATGGCTTCGCGTTCGGTCGCCGCGACGGCTCGGGCCTCGGCACGCGCTGCCTGTTCGGTCTCGCGCTTCGCGGCCAGCCCCGCTTCGATGGCGGCGATGCGCGCATCGAGTGCGGCAAGGTCGCCGACGACATGGGCCTCGGCGACGTGGTCCTTCAGGGTGGCGAGGCCGTCGGACACCTCCTTTGCCGAGACGTCGGGGTTGGCCAAGCGCTGCTCGAGCAGATCTGCCGACGAAGCGATCTCGTCGTACTTGCGCGCGAAGTACTGCAGGGCCTCATCGGGTGTGGCCCCGGGGTAGGAACCGACCTCGCGCTCCTCGTCGCCGACCTTGACGAACACGTGGCCGTCGGCGTCAGCGCGGCCGAACCGAGCGGACTCGGAGTGCTCGTGGACGACGGGAACCTGGACCGGGGGTGTCGGGCGTGCCGCCATCTTCGAGGCGAGCGCCGCCGGCGACGGCACGGCGGGCTTGGGAGCGGACGGAACTGCCGGAGCCGCCGGTGGGGCGGGACTCGGGGTGACCGGCTCCTCAGCAGGGGTCTCGGCAACCGGAGCCGGCACTTCAGCAGGCGTCTCCGGGGCGGCCTGGGAGGACGCCTCAGCGGGTGTGTCGCCTCCAGCCGTCCCGATGGGCTCGTCGACCGAGCCTTCGACCGAGCCTTCGACCGAACCTTCGGCCGGAGTCGCCACGGCCGCCGGAACGTCCTCTGTAGCCGGAACGTCTTCCGTTGCCGTGACTTCCGCGGGGGGTGGTGTCGAGTCGGCGGACTCCACGGCCGGTGCGTCCTCGACCGGTGCCACAGGGTCCGGCGTCGCCGCGGGGACCTCCACGGGCTCGTCCGCGGGGGTGGTGCTCGTCGTCTCGTCGCTCACGGCTATGCCTTCTTCTCTGTCACAGCAACCCGAAGGATGCTGATGGGTGCGTTGGGGGCACCTACGGTCTCCGACTCGCCACCTGCCTGAACTCCGGCAGCGGCGACCTTGTCGACGATATCCAAACCCTTGGTCACCGTGCCGAAGATTGTGTAGCCATTCGGGTCCGGGAGCTCCGTGGGGCCATTGATGATGAAGAACTGTCCACCGTTGCCGGCCTTGGGGTCCTGGGTGCGCGCCATGGCCAGCTGGCCTCGCGCGTACTTCCCGTCCTTGGGGGCGTTCTCGACGCCGAAGCCATAGCCGGGGCTGTCGTCGCCTGCACCCGACGGCGAGCCGCACTGGAGCAACTTGAAGCCTTCGCCGATGCCCAGTCGATGGCAGGGGGAGTTGAGCCAGTAGTCGGCGCGCGCCAGCTGGATGAATGACGCGACGGCCTGTGGAGCCTTGGCTCCGTCGAGGTCGATGACGATGTCACCGCAGTTCGTCGTCAGCGTGGTGGTCCACGTGGCGCCCTTGGCGGTGGCCTTGTCAGGCAGGTCGAGCTTCGCAGAGGTGCCCAGCGGCTGCGGTGGTTGTTCGCATCCCGCGGCCGTCTTCTGGGGCGTGGCTGGGGCCTCCGGTTTCAGGGCGAAGGCGAGCCCTCCGACGAGGGCGCCCACGATGGCGATGGTGGCGACGACCGCCACGATCCTCAAGGTGCGCGCACGCTTCTCCGCCCTGGTGGTCACCTTGGCCTGCTGCTTCTCCCAGCGTCGGCGCGCTCGGTCACGTTCCTGCTTCTTGGTCACCCGGCTGAGTCTATTGACGGCGTATGCCGTGTGCTCACCCGACTAGGGTTGGGCGCCGTGCTGACCATCGCCTTTCCTGCCGCGGCCTTCGGAACCAACTGCTATGTCCTCGCCCCCGACGAGGGGGAGGAGTGCGTCATCGTCGATCCGGGGATCGGGGTCGTGGAGACCCTCCGCGAAGTGTTGGCCCAGCACCGGCTCAAGCCCACAGCGGTGCTCCTCACGCACGGTCACGTCGACCACGTGTACTCGGTGACACCGGTCTGCGGAGGCGACACCGCGGCATACATCCATTCGGATGACCGCTACCGGCTCGTCGACCCGCTGGGTTCGGCGAGCGCGGGGCTCGTCGGAATGCTCGAGCAGGAGTTCGGGAGCAAGGCGACCTGGACCGAGCCGAGCAACGTCATCGAGGTCACCGATCGTGAGTCCCTCACCCTCGCGGGCCTGGACCTCGAGGTGCTCCACGCACCCGGGCACACCGAGGGCTCGGTGATGTTCGGCTTCGACCGTCTCCCCGAGGGCGTGCGTGCCCCTGAAGAACTCGATCGCACGATGATCAGCGGAGACGTCCTCTTCGCCGGGTCGATCGGGCGCACCGACCTCCCCGGCGGTGACGGGGCAGCCATGCAGCGATCCCTGCGCGACGTGGTCCTGCCGCTCGCCGACTCCACCCTCGTGCTCCCCGGCCATGGACCGGCGACGACCATGCGCCGTGAACGGAGCACCAATCCGTACCTGCAAGGATTGACCGCGTGAAGGTCACCAAGCTCAGCGGATTCCCCGAGTACCTGCCTGCGGAACGCATCGTCGAACAGCACTTCCTCGACATCATTCGCGAGACGTTCGAACTGCACGGGTTCACGTCCCTGGAGACCCGCGCCGTCGAGCCCGTCGAGCGGTTGCTCGGCAAGGGTGGCGACGCCGACAAGGAGATCTACGGCGTCACCCGGCTCGCGCAGCGGCCCGAGGACCGGAAGGACTCGGAGGCCGAACTCGGGTTGCACTTCGACCTCACCGTGCCCTTCGCGCGCTTTGTCCTCGAGAACGCTGGCAAGCTCGCGTTTCCCTACCGTCGCTACCAGATCCAGAAGGTGTGGCGTGGGGAGCGGCCTCAGGAAGGCCGCTACCGCGAGTTCACGCAGGCTGACATCGACGTCGTCGACATCGGGGAGCTCAGCCCGCACTTCGAGGCCGAGATGCCGCTCGTCATCGCCGAGGTCTTCAGCAAGCTTCCGATCGGACGGATGACCATCCAGGTCAACAATCGCAAGATCCCGGAGGGCTTCTACCGAGGCATCGGGATCGGCACGGACGACGTCACCGAGGTCCAGAGCACGCTCCGGATCGTCGACAAGCTCGACAAGATCGGGCCGGACAAGGTCAAGACGCTGCTCGTCGAGGCGGGTCGCACCGCTGAGCAGGCAGACCAGTGCCTCGCCCTCGCGGCCATCCGCACCGAGGACCTGTCCTTCGTCGAGCAGGTGCGGGCACTCGGCGTGGAGCACCCGACCCTCGACGAGGGCCTTGAGGCGTTGAGCGCCGTCATCCGGAGCGGGCTCGTCAATGCCCCCGGCGCCATGGTCGCCGACCTCAAGATCGCGCGCGGTCTCGACTACTACACGGGGACGGTCTACGAGACCCAACTCGAGGGCTACGAGTCGTGGGGTTCGTTCTGCTCGGGTGGTCGCTATGACGCGCTGGCGAGTGACGGCAAGACCACCTACCCAGGTGTCGGCATTTCGATCGGGATCTCGCGACTCCTCGGCCTCCTCCTGTCCAAGGGCCTGGTCACAGCGTCCCGTGCCACCCCCGCCGTCGTCCTCGTGGCGGTCGCGGACGAGGAGTCGCGGCGGGCTTCCGACGCGGTGGCGCGCTCGCTGAGGGCGCGTGGCGTCGCCTGCGAGGTCGCACCGTCGGCCGCAAAGTTCGGCAAGCAGATCCGCTACGCCGACCGTCGCGGCATCCCGTTTGTCTGGTTCCCGGGCGAAGGCGACGTCGCCCACCAGGTGAAGGACATCCGTTCGGGTGACCAGGTCGACGCCGACGCCGACACGTGGACCCCGCCGGCCGACGACCTCACGCCGACCGTGGTGGCTTCAACCCCGAGTCCTTGAGTTCGAGCAGGGCCAGAGCCCTGATCATGTCGCGCTCCCCGCGCCGCCAGGCCCCGCTGGGGTCGTGACTCACCTTGGCGAGCGATGCCATGGGCTGGTTGGCGATCGCGCGCAGAGCGAAGAGGTCGAGGTCGTGGTCGGCGTCGATGAATCGCTGCGCGGCTGAGGCCCGGCGAGCAAAGCGCCCGCGCTGAACGGCCCACCAGATCGTGACGATCAGGATGGGGACGAGAGCCGTCGTCCAGCCGATGACGAGGGCGAATCGCTCGACGGCGCGAACCAGGTCGGTTCCGGCCTGCTCGATGTCAGTCCCGGCTCCCGCGGCGGACCGGAAGGGCCCGGCAACGCGATCGTCGAGCACGGGGAGGTCGTCGACGGAGTCACCAGCACCGGACATCTTCTCGCGGAAGCCGGAACCTGCCCCCTGGAGCTGACGCCCCGGCTCGGCCAACGCCATCGTGACGTCATGAACGCGTCGGCCGACCCAGGCCCAGAGGGCGATCCAGGCGACGAAGCCGAGGTCGGCGAGGATCTGGACGAGGCGGCGACCGGGCAGGTCTGCATAGAGCTTCACGGGTCCTAGACTCGCACTGCGGCACACCCACCGCAGCCCCACGACAAAGGAGTCCAGGTGCGGATCGGCATCCCCAGCGAGGTCAAGAACAACGAATTCCGGGTCGGCATCACGCCGGTCGGCGTGCATGAGCTCGTCACCCACGGTCACGAGGTGCTCGTCCAGAAGGGTGCCGGGATAGGCTCCTCGATCACGGACGACGAGTTCGCTGCGCAGGGCGCCCGGATCATCGACTCCGCCGACGACGTGTGGGGCGAGTCCGAGATGGTCATGAAGGTCAAGGAACCAATCGCCGAGGAGTACCACCGGCTGCGTGAGGACCTGACCCTGTTCACCTATCTCCACCTCGCCGCCGATGAACCGCTGACCAAGGAGCTCGTCGCCAAGCGCACCACCTCCATCGCGTACGAGACGGTCCAACTGCCGTCCGGGCTGCTGCCCCTCCTCTATCCCATGTCGGAAGTCGCCGGATGTCTCGCGCCGCAGGTGGGTGCCTACTCGCTGACCAAGCCCCAGGGCGGCCGAGGCGTCCTCATGGGTGGCGTCGGGGGAGTCGCCAACGCCAAGGTCGTCATCATCGGTGCCGGGGTCTCTGGCCAGAACGCCGCCAACATCGCGCTCGGCATGGGCGCCGACGTGACCCTCCTCGACACGGATCTCGACAAGCTGCGCATGAGCTTCTGGCGCTACAACAACCGCGTCCACGGCCTCGCGTCATCGACCCTCGCGATCCGTCAGCAGGTGATGGAGGCCGACATGGTCATCGGGGCCGTGCTCATTCCGGGCGCGAAGGCGCCGACCCTGGTGTCCAACGAGCTCGTCTCGCAGATGAAGCCCGGCTCGGTGCTCGTCGACATCGCAGTCGACCAGGGCGGTTGCTTCGAGGACACGCGCCCCACGACGCACGCCGACCCGACCTACGAGGTCCACAACTCGGTCTTCTACTGCGTCGCCAACATGCCCGGGGCCGTGCCCAACACCTCGACGTGGGCCCTGACCAACGCCACCCTTCCGTATGCCGTGCGTCTCGCCAACCGTGGCTGGCTCCAGGCATCACGCGACGACGCCGCACTGGCGCTGGGGCTCAACACCCACGCCGGGGACGTCACCTGCGCGCCGGTCGCGGAGGCGCACGGCCTCGCGAGCCGCGAACTCGCCGAGGTCCTCGCCTGATCACGGTGAAGCTCGCGTCCCCCCGACTTTGTGCCCCGTTGGGACTCTCGTCGCTGGGCTCCTCGCGTCCCAACGGGGCACAAAG
Source organism: Knoellia sinensis KCTC 19936 (assembly GCF_000768705.1). Taxonomy (GTDB): domain Bacteria; phylum Actinomycetota; class Actinomycetes; order Actinomycetales; family Dermatophilaceae; genus Knoellia; species Knoellia sinensis. Next base: position 276,182 of record NZ_AVPJ01000004.1, read on the forward strand.
TCGGCGGTGGTGACGGCGATGACCGGCTCCGCGGTCGAACGCGCTGCCCGCGCGTGGCTCACGCACCTCGACGTCGAGCGTGGGGTCTCCGCCAACACCCTCAAGGCCTACCGTCGCGACATCGCGCGCTGGACGGCATACCTTGATTCGATCGGAGTGGACGACCCCGCGGCGGTGACCGAGCGGCACGTCACCGAGTTCCTCATCCGGCTCCGCGAGGGAGATGCGGATCATCCGCCGCTCAAGGCGAACTCGGCGGGGCGGACGCTCGTGGCGGTGCGTGGGCTGCACAGGTTCCTCGCCCTCGAGGGTGACGTCGCCACCGACCCAGCGGCTGCGGTGAGTCCTCCTCCGCCGCCATCCAGGCTCCCCAAGGCGATCACAGTGAGCGAGGTCGAGCGGCTCCTGGACGCAGCGGCCGTGGGGGACACGGCCGGCTCCCTTCGCGACCGTGCCCTGCTGGAGTTGCTCTATGGCACGGGGGCGCGGATCTCCGAGGCTGTGGGCCTCGACATCGACGACGTCGATGTCGAGGCCGGAGTCGTGCGGCTCGAAGGCAAGGGTGGCAAGCAGCGACTCGTTCCTTTGGGCTCCTACGCCAAGAAGACGCTCACCGCCTACCTCGTGCGGGGGAGGGGAACGTTCTCGGCCAAGGGAAAAGGCACGCCGGCGATCTTCCTCAACCAGCGCGGATCACGCCTCTCGCGTCAGAGCGCATGGTCGATCCTGCGCTCTGCGGCCGAGCGGGCGAACCTCACGGGTCATCTGTCGCCGCACACGCTGCGGCACTCGTTCGCCACGCACCTCCTCGAGGGTGGCGCGGACGTGCGCGTCGTCCAGGAGCTCCTCGGGCACGCGTCGGTCACGACGACACAGGTCTACACACTCGTGACCGTGCAGCAACTGCGCGAGGTCTATGCCCAGAGCCATCCGCGTGCGCGCTGATAGTGTCGTGGCGATCAGCGGGACGCTGACCGTTTGCACGCCAGTTCCGGGAGAGAGATGGATTCGTCAGACATCGAGGCCATGGTGACCGAAGTGGATGAGACCACCGAGGTGGGGAGCGCCAAGAGGACCCCGAGCCGGGATGGCCATTTGCCCGGAACCGAGCAGGCCGCCAACGGCCAGGTCGGCCCCACGGGGCGCCCGATGCCGGTCTTCCCGGAGCCGCAACCCCTCACCAGCCATGGTCCGGCCCGAGTCATTGCCATGTGCAACCAGAAGGGCGGCGTCGGCAAGACGACGACGACGATCAACCTGGGGGCAGCGCTCGCGGAGTACGGCCGGCGCGTGCTTCTCGTCGACTTCGACCCTCAGGGTGCGTTGTCGGTCGGTCTGGGCATCCAGGCCCACAACCTCGACGTCACCGTCTACAACCTCCTCACCGAGCGCGGGCATGACGTGCGTGACGTGATCCAGGAGACCAAGGTCCCCGATCTCCACGTCCTCCCCGCCAACATCGAACTGTCCGCGGCCGAGGTCCAGCTCGTCGGTGAGGTCGCCCGCGAGCAGATCCTCGCGCGCGTGTTGCGGCCCGTCCTCGACGACTACGACGTCATCCTCATCGACTGCCAGCCGTCCCTCGGTCTGCTCACGGTCAACGCCCTCACGGCGGCCCACGGCGTGCTCATCCCGCTCGAATGCGAGTTCTTCGCGCTGCGCGGCGTGGCCCTGCTCGTCGAGACGATCGAGAAGATCACCGACCGGCTCAACCCGCGCCTTGAGATCGACGGGCTCCTTGCGACGATGTACGACGGCCGCACGCTCCACAACAAGGACATTGTCGCGAGCATCGTCGGGCACTTCGGCGACAAGGTCTTCCACACGGTCATCAGCCGCACTGTGAAGTTCCCCGACGCAACCCTCGCTGCCGAGCCGATCACCACCTATGACTCGACCCACAAGGGGGCTGGCGCCTACCGCCAGTTGGCCAGGGAGCTCGTGGCTCGTGGCGGAGCGGCCTGACGCCATGACCGAGGCCCCCGGCGGTGTGATCACGCGGCGGGCGGCGACCACGGCCTTCGAGGTCCACCTCGAGAACTTCTCCGGCCCGTTCGACCTCCTCCTCGGTCTCATCTCCAAGCACAAGCTCGACATCACCGAAATCGCTCTCGCGAAGGTCACTGACGAGTTCATCGCGCACATCAAGGCCGAGCAGGCCAAGGGAGGCGACGGCTGGGACCTCTCGCAGGCCTCCGAGTTCCTTCTCGTGGCCGCAACCCTGCTCGACATCAAGGCCGCACGGCTGCTGCCCCAGATCGGGCCCGAGGACGAAGAGGATCTGGCCCTCATCGAGGCGCGGGACCTGCTCTTCGCACGGCTCCTCCAATACCGCGCCTTCAAGGACATTGCGAGGACGTTCGAGGAGCGGATGGCGACGGCAGGTCGCATGACCGCGCGACAGGCGGGACTCGAGCCGCAGTTCGCGGCACTCCTGCCCGAGCTCATCTTCACGATCACGCCCGACCAACTCGCGATGATCGCCGCCGGAGCCCTGACCCCGAAGACTCCCGACGTCGTCGGACTCGGCCACCTCCACGCTCCTGCCGTGAGCGTCCGGGAGCAGGCGACGATCATCGGTGAGCGGCTGCGTCGGGACGGTGTGTCTTCCTTCCGCACCCTCGTCCGGGACGCCGACAACACACTTGTCATCGTCGCCCGATTCCTGGCGCTCCTCGAACTGTTCCGCGAGTCGTCGATCACCTTCGAGCAGGCCGAGGCACTCGGCGAACTCACCGTTCGGTGGACCGGGTCCATGGACGGCGACATCGAGGTGACCGACGAGTTCGACGACAACGCGTCCGAGGACGGGACGCTCCCCATCGATCAGCGAGAGGCTGACCATGACTGAGACACCGGCGGCGAGCGCCCAGGACCCGACACCTGACGATGTCGTCGTGGACGCGGCCGTGGACGACGCCACTGTCGAGGGCCCAGACGACGCCGGCGTGGCAGAGGCCGCGGCCGATCAGATGGTCTTCGACGTCAATGACTTCCCGGGCGGACTCCCTGGGGCGATCGAGGCCGTCCTCATGGTCGTGGACGAGCCTGTCAGTGAGATGGCCCTCGCCTCTGCCCTCGAGGTGCCCGTGCCGGAGATCGAGTCCGCACTGGTCGAGCTCGAAGACGGGTATGCCGCCCAGCACCGAGGCTTCACGCTCCGTCACGTGGGGGGCGGGTGGCGCATCTACAGCCGCTCCGATTACGCACCCGCCGTCAGCCGGTTTATCCTCGACGGGCAGCAGGCCAAACTCACCCAGGCATCGCTCGAGACGCTTGCGGTCATCGCCTACCGGCAGCCGGTGTCGCGCTCTCGGGTCTCGGCGGTCCGAGGTGTCAACGTCGACGGGGTCATCCGCACCCTCGTGACGCGAGGCCTCATCGAAGAAATGGGCTCTGACGAGGACACGTCCGCCACCCTCTACGGGACGACGTCCACCTTCCTCGAGCGGCTTGGCCTGCAGTCCCTCGATGACCTACCCGCCCTAGCCCCCTACCTTCCGGAGGTCGACGTGCTCGACGAGATCGCAGAGAGCGGTCGGGCATGACCCCGCCGCAGAGCAGGCGCGGCGGGTCCGCCAAGAAGCCGTCAGGCGGTCGCGGGACTCCGCAGGGAGGCCGTGGTGGGGCAGGTGCCGGGACTGGAGGTGGACGACCGCGCGGAGTCGGCACGACCAAGAAGAGCCAGCCGACATCCATGCCGGAGCGACGCAAGGCCAAGCCTGTCGACGTTCACGACCCTGACGGCATACGACTTCAGAAGCTGCTCGCGTCCGCGGGAGTCGGATCGCGGCGCGTCTGCGAACAGATGATCACCGAGGGTCGCGTGGAGGTGGACGGCCAGATCGTCACCGAACTGGGGGTCCGGATCAACGCCGACCAGGTGGTTCATGTCGATGGCGTGCGCGTCACCTTGGATGAGTCTCGGGTCTACCTCGCCTTCAACAAGCCGCTCAACGTCGTGACGTCGATGAACGACGAGCTGGGTCGGATCGACATCGGCGACTACTTCGGTGACCGCAAGGAGCGACTGTTCCACGTCGGTCGCCTCGACGCGGACACCGAGGGACTCCTGCTCCTGACCAACGACGGTGATCTGGCGCACCGGCTCCAGCACCCCAAGTACGGCGTGCTGAAGACCTACCTCGCGCAGATCCGGGGCCCCGTCCCGCGCGACCTCGGCAAGCGACTGCGTGAAGGCATCGAGCTCGACGACGGGCCCGTGCAGGTCGACTCGTTCCGGGTCGTCGACAGCCAGCCCGGCAAGGCGATCGTCGAGGTGATCCTCCACGAGGGCCGCAAGCACATCGTGCGGCGCATGCTCGCCGAGGCCGGTCATCCGGTGCTCTCGCTCGTGCGAACGCAGGTGGGCCCCATCCGGCTCGGCGACACCAAGCCCGGCAAGTTCCGCCGCCTCAGCAAGGGCGAGATCGGCGAGCTGTACTCCGCGGCGGGGATGTGACCGAGGCCGCCGCCCCCGAGCGCGTCCACATCATCGGAACCGGGCTCATCGGGACCAGCCTCGGACTGGCCCTGACCCGCGCCGGCGAGTCGGTGACGCTCGAGGACCTGTCGACCACCAACGCCGCCCTCGCGCGGGACCTCGGGGCCGGAAAGACATCCGTCGACGTCGACCCGGACCTCGTGGTCGTCGCGACACCACCTGACGTCACGGCTGCGTGCGTTGCTCGGGCATTGGATCGCTGGCCCCACGCCGTGGTCACTGATGTCGCGTCGGTCAAGGTCGCGATCATCGACGCACTACGCTTGGAGGGCGCGGACCTCGCACGCTTCTGCGGGTCACATCCGATGGCTGGCCGCGAGCGCAGTGGAGCCGTCGCCGGTCGTCACGATCTCTTCCACGGCCGGGCGTGGGTGCTCACGCCAACGGTGGAGACATCGGAGACCGCAGTGGCACTGGTTCGCTCCGTGGCGGCCACCGTGGGGTCGGCCGTCGTCACCCTGGAGCCCGAGGAGCATGACGCTGCGGTGGCCTCGGTCTCCCACGTGCCCCAACTCGTCGCGAGCCTCGTCGCAGCCCGCCTCGAGCATCTGGCCGACTCGTCAGTCGCACTGGCCGGGCAGGGACTGCGCGACGTCACGCGCATCGCGGCGAGTGACCCCCACTTGTGGACCCAGATCCTCTCCGGCAACGCTCACGCTGTGCGCGACATCCTCGCTGCGCTGGCGACCGACCTCCACGCCGTGATCGGCGCGCTCGATGCCTTGGGCTCAGATCAGGACGCACTTGGCGCGCGGGGCACCTTGGCGCGCGCGATCGCGGCCGGCAACGCGGGCCACGCACGCATTCCGGGCAAGCATGGAGCCGCACCCACGGCATATGCCACGGTTCGAGTTCTCATCCCGGACGAGCCGGGACAACTCGGCCGGCTGTTTGCCGACGTCGGCGCGATCGGCACCAACATCGAGGAGTTCCACCTCGATCACGGCTTGGGGCAAGCCTTCGGGCTCGCCGAGATCGACGTTGTCCCAGGTGCGGCCGCTGCGTTGGCGGAGGGTCTTGAGGAGCGCGGCTGGCGGCTGCACGGATGAGGCTCCCGACCCTTTAGGCTGACCGCCATGTCCACCGCCGAGAGCCCCCTGATCATCGCCATCGATGGGCCCTCCGGCTCGGGCAAGTCGAGCGTTTCCAAGGCGGTTGCATCGCGGCTGGGCGTGGGCTACCTCGACACAGGAGCGATGTATCGGGCCCTGACGTGGTGGTGTCTCGACCAGGGCGTCGACCTCGCTGACGAGGCCGCTGTGGTCGCGGCCGCGCAGACGTTGCCACTTGAGCTGTCGACCGACCCGGACGACCAGCGTGTCGGAGTCGGCGGCTCCGATGTCACGGTGGACATTCGCACGACAGAGATCAGTTCGCAGGTCTCCAGGGTGGCCACCAACACGGGAGTCAGGCCGATCCTGCAGCAGGCCCAGCGTGACCGCATGGCCGCCATCGCGACCGCCACCGGGGGCGTCGTCGCCGAGGGACGAGACATCACCACGGTCGTCGCTCCCGACGCACTCGTGCGCATCCTCCTCACCGCGAGCGAGGAGGCCCGACTACGGCGCCGCTCGGCCGAGGTGCACGGCACCGCGGACGAAGAGGCCATGGCTGCGACCCGGGACCAAGTGCTGCGGCGTGATCGCGACGACTCGTCGGTCTCCCAGTTCACCGTCGCAGCCGACGGTGTCGTCACGGTCGACACGTCCGACCTCGGCTTCGACGAGAGCGTCGAGGCCGTGCTCGCGGTGGTGGCTTCCCGCGTCGGGATGGCCGCGCGGGACGAGACGTGACCGTGACCCCTCCTGCGGCGTGGCGGGCGGGGTTCGGTCGCTACGTGGGTCGGACCCTCGTCTCGACGCTGTATGCCGCGGAGGCACACGGCCGTGACCGCGTGCCGACCACGGGGCCCGTGATCCTTGCTGCCAACCACACCGGCTACCTCGACGGAGCCGTCGTGTTCGGTTTGGCCCCCCGACCGGCTCACTTCCTCGTCCTTGCGTCCACCTTCGAGCTGGGTGTCGGCCCACTGCTCCACCTCACCGGCCAGATCCCCTTGGAGCAAGGGCACGGGGACCGCGCCGCGCTCACATCGGCTCTCGCGGTCCTGCAGCGTGGGGGAGCGATCGGCATCTTTCCCGAGGGTGGTCGTGGCCGGGGCGATCTCGCCCAGGCCGAGAAGGGCGTGGCGTGGCTGGCGCTCCAGGGTCACGCGCCAGTGGTGCCCGTGGCATGCCTCGGCACCCGAGCGACCGGCGAACTCGCCGCATCGTGGCCCACCTTGCGCAGCCGACTCGTCGCCGACTTCGGTGAGCCGATCTCGGTGACGCGGCAGGACGGCATACCGGGGCGGGTGCGACTGGAGCGGGCCGCGGAAGAGATCCGCTCGGCCCTCGCACAGCACGTCGCGGCGGCCAGTGATCGGCACGGCATCGAGCTACCCACGGACCTGCCGCCGGACGTCTGGGACTGAGCACGGTGTGATCTGGGGGAGAATGGTCCCCATGAACACCCCCGAGACCGACGAGACCGTGACCGACACCGGGTCGCTGGACGAGTCCGTCACGCATGCCCTGCGTGCTGGCCTGGAAGACTTCGAGCTGAGTGACGAGGACCTCGCACTCGTCGACCGAGGCGAGATTCCGGAAGGTGTCGACGGATTCGAGGGCGGAGTGCCGGTCGTGGCCGTGGTCGGTCGCCCCAACGTGGGCAAGTCGACGCTGGTCAACCGGATCATCGGTCGTCGTGAGGCCGTCGTCGAAGACGTTCCAGGCGTGACTCGTGACCGTGTCGCCTACGACGCCGAGTGGTCCGGCACCCGGTTCACGCTTGTCGACACGGGTGGCTGGGCCATCGACGCCAAGGGCATCCACCTGCGCGTCGCGGAGCAGGCCGAGATCGCCGTCGAGCTCGCGGACGCAGTGCTCTTCGTCGTGGACGCCGTCGTCGGAGCGACCGACGACGACGAGGCCGTCGTCAAGCTCCTGAGGCGATCGGGGAAGCCCGTCGTCCTGGTCGCCAACAAGGTCGACGACCAGCGCACTGAGGCCGATGCCGCCACGCTCTGGAATCTCGGGCTCGGCCAGCCGTGGCCCGTTTCCGCACTGCACGGGCGGGGGAGCGGTGATGTGCTCGACGCCATCCTCGACGTGCTCCCGGAGAAGTCGGCGGTCGATGCCTACCAGCGCGGTGGGCCCCGCCGCGTCGCGCTTCTCGGTCGGCCCAACGTCGGCAAGTCGTCGATGCTCAACAAGCTCGCCGGATCCGACCGAGTTGTCGTCGATGACGTCGCGGGGACGACCCGCGACCCGGTCGACGAGTTCATCGAGCTCGGTGGCAAGACGTGGCGCTTCGTCGACACCGCCGGCATCCGCCGTCGGGTACACCAGACCCGCGGCGCCGACTTCTACGCCTCGCTGCGCACCCAGACGGCGCTCGAGAAGGCCGAGGTCGCCGTCGTCCTGATCGACGCCTCCGTGCCGATCACCGAGCAGGACATCCGCGTCGTCCAGCAGGTGGTCGACTCCGGTCGTGCGCTCGTCATCGCCTACAACAAGTGGGACCTCACCGACGAGGAGCGCCGCCACTTCCTCGAGCGAGAGATCGAGCGCGAACTCGTGCAGATCCCTTGGGCACCCCGTGTCAACGCGTCCGCATCCACCGGGCGTCACATGGACCGCCTCGTGCCTGCCATCGAGAAGTCCCTTGAATCCTGGGACACGCGTATCCCGACCGGTCGGCTCAACGCGTTCCTGGGTGAGGTCGTGGCCGGGCACCCGCACCCGGTGCGTGGCGGCAAGCAGCCACGCATCCTCTTCGCGACCCAGGCGTCGACGCGTCCGCCGCGCTTCGTGCTGTTCGCGTCGGGCTTCATCGAGGCCGGCTACCGCCGGTTCATCGAACGTCGCCTGCGCGAGGAGTTCGGCTTCGAGGGGACGCCGATCGAGGTCTCGGTGCGGGTTCGAGAGAAGCGCTCGCGCCGCTGAGCAGAGCCGCGACCGGTAGTCCCGCCGGTCGTCGCACGAAGGGCGGGGGTGCCGTTGTCGGCACCCCCGCCCTCGTTCAGCGGGTCAGTTGCTGGACCCGTGCGAGTGGCCGCCGCCGCTTCCGACGGTGCCTTCCGGTCCTGCCGGAGCCGGGAGTTTGAGGCCGCCCGGCACCTTCTTGCCGGCCACGCCGTTCACCGTCTCGGTGGAGTAGGAGTAGGCGAGCACGGCGAGCGCGATTGCGTCGCTGTTGACGTCGAGCGCGTGCAGGTTCACGTTGTCGATGTCATCGCAGACAGCGTGGTAGCACTGGTCGTAAGCCTCACCGGCGATGCCGCCCCAGATGTCCTCCTGCTCCTGGGTCTTGACGACCTCGGCGCCGGTGAACAGACCGCCCGCGGGGATCCCGTTCAGGATGAATGCCTCGTAGTCGCTGCGACCACTGAACTCGGCGTCGTCGTAGGGCTCGCCCACGCTCGTGAAGTAGCTCTCGAACAGGTCCTCGATCTGGACCGAACCCTCCGGGACCGTGACGGGCGCCGTGAAGCCGGACTCGTCGCCGTCATACACCATGAAGATGTAGTTCGGCGAGGCGACCATGTCGAAGTTCAGGTAGAGCGCGATGCGATCCTTCTCCGCCTGGCTCAGCCCTGCGACATACTCCTCCGAGCCGATCAGGCCGCTCTCCTCGGCACCCCACCACGCGAAGCGCAGGGTGTTCTCGGGCTTGAGCTTGGACACCTGCTGTGCGACCTCGAGCAGCGCGGCCGAGCCGCTGCCGTTGTCGTTGATGCCAGGGCCGGCCTGCACGCCATCCAGGTGTGCGCCGGCCATGACGACATTGTTGGCGTTCTTGCCGGGAAGCTCCGCGATGATGTTCTTCTGCGGACGCTGCTCGGGGGCCGGCACGAAGACGCGGGCCGTGGAACCCTGCTGGGAGAGGGCTACGCCTTGCTCGTAGCTCGCGCCCACGACCGGGATTCCGACGACGTTCGGTCCACCGAGGGTGCCCACGATGAGGTCCGTGCGGTCTGCGGTGTTGCCCTGGTTGAAGATGACCACGCCGTCCGCGCCTGCGGCCTCGGCGTTGAGCGCCTTCTGCGCGAAGGAGCAAGTGCCGCGCTGGATGAGGGCGATGTTGCCCGCCGGGAAACCGACGAAGTCCGCTGCTTCGCAACCACTGGTCGACGTGTTTCCGAGGCCGAGCTGGATGTCAACCGCCGTTACGGAGGCCGTGACGTTGCCGGCGCCACTTCCGGTGTAGGGGCCAGTCTCGTAGGTCGCGGCGACTGGGGTGAGCTGTTCGAGTTCCGACGGGCCCACGAAGGTGAACGGGAACGTGTCGATGGAGACGTTCCACCCAGCGGCCTCGAGCGCATCGACGACGTAGTCGACGCTCGCCTCATAGCCGGGTAGGCCGGCAGCGCGGTTGCCGCCGTTGGCGTCAGCGATGGCCTGGAAGGCCTCGAGGTGCTCCATGGCTCCATCGGCGTCGACGCACGCAAGCAACTTCTTGACGGTGTTGTTGTTGCGACTCTCGCATCCTTGGGCGGGTGCCGCACTGGCTCCGGCAGCGGGCACGAGCGCCACTGCCGACAGCGTTGCGACGGCCACGCCCAGGGTTCTGATGCGTTGGGACAGCGTTATAGATGACTTCATTGTCTTCCCTTCACTCGGCGACCTCGCTGATGAGGCGGCCACCCGCCCGAGGTTAGGGGTGCGGCTCACCCATGGGAATAGTCCTTCGAGTAGACACGCGACCCGTGGCGTTCGCCCCCGGGCGGCCTGGCTGGTTGGCCACTGCGGGCGAGGCGAAGCCCCTGCAGACCTGATCGAGCGTGAATCACAGGGCATGAAAGAGGCCCTGACCTGCGTGAACAGGTCAGGGCCGATGCGTCGGGCTGACAGGATTTGAACCTGCGACCCCTTGACCCCCAGTCAAGTGCGCTACCAAGCTGCGCCACAGCCCGTGGCTTGCTCTCACGTTGCCGCGCGAGCGAACGAAACCATATCCCATGCGTGCCACGACAACCGAATCGACCCGGCGGCGGCGTGGGTCTTCAGAACACACCGCCTCGACGGAGCCGACGCGGGCGTCCGTCGGGGTCACCGAAAAGGCGTTGCGGAAGCTCCAGCAACCGGCGCTGACCTGCCCTGAGCCTGGGTGCGGTGAGGGGACGGAGCCGCCCAGCCGGCCGAGATCCCAGCCCACCGCCGTCATGCCACGACTGCAGCGCCTCGGCCGACGCGGCATACGCATCGAACAACCCACGACCGGAGACGCAGTCGCTCATCGCCTCGACATGTCCCGGACCGGACAGTGGTCGGTCGAGGTGCTCGGCCGCCAGCCGAAGCCGTAGCGACCGTGCGTAGGGCGAATGGTCGAGCCCGGCGTCGTCGACCACGAGAGCGGTCAGTTCCGAGTCATGGGTCCAGGACCGGCGGTTGATGTTGTCCGAACCGACTGTGGCGTACCAGTCGTCGATGACGACGACCTTTGCGTGGACGTAGACCGGCCACCCCGCGTGATTCTCGATCCCGTATGCCGCGAACCTCCCCGGACCCGCAGCGCCCAATTGCTCGATGGCTTCCAGGCGACCCTCGAGTTGCATGAGTTCGCCGACGCCTTCAAGGTCGGGCCGGTGGGGGAGGACGGCCACGACGTGAAGATTGGGATTGGCGGACAGTGCCTCGGCCAATGCCGCGGTGATGGTGGACGACCAGAGGTATTGGTCCTCGAGGTAGACGAACTCCCGCGCCTGACCAGCGGCCTTGAGGTGCGCCAGCGCGATGGATCGTTCGCCATGCGGCGCGAAGGGATAGGAGCGCCCGCGCCGAAGTGGCGGGTAGGTGCGCAGGATCTGGACGACGTGGGTGCCCCGACCGACAGCGGGCGGTGGTGGGAATGGCGGGGGCAGGGGAGTCGGCTCGTGCGGCACCCGGCCCAGTCGGTCGCGGATCCGTGAGTGCAGGGCTGGCGCGAGGGGAGAGGGGTCATCCCATCTCTCGCGGAAGACGGTCTCGACATCCGCGACGGCGGGACCCGAGATCGCGCATTGCACGTCGTGCCACCCGGGGCTCGGCCCGAAGGGTGCCGCCAGAGCCTGCTGCTGCGGGTCGCCGTGGTGCTCCGAGTCATCCCGACGAGAGTGGGCGACGTCGATGCCGCCCACGAACGCGACGTCGCGCTCCGGCTCGTCACGGTGCCGGACGACGACGAACTTCTGGTGGTGCGCACCCCCACGGCGAACCCGCATGTCGAGCAGGACCTCGGCGTGGTCGACGTCCTCGTCCGCGAACTCTTCCGCGACCTGGCGGTTCTTCTCGGCGGAGAAGTCGACGGCTTCGGTGTGGGAGCGCCAGATCAGGCCGCGCACCTGTACGCGCCGGGCCTGGGCCCGGTCGAGCACCTTGAGAAGGGTGCTCGACGGGTCATCCGTGAGCTGCTGATCGCCGTCCACGCGCCAGCCCACGAACATCACCATGTCGCCCTCGGTGGTGGCCTCGATGACCCGATGGAGCTCGGCGAAGTATTCGGCACCGTCGACGAGCGGCCGCACGACGTTGCCGGTGGACCACGCGGCCTCCCCATGGTGTCCGTCGTCGAGTCGCGTGTGCGGATTGGCCCGCTCTGACTGGGTGAGCAGCCATCGAGTGACCTCGGGCCCAGGTGTGCTCACGCGAGGGCTCCGACCATCCGCTCCACGGCCTCCTCGAGGATCTCGGGCGACGTCGCGAGGTTGACTCGGACGAACCCGTTGCCGGTCTGCCCGAAGGTGGGACCGGAAGAGAAGGCCACCCGCCCGCGCTCTCGCAGCAGCGCCGCCGGGTCGTCGCCCAGTTCCAGCGTGCGGCAGTCCAGCCACGCAAGGTAGGTCGACGCGGGCGGGGCGTACCCGATCTGGGGCGCACCCTGAGCGAGCAGTCGCCCGAGGAGGGCCGCGTTGTCCGAGATCTCTCGGGTGACCTGCGCGAGCCAGTCGTGCCCGGACGTCCACGCCGCCACGGCGGCGATCTGGCCGAGGTGGCTGGAACCATGGGTGTGCACCTCGTGGAGCAGCAACTCCTGCGGTGCGTCCGGACCGACGGTGACCAGGGCGGCCTTGAGCCCGGCGAGGTTCCACGCCTTGGAGGCCGAGATCAGGCTGACGCCTCGTTCACCGCCGGGCACGGTGAGATACGGAGTGAACGTGCCCTGATGCACGATCGGGGCATGAATCTCGTCGGCGATGACGATGACGCCATGTCGATGGGCGAGTTCGGCCAGGGCGGACAGTTCCGCCTCGGTGTGAACGGTGCCGGTCGGATTCTGCGGGTTGCACAGCAGGTATGCCGCCCGCTCCCCTCCCGTCGTGGCCGCCGCGAACGCCTGATCGAGGGCCCCTGGATCGAGGCGTCCGGCCGCTGTCAGGGGGGCGTCGACAACCCTTCGGCCCAGCATGTCCGCGAAGTCGAAGAACGCGTTGTAGACCGGGGACGAAAGCACCACCGGACCGCCGGGGGACGTGACCCCTCGGAGAAGTTCGCTCAGCCCGATCATCACGTCGGCGACGGGGAAGGACCGCGAAGGATCGATGGTCCACGACCAGGTGCGGGCGGCATACAGGGTTCCGGCCTCGACGAAGTCACGGCCATGGGGATAGCCCGTGTCTCCTCGTCGCATGGCCGCATCGACAGCCTCGACGACCGGGGGGCAGGGGGCGGCGTCCATCTCGGCCACCCACAGTGGGAGGACGTCCGGTGAGTACAGCCCCCACTTCACTCCAGTCCGCCGCGTACGCCAACTCATGGCATCGCCATCAAGGATGCGAGACGTCATGACTCGACTCTAGGGGCGACCGCATAGGCTGACGCCATGACTGCCGGAGAGAGCGTGAGGGGGACAGACAGCGCCCCCGTCGATCGTGTTCTCACGATCCCCAACGCGCTCTCTGCGCTGCGCCTCCTCGGCGTGCCGGCGTTCATCTGGGCCATCGCCACCGAGCACGACGCGATTGCTCTGGTCATCCTGATGGCGTCAGGGATCACCGACTACCTCGATGGCAAGATCGCTCGCCACTACGGCCTCGTGTCGCGCGTGGGTCAGCTTCTCGACCCGATCGCCGACCGCCTCTACATCGTCACCACCCTCGTCGGCCTCGCGTGGCGGGACATCATCCCGTGGTGGCTCGTGGGCATCCTGTTCGCTCGCGAAGCGTTCATGCTCGTGGTCGTCCTGATCGCCAAGCACCATGGATGGACAGGGCTGCCCGTGCACTTCATCGGCAAGGCGGCGACATTCAACCTTCTCTACGCGTTCCCCGCACTCCTCATGGCCGAAGGTGACGGCTGGCTCGCGTCGTTGGCTCGCCCCGTCGGGTGGGGCTTCGCCTGGTGGGGGACCGTGCTGTACTGGGTCGCTGGCATTCTGTATGCCGTGCAGCTCCGTCAGCTTCTCGCTCGCCGGGGTGCCCGATGAGTCACGAAGCCCCCCGACCGTCGCGGCGCCCCGACGCGTCGATGACGCTCATCACGTCGATGCTCGAGCGGCCCCTCGACCCGGGCTATGCGGCTGCCGCTGAGCGGCGCGAGTCGGCGGGCCTGCCACGAGCCACGAGCCTGCGCTCCTGGAGGCTGATCGTCTTCGCCGTGATCATCGGCGTTCTCGTCGGGATCGCAGCCATGCAACTCCGGGGGAGCGAGACGAACAGGCAGAAGACCAAGGCGAGCCTCATCGAGCGGATCGAGAAGGAACAGGCCGTCGTCGACTCGAGGGTGGGGGAGGCGGGCGCCCTGCGCTCCGAGATCGCCGCCCTCGACGCAGAGACTCTTCGACAGGTCAGCGGCGATCTTGCCGCCGACGTCGAGCGACTCTCCCTGGTTGCCGGCGCGGTCCCAGTCCAGGGTCCCGGCTTCGTCGTGACGGTCGACGACGCCCCGTCGGCCGGTGGTGACGGGTCGAACGCCCTGCCACGTGAGGAAACCGAGGACACCGACGGAGAGGTCCTCGATCGCGACCTCCAGATCCTCACCAACAGTCTCTGGGAAGCCGGGGCGGAAGCCATCTCCGTCAATGGGCAGAGACTCACCACGACTGCCTCCATCCGGTTCGCTGGCGAGGCGATCCTCGTCGACTTCCGCCCCCTCAAGAGGCCCTACGTCATCACCGCGATCGGCAACCCGGGCACCTTGCCTGCTCGATTCGCCAATGGCAGCGGCGGGACCTACCTGTCGACCCTCAAGAGTTCGTTCGGCATCCGCGCGGAGACCGTGGTCCGCGCCCGGGTGACGATTCCGGCCGCGGCCACATTGGGGACCCGCGAGGCGGTTCCCGCCGATAGGGTCAACGACTCAGCCACACCCACCTCCGAAGGAGACTCGTCGTGATCCCCGCCCTGGGACTGGTCATCGGCATCGTTGTCGGTGTCCTCCTACAGCCCGAGGTCCCGTTGTGGCTGCAGCCCTATCTGCCCATTGCGGTGATCGCGGCGCTCGACGCCGTGTTCGGCGCCGTGCGCGCCGTCCTCGACGGCATCTTCAACGACAAGGTGTTCGTGGTGTCGTTCCTGTCGAACGTCGTCGTCGCCGCGTTCATCGTCTTCCTCGGCGATCAGTTGGGGGTGGGCAGTCAGTTGTCCACCGGTGTCGTCGTCGTGCTCGGCGTGCGCATCTTCTCCAACGTGGCTTCGATCCGCCGCCACCTCTTCAACGCGTGAGCTGCGCCCGATGAGCAACAAGAAGTCGAAGCGGGCCAAGGCCGCGCGCCGCGCGCGTCGAGCGGCGCAGTCGACCGCACCCGTGACCTCAGCCGAGGTCACCCCGGGCGACGAGGTGCTGGAACCGGAGACACGGGTGCTCCCGGCAGTGCCGAAGCCCGCGGCCGAGCCCAGAGATGTGGGGCGTGCCGAGCCGGAGGACCTGGCCGACGAGACTGTGCCCGAGGACGCCGATTCCGACGCTGAGCCAGAGCAGGTCGACGAGACCGTCCCTGATGGCGAGCAGGAGCTGGGCGAAGAGACCGTCGCCGAGCAGTCCGAGCCCGAGGACCTGGCCGACGAGCTCGAGGCCGAGCAGGAAGACCTGGCCGACGAGCTCGAGGCCGAGCCCGAGGAGACTGTCCCCGAGCAGACCGAGACCGAGGACCTGCCCGACGAGGCCGAGGAGACTGTCGCCGAGCAGACCGAGACCGAGGTCTTGGCCGACGAGACCGAGGCCGAGCCCGAGGAGACTGTCGCCGAGCAGACCGAGACCGAGGACCTGGCCGACGAGCCCGCCCCCGACGCGTCGCGAGACGTCGCCCGCGAGGAACCGGACGCCTTGTCAGAGGCTGGGACAGAGGACCTCGAAGCGGACCAGACGGTCGACGAGTCCGAACCGTCCGAGGCGGAGCTGCAGTCGCACGAGGCCCTGCACTCCGCGAGTGGATCACTCGAGACCACGGACGACGGAGCCGGGCGCGCCGTCGATGAGGAGCAGGATCGTCCGGAAGAGGTCGTCGCAGCAGCCCCGCCAGTGGACAGCTCGCGCCGGGCGTGGCGCCGCCTCAGTCGAGTCGGGCGCCCTCGGCCCACCAAAGCCAATGTCCTTGTCACGATCCTGGCGATCGGGCTGGGCTTCGCCATCGCAGCGCAGGTACGCCAGACGTCGATCGAAGGACTCGAGGACCTGCGCGAGGACGAACTCATTCGCATCCTCGACACCGTGGACCAGGACGGCAACCGACTTGCCGAGGAACTCCAGACCCTGCGTCTTTCTCGTGATCGGCTGCAGAACGACACCACGAGCCTGACCGAGTCTCGCAACGCGGCCCAACAGCGACTCGACTCCTTGGGGATCATGGCCGGGACCGTTCCGGCCAAGGGTCCGGGCATCGTCCTGACGATCCAGGATCCGCAGAACAGGGTCACGGCGCCTCTCCTCCTGGACACTCTCCAGGAACTGCGTGACGCCGGCGCCGAAGCCGTCGAGATGAACGACGTCAGGATCGTCGCGAACTCCTACTTCACCGACGGCGAAGGCGGGATCAGCATTTCCGGCACACCCGTGTCGTCCCCCTACGTCATCACCGTCATCGGCGACAGTGCGACGCTGGCTCCGGCCATGGACATTCCTGGCGGCGTCAGCGAGTCGGTCCGCACCCTCGGCGGACAGGCCACGATCGAGTCCAAGGACGAGGTCAACGTGACCGCGTTGCAGAGCGTTTCGGAGCCTCAGTACGCTCGCCCCGTACCCAGTCCCACGAAGTCCTGACCGGACCAGAAGGAGCCCAAAGATGAGCGACCTCGAGTACCCGAGCGACCTGCGCTACACCGCCGAGCACGAGTGGGTGCGTTCCGGAGACGGGGGCACCGTGCGGATCGGTATCACGTCCTTCGCTCAGGACGCCTTGGGTGACGTCGTCTACGTCAGCCTCCCCGGTGTCGGCGACACTGTGGCAGTGGGCGACGCCTGCGGCGAGGTCGAGTCGACGAAGTCCGTGAGCGACCTCTACGCACCTCTGGCCGGTGAAGTCACCGCAGTGAACGAGGCGCTGGACGCCTCGCCCGAGCTGGTGAACTCGGACCCATACGGCGAGGGCTGGATGTATGAACTGCGTCCAAGTGACGCCGCCGCAGTGGACGCCCTCCTGGATGTCGAGGCATACCAGCAGCAGCTCGGCTGATTCAGCGTCATCCCTCGACGCATTCACCTGTTCATCCCTCGAGTGGTCATCTAGGGTGAGTTCTCCAGAGGACGAGCCCAGACAAGGAGCCGCACAGATGAGTGACCAGAGTCGCGAGAACCCGGACCGCGACCCGGAGACTCCCCGTCCCGAGGAGCAGATCCCGGCGCGAGAGCCGGAGTCCTCCACGACGATGCGGTTCCAGCCGGTCAACGGCCTGGAGCAGTCCGACATCGTCCACGAGAGCGAGCATGTCCTCACCCGAGCGGACCAGGCCACGGTGGAGGCGCTGCGGCCCGGTACGGCCCTGCTGGTGGTGCTCCGAGGACCCAACACGGGCGCGCGGTTCCTGCTCGATGATGACGTCGTGACCTCGGGGCGGCACCCCGAGAGCGACATCTTCCTGGACGACGTGACGGTCTCCCGCCAGCACGCCACCTTCGAACGCACGGGGGGACAGTTCGTGGTCAAGGACGTGGGCTCACTCAACGGCACCTACGTGAACCGTGAGCGCATCGACGACTCCGTGCTGCAGACCGGTGACGAGGTGCAGATCGGCAAGTACCGCCTCGTCTTCTATGCCGCCAAGCAGGCCTGAGCGGCCCCTGACCATCGGGAAGGTCCTCGACGCCCTGCGTGAGGAGTTCCCGGAGGTCAGCATCTCGAAGATCCGGTTCCTTGAGGCCGAGGGTCTCGTGGCACCGGCGCGCACGCCAGCCGGGTACCGAACGTATGCAGTGGGCGACGTCGAGCGACTGCGCTACATCCTGCGTGCCCAGCGAGATCGCTTCTGGCCCCTCAAAGTCATCCGTGAGTCGTTGGATGCCCTCGACCGGGGGCTGACACCTGGGTCCGACGTGGACGGACGGCCACGCCCGCCCGAGCCGACAGGCGATCCGGATGTTCCGGATGCGTCGGCGCTGCGGCCTGAGCGGCCGGAGCGGGCCGTGCGCCTCACCCGCGCGGAACTGGCCGCCGCCACGGGACTGGACCCCGACGTCATCTCGGCTCTTCAGGGTTTCGGTCTGCTGCGTCCTGACGACTCTGGTCACTTCTCGACCGCCGACCTGCAGGCAGCGGACGCGGCTGCCGGTCTCACGGCATACGGAATCGAGGCACGCCACCTACGTCCGTTCCGCACCGCGGCCGATCGTGAAGTGGGACTCGTGGAACAGGCCGTGAGCACCCGTCGCGCAGTGAGTCGCACTCAGGAGCAGGCCGAGGTGGCCCGACTGTGCCTTCAGCTCCACGCCGCGCTGGTGAAGGGTGGTCTCGCCCGACCCTGACGACGTACGGTGGAACGGTGAAGCCACTGGACGTCCTCGGGGTCCGCGTCGAGATGCCGACCAACCAACCGATCGTGCTGCTCAGGGAGCGGGACGGCAGCCGCTACCTGCCAATCTGGGTGGGTGCCGCGGAGGCCGCGGCCATCGCCTACGCCCAGCAGGGCGTCGTGCCGCCACGCCCGCTGACCCACGACTTGCTCAAGAACGTCCTGGACGAGCTTGGGCACACGTTGGATCGGGTCCGGATCACGTCCTTGCAGGACGGTGTCTTCCACGCGGTCCTGGACATCGACGGGGGAGCGGACGGGGGCGGACAGAGCATCGACTCCCGGTCCTCGGACGCCATTGCACTTGCACTCCGCGTCGGAGTCGAGATCACGGCCACCGAGGAACTGCTCGAAGAGGCCGGCGTCGCAATGGCCGGCGAGCAGGAGGACGACGAGGTCGAGAAGTTCAAGGAGTTTCTCGACCACGTGTCCGCTGACGACTTCAACACCGGAGACCAACCGTCAAGTTGACGGTGAGTGTTATGCATGTTACTCACGACACGCATGAGGTTACGGTCGAGTGGTAGTTGACCCCGGGTTCTCAGCGCCCTACCGTCACTTTCAGAGAACGACGTCCATGTAGTTACATCAGCGCGCGACACCGCGCCGCCGGGCAGCAGGAGGTTGGCGTGAACGCCATCGAAGAGAACCCGAAGGGGCACGTGCCAGTCGCGGCGCAGGGCCTGCTGTTCACGGACGACTTGCCGGAGTTCGACGAGGAGACCGGCTACAGGGGCCCGACCGCGTGCAAGGCGGCTGGGATCACCTACCGGCAACTCGACTACTGGGCGCGTACGTCGCTCGTTGAGCCCTCCGTGCGTGGTGCTGCGGGCTCGGGCTCGCAGCGGTTGTACGGATTCCGCGACATCCTCGCGCTCAAGATCGTGAAGCGGCTGCTCGACACGGGGGTGTCCCTCCAGCAGATCCGCGGGGCAGTCCAGGTCCTGCGCGACCGTGGAGTTGATGACCTCGCGCAGATCACGCTCATGAGCGATGGCGCATCCGTCTACGAATGCACCTCCGACGAGGAGGTCATTGATCTGCTCCAGGGCGGACAGGGGGTGTTCGGGATCGCCGTGGGCAAGGTGTGGCGTGAGGTCGAGGGCGACCTCTCGCACCTGCCCAGCGAGCGACTCTCCGATGAGACGCCGGCGGCGCACCCCGGCGACGAGCTCAGTGCGCGTCGGGCAGCTCGACTCGCCTGACCGCTTCGACCACATGACGGCGCGCACCCAAGACGGGTGCGCGCCGTTTGTTACCCTGTCCGTGCCGCAAACACCGTGCGGGAGAGTCCCTGGTCCTTCACCGGAGCCGGGGCGCCGAAGGGGCAAACTCCCCGGAACCTCTCAGGCGCAAAGGACTGCACGGATCAGGCACCTCTGAGACGGCCCCGGCCGCGACAGAAGGGGAGGCCCGTGCCCACCCGTGCGCCAGGAGCCTCACCACATGACTGACACCACGTTGAACTCGCCCCAGCTGCCCGCCTTTGCCGGTCGCCACATTGGTCCGAGCGATGACGACATCGTCGAGATGCTCGCGACCATCGGTCGATCGAGCATCGACGACCTGACGCACACAGCGATCCCCGCTGCAATTCGTGCCACGTCGACCATGTCCATCACGGCTGCGGATTCCGAGTCCGCCGTCGTTGCGGAACTGCGCACCCTGGCGGCGCGCAATCAGGTGCTCACATCGATGATTGGTCTGGGCTACTACGGGACGATCACCCCCGCGGTGATCCAGCGCAACGTCCTCGAGAACCCTGCTTGGTACACCGCCTACACCCCCTACCAGCCGGAGATCTCCCAAGGTCGCCTCGAGGCTCTCCTGAACTTCCAGACGGTGGTCAGCGACCTCACGGGGCTGACCACCGCGGGTGCATCCCTGCTCGACGAGGCCACCGCCGCAGCCGAGGCAATGACCCTCATGCGCCGCTCGAGCAAGGCGGCCGCAGACGCGGTGCTTCTCGTCGATGAGGCGGTCTTCCCCCAGACCTTGGCGGTGATGCGGACCCGCGCGCTGCCCCTGGGCATCGAGATCGTGGTGACGGACCTGTCCGACGTCACGTCGGGTGAGGAACTCGAGGTGGCAGCTGGGGGGCGCGCCGTCTTTGGCGTCCTCGTGCAGTACCCCGACCTGCATGGTCGTCTTCGCGACCACCGCGCCCTCGCGGACGCGGCACACGGGTCCGGCGCGCTCGTCACCGCGGCTGCCGACCTGATGGCCCTGACTCTGGCGACGGCACCGGGGGAGTGGGGCGCAGACATCGCCATCGGCACCACCCAGCGTTTTGGGGTGCCCATGGCCTTCGGCGGGCCGCATGCCGGGTACATGTCAGTCCGGCAAGGCCTTGAGCGCACGCTTCCGGGACGTCTGGTCGGGGTCTCCGTCGACGCGACCGGTGCGCCGGCCTACCGGCTTGCCCTCCAGACGCGGGAGCAGCACATCCGTCGCGAGAAGGCGACGTCCAACATCTGTACCGCTCAGGTCCTCTTGGCAGTCATGGCGAGCATGTATGCCGTGTACCACGGCCCACGCGGGCTGCGCGCGATCGCCCTGAACATTCACGCGCATGCGACGAGCCTCGCGAACGCGCTGCGCGCAGGTGGTGTGGACGTCGAGGAACACGACCGCTTCGACACGCTCTCCGTGAAGGTGCCTGGGCGCGCGGCTGAGGTCACTGAGGCGGCCCTGGCTGAAGGCGTCAACGTCTGGCCTGCCGGCGACGACACAGTGCTCGTCTCTGTCGACGAGACGACCACTCTTGCCGACCTGGAGAAGGTCGCGCGTGCCTTTGGCGCAGACGCGCCGTCGAAGGTGCAGGTTGCCGAGCCGGCGTGGGGCGAGGCACTGCGCCGGACCTCCGAG
Source organism: Knoellia sinensis KCTC 19936 (assembly GCF_000768705.1). Lineage (GTDB taxonomy): Bacteria > Actinomycetota > Actinomycetes > Actinomycetales > Dermatophilaceae > Knoellia > Knoellia sinensis. The sequence goes on from NZ_AVPJ01000004.1 coordinate 297,514, forward strand.
TACCTCACGCACCCGGTGTTTTCGAGCCACCACAGCGAGACCGCGATGCTTCGCTACCTCCGCCGCCTCTCGGACCGAGACTTTGCTCTGGACCGGGGCATGATCCCGCTGGGGTCATGCACCATGAAGCTCAACGCGACGACCGAGATGCTCGCGATCACGTGGCCGGAGTTCGCGCACCTGCACCCGTTCGCACCACTGGACCAGACCGTCGGGATCCGCACTCTCGTGGACCAACTCGAACAGTGGCTGTGCGACATCACTGGCTATGACGCAGTGTCCCTCCAGCCGAACGCCGGGTCGCAGGGTGAGTTCGCCGGGCTCCTCGCGATCGCGGCGTACCACCGCTCGCGCGGCGATGCCGAGCGCAACGTCTGCCTCATTCCGGCAAGCGCGCACGGCACCAACGCCGCCAGTGCGGTGATGGCCGGCATGAAGGTCGTCGTCGTCAAGACCGACGTCATCACCGGCAACGTGGACATGGACGACCTCAAGGCAAAGGTCGAGGAACACCGTGACGATCTGGCCGCGATCATGGTCACGTACCCGTCGACCCATGGTGTCTTCGAGGACACCATCAGTGACCTCTGCGCGATGGTTCACGATGCCGGTGGGCAGGTCTACGTCGACGGTGCCAACCTCAACGCCATGGTCGGGCTCGCTCAGCCGGGGCGCTTCGGTGCTGATGTCTCCCACCTGAACCTGCACAAGACGTTCTGCATCCCGCACGGTGGGGGTGGCCCCGGCGTGGGTCCGGTGGCGTGTCGCGAGCACCTCGCACCGTTCCTCCCGAATCACCCCCTCGATGTGGAGGCCGGCCCGGAGACGGGCGTCGGCCCGATCTCGGCAGCGCCCTACGGTTCCGCAGGCATCCTCCCGATCTCCTGGGCCTACGTCCGACTCATGGGAGCCGCTGGCCTGCGACGCGCCACGGAGGTCGCGGTCCTCAACGCCAACTACGTCGCCGCTCGGCTGCGCGATCACTACCCGGTGCTCTACTCGGGTGAGGGAGGACTCGTCGCCCACGAGTGCATCCTCGATGTGCGTCCCCTCACGAAGGACACCGGCGTCACGGTCGACGACATCGCCAAGCGCCTCATCGACTACGGGTTCCACGCCCCGACCATGTCCTTCCCCGTCGCTGGCACCCTCATGGTGGAGCCGACCGAAAGTGAGGACAAGGTCGAACTGGACCGCTTCTGCGACGCCATGATTGCGATCCGCGGCGAGATCACGGAAGCAGGGGCGTCGGGCAACGCTGCGACGAGTGTCCTCCGTGGGGCGCCTCACACGGCCGTCTCGTTGGCAGGGGAGTGGGACGTCGCCTACAGCCGCCAAGAGGCTGCCTTCCCCAAGGGTGTCGATCCGCTCGCGAAGTACTGGCCACCCGTGCGCCGCATCGATGGTGCCTACGGGGATCGCCACCTCGTGTGTTCGTGCCCGCCTCCAGAGGCGTTCGAGGACTGATTCGAGCGCGGCCGTATGCCGTGGGGTCGCCGCGTGAGCCTCTCGGCTCACGCGGCGCTCTCGACTCCCGGTCCCGAGATCGAGACGGTGCTGCCGCTGGCGGTCTTGCGCACGAGCAACTGGCTGGTGATCCGGCTCCGGAGCTCGCCGACGTGGGAGACGACGCCGACCGCACGCCCGCCTTCGCGGAGCGAGTCGAGCACGGAAATGACCTGCTCGAGGCTCTCGTCGTCCAGGGTGCCGAACCCTTCGTCGACGAAGAGTGTGCCGAGGTCGAACCCGCCGGACTCTTCCCGGACGGCGTCGGCCAGTCCGAGGGCGAGGGCCAACGACGCCATGAACGCCTCGCCTCCGGACAAGGTCGAGGTCTCCCGGCTCACGCCGGTCCACTGGTCCAGGACCCGAAGACCCAGGCCGCTACGGGCTCCGCGGGCCGCCAACCGGTCCGAGTGTTCCAGCGTGTAGCGCCCATCGCCCATGATCCGCAGCCGTTCATTGGCCAGCCGGGCCACCTTGTCGAGGCGAGATGCCAGCACATAGGACGTGAGGCGCATCCGCAGGGTGTTGTTGACCCCACCTCCGGTGAACGCGTCAGCGAGATCCTTGATGCGGTGGTGGCGCACCAGCGCAGGTCCGGCTGCGTCGAGCCCTTTGAGGAGGCTCGTCCGGACGGTCACGAAGGACTTGCGCGCCGTAGCAGCCTCAGTCTGGGCCGCCTGAGCAGTGAGTACCGCCGCACGTGCTCGAGCCGCGTCCGCCGTCGCTTCGTGCACATCTGGCTCCTCCGCCGCCTCGGCAGCGAGCACTTCGGGGTCATCGAGGACGGATTGGGCGGCAGCACGAGCCCGGTCGTGTCCCTGAATGCGGTCGCGCAGCCTGTCGAGCTCGTTCGGCATCATCAGGGCGTGCGTGACACCGTCGATGGAGTCGAAACCTGCCTCGTGTGCGGCCGACTGGGCATCCGCGCGCACATCGTGGAGCCGCGTCTCGGCGACCTCATGGTCGTGCGAAGCGTTCCGCCATGCCTCCACCAGGCGGATCACCTGACTGTGAGTCGCGGTGATCTCTCGAACCATCGCCACGTCGTCGGCGCTCAGCGTCAGGGTGCGGCCGGTGGATGGAGGACTGCCAGGGGCGCACGGGCACGACTCATGGGACTTCAGGAGGTCGGCCAGCGCGGTTGCCTCATGGCAGTCGGCTGACCGCTCCTGGCCAGAGATGGTTCTCGCTTGTGCGAGGTCGCGTTCCGCGGCAACGACCGACTCATCCACCCGCGCGAGCCGTGCACGCGCGGAATCGAGTGACTGCTGGCTCGCCTGAAGGCGGGCTGCGCGGTCGGAGATCAGCGCGAGATCGCGCTGGGCCGTCTCGGCGGCTTCGGCCAGGGACGTGAGGGCGATCTCCTGGACGGAGGCCACGTCAAGCACCTGCAGTGCGTGCTCGAGTCGGGCCTGCGCAGCGGTGGCGCGCGCATCAGCGTCCTGATGAGCCTGCACGAGGGCAGCGTGCACGCGCCGGGCTTCGTCGAGTTCCGCACCCGACACACGATCACGGGATGTCGTGGGCTCGGGGTGATCGTCCGAGCCACACACTGGACATGGCTCGTCATCGAGGAGGCCCTCGGCGAGCTCGGCTGCCATCTGGGACAGACGCCGTGCGAGCAGATCCTGTTCGTGATCACGAGCATCCTGCGCGGCCGTTCGTGTCTCGGCGGCAGCCCGCCTCAGAGCATCGAGCTTGATGGCGTCGTCCACGGTGCGCCGGGCCAGCTCATGCCTATCCCGAGCAGCCGCGGCCAGAACAGTTGCTCCTTCCCGCGAGGCCACGGCGTCCGCCGAATCACCGACCATGGCCTCCGCCGACGTCACCGCGAGGGCCGCGGAGGCTCGGTCGGCGTCCGCGCGCCCGAGGACCCTCGTGGCCTTCTCGATCAGGGCGATGAGTTCCTCGGTCCTGCGCTCCCGATGGAGCCGGGACTCTGACAGCCGACCCGCCTCGCGCAGCGCGTCATCGTGACCGTGCATCGCCGCGAGTGCGTCTTGGGGCCGGCCGAAGAGCGTGCCCGCTTCCTCCGGGTGACTTGGGGAGCCGATGGCCCCGTCAGTCGCGGCGGAGAAGATGTCGACGAGGCGACTCACCGAGTCCATGGCGACGTCGAGTGCCTGGCGCGCGCCCTGGAGAGTGACCTCCTCGCGCTGAATGGTGGCAAGGTGCCCGCGCAAGGAGACCGCGCGTTGCCCCGCGTCCAGGCGGGCGCGATCCGCGATCAGCTCCTCGGCGGACGCATCGAGATCGGCGAGGGTGCGCCGAGCCGTAGTGGCACGCTGACGCAGAGCTGTGACGGCTCGTGCCTGCTCGGCGCGCTCGGCAGTGGCGCCTTCCACCGCAATGGCGGCATCGAGGGCAACCATCATCTGGGAGAGGTGCTGGTCAAGATCGGCACCGACGGACTCAAGGTGAGCCCGGATACCCTCCGGTGACGCTGGGTCGACCGCGAGCTCATCCGCAGCAGGACGGTCCGGCGCTGGAGCGTTGGTGCTCGTCCCGGCGTGTGGGCCTCCGGCGGTATCCACCGGAGGCGAACCGGAACTCACCCCACTGGCGGCAAGCACGTCCCCGAGCCGGGCCAGGTCGGTGTCGATTCCGGCGCGCAGGGCACCGACCGCGGCCTCGCTCTCGCGCCGTTGCTCGACGAGCCAGGCCTCGATGTCGGCGAATCTGCTGATGTCGAAGAGCTTCTCGAGCAGGGCTCGCCGATCCTCGTCCTTGGCGGTGAGGAAGGCTGCAAACTCGCCTTGGGGCAGCATGGCAACCTTGGCGAACTGCTCCTTGCCCATGCCGATGACGTCGTGGAGAACCTCCGCAGTCTCATCGTTGCGGGTCGACACCACTGCCCACTCAACGCCCCGGAGCTCCGACAGGGTCACTGTGGCAGGGGCATCGACCGTCCCCACGCCGCGCTTCTTGGGCCGCGCGTGCTGGGGGGAGCGATGCAGTCTGAATCGCCTTGTGCCAGAAGTGAACTCGAGCTCGATAGAGGGCGTCGCTGTGGGCGCCGCGTGGTCACTGACGATGCCACGCCGGTCCCGAAGGCCCGGGACGTCGGCAAAGAGGGCGAAGCAGATCGCGTCGAGCAGGCTGGTCTTGCCCGCCCCGGTGGGCCCGTGGATGAGGAAGAGCCCCTGAGCCGTGAGTGCATCGAAGTCGACCACCACTTCGTCGGGGAAGGGACCGAACGCAGTGGCGACCAAGCGGTGAATCCTCATGCTGCCCCGGAGGTGTGACGAGACGAGGCCTCGCCCTCGCCCGCTGTGGCGTTGCGCCGCAGGCGTGCACCCTCGACTGCCTCACCGAGGAGACCACGCTCGCCGGCGTCGGGACCGTGGCCACCGCGCACATGCGTGAGGAAGTCGCAGCACACGTCAAGGTCGGATCGCTCCGTGAGCGACGCGGCATACGCACTCATCGTCGTGACCGAGCCACTCGGCGCGAAGCGGAGATCGAGTGTGTAGGGGAAGCGGGCACGCAAGCGCTCCATGGCGCCCAGCGGCCTGATCGGGTCGGTCAGCGTCACTTGGCACCACGCTGACTCGGCGTCTGAGTGCCGGCGGTCCGTGAGCAGCTCGTCGAGGGTCCCTCGCAACAGTGCGAGCGGCCTCTCGACGGGGGCTGCCACGAAGTCCACGTTCGGGGAGGCGTCAGAGAGATCGACGATCCAGGAGCCCTTGACGTGGGACGCCTCACTGAAGGACATGGCTACAGGAGACCCGGAGTAGCGCACGCCCTCTGCCACTTGCTGACGACCGTGGAGATGCCCCAGCGCCACGTAGTCGACGCCGTCGAAGACGTCGGGAGGAACGGCTGCCACGCCTCCCACGGCGATGTCACGCTCGGAGTCGCTGGTGGCACCACCGGTGACGAAGGCGTGCGCCATGACCACGGACTTGGCGGCTGAGCCGGCGCCGAGGGCGTCACGAACTCGACCCATGGCTGCCCGCAGCACCCCCGCATGGGTGCGCTCGGACGAGCCGAGCGACCCGGCCGACAGCGACGGCTCGAGGTACGGAAGGGGGTGGATCGCGACACCCGACACCCAGACCGGGCGGCCGATGTCGTCCAGGTTGGTCCGAATGTGGAGCCCAGACTTCTCGAGCAGCCGGGCAGCGAACCCCAATCGGATGGCGGAGTCGTGGTTGCCGCTGGACAGCACCACGGCTGCTCCCGCGTCGATGAGCCGTTCGACTGCGTCGGACAGCATGGCCACGGTGTCTGGCGCGGGGAGGGCCCGGTCGTAGACATCGCCGGCCACGAGCACGGCATCGATCGACTCGGACCGCACGACCTCGACGAGATGGTCGAGGTAGGCCGATTGCGCACTCTGGAGACCCACCTGGTGGAAGGCCCGGCCCAGATGCCAGTCGGACGTGTGGATCATGCGCACGTCACCGAGGCTAGGCGCGGCCACCGACAGGGGCGGTGACCGAAACGCGAAATGTCGCACGTTCCCATCGCGTGCTGCACGCAGGGGTGATTGAGTTGGCCACGAGCACGTAGGACGAACCGAGCCGACTGAACCGACGAGAGCCGGAGGTGATGGGCGTGGGTACCGAGGTCAGCGCACAGAGCTACACGCGCGAGGAGCGCCAGCGGTATCGAGAGAAGGTGCGACAGAACCTCGACGTCTTCGAACGGATGCTCAACAAGGATTCGTTCGAGTTCGAACGGCCGTTGACCGGCCTCGAGATCGAGCTCAACCTCGTCAACGGCGACTATGACCCGCATTTCGCCAACGCGGAGGTGCTGCACGCGATCGCCGACCCCGGCTACCAGACCGAGCTCGCGCAATACAACATCGAGCTCAATGTCCCGCCCAGGCCGCTCCCGGGAGACTCGGCACTCGAGCTCGAGGTGGACCTGCGGCAGTCCCTCAACGACGCCGATGCCAAGGCTCGCGAGGTGGGCTCCCGCCTGGTGGCCATCGGCATCCTGCCGACGATCATGCCGGAGCACTACGAGGGAGAGTGGATCAGCGACAACAACCGCTACACCGCCCTCAACGACTCCATCTTCGTCGCGCGCGGCGAGGACATCTACCTCGATATCAGTGGCCCCCACGGGGAACGGGTCGCGACGTACTGCGACTCGATCGCGCCGGAGTCCGCCTGTACGAGCGTCCAGTTGCACCTCCAGGTCACGCCTGGCGACTTCGCCGACTACTGGAATGCAGCCCAGGCCCTCTCACCCATCCAGGTCGCCGTCGCCGCCAACTCTCCGTTCTTCTTCGGCCAGCGCCTCCACGCCGAGACCCGGATCGAGCTGTTCAAGCAGGCGACCGACACTCGACCGATCGAACTCAAGAATCAAGGCGTCCGGCCTCGTGTCTTCTTTGGAGAGCGCTGGATCACGAGCATCTTCGACCTGTTCGAGGAGAATTCGCTCTACTTCCCGGCACTGCTTGCCGAGACCACGGACGAGGACCCAATGGCGAGGCTGGACGCGGGCCAAGCCCCGGACCTTGCCGAGTTGCGTCTGCACAACGGCACGGTCTATCGCTGGAACCGCCCGATCTACGACATCGTCAAGGGACGTCCCCACCTCCGGGTCGAGAACCGCGTCCTCCCGGCTGGGCCGACGATCGCCGACACCCTGGCCAACGCTGCGTTCTACTACGGCGCGGTCCGTCGGCTCGCCGAAACCGATCGACCCGTATGGACCAAGATGAGCTTCGCGGCCTGCGAGGAGAACTTTCACCGCGGCGCCCGCGACGGGATCGAGGCACGGCTCTATTGGCCGGGCTTCGGAGAACTTGGCGTTGACGAGCTCGTCCTCCGGCATCTGCTGCCCCTGGCCCACCAGGGACTGGAGTCCTGGGGGGTTTCCCAGGCGGTCCGCGACCGATTCCTGGGGATCATCGAGGCGCGCTGCCAAGCCGGCGTCAACGGCGCCACCTGGCAGACCGAGGCGGTGCGACGATTCGAGGCCAAGGGAGCCGACCGTCGGCTGGCGCTGCACCAGATGCTCGAGATGTATGCCGAACACATGGGCAGCAACGAGCCGGTGCACACCTGGCCGCTGCCCTGAGCCGGCACTGAGGCGGGCCTCAGCCGAGGCTGTTCCAGAGCTTGATGGCAGGTTGTTCGCGTTCGTACTCCAACACGCTCACGGAACCGGCGTCGAGAAGCACCTTGGCTGCGAACCGTGATTGCTCCCGCAGGAACACGGTGGCGAGGATGCGCAGGGCGTGCCCATGCCCGAAGAGCAACACATCCCGCGTGGCCAGCACCGGCCAGGCCCGGAGCAGGATGCGTGAGGCTCGCGCGGCGACCTCCTCGACCGTCTCGCCCGGAGTCGCGCCCGGGACGACACCGTGCTCGAACGCGGCCCAGTCGTAGCCCAGTTCGGCACGGATCTCCTTCGTCGTCCGCCCCTCGTAGCCACCGTAGTCCCACTCGACGAGGTTGGGATCGACCTCGGCAGAACCGAATCCGGCGATTTCAGCAGTTCGGCGCGCCCGCCGCATCGGCGACGTGAGAACGAGACCGAAGTCGAATTCTGCGAGGCGGGTGGGGAGCGTGGCTGCGTCGGCCTCGCCCTGCGGCGTCAGTGGGATGTCCGTCGTTCCGGTGTGCTGACCTGATTCGCTCCACTCGGTCTTGCCGTGACGGACAAGGACGATGCGGCCTTCGGGGACAGCGGGTGCGCCAGTCATGAACGTCACTCTGGCAGGATCCCTGTATGCCGCGCTACCTCGCCTTCCTGCGCGCCATCAACCTCGGAGCCGTCCGCAAGGTGCCCATGGCGGAACTGCGCGACCAGTTGGCGGGTGCTGGTTTCACGGATGTCGAAACCCACATTCAGACGGGCAACATCGCCCTGACGTCGCGCATGCGCTCCGCTGCGAAGGTGGAATCGGCCATCGAGGCTCTGCTGGGGGAGTGGCGCGGGTTCGACGTCCCGACCATGGTGCGCTCGCCCGCGGAACTGCACGACCTCGCAGCACGGATCGAGATGGCACCCACCATGGTCGGCAGCCAGCCACGCCGGTACGTCGCCTTCGCCAAGGGCGAGGTGAGCCCGGCAGCGGCGGCTGCCCTCACGGCATACAAGGACACTCCGGAGCGTTGCTGCATCGTGGGCAGAGACCTCCTTCTCGAGTACGACACCTCCTTCCCCAATGCACGGCTGGCCGGGGCCAAACTCGAAAAGCTGGCCGGCACCGCACTCACGACGCGCGACATCAAGGTCGTCCGCGCCCTCGACGCGAAGTGGGCGTCATGAGGGTGCCTGGCCCATGCCCCGACACTGGAGGATCGCCGCTCCGTCGCCAGCCGAGCCTGAGCAGCATCGGTCTTGCGGCCACCTGGTCATGACATCTCACCCACGCAACACGAAACGGAGCACCCGATGACCGACACCACGCACGATCGGGCCCAGCAGGAAACCGGTGGGACCGGACCAGGGCACCGATCGGTCACGCTGACCCGCACGTCCCATGGCGAGCTCGACGTGACGAACGTCCGCGGCGGAACCATCCACATCGGCACGGGGGAATCGGACGACTTCACGCCGGTCGAGCTGCTCCTGGCGGCGATCGCGGGCTGCAGCGCCGTCGACGTCGACTTCATCACGGCGAAGCGGGCCGAACCCACCGAGTTCACGGTCACGAGCGAGGGTGACAAGGTCAAGAGCGCTGACAAGGGCAACCACATGGACAACCTCGAAGTGACCTTCCGCGTCCGCTTCCCGGAGGGGCCCGAGGGTGACAAGGCGCGCGAGATGCTGCCGCGGGCCATCGCTCAGTCTCACGACAGGCTGTGCAGCGTGTCGCGCACGGTCCAGCTCGGCACGCCGGTCACCATGCGCGAGGTCTGAGCAGTGGCGCGATACCTCGACGTTCACCCTGTCGATCCGCAGCCGCGCCTTATCGGCCAGGCGGTTTCCGCGTTGCGTGAGGGTGGCCTCATCGCCTATCCGACCGACTCGGGCTACGCCCTCGGCGCTGCGCTGGGCAACCAGGAAGCCAAGGATCGCATCCGCGACATTCGCCGCCTCGACGACAAGCACCACTACACCCTGGTGTGCGCTGACTTCGCCCAGCTCGGGCACTTCGTCCACGTGGACAACGCCGTCTTCAGGGCCGTGAAGGCCTCGACCCCCGGCCCCTACACGTTCATTCTCCCGGCCACGGGGGAGGTCCCGCGCAAACTCCTCCATCCCAAGAAGAAGACCGTGGGCGTCCGCATCCCCGACTACCCCGTGGTGCGCGCTCTCCTCGCCGAATTGGGGGAGCCGATCCTGACCTCGACCCTCATCCTCCCCGGCGAGACCGAACCGATGACCGATGGCTGGCAGGTCAAGGAGGAGCTCGACCACGCCGTCGATGTCGTCATCGACGCGGGGGAGGCCGGGCGCGAGCCCACGACCGTCGTCGACCTGTCTGGCGACGTCCCGGAGGTGCTGCGCGTCGGGGCCGGGGACCCCAGTCGCTTCGAGGCGTGAGCATCGGACACATTGCCGAACCGGGGTTCCCGAGCCTGGCGCTGCAGTCGTTCGGTCGCCACGGAGTCGCGCCCAGCCGCGGCTACGTCACCCTCGGTCACGAGGACGCGCTGATCAGCCACTACCCACCCGAACCGGATCGCCCTTTCGTCGTGCACTGGACGCGGTCCGAACGAGACGCCGACGAGCTTTTCGACGAGCTCACGGCCTACCTGCGTGATGCCGGTGCGCGGAGCGCGGAATGGTGGTTCCGCGACGACTCGACACCGGAGGGGCTCGAGGACGTGGTCCTCGCGGCAGGAGCCACGACCGTCGAGGACCAGGTGTGTGCGGCGCGTGCAGTGGGCGGCAGCCTGCCCGAGATCGCGCCGGGAGTCAGGGTCACCCTCGTCCAGGACGGCGAGGCTCTCGAGGCCGCAGTCGGCATTGGTGTGACGGTGTTCGGGGAGCCCGATGCCGTCGATCGGAGCAGCCTTCTGGCCGAGGTGCTTGACGATCTTGACCGCGGAACAGGGGCTTGGGTTCTGGGATGGCTCGGGGATGAACCAGTGGGCAGGGCGCGCGTCGGTTTCGAGTGGGGTATCGCGCCCCTCGTGGGAGCCGCCGTCCTGCCGCACGCCCGCCGCCGGGGCGTGTATGCCGCGATGCTCGCGGCCCGTCTCGACCTCGCCGCGACGGCTCGATGCCACACGGCCGTGGTCAAGGCACGTCGATCGCAGTCGCTGCCCGTGCTTCTGCGCGAGGGTTTCGTCCAGGTCGGCCTGGAACGCGCTCACCTCTTGGGACTGCCCGCGGCCTGAGCGGTGGGCCCGCATGCGTCACCCCCATCGGTGCATGAGCCGTGTGGACCGATGGGGGTGACGACGGCCCTGCTCGGGAGGAGGCGAGCCGGGCGTGGCGGCGGTCAGGACGGAACTCCCTGGTCCGTGCCGAACGCCGCACCATCCACCGTAGGAAGCGTCGGTCAACGCCGGGTTCGGGCCAGGTCAAGAGTTGGTATGCCGGGTCAAGACTTCGTTCCCCGGTCAGCTGGCAGCGTCACCGGCTGAGGAGGGCGGCAAGGGTTCCTCCCAGCTCCGTCGCCCGCGCACGAGCGCCCTCGTCGACGTCGCCCATGACCTCCAGGACGTCCGATGCCTGACGCCAGCCCAGTGCCTGAACGATGGACGTCACGGAGCGAACCGCACCGGTGACGTCGTAGCGCCCATGGACCCAGAGGCCGAACGGCCGCTTCGCCGTCGGACCGGCGGTGGGGGAGTTGTCGGCCCCGCCGGAGTCATCCAGCGCGCCGCCGATCTCCAGGAACGTGGAGTCGAAGAAGTGCTTGAGCGCGCCGGACATGTAGCCGAAATTGGCGGGCGTCCCGAGGAGATACCCGTCCGCTCCGAGGACGTCGTCCGACGTGGCGTCCAGAGCAGAGACCACCTCAACGTCCACACCCTCGATGTCCGGGTGCTGCGTTCCCTCGAGCGCCGCGTCGAGCAGGGCGCGGGTTCCGCGCGTCGGGCTGTGGTGGACGACAAGGAGACGGGCCATGGTTCTCATCGTGCCTGCTGCGACGTCCTAGGGTGACTCCCATGGCCGACCTGACCGAACCCTGCCCGAACTGTGGCCAGCTCATGCGCTGGGAAACCTCGCACGAACGGTGTGACGGGTGCGGGTACATCCGCCCGTGCTGTGAGGGTGCGCCTTGCCCGATTCCGTGAGGCACGACGAGGATCTGATCGCTCGACTGACGGCGGAGCAGCGAGCTGTTGTGGGGGAGTGGCTCCCCGAAGTCGTTGCCCTCAAGGACCACAGTTGGGGTTTGACGGGAACGATCGTCCTTGAGGCGCTGTCCGGAGGTGGGCGCGTCATCATCAAGGCCTGCGACGCCACGGACGGGCACTTCGCACGTGAGCTGCGAGCCCACCGGGAGTGGCTGGGCCCGTGGGTCGCGGCCGATCGGGCTCCACGGCTTCGTCACGTGGACGAGGAGGTGCGTTTGCTCGTGACCGACTTCGTGCCAGGCGATCTCGTGCAGGGGAGTGGTGCCGAGTTCGAACCGGACACCTATCGGCAGGCAGGCGCCCTGCTGGCCGCTCTCCACGAACAGCACGTCGTCACGGACGAGGACTACTGGGAGCAGGAGCAGGAGGCGGCTCTGGCATGGCTGGACAAGGAGCACCGGATCCAACCCGATGTGGAGGCTCGGTTGCGCGCGATCGTCGAAGCGTGGCCGACGCCTGCCAGCGAGCTGGTCCCGACGCATGGCGACTGGCAGCCGCGCAACTGGGTCATCAGCGATGGGACAGTGTCGGCGATCGACTTCGGGCGGGCCGCGCTGCGACCGGCGTTCACCGACTTCGCCAGGCTTGCCGCACAACAGTTTCGGGGGAACCGTGACCTTGAGGCCGGCTTCATCGAGGGCTACGGCTCAGACCCGCGACTCGATGACGGCTGGCAGCGCCAGCGACTCCGAGAGGCCATCGGCACAGCGGTGTGGGCCCACCTCAAGGGCGACGTCACCTTCGAGCAACAGGGACATCGCATGATCGAGGAGGCACTGGCGGACGAGGAGGCACTGGCGGACGTGGAGGCAGCGCATGGGTGACCGGGACGACTTCGAGGCCAACCAATTGCGCGTGAGCGCCCTGGCCATCAACGTCGACGTGCCAGATGCGTTGCAGTGGAAGGACTCGCGTCGAGGCGAGGAGTACGTCCTGACGACCCTGAACATCCGGCTCCTTCCCAGTGGGCACGTGGCTGCCAAGGCCTATGGGCGTCCGGTTGCTGGCGGGCGCGGTGGTTACACGTCATTCCGGGTTCCGGACCGGTCCGAGCTGGCAGGCCTCATTGATGCGGCTGCGACGCGGGCTGGTGAACTCTGGACCCACCACAAGGGTCTCGATGCCGCGCCTCGGAACCTCCCGGACTCGGCCGAAGACCAGTGATGTCAGTCGGCGCAATGCCGGGCGGTCGTAGCCACCCCGAGGTTCCGGCGGGGGACCAGGGGTGGCGGGCCGGACGTCATGGCGACTGCACTTACTTGACATAATGTTGATTATCGGCGTTCCAATTCAAGCAAAGACGGACCAGCAGATGTCGTTGCGCCGCCGCTGATCGTCGAGGACGAGCGCACGGATCTCGTCGGGCAGCTGCTCACGTTGCCAGTCCCGCTCGAGTCGCCCGAGGCGCCCACTGTCGTCACCGCGAGCCGTCGCCATCACGGCTTTGATCGCGTATGCCGCACCGCCCAGATCGTGTTCTGCAACGTGCGGCACGCATGCCGCCTGACCTGCCGCGTATGCCGCAAACCTGGCTGCGCCCGTCAGGTTCCGTGCCGCTCCCATGGCGTGCCCGCCCGCAGCTCGGGCCGTCATCATGGCGACGTGGCCGCCGGTCCACGCGCGCACGTGCTCGATCGCCGCGCGGGGTCGTCCATCCTCCGGACAGGTCGATTCGAACAGGTGTAGGACGTGCTCGGCGCACATGGCGGCCCACAGGGCAATGAGTCTGTGATCGACGTCCGTGAGCGTGCCGCCGCGACGAATCGTCACGAGGCGTGGATCACGAACCTCCGGCAGAATCACGCGGTATCACGACGCCTGATTGATCCTCACGTGATTACCGGCCGGATCGCGGAAGGCGCAGTCCCGCACACCCCAGGGCTGGTCGGTCGGCTCCTGAGTCACCTCGGCCCCCGTGGCCTGCGCTTTGTCGAACGTCTCCTCAAGCCGCGGTGTGGTCAGCACGATCGTGGCGAACGTTCCCTTGGCCATCATCTGGGCGATCGTGTTGCGCTCGTCCTCGGTGATGCCCGGGTCGGCGGCAGGCGGATGGAGGACGATCGACGGTGAGGAGGTCCCCGCTGGCGCGATCGTGACCCACCGCATCGTGCCCTCGCCGACGACGTTGAGCACTTCGAAACCAAGCGCCTCGCAGTAGAACGCCATCGAGGCGTCAGGGTCCGTGTGCGGAAGGAACGTGTGCTGAATGGCGATGTCCATGAGGCTGACGTTAGTTCTGCGCCGGCGGTCGTGCTTCTCGATTCCTGATCGGTCTGGTGACCGCCTTGGTGACACACGAGGGAAGTTCGCCGTCCGACTCCCCCGCGCGCCGTCGATACGTGCTTGGTGGCATTCCCACGAGTTCGGCGAAGCGTGTGCTGAACGTGCCCAGGGATGAGAAGCCCACGGCGAAACACACGTCCGTCACGCTCATGTCCCCCCGTCGGAACAACGCCATCGCCCGCTCGATGCGTCGCGTCATGAGATAGCTGTAGGGCGACTCTCCGTACGCCGCCTTGAACGACCGGCTCAAATGTCCGGAAGACATGTGCACGTCACGGGCCAGGGCTTCAACGTCCAGTGGCTGCGCGAACTCACGGTCCATCCGATCCCGAACGCGCCGTAGCAGGGCGAGGTCCCGCAAGCGGTCCGCGGAGACGGACGATGTGGTCGGTTCGGTCACGCCCCGATTCTGCACTGCGGGATGAGTCCGCGCGAGAGCGGTTTGTTGCCCCTGCCCGTGTGTGACACCCTTGCGGCAGAACCCGATTCGGGTTCCCGGACGATGGGTGCCGTACCCGGCGACGCGACAAGACGGCCCACAGGAGTGATTCGTCATGGCATGGATCGTGCTGACGATTTCCGGAGTTCTGGAGGCCGTGTGGGCCACCGCCCTGGGTCGATCAGAGGGTTTCACCCGGGTCGGGCCAACCGTGACTTTCGCGGTGGCGCTCGTGCTCAGCATGCTCGGTCTCGGATACGCGATGAGGGAGCTCCCCATCGGCACGGCGTATGCCGTGTGGGTCGGGATCGGTGCGGTCGGCACAGTGGGTTGGGCCATGGCGACGGGCCAGGAGCCGGCGTCCTTGGTGAGGATCCTGCTCGTCGGGATGATCGTCGCGGGTGTCGTGGGGCTCAAGGTCACCCACTGACCCGCTGACGGGTCAGCTTGGACACTTCCACCTCGTATCGGGAGGCGGCTCCACCTGGCGTACGGAAGAACCTCCGTCGCAACGCTCCCGAGACGTGAACGTGGTCCCCGTCCGATAGCCGACTCGCGGAGCGACGCGCCTGTGAGGACCAGCACGCGAGGTCGATGGTGTCGACGGGACCACCGGCCGGCCTCGGCACGACGAGGCGAAGAGTGACGAGGTCGTCTCCACTCGGTAGGACTCGCGCCTCGGGGGTGCCGCTGACCCGCCCCGAGAGGTGCACGCTGTTCACCGGGTGACCACGTTCTGGATTCTGAGTCGGCATCGCCCGCACTCCCCTGTCCGTATTTCGCGTTCTGGCTCCATGTCGATGGTCAGCCTGCGCCCGCACCTGATCCTGAGGCCAGCCCCAGACGCCCACCTGTGGACAACCACCGGCATCGGCACGGGCCTGTGGACGGCGGATGCGCGGGAATCCCCGGCGGCGGCGCGTCTGCGATCCGGCCGCGGTCCGTGCCGTGGAACACTGCCCCCATGAACCGTCGTCTCGAGAACGGCGCCCTGGCCGGGCTCCTCGTCCTGACGCTGGTCCTCGTCGGGTTCTCCCTACGCAGCCGGGATGCGACCTCGGACGCCCCGCCAGCGGCCCCCCGCCAGTCCGCGAGCGGCTCCCCCACCGCTTCGCCGTCACGCCCGGCTGCCGGAGGCAGTGTGGTCTTCTTGGGCGACTCTGTCGCCGAAGGCAAGAGCGCCACGGCCCAGAACAAGCGCTGGACGGCTCTGGTCGCCACCCACCTGGGACTCACGGAGGTGAACCTCGGACACGCACGAACCGGCTATCTGCGGGCCGGACCCGATGGTTCGTGCGGTGACCGGGCCTGCCCCAACTTCCAGAACTCCGTGCAGGCAGTCGTCGAGGCCAAGCCGACCACCGTGGTCGTGAGCGGCGGTGGGAACGACACTGGGATGGGCGAGCAGGAGGTAGCCGCCGCTGTGTCCAACACCCTCACGTCCCTTCGTGCGGCCCTCCCGGAGGCCACGATCTACGTCGTGAACCCTTGGTGGGACCTCCGCCCGGTCCCCGACGACCTCGCGCCGCTCACGGAGACCGTCCAAGAGGCATCCAAGAAGGCCACTGCGACCTTCCTGGACACCCAGCAGCCGCTCGTGGGCCAGCCCGACCTCATGGTCGACGGAAGCACCAATCCCAACGATGCCGGCCATTCGGCTCTCGCCCGAGCGGTCATAGCGTCGATCGGACAAACCCCTTCTGGCTGACAGGGCTTCCTCCTGCCTCTACTGTGAAGTGAGAACACCGGGTCATGCCCGGTCCTGCAGGGGGCGCAGGATGCGCCCGAAGGATGGACGACGATGCAACGGAGACGTCTGCCGCACTTTGCGGCGGGGATGGCCGCATCTGCGGCTGCCGTTGCGCTGAGCCTGTCGGCGGCGTCCGCTGCGCCGGTCGAGGTGACCGAGCCGGCACCGACGACGGCAGCGACCGAGGCTGAACCCACGAGCCCGACGCCGACGCCCACACCGACTCCGACTCCGACTCCGACACCCAAGAAGACGACCACCGTAACGCGGACTCCCACGCCGACCCCGACGCCCACAACCGCGTCGCCGAGCGCCACGCCGACCCCGGCGAAACCGGGAGCCACCACTCCCCCGTCGAAGCCCAAGCCGGCGCCGGCCCCCACCAAGCCGTGGCAGCCGCCACGTCCCGAGTCCCATGATGGGCCACGCTCCTTCGACCCGGATGTCACGCTGAGCACGTCGCAGTTGGCCACCCAGATCGCTGCAGCTGACCAGCTCTGGGCCAAGATCGCCGCCTCGAACACCGTGCTCGCCACGGCGCTCAAGGACCTGCAGGCCATGGCGACGCAGTCGAACGCACTCCTTGAGTCGCTCACCGAGGCGCGGGCCGCGGAGCAGGCAGCTACGACGTCTGCGGCCCAGGCGAAGGTCGAGTTGGGTGTCATCCAGGGCCGACTCGACCGCTCCCGCGCCATGGTTCGCGAGTGGGCATTCCAGGCGTACTCGGAGGGTGGCACGGGCGGCGAGATGCTCTCGGTCCTCGATGCGATGCGCGCCGAGGAGGCCGAGGTGGGCGACCCGCTGGGTGACCTCTCCTACCTCACGGACCAGCGTGTCCGATCCGTCGACGAGGTCCGGACCTTGGCGGCCCGGCAGAAGGTTCTCACCGAGAGCCGAGCCGAGGCCCAGAAGGCGGCGACCCGCGCTGCTGCCACGATCGTGACGGAGAAGGCCAAGCTCGACGTCCTCGTCAAGGCCCAGCAGGCCAAGTTGAGCGCGGTCCAGAAGGCCAACTCGGCCGAGATCGCCAAGGCCGGGCCGGTGGTCCAGTACCTCGTGGGGATCCGGACACCCGAGGCCAAGGCGGCCTACGCCAAGTTGACCAAGGTGCTCAGCACGCCCACTGTCAAGGCGGGAATCGGCAAGCCCTGCAGCAACGCGACTCCGAAGTTCCCCAACGGGATGTACCCCGCCAGCGCGCTCTGCCCGCTGTGGCAGGCGCCCGGCGAGAACTTGGCTCCACGAGCCGCGGCCGCGTTCAACGCCATGAGCCAGGCCTACGCCCGACAGACCGGCAGCCCGATCTGCGTCAACGATTCGTACCGTTCGCTCAGCCGCCAGTACGTGACCAAGGCGAAGCGTGGACGATTCGCTGCGCGCCCAGGGACCAGCCGTCACGGTCTGGGGATGGCGCTGGACCTGTGCGGTGGAATCAACAACTTCGGCTCGCCTGCTCACCTCTGGATGAAGCAGAACGCCCCCCTCTACGGCTGGTTCCACCCCAGCTGGGCAGGCCCTGGCGGCGCGACACCGGAACCGTGGCACTGGGAGTTCGCAGGCTGAGTAGGCATACTCGCCCCCTCGGTCCGGTCGGTGTGCGACAGTTCGGCACATGACGATGCAGTCGGCAGCCTCGGTGGCAGAGGACTACGAGACCAACGCCCAATACCAACGGCCGTGGTACTGGTACGACTGGGCCAACTCGGCCTTCGTGACCACGACTGCCACCGTTCTTTTCGGGCCCTACCTCACCGCCATTGCCACTGAGGCGGCCTGCCCGGGACTCGCCGACGGTGCCGACTGCACCACCGACCTCAACGTCCTGGGCGTGCCGATCGACCCGGGCTCCCTCCACCCCTACACGGTCGCTCTCTCCACGTTCGTCGGGGCGCTCCTTCTCATCTTCGTCGGAGCCATCGCCGACCGCACGAAGCACCCCGCCCGTCTGATGGCGCTCTTCGCCGCAATCGGGGCCACTGCTGCCGCATCGATGTTCTTCGTCGAGGGCACGAACTGGGGGCTGGGCGTGGTCCTGCTCATGGTTGCGAGCATTGCCCTGGGCGCCTCCTTGGTGGTCTACGACGCCATTCTTGTGCGCATCGCCCACCCTGACGACCGCGACAAGGTGTCCTCACGAGGATGGGCTCTGGGCTACCTCGGCGGCGGTCTGCTGCTGGCGGTGAACTTCCTCATGCTGAGCAACGCGGACTCGTTCGGGGGGACGGGGCAGGCCGTCCGGATCAGCATGCTGATGGCGGGCCTGTGGTGGGGCCTCTTCTCCCTCATCCCGATCCTGGGCATGTGGCAGATGCGCGGGGTCGAGCGACCTGTGGTTGCTGCCAAGGCCGGCGTCGTCGGGGGCACCTTCCGCCAGCTCCGGGACACCTTCCGGCACCTTCGGGCGCTCCCGCAGACCCTGCTCTTCCTCGTCGCCTACATGTTCTTCAACGACGGCATCCAGACCGTCATCGGGCAGTCGAGCCTCTATGGCACGGCCGAGCTCGGCTTCTCCGAGACCACGATGCTGACACTGTTCCTCATGGTGCAGTTCGTGGCCTTCGGCGGCGCCCTGATCTTCGGTCAGATCGCGAGGCGAATCGGCGCTTGGCGGACCGTTTTGGGCGGCATCACGATGTGGCTGCTCGTGATCGTCGCGGCGTTCTTCGTCCCGGAGAGGGCCCTCGCGGCACTCTTCGCCCTGGGCGTCGGCATCGGTCTGGTCATGGGTGGAACTCAGGCCCTGAGTCGCTCAATGTATTCGCAGCTCGTCCCGCGCGACCGTGAGGCTGAGTTCTTCAGCCTCTACCAGGCCCTCGAGCGCGGTACGAGCTGGTTCGGGGCCGTCATTTTCGGTGTGGTGCACCAGGTCACCGACTCCTACCGTCCCGCGATCCTCGCGTTGATGGTGTTCTTCGTGGTCGGTGGTCTCCTGCTGGCGAAGGTCGACATGCGTCGTGGGATTCAGGAGGCAGGCAACGAGGTGCCGACTGTTGTCTGAGTCACACCCCCGTGTGCAGGCGCCATGTTCGATGTGCGCCAGCCGTCCCGATTCCGCTATCCTGATGTGTCGCGCCGTCAGGGCGTGAAACCAGTCACAGGGGGACGCGCCCCGCTCGGGGCATCGGCGAGGTTATCGCCTGCGCTCGGAACAACGGACGTTCTCCGGTCGTTCCACCCTGTGACACCCGGCATCCGCACCGATCCGCCGGGATCCACGAATTCGTTGGGAGTTACCCCATGGCAGAACGCAGCCTGCGCGGCAGCCGTCTCGGCGCCCTCAGCATGGAGACGGATGAGAACGTCGTCCCGAGCGAGCGGCAGATCACGACCTACCTGTGCCCCCAGGGTCACAAGATCGAGTTGCCGTTCTCGATCGAGGCCGAGATCCCGGCGGTGTGGGAATGCCGCTGTGGCGAAGAGGCCAAGCTCCAGGGTGGTGGCCCCGAGCCCGAGCAGAAGCCGGTGAAGCCGGCTCGCACGCACTGGGACATGCTCCTTGAGCGCCGCTCGATCCCCGAGCTGGAGGAGCTCCTCGAGGAACGGCTCACCCTCCTGCGTGCCTCGCGCGGTGAGAAGCCGGGCAAGAAGAAGTCCGCCTGATCGCTCCGCTCCCCCACAAGCACTTTCACGTATGCCGTGTGCCTCGGGCACACGGCATACGTGCGTTTGAGGGCTAGTCCGGACCGAAGCCGGCCGCCCACGCCCGGACCAACGCCGGGACGTTCACGATCAGTCGACGACCTCGCCGCGGATGGTGCCCTGAGCACCCGGTGAGGTCGGCCCATCTCCCCCCGGGAATGGCACCCGGACCAGGACCCGACTGGCGATGAATGCCTCGAGCACTTGGCGAGCGAAAACGCGGGTGAAGGGCAGGACGAAAAAGAGGCCGATGAGATCGCTCACGAAACCAGGGAGCAGGAGGAACGCGCCACCGATGAGGACGAGCGCGCCGTCCGCAATCTCGTGGCTGGGCATCCGACCCGTCTGCGATGCCTCGCGCAGAGCCTTCCAGGTGCGAGCTCCTTCGCGACGCATGAGCCAGGTGCCCAGCACTGTGAGCGTCAGGAGCGCCAAGAGCGTCCACGCCACACCGATGGTCTTTCCCACGGCCACCAGCACGGCGATCTCGATGATCGGCGCCACGACGAGGCCGATCAGGACGAAGTTCAGCCAGCGCGGGCGTCGCTGACGTCGGGCGTACGGGGTGGAGCCGATCGGGTGGTTCACAACTTGTGCCAACGAGTGCGACCCGCCAGCCGTTCCCTCAGCTGCGCGCCCCGGCGCTGCACTCCCCAGACGGTGATCCGTCCCAAGGACTCGCGCACGATGTCGCCATCCATCTTCGATTCACCGATCTCGCGCTCGACAAAGGTGATTGGCACCTCGACGACGGTGAGCTCGGCGAAGACCGCCCGACGCGTGAGGTCGACCTGGAAGCAGTACCCGGCCGACTCCACACTTCCGAGGTCGAGTGCCCTCAGGGCCGCTGCACGGTAGACCCGGAAGCCCGCAGTCGCATCGTTGACATGCATGCCGAGCAGCAGCCGCGTGTAGAGGTTGCCGCCGACACTGAGCACCTTGCGGTGGGTCGGCCAATTGATGACTTCGCCCCCCTTCACCCAACGGGATCCGATGACGACATCGGCGTCTCGGGCGGCATCGAGCAGGAGGTGCAGGTCCTCGGGACGGTGCGATCCGTCCGCGTCCATCTCGACGACCGCGTCGTACCCCTGGTCGAGCGCCCAGGCAAAGCCATGGAGGTATGCCGCCCCCAGCCCTTCCTTGCCGGTGCGGTGAAGGACGTGGATCTGGTCGTCCGCGGCCGCAAGTTCGTCGGCCACTGCACCCGTGCCGTCGGGCGAGTTGTCGTCGAGGACGCAGATGTCGACCTCGGGCACGGCGCGCCTCACGCGATCGACGATCATCGGCAGGTTTTCGCGCTCGTTGTACGTCGGGATGAGCACGACAACGCGATCGAGGGCTGGACGCTCAGTCAAGGATGTCCTTCGTGGGTCGCGCCGAAACAGGTCGATCGACCCTATCCAATCGACCCCCGGCAACGGCTCCAATGAGGAGAGCGATGAGCGCCACAACGGCGAGACGCTCGGGCCACGGGCCAAGCCAGTCAGACACCGTTCGATCCGTGCGGATCGTGAGCGAACCGATGCCCTGTTCAGCCGTGAAGAGACCGGTCTTCCCGGTGACTGAACCGTCGGGTGCGATGAAGCCCGACACCCCCACGGTCGACACGTGAGCAATCGAGCGACCGTGCTCGATGGCCCTGATTCGAGAGATGGCGAACTGCTGCTCCGACTCGGCCGTGAATCCGAAGGTGGCGTTGTTCGTCTGGACCAGGAGGACGCTGGCCTCCTTGCCCGGCTGGGTCACGGACTCGCGCATCAGGCCGTCATACGCCACCTCGAAGCAGATCGTCGGCAGTGCCCAATACGCTCCCGAGGGTGCGTCGATCCGGAAAGCGCCGAGTTCCGTGCCCTTGGCGAAGTCCCGAGTGACGAGGTCGACCTTGTCGCTGAAGTTCCGGAAGAAGTCGCGGTACGGGATGTATTCCGCGAACGGCACGGGGTGGTTCTTGACATAACGTTCGGGCTCTCCTCCCCCGGGCCGATACAGAAGCGACGCGTTGGAGATGTTGGGATCCGGCTCCTGGAGCACGGCCCCCACGATGACGGGCACACCCACGGAGCTGACCGCGCGCTGCACTTGGGCCCCCGCGTCCGCGTTGCGAAGCGGGTCGATGTCCGAGGAGTTCTCGGGCCAGACGACCAGGCTGAGCGGTTCCAGCACGCGCTCCCCCAGACCCTCCTCGACCCGTGCCGCAATGGCCTCGGTCCCCCGAACGTGGTTGTCGAGCACCATCCGGCGCTCGGCGTTGAATTCCAGACCGGGCCGTGGCACGTTGCCCTGGACCATGGCGACGGTGACCTGCCGCCCCTCGGTCGAGGGCGTAGAGGCGGCCGGCAGGGCGAGAAGAACCGCAATCCCCACAGCAGAAGGGAGGATCGCCAGACGGTTGAGCTGACTTTCGACGCAGGCCATCAGGAGGAGCATCCCGATGAACGCCACAGCAAAGCTCACCCCTGGCGCGCCAAGCCATTGCGCGACATTGCGGAGAGGGCTGTCAGCCTGGCTGAAGGCCAACCTCGCCCAAGGGAAGCCGCCGAAGGGGGTATTGCTTCGGGCAAACTCTTGGGCCACCCAGGCAAGCGGAACCACCAGGTACGCCGTCCGTGGCCGCTTGTGCCGCCACCTCTGGGTCAGGTAGCCGACGACCGCACACATGGCGCCGAAGTACAGCGCCTCGAGGGTCGCAAGGGCGAACCACGGCACTTTGCCGACGTAGATCCCCGACCACGACAGCACCGGGACGAAGAACGCCCACCCGGCCAGCATGCCCAGGCCGAACCCGCGCCGACCGCCCACGTCGTAGGTAACCACCCCGAGTAAGCCCACCGCGATGGGGGCGAGCCACCAGAGGTTGTGGTCGGGAAAGGCCAACCAGAGCAACAGGCCGGCGGCGACCGCGAGAAGGGCGCGGACGGCATACGGGATTCGCGGTGGCACGGTGCCACCGTAGGTCACCGACCTCAGCGCGGTGGCACCACCACGACACCGCGTGCCGTCGTGGCGACCACAGGCGGATTGAGGACGTCTGCTGCGGACTCCCCGCGCTCGGGGTTGCCGCGCGCGACGACGCGCACGGCAAACTCCATCTCGCGGCTGCGCGTACCCACCCGGACAAGGGTCGCCTCGATCTCGATGCAGTCTCCGGCGCGCACTGGTGCGAGGAACTGCACGTCGCTGTAGGACGCGAAGAGCCCCTCGTCGCCGTCGGTGATGATGCACATCTCGGTCGCAACGTCGCCGAACGCGGCCAACGAGTAGGCGCCGTCGACGAGGTTGCCGGCGTAGTGCGCGTGGCTGTAGGGAACGTAATGGCGGTGGGTGACCTTCTGACCGACGGTCGCGGTGGGCTCGCTCATGTGGTCATGCTCCCTTGGTCTGGTGCGCGGTGGCACGAGGCGCGACGAGCGCGTGGACGAGATAGCTCGCGACCTCGCCGGGCGTCGTCCCGCGACCGAAGATGCGGTCGACGCCGAGCGATCCCGCCGAGCCCTCCTCGAACCGCGGACCGCCGACGACGAGGTGCGGCACCTTGCCTGCCGGGAACGCTTCGCGGAAGGCCGCCGACATCGCGGTCGTGTTGTGGATGTGGGCGTCGCGCTGGGTGACGACCTGGCTCACGAGCACGGCGTCGGCCTTCTCGGCGCGGGCGCGCTCGACGAGGTCGGGGACGAGGACCTGGGCGCCGAGGTTCACGACCTTGATCTCGCGGTGGTACTCGAGGCCCTTCTCCCCCGCGAAGCCCTTGATGTTGAGGATCGCGTCGATGCCGACGGTGTGGGCGTCGGTGCCGATGCATGCCCCGACGACGACGAGCTTGCGGCGCAGGTGGCGCTTGATTGCCGTGTTGATCTCCTTGCCGGAGAGCAGCGGGAACTCCCGCTCGACGACCTCGACGAGGCCGGGTTCGACGAGGTGCTTCACCGAGCCGTAGACGACGAAGAAGGTGAATCCGTCGCCGATCGGCTTGCTGTGCACCACGATGGCCGGCTCGATGCCCATCTTGCCGGCGAGCTGGAGGGCTGCCCCCTCGGCACGCTTGCCGCCAGGCATGGGAAGGGTGAAGGACACCTGCACCATGCCGTCACCGGTCTGGTCGCCGTAGGGACGAATGACCTTCGGAATCTCCGTGACCTCCGGCAACGGCTGCTTCACAGGGCTCATCGGGTGGCTCCCGTCTCGAGGAGGTCGATCGCTGGGTTGACGAAGCCGTCGGCCCGCTCGACGACACCGTCGAGACCCTTGCCGGCGGTGGCGGGGCGCTTCATCTCACCGAAGGTGCCGTCGGCGATGGCCTCGAGCAGTGGCGCCTTGCCCGGCTCGGCGGCGATTTCCTCGAGCAGGTCGATGGCCTCGCCGAGGACGTGGCGCGCTCGCGTCTGGATGAAGCCGTCACGCGGCGGGTGGAAGTCCTCGGTGAGGCCACCGGCTGCGTTGAGCACGTAGCGGACGTTCTGGAGAGCGATGTCGCGGTCGGAGATCCACGGCGTGACCACGGCCTCGGTCATCATGCCGACGAGGAGGATGCCCTGGCCGGTGAGCGTCCCGACGAGGTTGAAGAAGCCGTCGAGCAGATTGCCGCGGAAGACGTCGCCGGTCATGTGCTTCGTCGGAGGCATCCACTTGAGCGGTGCGTCGGGGAAAAGCGTGCGCGCCAGAAGCGCGTGGGCCAGTTCCATCCGGAACGAGTCCTGCAGGTCGGGGTTGATCTCGAAGGCGTGCCCCAGCCCGAGCTGCCAGTCCTCAAGGCCGGCCTCCTTGGCGAAGTACTCGTTGAGCAACTGGCTCACCGTCACCGTGTGCGCCGCTTCGACCGCGTCGCTCGTGGTGAGGTAGTTGTCCTCGCCGGTGTTGATGATGATCCCGGCGCGCGCGTGGATCTGGCGGCTGAACCGCTGGTCGACGAACGTGCGGATCGGGTTGATGTCGCGGAAGAGGATGCCGTACATCGAGTCGTTGAGCATCATGTCGAGCCGCTCGAGTCCGGCGAGGGTGGCGATCTCGGGCATGCACAGCCCGGACGCGTAGTTCGTCAGGCGGATGTAGCGGCCGAGCTCCTTGCTCGTCTCGTCGAGCGCCGCCCGCATGAGCCGGAAGTTCTCCTGGGTGGCGTAGGTGCCGGCGTATCCCTCGCGCGTCGCGCCCTCGGGCACGTAGTCGAGGAGGCTCTGCCCGGTGGAGCGGATGACGGCGATGACGTCGGCACCTTCTCGGGCGGCAGCCTGCGCCTGGGGAATGTCCTCGTAGATGTCGCCGGTGGCGACGATGAGATAGATCCACGGGCGCTGCTTCGGGTCACCGTGGCGCTTGATCAGCCGGTCACGCTGGGCTCGCTGCTTGTCGATGCTCCGTATGCCGGCCGCCACCGTCGTGCGCGCCTGCTTGGCTGCCGCTGTGGCGTCCTTTCCTCCGGGGATCCGGAAGTCGACCGAGCGGCTGCTGGACTTCTGGGCCAGGGTCAGCAGGTCGGGTGCGACCCCTCGGCGAAGGGCGTCCCAGACGGGCAGGGCCACGCCGTGCTCCAGGCCTGACGTCTCGCGCACGGCGTCGACGAGGTGGTTGACCCATGGGACGCGATCGTGGTCTGCGCCAGCGAGGCCTGCAAGGCGCAGCGTTGCGCGCTCGACCGACACGGTCGTGTGGCGGGAGGCGATGTCGACGACCGGCTTGCCAACCTTGCGGGCGAGGGAGCGGGCCCGTCGGACGTCTGCCTTGTCGAGTTCGAGGAGGGGCTTGGTACGCGAAGACACGCGGCAAATCTAGCAGTGAGAGGGAGGACTTCCGGCCCAGCACACGCTGGACCGGAAATCCTCCCTCGTGGGCGCGAGTCAGTTAATGCCTATCGGCTTCTTCACGCAGTCGGGGCTGTTGGGGATGGCGTCAGGACCGTTGCATCGAGTCATCCACTTCGTGCGAGCGGCCTCCTGCCGGCGGGCCTGATCGGCCAGACCAGGCGGCATGGCGGCGACGACCTCTCGGCGCGTGATCACTGATCTGTAGTTCGTTTCGCCACGGGAGGTTTGTGCCTCTTCCAGCAAATTGGCCGTAGTGGAAGCGAAAAGCATCACTTTGGTCTCATCCTTGCGAATCGAGTCGTCCGCAAACTCAACGCGAACCACCCGCTGACCCGCCACGGACACCTTTGCTGCGGTGACTTCGGGCAAACTCGCCAGCACCTCCAGAGACGCGGCTCGCACCCTTGGCGGAAGATCCCCGGCTCGCGACAACGCTGCGATCGCCTCGAAAACGGCCTCGTTCTGAGAACTCGATCCCTGAACACGGCGCCGCAGGAACGCTTCAAGGGCGTTGGCGTCGGTTGGGAGTTCGAGGGTGGAGACCGACTGGGGCAGGTGGAGGGCATTACCATCCTGGGCCCCAAGGTCCTCAAGGACAACGCGGCCGCTAGGCGGGCTGGTGCGCCGCCACAAGTGACCGTCCGAGCTCATCCAACTCTCCCTGGTGAGCGGCGCATCCCCCGCCGAGCCAGGCGGCAGCCCATCCGGGTTCTCAACGGTGACCAGATGGAGGAAGTGCCCCGCGGGGATGACCACCGGGTCCGCATTTTCCGCAATCGAAATCAACGGTGTGATCGCGGCGGTGGCGGACGTTGACCCACGTCCAAGGAGCGCCGGGGCGACGATAGCCACGAACGCCATGGCTGCTGCCACGCCGCCCAGGGCGGCCCAGCGACGAGTGGTGCGCCGACGCGGTGACAGCCGGGACACGTATGCCTGCTTGCCGTCGCTCTCGGCGAGCCGCTGCATGGTCGCGAGAGCGCCTTCGGAGCGGGTGCTCGACCATGTCGTGTCCAGCGAGGCGTCGGTGGGGCGGGCCGTGGTCAAGAGGTCGAGCGGGTCGCGGGAATCGTGGTCGGTGGTGTTCATGACATCTCCTGGGCAAGTCGAGTGGTGGCGCGAACGGACCCCTCCGCCGGTTCGTGGTGCGTCTGGATGGGTTCCGTGCTGTGCAGATCCTGTGCGGCGAGAGCGGCTCGGAGTCGGGTCCGGGCGCGGTGCAGGCGCACGGTGAAGGCCCTTGTCGAGCAGTCGGCGATCGCCGCTGCCTGCTCGGGGGTGAGCCCGTCCCACGCAGTCAGCAGGAGGGCCTCGCGCTCGGCCCTGGTGCAGGACTCGAGCGCGCCGATCATGGCCTCGCGTTCGATGAGCGACTGGTCAGCCGATGGGCTCGTCGCGGTCCACCCCTGCCGGACCGCGGCGAACCAGAGATCGTCCGCACGTCGGTTCGTGCGTCGCTGGTTGGCGATGACGTTGCGCGCGACCACGAGCAACCACGGCAATGGCTCCTCCGGCACTTGGTCCGGTCGCCTCCACGCGACGAGAAAGGTCTCCGAGACGACATCGTCGCAGTGACTCTCCTCGACATGTCGCCGCGCGTAGGCGTAGACGCGAGCTGCGTGTTGGCGGAACAACGCGGCAGTCCGCTCAGGGATCTGCCCCGGCGGCTCATCGTGTTCTGTCGTGGTGGTCATGCCCTTGTATGTCCGCCCAAGTCCCCCGATCACGCCCACAACCGAGATTCTTGCGTCTCAGGCTCCCTCGCGGGGCCGGACCTCGTGGCTGACGAGGTCCGAAGCCTCGCCGTCGCTACAGCGCACCCGGTGAAGTCGAGCTGACGTCAGTCCTCTAGCCGACTCTCGAAGAGTTCGCGCACTGCCGCGTTCCCGCGCAGAAGTTCCAGTGCGTATGCCGCGTGGCCCGGCACGTAGCCGTTGCCCACGAGCATGGTCACGTCGGCGGCCAGCCCCTCGGCACCGAGGGCAGCGGCCGCGAAGTTCGTCGCCATGGAGAAGAAGATGACCGTGCCACCGTCGGCGGTTGTCAGGATTGCCGGCTGCTCGCAGCCGGTGACATCGACGCAGACGACGGTGAGGTCTGCGGGACCACCCGCCGACTGAACGGCCTCGGCGAGCCCGAGTGGGTTTCGCGCGTCAGCGACCACCACGTGAGTGGCCAAGCCGGTCCCTTCGAGCAGTGAGGCCTCCGACGCATCACGAACGACCGCCACCCGACGGGTTGCACCAGCGTCTGCCGCTGCCGCCAAGGACAACGACCCCGACTTGCCCGCCCCTCCGAGCACGACGACAGACGGGCCGTCCTTGGACGGGGAGTCGACATCGGAAGGCGAACGGCCGGCATACCCCTTGATGGTCCGTGACACGAGCGCAGGTGCGCCGCAGACGTCCATGACCATGAGCGCGAGCTCAGGCGCCAGGTCGTCGGGGAGCTTGGCCGCGATCGACCGACCGAACAGGATGGCGTGCCCCGCGGCGGGTATGCGCTCCCCCTGGCCGTCCCATCGCTCGAGCCCGTCACTGATCTCAAGCGGCGTGAGGGACAGGGACACGAGGGTCGCAACGCGATCGCCGACGGCGAGTCCCAGGGGCGACTCGGGGCCGACCTCGGCAACGGTGCCGATGAGCATGCCGCCACTGCCCGTCACGGGGTTCTGCATCTTGCCGCGCTCCCCCACGATCGCCAGGACCTCGTCGCGGATCGCGGCTCCGTCGCCGGCGTGCTTGTCGTGCAGTTGGCGATAGGACGCTGCGTCGAGGTTCAAGGTCTCGATGTCGATGCGCACCTCGTCCGGCCAGATCTGCGGACGGGGGTCGAGCACACGCGCCGCTTGGGGCAGGGACTCCCCGGCCGGCTCGAGGACACGGTGAACGCCGAAGGGTGAGGACGGGCCGGACACGGGTGACACGGTCGACGCGAGCACGAAAGTTCTCCTGTCCTGCGACACGCAACGATAAATATTGCGGCACAAGTGTGACGAATGAGTGATCTGTCCGTATCCTCGCAGATATGACGACGAACATCGAGCAGCCCTACGTGTACCGGCGCACGGAGCTCATCGAGCCCGACTGGACCCGCTACCCGGGGTGGCGCGACGTGACCCGCGCCGACTGGGAGTCCGCCCAGTGGCAGCGCGCCCACTGCGTCAAGAACATCGCGCAGCTCCGCGAGCTCATGGGCGACCTGCTCACGGACGAGTTCTATGCCGACCTCGAGCGCGACCAGGCCGAGCGCGCCACGATGTCGATGCTGGTGCCGCCGCAGATGGTCAACACGATGGTCCCGTCGACGTCCGAGCCGATGCCAGCCGCTGGCATCGACTTCACCGAAGCATTCATGGCCGACCCGGTGCGCCACTACATGCTCCCGGTGTTCAGTGACCGTCGGACGGACTGGGCGTCACACCCGTTCTCTGCTCGCGACAGCCTTCACGAGCATGACATGTGGGCTGTCGAGGGTCTGACGCACCGCTACCCCACCAAGGTCCTCGCCGAGATGCTGCCGACGTGTCCGCAGTACTGCGGCCACTGCACCCGCATGGACCTCGTGGGCAACTCGACCCCGCAGATCGTCAAGCTCAAGCTGGCCGGCAAGCCGGTCGACCGCCACGCGGCGATGCTGGACTACCTCCAGCGCACCCCGCAGGTCCGCGATGTCGTCGTCTCGGGTGGCGACGTCGCCAACATGCCGTGGAAGAACCTCGAGGGCTTCCTGGACAAGTTGCTGCGCATCGACAACATTCGTGACATCCGTCTCGCGACGAAGGCCCTCATGGGTCTCCCCCAGCACTGGCTCCAGCCCGACGTCGTCGAGGGCGTCGCTCGCGTGTCTGCCCTGGCGCGCTCGCGCGGGGTCTCCCTCGCGATCCACACGCACGTCAACCACGCCAACTCGGTCACGCCGCTCGTGGCGGACGCGGCCAAGGCAATGCTCGAGGCAGGTGTTCGTGACGTCCGCAACCAGGGCGTCCTGATGCGCGGGATCAATGACTCGAGCGAGAGCCTGCTCGACCTGTGCTTCGCGCTTCAGGACGAGGCCATGATCACGCCGTACTACTTCTACATGTGCGACATGATCCCGTTCTCGGAGCACTGGCGACTCGCCCTCCACGAGGCGCAGCACCTGCAGCACTCGATCATGGGATACCTCCCCGGTTTCGCGACGCCGCGCATCGTCTGCGACGTGCCCTTCGTCGGAAAACGCTGGGTGCACCAGGTCGACAGCTATGACCGCGACAAGGGAATGTCCTTCTGGCGCAAGAACTACCGCACCTCGATCGAGGGTGAGGACGCACAGGCGCTCTCCCGCGAGTACGTCTACTACGACCCGATCTATACGCTCCCCGAGTCGGGTCAGGAGTGGTGGCGCACCAACACGGACGTGGACCAGGTGCACGCTGCTGCCCTCGCCGGTGCGGGTGCGAGCCGTGAGGCCTCGGCACGAGACCTCACCTGACGTAGGCGCGCGGACGGCATACTCTTCGCGTCATGGGACGCAAGGACCGCGGTGGCTCCGTCGGCACTCCGGCGACCGCCGCGTTGACCAAGGCCAAGATCCCGTATGCCGTTCGCGCCTATGAGCACGACCCTGCGGCCGAGTCGTTTGGTCTCGAAGCAGCCCAGGCCCTGGGTGTCGAACCCGGACGCGTCTTCAAGACGCTGCTCGTCGACACCGGGGCCGGACTGGCTGTCGGCGTGGTTCCCGTGGACAAGAGCCTAGACCTCAAGGCGCTTGCCTCAGCGTTGGGCGTGAAGAAGGTCGCCATGGCGGATCCCATTGCGGCAGAGCGC
Source organism: Knoellia sinensis KCTC 19936 (assembly GCF_000768705.1). Taxonomy (GTDB): domain Bacteria; phylum Actinomycetota; class Actinomycetes; order Actinomycetales; family Dermatophilaceae; genus Knoellia; species Knoellia sinensis. The sequence goes on from NZ_AVPJ01000004.1 coordinate 327,966, forward strand.
AGTTCGGGCTATGTCGTGGGCGGCATCTCCCCCATTGGCCAGAAGCGAGAACTGACGACCGTGGTCGACGTGTCGGCCCATCAGCACAACACCGTGCTCGTCTCGGGCGGGCGTCGCGGACTCGACATCGAGCTCGCGCCGGCCGACCTCGTCACCGTCACGCATGCCACCCAGTCGGCCATCGCCCGCTGAGCGAGAGTCGTCACGACGCCAGCCTGAGATGATCGGGCAACTCGCGAACGGCACTCTCGGAGGCCACGTAGGTCGCGATCAACTCGACCTCCTGGGCGCGGCACACCTCGACCAGCGCCTGATGCAACTCGCGGTCGCCGTCCGTGAATCGGGGTGGACCCGGTCGGCCGAGTGCCGCGACGAGGCCGGGGGGCCTGCCGTGTTCGAAGAGGGCCGTGAGGACCTCGTGCACGTCCGCAGGTCCACGCTCACCCATCTCGGCGATCACGATGGGCTCGCCCATGATGAGGTGAACTTCGTCCAGTGCGAGGAGTGCGAGGCAGCCGGCGAGGCGATCGCGGTAGGAGACCACCAGATCGACCACATCGGCGCGAAGGTCGGGGTCGTCGAGCGGGAGGTCCGGCCAGTTGTTCGGAAGGTTCTCGAAGGTCATGCAGGGATCGTGCCGAAAATCGCCGAAGGCGCCGCAGAGTTATCCACAGCGCACCAGGGGCGGGGCAGAACGCTGACGATCTGAGGTCAGCTCAATCCTCATCAGCAGTGCCCCTGACGAGGGCAAGCGGATGATCAGGCCGGGATGTCCCAGGGCAGGTCGTCGTGGCCGGGCAGCTCGTCGTGGCCGGACAGGTCGTGGAGCCAGTCGGCGCGGCCTGCTGCGAGGTGGTCGGCTTCGAGGTCGGCGACGAGGTCGTCGCTCACGTCATCGGGTGCCGCTGAGACCCACCCCTCGGAGGGTCCAGTGTCCAACCGTGGCCGTGGCCGTCGACGGTGTCCCCGTCCTCCAGTGCCAGCCGCATCGAAGGTGCTGTCGTCGAGGTCGTCGATCCCCTCGCGGGCTCGCCGGAACTGCGCCAACCGGGCGGCGAGTTCGCGGTCGTAGCTGCCCGGGGTCAGATCCCAGGTCACGCACCGCCCCCACTCGTCCGGGGCACCCACGGTGCCGATCAGGCGCTGCTCATGGACCTGCGTGTGATGCCGCTGGCACAACAACGCCGCATTGACTGCGTCCGAGGGGCCCCCGTCGGCCCAATGCACCAGATGATGCGCCTGCGCCCAACTCGAGGGCATGCCACACCCGGGGAAGGTGCACTCCCGGTCCCGGTGCCACAACATCCGCCGCTGACCCCGCGTGAACAACCGGGTCGCCCGCCCCAGATCCAGCACCTCACCCTCAGCCCCGAGCACCACCGGGATCACATCGGCGTCACACGCCAACTGCCGCACCACCGACGGCGCCAACATCGTGCCCTGCACCCGCGACCCCATCACCAAGCCGGCACCCGCTGGCGCGCCCGCACCACCCGCGGGACCTGAACCCTCGGCGGACGCCTCGGCCTGCGCGTCGACACCGGCGCCGAACACCGACCCGCCCGCACCACAGGACTCGCTGGTGGTGTCCCGGGTCAGGCCGGCCAGTCCCGCGAGCAGTTCCGCGAGCGTGATGGACACGTGCACCACCGTGGCCGCACCCCCCGGCGCCGCCGCCCCGGCCGCATCCGCACCGACCGCCTTCCCGAGGACCGCATGCAGTGCCTCGACCCGGCGCTGCCCGGCCGGGCGCAGATCCGCCTCCCCCGTCACCGGGTCCGGCACCGGCTTGCTCAACGGCCCGATCGCGGCCTCGAGCCGGGCCGCCTGCTCCGGCGTCAACCCCATCCGATACTCCGACACGTCCCCGTCGGCGACCTGCGGCGACGACAAGTACGCCCCCGCCCGCAACCGCTTCTGCTTCTCGTCGAACTCGCCCTCGGCCCCGTACTTCGCCAACAACGCCGCCCTCACCCGCCTCGTGTCCCCGGCCCCGAACCGCGACCCGTGATCCAGCATCGCCCCCGCCACCGTCGGGATCGCCTCCGCCACCAGGCGGTCCTTGAGCTTGCCCATCTCCCGCAACGTCGCCAACGCCAACTCCGGCCCCACCTCACCGGTGACGACCCGAGCCCACACCACCCCCTCGGGACGCTCCGGGTCCGCATACACCCCCGCCACCGGACCCCCGTCCACCCACGACCCGGTCGGGGTCGCCGCCGCCGCCTCCTGAGCGAACTGCGCCACCTGCCCCGCACCACCCTGCCGCAACGACGGCGCATGCTCACGCACCCACGCCTGACCCGACCCGACCCCACGACGAGCCGCCGTGAACTCACCGCGCGAGGCCGCCTCCCCCACGACCCGCACCTGCACCGCCCCGACCTGAGCCTTCACCTCATCACTGAGAGTCATCACCTCCGCCAACTCGGCCGCAGACAACGACGCCAACGCCGGCCCGACCCCCGACAGTCCGTCCCGGGCAGCCATCAGGACCGCGCGCAACTGCGCCACCGGCCCCGCCGACTGCTCCATGTCCATACCCCACACCCTATCGAACTCACGTTCGACAATCCTGCTTGTCCACAGCCCAATTCCGGGTGAATTCTCCACTGTCCCAACAGAATTCACGGCAAATGGCACACCTCGAACGCCGACCACGGTCGGTCATCAGAACGCTACCTGCGACCACCGACAATGCACATCACGGGCGACCGCCCCCGCAGTTCAGTCGACCAACGGGATGCCGCACCGACAGCGGGATCGGGGTGGACGGCATACAAACCTTCTTCGGAGCGTCTACTCCCAGGGAGTCGAAAGGACGACCGTCGTCTTCGTCGAGACATTGGCCTTGGCCCTGACGGTCGCCAAGAGCTCTTCGAGTTCGAGTGGCGTGGCAACGCGGACCTTGAGGATGTAGTTCATGTCGCCTGCGACGGAGTGACATGCCTCAACTGCAGCCACGTCACGCAACCGGTCGGGGATGTCGTCCGGAGCAGCAGGGTCCAGAGGGGTGATCGCGATGAAGGCAGTCATCGCGACACCAAGGGCGGCATGGTCGATCCGGGCCGTGTAGCCCTTGATGACACCGCGCTTCTCAAGACGTCGGACTCGCTGGTGCACCGCAGAGGTCGACATGCCCAGGGCACGACCGAGATCGGTGTAACTCATCCGACCATCCGTCGCGAGTTGCTCCACAATCTTGCGGTCCAGGTCCTCCACGACGCCAACCCTAGTCATTTCGGGGCACGATGCAGGACATGTCCACCCACATGCAGGCATCTCGTCGGCCGCGAGGCTCACTCATCGTCCTCGTCTGCCTCGCCCTGCTGTGGGTCGCATGGGCGGCCTGGTACTTCCTCGCACCGGACAGCAACGCGAACGGCCAGTGTGAGGGCCTCGGGTTCGGGTGCACCCTCACACCCCGCGACCTCGCGACATTCGCAGGCACCATCGCCCTCGGACCGATGACGGGGCTCGTTCTGCTTGTGACTGGCGCGGTGCGCATCGTCCGGGTGAGCGCGGGTTCCTGGCGCACGATCTGGGACGTCATCGTCTGGTCTCTGCTGTCGCTCGCCGTTGCCGCTGTCGCGGCGGGGACCCTGGCTGGTGCCTTCTGACGCAGCCCGGTGACCTGGCCACAACTAGGGTGATGGTCATGACGAACGGCCGGCTCCTCTTGCTCGACTCTGCCTCGCTGTAGTGGACCCTTGCGCACATGAGCCCGGGCGGTCATGAGTCGCGCCAGCGCAGTTCGCCGCTCCTGTCGCCCCCACTCCTCAAGACACGGCGACATATCGTTGGACAGAGCCCCGGGGAGTGGTGGGGATTG
>NZ_AVPJ01000046.1 GCF_000768705.1 Knoellia sinensis KCTC 19936
CCCTAATGGGGATGCAGCTTCCCTTCACACCCCATGGGTCTGGGGTGGAGGCTGGTGGCCGAGCCGTCGGTTGGTGAACACCGCTCGTCCCCGGGGCTGTGATCCCTTGGGTTAGATCGTGTCCCGATCGGCGGGTAGGTCGCCCGTTGAGTGCTGATGGGATGTCGTGCCCCGCGTGCGGTGAGCACTGATCCATTAGGTCGCTGCCGGGGCGGTCTCGGCTCAACTGTCCGAAGCAGGTTCGTCCCGGGTCAAGGGAGGTGGGCGCGTTGATCTTCGTCGGGAACGACTGGGCTGAGGATCATCACGACATCCACGTGATGGATGAGAAGGGCAAGAAGCTCGCGGCGCGAAGGCTGCCCGAGGGAGTGGGCGGGGTCAGCACCCTCCATGCGGTGATCGGTGATCATGCCAACGATCCTCTGGAGGTGTCGGTGGGGATCGAAACCGACCACGGTCTGTGGGTGACGTCGCTGATCGCGGCCGGGTATCGGGTGTACGCGATCAACCCCAGGGCCGTCGCTCGGTACCGGGAGCGGCATCACGTGGGCGGCGGCAAGTCCGATGCCGGGGACGCGAAGGTGCTGGCCGACCTGGTCCGTACCGACGCCCACAACCATCGCGTCGTCGCCGGCGACACTGATGACGTTCAGGGCATCAAGGTCTTGGCGCGTGCTCAGCAGTCCTTGGTGTGGTCGAGGACCCGAGAGACCAATCGGTTGCGGAATGCGTTGCGGGAGTTCTATCCCGCAGCCCTGCTTGCGTTCGAGGACCTGCACGACCGTGACGCCCTCGCCGTCCTCGGCCGAGCTCCCAACCCCCACCTCGCGGCGAAGTTGACCCGGTCGCAGATCAAGGCCGCCCTGAGCGCTGGTGGCCGACGACGAAACCTTGACCCGACGGCGGAGCGGATCCAGGCGGCGCTTCGGACCCCGCAGCTACACGCACCCGACGCTGTCGCAGCGGCCTACGCCGTCGTCGTGTCCGCGCAGGCCGGGCTCATCACCTCGATGAACACCCAGCTCGCCGAACTCGAGGCACAACTGGAGCAGAGTTTTGAGCAGCACCCGGACGCCGACATCATTCTCTCGCTGCCAGGCCTGAGTGACGTCCTCGGCGCCCGGGTGCTCGGCGAGTTCGGGGACGACCCCGAACGCTTCGCCGACGCCAAGTCTCGCAGGAACTACGCCGGGACCTCCCCGATCACGATCGCCTCAGGCAAGAAGCGTGCCGTGGTCGCCAGACACGCCCGCAACACTCGGTTGTACGACGCGATCGACCAGTGGGCCTTCTGCTCGCTGCAAGCCAGCTCCGGTGCCCGCGGCTACTACGACCAACGACGCGCCGCCAAAGACACCCACCACCAAGCCCTGCGCGCCCTCGGGAACAGATGGGTCGCCATCCTCCACGGCTGCCTCAAACACCGACACGCCTACGACGAGCAGACCGCTTGGGGACACCGACAGCCCGCCGCCGCTTGACGACTTACAACCCTGGGATGTCTAACC
>NZ_AVPJ01000047.1 GCF_000768705.1 Knoellia sinensis KCTC 19936
GGCTCTCCTGTCATTGGTGTGGGTCGGTGGGGCGGTAAACCCCGAGGCTGAGCATGGCCAGGGCGATCAGGGCGTCGACGCTGTGGAAGCCGTAGGCACGTCGGGTGATGACGCGGATCTTGTTGTTTGCCGACTCGGTCAGGGCGTTGTTCAGGCCGGTGGTCAGGGCGGCGTCGATGGTCTTGCGGTAGGCGGTGATCCGGAGGGCCAGGGCGATGAAGGGCTCCAGTTGGCTGGCCAGGGCGTGCGCGGTCCAACTCTCGAGCAACTCCTTGGCGGTGGCGCCGTGGTCGTCACCGGTGCCGACGGTGAACACTGCCCGCAGCGCCTCCTTGAGCTGCCAAGCGCGGTGGAGGTCGGGGTGGGTGGCGGCCAGCCAGGTCATCGATTCGACCTGTTGATCGCCCCACCGGTCCGGGTTCATCCGCAGCGTCCACATGATGTTCTTGACCGGGACCCCGGCCCCGGTCGCTGCACCGCTGCCAGGTTTCTGACGGGTCCGCACGGCGTTCCACACCTGCCGGCGGCATTCGTCCAGGGCGTCGCCGGCCCACTGGACGATGTGGAACGGGTCGGCGCAGTGGACCGCCTTCGGGGCGTGCTCAGCGACTGGGCCGGCGATCCACGAGGCACTGTCGGAGGTGACGTGGGTCAGGTGCGCGGTGCGCTCCGGGCCCAGGGCGTCGAAGAACGCGTTCACGGTCTCCTTCCGTGCCCGCGGCGCGGCCCACACCAGGCGACCGGTGTCGTGATCGACGACCACCACCAGGTACCTGCGACCGCGCCGGTAGGCCACCTCGTCGATCCCGATCCGACGCAACCCGTCCAACCCGTCGCTGCCGCTGGCTGCGCGCCGATCAGCCAACACCCGGGTCACGATCGAGCCGATGGTCCGCCACGCACACCGCAGCAGCGTGGTCACCGCGGTGGCCGACATCTGCGTCGCCGCCCACGCCGCCATGTCCTCGAACGCGGTGGTGTGCCGGGCTCCGTGCCGAGCCCAAGGTACCCACGCGACCACGACCCCATGCTCACGGCAGGTCACCCGCGGGATCCGCGCGTGGACGAACACGCGGCGACGATCCCAATCCAAACTGCGCCAACGCCGGCCCCGGCCGCGGTCATAACGCGGACACCGCCGCCGACAATGCGGGCACCGATGCTGGAACCCGAACCTCGGCCGAGCCCGCACCAGCACGACACCGTCGACGAGTTCAGCCCCGTCGACGACCACCTCCGCCGCGGCGAACCCGCACACCTGACCGATTACCCTTGAACTGAGCACGCTGCCGCGACCCCTTCATTCTCGTTCCTTGACAGTCGAGAACTTAGGACGCAGCAGCGTGCTCACCTGCGTTACGACCCACACCAACAGCAGGAGAGCC
>NZ_AVPJ01000048.1 GCF_000768705.1 Knoellia sinensis KCTC 19936
GCTTCGGCCGCCCTGACCTGACCGCCTTCGCTCGACTCGACGGCCTCGGTCTGAGCGTGACCGGACAACGACTTGAACCGGATCGTGCGGTCCTCGCGTGCCGCGTGGTGGAACCAGATCAGTGGTGCCGACGGTGCGGCAGCGAAGGCGCTGCTCGTGACACCGTGATCCGGCGGTTGGCCCACGAGCCGCTGGGCTGGCGACCGACCGTGCTGGAAGTTGTAGTGCGCCGCTACCGCTGTGCCGACTGCGGACACGTGTGGCGCCAAGACACCAGCGCCGCGGCGGAGCCACGCGCGAAGCTCTCGCGCACCGGGCTGCGGTGGGCGCTGGAAGGGATCGTGGTCGCACACCTCACCGTCGCCCGTGTCGCCGAGGGACTCGGGGTCGCGTGGGACACCGCCAACAACGCGGTCCTGGCTGAAGGCAAGCGGCTGCTGATCAACGACCCCACGCGGTTTGAGGGCGTGAAGGTCATTGGCGTCGATGAGCACGTCTGGCGCCACACCAGGCGTGGCGACAAGTACGTCACCGTGATCATCGACCTCACCCCGGTCCGCGATGGCGCCGGCCCAGCAAGGCTGCTGGACATGGTCGAGGGCCGGTCGAAGGCGGCGTTCAAGACCTGGCTCGCCGACCGCGACGACGCCTTCCGTGACGCGGTCGAGGTGGTCGCGATGGACGGCTTCACCGGGTTCAAGACCGCCGCTGCAGAGGAGATCCCGGACGCGGTCACGGTGATGGATCCCTTCCACGTCGTGCGCCTGGCCGGTGACGCCCTCGACAGGTGCCGGCGCCGGGTCCAACTCGCGATCCACGGGCACCGTGGGTTCAGGGACGACCCGCTCTACAAGTCGCGGCGCACGCTGCACACCGGCGCGGACCTGCTCACCGACAAGCAGAGCGACAGGCTACGCGCGCTGTTCGTTGATGACGCTCACGTCGAGGTCGAGGCGACCTGGGGTGTCTACCAGCGCATGATCGCCGCCTATCGCCACGAGGACCGGCAACGTGGCCGCGAGCTCATGGAGAAGCTGATCACCGACCTCAGCGCCGGCGTCCCCAAGGTGCTCACCGAGCTCACCACCCTGGGCCGGACCCTGAAGAAGCGAGCCGCTGACGTGCTCGCCTACTTCGAACGACCCGGCACCAGCAACGGGCCGACCGCGGCGCTCAACGGACGGCTCGAACACCTGCGCGGCTCCGCACTCGGGTTCCGCAACCTGACCAACTACATCGCCCGAAGCCTGCTCGAGACCGGCGGCTTCAGACCCCAACTCCTACACCCCCGATTGGGATGAGCC
>NZ_AVPJ01000049.1 GCF_000768705.1 Knoellia sinensis KCTC 19936
TGCGGATGCACTCGGCCTTGAACAGCGAGTTCAGTGCCTCGGCCATGGCGTTGTCGTAGCTGTCGCCCTTGGACCCGACGGATGCGACGGCCTCGGCTTCGGCGAGCCGCTCGGTGTAGCGAATCGCTCGATATTGCACGCCCCTATCCGAGTGATGGATCAGGCCGGTGACGTCCTGGCCGGCTCGCTGGCGCGCCCACAGCCCCATGTCGAGGGCATCCAGTGCGAGGTCGGTGCGCAGGTTGGTGGACACCTGCCAGCCCACGATCATCCGGCTGAAGACGTCTAGGACGAACGCGACGTAGGTCCAGCCCGCATGCGTGCGAACGTAGGTCAGATCCGCGACCCAGAGCTGGTTCGGCGCGGTCGCGACGAACTTCCTCTGCACGCGGTCCTCCGGTCGCTCGGTTTCGCCGCCCTCGCCGATGGTGGTCTTGCGGGTCTTCTCCCGTGGGATCCCGCGTAGGCCCTCGGCTCGCATCAGCCGCTCGATGGTGCAGCGGGCCACGGTGATGCCTTCACGGTTGAGCTCGGCGTGGATCTTGCGGGCACCGTAGACACCCAGATTCGCCTTGTGGGCGGTCTTGATGTCGAGGACCAGCTCGGCGTCGCGCACGGCACGGGCCGAGGGTTTCCTGGTCTTGGCGGCGTAGTACGTGCTCGGGGCGATCTGGACGCCGGCGTCCTTCAGGACGACACAGATCGGCTCGACCCCGAACCGGTCGCGGTGCTGATCGATGTAGTCGACCAGCACCGCGGTGGGCACCTCTACTTGATCTTGCGGTCGAGCTCCGCGGCCGCGAAAAAAGCGGCGCTCGTCTTCAGGATTTCGTTGGCCCGACGCAGCTCGCGGACCTCGCGCTCCAGCTCGACCAGCCTGGCAGCGTCATCGGTTGTGGTGCCCGGACGGACACCGCCGTCGATCTCGGCCTGACGGACCCAGTTCCGCAGAGCCTCGGGATGAACACCCAACTGATCGGCGACCCGCTTGATCGCTCCACGCGCCGACTCCGGGTCCTTGCGAGCGTCCATCGCCATCCGCGTCGCCCGCTGCTGGAGCTCAACGCTGTACTTCCTCGGTGCTGCCATGACTCTCATCATCCTTCCCAGGATTGAGAGCCTCCATCAGACCCGGGGCGATTCACAT
>NZ_AVPJ01000050.1 GCF_000768705.1 Knoellia sinensis KCTC 19936
TGAATCGCCCCGGGTCTGGTGGAGGCTCTCAATCCATGGAGGATGAGAGTTATGGCAGCACCGAGGAAGTACGGCGATGAGCTGCGTGAGCGCGCGACTCGGATGGCCGTCGAGTTGAGGCAGGACCCTGCGACGAAGTCGGGTGCGATCACTCGAGTGGCCGGGCAACTGGGGATGCACCCAGAGACCTTGCGCAATTGGGTCCGTCAGGCCGAGATCGACGGTGGTGTCCGGGCGGGCACCACGACCGCGGACGGTGAGCGGATCGCCCAGCTCGAGCAGGAGGTGCGTGAGTTGCGTCGTGCCAACCACATTCTGAAGACGGCTTCGGCTTTCTTCGCGGCGGAGCTCGACCGCCCCACCAGCAGGTAGTGGCCTACCTCGAGGCCCATCGCCATGACGTGGTTGATGGGCGCGAGGTCGGGGTCGAGCCGATCTGCGCCGTGCTGAAGAAGGCCGGCGTCGCGATCGCCCCGAGCAGTTACTACGCCGCCAAGTCCCGTCCGCCGTCAGCGCGTGCAGTACGCGATGCGGAACTGGTCGAGGACATCAAGATTGCCCACAGGGCGAACTTGGGTGTCTATGGCGCTCGGAAGATCCACGCCGAGCTCAATCGCGAAGGCATACCGGTCGCCCGATGCACCGTCGAGCGGCTCATGAAGGCCCAAGGTCTGCGCGGGATCGCGCGGGCGAAGACCCGCAAGACCACGTTCGGCGACGGTGCGCAGACAGAGCGTCCCGAGGACCTGGTCCACCGCGAGTTCGTCGCCACCGCAGCGAACCAGCTGTGGGTGGCCGACCTAACCTACGTGCGCACGCATGCCGGCTGGACCTACGTCGCGTTCGTCCTGGACGTCTTCAGCCGGATGATCGTCGGCTGGCAGGTGTCGACCAGCCTGCGCACCGACCTCGCCCTGGACGCCCTCGACATGGGCCTGTGGTCGCGTCGACGGGCAGGTCAGGACGTCACCGGCCTGATCCATCACAGCGACCGCGGCGTGCAATACCGAGCGATTCGCTACACCGAACGGCTCGCCGAAGCCGAGGCAGTCGCATCCGTTGGCAGCAAAGGGGATTCGTATGACAACGCGATGGCCGAGGCACTCAACTCGCTGTTCAAGGCCGAGTGCATCCGCA
>NZ_AVPJ01000051.1 GCF_000768705.1 Knoellia sinensis KCTC 19936
ACCGAGCCTCCGGCCGTACCGTCGGGGTCGGTGACGGTCGCCTTGAGAGTCACCTGCCGCGCGTCGACCCAGTAGTTGCTCTTCCCTGTGCCGGTCGCCCCGACGAGGCTCGGTGCGCCGGGCGCGTTCGGGAGCGAGTTGTACGTCACCGACAACAGCGGGTAGTTCAACGTGGCGTCATTGTCGAACTTGCGCCACCCGTCACGGTTCGACTCGTTGCTGGACTTCAAGCCCAACGTCAGGGTGGGCTTGCTGACGTCCGCCGCGTAGGTCTGCACCGCAGCTTTCGCGTTCCACTCGACCACGTCATACCCCGAGCAGATCCCGCTGTCACCGTGTGCCTTGGCGTTCGTGCCAATCGTGGCGGTCCACGCGGGCCCGGGCCACACCGTGGACGAGCCGATCGCGCCCGTCACGCCCAGCGTCACCCCGGGCCCGTACGTGGCCGCGTTGCAGTCCCAGTTCGCGGAATGGATCAGCTTGTGGGAGAACGTCGCCGACCCAATGACCTTCCCGTACAACGCCGAAGTGTTGAAGTTGTAGAACGAGCGCGACGTGAAGTACGGAGAGGACCAGCCCTGGTAGCCCACCCGCGCATGCTCAGTCGAGGAGTTGTAGTACTCCGTTCCGTTGCTCTGGACCGCCACCCAGTACGTGTACTCGCGCGCCACCGAAATCTCCGGGTCGATGATCGCCGGGTACACGGTGTCCGGCGCTTGGAGAAACGCTTCGTCGACGTTGACCGCCAACGTGTCCGCGGACGCCTCGACAGGAACCTCTACCGCCCGGGCAGCCTGCCCCGGAGCAACCCGCTCGTGGGACTCGACCCCAGCCGGGACGCCCTTTGAGTCCCACATGCTCGCCCGTTGCACCCTGAACTTCACCGCGCCGGCAGCGTCGCGGATCTCCCCGCCCGTGCCCGCCCCGCGGGCCTGCGACGCTGACCCGACCACCTTGTACCTGAGGTCCTTCACGCGCGGGTTGGTCGCGGCCTCCCGTGTCTTGACCACCAGATAGGTGGATACCCCGTCGACGCCGGCCTTCGCGACCAGATCGACTCCGGGCAGCACTTCCGGGTAGGTCGCCTTCGTCCCGTCCAGCTCTGGGGTCGGCAGGTCGCCCTCCCAGGCGAG
>NZ_AVPJ01000053.1 GCF_000768705.1 Knoellia sinensis KCTC 19936
GGTGTGCGCGTTCCGGACCCGACGCCTGGACCACGTCGAGTTCCCGTACGTGTACCTGGACGCCACGTACCTGCACGTGCGCACCGAGCACGGCATGGTCGTGTCCAAGGCGGTGGTCGTCGCCACCGGTGTAACCAGTGAGGGGCGCCGGGAGATCCTGGGGTTGGACGTCGGCGACAGCGAGGACGAAGTGTTCTGGCGCGCCTTCCTCACGGGGTTGAAGAAGCGGGGCCTGTCCGGGGTCCAGCTCGTCATCTCCGACCAGCACGCCGGCCTGGTCGCCGCGATCGGACGCGCCATGCAGGGCAGTGCGCACCAACGCTGCCGGGTCCACTTCATCCGCAACGTCCTGGCGCACGTCGCCAAGGGCGAAGGCGAAATGGTCGCCGCCGTGTTCCGCACGATCTTCGCCCAACCCGACCTGGCATCGATGGGCAAGCAGTGGGACAAGGTCCGCGACGAACTCACCACCCGCTACCCAAAGATCGGTGCCCTCATGGACGACGCGAAAGCCGAGGTCCTCGCCTTCGCCGCGTTCCCCCGCGAGCATTGGCGCAAGATCTGGTCGACCAACCCCCTCGAGCGGCTCAACAAGGAGATCAAACGCCGTTCCCGGGTCGTCGGGATCTTCCCCAACGAAGCCGCCGTCATCCGCCTCGTCGGAGCCGTCCTGGCCGACACCCACGACGAATGGGCCACCGACGAACGCCGCTACCTCTCCGAAGAATCCATGGCCAAGATCGGCAAGACCGAGCAGACTGACACCGTCGCCCTCACCAAGGGCTGACCGGTCGGCATCGAGATGACCTCAAAGCCCACCACTCCACGGGACTCATAC
>NZ_AVPJ01000054.1 GCF_000768705.1 Knoellia sinensis KCTC 19936
GCCGCTTCGAACGCCGCCTTGATCGCTTTCGACACCCGCTCCACCTCACCCACCGGCACGAGCGAGATCGCCGAGCCTCCGAACCCGCCACCGGTCATCCGCGACCCCAGCGCACCCTCGGCCACCGCCGTGTCGACGACGAGGTCGAGTTCGGTGCACGACACCTCGTAGTCGTCGCGCAGCGACTCGTGCGACGCCACGAACAAGCGCCCCACCTCGGCGAGGTCGTCCCGCCCCAGTGCGTCCACCACGGCATCGACGCGCGCGATCTCGGTGACGACGTGCCGCGTACGCCGCCGCAGCACCTCGTCCGGCAGTCGCTCCAGCGCCTCACCCAAAGCACCCGGCTCGACATCCCGCAGGAACTCGACCCCCAGGAAGTCCGCGGCCGTCTCGCACGCATCCCGCCGCGCGCCGTACTGCCCGTCCGCCAGCGCATGACTCGCCCGCGTATCCGTGACGAGCAGCGCCAGCCCATGCGCCGCCAGGTCGAACGGCACCTGACCGAACGACCCGTCCCGACAGTCGAGCCGCAGCGCGTGCGCCGGCGTGCAGTGCAACGCCGCCGCCTGGTCCATGCCGCCCGTCGGCGC
>NZ_AVPJ01000055.1 GCF_000768705.1 Knoellia sinensis KCTC 19936
GACAGAGCCCCGGGGAGTGGTGGGGATTGGGTGACGGCGCGGCGTCCTGACTAGAGGGGCCACCGGCGAGATTCTCGATGTGTACCGCCAAGCACTCATCGAAGGAGATCTCACCGATGGCCTTGTCCCAGTCTGCCTTGTCCGAACTGCAGGAAGTGTTCCGCTCCGGCGAGGGCACCGATTTCATCCGCGAGTGTGTCCGGGTCGCGATGCAGGAGCTGATCGACGCCGAAGCGACCAGCGCGATCGGCGCCGGACGTTACGAGCGCACCGAGTCCCGGGTAACCGAACGCAATGGGTCGCGGCCGCGGCTGCTGACCACGCACGCCGGTGACATCGAGCTGGCGGTGCCGAAGCTGCGCGCCGGGTCGTTCTTCCCCTCGATCTTGTCGCCGCGACGCCGGATCGACCAAGCCCTGTACGCGGTCGTGATGGAGGCCTACGTGCACGGGGTCTCGACCCGCAACGTCGACGACCTGGTCACCGCCTTGGGTGGGACGGGGATCTCCAAGTCCGAGG
>NZ_AVPJ01000056.1 GCF_000768705.1 Knoellia sinensis KCTC 19936
CGACGCTTGGGCGCGGCCTCCGCAGCCGGCGCGGCGGGGACCGTGAAACCGGCCGCGATGACGGCGGCCGCTGTGGCGACACCGATCGCGCTGCTGCGCAACGTCATGAGTCGAGTCATCTCAGGCACCAGGCTCCGGGTTGGCGGGACGGGAGTAGTACAGGCTGCTGACCGTGTTGGCCGAGATCACACGCGGAAACACAGCCACCTCGTCGACGTCGCCACCCCAGTAGTGGGTGGCCGCACCCGAGCTCTGGGACCGGCCGATCGCGAACTCACCCTGCGCGGTGGTCGCGGCCGTGACCGGGATCGTCTTGGCCACATCCCCGTTGACGTAGAGGGTGCTGGTCTTGGCTCCGGCGTCATACACGCCGACCAGGTGCACCCACTCCCCTGT
>NZ_AVPJ01000005.1 GCF_000768705.1 Knoellia sinensis KCTC 19936
AGGAGAGCCGGAATTCGGTGAGTTCGGGACACAGCTGAGCGGACGGCAAACGCGGTTGCGCGCGGCACCTAGGATTCACCAGTGACGAAAATCCTCAGCGCTGTCGCCTGGCCCTACGCCAACGGTCCGCGCCACCTCGGCCACGTGGCCGGGTTCGGTGTGCCCTCCGACGTCTTCAGCCGCTACATGCGGATGGCCGGGCACGACGTCCTCATGGTGAGCGGCAGCGACGAGCACGGCACGCCCATCCTCGTCCTCGCCGACAAGGACGGCGTCACCCCGCAGGAACTCGTCGACAAGCACCACTCGACGATCGCGCACGAGCTCGCCGGCCTCGGCTGCTCCTACGACCTCTACACCCGCACGACGACCGCCAACCACTACTCCGTCGCGCAGGAGCTGTTCCGCCAGGTCCACGCCAACGGCTACATGATCGAGCAGACGACCCGGGGCGCCATCAGCCCGAGCACCGGCCGCACCCTGCCCGACCGCTACATCGAGGGCACGTGCCCCATCTGCGGTTACGCCGAGGCGCGCGGCGACCAGTGCGACAACTGCGGCAACCAGCTCGAGCCGACCGACCTCATCGACCCGAAGTCCAAGATCAACGGCGAGACGCCCGAGTTCATCGAGACCCAGCACTTCTTCCTGGACCTGCCGGCGCTCGCCGACTCGCTGCGTGAATGGCTCGAGGGCCGCGAGGCGAGCGGCACGTGGCGGCCCAACGTCATCAAGTTCAGCCTCAACATCCTCGACGACATCCGCCCGAGGGCCATGACCCGCGACATCGACTGGGGCATCCCGGTGCCGCTCGAGGGCTGGGAGGACCAGCCGGCCAAGCGCCTCTACGTCTGGTTCGACGCGGTCATCGGCTATCTCTCGGCGTCGATCGAGTGGGCCCGCCGCATCGGCGAGCCCGAGCGCTGGCGCGAGTGGTGGGTCCAGGGCGCGGTCCCCGACGCTCAGGACTCGTACTACTTCATGGGCAAGGACAACATCACCTTCCACTCGCAGATCTGGCCGGCAGAACTTCTTGCGTATGCCGGCCGTGGGACTCGCGGGGGAGAGCCCGGTCCGTTCGGGGTCCTCAACCTGCCGACCGAGGTCGTGAGCAGTGAGTACCTCACGATGGAGGGCAAGCAGTTCAGCTCGAGCCGCGGTCACGTGATCTACATCCGCGACGTCCTCGAGCGCTACGGCCCCGACCCGATCCGCTACTTCATCTGCGCCGCCGGTCCCGAGAACCAGGACAGCAACTTCACCTGGGCCGAGTTCGTGCAGCGCAACAACTCCGAGCTCGTCGCGGGCTGGGGCAACCTCGTCAACCGCACCGGCGCCATGATCGCCAAGAACTTCGGCGAGATCCCGAAGCCGGGCACCCTCGAGCCGGTCGACGAGGCCGTCCGCGCTGCGACGCTCAAGGCCTTCGACACCGTCGGTGACCTCCTCGCCAACCAGCGCATCAAGGCGGCCATCAACGAGGCGATGCGGGCGGTCGGCGACGTCAACAAGTACGTCACCGACACCGAGCCGTTCAAGCTCAAGGGCGACGACCAGCGCGAGCGCCTCGCGACCGTGCTGCACACCCTCATCCAGTGCGTCAGCGACCTCAACACGATCCTCGCGCCGTTCCTCCCGCACGCGGCCAACCGGGTGCACGCGTTCATCGGCGGCGAGGGCGAGTTCATCCCGATGCCGCACATCGAGGAGGTCAACGGGCTCGACGCGGGCGACAGGGACCGGACCTACCCGATCATCACCGGTGAATACAGTGCGACGCCCCGCTGGGAGTCCCGCCCCGTCACGGTCGGTGCACCCATCGCCAAGCCCACGGGAGTCTTCGTCAAGCTCGACGAGGCGGTCGTGGAGGAGGAGCTCGAGCGGCTCGAGCAGTCGTGACGCACTCCAACTCCAGCACCACGAGCCGCATGGTCGTCCCCGACCTGCCGGACGCGCTGCCGATAGCTGTCGTCGACAACCACACTCACCTCGACATCGAGCGTGAAGGCGTGGCCGTCGACGTCGCGGACCTGCTGGCCCGCGCCAAGGCGGTGGGCGTCGACCGGGTGGTCCAGATCGGTTGTGACCTCCCGGCAGCGCGCCAGACCGTTGAGATGATCGACACGTATGCCGCGATGCTGGGTGGCGTTGCTCTCCACCCGAACGAGGTGCCCGGGTTGGCGGCGAGCGGGAGTCTCGACGCGGCATACGAAGAAATCGAGGAACTCGCGCAGCACCCCAGGGTGAGGGTCGTGGGGGAGACGGGTCTCGACTACTTCCGCACGGGTCCCGAGGGGCGCGACGTCCAGCACGAAAGCTTCCGCTGGCACATCGACCTGGCCAAGCGGCTCGACAAGGCGTTGCAGATCCATGATCGTGACGCCCACGCCGACGTCATGCGCATCCTCGAAGAGGAGGGTGCGCCGAATTCGACTGTGCTGCACTGCTTTTCGGGCGATCTCACCATGGCACAGGAGTGTGCGGAGCGGGGCTACTACCTGTCGTTCGCGGGGACGGTGACGTTCAAGAACGCCCATGGTCTCCGGGACGCACTCTCGGTCACGCCGCTCGACCGGCTGCTCGTCGAGACCGACGCGCCCTACCTCACGCCGCACCCCCACCGGGGCGCCGTCAACGCGCCTCACCTCGTGCCACTGACGGTCCGGGCCATGGCCGCCACCCTCGGGGTCGCGGTGCCCACGCTGTGCGAGGCGCTGTCGGAGAACTCGGAGCGCGTCTACGGCCCCTGGTGACACCCGTGGGCCAGGTCACCGTTATCAAAATTTGACCTTTGCAGGGATTGACGTCATGGTGGATGGGTTGGCCGGAGCTGGGCTCCGGGCGAAGACAGGGGCGAGGACGCCGGTATTCACACCGTGCGCACCTCGCTCTCCTGTTGCCGGGACTCCTCCCCTGTGGAGCCCCGCGGTCCACCCCTGAAGGACTGTCGCCCGCCCCGGTGTCCGGAGAGTTCGATCATCGGAGCACTCTTGATTTCACGTCCCCTGCGCCTTGCAGCCCAAGGTGCTGCCGCAGTCACCGTGGCCGCCGGATCCTTCGGTGTGGCCCACCTCGACAAGGCAGTCGCCGTGACGGAGGACGGCAAGTCCACCTCGCTGCACGTCTTCGGCTCGACCGTCGGTGACGCCCTCGCCAAGAAGGGCATCAAGCTCGGCCAGCACGACGAGGTCACCCCCTCCGTTGGCAGCGAGATCAACGACGGCGACACCATCACGGTCCGCTACGGGCGCAAGCTCACGGTGACGGTCGACGGTGTCAAGAAGGAGCACTGGACGACGGCCACGACCGTCGACGCCGCGCTCCGCGACCTCAACATCCGCGCAGGCAGCAATGCCAAGCTGTCCGCCTCGCGCTCGCAGTCGATCGGCCGCCAGGGTCTGTCCCTCGCGCTGACCACCCCCAAGACGATCACTGTCTCGGTGGACAAGAAGAAGCTCTCCCACGACACGACCGCGGCCACCGTTGCGGACGCGCTTCGTGAGCTCGGCGTCAAGCACGACGCTGACGACAAGATCACCCCTGCCCCCACCACGCCGCTCAAGGCCGGCCTTGCGGTCGCCGTCCAGCGCGTCGGCAGCGGCCTCTCGACGTCGACCCAGTCGATCCCGTTCTCCACGGTGACCAAGAAGGACGCGAACCTCCTCGAGGGCACGCGCAAGGTCATCACCGAGGGCAAGAAGGGCTCGCGCACCGTCACCGTGCGTCGCACGACCATCGACGGCAAGCTCATCACCGTCCGCCCGGTCACCAGCAAGGTGACGGCCCAGCCGGTCGCGCAGGTCGTGGCCGTCGGCACGAAGCCCAAGCCGGCCGCGCCGAAGCCGTCCACGTCGTCGTCTTCGTCGTCGAGCAGCCGCCCGTCGGCGGGCAACACCTCCGGCGCCGGCATCAACCTCGCCAACGCCGCGATGTGGGACCGCATCGCCCAGTGCGAGTCCACCGGTCGCTGGAACATCAACACCGGCAACGGCTACTACGGCGGTCTGCAGTTCGACATCCAGACCTGGCTGAGCGAAAACGGCGACGACTTCGCGCCGCGGGCTGACCTGGCCACGCGTGCGGAGCAGATCACCGTCGCGAACCGCGTCTACGCCAAGCGCGGTCTGCAGCCCTGGGGCTGCCGTCACGCCGCCTGAGCCTGACCCATCGCGTCGCCCTGACGGCGCACACCCTCGAGGCCGTGCCTCCCACTCCGGTGGGGAGCACGGCCTCGTGCTGTCACGTCCGCTTGCGCGCGGACAGGCCCTCGATGAGGAGGTCGAGGCCGAGCTCGTACTCGTAGCCCACGCCCGCCTCGTGGTCCTCCCCCGGGGGGCCACCGACGTAGCCGCCCGAGAGGATGAGCGGGGCTGCGAACGGTAGCCGCTCGGGGGTGATGACCGATCCCAGCTCCGCCATCGCCTGGGGTCCGAACTCGAGGTCCTCCTGCCCGGCGAGGTCTCGTTCGAGAGCTGCGAAGGATGACACGTAGGAGCTGACGATGAGGATGATCGAGATGCGATCCCGGTCGTCGAGCTCGAGGGGTGCGAGAACCTGCAGCCCTTGGTCGACCAGGGCCACGGACGCCGGCATGAGGACCGAGGTGGGGCCCCGCCGGATGTCGAGAAGCCAGGGGTGGGCGGCATACATTTCGCGCAACGAACCCGCCCATTCGCGCAGGCCCGCCTTCCAGTCGTCGTGCCCGGCCGGCGCCTCGGGGAGGATCGTCTCCGATCCGACCATGAGCATGAAGAGCTCGTCCTTGTTGGCGACGTAGCGATAGAGCGACATCGTCGTGAAGCCGAGCGACTCGGCGAGTCGCTGCATCGTGACCCCGCTCAGCCCCTGCTCGTCGGCGATCTCGATCGCCTTGGCGACGATCTTCTCGTGGCTCATGCCCCGCCGTGGTCCGCTCTGCGGCTGCGCGTGGGTGCCCCACGCGATCGCGACTGCGCGTGGCAGTCCGCTCTCGGTCACCTCACCCATGCGAGCACTGTATGCCGTCCGCTCACCAACTGTGTACAACGCACTCTGTGTATGCCACACTCAGTATATGACGTACACAAAGTCACCTGTGATCGAGCTCGAAGCAGTGGGCAAGCGCTACGGCGACGCGCACGTCCTGCGCGAGCTCGACCTTCGCCTTCCGGCGGGCGTCCACGCGCTCCTTGGCCCCAACGGGGCCGGCAAGACCACCATCGTCAACATCCTCACGACCCTCATCCGCCACGACAGTGGCACCGTGCGCGTCCTCGGACTCGACCCGGCGACGGAGGCGCACGCGATCCGTCCGCGGATCAGCGTGACCGGCCAGTTCGCTGCCGTCGACGAGGTCCTCACGAGCCACGAGAACCTCGTGATGATGGGCCGACTCCTGGGGCTGTCTGCGCGAGCCGCTCGGGCGAGGGCGCAGGAACTCCTCGCCCGGTTCGACCTCGAGGAGGCTGGCGGCCGCCCGGTGAGCACGTATTCCGGTGGCATGAAACGTCGGCTCGACCTGGCCGTCAGCCTCATCTGGCCTCCCGAAGTCCTCTTCCTCGACGAGCCCACGACCGGTCTCGACACCCGCAGTCGCCGAGTCCTCTGGGACCAGATCCGCGAACTCGCGCGCGAGGGCACGACGGTGTTCCTCACGACGCAGTACCTCGAGGAGGCCGACGAGCTCGCCGAGCAGATCGCAGTCCTCGACCATGGCCGGATCGTCGCCCAGGGCAGCGCGGCCCATCTCAAGAGCCTCGTCGGCGCGGAGGTGTTGAGGGTGAGCAACGAGTCGGGCGACGTCGTCCGCGAACTGCCCACGGACGGTTCGGCCGGGGCGCTGGCCCGGGCTAGCGCCGAGGTCGCAGCCACCGATCCTCGCCTCCGTGTCGAGCTGCACCGCCCCACCCTCGACGACGCCTTCCTCAAGCTCACCGGTCATGCGGCGACGCCCGAGCGCGACGACGAGCAGGGCGCCGGCGATGACCGCGATGCCACGCCCGCCCGCGAGTTGAGCCGCGAGTTCAACGGAACGGGGGCCTCCCGATGACTGCTGCACCAGGAACCGGCGTCCTCACGCGTCGCGCGTCTTCGTCGGCCGCGCGACCCGGCACAGCATTCGCGACGTCGAGTCACTCCTCATGGCGGTGATCCTGCCGCTCATGCTCATGCTGATCTTCGTCTACGTCTTCGGTGGGGCGATCTCGCCGTCGGGGGCGTACCTCGACTACGTCGTCCCCGGCATCGTCCTGACTGCCGCCGGCTTCGGCGCGGGCTCGACCGCCGTCGGCGTCAGCCGGGACATGACGACCGGCACGATCAACCGACTGCGCACGATGCCCGTCCCGAGCGCCACCGTGCTCGTGGGGCACACGGTCGCCAGCCTGGGCCGCAACCTCCTCGCGACAGTGGTGGTGCTCCTCGCCGCCGTCGTCATCGGATACCGCCCGTCGGCCGGCGTCCTCGGCTGGTTGGGGGTCTTCGCCCTCCTCGGCCTCTACATCCTCGCCATCACGTCAGTCTTCGCGATGCTGGGACTCGTCGCGCGCTCACCCGAGGCGGCCACCGGCTATGGGTTCGGCCTGCTGTTCCTGCCCTATGCGTCGAGTGCGTTCGTGCCGGTCGAGACGATGCCCGGGTGGCTGCGCGGGTTCGCCGAGCACCAACCGATCACGCCGGTGATCGAGTCCTCGCGCGCACTGCTCATGGGGCAGTCGCCGGGCAGCGACGCCGTCGTCGCCGTCCTCTGGTGCGTCGGCATCATCGCGGTGGCCGCGGCACTCACGGCCTACGTCTTCCCCCGAAGAGTGGCTCGCTGACGACACGACACCGCGACAGCCACCCTGCGAGCCTCGGGCGCCCGTCCGCGGGTCGTAGGGTAGCGGCCATGTCGACGTCTGGGCTCCTCGGTGCCGCGCAGATCCGCGAACTCGCCGCCCGTTTCGGCATCCGACCGACGAAGACGTGGGGTCAGAACTTCGTCATCGACGGCAACACGGTCGAGCGCATCGTCCGCGTCGCTGGAGTGGGTGAGGGTGACGTGGTCGTCGAGGTCGGGCCGGGCCTCGGCTCGCTCACCCTCGCGCTGCTCCCCGTGGCCAAGCACGTCACCGTCGTCGAGGTCGACCCCGTCCTGGCAGGAGCCCTCCCGGAGACCGTCGAGACCGTCGCGCCCGACGTCGCGGACCGCCTCACCGTCGTCCACGCCGACGCGCTGCGCGTCGAGGACCTCCCCGGTGACCCGCCAACGGCACTCGTCGCCAACCTGCCCTACAACGTCTCCGTTCCCGTCGTCCTGAACTTTCTCGAGCGCTTCCCGACCATCGAGCGAATCCTCGTCATGGTGCAGCTCGAGGTCGCCGAGCGCCTCGCCGCGAAGCCGGGGTCGAAGGTCTATGGCGTCCCGAGCGTCAAGGCCGCCTGGTACGCCGATGTCTCCCTCGCGGGCAACGTCAGCCGCTCGGTCTTTTGGCCGGTGCCCAACGTCGACTCGGGGCTCGTCAAGTTCGTACGCCGAGAGCCGCCACAGGCGACCACCTCACGTGAAGACGTCTTCGCCTGCATCGACGCCGCCTTCGCGCAGCGCCGCAAGACGCTCCGGGCGGCTCTCGCGTCGTGGGCCGGTTCGCCCCAGGCTGCCGAGGCCGCGCTCGTCGCGGCGGGCCTCGATCCACGCACCCGCGGCGAGCAGCTGGACGTGCACCAGTTCGCCGCGATCGCCAGCGCTCACCGCCGAAGTCAGTGATCGGCAGGCACAAACAGGGTCGCTAACCGTCCTGCAACTCACGAAGCTGATCAACCGGAATCAATCTGTCCAAGACAGGTTGACAACTTCCGTCAACCACGTTTGCGAACGGCAGAGTGGTTCGCGAACCACCGGCACCGACTCGACGGTGCTCGCCTGATTCGTCGCGCCATCAGGTCCTCACGCGAGTGGAGGATGTGCTTGACTCAGGCATGTCTGGTCGATGCAAGGTGCCGGTCGCCGTCGTCGCTGGAACAATCGTCGGGGTGGGCGGGTCCCAAGTGGCGTTCGCGTATGAACTCTTTGACGGCTGCCATTACGTCACACCGACACTCAAATGGAAGCCGGCTCTCAAGAGCCAAACTTACCTAGATGAGGCTCAAGCGACTGCGTGGGCGTGGACTTCGACCTCAACGCCAATCTCATTAACCCAGGCGTCATCGGGTGCAAACGTCACCTTGGCCAGTGGGAACTGGGGGTCCACGGAGCACGACGGCTATATGCGGATGAACGATGGAGGGCCTTGGTACTGCGGCGCTTCTGGTCACTGGGATCAGGGAACGATCGCCTGGTTGAACACCTACTACACGGACGGATATTCGTCGACCAAGAAGAAGTCCGTGTGGGTGCATGAGGTCGGACATTCTTTGGGCTTGGCCCATTCCGGCGAGGGGGCAGCCTGCAGTGTTATTCCCATCATGGCCCCCGAAACCTCGGATCGATACGGCCGTTGCAGCAAGAGCACTCCGCAGACGGATGACGTCAACGGGATCAATTTCCTGTACTAGCCGCGATCGGAGGATCAAGTGAAGAGACTCATCCTGATTGCCGGGGTTGTGGCGGTGACGGCTTTTATGCTCACGTGGTTCGTGCGTCCGCCGGCTGACGACACCGCGACTGGAAGTCGCGTATCTGCTCCCAAGGACATCGAGGCCCTGAGTGCAGGGAGCGCTGTGGTGGTGATCGCGCGACCACAGGGGGAGCCCCGAGTCGAGACGGTTTTCAATTCCCCATTCATGGTTCAGGAGTTCGCCGTCACTGAACGTTGGAAGGGTGACCCGCCTGCAACGCTGGCGGTACGAATGGAGGGGAGTCCGGCTGACAACAAGGATGTTTCTCCCCAGAGGGAGTACGTGCTCTACCTCAACCCGTTCGAGTTCGAACGCGGAGTCTCGACCGGTCAGTGGTGGATCAGTGGAGCCGGGGTCGATGGAATCTTCGTCGTGGACGGCGACAGCGCGCTTCGGATCAGGCACGATCCGGCATCCCCGATCAAGGAGCGGCAGTCGATCCCCTCGCTCAGGGCCGCCGTGGGCGGCTAACCGCAGTCGCCTCGGTGGCCGAGGAGACCGAGCAGTCTCCGCTCGGTGTCGTCCGAGAGACCGCACCGTCTCGGGTTGGTCGCCTCTCGAACTTCTTCGTATGCCGTCGCGTCCCGGAGCGTGTCCGCCACCGGTCGGTGGGTGAGTCCGGCCGCCCGCGCCGCAGCTCCAGTGTGTCCGCCGAAGCCGCGCCACTGCGGGTCCGAGATCCACAGCGGCAGGCTGTCCTCGCCCATCCATTCCTGGACGCCGTGCTCGCTGAGCCAGTCCGTCGCGGCCGGGACGACAGGGCCCTCATGCCCGGCGACGTCGCGCGCCGCGTTCAACAGCGTCCCCAGGGTGCTTGGCTCGCCGACGGCATCGAAGACCCCAGAGGTCCCGGCCCCGGCGCAACGCACGAGCCACGCGGCGAGGTCACGGACGTCGATGATCGACATGGGCAAGGCGGGGTCGTCCGGGGTCAGCACCGCACCATCGGCGCCCACGGGATGCGCGAACCGCCATGGCCACCACCCCGAGCGCCCGGTCGCGTCGCCGGGGCCCCCGATGAGCCCCGCGCGAGCGATGAGGGACCGCTCCTTCCCGAACCCCGAGAGCACCGCAGCCTCGCACGCGACCTTGGCCTCGCCATAGGTCGTCATGTCCTCCATGACGTCACCGTCCAACGGTGACAAGAGCGGAACCGACTCGTCGGTCGCGAGACCGGAGTGGACGGCATACACGTTGCCTGTCGACACGAAGACGAAGTGCGCCGTCAGCGGTTCGAGAGCGGCGACGGCTCGGCGCACCTGACCCGGTTGGCGTGAGACGTCGATGACGGCGTCCCACCGTTCGCCTGCGCCGGTGACGCCGTCAAGTCCACCGTCGAGGTCGCGGTCGCCGCGGACCCAGGTGACGCCGTCGGGGACGTCACCGGTGACGCCGCGCGCCAGACACGTCACGTCGTGGCCCTGCGACACCGCCTCCTCGACAATCGCGCGTCCGAGCATGGCCGTCCCACCGAGCACGAGAAGTCGCATGCCGACAGTCCACCCCGGCCGAGCGGCAAGCGCCACCAGGTTTCGCGCAGAGCGTGAATGTGGAGCCAGAGCAAGCCATGACTAGGGTGGCGCCATGACCTCGGCTCACTCGGACCCGGCGCCCGTCACGGTGCGCGTGCCCGCCAAGGTCAACCTCGAACTTCTCGTGGGGCCCCTGCGGGACGACGGCTTCCACACGTTGTCGACCGTCTATCAGGCGGTGAACCTGCACGACGACGTCACGGTCGCGGTCAACGACGAGTGGGCGTGCAGTGTCGTGGGGCCCTATGCCGACGTCGTGCCGACCGACTCGAACAATCTGGCGGTGCGCGCCGCCCGGCTCCTCGCCGACGAGACAGCCATCGACACGCCGGTCCACGTGACCATCAACAAGTCGATCCCCGTCGCGGGCGGCATGGCCGGTGGTTCGGCCGACGCCGCCGCGGCTCTTGTGGCCTGCGACCGGTTGTGGTCGCTCGGTCTGACGACCGAAGAGCTCGAGGAGTATGCCGCCGAGCTGGGTTCCGATGTCCCGTTCCTCATTCGCGGTGGCACGGCGATGGGGAGTGGTCGGGGCGAACGGCTCGCGCCGGTCCTGGCGCGTGGGAGCTATCACTGGGTCTTCGCGATCAGCGACATCGGCCTGTCCACGCCCGACGTCTATGCCGAGTGCGACCGGCTGCGGGGCAAGGCTGTCGTGCCCGAGCCCAGGCCCAACTCCGAGCTCATGAGCGCCCTGCGCACGGGCGACCCGCACGTTCTCGCCCCACAGCTCTCCAACGACCTCCAGGACGCCGCGATCAGCCTGCGCCCCGAGCTCGGCAGTCTCCTCGAGAGCGGCATGGAGTTCGGCGCGCTGGGTGGCGTCGTGTCCGGTTCCGGTCCCACGGTGGCCTTCCTCGTCGAGGACGTGGAGGCGGCGATCGACCTCACCGTGGCCCTCACCGCCACCGGTGCGGCACGCGAGGTCCGCAAGGCCGTCGGCCCCGTGCACGGCGCGCACGTCATCCCCGCCCGGGTCGACTAGTGGCCGTCCTCATCTCGGTCGAGCGCGCTGCCCTCGCGCTCGGCACCGCTCAGGTGCTCGACGGCGTGTCCCTCGGCGTCGCCGGGGGCGACCGCATCGGCATCGTCGGTCGCAACGGTGGTGGCAAGACCACACTCCTGCGGGTCCTCGCCGGGGACCGCACCGTGGACAGCGGACGAGTCGCCCGACTCGGGGGTGCGACGGTCGGCGTCCTGACCCAGGACGACACCCTCGATCCGTCGGCCACGGTTCGCGAGGTCGTCCTCGGCGACCGGGCCGAGCATGTCTGGGCGGGTGACGCCCGAATCCGCGACGTCCTGACGGGCCTCCTCGGCGGTATCGACGCCCCCGCTGTCGGTGGGCTCGACTCGACGGTGGACGGCAAGTCCGGTGGTGAGCGCCGTCGACTCGGCCTGGCCCAGTTGCTCGTCGACGACCCCGACGTCCTGCTCCTCGACGAGCCGACGAACCACCTCGACGTCGAAGGTGTCGCGTGGCTCGCCGAACACCTCGTGCGGCACCGCTCGCGGCCCGACAACGCGCTCGTCGCCATCACCCACGACCGCTGGTTCCTCGACGCCGTCGCCACCCGAACGTGGGAGGTCGTCGACGGGCAGGTCAACGGGTTCGACGGTGGCTACGCGGCCTATGTGTTGGCGAAGGCGGAGCGCGAGCGGATGGCTCGGGTCACGGCAGAGCGTCGCAACAATCTGCTCCGCAAGGAACTCGCCTGGCTGCGTCGCGGGGCACCTGCGCGGACGTCGAAGCCGAAGTTCCGGATCGACGCCGCCAACGCCCTCATCGAGGACGTGCCGCCGCTGCGCAACGACGTCGAACTCATGGCGTTCGCGACGACGCGGCTGGGCAAGGACGTCATAGATCTCTTGGATGCCTCGGTGGCGGTCGGCGACCGAGTGCTGCTCGACCGCATCACGTGGCACCTCGCGCCGGGCGCTCGGATCGGCATCGTCGGCGTGAACGGCTCGGGCAAGTCCACGTTGTTGCGGGCGCTGGCAGGGGAGGTGCCGTTGGCGTCGGGCAAGCGCAAGCAGGGCGTCACCGTCCGCATCGGTCACCTCACCCAGGAGGTCCGCGAACTCGATCGTCTCGCCGACAAGCGGGTCATCGAGGCCGTCGAGGAGGTCCGCAAGGTCACCGTCCTCGCCGGCAAGGAGGTCACGGCGTCGACGCTCGCGAAGCGGCTCGGTTTCCCCGGTCCTCGCCAGCAGACCCGCGTCCGCGACCTCTCCGGTGGTGAGCGCCGCCGGCTCCAGGTGCTGCGCATCCTCATGGACGAGCCCAACGTGCTCCTCCTCGACGAGCCAACGAACGACCTCGACATCGAGACGCTGACCTCGCTCGAGGACGTCCTCGACGGCTGGGCAGGCACGCTGCTCGTTGTCTCGCACGACCGCTATCTGTTGGAGCGCATCGCCGACGAGCAGGTCGCACTTCTCGGTGACGGTCGGGTGCGGCAGCTGCCCGGCGGTGTCGAAGAGTACCTCCGCCTCCGCGCCACGATCACCCCCTCGTATGCCGTGAGCGCACCTTCGTCCGCCGCTGCACCTTCCGCCTCGCAGCCTTCCTCGCAACGTCAGCGAGAAGGGTCGCAAGAGGAGCCGTCCGCGCTGACGCAAGGGAGTCCGGCGAGTGCGCCGACGGCGACGCCGGCGGAGCAGCGCGAGGCCCGCAAGGTCATGGCCCGCGTCGAGAAGCAGCTGTCCAAGCTGGCGCAGCGCGAGGAGAAGATCCACGCCGCGATGACCGAGCACGTGAGCGACCACGCGAAGGTGCTCGAACTCAACACCGAGTTGCGCGGCATCGTCGACGAGCGCGAGGGTCTCGAACTCGAGTGGCTCGAGGCAGCGGAGGTCCTCGAGAGCTGAGCACCCGGCATACGCGCCCTGCTTGTGTCCGCAAGTTTGGTCGCGGGGGCGACCACATCCCCGGACGCCCGACGTCCGGCACACGTCAGCGTCCGCAAGATCGGTCGCTGGGGCGACCACATCCCCGGACGCCCGCACGGGTGGGGCGCTCGAGTTCCTAGACTCACCCGATGACAGCGAGACGGTGGAGCGACGACGCGCGGTCGTCGTTCGCGAAGGGCCTGAGGCTGGGGGTCCCGTTCGCCCTGGTCGGCGGGCTGCTGAGTCTCTCGTTCGCCGTGCTCGCGCTGCAGGCAGGCTTCAGCGTCGCGCAGGCGATCGTCACGTCCGTGATCGTGTTCGCCGGGTCCGCCCAGTTCGCGATGCTGTCCGTGCTCGTCGGTGGCGGTGGGATCGCGGCTGCGCTCACCGCGTCCGGCCTGATGAACTCGCGATTCCTCGCGATGGGCATCGCCCTCGCGCCGTCGCTGCCCGGCGGCCCGGTCAAACGTGCTGCCCAAGGTCAGGCGGTCGTCGACGCTTCATGGGCCCTCGCCAACCGCGGTGACGGGACGTTCGATCGGTGGCTGCTGTTCGGGACGACCCTGCCGCAGTACGTCACGTGGACCCTGGGCTCGGTCATCGGTGCCGTGTTCGGTGGATCCCTCGGCGACACCGACCGCCTCGGCCTCGACGCGATCTATCCGACGTTCTTCCTTGCACTCCTCATCGCGGAGCTGCGCGACCGGGCCTCACGAGGTGTCGCGATTGCCGGCGGCCTGCTGGCCCTCGCGCTGGTGCCGATCGCGCCGCCCGGCGTGCCGATTCTCGCGGCGAGTGTCGTGGCGCTGGTCGGGCTTGCTCGGAGGCCCTCATCACGCTGTCGTCCACCCAGATCTGGGTGCTCATCGTGGCCTGCGCGGTGTTGACCGCCGTCATCAAGGGGTTCGGACCGGTGCTGCTTGGGGGGCGTGAGCTGCCAGCGTGGTTCAGCCGCGTGATCATCCTCATCGCGCCGGCCCTGCTGAGCGCGCTCGTGGTCACGTCGGTGCTGGCTCTGGGGAAGACGTGGGCCGTGGGTGCGCACACGGTCGGCGTCGCCGTGGCGGGCGTGATGCTCTGGCGGCGGCTGCCGCTCGTGCTGTGCGTGGCGGTGGCGGTCGGTGTCACCGCGCTGCTCCGGGCGTCCTTCTGAATCGCGAAGGTCAGCTCAGGCCGACGGCCTGGGCGGTGGGTCGGGGCCTGTGCAGTCGGTCGGGGCGCCCAAAGCCCCCGACCCGACGCAGAGCCCCCGACCCGACGCAGAGCCCCCGACTGACGGGTGCGAGGGCGAGGCCGCGGGCGAATCAGGGGGTTTCGAGGGGGACCAGCAGCGACCGGAGCTGCTTGGCGAGGGTCGTCCGCTCGGCCTTGGGCAGCTCGGCCAGGAGTTCGCGCTCGTGGGCCAGCAGGTCGTCGAGGGCGGAGTCGACGACCCTCATGCCTTCCGGCGTGAGCCGGACGATGACGCCACGACGGTCGCGAGGGTCTGGGTGGCGCTCGACGAACCCGCGGGTGAGCAGTCGGTCGACGCGATTCGTCATCGTTCCGCTCGTCACCAGCGTTTCGGCGACGAGCTGGCCGGGGGAGAGCTCATAGGGTGAGCCCGCGCGTCGCAGTGCCGACAGGACGTCGAACTCCCACCCCTCGAGCTCGTGCTCGCTGAAGGCCTCCCCGCGTGCGAGGTCGAGGCGGCGGGCAAGGCGCGAGACGCGACTGAGAATCTCGAGTGGAGTGACGTCGAGCTCCGGACGCTCCCGGCGCCAGGCTGAGACGATACGGTCAACGTCATCCTCGGGCATGAGGGCGACTGTACTCCCGTCAAGTATCTTGACATCAAGATATCGACGGGGAAGAGTTGGGGACGAGCGGCTGGCCAGTCGCTCGCACACGGCAGGGAAGGGCAACGATGCGCACACAGCCGAGCTGGGATCCCACGGCATACGCACAGTTCGGGGAGCAGCGCGGACGTCCCTTCGCCGACCTCATCGCCCAGGTGCGCGCCGATGCCCCGGCCCTCGTCGTGGACCTCGGGTGCGGCAACGGGCCGGCCACCCTCACGCTCGGACAGCTGTGGCCCGACGCCCGGATCGTCGGTGTCGACGCCGCGGAGTCGATGCTCGAGGCAGCCCGTGCCCTCGACAAGGACGACCGGGTCGAATGGGTTCAGGCCGACCTCATGGACTGGGACCCGGCCACCCTCAGCCAGGCGCCTGACGTCATCATCACGAACTCGACGCTCCAGTGGGTGCCCGGGCATCTCAACCTCCTCCCCACCTGGGTCGACGTGCTGGCGCCCGGCGGCTGGCTGGCCCTGCAGGTTCCCAACAACTTCGACGCGCCCAGCCACGCGCTCATGCGCGAGTCGGCCGGCACGCACGCCCGCGCCAACGAACTGCTCGCCGCCCTCGACCTCCCGGCCGTCGGCGAGCCCAAGACCTACCTCACCTTCCTCAGCCGCCTGGGGTGCACGGTCGACGCGTGGGAGACGGTCTATTCACATGTCCTCGACCCGGAGGGTGCGTCGGAGAACCCGGTGCTCGACTGGGTCAGCGCGACCGGACTGCGGCCAGTCCTCGACATCCTTCCCGAGGGCGAGGAACGCGACGCCTTCCTCGAGCCGTATGCCGCGGCCCTCGAAGAGGCCTATCCCCGCAGCGAGGTCGGCGTGCTCTTCCCCTTCCGCCGCGTCTTCGCTGTCGCTCGAAAGAACGAGGCCAACTGATGGCGATCGTCGGAATCCACCACGTCCAACTCTCCTGCCCGGCCGGGTCCGAGGACCTGCTGCGCCACTTCTACGGCGTCGTCTGCGGCATGCCTGAGATCCCCAAGCCCGCGGCTCTGGCCGCTCGTGGCGGGGTGTGGTTCGCGATCGGTGAGGACGAACTCCACTGCGGCGTCGAGACCGCGTTCGCGCCCGCGCTCAAGGCCCACCCCTGCCTCGCCGTCGACGACATCGACAGCCTCGCCGCCGCGATCGCGGGGGCCGGGGGAGACGTCCGCTGGAACACCGACATCCCCGGTGTCCGGCGGTTCCACACCGACGACCCGGTGGGCAACCGAGTGGAGTTCCAGCTCGTCGGCCGCAACAAGATCGACTTCATCGTCTGACAGCCGACTTCGTGCCCCATTGGGACATTCGTCGCCGCGCTCCTCTTGTCCCAATGGGGCACAAAGTCGAAGAGCGGAACCGTCAGACGTGGGTGATGGTCGGCTTCGACTCGAGGCCGGCGAGGCCGTTCCACGCGAGGTTCACCAGCGCCGCGGCGACGTCACGCTTCTTGGCCTTCGGGTTCTCCAGCCACCACTGACCGGTGAGGGCCACCATGCCGACGAGCATCTGCGCATACATCGGCGCCTGCTTGGGGTCGAGTCCACGGGTGGTGAACTGCGCCGCGAGCAAGTGCTCGACCTGGGAGGCTACGTCCGACATGAGCGAGGCGAAGCTGCCGGTCTGCTGCCCGGGCGGCGAGTCGCGCACGAGGATGCGGAAGCCGTCCGTCGATGTCTCGATGTAGTCGAGCAGCGCCATCGCGGCACGTTCCAGCAGCACCCGTGACCCGCCCTCGGAGGCGAGCGCACCGGCGATCGCCCCGAGAAGTGACTGGATCTCGCGATCGACGATCACGGCATACAGGCCTTCTTTGCCGCCGAAGTGCTCATAGACAACCGGCTTGGACACCCCGGCAGCACTCGCGATCTCCTCGACCGTCGTCGCCTCGTAGCCGCGGTTCGCGAACAGCTGCCGGCCGATGCCGATGAGCTGCTCACGCCGCTGGGCTCCGGTCATTCGCCCCCGCGGAGTGCGCACCTTGGTCACTGCCTGGTCTCGACTCACTCGCCCCATTCTGCCCTGCCCGCGGACCACTCACCGCGGGGACCGGGCGAACCTCACGCTCGGGTCAACTACCCTTGTCCGTCGTATGCCGTGAGCTCGCCTCGCGCATCGATCCCCGGTTGGTCTGCCGGCAGGGCCCGCCTGACTTTGAATCAGGACTAGCGACGTAGGTTCGACTCCTACCCGGGGAGCACACATCAGGTCTCTGACCTGCGCATGTGGGATCGGAGGGGGGCTTCAACTGTTGACAGCGTCTGCGATCTGCCGAGCGGCCTGCTCAGGTGTGCGATGGGTGGTGTCGATGAACTCGCCCTCTTCCCTCAGCCAGGTGCGGGCAGCCTCGGCATAGGACTCGAGGTACTTGAGGCGGAATGGGGACGGACCAAGAACAGCGTCCGCGTCGATTCGCGCGCGAAGGGTCTCCTGGTCGGCGTGAATGACGAAGTGCCGAACCGGGATGGCATGGTGCGCGAGCCCCGCGCTGATCTCGCGCCAGTAGTCCTCGATCAGGACGGTCATGGGGATCACGAGGGTGCCGCCGGTGTAGTCGAGGATGTGGCGCGCGGTCTCGACCACGAGCGGCCGCCAAGGAGGCCAGTGCTGGAAGTTGTCCGTCTCGGGCAGGCCAGGGGTGATGTCCATCAGCGTCTCGCCGACCTTCTCGGCATCGAACACCCGTGAGTGCGGAAGCAGCGACTGCACGAGCGCGCTGGTCGTCGTCTTGCCGGCGCCGTGGGTGCCGTTGAGCCATACGATCACGAGGCCCGACGCTAGCGCGCCGCGCCGACTGGCACACTCCCGCCCATGACGGTGGAGAGGTGGGAGCGGCGCTCTGAGGTGCCGCTGATCTTGCTGGCCCTCGCGTTTCTCGTGGCCTACGCGTGGCCCGTGCTCGACCCCCGCATGGATCCGGACACACGAACCATCCTCGGTGCGGTGTCGTGGACGGTCTGGGGCGCCTTCGCCGTCGACCTGGTCATTCGGCTCGTGCTGGCCGAGGACCGACGCGAGTATGCCGTGCGGCACTGGTACGACGTCGCTCTCGTCCTCCTGCCCTTGCTCCGTCCTCTTCGGGCGCTTCGACTGCTCGCCTTGGTGCGAATCCTCGATCGATCCGCCGCGAACAGCCTCGCGGGGCGGGTGCTGGTCTACGTGGCCGGCGCGGCGTCACTCGCGGTCGGTCTGAGTGCGCTCGCGGTCCTCGACGCGGAGAGGGACGCAGAGGGCGCGAACATCACGACTTTCGGAGATGCGCTGTGGTGGGCCTGCACCACCGTGACGACAGTCGGCTACGGGGACCGATTCCCCGTCACGACAGAGGGTCGCGTCGTCGCGGTGGCGCTGATGCTCCTCGGCATCGGGCTCGTGGGCTCGGTGATCGCGACCGTGGCGACGCTGATCCTCCAGAGAGTCGCAGCCGAGCAGGCCGCCGAGGCTGCCGAAGGAGAGCACCGGCGATAGGAGGGACCGTGCCTTCGAGCCGAGCCTGCCTGGGCCAGCCGTGATGCCAGATCACTTCGCGAATGCCCCGTCGGGGCAGTCGCGGACAGTCACAACGCGTGATTCTGTCCGGCGCCATGTCTCCCTACGATGGCGAAGGAGGTGCCAGATGGAGCAGTCTGACCCGATTGTCGACATCATCGGGGACTATCGCGCCTTTGCCGCGACTCAGCGTGACCGCCTTCTGACTCGCGGCATCGACATCTCGCCGTACGGGCTCAGCCACATCGCCGTCCGCGTCGCCGATTGGGACCTCTACGTCCAGCAGCGCACCCTGCTGGAGCGCCACGCCAGAGCGAACCTCGAGAACCTCTGGAACGGGCGCCCGATCTCATTGATCCTGCTCGCCGAGCCGCTCGACGTCCTCGACGGCAAGCCGCTCTCGCGCATCGAACTCATCCCACCCGTTCACCAGCGGGTCTACCGGATGGGCCTGGAGCACCTCGGCGTCGTTGTCGGTGACGAGTTCGACGACTTCTCGCGAGACCACCGCGCGGCACTGACTGGGCAACAGTTCCAGAGTGCCGATGTCGACCCGGTCTACGTGCTGTTCGAGGACTTCACCCACGTGAAGTTCTATCGGCGCTCGTTCTTCGACGTCGTCGCGGACGAGGGAGGAACCTTCGACGGCTTCACCCATGTCGAAGGCTGGGTGCCGCAGCGGCTCGTCACTGCCACCGGCCCGAATCCGTTGCCGCGGAGGTGAGGGGTCTTAGCCGCTGAGTGGATCCGCGAACCGCGCCGAGCGGCTCAGAGGTTGGGCCAGAGCTGTGGCCAGGCGTGGACGAGGGTGCTCTTGGCGCGGGCTGTCAGGTCGAGTGAGGTCATCTCGTCGAGGCTCCACCAGAGTGGGCCGCCCTGCCACGGGGTCGCCTTCCACACCCGCTCGGCTCCGCACCGGAACGTCAGGTCGAGGAAGTGCTCGCCGTGCTCGACGGCGCTCTCGATTCCCTGCCCGCGGGGTACGCCCGGGGATGCGCCCGTCTCGCGGATCAGGTTGCGCACCACACGAGAAGGATCTTCGTTGGTCTTGAGGTAGTCCCACGGCAAGGTCCACATCACGGTGCCGGGCTTCCGGGCGAGCAGCATGCGCTGGTCGTCATCGACCGCGATGACGTGCACCCTGATTCGGGGGCGCGCTGCATCCATCCAAAGGCTCCTGACCAAACGGCAGCCCTCGGCGTCGAGCACTGCATCCCCATGCGCTGCCAAGGATAGTGGTTCAACCTGTGGAGTCCATGCCCCCCTTGACGGACCTCACGAACTCGGCCACCTGACCTATCGACAGGCGAGCTCGGCGAAGCCGGCGCGGTCGGTGCGCTTGTTGCCCACCGGGTGGACCGTCCCCGAAGCGTCAACGGACGGCTGGTCCGAGCTGTCGTACCGGTTGTGCAGCACCTCACCGGGCTTCAGTTCCGCCAGCTCCGCAGCGTTCACACTCAGCCCACGCGTCCTGTGCGCGCTGGCAAAGCCGTTCTCCTCGGCTGCAACCGAGAAGACGTCCTCCGAACCGAGGTGTTCGGGGAGTGCCGTGTCGGACTCCCAGTCGGGGTCGTTGCCGTACGGGGCGAAGTCGGTGGGTTCTGTCAGCACGCCACTACGCCGGTGCCACGAGAAATCACTCCCTGGCTCGTGGTTGGGGCCGACCATCGCGACGGTGAAGGTGTCGATCTCGCCTTCGCACGGGTTCAGGAGGAACACCGGCTTCCCGGACTCGTCGACGGTGACGCCGATGAGGCCGCCATTGGCCGGTGTGCAGCCGCTCAGGAGCGTCGTCACGACGCAGGCCACAGCCACCGCCGTGGCAGTTCTTCCAGCGTTGCTCCGCCTCACGGCGGGAGCGTATCCCGGCACCATCCGCACCGAGTCGGTTTTCGATCCGGCCGTCGGTAGAGTGGCGCGGTACGCCGCCACGAACCCCGGGAGCCCCCCTCGTGACCACTGCTCGGCCCGCCGCTGTCATCATCCTCGCCGCAGGCGAGGGAACCCGGATGAAGTCAGCCACCCCCAAGGTGCTGCACCGGATCGGGGGTCGCAGTCTCGTCGGACACGCCATGGCCGCAGCCCGCGCCACCAACCCCGAGCACCTCGCCGTCGTCGTGCGTCACGAGCGCGACCTCGTCGCTGCCCACATCGCCGACGTCGACGCGACCGCGTCCATCGCGGACCAGGACGAGGTCAAGGGCACGGGGCGCGCGACCGAGTGCGCCCTCGACATCCTGCCCGCGGACCTCACGGGCACGGTGCTCGTGACCTACGGCGACGTGCCGCTGCTCACGGGCGACACCCTCGTCGACCTCGTCGCGCGCCACGACGAGTCCGGCAGCGCCGCGACTGTCATCACCGCCCACCTCGCGAACCCCCACGGCTACGGGCGCATCGTCCGCGACGCCGACGGCGGAGTCGCTGGGATCGTCGAGCAGAAGGACGCCACCGAGGAGCAGCGCGCGATCACCGAGATCAACTCGGGCATCTACGCGTTCGACGTCGCTGTCCTCCGCGACGCACTGGGCCAGGTCGGCACCGACAACGCGCAGGGCGAGAAGTACCTCACCGACGTCCTCGCCATCGCCCGCGACGCCGGCCGCCGCGTCAGCGCCCACGTCATCGACGACCTCTGGCAGACCGAGGGCGTCAACGACCGCGTCCAGCTCGCCACCTTGGGGCGTGAGCTCAACAAGCGCAACAACGAGAAGTGGATGCGCGAGGGCGTCACCATCGTCGACCCGGCCACGACGTGGATCGACACCGACGTCACCATCGGCCGCGACGCGACGATCCTCCCGAACACCCAGTTGCTCGGCGCGACGACCATCGGCGCGGATGCTCGCATCGGCCCCGACTCGACGCTCACGGACACCGAGGTGGGTGAGGGCGCCGAGGTCAAGCGCACCGAGGCCAACCTTGCGCAGATCGGTGCTCAGGCGACGGTCGGCCCGTTCTCCTACCTGCGGCCCGGCACCGTCCTCGGCGTCAAGGGCAAGATCGGTGGGTTCGTCGAGACCAAGAACACGACCATCGGCGACGGTGCCAAGGTCCCGCACCTGACGTACGCCGGCGACGCCACCATCGGCGACGGCGCCAACATCGGAGCGGGCACGATCTTCGCCAACTACGACGGTGTCAACAAGCACCACACGACGATCGGCAAGCACTCGTTCGTCGGCTCCGACACGGTGCTCATCGCGCCGGTCGACGTGGCCGACGGTGCCTATGTCGCCGCGGGCTCAGCCCTCACCGGCGACGTCGAGCCCGGCCAGATCGCGGTGGCCCGCGGTCGCCAGAAGAACGTCGACGGCTGGGTCGCCCGGGCCCGCGCCGGAACGAAGACCGAAGCGGCAGCGAACGCGGCCACGGAAGCGGGCACACGGCATACGGACTCGTCTGACACGACCGACACGGACGGAAAGGCCTGAGCATGAAGCAAGACCGGCCCAAGTCGGCCAACATCCGCAAGAAGCCGAAGAAGCAGCTCATGGTCTTCTCGGGGCGGGCGCACCCCGGGCTGGCGCAGGAGATTGCCGCGCTCATCGGCACCGAACTCGTCCCGACGAGCGCCTACAACTTCGCCAACGGAGAGATCTACGTCCGCTTCGAAGAGTCCGTGCGCGGCTCCGACGCGTTCGTCATCCAGAGCCACGCCGCCCCGCTCAACGAGGCGATCATGGAGCACCTCATCATGATCGACGCGCTCAAGCGGGCGAGCGCCAAGCGCATCACGGTCGTCATGCCGTTCTACGGCTACGCGCGCCAGGACAAGAAGCACCGTGGTCGCGAGCCCATCTCCGCGCGACTCATGGCAGACCTCTTCAAGACCGCCGGCGCCGACCGACTCATCATCGTCGACCTGCACACCGACCAGATCCAGGGCTTCTTCGACGGCCCGGTGGACCACCTCATGGCGCAGCCGGTCCTGTCCGACTACGTCTCGGCGAAGTACGGGCACGAGGACCTCGCAGTCGTCTCGCCCGACGCCGGCCGCATCAAGGTCGCGGAGCAGTGGTCCAAGCGCCTCGGTGGGGTGCCGCTGGCCTTCATCCACAAGACGCGCGACATCAACCAGCCCAACCAGGCCGTCGCCAACCGCGTCGTCGGTGAGGTCAAGGGCCGCGTCTGCATCCTCGTCGACGACATGATCGACACCGCCGGCACGATCACCAAGGCCGCAGACGCCCTCATGGCAGACGGGGCCAAGGACGTCGTCATCGCTGCGACCCACGCGATCCTGTCGCCGCCGGCCGTCGAGCGGCTGCGCGAGTGCTCGGCGCGCGAGGTCATCGTCACGAACACGCTGCCCATCGACCCCGAGAACGAGTTCGAGGGGTTGACGATCCTGTCGATCGCACCGCTCATCAGCGCTGCGATCAAGGAGGTCTTCGAGGACGGCTCGGTGACGAGCCTCTTCGGCGGACGCGCCTGAAACCCCCGACTTATTGCCCGTTCGGCCAGTGAGGAGTGCAGCGACGAACTGGCCGAACGGGCAATAAGTCGGGAAACAGATTTTCAGCTGTTCTGACGAGCCCTGTATGCCGCGACGTGGGCCTTGTTGGCGCACGTCCCGTCGCAGTAGCGCCGGCTTCGATTCTTCGTGAGGTCGATGACGACGTCGTCGCAGTCGTCGGCGGCGCACACCCGTAGGCGTTCCGTCTCGCCCATGCGGATGAGGTCCACGATGGCCATGGCTGCCTCGACCGCCATGCGGTTGGCGAGCGGGGCTTCGTCGTCAGTGGCGTGGATGTGCCAGTCCAGGTCGTCGTGACGGACGAGCCGGGGGAGGGCGTGGTGCTCGGCGAGCAGTTCGTTGACTCCGTCGACGAGGCCCTCGACGTCGCGGCCCCAGAGCTCGCGCAGGCGCGGGCGCAGCGCGTGCACGGCCTCGAGCTCCGCCCGGGTCCGAGGCTTGCGGCCGCTCCACCGCCACTGGTCGAAGAACCAGACCAGGGCCTCGATCGTCGGCAGATCCTCCTCCATCGAGTCGCCGAACCCGCGCTCCGTGTTGATGAGCGCGGTGGCGTGCTGAAGGGTCAGCTCTGTGTCAGATGCAAAAACCATGTTGACTCCTGACATTCGGGAGGTCTAGCGTGATCGACGTAAGGACCAACACTACATTTTACTACTGACGAGGTGAGCATCATGAACGCTGGAATCCAGACCCGATCCGCGCGTGCCATGGCGGTTGGCCTTGCCTTCGTCGTCCTCTCCTCCGCAGCGTTCGGTTCGTCGGGTGCGTTCGCCAAGTCCCTGCTCAACGCCGGCTGGACGCCCGGGGGCGTCGTGACCTGGCGTGTCGCGCTGGCTGCCGTGGTCCTTGTCCCGGTGGCGGTCTGGGCTCTGGGCGGCCGTTGGTTCCTGCTGCGGCGCAACGCTGGTCAGGTGCTGGCCTTCGGTGCCGTCGCCGTGGCGGGCTGTCAGTTCGCCTACTTCAACGCGGTCGAGACCCTGTCCGTGGCCGTGGCCCTGCTCCTCGAATACCTCGGGATCGTCTTCGTCGTGGGCTGGATGTGGGCACGCCACGGCCGACGCCCCTCGCGGTTGACCCTGCTCGGGGTTGGCCTCTCGATCGCTGGACTCGTCCTCGTCCTCGACGTCTTCTCCGGAGTGCAGGTCTCGTGGACCGGTGTCGTGTGGGGTCTCCTCGCCGCCGTGGGTCTCGCGACGTACTACGTCACGTCGGGACATGAGCACGAGGAGTCGCTGCCGCCGCTCGCTCTGGCCGGCTTCGGGCTGGGCGTTGGTGCGGTCCTCCTCGTCGTGGCCAGCGCGACGGGCCTCATCGACTACGGCACGGCGCGCGACAGCGTCCAGATCGCTGGCGCCACTGTCTCCTGGTGGGTGCCGGTCGCCGAACTCGCCGTGGTGGCGGCCGCCTTCGCCTATGGCATCGGCGTCATCGGCACGCGGCTCGTCGGCGCCACCGTCGCGAGCTTCGTGGGCCTGTCCGAGGTGCTGTTCGCCGTCCTCATCGCCTGGATGCTGCTGGGTGAGCTGCCCGGTTGGATCCAGGTCGTCGGCGGCGTGTTCATCCTCGGCGGAGTGGTCGCCGTCCGCCTCGGGGAGAAGCCCGAGGGTGAGGACCTCGACGTCGAGCCTGTCCCTGCGTCCGCAGATGCGGCTGCCCTGACGGCCACAGTCGCGGACGCAACGCCAGAGGTGCCGGTCGCCTGAGGCGAGGGGGCCGCGGGAGGTGGGCGGACGGCATACGTCGATTTCCCTGCTCACGGCCCGTCGCCTAGACTCGTGGGGTTGCCTCGGCGAGGGACGCAGTACCGGCCAGTGATGTTCGGGCCATGCGCGTCCGTGATCGACGCGGTGGTCATCGAAAGTTCGGCTTGTCAGCCCATGGCTTTCCGTGGACCCGCGCCTGTCCGTGCCGCGTCCCGCGTCGAGGCCACCGCAGACGTCGAGTCCCCACCGGCGTCGTCTCTGACCGATTCGCCCTCTTCCCAGGAGTCTCCCGTGACCAACGACACCTTCAAGCTGCAGGCCGAGGCCCGCACCAAGTTCGGCAAGGGCGCTGCCCGCCAGATCCGCCGCGACCACAAGATCCCCGCGGTCATGTACGGCCACGGCGCCGAGCCCGTGCACATCACCCTTCCGGGCCACGACGCCATGATGGCGCTCAAGCACGCCAACGCGCTCCTCACGATCGTCCTCGACGGTGACGAGCAGCTTGCTCTCGCCAAGGACGTCCAGCGCGACCCGATCAAGCCGGTCATCGAGCACGTCGACCTCGTCATCGTCCGCAAGGGCGAGAAGGTCACCGTCGACGTCTCCGTGCACGTCGAGGGCGAGGCTGCCCCCGAGACCGTCGTCAGCCTGGACCACTCGAGCGTCCAGGTCGAGGCCGAGGCCACCAACATCCCCGAGTCGATCACCGTCTCCGTCGAGGGCCTCGAGGCCGGCACGCAGATCCTCGCCGGCGCGCTCGAGCTGCCCGAGGGTTCCACGCTGGTCACCGACCCCGAGGCGCTCGTCGTCAACGTCACCCAGCAGATCTCGCAGGAGGCGCTGGACGCCGAGCTCGCCGAGGCCGAGGCCGAGGCTGGCGTCGAGCACGAGGAGCCGGAGGCCGCCGAGGGCGAGGCCGCCGAGGCTGCCGAGGGCGAGGCTGCAGAGGGCGACGCGGAGAAGTCCGAGGACGCCTGAGCCACCGCGCTCCACAGAGCGACTGCGCTCGACTGATCCACCGGCAGGCCCGGTCCGTCACCACGACGGACCGGGCCTGCCGTTCGTGTACCGAACTCACCCAATTGGACGGTTGGGAACACGAGGGACCGTCGCCAGCCGTCCACTTGGGTGAGTTCTGTATGCGCTGGGGCGGACGGCATACTTGGTCGTTGTGAGTGAGACGTGGGTGGTCATCGGACTGGGGAACCCAGGGCCGACGTATGCCGGCAACCGGCACAACGTCGGAGCGATGGTCGTCGACGAGTTGGCTTCCCGGACGAAGAGCGCGCTGCGCGCGCACAAGGCGCGGGCGTCGGCGGCCCAGGTCCGCATCGGCATGGGCCCCGGGGGAGTGCCAGGCCCGAGCGCCGTCATCGCGATTCCGCACAGCTACATGAACGAGTCGGGTGGGCCAGTCAAGGCGCTCATGGGCTTCTTCTCGGTGACCCCCGACCGGCTCGTCGTCATCCACGACGAGCTCGACATCCCCGCGGGCGACGTCCGGCTCAAGCTCGGAGGCGGCGAAGGCGGCCACAACGGCCTGCGGTCGATCTCGAAGTCGCTCGGGACACGCGACTATCTCCGGGTGCGGGTCGGTATCGGGCGGCCTCCGGGCCGTCAGGACGCGGCCGACTACGTCCTCAAGGACTTCTCGCCGACCGAGCGCAAGGAACTGCCCTTCCTCCTCGACGACGCCGCCGACGCTGTCGAGATGCTCGTGACCCAAGGGCTGCTCGACACGCAGCAGCGCTTCCACGCACCCGCAGCCGGGCGCTGACCGTCGGAGCCGTGAACTTCCGGCGGGAAAGTCGGGGTGCGGGAGAGCACTAGGCTGGGGAGCGATGTCCACGCTGCAACCCGTCGTCGACCATTTCGGCGCCGCACCCCAGATCCACACCTTCCTCGACACCGCCACCGCCCGTGGCACGGCGCTGCTCGACGTCTCCGTGAGCGCCGGCGCACGCCCGGCACTCATCGCCTCGGCCGTCGCGCGAATGCGCGCCAGCGACCCGGCGCGGTTGCCGCTGCTGGTCGTCACGGCGACGAGCCGTGAGGCGGAGGACCTCACCGCCGCACTGGGCTGCGTCCTGGACCCCGACGTCGTCGCCGACTTCCCCTCGTGGGAGACGCTCCCGCACGAGCGCCTGAGTCCGCGCTCCGACACGGTGGGACGCCGCCTCGCGGTCCTGCGGCGCCTCGCGCACCCCACGACGGTCGCCGATGACGACGCCGCCCATGGCCCGCTCTCCGTCGTCGTCGCCCCGGTGCGCGCCGTCCTCCAGCCGATTGCTCGGGGCCTGGGCGATCTCGTCCCCGTGGCACTCCGTGCCGGCGAGGAGCACGACCTCGACTCCGTCGTGGAGGGGCTCGCAGCGGCTGCCTACACCCGCACCGACCTCGTCGAGCGACGCGGCGAATTCGCGGTCAGGGGAGGCATCCTCGACGTCTTCCCGCCGACGGAGGAGCACCCGCTTCGCGTCGAGTTCTGGGGCGACACCGTCGAGGAGATCCGCTGGTTCAAGGTCGCCGACCAGCGCTCGCTCGAGGTTGCGTCGCACGGACTCTGGGCGCCACCGTGCCGCGAGGTGCTCCTCACGGACGCCGTGCGTGATCGTGCAGCCTCGCTCGCCGACCAGCTCCCGGGAGCGGCGGATCTCCTCCACAAGCTCGCCGCGGGTATCGCCGTCGAGGGCATGGAGTCCTTGGCACCCGCCCTCGTCGACGGCATGGAGTCCGTGCTCGACAGCTTCCCGACCGGGTCACCCGTCGTCGTCTGCGACCCGGAGCGGGTCCGCACCCGCGCCCACGACCTCGTGGCCACGAGCCAGGAGTTCCTCGAGGCCGGGTGGGCCAATGCCGCGGCCGGCAACTCCGTCCCCATCGACCTCGAGCGCATCCTCGGCCAGGCGTCGTTCTGGTCGGTCGCGGACCTGCGCGACCACGCCCGCGAGGCCGAGCACCCGTGGTGGGACCTCACGCCCTTCGCGCTCGACACCGAGACCGCGGACACGACCGACGGAGAGGTCGTCGAGACCGGCACCGAGGACGCGAACGCCTATCGCGGTGACATCGAGGCGGCCGCTGCCGACCTGCGTACGTGGACCGACGCCGGCTGGCGCGTCCTCGTCGCCACCGACGGACAGGGCTCGGCCAAGCGCATCGTCGAGGTCCTGGGGGAGGCCGAGGTCCCGGCCCGACTCGACGCGTCGCTCGAGGCCTTCGACCCCGGCCTCGTGCACGTGACGACCGCCCAGCTGGGTCGAGGGTTCCTCCACCCGGCGAGCAAGCTCGCCGTCCTCACCGAGATGGACCTCACCGGCACTCCGTCCACCGGTCCGTCGACCAAGGACATGCGGCGTATGCCGTCCCGTCGCCGCAACCAGGTCGACCCCCTTCAGCTGAAGCCGGGTGACTTCGTCGTCCACGAGCAGCACGGTGTCGGCAAGTTCGTCGAGATGATGCAGCGCACGGTCCAGGGTGCGACGCGTGAATACCTCGTGCTCGAGTACGCCGCCAGCAAGCGGGGGCAACCGGGCGACCGCCTCTTCGTCCCCACCGACCAGCTCGACCAGGTGACGCGCTACGTCGGTGGTGAGCAGCCGACGCTCAACCGGATGGGTGGCTCGGACTGGAAGCAGACCAAGTCCAAGGCCCGCCGCTACGTCAAGCAGATCGCGGCCGAGCTCATCCAGCTCTACTCGGCGCGCATGGCGACCAAGGGGCACGCCTTCTCCCGGGACACCCCGTGGCAGCGCGAGCTCGAGGATGCCTTCGCCTACATCGAGACGCCCGACCAGCTGAGCTCGATCGACGAGGTCAAGGCCGACATGGAGCGTGAGGTCCCCATGGACCGGCTGCTCGCCGGCGACGTCGGCTACGGCAAGACCGAGATCGCGGTGCGTGCCGCGTTCAAGGCCATCCAGGACGGCAAGCAGGTCGCCGTCCTCGTGCCGACGACGCTGCTCGTGCAGCAGCACCTCCAGACCTTCACGGAGCGCTACGCCCCCTACCCCGTGACGGTCAAGGCGCTGAGCCGCTTCCAGAGCAAGAAGGAGTCCGAGGCCGTCATCGAGGGCCTGTCCGACGGCTCCGTCGACCTCGTCATCGGCACCCACCGCCTCCTCTCCGACTCGATCAGGTTCAAGGACCTCGGCCTCGTCGTCGTCGACGAGGAGCAGCGCTTCGGCGTCGAGCACAAGGAGCAGCTCAAGTCGCTCCGCACGGCGGTGGACGTTCTTGCGATGTCCGCGACCCCGATCCCGCGCACACTCGAAATGGCTGTGACCGGCATACGTGAAATGTCCACTCTCGCAACGCCTCCGGAAGAGCGACACCCCGTCCTCACCTACGTCGGTGCCTACGAGGAGAAGCAGATCACCGCTGCCATCCGCCGCGAGCTGCTGCGCGAAGGCCAGGTCTTCTACATCCACAACAAGGTGTCGACGATCGAGAAGGCTGCGGCCCGGATCCGTGAGCTCGTGCCCGAGGCCCGGGTCGCCACAGCCCACGGCAAGATGGGCGAGCACAAGCTCGAGCAGGTCGTCGTCGACTTCTGGGAGAAGCGCTTCGACGTCCTCGTCTGCACGACGATCGTCGAGACCGGCCTCGACATCTCCAACGCCAACACCCTCATCGTCGAGCGCGCCGACCGCCTGGGCCTGAGCCAGCTGCACCAGTTGCGTGGTCGCGTCGGGCGCGGCCGAGAGCGGGCCTACTCCTACTTCCTCTATCCGCCCGAGGCGCCGCTCACCGAGACCGCCCACGACCGGCTCCAGACGATCGCGAGCCACACCGACCTCGGCGCCGGCATGCAGGTGGCCATGAAGGACCTCGAGATCCGCGGCGCCGGAAACCTCCTCGGCGGCGAGCAGTCCGGCCACATCGCCGGCGTTGGCTTCGACCTCTACATCCGACTCGTCGGCGAAGCCGTCGCGACTTTCCGCGGTGACGTCGACGAGGAGATCGCTGAGATCAAGATCGAGCTGCCCGTGGACGCGCACCTCCCGCACGACTACGTGCCGGGGGAGCGGCTCCGACTCGAGGCCTACAAGAAGCTCGCCACCGTCACCGACGAGGCGGCGCTTGCCGAGATCGAGGCCGAGCTCATCGACCGCTACGGCAAACCGCCGGAGGCAGTCGGCAACCTCATCGAGGTGGCGCGACTGCGCACGGTCGCTCGGGCGGCCGGCATACGTGACATCTCGGTGCAGGGCAACGCGATCCGCTTCGGACCGATCGAGCTGCGCGAGAGTCAGGAACTGCGCCTCAAGCGCCTCTATCCCGGCTCGATCGTCAAGGAGGCGCTCGGCACGATCCTTGTCCCGAAGCCGATGACCGCCCGCGTCGGAGGCAAGCCGCTGCGCAACCGGGAAGTTCTCGAGTGGGCGGGTGCTGTCATCCGGTCGGTCGTCATGGACAATGTCGGGGAAGCAGCGAAGGTGGCCACGTCCGGAACCGCGACTCACAGCCGAGCCACCCGATGACGAAGGGACACCTTGTGAAGGCCGTCAAGGCTCGCACCACTGCCATCGCCCTCGCGGGCGTCCTCGCCCTGTCGGCCTGTTCAGGCACGACGTCTGCCCAGACTGCTGCCGTGGTCGAGGGGCGGGTCATCACCGAGCAGCAGGTGTCCGAAGCCACCGACCAGCTCAACAAGGCCCTGAAGCCGGACCCGGCCCTCACTCCCGCGCGGACCCTCAACTACCTCATCCTCGCCCCCTATGCGATCGATGCCGCCGCCAGTGCGGGTCAGCCCGTGAGCGAGTCCGCGGCGCGCGCGACTCCGGCGTTCCAGGCACTGGGGGAGGCGCCGGCCGCAT
The DNA here is from genome assembly GCF_000768705.1 of Knoellia sinensis KCTC 19936. Taxonomy (GTDB): domain Bacteria; phylum Actinomycetota; class Actinomycetes; order Actinomycetales; family Dermatophilaceae; genus Knoellia; species Knoellia sinensis. Next base: position 30,321 of record NZ_AVPJ01000005.1, read on the forward strand.
CGACGATCGAGGTGTTCCGCGCTGACGCGAGCCTGCAGCAGCTCGACGAGGCCAGCGGCCAGTCGCTCACGAAGCAGATCGCCGGGCTCGACGTGACGGTCAACCCGCGCTACGGACGCTTTGACACGCGCGAGCTCGGGCTTGTCCAGGACCAGCCCAACTGGCTCATTCCCACCGCCCCCGCAGCCGACGCGCCGGCACAGTGACGTCGTGGGGCGCCTGAGCCTCCTCGTCACCAGCCCGCGCGTCTCGCCGGGGCTGCTGTCCCGCAGTGCCTGGTATGCCGTGGAGTCGGCTTCCGTGCGTTTCTGCCGGGATGCGTCCGAGCCGGTTGTCGACGCCGTGGTGGAGTCGGGGTTGAGCGTCGAGGCGGTGGGACCCGAGGTGTCTGCGCCTGAGTTGGCCCGCCTGTTGGTGGGACGGGCCGCCGAGGGTGACGTGGTGTGGCTCGGGTCCTCTGACGCGGACCCCGGGCTGACGGACGCCATCGCGTCGGAGGTGTCCCGTCTCGAGGTGCCCCCGGAGGTCGAGGTCGTCGTGGGCTCGTGGGACGTGCCCGGGTCGCGGCTCCTCGACGCGGTGGCCGTCATGGACCGGCTGCGCTCACCGGGCGGCTGCCCGTGGGATGCGAAGCAGACGCACGAGTCGCTGGCGAAGTACCTCACCGAGGAGGCCGGCGAGGCCGTCGAGGCCATTGCGTCGGGGGACCGGCAGCACCTGGCCGAGGAACTCGGGGACGTGCTCTTGCAGGTGCTCTTCCATGCGCGCGTGGGTGAGGACGCAGAGTCGCCCGAGGACGCGTTCGACATCGACGACGTGGCGGGACTCTTGGTCGAGAAGCTCGTGCGGCGTCACCCGCATGTCTTCGCTGATGGGGACGCGTCGACCCCCGAAGAGGTCGAGACGGAGTGGGCGCGCATCAAGGCCGAGGAGAAAGCGGCCAAGGCCGCGAATCGGTCGCATTGAGGCGTGGCGGCGTGTCATCCTGAGCCGCCGTTCGACCCGAGGAGCCTTCCGTGTCGCAGTTCCACCCACCCCACCAGGGGTCGCCCTACACGCCGCCCGCCCAGGGTGGGCCTCCGGCGTATGCCGGCCACCCGGCATACGTCGGATATCCGGTTCCCCAGCCGCAGTCGAGCGGGCTCAACCCGTGGGTGGCGGGTCTGCTCGGTGCGCTTGCCGGGGCCATGCTCACGTTCATTGGGATGACTTTGCTGCCCATCCTGTTCTTCGGGTTGCTCATGGGCGGGCCGATGGGTGATGAGGGTTTCATGGGCCCGCCGGCCAGCCGCGTCGACGTGGCACCGGACGGGTCGGTCAGCGGGTTGGCGCTGGCTGAGGCCCTGGAGGAGGGCTACTACGAGGACGTCACCTGCCCGAACACCCCCAAGGTCGGAACCGACGTCACGACGATTTGCGACGCCAACGACGGGTTCGCGAACATGCGGGTCGTCGTGGTGTTCCGCGGCACGGATGGCCGCTTCGGCGCGGCCGACCTGTTCGAGTAGGCGCTGGGAGCATGGCGGGGTGGACGGGTATACCGAACGTCAGGTTCCGCAGACCGACGTGAACGGTCGGTTCGGGAGATAGGTGCGCCACTCCTCTTGGGTGAGGTCGCGGCCGGCGAGGCGGCAGGCGGCGGCGCGCCACGTTGTCGGGTCGAGGTTCCAGGTCAACACCGACCCGGAATCGGCGGCGACAACAAGGCTCCTCTTGTCCTTCGTGAATGCCGGATCGCCGGTGGAATCCATCGGCATGGACGCCAGAAGGGCGCCGGTTCGGCCGTCCCACACGTGGGCGTGCCCGTCGTCCCCGACACTCGTAAACAGTGAGCCGTCGTCGGTGAACGCACCTTGCCAGCCGACCATCCGCGCCTGTGCCGGATTGGGGCGCGAGATCCATGTCATCGACTCCAGGTTGAGAAGCCCGGTTCCCGCTTCCAGTGCGTCGACAAAGAGGCGGGTGCCGTCCGGCGAGGGGAAGACGTCCTTGAACTCGGCGCCGAGGTCGGGATACTCGCGCACCGCACCGGCGACCGTGTCGACGATCCGGTCGCTGGTGAAGACCGAGTGCCCGTTGGCGTTCGGCATGAAACCGCCGAGGGTGCGGGGCTCTCCGCCCTCGGGTTCGTACACCTGGATGGGTTCACGAAGTGGTTTCAGGGTCCGCGCGTCGAGGACGTGGAGGCGCCCCGTGGTGGTGCCGATCAAGAGGCGCTTTCCGTCGTCGGTGAACCATCCGAAGGCAGCCCCTTCGATGCCTCCGCCCAGAGGGTGCCGGGCCAGTTCCTTGCCCGTGGCGGCATCCCAGATCCGAACGGTCGGATCACCTGACGTGACGTTGAGGATCGATCCGTCCGGGTGCCACGTGAGGTCGACCATGTTGCGTTGTTCCATGTCGATCTTGACCTCTTCGGACATGCTGCCCGCGGACATGTCGCGCACCCGGAAGGTCGGCCCGATGCTGGCGTAGCCCACCTTGGTGAGGTCGCGGGTCCACCGCACGACGGGCTGACCCAGTCCAGGGTCGAAACCCGTGCGATCGGTGAGGAAGCGTCGCTGCCCCGTGAGGTCCCAGGCCTGGAGGAGCCCCCTGTTTGCCGTGTAGACCGTGTTGCCGTCAGGGCTGAAGCGTGGGTGCTCAGAGAAGCTGTCCTGGACGAGAAGTTCCGTGGGTTCGGGGCCACTGACATCCCACACGATGAGCCGATCGCCACTGGCGGCCAGCCGCGTGCTGTCCGGCGAGAAGCCCACGCCGCTCGCCCAGCCCAGCCCCGGGAGGTAGGCCTTCGGCGTGAGTGACGCTGCATCGAGGACGACCACCTCGTCTCCGGCAGTCAGCGCGAGCATCGTGCCGTCCGGGCTGGCGGCCATGGAGTCACCCAGTTCGCGGACCGCGAGATCGTCAGTCGTAATCGTTCGGCGCACTGATCCTGACGGGAGGTCGGTGACCTGGAGCCGGTCGCCACCCTTGGTGTAGAGCAAGCGGCCATCCAGGCTGACGATCGGGCTCCCCGGATTTTCGAGCGTCAGGGTCGCCACCGGACGGGTGGGTGACCTCAGATCCCACACCAGAGTCCGCTCGGCTTCCTCGCCTTGGGCGTAGGGGCGCAGGGTGGTGGAGAGCCAACGACCGTTCGGGCTGAAGTGCAGCTCCTGGAAGGTGTGGAAACCCTCGGGGGTGCCCCCGAGCTGCGTGGGTGACCGGGTGCCGTCCGCGTTGAGGAGGACGATGGCGGGGAGCATGCCGTCCCGCACCAGGGTCAGCTCACCGACTGCGGCAAAGCGCGTTCCATCAGGACTCGCGACGAGGCCGATTGCCCGGGTTCCCTCCTCGGGCTGGGTTGCGGGTTCGAGGCTCCCGCCCTCGAGGAAGCGAACATCCTGGCCGCTGGTGTTCGTGGCGACCAGACCAGTCCTGGGATTGACGGCCAGGCCGAAGGTGATCCCCGGGGCACGAGAACTCGCCAAAAGCGAAGGAGCGCGTCCCAGCGTGTCCAGCAGGTAGTTGCGGGTCTCCACCGAATCGTCCAACGTGACACCGGCAGCCGCCAGGAGCAGCGAACGGTCGTGGTCCTCGGTCCGCATGGCCTCCGCGCCGAGCCGCCGGGCGTCAGCCGTCCGGGCCTGAGCCGCCGCGGCCGCCGCCTCGGTGTCGGCGCGATCGGCGGAGGTCTTGGCAAGCGTGCCGAGGATGACCGCTACGGCGAGCAGCCCCGCCGTGGCCGCCAGACCGAGGCGCAGGCGCTGGTTGAGGCGGCGTTCGCGGCGGACCTGCTCCTCGGTTGCCTTCTCCTCGCGGTCGGCAAGACCTGCTGACGCCTCGAGGAAGCCCTGTTCCTCAACGGTCAGCGTCGGGTTGGCCCGTGCTCGCCATTCCCTGGCGCGTGCCTCACGTACACCTCGATAGAGCTCGCTGTCGGGGCGTCCGAGCTCGTCCCAACTTGTCGCCGCGACGGAGAGGTGGCGCATGGTCCGGAGGCCCTCGATGTCCTCGTCCAGCCATGACCGCAGTCGGGGCCATGCCAATGCCAACGACTCGTGCGCGATCTCGACTGTGTCACCGTCGCTCGCGAGGAGCCGAGCAGCCACGAGTTGCTCCACGAGTTCGGCGTGCGTCTGGTCGCCCGTCACAACTCGTCGAGGGACACGAGTCCGGACCGGGTCGCCGCCCTCGTCCGGGGACACCAAGCGAAGCATCAACTCACGGACGATGGTCTGGCGGTCGGGGGTGAGCTTCCGGAAGAGCCCTTCGGCAGTCTGCGAGACGGCGGCACGCACCCCGCCAGTCGCCGCATATCCCTGAACCGTGAGGGTCGCCCCTTCACGGTGACGCCACGTCTGGCGCAGCACGTGCGACAGGAGCGGGAGGGCCGCGGGCTCGCCGGCCACCTCTCGCACGAGGAGGTCGACCAGTCCGGGCTCGAGCCGCAATCCGGCCTGGGCCGCCGGTCCCTCGATGGCGTGGCGAAGTTCCAGCTCGGTCATCGGGCCGAGCAGGTAGAGACCGCTCTCGACGACACGAGCGAACTCAGGGTGAGTCGACAACTCGCCCAGCCGGTCGGCGCGCATCGAGATCACGAGCAGCTTCTTGTTCCTGCCACCGAACTCCACGAGGCGATCGAAGAACTCCGCTCGTGCGGATGAGTCGGGGTCCAGCGCAAGGACCTCCTCGCACTGGTCCACGACAAGGACGTCGAGGCGTGGCATGCGAATCGCGTCGAGCGCATCGACCGGGTTCGTGCCCGGCGTGATGACGCCCACTCGTCGGCCGTCGCGTTCGAGTGCCGCCCCCACGCCGGCTCGGGCCAAGGATGACTTCCCGGACGCGCCGGCCGGTGCCCGCCCCGACCCGGGAGAACCGTTGCACAACGGCACCGGTCAGACCCGACCGGACGGCTCCATCCTGCAGAACAACCCGCCCGATTCCGGATCGTCGATCACGGACAGTGGCCCTGCCACGGTCACGATCGACGACAACGCCGTCGAGTACCTCCAGCTCGGCGCGGGCGTCCTCGCCGGTGTCGCGCTGGCAGGCGCCGGTGTGGCCATGGTCTCGCGCCACCACCACCGCGCCGCACACCCTGCCTGAAGGTCACACCCCCAACCCAACCGGTCAAGAAAGGACCAGGTCATGTCACACACGACCAGCATTCGCCGAGCAGCCGCCACCTGTGGCGCTGCCGGAATCATCGCCCTCACGATGGCCGCACCGGCCAGCGCCCGCCCCGACCCGGGCACCGGAGAAAAGCCGCGGTGCACCACCTCCTGCTACGAGGGTGGCACCGCTCCCACGGGACCCATCGGCCCCAACACCGTCGAGGGCGGCGTCGAATTCCTCCAGCTCGGCGCTGGAGTTCTCGCCGGGATCGCCGTGGTCGGGGCAGGGGCCGTCCTGGTCTCCCGCCGCCACCACCACGCAGCGCACCCCGCATGAGGAGTGGCTGCACGGCGCCCAGCGCACATCGTGGGGTCTGGTCCGTGAGGACCAGACCCCACTTTCCTGCGCTTGCTTAGAAATACAAGTTATGCTTGAATAGTCAATGTGAAGCTGACGCCCCAGGAACAGACGATCCTCGGCCTGCTGCGCTCGGACCCCTTGCTCGACACCGCCGGCCTCGCCGAGCGACTGGGCACGACCAAGGCCTCGGTGTCCGTCGCCCTCTCCAATCTCACGCGCAAGGGCGCGATCCTCGGCCGCGGCTACCTCGTCCGCCCCGAGTCCGCAGTCGTCGTCGTGGGTGGCGCTGTCATGGACATCAAGGCCCGCAGCGCCTCTGCCCTCGCGACAGCGACGAGCAATCCCGGCCACGTCACGACCAACGCCGGCGGAGTCGGCCGCAACATCGCGGAGAACCTCGCCCGCCTCGGGACGCCCACCCACCTCGTCGCGGCACTGGGTGCTGACGCGTTCGGCGAAGACCTGCTCGAGCACACGCGGGCAGCGGGAGTGCACCTCGACCACGTCGTCGTCGGGACCCGGCCCACCGGCACCTACCTCGCGGTGCTCGACCACGAGGGCGACCTCAACGTCGCCGTCTCCGACATGACGGCCACCGACGCACTCACGGTCGCAGATCTCGAGAAGGTCCGCTCGCTCGTCCAGCACAGCGCCCTGCTCGTGGTCGACGGCAACGTCCCGGTGGAGGTCACCGCATGGCTCCTGGAGACTGCGCGCTCCAGCGGAGTCCAGGTCGTCCTCGAGCCGGTGTCGGTCGTCAAGGCCGCCCGGATGGGTGCCGTGCTGTCGCCCGATCGCCCGGTCCTCGCGATGACTCCCAACATCGACGAGCTCGCAGCCCTCGTCGGGCGAGACGTGCCGAACAACGTCACCGAGATCAGCCGAGCGGCTGCCGAACTGCACGACCGTGGGGTCGAGCACGTCTGGGTGAGGCGTGGAGCCCGAGGCAGCCTCCTCAGCTCCCGCGCAACAGACACCACAGCCGCGACCGACCCCGCCGCAACGGAGCTGGCCACGCCCACTGTCACGACGAACGACCTCATTGCCACCGATGTCGTCGACGTCACCGGAGCCGGTGACTCGATGACCGCAGGGTTCGTCCACGCCTGGCTGCGCGACCCCGATGCGGTGGGTGCTGCGGCATACGGGCAGGCCACGGCCGCCCTCACGACCGAGTCGGCGCACACCGTCCGACCAGACCTCACCGACGCGCTCGTCACCGAGCGCCTGACCCACCAAGGAAAGAAATGACCCACCACACGAAGACCCCGCATCCCGCCCTCGCCCTCGCCCCCGAGGTCGCCGAAGCCCTCGCCGCCGGCCGCCCCGTCGTGGCGCTGGAGTCGACGATCATCAGCCACGGCATGCCCTACCCGCGCAACGTCGAGATGGCCCGCGAGGTCGAGCAGATCGTGCGTGACGGTGGCGCCACCCCCGCGACCATCGCGATCCTCGACGGGGTCGCGCGGATCGGCCTCTCGGCCGACGAGCTTGAACTTCTCGCCACCCACGAGGACGTCGCCAAGGTGAGCATCCGGGACCTCCCCCACGTCATGGCGACCAAGCGCCACGGCGCGACCACCGTCGCGAGCACCATGCGCCTCGCGGCGCTCGCGGGCATCAAGGTCTTCGTCACCGGCGGGCTCGGTGGCGTCCACCGCGGTGCCGAGGACTCCATGGACATCTCGGCCGACCTCACTGAGCTGAGTCAGACCGACGTTGCGGTCGTCTCGGCCGGGGTGAAGTCGATCCTCGACATCGGTCGCACCCTCGAGGTCCTCGAGACGCTCGGCGTGCCGGTCGTGACCTACGGCTCCGACGAGTACCCCTCCTTCTACTCGCGCGAGTCCGGCTTCACCTCCCCGATGCGCAGCGACAAGGTCGAGGAGCTCGCCGACATGATGCGGATCAAGTGGGACCTCGGACTTGCTGGTGGCATCTCGGTCACCAACCCCGTCCCGGAAGAGGACGAGATGACCCCCATCGAGATCTCGGCCCTCATCGACCACGCCGTCGCTGAGGCTGAGCAGCAGGGCATCGTCGGCAAGGACATCACGCCCTTCCTCCTCGGCCGCATCGTTGAACTGTCCGACGGCAAGAGCCTCGAGACCAACATCGCCCTGGTCCGCAGCAACGCCCGCCTCGGCGCGGCCCTCGCCAAGGCCTACGCGGCAGTCGCGCCGACGAACTGAGGCGAGCACCCGGCATACGTCCGCTTGTGTGCAGTTGGACGCGCGCTCTATCCCGCACCTGACAGGACATAGTGGCGTCATGCGGATGAAGGATGCTCTCACCGTGGCTCGGGTGCTGGGTCGCGAACTCCGGGACGCCGCCCCCGACGAGGTCGCGGGGATCGAGGCAAGCATCGGCGCGATCCGAGGCCACATGCAGCACGTTCACTCCGTGGACTTCGACCCGGACGCCTACGACGCTGCCGTGGCTCAGGGCCGAGCCGGGAAGCTTGGCTGGTGACCGCGAACACAGCCCGTATGCCGTGATGCGGGTCGGTCGGACGGGTCACCTTCCGCATTGGCTAGGCTCGCAGGCGACACCTTCCCTGCCCCCAGACCCACCCAGGAGCACCCAGTGGCCAGCATCGACGCCGTCGGCGCGCGCGAGATCCTCGACTCGCGAGGCAACCCCACCGTCGAGGTCGAGGTCGCCCTCGATGACGGCACCATCGCCCGCGCGGCCGTCCCCAGCGGCGCCTCGACCGGAGCGTTCGAGGCTGCGGAGCGTCGTGACGGCGACAAGAACCGCTACCTCGGCAAGGGTGTCGAGAAGGCTGTCGACGCCGTCATCGACGAGCTCGGCCCCAAGCTCCTCGGGTTCGAGGCCCACGACCAGCGCCTCATCGACTCCGAGATGCTCGCCATCGACGGCACCAAGAACAAGGAGAAGGTCGGCGCCAACGCCATCCTCGGCGTGAGCCTCGCCGTGGCCCGGGCTGCAGCCGAGTCGGCGGGCCTGCCGCTCTTCCGCTACGTCGGTGGTCCCAACGCCCGCGTCCTCCCCGTGCCGATGATGAACATCCTCAACGGTGGGTCGCACGCCGACTCCAACGTCGACATCCAAGAGTTCATGATCGCGCCGATCGGCGCCGAGACCTTCCGTGAGGCGCTGCGCTGGGGCACTGAGGTCTACCACGCGCTCAAGGCTGTCCTCAAGGAGAAGGGCCTCTCGACCGGTCTGGGTGACGAGGGTGGCTTCGCCCCCAACCTGGACAGCAACCGCGCCGCGCTCGACCTCATCCTCGAGGCCATCGACAAGGCGGGCTACACCCCGGGCGAGCAGATTGCACTGGCCCTGGACGTCGCGGCCAGCGAGTTCTTCGAGGACGGTTCCTACGCGTTCGAGGGTGGCAAGAAGTCGGCTGCCGAGATGGTCGACTACTACGCCGAGCTCGTCGACGCCTACCCCCTCGTGTCCATCGAGGACCCGCTCAACGAGGACGACTGGGACGGCTGGAAGGCCATGACCGAGCGTCTGGGCGACAAGGTCCAGCTCGTCGGCGACGACCTCTTCGTCACCAACCCCGAGCGCCTCGCCCGCGGTATCGAGACCGCCACGGCCAACTCGATGCTCGTCAAGGTCAACCAGATCGGCTCGCTCACCGAGACCCTCGACGCGGTCGAAATGGCTCAGCGCGCCGGCTTCCGCTGCATGATGAGCCACCGCTCCGGCGAGACCGAGGACACGACGATCGCCGACCTCGCTGTCGCCACGAACTGCGGCCAGATCAAGACCGGCGCCCCGGCCCGGTCCGAGCGTGTCGCGAAATACAACCAGCTCCTCCGCATCGAGGAGGAGCTCGACGACGCCGCCGAGTACGCCGGTGCCGGCGCGTTCCCGCGCTTCTCCGGCGCCAAGGCCAAGGGCTGAGGCACGGCTGATGGCTCGCGGGAGCGGTCGCGGACCCGGATCGTCGTCACGGCGTCCGGGATCCTCGCGACCCTCCACGCGGGCCCGTGCGGGCCGTCAGCCCGCACTCGGCAAGGCGGCGGCGCAGGCCGCCGAGGCCGCGGCCTCGACCTGGCGTGGTCGGTTGGATGCGGTCACGGCCAACCGGCAGAACGTCCGTCGGGTCACTCTCGGTGTGCTGCTGCTCTTCCTCGTCGTCCTCGTCGGGCCGACCCTCAAGGCCTACTTGCAGCAGCGATCCGACATCAGCGCGCTGCGCGACAAGGTGGCTCAGCAGCGCGTGACCGTTGATGAGCTCCAGGCGGAGCAGGCCCGCTGGGAGGACCCGGCCTACGTCGAGCAGCAGGCCCGCACGCAGCTCAAGTTCGTCAAGGTCGGCGAGAAGTCCTACACCGTCCTCGACCCGAAGCAGCGTGACACCAGCGGCTCCATCGCCCACCGGACCGACACCGTCGAGCCGTGGTACGACACCGTGTGGTCCTCGATGCAGGCGGCCGACGTGCCCGCCAACCACCGCCGATGAATGCCGCGCCCGAGAGTTCGGGGTCGACCGAGTCGGCGGCCGTGACTCAGGCTGACGTCGACGCCGTCGAGCGTCAGTTGGGCCGGGTTCCGCGCGGCGTGGTCGAGGTGTCGCACCGGTGCCCCTGCGGTGAGCCGGATGTCCTGCGAACGCTCCCGCGGCTCCCTGACGGGACGCCCTTCCCGACGTCGTTCTATGCCACCTGCCCGCGTCTCACCGGCGCCATCAGCACCCTCGAGTCGCAGGGCGTCATGCGCGACATGACCGAGCGCCTCGCCGAGGACGCCGAACTGGCCCAGCACTATGCCGCCGCCCATGACGACTACCTGGCCCGTCGTGGTGAGCTGGGGCAGGTCGACGAGATCGACGGCATCAGTGCCGGCGGGATGCCAGACCGCGTCAAGTGCCTCCACGTGCTCGTCGCCCACTCTCTCTCCGTCGGCCCGGGGGTCAACCCGCTCGGCGACGAGGCGCTGGAGATGCTGCCCGACTGGTGGGCCACGTCGCCGTGCTCAGAGCTCCCGGAGGACGGGGCGCAGTGACGCGGGTCGGCGCCGTCGACTGTGGCACCAACTCGATCCGCCTCCTCATCGCGGACGTCAAGGACACAGTCGCGTCGGGCCCTGTCTCTCTTGTGGACGTCGTCCGTCGCAGCGAGGTCGTGCGACTCGGCTACGGCGTGGACCGCACCGGGGTCATCGACCCCGTCGCCATGGAGCGCACCCTGCGACAAACACGGGAGTATGCCGTCCAGTGCCGTGAGCACTCCGTCGAACGTGTGCGTTTCGTCGCCACGTCCGCCTCGCGTGACGCCCGCAACGCCGCGGAGTTCGTTGCCGGTGTCGAGCAGGCCTTCGCAGCAACGGGATTCGACGTTTCGCCCGAGGTCGTGAATGGTGATGTCGAGGCCAATCTGTCGTTCAGCGGATCAACTGGAGACCTCATCGCCGCCGGCATTCCCGGACCCTTCCTCGTCATCGACCTCGGCGGTGGCTCGACCGAGTTCGTGCGCGGATCGACGTCCGTGGAGGCGGGGCTGTCGGTTGATGTCGGGAGCGTGCGCATCCATGAGCGGCACCTCACCGGTGACCCGCCCCACCACGAGCAGATCCAGGGCGCGCGCGGCGACATCGGTGCGGCCATCGACCGGGCTGCAGAGGTCGTCGACCTGTCCGGTGTCGCGACCGTCGTGGGTCTGGCCGGCAGCATCACCACGGTGACGGCCCACGCACTGGAGCTCACGGCATACGAACCGTCCCGGATCCATCTCGCACAGTTGAGCCCGCAAGCGCACCGCCTCGCCGCGCGAAAGCTGCTGCACCTGACCACGGCGGAGCGCGCGGCGCTCGGCTTCATGCACCCGGGTCGCGTCGACGTCATCGGAGCCGGCGCGCTCATCTGGCACGAGATCCTCGGTCGCGTCCTCGAGGCCTCACCAGAGGCTCAGGTCGTGACCTCGGAGCACGACATCCTCGACGGGATCGCGCTCAGTTGCGTCGCGTGAGACTCAGCTCGGCGCGTTGAGGTCGACGTCCGGCACGGACTCGGCCGTGTAGGACGCGAAGCCGTTCCACAGAACCGCCATGACGATCTCGGTCGCCATGTCGAGATCGATCTCGGGGTGCCGCAGGCGCCAGGCCGCGACGCGCTCGTTGGTCGCGATCATGATCTCGGCCATCGCCTCGCGGTAGGGCATCGGGTAGGCCGCGATCTGGGGGATGTCGCCGAAGCGTTCGGCGATGTCGCGGGCCTGGGCCTGACGGATGTTCTCGATGTCCTGACCGGCGACAACCGCGACTGCTGACTCCTGCATGTAGACCTTGAAGCTGCCGCGGCGCCGGTCGAAGAAGTCCATGAAGGAGCGCACGCCCGCCCGGAAGTAGTCCTCGACGGGGGAGCGCGGCGGGATGGCGTCGATGGCAGCCTTCGTCGACGAGAGAAGGTCCTCTCGAGCTCGGGCCACGACGGCGACGAGGAGCTTCTCCTTGGAGCCGAAGTGGTCGTAGATGACCGGCTTCGTGATGCCCGCCTCGGCTGCGACGAGCTCCATCGTCGTGTCCTGGTAGCCGTGGTCCGCGAACACGGCCTCGGCTACGTCGAGCAGCTGCCGCTCGCGCTCCTCGCGCTTCATCCGCGGCGCGCGGGGGGTCCCCTTGGCGGGTCCGCGCCGGCGTGGGGCGTTCGCGGGTGCGGCGTGGGTGGCTGCGGCGTCGTCCATCGCGGTCATGCTGAGAGTCGTCACTCCATTCGGGTGCGGTGTGGGACACATCAGACTACCGGCCGTAGCCGCACGTCACAGCACGGTTGGCCGCCCGGGGACAGCCGACACGCGGTGGTCCTGTTGATGGCGTAGTAATGCGGAATGCGTAGTAGTGTGCGGTCTGCGCCACCACGGAGGTGGCTGTCAAGAAGCTGGAGGTGCCTGGCGTGGACGCCACACAACTCGTCAAGGGAGTGCTCGACCTCGCGGTCCTCGCCGTGGTCGCCCGTGAGGACGGCTACGGCTACGACGTCGTGCGTCGGCTGCGCGCCGCCGGGCTCGAGGACGTGGGGGATGCGTCGGTCTACGGCACCCTGCGCCGCCTCTACAGCGCAGGCGCGCTGACGTCCTACGTCGTGCCGAGCGACGAGGGGCCGCACCGCAAGTACTACGGGATCAATGCGCAGGGCCGCGACGCCCTCGCCAGCCAGGGCAAGACGTGGGCCGCCTTCGCGCAGACGATGGCCGGCCTCCTCGACGAGGCAGGAGTGAAGGCATGAGCAGCGACACGATGTCGGTGGAAGTCCGTGACTATGTCGCCGGGGTGCGGGCTGCCCTGAGTGACCTGCCGGTCGAGGACGTCGAGGAGTTCACGACGGGGATGGAGGCCGACCTCGCGGAGCGGCTTGCCGAGCCGGGTGACGGCACCTTGCGTGACCGCTTGGGAGACCCGGAGGTGTATGCCGCAGAGTTGCGTTCCGCTGCAGGCCTCCCGCCGCGTGTGGCTGGGGTTGTCGGGAAGAAGCATGTGGGAGAACGAGTTTCGGACTGGTGGGCCGGAGTGAGCGGGAGCGTGCTAGACGCGCTGCCCTGGTTGCGTGACCTCCGCCCAGTGTGGTGGGCGGTGCGGGGGTTCTCGCTGGCGGCGCTGCCCGCGATGATGATCGGGGCGCCGATCACGTGGCTCGGATTGCTCGGTGCCGCGGTCTCGGTGGCCGCTGGGCTGCTCGCTCGGAACGGCAAGCTCACTGGCGAGTGGGTCGGACCGATCCGTGTCATCGGCAACGTGCTGGCGGTGCTCCTCCTGCCGTTCGCCTTCATCCTGTTCGTCGAACGAGGCTCGTACAGCGAGTCGGCCTACCCCGATTCGCAACCGGCGTTCGGACCGGGAATCTGGAACAACGGGGAGCCCGTCACCACCCTCTACGGCTATGACGAGACCGGGCGACGGATCGACACAGTCCGTCTGTACGACCAGCACGGCCGTGAGATCCGTGTCGACCCCTGGCACGTGCAGCAGTACCTGTCTCCGGAGGACCGCTCGTTGGCCTTCGACCCCCAGACCGGAGAGCCCCAACTCGACGACGCCGTCTTCCCGCTGCGATGGGGGTCGCACACGGGCTGGGAAGGGATTCCGTTGGAGCACGGCTGGGATCCGCCGGTGGCGATCACTCCGCTGCCCGGGCCGGTCCCGAGCGCCGAGGCCAGCCCGAGCCCGACCCCCACCGCTACTGCCACGGCGAGTCCGGCGCCTAGTGGCACGGCCGCACCCACGGCGAGCGCATCACCCTCTGGCGCCCCGGGTGCCACCCAGACGTCGCCCGGATCAGGGGCCGCGGCGACTCCCACCCCGACGGCAACGTCGAGGTGAAACCTTGCGTCCGCAATCTTGGTCGCAGGGGCGACCACGGTTGCGGACGCAGGCAGGTGGGCTGCGGACCGAATATGGTGAGTGCGCCCCCGTGGCCCAACTGGCAGAGGCAGGCGACTTAAAATCGCTCCCGGTGCGGGTTCGAGTCCCGTCGGGGGCACTCCACCCGTCGAGGTAGTACGAAACGCCGCACGCGCTCACCCGCCTGCGGCGTTTCGTGCTACCTCGACCGGGTGAGCGAAAGCGCCCGTGCGGGATCGTTGTCCACAGGTGATGGTGTCCCGGGAACACACGGGGGTCCAGACACGATTGAATAGGTGAACGACGTCGTGGATCGCCACGGCGCCAGACCAACGGAGGACAACGATGGCCAGCAACCCGGCCTTCAACCGAATGGAGCAGGACGCGCAGTCCGGCTACGCCGCCTTCCAGGAGCCCGGCCGCGGCGCCAACCCGGGCAACGTGTCGTACGCCCAGCAGGCTGGGGTCGACGCGTACTCGCAGCAGCAGCTCCAGGACATGTACAACCAGCCGTCCGCGGGTCCGGTCGACACCGGCCGCGTGACGATGGACGACGTCATCATGAAGACGATGGGCCTGTTCGCTCTGGTCCTCGGCTTCGGCGCCGTCGGCTGGGTCGTCTCGGCCGCCAACCCGCAGATCGGCTTCATGCTGTGGATGGGCGGCATGATCGCCACGCTCATCCTCGGTCTCGTCATCGCGTTCAAGAAGACCCTGAGCGTTCCGCTCATCGTCGGGTATGCCGTCGTCGAGGGCCTGTTCGTCGGTGCGGTGTCGCAGTTCTTCGAGCAGCAGTGGGACGGTGTGGTGCCGCTCGCTGCGATGGCCACGGCCGGAACCTTCATCGGCATGTTCCTCGCCTACAAGGTCGGCCTGATCAAGGTCACCGCGAAGTTCCGCCGCATCGTGACGATGATGATCTTCGGCTACGCGATCTTCGCGGTCATCAACTTCATCTTCGCGATGGTCACGAATACGCCATTCGGATTCGGTGGGACTGGCTGGCTCGGCATCGGCATCTCGCTGTTCGCCGTCGGCCTTGCGTCGGTCTCGCTGGCGCTCGACTTCGACATGATCGAGCGCGCCATCGCGACCGGCGCTCCCCAGAAGTACAGCTGGCTCCTCGCGCACGGCCTCATCGTCACGGTGGTCTGGCTCTACATCGAGTTCCTGCGCCTCTTCGCCCGCATGCGCGAGTGATCTGAACGACCTCGGAACCGATGCGCTGAACCATGCATGCACTTCCCGACGACGTCTCTCGGGAGCTCGAGCGCGTGGTTCGCAGGTGGCGTGAGCTGCCGGCGGACCGCGCGCTCGCCGCGTCCGGAGCCGTGCAGGAGGTCGTCCGGGACCTCGCCGACGCCACCGCCGGCCAACCCGTGCCAGACCTGGGTGTGGCCGTGCTCATCGACCAGTTGCGCGTCCTGGTGTGGGATGCCGCATCAGCGGGGGTCCCCGACCTCGCCGACCGCCTCGCCGAACTCCGCCGCACCCTCCCCTGACCCCGCCACCCCAGACCGACTGATTGCCCGTCTCTGCACGCGCTCGCTGCGCTCGCCGTGCGGAGACGGGCAATCAGTCGGCGGGTTCGGCCGGTGAGGCGTTCCGGGTGGACGCGTCGACCTGTTCGACCTCGTCGGTCTCGGGGTCGCGCGCCGCGGGAACGGCGTCGGGACGGCGACGCAGCAACACGGCCCAGCGGCCGCGAGGACCTCTGGCCTGGCCGCCCACCTCGGTCGGCGCAACCTCGGTGCCCGCGTCCTTGACCGCCTGGCCGGCCGCGACGGCGACCGGGCCGACACCTTCGCCACGCCGTGCCTCCGGGGCGCGGTCCGCAGTGTCGTGACCCCACACCCCCAGGGCAGCGCACACCGATGGAAGCAGGGCTGCCGCAGCCCGGGCATAACCGGCCGCGGACGGGTGGAAGCGATCCTCCGAGAACATCGTCCGCGGCGACGCTGCGAACTCCTTGCCGAGCAGGTCACCCAACGACACGGTGCGCCCGCCGGCCTCCACCACCGCGACGGTCTGGGCCGCTGCCAGGTCCCGACTCCACCGACGCGCGAGCAAACGTAGGGGCTGGGCCAGCGGCTCGATCGTCCCGAGGTCGGGGCAGGTGCCGACGACGACCTCACTTCCGAGCGCGCGAGCCCGGCGGACCGTGATCTCGAGGTGCCGCACGGCCGTCGCCCGGTCGATCCGGTGGGTGACGTCGTTCGCGCCCACCATGATGACCACGACGTCCGGGACGTCGATCGACTCGAGTCCCTGCGCGAGTTGGCGCTCGAGGTCGCTCGACTCGGCACCCACGACGGCGCGGTTCGTCAGGTGCACACGGCGACCCAGCAGAGCAGCGACACCATTGGCCACGATCCCACCGACGGTCTCGTGTGGGTGCTTGGCGCCCATGCCCGCGGCACTCGAGTCGCCGAGGACGAGGATCTCGATTGGGTCCCCGGGGCCGGCGCCATAGGTGCCGTCGTCATCGGGTGACGAGTCGAAGGGTGTCCCCACGATGCGCCGAGCGAGCATGGCCTCGCCCTTGATGACGCCGTAGCCCACGGCGCCCAGCGCAGCAGTCGCCGCGGCCAGGCCGCCACCCCCGTATGCCGCGGTCGCCGCGATCTTGCGTGCCCGTCGTGCCCGTCCCATGTGGTCGTCCACCCTCCTTGAAGTCTCGTCCACGCTAACGCTCACCGCCGACGCTCACGTTCCCATCCGGCATACCAACCTCGTCTTTGTGCCCTGTTGGGACAACTCGCTGGCGCTCGCCGTCCCAACAGGGCACAAAGACGAGGCTGGCGAGGTGGGAGGATGGGGCCATGAAGTATGCCGAGCACATCGTCGACCTCGTGGGCAACACCCCGCTCGTGAAGCTGAACTCCGTGACCGACGGAATCGCCGCGACCGTCCTCGCCAAGGTCGAGTACATGAACCCCGGTGGGTCCGTGAAGGACCGCATCGCCCTCAAGATGGTCGAGGCCGCAGAGGCCTCCGGCGCCCTCAAACCGGGCGGCACCATCGTCGAGCCGACGAGCGGCAACACCGGCGTCGGTCTCGCCCTGGTGGCTCAGCGCAAGGGCTACAAGTGCATCTTCGTCTGCCCCGACAAGGTGAGTGAGGACAAGCGCAACGTCCTCAAGGCCTACGGCGCCGAGGTCGTCGTCTGCCCGACCGCCGTCGCGCCCGACCACCCGGACTCCTACTACGAGACGTCCGACCGCTTGGTCCGTGAGACCGAGGGAGCGTGGAAGCCCGACCAGTACTCCAACCCCAACGGTCCCGCCTCGCACTACGAGACCACCGGCCCCGAGATCTGGAACGACACCGACGGCGAGCTCACGCACTTCGTCGCAGGCGTCGGCACCGGCGGCACGATCACGGGCACGGGCCGCTACCTGCGCGAGGCCTCGGCCGAGCGAGAGGGCGGGCGCGTCCAGATCATCGGCGCCGACCCCGAGGGCTCCGTCTACTCCGGCGGCACCGGGCGTCCCTACCTCGTCGAGGGTGTGGGGGAGGACTTCTGGCCGAGTGCCTACGACCCCGAGGTCGTCGACCGGATCGTCGCCGTGTCCGACGCCGACTCGTTCGACATGACCCGCCGCCTCGCCCGCGAGGAGGGCCTGCTCGTCGGTGGCTCGTGCGGCATGGCCGTCGTCGCCGCGCTCGAGGTCGCCAAGGACCTGCCCGCCGAGGCCACCGTCGTCGTCCTGCTCCCGGACTCCGGCCGCGGCTACATGAGCAAGATCTTCAGCGACGACTGGATGAGCTCCTACGGCTTCATGCACACCGACGGCGAGACGACGGTCGGCCACGTGTTGCACGCCAAGTCCGGGGACATGCCTGCCCTCGTGCACACGCACCCCAACGAGACGATCCGCGACGCCATCGAGATCCTGCGCGAGTACGGCGTCTCGCAGATGCCCGTCGTCAAGGCCGAGCCGCCCGTCATGACCGGCGAGGTGGCCGGCTCCGTGAGCGAGCGCGACCTGCTCGAGCTGCTCTTCCTCGGCAAGGCGACCCTGCACGACTCCGTCGAGAAGCACATGGGCAAGGGGCTTCCGCTCGTCGGCGCCGGTGAGCCCGTCGCCACGGCCCGACACGAGCTCGAGCACGCGGACGCCGTCCTCGTCATCGAGGACGGCAAGCCCGTCGGCGTCCTCACTCGGGTCGACTTCCTGGGTCACCTCGTCGACTGAGACCCCGCCACAGACCAAGGCCGCGTATGCCGGGAAGCCACCTTCCCGGCATACGCGGCCTTGTCGTTCCTCCGTGATTCCCGAGAGACCTTGGGGGCCTTGCGGCCCGTTGGAGGGGTGGACGCGTTAGCGTCGGGGAAGAGGTGGACGCAGGCGGTCGCCCGGCCGCCCCACCGGCCGAAGGAGTGAGCACCGCATGACCACTGCACGTGACCTCATGACCAGCCCCGCCGAATACCTCAACGCCACGGACACGCTCGATGTCGCGGCGCAGGCGCTCAAGACGAGCAACGTCGGCTCGATGCCGGTGGTGGGGGAGGACGGCCGCCTCTGCGGCATCGTCACCGACCGCGACCTCGTCATCAAGGCAATGGCCGAGGGCAAGGACCCGAACTCGACGCGCGTCGACGAGGTGTGCTCCGCCACCGTCGTCAGCGTCGGACCGGACGACGACGTCGCCGCGGTGGCGCAGGCCCTGTCCCAGAACCAGGTTCGACGCCTGCCGGTCCTCGACGGCGACGAGCTCGTCGGCATCATCAGCCAGGCCGACATCGCCCGCGAGCTCCCCAACGAGCGCACCGGAGACGTGGTCCAGGCCATCTCACGCAACTGACCGGGGAGCCACGCCCGACCACTGAGGTGGGCGGACGGCATACCGGATCGAGAGCAGGAACACACCCGCACGAGGTAGTCCTCGTGCGGGTGTGTCCTTAGGCTCATGCGGTGACTGCCTACCCGAACCTGCTCGCCCCGATCGAGCTCGGCCACGTGACCCTGCCCAACCGCGTCGTCATGGGATCGATGCACACCGGGCTCGAGGATCGGGCCAAGAACTTCCCGAAGTTGGCGGCGTTCTTCGCCGAGCGCGCACGTGGGGGTGCGTCGCTCATCATCACGGGCGGGTTCGCGCCGAACATCGCTGGAACGCTGTTGCCGCTGGCCTCGAAGCTCACGACGCGTCGTGAGGCGAAGCAGCACAAGGTGATCACCGATGCGGTGCACGCCGAGGGTGGGCGGATCGCGCTGCAACTGCTGCACGCGGGTCGCTACGCGTTCACGCCATGGTGTGTCGCGCCGTCGGCGATCAAGAGCCCGATCTCGAAGTTCAAGCCGCGCGCGCTGACGTCGCGTGGGGTCGAGAAGACGATCGACGCGTTCGTGCGGTCGGCGCGACTGGCGCGCGAGGCCGGCTATGACGGCGTCGAGGTCATGGGGTCCGAGGGCTACCTCATCAACCAGTTCCTCGCGCCGCGGACCAACAAGCGCACCGACGAGTGGGGTGGGACGCCCGAGAAGCGTCGCCGCTTCGCCGTCGAGGTTGTGCGCCGCATTCGTGAGGAGGTCGGACCCGACTTCCTTGTCATCTATCGCATCTCCGCGGTCGACCTCGTGCCCGATGGCCAGACGTGGGACGAGGTGGCTGCTCTCGCGCGTGAGGTCGAGGCCGCTGGAGCGACCGTCCTCAACCTCGGTATCGGGTGGCACGAAGCCCGCGTCCCCACGATCGTCACCTCCGTGCCCCGCGCCGCCTTCGCCTCGTATGCCGGCCGGCTCAAGTCCGAGACGTCCCTCCCGGTGATCGCGACGAACCGCATCAACATGCCCGAGGTGGCCGAGGAGATCCTCGGGTCGGGGGATGCCGACTTCGTGTCGTTGGCGCGACCGTTCCTCGCCGACCCCGAGTGGGTGCGCAAGGCTGCGGAGTCCCGGGTCGACGAGATCAACACGTGCATCGCCTGCAACCAGGCCTGCCTCGACCACACGTTCAAGAACCAGCGGGCGACGTGCCTGCTCAACCCGCGCGCGGTCTACGAGACCGAGCTGGTGCTCGGGCCGACGCGTCGGTCGAAGAAGGTCGCGGTCGTCGGCGCCGGGCCGGCGGGTCTCGCCTGTGCGACGACGTTGGCCGAGCGTGGGCACTCCGTTGAGCTGTTCGAGGCTCTGGACGACATCGGCGGGCAGTTCGCCATTGCCCAGCGCATCCCCGGCAAGGAGGAGTTCTCCGAGTCGATCCGCTACTTCCGTCGCCGTATCGAAGTGACGGGCGTGACGCTGCACCTGGGGCGCCGGGTGACGGCTGCCGAACTGCGTGACGGTGGGTTCGACGAGGTCGTCGTCGCCACGGGCGTGGAGCCACGGGTGCCGTCGATCCCCGGTGTCGACCACCCGTCGGTCATGACCTATGCCGAGCTCGTTCGTGGTGAGCGGGAGCCCGGTCAGCGGGTCGCCGTCATCGGTGCTGGTGGCATCGGCGTGGACGTATCCGAATTCCTCACGGCCCAGCCGTCGGCGACGCTGGACCTCGACCTGTGGCGCGCGGAGTGGGGTGTAGGCGACCCGGCCGAGTCCCGTGGCGGACTCACCAAGTCGCTCGTCGAGACGCCGAAGCAC
Organism: Knoellia sinensis KCTC 19936; assembly: GCF_000768705.1. Taxonomy (GTDB): domain Bacteria; phylum Actinomycetota; class Actinomycetes; order Actinomycetales; family Dermatophilaceae; genus Knoellia; species Knoellia sinensis. The sequence goes on from NZ_AVPJ01000005.1 coordinate 50,687, forward strand.
GACGTGATCCTGTTGCAGCGCAAGGCTTCCGCGATCGGCAAGGGTCTGGGCAAGACGACCGGCTGGGTGCACCGGGCGGCGCTCAAGGCCAAGGGTGTCGAGCAGGTCACGGGCGTGTCCTACGACCGCATCGACGACGACGGGCTCCACGTGTCGTTCGTGGCTGCCGACGCCGGGGCCGGCAAAGGCAAGGGGCGCAAGGCAGCCAACGGTGGCAAGGGCGGCAAGGGTGGCACGGCGGACGGTGCGCGCGCCTTTCGTGTCATCGCGGTCGACACGATCGTGTTGTGCGCCGGGCAGGAGTCGGTCCGCACGCTCGCCGACGAGTTGGGCGACAGCGGTCTGCCGGTTCACGTGATCGGCGGCGCGGACGTCGCTGCCGAACTCGACGCCAAGCGCGCGATCCGTCAGGGCACGGAGCTCGCCGCCAGCATCTGAGTGGTGCGTCTGCTGGCCGTGCTGTGCGGGACACGGACCTCTGACAGGGTTCGGCTCCAGACGTGTCTTTGCGTCAGACGCGGAAGCAAAGACACGTTCGTTGCTCCGGTCGGCTGACGCAAAGACACCCCATTTGCCCTTACCTCGTGAAGCATGTGGGGGTGTCTTTGCATCGCGAGGGGGAGCAAAGGCACGTCGGGGGGTGCACCTCACGCGGGGCCCTGGATCCCGGATTCCAGCGCGCGTGATGCCCCGAGACAGGCACGCGCCGTGGCACTCTGTCAGGCATGAGCGGATGGTGGTGGGTCGTGATCGTCCTGGCCGTGCTCGGCGTGCTGCTGCTCGTCGTCGGGTTCCTGCAGATGCGCAGTGCCCGGCCGACAGCCGAGATCAAGGGTGGGTTCGGAGGCCCTGCCGGCAGTTCTGACGTCGGTGGCACCGCCGGGTTCAACGCCCCGGACCCTCGCGCCCACTGGAAGGTCGGTGCGCCGCTTCGCATCGCCGGCTTCGCGGCCCTCGCGACCGCCGCGATCATCGGCCTCGCACTCACCATCGCCAAGGCCTTCTGACGGGGCGGCGCCGGGCTACCTGAGTCCGTGTTCGAAGGCGAAGACGACGACCTGCACGCGATCCCGCAGGTCGAGTTTGCGCAGCACTCCGCCGACGTGGGTCTTGACCGTGGACTCGCTCATGTGGAGTTCGTCGCCGATCTCTGCATTGGACAGGCCGCGAGAAACGGCGTCGAAGACCGACCGCTCGCGCTCGGTGAGACGTCGCACGGCGGCGGGAACCGTTCGCGGAGTCGTGAACTGGGCCTCGAGCAGGCTGAGGAGATCGTTCGGGCCGAGCACGGAGTTGCCGCGGTGAACAGTCCGGACGGCGTCCTGGATCTGGATGGGCGTGGCGGTCTTCAGCAGGAATCCGCTGGCGCCCCAGCGGATCGCCTGGGCCGCGCGATCGTCGAGATCGAAGGTCGTGAGGACGACGACTTTGGCCCGGTGTCCTCGACGCGCTGCACGGGACTCGTCGAGGATGTGCCGCGTTGCGTCCGCGCCGTCCATCTCGGGCATCCGGACGTCCATGAGCACGACATCTGGTCGAAGCTGGTCGACGGCCACGAGCGCCCCGAACCCATCACCCGCCTCGCCGACAACGTTGATGTCGGGCTGGGAGTCGAGGATGACCCGCGCCCCGGCTCGGAACAGGTCTTGGTCGTCGACGAGGAGCACCCGGATGGTGGAGTCCGTGCTCACGGGTGCTCCTTCGCGCCGTGGAGAGGCAGGTGGGCATCCACGGTGAAGAGGGTGGAACTGCGCCGCACCTCGAGCTTGCCCTGCGCAGAGTGGACCCGTCGCCGCATGCCGGTCAGCCCGAGCCCGTCGGAGTGGCTGTCCTCCCGTGGGCGGTTGCTCACGACCAGCCGCAGGTCTTCGCGCCAGTCCCGGACGACCCGGATCGGACCCTCGCCGTGCTTGATGGCGTTCGTCAGCATTTCCTGAAGCACCCGATGGGCGACGGTGGCCACCTCTGGGGGCAATGGGCGAGGTACGCCCATGACCCGGTCGCGGACGGTCACCCCGGACGACGACAGGCTGTGCACGAGGCCGTCCAGGTCTGAGGCGTCCCGGTGGATGGGCTCAGCTGCGAGGACTTGACGGACCTCGGTCAAGGACCCACGAGCGGACTCGGAGATCGTGTCGAGAACCGCTTGCACCTCGGGGGGCGTGCGAACGTCAAGGTATCGGGCCGACTCCGCCTGCGTGAGGATGACCGAGAGCGAGTGCCCCACGACGTCGTGGACGTCGTTCGCAAGCCGGGCCTGGTGCTCCTGTGCCTCGGCACGAGCCTGCGCCCGGACCAGCTCCCGTCGGCCCCGCTCGGCGGTGGCACGCCATCTGAAGGTGAGTCCGGCGAGCCACGGAAGGGCGAGCGGCGCCGCCATCATGATCACGAGAAGCACTGCGGCGACCGGCTCCTCAGCCAGACTGGCACGGTCGACGCGTCGCACCGCCTCGGTCCCGGGGTTCGTCAGGAACATGCCGCTGAAGAGGTAGGCGATCGGCATGAGGAGGCCGCTGAGCCACAGCGTCACGGAGCTCCCGCGTCGCGCGCACTGATACATCACGACGGCCGCCACCACCTCGTCCGTGTGGATCTCCGTACCGGTGACCACTCCGAAGAGCTCGAGCACGAGGAGCAATCCGAGGCCCGCCAGAGGCCGAAGCCTGGCACTCAGGACAATGAGCACCAGGACGCACGCCACCACGACGTGCACGACGAAACCCTGGCCCGGACCCCCTTGGTCGCTCCCGCGAGACAACGCGACTTCGGCGACACCGACTGCGCCGGCCGTGACGCCGGCCAGGACAAGCGGTGTCCGTCCCCTCATCCCCATGGCGACGAGTATCCCCGACCGCGCGATGCCGTGCTGCGCACCCCGGGACCGTGTCCTGGCCCGACGTCCGCAGCACGACCTCGTGCAACCGTTCAGCAGGTGCGGTAGTAGTACGTGTCCGTGGCGCCCGACGTGTTGAGGGCGAACTTCTCGGCTGTCGACCGCTGGCCCGAGGCAGTGCAGGCGCTGCGCACCAGGTCCCCGTTGTACTTCACCGACGAGCCATGGGACGTGTTCACCGTGTAGTACGAACGCACCTTGGCGTTCCAGAAGCCGTAGGTCCAGGTGCCCCCGCTCGAGGGGTGCTGGGTGCTGGAACCCGGGTGAAGCCACGCCATGGCGGGGCTGGCGGCCCCGAGTGTCATGAGCAGCATGGCCCCCGTGGCGACTCCGTACTTGATCTTGCGCATGTCTCTGATTCCCCTCTCTCGAGCCGCATGGCTCGTGACTGTTGGTGCGGCCAGCCTCGCCCGCTGGGGTCGGTCGCAACAGCGGGGGTCCGGGTGTCCAACCCTCCTTGACCGGGTCGGGTCCGGCGCGCTAAGGGGCCACTCGGCTGCGTCGCACAAGTGACACCAGCGCCATGCGCTTCCAGCCCCGTGCCCGGCTGGTGTCCTCGGGAAAGCACCGCCGGAAGAGGTGGTCGAGATGACGGTCGACACCCTTGGCCGTCAGGGCCACTCCACGGTGACCCAGACCCTCGGCGATGTCGATGGACGAGGCTGGGCGTCCCGTCTCGGCCGTCCGTGCGCACAGCTCGTCAAGCACGGCGGCTCCGATCGTTCCCTTGCCCAGCCGAAGTCGCTTGATGGACGAAACGCTCTCGTCGCAAGGCATCGACCGGACCTGCTCGGTCTGCTCCGGGCCGAAGAGCGTCAGTCGTTCGCTGACAGCGCACCCCCCGACGTGGAACGAAGCCTCGGAGAACTCGAAGGGGACGACGAGGCGACGATGGCCAGCTGGTGCGCGGACCCGCAACTCGGGATTCTCGAGGTCGACCAGCCAGAGTTCCGCGTCGAGACTGAGGTTGGAGATCCACAGGTCGTCACCCAAGTGCAGCTCTGCTCGGAACCACGCGCCCGGCGCGGCTCGCAGGGTGATGTCGACCGAACACCGGACACAGTGGCACGAGCCCAGCACGAGTGAACCGTCCCTCGTGACATCCACTCGTCGTGGTGGCGTGCTCGCCATCACCGTGGCCTTTCCCCTGCCCCCCATGTCCCCGCTTCCCTGGACGATTACCGAACGTCATCGAGCGAAGCAGACGCGTGGATTGCTCCCATCGCTCGCAGGTGCCGAAGGCCGGTACCTGAGGAGGAGGAGGAGGGGAGGGGCGCGCTCTAGCGTTTCAGCCATCCGACAGAGAGAAGGCCGCTGTGTACCTGCGCATCATCGCCACGGTCACGACCGTGCTGTTCGCCCTGCTCGCTGTCGTTGCGAGTGTGATGACCGACCTGCAGGACCGGAGCTTCCCGCGCGCGCTGGGGGCGACGAGCGCGCTGTCCCTCGACTTCGAGCCGAGCGGACTTTCCGACTCGGAGGCACTGGGGCTTCTGGGTCGAGTCAGCGATGAGGCGGGGCTCGGACTCGTGCGCATCCTGCCCGACCTGGCAGGCGATTCGGACGGGCTGGTCTTCGTGCCCGTCGGGAAGACGGACCCACGCTTGCCCACCCGCTTCTCCTGGTTCGGCGACCAGCCGGACGGCGTCGTCAAGGGGCCGGAGACTTTGGCCCATTCCTTCGCGACAGGGCAGTATCTCGTGACCGGTTCGACGGCGGAGCTCGACGGGACGGTGATGTCCCTGGAGACGAGCGGTGTGCTCGTGCGGCGCGTGGATGCCACGACGGGACAGACGGCGAGCTTCCTCGTTCGGCAGGAGAGCTTTCGGACGACGATGCTGGCAAGCGCCGCGCTCATGCTCGCTCTGGCGTTGCTGTGGCTGTCGGTCCGGGCGCGGGGCCGTGCGCTTCGGGTCCTTGCAGGTGTGCGACCCGGTCGGATCCAGCTCGAGGACATCGGCCGGCTGGCCGTTGCCCTGCTGCTTCCCGCCGTTCCGGTGACCGGGGTCGCCGCCGCCGTCGTGGCCGCGTCGACCGGCACAACATGGCTTGTTCCCTTCGTCTCAACCTTGGTGGCGCTCGAACTCTTCGTCGTCGTCGTCACCGTCGTGAGCGCCGTGCTCATGTCCTTCGCAGCGTGGCCCAAAGTCGCGATGATCGCCGACCGCGTCCCGGCCGTTCGTGGGCTGCGCCAGTCCTCGGCCGCAGTCAAGGCCGCCACCTTCCTGCTTGTGGTGCTCACGGCCGGGCCGGCTTCGTGGGCCTACCAAGAGGCACACGTCGCGGCCGAGCAGGAGGCTCGCTGGAAGTCCCTGGCGGACCAGATGGCGCTCCGCTTTCCCGCGGGTCTCAGTGAGGAGGGGTTCGTCGCCCTCGCCGGACAGGTGGGCAAGGCGGTCTCCGATGCCGACAGTGACGGGCGGGTGGCACTGAGCTACGCACTGGATCCGCATGAGCTCGGGGTCGAACGCAGCGACGTCGAACGGGTTGCTCTCGTGAACCCCACGTGGCTCGAGCTCATGCGCGGACCAGCATCGGCGACCTCGTCCGGCCTGGCGCGCGTGTCGCCGGCGACGGTGCCCGGCAGCCTGCGCGCCGCGCTCGAGCCCAACCTCACCCTGTGGCTGCGCGAGCCAGGCGCCGCCCAGGGCTTCTGGACAACCGTCGAGGTGTGGCAGGCGACGGATCCCAACGCGCTGCCCCTTGCGGCCGCGGGGAGCGGCGACCTCGTCTTCCCGCAGCGGTCGCTGATCGTGGTGGTGCCTGAACCGGCCACGACGTTCAATGACGACTTCCTCGCCTCGCTCGCCTCGAGCAGCAATCTCATCTTCAGCGGCTTGGCCGAAACCACCAACGTCCTGCGTGAGCACGGCCTCGCGGGCACAGTGCAGGTCAAGCTCGCGGCCGAGGACGGGGTCCTTCGCGCCCAGTTCGCCGCGCACGAAGCGTGGTTGCGCGGGGTTGCCCTGCTGGCCCTGATCGTCGCGTTCGTCCTCTCGCTCGGTGTCAGTGCCGCGATCTCCGCACTCGTGTCGGCAAGACGCGACTACCCGTTGCGCCTCGCCGGCAGGACGTGGACCGCCATCGTTGCTCCCCGTGTCTCGAGGGAATGGGTCCTGGGAACCGTGATCGTCGGTGTCGTCCTCGCCAGCCAGGGACTCGACACCTGGGTTCCCACAGTCGGTGCCCTGGGCCTCGGCCTGTTGGGGACGGCACTGGGCCACATCGCGGCGGCGTCCCTGGTGTTCCGGCGGCTCGTGAACCGCCAACTCTGAAAGCACCTTCCAGAACCCCGAGGCAAGGAAAGACAACATGATTCTCGAAGCAGTCGACATCCAGCTCGACATCGATGGACGGACGGCGTTGCGCAGCCAGTCGGTCGTGTGCCGCCCGTCCGTGATGACAGCCCTGGTCGGGCCGAGCGGATCCGGCAAGACGACTTTGCTGAACTGCTTGGGCCTCATGCAGAAGCCCACGTCCGGCCAGGTGCTCTTGGAAGGCGTGGACACGACCTCGTGGGGCGACGCGCGTCGCCGCCGCTTCTGGCGTGACCATGCCTCGTTCGTTCTCCAGGACTACGGGATCATGCTCGAGGAGTCGGTCGCGTTCAACGTCACGATGGTGAGCAGTCTGTGGGGTCGGCGGGTGGGTGGTGACGTCCAGCGCATGCGTCGTGCCCTGGCGATGACGGGTCTGCAGGCGCGTGAGGATGAGCTTGCCGCGCATCTCAGTGGCGGGGAACGACAGAGGCTGGGCATTGCGCGGTCCATCTACAGGGATGCGACCGTCCTGCTCGTCGACGAGCCGACGGCCTCGCTGGACATCGCAAACAGGGACCGCGTCATCGAGCTCCTGCAGGAACGAGCGCGCCAGGGATGCACTCTTGTCGTTGCGAGTCACGACCCTGTGCTCATCGAGGCCTGCGACGTGCAGCACCTCGTTGCGGCACACGACGTCGCGCCGGTGATGGCGTCATGAGCACCGCCGGCTCGCGGACGGGCCGCGCCTGGCCCCTCCTGATCGGTGGAGGGGCGCTTTTCTTCGGACTCGCCCTGATGGTCGCCGGCGTGTTCGGTGGGTTCGTCCCGATCCCGGGGGTGACGACCGGCCCGGCGCGCCCGCCCTGCACCTCCCTACCCTCGGCCACCGAGGTCGAGGCGGCACTGTCCGAGCACGCGGACGTCACTCGGTCACTCCAACGCGCCGTGCCCGGGGCGCGGGTCACCGTCGTGAAACCCTGTGACGGGGCGGAGGCCGGTCGCGGAATGGCCTCCATCTCCGTTCCGGACGGCGACGCGGCGGAGGATGTCTCTCACTGGCTCGGGACGAACGACGGCTACGGGGTGCCGGTTGAGGTCACGACGCGCTGAAGGCCACGCGCCCGGGCCTCTGCGGCGTGCCGTGCATCCCTTCGTGGACGAAACAGACCGTTTCGTAGACGTGGCGCGCCCGCGGGTTGAAGTCGTAGACCTCCAGCGTGATCCGGTGAAGCGATCCACGACCGCGAGCACCAGCCGGTCGGCGGCGAGCGACCGACTCAGGCAGGCGGCGCGATGTCTGTCTGCGCGGGCAGGTTCGCGACGCCGACGGGGCAGGTCAGCCCGTTCGGTCCGTGGTTGCAGTAGCCGTTGGGGTTCTTGTGGAGGTACTGCTGGTGGTAGTCCTCCGCGTAGTAGAACGTGCCCGCCTGGGTCGCCGGCGTCAGCTGCGTCGTGATCTCTCCGGCACCGACCCGCGTCAGCTCGCCCTGGAACGCGTCGTGGGTCGCCCGGGCGGCCGCCTCCTGTTCCGGTGTGGTCCAGAAGATCGCGGACCGGTATGCCGTGCCGATGTCGTTGCCCTGCCGGTTCGCCGTCGTGGGGTCGTGGTTCTCCCAAAAGGCCTTGAGGAGCAGTTCGGGGGTCGTCGCGGCCGGGTCGTAGGCGACGAGGACTGACTCGGCATGACCGGTGCGCCCGGTGCAGGTCTCCTCGTAGGTCGGGTTGGGCGTGAAACCGCCCATGTAGCCCGCGGCTGTCGTCACGACACCCGGCAACTGCCAGAAGATGCGCTCGGCACCCCAGAAACACCCCATCGCGACGTAGAGGACCTGAGTGCCGTCCGGCCACGGCCCTTCGAGCGGCGTCCCGAGGACCTCGTGCGTCGCAGGCACGACGAATGGCCGCGTCGAGCGTCCGGGCAGCGCCTCGGCGGCGGTGGGCATCGTGGTCTTGGCGCGCGAACCGAACATGTCGCTCCTCCGTGGGCGGGCAGGGATCTGTCCGGTGCAATGCTCCGGGCGACTCAATGATTCCCGGACGAGCTGCATCCAGCTGGGTATGACCAGAACGAGGCGGCGGTACGAGCGTTAATCGGTGGCCTTGCAGCGCGCCACGCGAGCACGATGGTGGGCATGACCAGTTCGGCCCCAGCCCACGACGCGCCCCTGACGAGCGCGGCCTTCCGCGTCGTGCCCGTGAGCACGCTGGATCCCGCCCAGACGGAGCTGGCGGAGGCGTGGCAGGCCGTCTTCATCGACTCGGCCATCGCGGACATGGGGGACGACCACGACGCCTGGTCCATGGACTCCCGCAAGGCCCGTGAACAGGACGCGGACTGGGAGAACCGCTACTTCGCCGCACTCGACGGCACGACGGTCATCGCGTCCGCAGAGTTGATGCTGCCGATGCGGGACAACCCGCATTTGGCCATGGTCGACGTCGTGACGCGGCCCGAGCATCGGCGCCGTGGAGTGGGTTCACTGCTGCTGGCGCACCTCATCCGCGAGGCAGCCGAGACAGGGCGGACGTCACTCCTCGCCGAGACCACGACTCGGCCGAACGGGACCGATGCCGGTGAGGTGTTCCTGCGCAAGAACGGGTTTGACCTGGGTCAGACCCTCCAGCGCAACGACCTCGACGTCGCTGCCTACGCCGGCGGCGAAAACCCCACGGAGACACCGGGATACATCATCGAAACCTCCACCGACGACACGCTGGACGAGTGGCTTGAGGACCGCGCCGTTCTCCAACAACGGATGAGCACCGACGCTCCCATCGGGAACCTCGACATCAGCGAGGAGACATGGGACGCAGACCGACTCCGGCGACTGCGCGACACGACCAGGCGCAGCAACCGTCGCGCCATCGAGTCCGTCGCGCGCCACGTCGACTCGGGTCGTCTCGTCGCGTTCTCCGGCCTCCAGATCCCGGCGAACGACCCGAGCCTCGCCTACCAGCAGGACACACTCGTCCTGCGCGAACACCGCGGTCACGGTCTCGGGGCTGCGGTCAAGGCGGCCAACATGCGCGCCCTCCGCGCCGAGTTCCCGCAGACCCGCACGGTCCGCACCTGGAATGCCGAGGAGAACGGTCCGATGATCAGGGTCAACGAGGCTCTCGGCTACCGCACCACCGCCCTCCAGCGCGAGTGGCAGAAGCGGCTCACCTGAGCGAGCGAAGCCAGCCGGACCACCAGACGCCCGGCGGCCGACGACGGAGGCGAGCACCCGGCATACCCTGTCGTCATGACTGACGCAGGCAGCAACCCGGACCTCGGCTTCTCCACCCGCGCCCTCCACGCCGGGCAGGACCCGGACCCCACGACGGGCGCCGTCGTCACGCCGATCTACCAGACGTCGACCTACAAGCAGGACGGCATCGGCGGGTTCCGCAACGGCTACGAATACAGCCGCTCAGCCAACCCCACCCGCACCGCGCTCGAGACCGGCATCGCGGCGCTCGAGGGTGGTGAGCGTGGGTTCGCCTTCGCCTCGGGCCTCGCCGCCGAGGACACGATCCTGCGGGCGCTGCTCAGCCCCGGTGACCACGTCGTCGTGCCGTCCGACGCCTACGGCGGCACCTACCGCCTCTTCAACAAGGTCCTCACGCACTGGGGCGTCGAGCACACCATCGCCGCGATCGCCGACAACGACGCCGTCCGCGCCGCGATCCAGCCCGGCAAGACCCGCATCGTCTGGGTCGAGACGCCGACGAACCCGATGCTCGGCATCGCCGACATCAAGGCGCTCGCTGACATCGCCCACGAGGCCGGCGCGCTGCTCGTCGTCGACAACACGTTCGCGTCGCCCTACCTGCAGCAGCCCCTGGCCGACGGCGCGGACCTCGTGCTCCACTCGACCACCAAGTACTGCGGCGGACACTCCGACGTCGTCGGTGGCGCGGTCGTGGTCGGCCACGGCGTCACCGTCCCGTGGTTCGACAACGAGTCCGCGAGCGAGCGGGTGGCGTTCCACCAGAACTCGATGGGCGCGGTCGCCGGCCCGTTCGACTCGTGGGTCGTGCAGCGCGGCCTCAAGACCCTCGCCATCCGCATGGAGCGTCACAGCGACAACGCCGAGAAGATCGTCGAGTTCCTCCAGGGCCACCCCGGCGTCACGGCCGTGCACTACCCGGGCCTGCCCGACCACCCCGGTCACGAGGTCGCCAAGCGCCAGATGAAGCGCTTCGGCGGGATGGTCGCCTTCCGCGTCAAGGGTGGCGAGGACGTCGCGGTCAAGGTCTGCGCCGAGACCCAGATCTGGACCCTCGGCGAGTCCCTCGGTGGCGTCGAGTCGCTCATCGAGCACCCGGGCCGCATGACCCACGCGTCCGTCGCCGGCACCGAACTCGAGGTCCCCTCCGACCTCATCCGCCTCTCCGTCGGCATCGAGGACGTCGAGGACCTCATCGCCGACCTCAAGCAGGCCCTCGACCGCCTCACCTGACCTGTGCCTTCTCATGATGCAGGGCTCGTCCTCTGCGTCGACGTCGGCTCGACCTTCACCAAGGCCGTCCTCGTCGACGTGACAACTGGCGCGCTCGTGGGTGCCGCATCGTCGCCGACGACCGTCGCCACCGATGTCATGGACGGAGTCGATTCCGTATGCCGTGAGCTCGCCTCCCACGGACCCGTCACCGAGACGCTCGTGTGCAGTTCTGCGGGCGGCGGGTTGCGGATCGCCGTCGTGGGATACGAGCGTGAGGTCACGGCCGAGGCCGGCCACCGAGTGGCGCTGTCGGCGGGCGGGCGAGTGGTGCACGTGTCGGCGGGGCCGTTGTCGGGGGAGGGTGTGCGGGAGCTTCGCGCCGCCTCGCCCGACCTCGTGCTCTTGGTGGGTGGCACTGACGGTGGCAACGCGGATGTGTTGCGGCACAACGCCACTCGCCTCGCCAATGCGCGGCTCAAGGCGCCCATCGTCGTGGCTGGCAATGCAGATGCAGCCGACGAGGTGTCGGCGGAGCTGTCGCGCACCGACCGTCGGCATGTCGTCACGAGCAACGTTCTTCCACGCATCGGCGTCATCGCACCCGAGGCTGCGCGGGCCGCGATCCGCGAGGTGTTCCTCGAGCACGTCATCGGCGGCAAGGGGCTGTCGCGTGGGCGCGGCTTTGCCGAGTTGGTGCGCGCGGCAACTCCGGACGCGGTGTTGCGAGGTGTCGAGCTACTGGCGGACGTGCGCGGCGAGGACGTCATGGTCATCGATGTCGGCGGCGCGACGACTGACGTCTATTCGGTGATCCGGCCCCAGGGTGAGGACGCCGAGATCGAACGCGACGTCGCCGGAACCCTGTGGCACGAACGCACTGTCGAGGCCGACCTCGGCATGCGGTGGAACGCCCTCGGCATCCTTGAAGCAGCCGAGCGCGAGCACCTTCCGCTGTCACCAGACACTGCCGCGTATGCCGGTCACGTCGCCTCCGAGACCGCTCACCGGGCCTCATCGCCGGGGGAGTGGGACGCAGAGGGGGAGTTGGCTCGGGTCGCTGCGGTCGTGGCGGCCCGTCGCCACGGACGACCCCGCGTGGTGGGGGACCGGCCGCGGCCGTTGGCGGACGTGGGCCTGGTGCTCGGCTCGGGAGGGGTATTCCGTCACGGACCGGACGGACTCGCGGAGTCGGCGTTGGGCGCGGTCGGGACCGACCACGCCGGCGGGTGGACGGTTCCGGCGGATGCGACGCGAGGCGTCGACACGGCATACGTGCTCTTTGCCTGTGGGCTCCTCGCCGACACGCATCCGGCGGCAGCACGGGCGCTTGCCGAGACCGTCGCTCGGGGGTAGTGGTCCGAAAAAACGGTTGGGCGGCTGTCAGGGGACGGACCTAGGCTCGTGACCATGAGTGCAGACGCCCCTCGACCTCATGTCCGACCCCTTCTCGACCTCGTGGTCCTCGACTGCCCCGACGCGCTGGAACTCGCCCGGTTCTATGGCGAGGTGCTCGGGTGGGAGTTGGAGGCTGAGTCCGACAAGGATTGGGCCACGCTCGAGCCGCCGGGTGGCGGGATCGCGCCCGACCGTCTCGACGGACGCACGACCCTCGCGTTCCAGCGCATCGATGACTGGGTGGCGCCCACGTGGCCCGGCGGCGCACACCCGCAGCAGTTCCACCTGGACCTGGCCGTGCCGGTGATCTCCGAGGCCGAGCCCGCTGTGCTCGCTGCGGGAGCCTCGGTGGCCGCCGAACAGCCGAGCGACAGCGGGACGTTCAAGGTCTATCTCGACCCGGCCGGCCACCCGTTCTGCCTGGTGGGAGCACCGTGATGCGCGACATCGTGATCGAGGCCGAGAGCCTCGTCAAGAAGTTCGGCGACTTCACGGCCGTCGACGACGTCAGCTTCGAGGTGCCCAAGGGGTCGGTGTTCGGCCTGCTCGGCCCCAACGGCGCAGGCAAGACCACGATCGTGCGGATGATGACCACGCTGGCCACGCCGACGAGTGGCTCCGCGCGGGTGGCTGGGCACGACGTCGTCGCCGAACCGGCGGCCGTGCGCGCAGCGATGGGTTTGACCGCGCAGAGCGCCACAGTCGACGAGTTGCTCACGGGGCGGGAGAACCTCCGCCTCATCGGTGACCTCTACGGACTGGACCGGAAGTTCGTGCGCTCGAGGAGTGAGGAGCTGCTCGAGCAGTTCTCGCTCACCGAGGCCGGCAACAAGGTCGTCAAGGAGTACTCGGGTGGCATGCGGCGTCGCATCGACCTCGCCGTGAGCCTCATCGCGCACCCACCCGTGCTGTTCCTCGACGAGCCGACGACGGGCCTCGACCCGCGCAGTCGCGTCGAGCTGTGGGACGTCCTGCGCGATCTCGTGCGCGACGGCACCACCCTGCTGCTCACCACGCAGTACCTCGATGAGGCCGATCAACTTGCCGATGACATCGTCGTCATCGACCACGGTCGGATCATCGCCCAGGGCACGCCACTCGAACTCAAGAACCAGTCGGGCGCAGCGAGCCTCGTCGTCACCGTCTCGAGGCACGACCGGGTGCAGCAGGCGGCCGAGCTTCTGCGTGGTGCCGTCGAGGGTGAGGTTCATGTCGACGTCGACGCGCGCAAGCTGACAGCCCCGGGCGGCGACGTGGCGGCGCTGAGCCTGGTGGCCGCGCAGCTCGACGACGCGGGCATCGAGATCGATGATCTCGGCATGCAGCGCCCGAGCCTCGACGACGTCTTCCTCACCCTGACCGGCCACAAGGCCGAAGAGTCCAGCAACCAGGAAGAGGTGTCGGCATGAGCACCCCACGAAGTTCTGCCCACGCAGAGCGTGGGACCCGCCCCGCTCCGCTCCTCCAGATACTTCGCAGGAACCCCGCATGAGTGCCGCCACGGATGCCATCGCCATCGACCGAACCGACCCGAAGCCAGTGGGTGCGAGTCGGCTGCGCCAGATCATGACCTTGGTGCGGCGCAACCTCACCCACATCAAGCGCCAGCCCGAGATGCTCACGGACGTCACGATCCAGCCGATCATGTTCGTCCTGCTCTTCTCCTATGTCTTCGGCGGCTCGATCACCATTCCCGGTGGCGACTACAAGGCGTGGCTGCTGCCGGGGGTCATGGCGCAGACCATCGCCTTCAGTTCGTTCATCGTCGCGGTCGGCCTCAACACCGACATCGGCAAGGGCATGATCGACCGGCTGCGCTCCCTGCCGATCCAACGTTCCTCGATCCTCTGGTCGCGCAGCATCGCTGCCCTCATGCACTCGAGCATCGGCGTCGCCGTCATGTCCGTCACGGGCCTCTTCATCGGGTGGCGGATCCTCGATGGGGTCGTCGGGGGCCTGATCGGCTACGGGCTCCTGCTCCTCTTCGGCTTCGCGATGATCTGGGTGGGCATCCTCGTCGGCTCGGCCATGCGGTCTGTCGAAGCCGTCAACGGGCTGATGTTCTCCACGATGTTCCCCATCACCTTCGTGTCCAACGTGTTCGCCCGCCCCGAAGGCATGCCCGGCTGGCTGAGGACCATCGCGGAGTGGAACCCGATCAGCTCCCTCACCCAGGCGCTGCGTGACAACTGGGGGGTGCCCGGATCGCAGGTGCGTCCCGACGCACCCTGGCCACTGCACAACCCGGAACTGGCGACGATCATCTGGGCAGTGGCGATCACCGCCATCATTGCTCCGCTGGCCCTGCGCGCGTTCAACAAGCGCACCACCGACTGACACCTCTCCGGGCCAAGGAAAGGTCATACCTCAGGCGCACCAAAGCAGTCGAGAGTAGGCAAAGTCCCGCATCGGAAGTCCAGATGCGGGACTCTGCCTACTCTCGACTATTGCGACTCGGCCCGAATTCCACTTATTGCCCACGGCTGCAGGGGCCGACGTGCAGCGCCGGGCAATCAGCTGGCGGGTGAGTGAGGGGAGCGAGGTCCGGCGTGTAGCGGCTGACGCGAGTGGATACCCTCACGCTCATGACACCCACATCGTCGTCGGTGACGGTGGCCGAGATCCGTGCCGCCGCTGACCTGCTCTCCACCGTCATCGCTCCCACACCCATGGAGTTCAACCGAGGTCTGTCGCAGCGCATCGGCGCCGACGTCTTCCTCAAGTGCGAGAACCTCCAGCGGGCCGGGTCGTTCAAGATCCGTGGCGCCTACAACCGCATGTTCCACCTCAGTGACGCTGAGAAGGCCAAGGGTGTGGTGGCCGCGAGTGCCGGAAACCACGCCCAGGGGGTCGCCCTCGCCGGCCAGATGCTCGGCATCGCAGTCAAGGTCTACATGCCGGTGCGAGCCCCCATGCCCAAGGTTCAGGCGACCAAGGCCTACGGTGCGACGATCGAACAAGTCGGGGAGACCCTCGACGAGAGCCTCGTCCACGCGCGGGCCTGGGCGGAGGAGACCGGTGCGGTCCTGATCCACCCGTTCGACCACAACGACATCGTCGCCGGACAGGGCACCTGTGGGCTCGAGATCCTCGAGCAGTGTCCCGACGTCAAGACGATCGTGGTGGGCCTGGGCGGTGGCGGCATCCTCGCCGGTATCGCGGTGGCGATGCGGGAGCTCAAGCCCGACGTCCGCATCATCGGCGTGCAGGCCGAACAGGCCGCCGCCTATCCCGGGTCGCTCGCGGCCGGCCACCCCGTGGCCGCCACGAAGATGTCCACGATGGCCGATGGCATCGCGGTCGGGCTGCCGGGTGACGTGACCTTCCCGCTCGTGCGCGACCTCGTCGACTCGGTCGAGACGGTGAGCGAGGAGGGCATCTCGCGTGCCCTCCTCTTCCTCCTCGAGCGCGCCAAGCTCGTCGTCGAGCCGGCGGGGGCGTCAGCCGCGGGCTGGCTGCTCGAGAATGCCGAAACGTCAGAGATCGAGGGGCCGGTCGTCTGCGTCCTCTCGGGTGGCAACATCGACCCGCTCCTCATGATGCGGATCATCCGCCACGGCATGGTTGCCGCTGGGCGCTACCTGCAGTTCTCGGTGCGGGTGCCGGACACACCGGGTTCGCTCGCTGCGATCCTGGCCGACTGTGCTGCGGCAGACGCGAACATCCTCGAGATCGAACACATCCGCACCGGCCACCAGATCACCGTGGACGAGGTGGAGATCGCGCTGCGCCTGGAGACTCGTGGGCCCGAGCACATCGAACGCGTCCTCAACGCGATGCGCAACAAGGGCTACAAGGTCATCGACCCCGACTGATCGCGACTCCAGGGGTGCGCGCGCGCTGCCGCACCCATCGACTTTGTGCCCGATTGGGACACGTTCAGTCGGCCGAAGGCCTCCGGCGACGTGTCCCAATCGGGCACAAAGTCGTCCGACGGGGTTGAGGTCAGGTGCCAGACGGGAGGCCCAGGCTCCGCCCCAGAGAGCGAGCGCGCGCTCGACTGCCCAGCCGTCAGGACATCCATCCCAACACGACGAAGAGGGCGCCAGCCCCAATGGGTTGGCGCCCTCTTCGGACAGGTCGGCGGATCAGCCGGAGTAGGGCTTCGCGGAGAGGATCTTGACCTCGACCTGCTTGCCGTTGGGGGCTTCGTAGCTCACCGTGTCGCCGGCCTTCTTGCCGTTGACCGCGGCGCCGATCGGGGACTGCTCGCTGTAGACCTGCAGGGTGCCGTCGGCGATCTCACGCGACCCGAGGAGGAAGGTCTCCTCGTCGCCGAAGATCTCGGCGGTCACGACCATGCCGGGCTCGACGATGCCGTCGTCCGCGGGGGTCTCGCCGATGATGGCGTTTTCGAGCAGCTGCGTCAGCTGGCGGATGCGGGCCTCCATCTTGCCCTGCTCCTCGCGAGCCGCGTGGTAGCCGCCGTTCTCCTTGAGGTCGCCCTCTTCGCGGGCCGCCTCGATCTTGGCGACGATGTCGGCACGACCCGGGCCCGACAACTCCTCGAGCTCACCCTTGAGGCGGTTGAACGCCTCCTGGGTCAGGTAGCTCGTCTTGACGACGGTCTCGCTCACTGAATGTCACTCCTTGGGTGCCCGTGGCCCAGACGACGTCCGTCGCCGGGCCAGGGTGTGATGGTCCTACGTGAAAGGGCCCGGGGCCTGAACCACGATTGGTTCGGCGGGCCCCAGACCCGGTGCTGCAAAGAACAAGGATAACAACGGGACTGCTCAAAAGCACGTTGGCACGGAGGGACCCCGGGTCCGTGTCCCACCATCCGAGCAGGTGGGAGGGGTGTTCAGGAGCGTCGGACGCAGGAAGCGACCACGCCTGTCACGGCGCGGGCGCTGGTGCGCACCGTCACTGCGCGGTGCACGGATTTCGCGCCGGCCGGGACGTCGTCGGTCACCGCGCCCACCCGACCGTGCCGCACGTCCTGCGCCTCGATCGTGCACTGGACCGCGGCCCCGTCGGGCCGGTGGACGTCATAGGTGAGCTCCATCTCGGAGTCGGACTTCACGTCATAGGTGACGACGTCCGCTGTCACAGCATTCGCCGACGCGAGGGCGAACCAGACGATGAACACCACCATGGCACTGATGCCGATCCCACCGATGACCCACCAGCGGGTCGTTCCGGGGGCAGGGCGGGGCAGTGGCATGACGCTCCTGGAGCATTGGGGACGGTCGCGCGAGGTGCGGGTCACAGCGCAGCCGAGGGGTGACAAGATGGTTCGCGTCCATTGTCGCCTGTGCCCAATCGGCGACTGAGACCACCCGACCACCACCGATCCCCGAAGGACCTCTCGTGGCAGAACGCCTCCGTCTCATGTGCGTCCATGCGCACCCCGACGACGAGTCGAGCAAGGGCGCAGCGGTCATGGCGAAGTACGTCGACGAGGGCCACGACGTCCTCGTCGTCTCGTGCACGGGCGGGGAGCGGGGCGACGTGCTCAACCCCCGGCTCGCGGACGACCCGCACATTCTGCGCGACCTCGCGCAGGTCCGCCGCGACGAGATGAAGCGGGCGCAGGAGATTCTCGGCGTCGACCACACCTGGCTCGGCTTCGTCGACTCGGGCCTGCCCGAGGGCGACCCCCTGCCGCCCCTGCCGGACGGCTGCTTCGCGCTCGAACCACTCGACGTGCCGACCGAGGCGCTCGTCCGCGAGATCCGGCGCTTCCGCCCGCACGTCATGACGACCTATGACGAGAACGGTGGCTACCCCCACCCGGACCACATCATGTGCCACAACGTGTCGATGGCGGCCTTCGAAGCGGCAGGCGACCCGACGGCATACCCGCAGGCAGGTGAGCCGTGGCAGCCGCTGAAGATCTACTACAACCAGACATTCAGCCGTGGACGCGTCGTCGCCTTCCACGAGGCCCTCACCGCGCTCGGTGAGGAGAGCCCGTATGCCGCGTGGCTCGAGAACTGGCCTCCGGAACGTGAGCGTGTGGTCACCACGCGCGTGAAGTGCGACGCCTGGTTCGAGCGCCGCGACGCGGCGCTGCTGGCGCACGCCACGCAGATCGACCCGGACGGGAACTTCTTCAAGGTCTCCCGCGAGGAGCAGGCCAAGGTCTGGCCGTGGGAGGACTACGAGGCGGCCCTGTCCTACGTCCCCATCGTCGACGGTGAGGACGACCTGTTCGCCGGCCTGCCCACGGATGTTGCCGATGCGGATGCGCTCGCCACCTCGACCACCCTCACGATCGCCCACGACGGACGCAAGGAACGGACCGCATGATCACCGCCCTGACCCAGATGGCTCTGCCGCTCCTGTCGCAGTCGCCAACCCCGACACCGAGTCCCACGCGCGATCTCACCCCCAGCCAGCAGGCTGCTCCGGGTGTGTGGGCCTTTGCCGCGTTCCTGTTCCTCGCCATCGCCCTGTGGCTGCTCATGCGCAACATGAACGCGCGTCTGCGCCGGATGTCCTACCGCGCCAACGCCGCCAAGTCCGATGGCACGGCGGGGGCCGGCGGCGACGCCACCGACGCGACGTCCGCCCGTGGCAGCCGGGACCGCGGTGCCGACGGCGGGGATTCGGACAGTGGTGGCTCGGAGGGTGGCGGCTCGGATGGTGGCGGCGGAGGCGACTGACTCACCCGCTCACCGCACTCGTCCGGCGTCCGAGCGGGACGCCGAAAATGGCCTCCCGAACCTGGCGTCAGACCTTGTCGTAGAGCGCGATCGACGCCGCCACGTAGTGCGTCACGAACGCCAGGATCGTCAGGGTGTGGAAGATCTCGTGGAACCCGAACCACCGCGGTGACGGGTTGGGCCGCTTGATCCCGTAGACGACAGCTCCGGCGACGTAGAGCACCCCGCCTGCGATGACCAGCCCGACGATCGTCGGCCCTGCGTGCGTGAGCAGGGGGCCGAGGAAGAAGATGGCGACCGAGCCGAGCGCGACGTAGACCGGGACATAGAGCCAGCGGGGCGCGTGGATCCACACCAGCCGGAAGAGCACGCCGAGGATGGCGCCGGTCCAGATGATGGCGAGCAGGGTCCGGCTCTGGTCGCGAGGCAGCAGCAACGCGAACGGCGTGTAGCTGCCGGCGATGATGAGGAAGATGTTGGAGTGGTCGATGCGACGCAGGGCAGCGCCCCATCGTGGTGACCAGTCGCCTCGGTGGTAGACCGCCGACATCGCGAAGAGGAGCACCGCTGTCAGCGTGAACACCGCTGCGGCCGCGCGCGCCTGGACGGTATCGCCCAGAACGACGAGGACCAGCCCACCGATGAAGGCGATGGGGGCCATGGCCAGGTGCAGCCAGCCACGCAACTTGGGCTTGACCGCGTCCAGCACGGCATCGACACGCTCTTCGAGGGTGTCGATCGTGCGGGGCTCGCGAGGCTCGCGGCGGTCGCGTGTGTCACTCATGGTCCCCACAACGATACCTACGTCCACGTAGGTTCCACACCACGAACGTGGCGTGGGATCCGTCTCCTGTCGAGTGGTCGTGGAGCCAGCGGTACGGTGACCGCATGGCGCTCAGCGATGTCCTCTACACGGCATACGAGCGTCGTCTCGCGAAACACCTTGGGCCGGAAAGCATCCCGCGCCACGTCGGGGTCATGCTCGACGGCAACCGCCGGTGGGCCAAGGCGAGGGGGGCGGGGACGAGTGAGGGGCACCAGGCGGGCGCCGACAACATCGCCAACCTGCTGAGCTGGTGCGAGGAGGTCGGCGTCGAGGTCGTCACCCTGTGGCTGCTCTCGACCGACAACCTGACCCGTGCGGAGTCGGAGCTGCGTCCCCTGCTCGGAATCATCGAGCGGGCGGTGGACGCGCTGGCCGACACTGGGCGCTGGCGCATCCACATCGTCGGGGCGCTGACCCTCCTCCCCGCGGCGACTCGCGGGCGTCTCGAAGCTGCCGCGGCGCGCACCGCCGACGTCGACGGGATGCTCGTCAACGTGGCGGTCGGCTACGGCGGGCGCCGTGAGATCGCGGACGCGGTGAAATCACTGCTGCTCGAGCATGCCGACCTCGGGACGTCGATCGAGGAGCTCGCCGAGCTCCTCGACGTCGAGCACATCGCGGAGCACCTCTACACGAAGGGCCAGCCGGACCCCGACCTCGTGATCCGGACGTCGGGGGAGCAGCGATTGGGCGGGTTCCTCCTGTGGCAGAGCGCGCATTCGGAGTTCTACTTCTGCGAGGCCTACTGGCCCGACTTCCGCAAGGTCGACTTCCTGCGGGCCCTGCGCGCCTTCGGGGAGCGGCACCGCCGCTTCGGCTCCTGAGCTCGGCGCAAGTCACACCCATCACATCAGCCTCACCCGCCACGCCAGTCCCGCACATTCGGGTGACGGTCGTGTGAACACCTCGACACACCCCCGTGCTTGCGTGACACGCAAGCACGAGCCAGTCGTAGCGTCAGCGGTGACGCACCACCCCGGTGCGTTCGGGAGGCCCATCGCATGGAGCACACCACGCTCCGGAGGAGGGACCGGACCCGGCTCCCTGCTCGTGGGGGGCCGCCCGGGATCCACACCTTCGAGTCAGCGCACCTCTGATGGTGCGCGCCTAGGAGCCCCGCCGTGGCCACGACCTCGAGTTCGACCTCCACCTCACCGAAGACCTCCACCGGGAAGACCGGGCAGCGCAAGCGCGCGACCGGGGGCCAGGGGGTGAAGGGGGCGACCGAGGCCGTGCCCGACACGTCCACGGCCGCGCCTGCGACCAGCGGGAGCTCTCGGACCTACGTCCTCGACACCTCGGTTCTCCTCTCCGACCCGCGGGCGATCCTGCGCTTCAAGGAGCACGAGGTCGTCCTCCCCGTCGTCGTCGTCACCGAACTCGAAGGCAAACGGCACCACCCCGAACTCGGCTACTTCGCGCGCACCGCGCTCCGGCTGCTCGATGACCTGCGGATCAAGGCCGGCCGGCTCGATGCGCCCGTCCCGGTGGGGGACGCGGGGGGCACGTTGCGGGTCGAGCTCAACCACACGGACCCCTCGTCGCTCCCTGCCGGCTTCCGGCTCGGGGACAACGACACTCGGATCCTGTCGGTCGCCAAGAACCTCTCCAACGAGGGGCGCGCCGTCACGATCGTGAGCAAGGACCTGCCGATGCGGGTCAAGGCCTCGGCGTGCGGCATGGAGGCCCAGGAATACCGCGCCGAACTCGCCGTCGACTCCGGCTGGACCGGCATGGACGAGGTTGAGGTCACCGTCGAGGAGATGGATCACCTCTACGAGTACGGCCGCCTCGAGCACCTTGGTGCCGCAGAACTGCCGTGCCACACGGGCCTGAAGCTCCTCTCACCTCGCGGCAGTGGCCTCGGCCGGGTCGGCGCGGACAAGCAGGTCCGCCTGGTCAAGGGCGACCGCGACGCCTTCGGGCTCCACGGACGCAGCGCCGAGCAGCGGATCGCGCTCGACATCCTCCTCGACCCCGACATCGGCATCGTGAGCCTCGGCGGCCGTGCCGGCACCGGCAAGTCGGCGCTCGCCCTCTGCGCCGGGCTCGAGGCCGTGATGGAGCGGCGCCAGCAGCGCAAGGTCGTCGTCTTCCGCCCCCTGTATGCCGTCGGTGGTCAGGAGCTCGGCTACCTGCCCGGGTCCGAGCAGGAGAAGATGAACCCGTGGGGCCAAGCGGTCTTCGACACCCTCTCGGCGCTCGTGTCGCGTGAGGTGGTCGAGGAGGTCCTCGACCGCGGGATGCTCGAGGTCCTGCCCCTGACGCACATCCGCGGGCGCTCACTGCACGATGCGTTCGTCATCGTCGACGAGGCCCAGTCGCTCGAGCGCAACGTCCTGCTCACGGTGCTCTCGCGCATCGGCCAGAACTCCAAGGTCGTCATGACTCACGACGTCGCGCAGCGCGACAATCTGCGAGTCGGTCGCCATGACGGTGTTGCAGCGGTCATCGAGAAGCTCAAGGGCCACCCGCTCTTCGCGCACGTCACGCTGACCCGTTCGGAGCGCAGCCCCATCGCGGCCCTCGTGACCGACCTGCTCGAGTCCGAGGACGGGCTCGCCTGACCCTTCGGTGACCCACCACGATCCGGTATGCCGTCCGCCCAACTCGGGCGGACGGCATACCGGCATTCCCCACCGACCTTCAACCCGCCCTACCGGGCAGGAAGGGCTGTGATCGCAGCACTTCCGGCCCGGTAGGTCGGAGTTCAGTCCGGAGGGAAAGGTGACGGGTGTGACCCGGGTCACGTGGCCTGGGGGGTGGTGGTCGAGGGTCGTGTGAGCACAATGGAGCGCCCCTTTTGGCCATTCGGGAGTCTTCGCGTACGTTGGGTCTCGATTTGGTAACGCAGCCCGGCTGCCCACAGCCGGGCTGTTGTGCGTCCTGGAGAGGAACCCTTCGTATGAGCAGCAGCAGGTACCGCGGTCGTCACCGCGGGCGCCACGCGCGTCCATCCGAAGCACCCCTGACGCAGGCTCTGGGTGTCGTGCGCCGTCCCACGGTCACGGCCGGACTGGCCCTGGCGCTCGTCGGGACCGGAGCGGTGGGCGTCAGCGCCAACGACGCCGTGGCCGACTCGGAGCCCTTCGCCCTGAACTCCGCCGCTTCTGCGGTCGCGGCGCTGACGGCCCGCGAGAGTGCCGACGACAACTCGCGGATCTCTCGCGACCGTTCGGGGGCCAATGCCCAGCGCGCAGCGCTCGGCGCGAAGGCCGAGGCGGAGGCCAAGGCCAAGGCTGAAGCAGATGCGAAGGTGGCCAAGGCCAAGGCCGACGCAGCCGCCAAGGCACGCGCAGCCGCAGCCCAGAAGGCCGCGCGCGACAAGGCCCGCGACTCGGCGATCGCCAACGCGAAGAAGGACCCGCGGGCGGCAGCCCGTGCCATGGCCCTCGACGAGTACGGCTGGGGCGACTCGCAGTGGCGCTGCCTCAACCTCCTCTGGGAGGGCGAGAGCTCGTGGCGCTACACGGCCGAGAATCCGTCATCGGGCGCCTACGGCCTCCCCCAGAGCCTCCCGGCCAGCAAGATGGCGAAGTTCGGCGCGGACTACCGCACGAACCCGATCACCCAGATCAAGTGGGGCCTCTGGTACATCGACGTGTCCTACGGCAACCCCTGCAACGCCTGGGAGTTCTGGAACAACCGCTACCCCCACTGGTACTGAGTCCCAGCTGAGCGCGGGAGCGCCTCAGAGGCGGCGGAGTCGGATGTTCGTCACCGCGTGGTCCTCGCCCTTGGTCAGGACCAGGGTCGCGCGGTCCTTGGTGGGCATGACGTTCTTGATGAGGTTCGGCTCGTTGATCCGCTCCCAGATGCCCGCCGCGGTCTCCTCGGCCTCGGCGTCGGTGAGCGCCGCATAACGGTGGAAGTACGACTCGGGGTCAGCGAACGCCGTCTCCCGGAGGTCGAGGAACCGCTCGATGTACCACGTGCGCAGCTGATCCACCGGGGCGTCGACGTAGACCGAGAAGTCGAAGTAGTCCGACAGCACCTGACGCGTCCGCTGGTCCGAGCGGACCACCGCCGGCTGGAGCACGTTGAGGCCCTCGACGATGAGGACGTCGGGTTGGTCGATGACGATCTCGGCGCCCGGGACGATGTCGTAGGTGAGGTGCGAATACACGGGAGCCGACACGGACGGCATACCGGATTTCACGTCCGCGACGAAGCGCAACAGGGCCCGACGGTCGTAGGACTCGGGAAAACCCTTGCGCTGCAACAGTCCCCGCGCCTCAAGGTCAGCGTTCGGCCGGAGGAACCCGTCGGTCGTGATGAGGTCGACACGGGGCGTCTGCGGCCAGCGACGGAGCAGTTCGCGCAGGACGCGTGCCGTCGTCGACTTGCCGACGGCCACCGATCCGGCGATCCCGATGACGAACGGCACCTTGGCCGGCCGCTCCCCGAGGAAGTCGGTGGTGACGCGGTGCAGCCCGGCCGTGGCGTTGACATAGAAGGCGAGCAGTCGCGACAGGGGGAGATAGACCTCCTCGACCTCGCGCAGGTCCACCCGGTCACCCAGGCCGCGCACCCGGGCGATGTCGCCCGGGGTGAGGCTCAGGGGCTGATCCTCCCGCCGTGCGGCCCAGTCGGCGCGGGAGAAGTCGAGATAGGGCGACAGCGGCACCGCCGGCGGCACTGTCGGCTCGGGCCCGAGAGGGGGCACAGCGGGTGTGGCAGACACACGCGCCATTGTGGCGCACTTGCGCCACGGCCGTGGCAAAGCGCCTCGTGCGAGGGCGCGGTTCCCACGGTTCGGGGATGGGCAGGCGGGGCATTACGCTTGCCGCCATGTGTGGAATCGTGGGATATGTCGGCAAGGCCATGGACGAGCGTGCTGAGGACGTCGTCATGGAGGGCCTCGCCCGTCTGGAGTACCGCGGCTACGACTCGGCCGGCATCGCGCTCGTCACCGACGGCGGCGTCGAGTCCGAGAAGCGCGCCGGCAAGCTCGAGAACCTCCGCGGTGCCCTCGAGGCGCACCCGCTGAGCGGCTCGCGCACGGCGATCGGCCACACCCGCTGGGCCACGCACGGTGGACCCACCGACGGCAACGCCCACCCGCACCACGGTGGCGACGACGACAAGCTCGCCCTGATCCACAACGGCATCATCGAGAACTTCCACTCGCTCAAGAAGGAGCTCCTCGCCGAGGGCGTGACCTTCCGCAGCGAGACCGACACCGAGGTTGCGGCCAAGCTCGTCGGGCGCGCGTTCGACGAGACCGGCGACATCACCACGGCGATGCAGCAGGTCGTCAACCGTCTCGAGGGTGCGTTCACCCTCCTTGCCGTGCACGCCGACCAGCCCGGCGTCGTCGTCGGTGCCCGCCGCAACAGCCCGCTCGTCGTCGGCCTCGGTGAGGGCGAGAACTTCCTCGGCTCCGACGTCGCCGCCTTCATCGGCTACACCCGCAACGCCCTCGAGCTCGGCCAGGACCAGATCGTCACGATCACGCCCGAGGGGCACGAGGTCATCAACTTCGACGGCTCACCCGCGGAGGGCAAGGCCTACGAGGTCACCTGGGACGCCGCGGCCGCCGAGAAGGGCGGCTACCCGACCTTCATGGAGAAGGAGATCTTCGACCAGCCCCACGCGGTTCAGGACACCCTCCTGGGTCGCACCGACGAGACCGGCCGCCTCGTCCTCGACGAGCTCCGCATCAGCGAGGAGCAGCTCAAGAACGTCGACCGCATCACCGTTGTCGCGTGCGGCACCGCGGCCTACGCCGGCATGGTCGCGAAGTACGCCATCGAGCACTGGACGCGGATCCCCGTCGAGGTCGCCCTCGCGCACGAGTTCCGCTACTCGGACCCGATCGTCAACGAGCGCAGCCTCGTCGTGAGCATCAGCCAGTCCGGCGAGACCATGGACACCCTCATGGCCGTCAAGCACGCCCGCGAGCTCGGCGCCCTGACGATCTCCGTGTGCAACACGCACGGCTCGACGATCCCGCGCGAGTCCGACGCGGTGCTCTACACGCACGCCGGCCCTGAGATCGCCGTCGCCTCGACCAAGGCGTTCCTCGCGCAGATCACCGCCTGCTACGTCCTCGGCCTCTACCTCGCCCAGCTGCGCGGTGGCGCCTACGCCGACGACGCCCAGGCGGTCATGAAGGAGCTGCACGAGGTCCCCGCCAAGATCGAGGAGCTCCTCGGCACGATGGACCGGGTCAAGGAGATCGCCCGCTTCATGGCGGACACCCGCTCGGTCCTCTTCCTCGGCCGCAACGTCGGCTTCCCCATCGCCATGGAGGGTGCGCTCAAGCTCAAGGAGCTCGCCTACATCCACGCAGAGGGCTTCGCCGCCGGTGAGCTCAAGCACGGCCCGATCGCGCTCATCGACGCAGGCCAGCCGGTCTTCATCGTCGTCCCCGGCCCGGACACGCCGCACGAGCTGCACAAGAAGGTCGTCTCCAACATCCAAGAGATCCGCGCTCGTGGCGCCCGCACGATCGTCATCGCGCAGGAGGGTGACGAGGACGTCGTGCCCTTCGCCGACGAGGTCATCCGTGTGCCCCAGACCTCGCCGCTGCTCCAGCCGCTCCTCACGGTCGTGCCGCTCCAGGTCTTCGCCCTGCACCTCTCGACGGCCAAGGGCCTCGACGTCGACCAGCCGCGGAACCTCGCCAAGAGCGTCACGGTCGAGTGACCTCGTGCCGGTGAGGGGCGGGGCGCAGCGATGATCGTCGGCACCGGCATCGACGTCGTCGACATCCCGCGCTTCGCCGAGACGCTGGAGCGCACCCCGGGACTGCGCACGCGCCTCTTCACCGAGGCCGAGCGTCAGTTGCCGATGCGTTCTCTCGCGGCGCGGTTCGCAGCGAAGGAGGCTCTCGCCAAGGCGCTGGGCGCACCTGCCGGTCTGGCGTGGACCGACGTCACCGTCGTGCGCGGCGAGGACGGGCGCCCGCACATCGTCATGCAGGGCACGGTGCAGGCCCGCGCCGACGAGCTCGGCGTGAAGCACATGCACGTGTCGCTGTCCCACGACGCCGGGATCGCCTCCGCCGTCGTCATCGCCGAGTCGTGAGAGGTTCCCCGTGATCGAGGCCTGGTCGCCAGAGGACGTGTATGCCGCGGAGTCGGCGCTCGAGGACGAGCTCGCCTCCGGTGAACTCATGGCGCGAGCCGTCGAAGGGCTTGCCGAGGTCGTCGCCGCTCGGGTCTCGCAGCTCGGTGCCGAGACGGTCGTCGCGCTCGTCGGGCCGGGCAACAACGGCGCAGACGCCCTGTATGCCGTGGCGCACCTTGCCGAGACCGGTGTCAGCTGTGCGGCTGCGCTGGATCTCGAGCGGGTCCACGAGGGGGCTCTCGAGGCAGCCAGGGGCGCGGGTGTCGTGCTCGTGTCCGGTGCCGAGGCGCTCGAGCACATCGCCGAGGCCGACATCGTGGTCGACGGGATCGTCGGGTTGGGAGGGCGTCCGGGACTGCCCGAGGCGGCGGCTGGATGGGTCGCGGCGATTCCCGACGACGCGCATGTCATCGCCGTGGACCTGCCGTCGGGCCAAGCTGCGGACGGGAGCGGGTTCGACCCCGACGGCGTCCTTGCCGACGAGACGGTGACGTTCTCAGTGGCCAAGCCTGTGCACCTGCTCCCACCGACCGAGCAGGCGTGCGGCACGCTCACCGTGGTCGACATCGGCCTGATGTTCGACACCGACCCGGCTGTCGTGCGACTGACCTTCGACGACGTCGCCAACCTCTGGCCGGTGCCCGGACCCGACGACGACAAGTACTCCCGCGGCGTCGTGGGGATCGTCGCCGGCAGTGAGAACTATTCGGGCGCAGCGGTGCTCGCCGTGACTGCTGCCGTCGAGGCCGGCGCGGGCATGGTCCGCTACGTCGGCACGCCGACGCCCGACGGGCTCGTCCGTGCCGCCGTCCCCGAAGCAGTCCATGGCGACGGCCGGGTTCAGGCATGGGTCGTCGGTCCGGGGCTCGACATCACGAGCACCCGTCGTGAGGCGGCAACCCAGCTCGAGGTGGCCCGGGCCGCGCTCGCAGGCTCAGAGCCGGTGCTCGTCGACGCCACCGGGCTGGACCTGATCGACGACGACGTCATCGAGACGCGGGCGGGTCGGGCCACCCTGCTCACACCCCACGCTGGCGAGCTCGCGAGGCTGCTCACCCGACTCGGCCCCAGCCGTCGCTCCCGCAAGACCGTGACTGTCGAGCGCAGCGCGGTCGAGGCAGAGCCACTCCGCCACGCCCGCGCGCTCGCCGAACGCACTGGGGCCACCGTGCTCCTCAAGGGCTCGACCACCCTCGTCGTGCCTGCCGACCCGGCTGAGCCGGTGTTCTCCCAGGCCGACGCGCCGCCGTGGCTCGCCACCGCTGGCGCGGGCGACGTCCTCGCCGGGCTCATCGGCACGCTCCTCGCGGCGGGGCTCGACCCGGCCGAGGCAGGGGCTCTCGGGGCCCTGGTGCACGGGGTGTCTGCGGACCGAGCCAGCGCGGGAGGCCCGGTGCGGGCACTCAAGGTTGCACACGGCATACCGGAAGCAGTGGCGCACCTCCTCACCCGCCGCTGATTCCGCAACGTCAGCGGCAACGGCTCCTAGAGCGACCCTTGACGCTGACGCAAGGAAAGCCGACCTAGACTTGTCGGTCTCATGACCACGCCAGCCGCCCCTGCCCACGCTGTGCCGCCCGAGGGCGTCTCAGCGTGGGTGACGATCGACCTCGACGCGATCTCCGACAACGTGCGCGAGCTTGCCCGGCGCTCGCCCGGCGCCGAGGTCATGGCAGTCGTCAAGGCAGACGCCTACGGCCACGGGCTCGTCCACAGCGCCCGCGCTGCTGTCGCGGGCGGTGCCTCGTGGCTTGCCGTCGCCCAGCTCACCGAGGCCCTCGAACTACGAGCCGCTGGTGTCACGACTCGGGCACTGACCTGGCTCTACGCGCCGGGCGCCGACTTCGGTGCCGCGATCGACGCCGACCTCGACATCTCGGTCGCTGCGCCATGGGCGCTCGACGCCGTCGCCGCTGCAGCCCGCGAGCGTGGCCGCGCCGCGCGCATCCACCTCAAGGTCGACACCGGTCTCGCCCGCAACGGCGCCTTGGGGCAGGGCTGGACCGACCTCATCGCCGCGGTCGGCCCGGTTGCCGCCGAGGGTGCCGTCGAGGTCATCGGTGTCTGGTCGCACTTCGCCCTCGCCGACGCGCCCCAACACCCGACCGTCCTGGCCCAACGCGAACTCTTCGTGGAGGCCGCCGCGGAACTCGAGCGAGCCGGCATACGACCGCAGTTCAGGCACCTCGCGAACTCGGCGGCGACGCTCACCAACCCCGATGCACACTTCGACATCGTGCGGCCGGGCCTCGCCGTCTACGGACTGTCGCCCGTGCCCGATCTCGGGGCGCCCGAGGACTTCGGGCTGCGAGAGGCCATGCGAGTCACCGCGCGGCTTGCCCTGGTGAAGCATGCACTCGCGGGGCAGGGCGTGAGCTACGGCCACACCTACACGACGACGCAGGACACGACCCTCGGGCTCGTGCCGGTGGGCTACGCAGACGGGATCCCACGCCACGCCGGGTCGCTGGGCCCGGTCCAGGTCGACGGACAGCGGTTCACGATCGCTGGGCGGGTCTGCATGGACCAGTTCGTCCTCGACCTCGGTCCCACCTATGCCGGTGCTGCCGGTGACGAGGTCGTGATCCTCGGCCGTGGGGCCGACGGCGAGCCGACAGCACAGGACTGGGCGGCCGCCATCGGGACCATCAACTATGAGATCGTGACGCGGATCAGCGGCAGGTTGCCGCGGATCCTCGTCGGAGGAGGAGCCTGATGGCGCGCGTCGGGAAGGCCATCGGGATCGGGGCTGCAGCGGCTGCGGCAGCCGGTGCGGCTGCCGCCGGCGTGGCCGCAGACCGCGCCGCGGCAGATCGTCGCATCCTCGACGCGGTCGACCCCGACGTCGACTTCACGCATACCCCTGACGTCGAACTCGTCGCCGTGGCCACCGACGGAGTGAAGCTCCACGCCGAGATCGACACCCCCGACGGCTGGGCGCCGGGTCAGCTCACCGTGGTGCTCTCGCACGGCTTCTGCCTCGCCATCCCGAGCTGGATCTTCCAGCGCCGGGCCCTGCTCGAGGCCGGCTACCGGGTCGTGGTCTGGGACCAGCGCAGCCATGGTCGCTCGGACCGGTCGGAGATCGAGAACTGCACCATCGAGCAGCTCGGCCACGACCTGCGGGTCGTCATCGACACGGCGTGCCCCGAGGGCCCTCTCGTCCTCGTCGGTCACTCCATGGGTGGCATGACGACGATGTCCCTCGTGCGCCACCACGCTGAGCTCGTGCGCGAGCGCGTCCTCGCGGTGGCCTTTGTCGCGACCTCCGCCAATGGTGAGGGCCTCACCGATCTCGGCTTCGGGCCGCTCGTCGGGCGTGCGATCGGGCAGGCGGGGCCGCGGCTGCTCTCGCGGTTGGCGCCGCACCAGCGCTGGCTCGCCCCCGTCCGCCGCGCCGGCAAGACGATCGAGGATTCGATCGTCGACAAGTTCTCGTTCGACTCACCGGTGAGCGAGAAGCTCGTCCGGTTCACGTCCGACCTCATCCTCGCGACTCCGTTCGAGGTCATGGCGGCGTTCATCCCGGCGATCCAGGGGCTGGACGAATACGAGTCCCTGACCGCGCTCGTCGACAAGGAGGTGCTCGTCGTCAACGGTGAGGGCGACCTCCTCACGCCTCCGAAGCACAGTGCTGCGATCGTTGACCGACTACCCGGTTCGGAGCACGTCGTCGTCCGCGACGCCGGGCACCTCATCATGCTCGAGCACCCCGAACTCGTGAGTTCCCAGATTCTCGAACTCATCGATCGCGCCACGGTCGACCTGGAGCTCGGAATCCCGGTAGCCGCCAAACCTCGGGTCCGCCGGTTCATCACCGACATCGGCCGGAGGCGTCGCGTGCGCAGGGCTCGTCGTGCCGAGTCGGTGACCCAGGCCCGGAGGCAGGCGTCGAAGGCGGCTCGTGCCAAGGTGGCCAAGCCGGGCGCGGCCAGAGACCGCGGAGCATCGTGACCCAGCCCGTCGTGCTGCCGACGGCAGAGGACACCCGTGCCTTCGGTGAGCGACTGGCGGGCAATCTGCGCGCGGGCGACCTCGTGATCCTCACCGGCGGACTCGGAGCTGGCAAGACGACGTTCACCCAGGGCCTGGCCGAAGGCCTGGGCGTGCGCGGGCCGATCACCTCGCCCACGTTCGTCATCGCCCGCGTGCACCCCACTCTCGTGGACGGTCCGCCGCTCGTGCACGTCGACGCCTATCGACTGGGCGGGTTCGCCGAACTCGACGACCTCGACCTCGACGCAGACCTGGAGGCGAGCGTCACCGTGGTCGAATGGGGGCACGGCCTCGCCGAGGACCTCTCCGATGATCGCCTCGAGATCATCCTCGAGGCTGACCCACAGACCGAATCGCGCCGCGTCCTCGTCACCGGGCATGGCGACCGGTGGAAGGCTGGTGTTCCGTGGTGATCCTCGCGATCGACACCTCGACCACTGCGATCACGGTCGCCCTGCATGACGACTCGGACGTGATCGCAGCGAAGTCGCACCTCGACGCGCGCGCACACACCGAATGGGTCGCGCCCCTCATCGCTGCCTGCCTGGATGAATCCAGCCGAGTCCCTGCCGATCTCACCGCGGTGGCGGTCGGCAACGGACCTGGTCCGTTCACGGGTTTGCGGGTCGGGATCGTCACGGGACTGACGATGGCCCACACGCTCGGCATCCCGGCATACGGGATCTGCAGTCTCGACGTCCTTGCCGAGCAGGCCGCGCCCATCGTGGATGGTGAGTTCGTCGTCGCGACCGACGCTCGACGCAAGGAGGTCTACTGGAGCCGGTATGCCGTCCGGTCCGGTTCCGTGGAACGGCTCACCGAACCTGCCGTGGACCGTCCCGGAGACCTGCCCGAGGAGGTGCGGTCACTGCCCACTGTCGGGCGCGGACCGGTGCTCTATCCGGACCTGTTCCCGACGAGTGTTCCCGTGCTCGACGTCGACGCGGCGGTACTGGCTCGGCTGGCGGTGACGCGGTCGAAGGCGGGGGAGCCGATGCCGGTGGAGCCGCTCTACCTGCGCCGCCCCGACGCTCTGACGACCGCCGAACGGGCAGCGAAATGACCGCCACCCGAGAACTGGCCTGGACCGACATCCCGGAGTTGGCGCGGCTCGAGGGAGAGGCATTCCCCGACGACGCGTGGTCCGAGGCGTCCTGGTGGAGCGAGTTGGCCGGTCGGCCGCGCCGCGACTACCTGGTGGTGGAACGCGAAGGCGAGTTGGCGGCATACGGAGGAATCGACCGCGGCGGCCAGGTCGCTGACCTCATGACCATCACGGTCGTGCCCGGGCACCGGGGGAGTGGGCTCGGCGATGGGCTGCTCGATGAGCTGGAGTCGCGTGCCGAGTCCGACGGCGCCGAGGCCATGATGCTCGAGGTCCGTGCGGACAACGCACCGGCCAAGGCGCTCTATGACCGACGCGGCTACGAGGTGCTGAGGGTTCGCCGGGGCTACTACCAGCCGGGCAACGTCGATGCCTTGGTGATGCGAAAGCTGTTGGGAGAGAGGGGAACTCAGGCATGAGCGCGGAGCAGCCACTCGTTCTCGGCATCGAGACGTCCTGCGACGAGACCGGTGTCGGCATCGTGCGCGGCGAGACCCTGCTGGTCGATGCCGTTGCGAGCAGCGTCGATGATCACGCGCGCTTCGGTGGCGTCGTGCCGGAGGTGGCGAGCCGCGCCCACCTCGAGGAGATGGTTCCGACGATCGAGCGGGCCTGCCAGCAGGCCGGTGTCGAGCTGCGTGACCTCGACGCGATCTCGGTGACGTCCGGGCCGGGTCTGGCCGGCTCTCTCATGGTCGGCGTCGCGTCGGCCAAGGCTTTGGCCCTGTCGCTCGGGGTCCCGCTCTATGGCGTCAACCACCTCGCGTCGCACGTGGCCGTGGATATCGTCGAGCACGGCCCACTGCCCGAGCCGACCATGGCACTGCTCGTCTCCGGTGGTCACTCATCGCTGCTCCTCGTCCCCGACGTGACGTCGGACATCCGCAGCCTGGGTTCGACGATCGACGATGCCGCGGGGGAGGCGTTCGACAAGGTGGCGCGGGTCCTTGGCCTGCCGTTCCCCGGTGGGCCCTACATCGACCGGGCCGCACGAGAGGGGGAGGTCACCATCGACTTCCCGCGCGGGCTCACGACGGGTCGCGACATGGAGCGCCACCGCTTCGACTTCTCGTTCTCGGGGCTCAAGACGGCAGTGTCGCGCTGGGTTCAGGCGCGCGAGGCAGCGGGGGAGCCTGTGCCCGTGGCCGACGTCGCCGCGTCCTTCCAGGAAGCCGTCGTCGATGTGCTCACCCGCAAGGCTGTGCTCGCCTGCAAGGAGCAGGGTGCCCAGCACCTCCAGATCGGTGGTGGGGTTGCCGCGAACTCGCGGCTGCGGGCGATGGCTCAGTCACGGTGCGATGACGCGGGGATCGAGCTTCGGGTTCCTCGGCCGGGGCTGTGCACCGACAACGGGGCGATGGTGGCTGCGCTCGGTGCGCAGATGGTGCTCAAGGGCCGCGACGCCTCGCGCCTCGACCTGCCCGCAGACTCCTCCATGCCGGTCACCCAGATCCAGGCCTGAGGGTCGGCCCGGACGGGATCGCCCTGCCGGCGGACGATCAGCCCGGCATCGCCTACCCGCGGCACGCCGGTGGGGGCACAGGTCCGCGACGGCTGATCGTCCGCCGGCAGGAGGCTGGTTTCCGCACGAGCTGATAGTCCGGCGGCGGACCTGCACGCTGTGGCTGCAGCTCAGCCGCAGCTGATGAGGCCCATCCGCTCCTTGAGGGCGACGACGCGCAGGACCGAGGTCTCGACGAGGTTGGCGAAGTCCTCGTCTGCGCGTGCCTTCTCGGCGATCGCCTCGATCATCGTCGGCACCGACTCCGGGTCACCGGTGAGCAGGATGTCGCCCCCGGCCTCGATGTAGCTCACGGCCCGCTCGTCCGCGGGGATCGACCGGACGGCCTTGGCGTTCATGTCATCGGTGATGACGACGCCGTCGTAGCCCAGCTGCCCACGCAGCAGGCCGTTGATGATCGGCTTGCTGAACATCGCGTGCGTGTTGGTCTTGTCGAGGCCCGGGTACTTCGCCGAGCCGACCATGACGAGTCCTGCGCCGGCCTTGACGCCGGCCGTGAACGGGGCGAGGTAGGGGTCCTTCGGGGTGGCCACGGTGTCGGTGATGCCGGTGGCGTTGAAGTCGGTGTTGCTCTTGATGCGACCCAGGCCCGGGAAGTGCTTGACCGTTCCCATGACGCCGCCATCGATCATGCCCTTGAGGAACGCCGTCGACGCCTTGGTCACCGTGGCGGGGTCGGAGCCGTACTGACGACCCCACTTGCCGATCGGCTCGTTGGCCTTGCCGATCTCCGCAGGAACCGTGTCGGTCACGGGTGCGAGGTTGACGTTGATCCCGACGGCCTTGAGCTCCCCCGCCCAGCCCTTGGCGGCCGCCGTGAGCTCGCTGGACGACATCTGTGCCTGGACCTTGGCCGTCGGAGGCTTCGAGAAGCCCTCTCCGCGCAACTGACGCACCTCGCCACCCTCTTGGTCCGCCGCCAGCAACAGGGGGATGCCGGCCGTGGCGTCTTCCGTGGCCTGCTCCTGAAGGTGCGCGCTGGTCGCCTTGACGCGCTCGGCGCCATCCCATCCGCCGAGGTAGATGACGTTGCCGACGTGCTGCTCCTCGATGAGCGAGTCGAGGGCCGTGCGGGAGGCGGCGGTGTCGAAGGCAACCATGAGGAGCTGGCCGAGCGCCTGCTCCTCGGTCAGAGCGGCGGCCTTCTGTCGAGCACAGGACCCTGCGGTGACGGGTCCCGTGGCCGAGCCCGACGAGCTGGGGGCGGTCGAGCCGCTCGCGCCCCCTGTCGGCGACGAGGACGTGCCGGAGCCGGGCCCACTTCCGGTCGGAGCGCTGGACGCGCCGTCCTCGGGCGAGGACCCTCCACAACCGGCGGCGAGGGCGCCGACGAGGGCGAGCGCCACGGCGGAGGCGAAGCGGGGACGGGCAAGGGCTGTGGAGCGGGAAGTCACCCCCAGACGGTAGTCGACGCACCGCATACCCTCGGACCATGCCTACCCCCGTGATCCTCGACGTCGACACCGGAGTGGACGACGCGTGCGCCCTCATGCTCGCTGCGCTGCACCCTGACCTGGACCTCCGTGCTGTCACGTGCGCGGGCGGCAACGCGCCTCTTCCCGACGTCGTCCGCAACACGCTCACCGTCCTCGAGGCGTGCGACCACGCGCACGTCCCGGTGGGCGCCGGAGCCTCCCACCCCCTGCTCGAACGCCCGGTCGACGCCCGCCACGTCCACGGCGACGACGGGATGGCCGACCTCGGGTGGCCCGGGCCGAAGCACGCCGTCGATCCGCGCCACGCGATCGACCTCCTCCGGGAGACCATCGACGCCGCGCACGCCGAGGGCACGCCGATCACCCTCGTTCCCCTCGCACCGATGACGAACATCGCCCTGCTTGCGCGCATGTATCCCGAGTCCTTCGCGCGCATCGGCCGCATCGTCTTCATGGGTGGCGGCGCCATGGTGAGCAACGCGACGGCGGCCGCCGAGTTCAACGTCTTCCACGACCCGGAGGCGACCGCGGTGGTGCTCGATGCGAGCGTCGACCACGACGTCCCGGTGACGATGTATGGCCTCGACGTCTTCTATGGTCCGCAGGTCACGCTGGCCGACGCCGACGAGCTCGCCGCCCTCGACGAGCGTGGGCCCGGTGCCCTCGGCGCGGGACTCATGCGGTTCATGAGCCACCGCTTCGACAGCGACCGCGCGACGATCGGCGATGCGGGGGCGGTCGCGATGCTCGTCGACCCCGAGGCGGTCCGGAGCGAGCGACTCCCGGTGCGCGTCGAGCTCTCCGGCACGTGGACGCGCGGCCGCACGATCGTCGACACGCGTGACTGGTCCGGCGACATGGAGCACGACCCGCACGGACTCGCGCACGCCCACGTCGACGTCGCCCTCGAGATCGACGGGCCGCGCGTGGCGAAGCTCTGGCTCGACACCATCCGCCAGGTCGGTCGTTGATGGGGCGCGTCATGGTGCTCGGGTCGCTCAACGTCGACCTCGTCACCCGCGTCGAGCGCCACCCGCAGCCTGGCGAGACCCTCCTCGGCGAGGGGCTCGAGCAGCTCGCCGGAGGCAAGGGAGCCAACCAGGCCGTGGCAGCCGCGGCAGCGGGCGCACAGGTCCACATGGTCGGGTGCGTCGGCAACGACGCGGGCGGGACGGCATACGTGGAACGCCTGTCCCGCAAGGGAATCGACGTGTCAGGCATCCGCACGGTCGAGGGGCAGGCGAGCGGCCACGCCCTGATCGCCGTCGACGAGCGTGGCGAGAACTCGATCATCGTCATCCCCGGCGCCAACGGACTCCTTGGCGACGCCGAGGTTGCTGCTGTCGACGACCTCGCCCCCGGCGACGTGCTCCTCATGCAGCTCGAGGTGCCGCTCCCCATCGTCTGTGGTGCCGCCCGGCGAGCGGCTCACCGTGGCGCTCGGGTCGTCATCAACACTGCCCCGTATGCCGCCCTCCCGCCTGACGTCGTCGCGCTCGCTGACCCGGTGGTCGCCAACGAGCACGAGATGGCGGCGCTCGCGGAGTCCGGCGCGGTGCCGGGCTCGCTGCTCGTGACCTTCGGCGCCAACGGTGCCTCGTGGGACGGGGAGTCAGTGCCGGCCCACCGGGTGCACCCGACCCGCGTGCGGGACACGACCGGAGCGGGCGACGCGTTCTGTGGGGCACTGGCCGCGGCGTTGGCCGACGGAGCGGACCGCGCGACCGCACTCGACCGAGCCCTGGCCGCTGGCGCTGCAGCCGTCCAGCACGACGGAGCCCAGCCCGACCCCCACCTCTGACCCCCCGACTTATTGCCCGTTTGGCCAGTTCGTCGCTGCGCTCCTCACTGGCCAAACGGGCAATAAGTCGGGGTTGTCAGGCGGGGGAGACGATGAGCGCGGTCGGGGCGCCGCCCACGCGCGTCAGGACGGCAGTCGCCTGTTCGCCGCTACCGGCCTTCGTGCCGATCTTGAGGTCGCGCCGCAGCTGCTCGTCGTCGAGGCGCACCCCGCGCTTCTTGATCGTCAGCCCGGTGACGTTGTTCTCGCGGAGCCAGCCACGCAGGGTCTTGACGGTGAACGGCATCGCCTCGTGGACGGCATACCGGCGGGTGTATTCGAGCGTCACGTCACGGGAGGCCAGGACGTAGCCGGTGCCCTCGTCGGACTCGACGCCACCGGTGGCCCGGGTCACGGCACCCACGAGCCCTGCCCGGATCACCGCCTTGTCGACATCGTGCAGCCACGGGCCCACGTCAGTGAGGGAGGAGGCGACGGGCCTCGAGCGATCTGCCATCGACTCGTCCACGACGACGGGCAGGGAATCTGCCGACATGACGCGCGCGGTGCGGCCAGCATTCATGACCAGCGGACCCCACCAGATGGCGCATTCGACGACGTCGCCCTCCCACGAGGTCCACTGCGCCTCTGTGCCGTCGGGGATCGCGCCATGGTCGAAGCCAGGGCTCAGCTTCACGCCCGTGGCCGGGACGGCCGCAGCCACCTGCTGGACGAAGTCCCACGACGGCGCGATGTCGTCGAGTCGGAAGGTGCGTCGCGTGCGCCCAGTGATGTCTGCGACGCCGCGCGTCCGGCGTGCCGGGTCGAGCCAGGCGCCGACGCGGTTGCGACCGGGTTCGTAGCCGAAGCGCACGTCCTCGGCCCGACCGACGCGGGCGCGGGAGTCGGGCCATGGGCGCAGGTTCGCGTCGGCGACCGCTGCCGTCACCGGGTCGGAGTCGACCGCGCGCACCGTGACGCCCAAGGAGGAGAGCGTGACCGAGTCGGCCCCGATGCCGCAGCCCAGGTCGTGGACCGTGGCGAGGCTGGCCCGGCTGAACCGGTGTGCGTGCGCCACGGCAACCTCGAGTCGCGTCGCCTGCTCCAGGCCGTCGGCCGTGAAGAGCATGTCGTCGGCGAACTCGCCGAACTTGGCCCGCGCGCGGGCGCGCAGTCGCTGCTGGGTCAGGGCTGCCGACGCGAGGTCAGGACTGTGGCCAGCACTGCGCAAACGGTCGTGGAGGGCGAGCACGGAGCCGTCGCTGTAGGGCGGGAGGGAACGCAAGAGCTCCTGGCCATCGGGGGCTGCCAATGCCCTCACGCTGCTCACGTCCACTGGCCAACCTTCTCATTCCGGGGTCGGTGCTCGTGCGGTGACCCTGACCGAACCTCGTGCAATCCTCGCGAATCCCGCGCACAGCGAGGTCCGCGCCTCAGTCCTCTGCGGGCGTCGTCGACCGCGTCCACTCATACGGGGTCGTCGTCGAGACCTTGACCAGCCCGGAACGCTCGAGGATCGGTCGGGAGAACTCCGTGGAGTCGCTGTTGATCCAGCGCTTTCCGCGTGCGATCGCCGAACGGGCGCGCGCCGCCGTCAGGGCGCGGTAGATCCCGCGACCGCGGTGCTCGGGTCGCGTCGCCCCGCCCCAGATGCCGGC
Source organism: Knoellia sinensis KCTC 19936 (assembly GCF_000768705.1). Taxonomy (GTDB): domain Bacteria; phylum Actinomycetota; class Actinomycetes; order Actinomycetales; family Dermatophilaceae; genus Knoellia; species Knoellia sinensis. Next base: position 88,667 of record NZ_AVPJ01000005.1, read on the forward strand.
GAAGTCCGTGCCCTCCACCGGTTCGAGGCGACCGGCGCTGACGATCTCTCCGTCGATCTCGGCCACCCACATCTCCATGTCGTCGCGGGTCCGCAGGCGCTGGATCAGCGCTTCGGCCATGCCGGCGGTCGTCTCCTCGTCGTCGCCGAAGACCTCACCAGTCATGGCGACCATCGCGCGGACGTCCGACTCGTCGGTCACCTGTCGCACCGTGACGCCATCGGGCAGCTCGAGGTCGAGCGCGAGGAGCGAGGCGTCGCCGATCATGATCGACTCGGGCTCGTCCGGCTCGAAACCGGCCGACACGAGCGCGTCGTGGAGTCCGGGGGCGTGGTCGTGGCCACGGGTCTTCCACTCGACCCGGCGGATCTCGGGCTGGTCGGCGTAGTGGGCGAGCGCAGCCGCGACCAAGGTGCGGACCGACTCCTCCGTGGCCGGGCCGTCCTCGGTCTCGAGTGTCCGATAGGTGATGAAGCCGCGCCCGCCGAGATAGGTCGCCAGGAGCAGAGGACCCATCTCCACGGTGGAGAGCGCAGAAGGCACCTCGGCGTCGCGGCGGAGCTGGGCGTCATAGGCGGCCAGGAGGGCGGCGGGGTCACTGTCGGTCACAGGTGTGGAGCCTCGTCCTCGGGAGGTCCCGCTGCAACCCGTTATTGGGGGGAGTTGTGCCCACGGCGAACACGACCACAACGTTTGGCACTCGAGTTGACCGAGTGCTAACGCGCGACCTAGATTTGGTGCATTGGCACTCGCCTCGTGTGAGTGCCAGCGCAGGCGGACCGACTCGACCCCCGCGACGGCGAATCGGACAGCCCCGCACACCTTTGTCCACCTTCGACTCATCCCAAAGGGGAGGTCACACAGTGTCGGTTTCCATCAAGCCGCTCGAGGACCGCATCGTCATCAAGTCGCTCGAGGCCGAGCAGACCACGGCGTCCGGTCTCGTCATCCCGGACACCGCGAAGGAGAAGCCCCAGGAGGGCGAGGTCCTCGCGGTCGGTCCCGGTCGCATTGACGACAACGGCAACCGCGTCCCGCTCGACGTCACCGTCGGCGACAAGGTCATCTACAGCAAGTACGGCGGCACCGAGGTCAAGCACGGCGGCGAGGAGTACCTCATCCTCAGCGCCCGCGACGTCCTCGCGATCGTTGGCTGAAAAAGGGTTCGGCCAAGCCAGGTGCCTGCACCGCCGCCGGCTCGGGTCTCCGTAGCCGACGGAAATGGAACAGACCACCACGTATGCCGTGGGCTCACCTCCCACGGTGAGCTCACGGCATACGCGCATCACCTCATGTCATGAGGACGGCGCAGCTGCTCCTCTGATGTACCACTGACTACTGAAGGACACTCATGGCCAAGGAACTGGAGTTCAACGACTCCGCCCGCAAGGCGCTCGAGCGGGGCGTCGACGCCCTCGCCAACGCCGTCAAGGTGACGCTCGGCCCCAAGGGCCGCAACGTCGTCATCGACAAGAAGTGGGGCGCCCCCACGATCACGAACGACGGTGTCACCATCGCGCGTGAGGTCGAGCTCGAGGACGCCTACGAGAACCTCGGCGCCCAGCTCGCCAAGGAGGTCGCGACCAAGACCAACGACGTCGCCGGTGACGGCACGACGACCGCGACCGTCCTCGCCCAGGCCATGGTTCGTGAGGGCCTGCGCAACGTCACCGCCGGCGCCGCTCCCGCGGGTCTCAAGCGCGGCATGGACAAGGCCGTCGAGGCCGTGTCCGAGCGTCTCCTCGAGACCGCTCGCGAGGTTGACGGCAAGGACGAGATCGCCTCGGTCGCCTCCCTGTCCGCCCAGGACAAGGAGATCGGCGCGACGATCGCCGACGCGTTCGACAAGGTCGGCAAGGACGGCGTCATCACGGTCGAGGAGTCCTCGACCGCCGCCACCGAGCTCGAGTTCACCGAGGGCATGCAGTTCGACAAGGGCTACATCTCGCCCTACTTCATCTCGGACGCGGAGCGCATGGAGGCTGTCCTCGAGGACGCCTACATCCTCATCAACCAGGGCAAGATCTCGGCCATCGCCGACGTCCTCCCGGTTCTCGAGAAGGTCGTCCAGTCGGGCAAGCCGCTCGTCATCATCGCCGAGGACGTCGACGGCGAGGCCCTCTCGACGCTCGTCGTCAACAAGATCCGCGGCACGTTCAACGTCGTCGCCGTTAAGGCTCCCGGCTTCGGAGACCGCCGCAAGGCGATGCTCCAGGACATGGCCGTCCTCACCGGCGGTCAGGTCATCGCCGAGGAGGTCGGGCTCAAGCTCGACCAGGCCGACCTCACGGTGCTCGGCCAGGCCCGTCGCGTCGTCGTGACCAAGGACAACACGACGATCATCGACGGCGCCGGTGACGCGTCCGAGGTCGAGGGTCGCGTCAACCAGATCAAGGCCGAGATCGAGCGCACCGACTCCGACTGGGACCGCGAGAAGCTCCAGGAGCGCCTCGCCAAGCTCGCCGGTGGCGTCTGCGTCATCAAGGTCGGTGCCCACACCGAGGTTGAGCTCAAGGAGAAGAAGCACCGCATCGAGGACGCCATCTCGGCGACCCGCGCGGCCATCGAGGAGGGCATCGTCGCCGGTGGCGGCTCAGCTCTCATCCAGGCCGTCAAGGTCATCGACGGTCTCGGCCTCGAGGGTGACGAGAAGGTCGGCGCCGCCATCGTGCAGAAGGCCGCAGCCGAGCCGCTGCGCTGGATCGCCGAGAACGCTGGCCTCCAGGGCTACGTCGCCGTCGCCAAGGTGTCGGAGCTCGAGCCGGGTCAGGGCCTCAACGCCGCGACCGGTGAGTACGAGGACCTCGTCAAGGCCGGCGTCATCGACCCGGTCAAGGTGACCCGCTCCGCGCTGCGCAACGCCGCGTCGATCGCGTCGATGGTCCTCACGACCGACACGCTCGTCGTCGACAAGAAGGAAGAGGAGCCGGCTGCCGCTGGCGGCCACGGCCACGGTCACTCGCACTGAGGCTGAGCCTGCTCTGATCTGAACCACCACGTATGCCGTGTGCTCCCGTACAGGGGGAGCGCACGGCATACGTGCGCCTGGACCTTCTCACCACTGATTGCCCGTTCGGCCAGTTCGTCGCTGCGCTCCTCACTGGCCGAACGGGCAATCAGTGGTGCTGGGGCGCGGTCTTCGGGGTCTACGATCCATGGTGATGACTTCAGCGCCCCCGCAGATCCCGGGTCTGCGGCACCTCCGGCGGCTCGGTCATGGGGGCTTTGCCGACGTGCACCTGTATGAGCAGGCGATGCCCCTCATGCCCGTCGCGGTGAAGGTGCTGCGCCCGGCCGCACATGACCTCGGCGAGCAACTCGTCGCCGAGGCCAACGCGATGGCCGAACTGGCGGAGCATCCCCACATCGCGTCGATCCTGCGGGCTGGGGTGACCGACGACGAGCGGCCGTACCTCGTCATGAGCTACTACCCGCGCCCGAACCTCGCCGAAGCGGCACGGGCGAAGCCGTTGTCGGTGCCGGAGGCGTTGCGCACCGGCATCCGGGTGGCCTCCGCCGTGGAGACCGCCCACCGTGCGGGAATCCTGCACCGGGACATCAAACCGGCGAACATCCTCGTGTCGTCCTACGGTGCGCCAGCGCTGTCGGACTTCGGCATCGCTGGGCGCTCGGCCACGATCGACGACGGCGATGACGTGGGGGTCTCCGTCGCCTGGACCGCACCTGAGGTGCTGCGAGGGGTGAGCAACGGTTCCGTGGCGGCCGACGTCTATTCGTTGGCGGCGACCGTCTCGTTCCTCCTCACGGGACGGACGCCGTTCGAGGTCGTCGGGGGTGACAACTCCCACGACGCCCTGGTGTCACGCACCATGCTCGAGGTCCCGACCCGCACCGGGCGGGCAGACGTGCCGGAGTCCTTCGAACTGGTGCTTCAGCAGGGCATGGCCAAGGAGCCTGAAGCTCGCCCGGAGAGCGCGCTGTCCCTGGCTCGGAGCCTGCAGGGCATCGAGCAGGAACTGCGCCTCCCGCGCACCGAGGTGGTGCTGCTCGACGAGGTGGCTCATCGCCACGACGACCACACCAGCGATGCCACGGTCGTGCGCGCCGCTGCCGTCGCTCCGAGTGCGTCTGCGAGTGCGGGTGCGAGTGCGTCTCGGTCGCCGGTCCGGCGTCGCCTGCTCCTGGGGGTCGTGGGTCTGCTTGCCGGCGCAGGGGCAGTGGCGGCAGGAGTTCTCATCGTCGACCGTGACCGGTCCGACAGTCTCACCGCGGAGGCTCCAGGCACGACGATCACGGCTCCGACGACCCCGAGCGCCGAGGCATCCTCCACACCCTCCCCGACGGCGTCGGGAACGCCGGCTGCCAGCCCCGCAGCGGCACTCGACCCGTGCCTGATCGGCACCTGGCGAACCTTGACCTATCGGGAACCGGTGCTCGCGCTCGGTGAGATCACGTCGTTGCAGCGCACGATCACGATCGGTGCGGACCGGAAGCTGGTCGTCACCTACGACAACGCCGTCGCCGGCGGTGTCGACAGCGTCGTCTTCGACGGCACCGTCGAATACTTCGTCGCCACTGAGGGCGACTCGATGTCCTTCGAACTGGTCCGCAATGACGGCACCCTCACGGTAGGTGGGATGGTCACCCCGCTCACGCCGGGGACGAGCGCCGTGACCTACTCCTGCGAGGGCGACACGTTCACCCAGCAGCGCGGTGGCTACAGCACGGCCTTGGCGCGCGTCGGATCGAGCTGACGCAGAAGGCGCGAGGTGCGCTCACGGACGCCACGTCGTCCACGTCACCGTTGCCGTGGCGCAGGTGCTTTGGTGAGATCGGTGCGTGACTCCTCCCATCGCTGTGCTCAGCCCGAACACTCCCCGCCGGTTCTATCGCGGAGGGGAGCGCATCCTGGCGTTCCGGGGCATGGACGTACCCGCGGACTTCGACGGCTCCCGCCCCGAGGACTGGATCGGCTCCACCGCGCGCCTCTTCGCGGAGGGCGGTGGGGGAGTCACGACCCTCGATGGTGGGGTCGAGCTTCCCGAGGCCCTGGCCGCGGATGCCGTCGGCTGGTTCGGGGAGACTCACGTCGCCGCGTTCGGAGCCGAGCCGACCCTTCTCACCAAGCTCCTCGACAGCGGCGAGCGTCTCCCGGTGCACTCGCACCCGAGCCGGGCGTTCGCCGCCTCCCACCTCGACTGCGCGCATGGCAAGACGGAGGCGTGGCTCGTCCTCGTCGCCGACCCCGGGGCGACGGTCTGGGTCGGGTTCCGTGAGGGGCTCGCACCCGAGGAACTCGAGGCGCTGGTCGAGGCGCAGGACGAGCGACTCCTGGCCGCCCTGAACCCCATCCAGGTCTCCGCCGGCGACGCGGTCCTCGTGCCGGCAGGCCAGCCGCACGCCATCGGCGAGGGGGTGCTCATCCTCGAGCTCCAGGAACCGACCGACTTCTCGGTGATGTTGGAGCATGAGCGTTTTGGCCTCGAACGCGACCACGCGTTCCTCGGCCTCGAGGTTCCCGTCGCCCTGGAGAGCGTCGACCGCGGCCCGCTGACGCCCGAGCGACTCGCGACGCTCACGCGTCGTTGGGTCGACGTCGAAGGTGCCGGTCCCGCCCTCCCGGACGAAGCCGGGGAGTTCTTCCGAGCCGAGGTCGTGCGCCCGGTGACGGGCGACGTGACGGTCGACGCGGCATACGCGGCGGTTGTCGTCGTGGACGGCCACGGAAGCCTTGCGACCCGAGACGGCGTGCGCCCCGTCGGCGCCGGTGACGTCCTGCTCGTGCCCCATGCGGCCGGTGGGGTCACCGTGAGCGGGGACGTCACCCTCATTCGATGTATGCCGCCCGCACCCTGAGCGCTGTCCCGTCCGGTCAGGCTTCGGCGACGACCGCGAACGTCTCGCCCGCGTAGGTGACCGTGTCGCCCGGGCGGACCTGACGTCCCCGGCGGGTGTCGACCTCGCCGTTGACCTCGACCTCGCCCGCCTCGATGACGGCCCGGGCGTCGGCGCCGTCCTCGACCACGGACGCGAACTTGAGGAGTTGGCCGAGCCGGATGCTCTCGCCGTTGATCGGGATCTCGGTGGGGGTCACGCGCTCAGGCTACGTCCTGAGGCCCGCGCCCGGCCTGCATGCTCGGGTGACCGGGAGTCCGACTCCCTGATCCGCTCCGGTCACCCGAGCACGGGGTGCCGGTCGCCCGGCACTGGTCGGGGTGCGAGCGCGTCCCTGGTCGCGCCCCCAGCCCGACGGTCATCGACTCGCTGGCGTGGTGATCAGCTGGCGAGTTCGCGGTGGTTGAGGGCGCGGATGCGCTCCTCCTCGGTCATCCCGCCCCACACTCCATAGGGTTCGCGCGAGGCGAGGGCGTGCTCACGGCAGCGCTGGAGGACGGGGCAGGAGTCGCAGACCGCCTTGGCGCGGTCGTCGCGGCTGCGCCGGCGGTTGCCACGCTCGCCTTCGGGGTGGAAGAAGACGTCCGGGCTGACCTGTCGACAGTGCCCGTCGAACTGCCACTCCCAAACCTCGAGAATCGGCTTCGGCAGTCGTGCGATGTCCGCCATGACCCCTCCTGTCCGTGTCCACCGGCGTCGGCGGCGGTGTCGTTGTCGTGCGCCCCTGAGGGGCACCCTCAGGCTAGGAATGGGTTGGCAAGGGGCGGGTCTGGCACAGGTAAGAAGTTGGCAAAGTCCGGTGGTCCGCCGGAAGTGTGCAGGTCAGCGGCCTGCGCCGCCGCGACGCACGCCGCCAGCATGTGAACCGGGGCTTGTCCGCGGAGCGAGCACGCCGGGAGCTTCACGCCCGCGCCCGGAGCGTCCGTGCGATGTGGGACGTTCCCGAGCCCTCGGGCGCGATTCGCCGGTTCGGAGCCTGCGTCGCACTGCCCTAGACTTGGGCAATGAGCCTTGGTGTTGACCGCCCTACCCACCTCGAGGCCGAGCCCGCCGCTTCAGCGCAGGCTTCCGCGCCGTCTCCGACCCCTGCCACGACTGCGACGCCCGCCCCCGTCGCGGCCGAAGCCGCGCAGCCCGCGCTCCCGGCACCGTTCGCGGAGCTGGGTCTCACCTATGACGACGTCCTGCTCCTGCCGGGCGAGACCGACGTCATCCCGAGCGAGGTCGACACCACGTCGCGACTCACCAAGGAGATCAGCCTCCGGGCACCGCTCGTCTCCGCCGCCATGGACACCGTCACCGAGTCGCGCATGGCCATCGCCATGGCGCGCCAGGGCGGCATCGGCATCCTGCACCGCAACCTCTCCATCGAGGATCAGGCCTACCAGGTCGACCTCGTCAAGCGGACCCAGACCGGCATGATCAGCAACCCGGTCACGATCGTCCCGGACGCCACGCTCGAGGACCTCGACAACCTCGCGGGCGAATACCGGATCTCCGGCTTCCCCGTCGTCGATGCCGACAACAAGCTCATCGGCATGATCACCAACCGCGACCTGCGGTTCACCCCCGTTGCCGAGTGGGCCACCACGCTGGTGCGCGACGTCATGACGCCCATGCCGCTCGTCACCGGCCGGGTCGGCATCTCCCGCGAGGACGCCACCACGCTGCTCCGTCAGCACAAGCGCGAGCGGCTCCCGATCGTCGACGACGCGGGTCGCCTCGCCGGCCTCATCACGGTCAAGGACTTCGTGAAGTCGGAGCAGTTCCCCGACGCCAGCAAGGATGCCCACGGCCGACTGCTCGTCGGTGCCGCCATCGGCTTCTTCGGCGACGCCTGGGAGCGCGCCACGTGCCTCGTCGACGCCGGTGTCGACGTCCTCGTCGCCGACACCGCCAACGGTCACGCCCGACTCCTCCTCGAGATGATCGAGCGACTCAAGAAGGACCCAGCGACCCGTCACGTCCAGGTCATCGGTGGCAACATCGCCACCCGCGCCGGGGCCCAGGCCCTGATCGACGCAGGGGTCGACGGTGTCAAGGTCGGTGTCGGTCCCGGCTCCATCTGCACGACCCGCGTCGTCGCCGGCGTCGGCGTCCCGCAGGTCACGGCCATCCACAACGCAGCTCAGGCCTGCACCCCCGCCGGTGTCCCGCTCATCGGTGACGGTGGCCTCCAGTACTCCGGCGACATCGCCAAGGCCCTCGTGGCCGGCGCCGACACCGTGATGCTGGGCTCGCTGCTCGCGGGCTGCGAGGAGTCTCCCGGTGAGCTCGTCTACGTCGCCGGCAAGCAGTTCAAGTCCTACCGCGGCATGGGTTCGCTCGGCGCGATGGCCTCGCGCGGCAAGAAGTCCTTCTCCAAGGACCGCTACTTCCAGGCCGACGTCACGAGCGACGACAAGATCATCGCCGAGGGCATCGAGGGCCAAGTGGCCTACCGCGGACCGCTCGGCAATGTCGCCCACCAACTCGTCGGTGGCCTGCACCAGTCGATGTTCTATGTCGGCGCCCGCACGATCCCCGAGCTCAAGGCGCGGGGCAAGTTCGTCCGCATCACGACGGCGGGTCTCAAGGAGAGCCATCCGCACGACGTCATGGGCATCGTCGAGGCACCGAACTACTCGTCGCGCTGAAGTCCTCGCATCCCCGACGCCGGTCGGTCACACTGAAGTGACCACCGGAGGCAGGAGGCCAGGATGTCCGACCCCGAGAGCCGCAGTGACACCGAACGGCAGGATCTCGAGCAGCGGGTGCACGTCGACCTGCCCCGCATCACGGTCGACCAGATGACGACGAGTCAGGACGTCACGCCGCCGCCGGACCCCACCGGTGGTCGGGACGTGGACACGGAATTCGTCATCCGGCACGCCTGAGTCGCCGTTCACCGCTCAGTCGTCGACCAGGGCCGATCGGACGTCGGTGTGGGTGAAGTCGGCACCCTTGAAGAGCAGCGGCTCGTCCTCGGTCATCGCCAGCGCATAGGAGAAGCAGTCCCCGAGGTTGAGACCTGCGGGATGTCCGGATCCGCGCCCGAATCGGCGATGTGCCTGCCGAGCAATCCGTGCCTGCTCGGCGGTGAAGGCCGCGATCTCGACGCCCAAGGACGTGAGGAGCTCGTCGAGGCGGCTCTGTCCGTGAGAGGACGGTCTGCGGTCGAGGACGAGCGCACATTCGACGTAGGTGGCCGCAGACACTCGCGGGCTGCGAGCGTCCCTGACCAGCTGCACGAATTGTTCGCGCTCTGACTCACCCTCATGAATCGCCACGAGCGCGGACGAGTCGACGATCACCTGGGAAGACCCGTCGCCGGGTCGTACAGATCGTCCATGATCTCCTCCACGGTCGGCCCGCCGGGGAGTCGCTCGGCGTCGATCCGGGCAAGCAGAGCGTCCAGGCGCCGCCTGCGTGTGTCGCTCTCGCCTTCTCGAACCAAGTCGGCGAGGTAGCGCTCGAGAGCGCTCTCGATCGCGCCGGTCTGCGTCTGGCCGGTGCGGGCGGCGACGTCGCGGGCCAGACTCACCACGCGTTCGTTCTTGATGTTGAGCGCCATGGGTAGAAGTCTACCCCTGACGTCTACCCGGGTACCTTTCGCGTGAGGGCAGCCGCCCAGGACGTCAGGGCGGCGCCTCCGTCCGCGGTGCGGTCGATCGACGCCGCGGCGACCATCGCGTGCCCGATCGCCCGCGTGACGCAGTCCGCCGCGGCCGTTTGCAGATGGACGAGGTCGAGGTCGTTCGGCGCTTCCCGCTCACCTGTCGCGAGGGTGAAGATCGTGTCTCCGTCGTATGCCGTGTGCACCGGTTTCAGGGCCCGAGCCAGTCCGTCCTGGCTCACCTCCGCCAACTTCCGGCACTGCGCCTTGGTGAGGGTGGCGTCGGTCGCGACGACCCCGATCGTCGTCGCCATGCCGGCGCGCAGCTCGGCCTCAGCTGCAGCCAGCGCCTCCCAATAGGCCTGCGCTGCAGAGGGATCCGGCTCGGGCACGGAGGCGAACTCGTCTGCGAGACCGGAGCGGACGGCATACAGGGATCCGTCAGGAGCGCACGGTGAGCCCATCGCGTTGACGACCACGATCGCGCCCACGGTGATGCCGCCCACGACCGCGCTCGCGGTGCCGACACCGCCCCTGAGACCGCCGGAGCGGGCTCCGGTGCCGGCACCCACGGCGCCTTGGGCGACCTGACCCGGCGCGGCCGAGTCGTAGGCGGTTCGACCGTCCTCGGCTGTCGGGGCGTGCGAGAAGTCGCCGCCGCGACCGAGGTCGAGGATGACAGCGGCGGGGACGATCGGGACGACTTCGGCGGGAGCCTCGGGGCTGGTCGGCCAGCCCAGCCCGGCGGCATACGCGGCCTGCATGACGCCGTCCGCGGCGGCGAGGCCGAACGCGCTGCCGCCCGCGAGCACGACGGCGTCGACTCGGTCCACCAGTCGGGCCGGGTCGAGGAGGTCGGTCTCCCGGGTCCCGGGGGCGCCGCCGCGGACGTCAACGCCCCCGACCGTGCCCGGCGGGGGGACGACGACGGTGACGCCCGTGAGCCACCCCGGCTCGTCACGGGTGATCTGGCCGACGCGGAGACCGGCCACGTCGGTGATGGCGTTGAGAGGTCCGGGTGTGGGGGCGTCCATGCCCCCAGCATGCCGAAGGCCGGCCCGCCCGAGTGGGGCGGACCGGCCTTCGCGATGCCGAGCGGCGTCGCGGGTGCGTCAGTGCAGGATGGCCGGGGGAGCGACCTCGTCCGCGCCCTCGTCGTCGAGCAAGTGGCTCTCCTCGTGCTTGCGCGGCAGGAACCAGGCCGAGACCAGCGTGAAGGCCACGAGGATCGCGGCCACGAGGAAGGTGTTGCCGAAGACCTCGCCCATGTTGTGGCGCACGGCGTCGAGGAGGGCGGCTTGGCCAGCAGCCGGGTCCTGGAACTTCGCGAGGATCTCGCCGACGAGCGGGAACTGCTGCAGCAGCGACGGGATCTGCGACGGATCGACCTTGGCCGACTCCTCGGCGAACGCTCCCGCCTGCGACACGAGGGGGTCGTTCTTGAGCCCGTTGGTGAGGACGACCGAGATGATCGCGACACCGATGGAACTCGCGACCTGCTGGGTGATGTTGAGCAGGGTCGATCCGCGAGCGACTTGGTGGGCCGTGAGCGTCTTGAGCGCCGACGTCATGAGCGGCATCATCGTGGCGCCCATGCCGAGCCCCATGACGAAGAGCACCGGGATGAGGAAGCCCCAGTAGGACGTCTCCGCGTCGACCTGCGTGAGGGCGAACATGCCACCGGTGATGAGCAGGAGGCCGAACGGGACGATCCGCCCGACCGGGATCTTGTCCGCGAGGGCGCCAGCGATCGGCATCGTCAGCATCGCGCCGATGCCCTGAGGCGCGATGAGCAGGCCCGCATCGAAGGCGGTCTCGCCCTTGACCTGCTGGAGGTAGGTCGGGACGAGGAGCAGGCCACCGAAGAACGCCCCGGCGAAGATGAACATCGTGATCGTCGACCACGTGAGGTTCTTGTTCTTGAACAGGCGCAGGTCGAGCAGAGGGTGCTCAGGCCTGAAGCTGTGGAACACGAACGCGATGATCAGGGCCAGCCCGATCCCGGTGAAGACGAGCACCTTGGGCGCGAGGAACGTGCCCTCCTCGGGGATCGACGAGACGCCGTACAGGAAGGCCATGAGGCCAGGACTCATGAGCGCCAGACCGAGGAAGTCGAAGGACTCGGTCGGCTCCGGGCTGTCCTTGGGCAGGGCCCACCAGGCGTAGGCGAGCGCAGCAAGGCCGAGCGGCAGGTTGATCAGGAAGATCCAGTGCCACGACACCTTGTCGATCAGCCAGCCACCGAGGATGGGGCCACCGATGGGACCGAGCAGCATCGGCACGCCGAGGATCGCCATGAGGCGGCCCATGCGGGCCGGCCCGGCGGCCTTGGTCATGATGACCATGCCGAGCGGCATGAGGAGGCCGCCACCGAGGCCCTGGATGAAGCGGAAGACGATCAGCATGTTGATGCTCGTCGCCGCCGCGCACAGGACCGAACCGGCGGTGAAGAGCACCAGGGCCAGCATGTAGAGGCGCTTGGTGCCGAAGCGGTCGGCCGCCCACCCGGTGAGCGGGATGACCATGGCGAGCGCGAGGGTGTACGCCGTGACCGTCCACGCGACGGTGGAGTAGTCGAGCGGGTTGTCGGCGCCGGTGAACGTCGTCTGCAGTTCGGGCAGCGCGACGTTGACGACCGTGATGTCGAGGATCGACATGATGGCGCCGAGGACGACGACGCCGGCGATCTTGAGGACCGCCCCGTCGATCTTCTCGGGGTACTCGACTTGAGCAGGGCTGGACAAAACGAGGCTCCTCTGGAGCGGAAGGGTGTGGGAGGTCGGCGACGCTGCCGGCAGGCGGGAGTCAGCCGCACCCGTCATTGTGCTCCTCGCCGAACCGTCCGCGCCAATCCATTGTTCGTGTGCCCCGCAGATAGGGTGACCGCGTGAACGAGATCGAGATCGGACGTGGCAAGCGGGCCCGGCGCGCGTACTCCTTCGACGACGTTGCGGTGGTGCCCTCGCGGCGCACCCGCGACCCGGAAGAGGTGTCGGTGGGCTGGCAGATCGACGCCTACCACTTCGACCTGCCCGTCATCGCGGCGCCGATGGACTCGGTGATGTCGCCCGAGACGGCGATCGCGTTCGGTGGACACGGCGGCCTGCCCGTGCTCGACCTCGAGGGCTTGTGGACGCGCTACGAGGACCCGGCACCGCTGCTCGCCGAGATCGCCACGCTCGAGCCGGCACTCGCGACGGCGCGGATGCAGGAGATCTACCAGGCCGACATCGTCCCCGAGCTCATCGTCGAGCGGTTGCGCACGATCCGCGAGGCGGGCGTGACCGTGGCGGGTGCCCTCACGCCGCAGCGCACGCAGCAGCTCTGGAAGACCGTCGTCGACGCCGGAGTCGACCTCTTCGTCATCCGTGGCACGACGGTGTCGGCCGAGCACGTCTCGAGCCGCGCCGAGCCGCTCAACCTCAAGCGCTTCATCTATGAGCTCGACGTGCCCGTCATCGTGGGTGGCGCGGCGTCCTACTCCGCGGCGCTCCACCTCATGCGCACCGGCGCTGCTGGCGTGCTCGTGGGCTTTGGTGGGGGAGCGGCGCACACGACCCGTCGCACGCTCGGCATCCACGCGCCCATGGCGTCGGCGATCGCCGATGTCGCCGCGGCCCGTCGCGACTACCTGGACGAGAGCGGCGGTCGCTACGTCCACGTCATCGCCGACGGTGGTGTCGGCACGAGCGGTGACATCGTCAAGGCCGTGGCCTGCGGTGCCGATGCCGTCATGCTCGGGGCTGCGCTCGCGCGGGCGACCGAGGCGCCCGGTCGTGGTTTCCACTGGGGTCCGGAGGCGCATCACTCCGAACTGCCGCGTGGTGAGCGCGTCGAGGTCGGCGCGGTCGCCTCGCTCGAGGAGGTGCTCTTCGGTCCGAGCAAGGTTGCCGATGGCACGACCAACCTCGTCGGCGCTCTGCGGCGCGCGATGGCGACGACCGGCTACACCGAGCTCAAGGACTTCCAGCGGGTCGAGGTCGTTGTCGCGCCGTACGACATCGACTGACCGAGACGCACGTCCCATGAGACGAGCCTGTCCCAGGGCTGCGTTCGTGATTACTCTTGGGTAATGACCGACGTCATCGCCGACCCGGAGCTGGATCCCACCGCCACGTATGCCGTGGAGCCGAGCCGCGCTCGAGCCCTCACCTCGCGCGTCGTGGCCAGTCCGGGGGCTGAGCAGCACGTCAGCCGGACCCCGATGACCGGGGCGCCGCTCGCGTCGCTCCCGGTGTCCACCCCCGAAGACGTGACCGTCGCCTTCGCCACCGCGCGGTCCGCCCAACGTGCGTGGGCGAGGTTGAGCTTCCGTCGTCGCGCCGACATCCTGCTGCGCTTCCACGACCTCGTCCTGGAGCGCCAGGTCGAGCTCATCGACCTCATCCAGCTGGAGTCGGGCAAGACTCGGACGCAGGCCTTCGAGGAGGTCGCGGACACGGCCAACACGGCCCGCCACTACGCGCGGGCAGGCGCGGGCTACCTGCGCGACCGCACCGCGGCCGGCGCGATCCCCGGCCTGACCCGGCCGGTGATCAGCCACCGGCCCAAGGGCGTCGTCGGCATCGTGTCGCCGTGGAACTTCCCCCTCGTGCTGGGCATCAACGACGCGGTCCCTGCGCTGCTCGCCGGAAACGCCGTCGTGACGCGACCCGACCTGCAGGCGTCGCTCACGACCCTCATGGCTGCCGAGCTGCTGTCCGAGGCCGGCCTGCCGGAGGGCGTCCTCCAGGTGGTGCTCGGCCCCGGAGCGACCACGGGCCAGGCGGTCGTCGAGCAGGGCGACTACGTCTCCTACACCGGCTCCACCAAGACCGGCCGCTCGGTCGCCGAGGTGGCCGGTCGACGGCTCGTCGGGGCGAGCATGGAGCTCGGCGGCAAGAACTCGCTGTATGTCGCGGAGGACGCCGACCTCGACCGGACGGTCGAAGGGGCTGTGCGTGGCTGTTTCTCCTCCGCCGGCCAGCTCTGCATCAGTTATGAGCGGCTCATCGTCCACCGTGCCGTCCACGGTGAGTTCGTCACGCGCTTCGTCGAGGCCGTCGAGAGGATGAAGCTCAGCACCGAGCTGGCCTATGGACCCGATATGGGCTCGCTTGCCGGCCAGTCCCAGCTCGACACCGTCAGCCGTCACGTCGAGGACGCCCGCTCGAAGGGCGCCACTGTGCTCACGGGTGGTCGTGCACGCCCCGACATCGGCCCCTACGTCTACGAGCCCACGGTCCTCACCGGTGTCACCCCCGAGATGGAGTGCCGCAACGATGAGACCTTCGGCCCCGTCGTCTCGATCTACGAGGTGGGGTCCGACGAGGAAGCGATCGCCCTCGCGAACGACACCGAGTACGGCCTCAACGCGTCGGTCTGGACCAAGGACACCAGTCGTGGGAGACGAATCGCTGCCGAGATCCGCACAGGCACGGTCTCCGTGAACGATCCGTACCCCGCGACATGGGGGAGCCCCGGCGCCCCCATGGGTGGCATGAAGGCCTCCGGTGTCGGCCGCCGGCACGGCGCCGAGGGCATCGTCCGCTTCACCGAGACCCAGACCGTGAGCGTCCAACACGTCGTCTCCTTCGGAAGTGTGCCCGGGGTGTCGCAGGAGACGTTCGCCAAGGGCGCGACCGTGGCCTTGCGAGCCATGAAGGCGCTGGGACTGAAGTGACCCCCACCCCGCCGGACGTCGAGGGCGACGTCGATGTCGACGTGGTCGTCATCGGGACCGGCTTCGGCGGCTCGGTCGCGGCCTTGCGCCTCGCCGAGAAGGGCTACACCGTCCACATGCTCGAGGCGGGCCGCCGCTTCGAGGACGAGGACTTCGCCAAGACCTCGTGGGACCTGAAGAACTTCCTCTGGGCTCCGGCTCTGGGGATGTTCGGCATCCAGCGGCTCCACATGCTTCCCGACGTCATGATCATGGCCGGTGCGGGCGTGGGCGGCGGGTCGCTCAACTACGCGAACACGCTCTATGTGCCGCCGGAGCCGTTCTTCCGCGACCCGCAGTGGGGTCACATCACCGACTGGTCGAGTGAGCTCGCGCCCCACTACGAGACGGCGTCGGCGATGCTCGGCGTCGTCGAGAACCCCTGCGAGGGGCCCGTCGAGCAGATCTGGCGTGACACCGCCGCCGACATGGGCGTGCCCGAGACCTTCCACAAGACGCCGGTCGGCGTGTTCTTCGGTGAACCGGGCGTCGAGATCGAGGACCCCTACTTCGGCGGGGCCGGGCCGAAGCGGACGGGCTGCGTCGAGTGCGGCAACTGCATGGTCGGCTGCCGCTACGGAGCCAAGAACACCCTGCGCAAGAACTACCTCCACCTCGCCGAGGGGCTGGGCGTCGTCATCCAGCCGATGCGCACGGTGACCAGGCTGGGAGTCGTGCCGGGCGCGGACGGCGAGCGGACGGCATACGCGAAGGGTTCTGCCGGCTCCGACAACCGGGTCTATCGGGTTCTGCATGAACGGACCGGTCCGGTCGCGGGCAAGGATCCGCGCGTCATCACCGCGCGTCATGTCGTCGTGGCGGCCGGCACGTGGGGCACCCAGACGCTGCTGCACGCGATGCGGGAGGAGGGGGAGCTGCCGGAGATGTCCGACCGGCTGGGTCACCTCACGCGCACCAACAGCGAGGCGATCCTCGGTGCCGTCACCCAGAACGTCAGCGAGTCGGCCGCGCTCTCCGAGGGCCTCGCCATCACCTCGTCGTTCCACCCCGACGAGGACACTCACGTGGAGAACGTCCGCTATGGGCGTGGGTCCAACGCCATGGGCCTCCTGCAGACGCTCATGGTTCCGGGTGGCACCGGTCGGCCACGGCCGGTGCAGTTCTTGGCCGAACTCGTGCGCAGTCCCGAGGCCGTCGTCCGGATCCTCCCGAAGCTCGCCCACAGGTGGAGTGAGCGGGCGATCATCGGCCTCGTCATGCAGACGCGTGACAACTCGTTGCGGGTGTCCGGTCGTCGCGGGTGGCTCGGGCGCCGAGGGCTCACGTCGACGCAGGGGCACGGTGAACCGAACCCGACCTATATCGAGGCGGGGCACGAGGCCCTGAAGGCCGTCGCGAAGCGACTCGGCGACCTGTCCGGCGAGTACACGGTCGCCGGCGGGACGTGGAGCGAGGTCTTCGACATTCCGCTCACGGCGCACTTCCTCGGTGGTGTCGCGATCTCGGATTCGCCGGAGACCGGTGTCATCGATCCCTACCACCGCGTGTGGGGCTATCCCGGAATCTCCGTCGTGGACGGGTCCGCAGTCTCGGCGAACCTCGGGGTGAACCCGTCGCTGACGATCACCGCCCAGTCGGAACGCGCGATGTCGCTGTGGCCCAACAGGGGTGAGGCCGACCCGCGGCCGCGCCAGGGTGCGGCCTACGAGCGGCTGGAGCCGGTCGCGGCACGCAACCCGGCTGCTCCCGAGGTCCGGACGTTGAGCAACTCCGGCGTTGACCTCGGGATGCCGGCCCTCCGCACCGTCTGAACCCTGACCCACCGGGCCGTTTGTGCTGTGATCGCGACACTTACGGCCCGTAGGTCCCCCTCTCAGTCTTCGTCGCGCCAGGCCCGCCACAACGCGGCATAGGCGCCGTCGCGGGCGATGAGTTCGTCGTGGGTGCCGAGCTCACTGATCCGACCGTCCTCGACGACACAGACCCGATCCGCGTCGTATGCCGTGTGCAACCGGTGCGCGATCGCCACCACCGTGCGTCCTTGGGTCACCGCTGCGAGCGACCGCTCGAGGTGCCGGGCCGCGCGCGGATCGAGCAGCGACGTCGCCTCGTCGAGGACGAGGGTGTGCGGGTCGGCGAGGACGAGCCGAGCCAGCGCGAGTTGCTGCGCCTGCGCCTCGGTCAGCGCGTGACCGCCCGAGCCCACCGTCGTGTCGAGGCCGTCGGGCAACGCGCGGACCCAGGCGGCGGCATCGACAGCCGAGAGAGCGGCATACACCTCGTCGTCGGAGGCGGTCGGCCGTGGAAGGCGCAGGTTCTCGCCCACGGTGCCGACGAAGACGTGATGTTCCTGCGTGACGAGCGCGACCTCACCGCGCAGGGTGGGCAGGTCGAGGTCGACCAGTGGGACGCCACCGACCGTGACTCGACCCGTGCGGGGTCCATCGATACCGGCCAGAAGTCGGCCGAGCGTGGACTTGCCGGCGCCCGAGGGGCCGACGATGGCGAGGCGCTCGCCGGGACGGAGCGACAGCGTGACTCCGTGGAGGACGTCACGACCCTCGCGGTAGGAGTAGCGGACGTCCTCGACCTCGATGGTGTCGCCGCGTGGCTGCTCGCCCGTGGCGACACGGTCGGGGGGTACCTCGCCGACACCGAGGACGCGCGACAACGACGTCGCCGCGAACTGGATCTCGTCGAGCCAGCTGATGAGGTCGCCGAGCGGGTCGAGCATCTGCTGGATGTAGAGCGTGACCGCGGTGGCGGCACCGATGGAGATGTGGCCGTTCCACGCCAGCCAGCCACCCCACAGGACCGAGACGGCGACGGGCAGGAAGAACCCGATCTCGAGCCAGGGGAACCAGCGCAGTCGGAGCCTGACGCCCAACCGCTCGGCGCGTCCGGCTTCGTCGAGCGCCTCGTCGAAGCGCTCGCCCCGTCTCGCCGCAAGGTCGAGGTTGTCCATGGTGCGCAGGCCCTCGATCGTCTCTGCCCCAACGGAATTGAGCCGCGCATAGCTCGCGTGCTCCCAGAGGTAGACCTTGCCCGCGCGCTTGAGGTACCAAGCGCTCGAGGGGATGTGGACGATGAGGGGAGTGAGCAGGGCGAGAGCGGCCAGCGGTGAGGTGATCACGGCTGCCACGACCGTCGCGGTGACCGTCATGACCGACACGACGATGGCCGGGATGCCGAAGCGGATGACGTGCGTCATCGACTCGATGTCGTTGGTCGTGCGGGCGACGAGGTCGCCGGTGCCTGCCCGCTCAAGGGTGGACAGCGGAAGGCGCACGGCATCCCGCACGAAGTCCTCACGCAGGCGCGCGAAGACGTGCTCGGACAGGATGAACGCCGCCCGCCGTGCCAACCACGTCAGGACGGTCTGGGCGAGGATCGCACCGACCAGGACAGCGATGAGGATGTCGATGCGTCGCAGGCTCGCGCCTCCGGCCGCGTGGTCCGTGACCTCTTGGACGATCTGCCCGACGACCCACGGGCCAACGAGGCCGACGAGAGCCGCGAGCCCGTGGAGCCCGAGAACCCAGAGGAGCGGGCGACGGTGGTCGCGCAGCAGGATCCGGGTGTGGGCCACGACGGTCTGTCGGGTCGCGATCGGCAGGGACCGCTTGGCGTGGTCGACATCGCCGATCTGCTTGAGCAGTGGGGTCATCTCAGTCCTCCTCTCCGCGCAGGACAATGCGTCGGTATGCCGGGTTGTTGCGCACCAGGTCACGGTGCGTTCCGCTGATGGTCGCCACGCCCTCCTCGACGACGAGCACGTGGTCGGCGCGGTCGAGCACCAAGGGGCTGGCCGTGACGATCACCGTCGTGAATCCGTTGCGGTGCTTGGGAATTCGTTCGGCGATGCGGGCTTCAGTGTGGGCGTCGACGGCGCTCGTGGGTTCGACGAGGACCAGGACGTCGGGTGCACGCAGGAGGGCGCGGGCCAGGGCGAGCCGCTGGCG
The DNA here is from genome assembly GCF_000768705.1 of Knoellia sinensis KCTC 19936. Classification (GTDB taxonomy): domain Bacteria; phylum Actinomycetota; class Actinomycetes; order Actinomycetales; family Dermatophilaceae; genus Knoellia; species Knoellia sinensis. The sequence continues at coordinate 107,742 of NZ_AVPJ01000005.1, forward strand.
CTGACCGCCGGAGAGGGAGCGACCTCGCTCCTCGATCTCACCGTCGAGTCCTCCGTCGATGGAGTCGATGACGTCTGCGGCGTCGGCCGTGTGGAGAGCGGCGAGGAGCGCTTCGTCGTCGCCGTCGGGTGCGCCGAGTTCGCGACGCACCGGGCCGCTGAAGAGATGGGGATCGGCTTCCGACACGACGATGTGGGTTCGGACGGCCTCGATCGGCAGGTCGTCGATCGAGGTGTCGCCCCACGTGACTCCGTGCTTCCCGGGGACCGTACGGCCGAGTCGGGCGGCAATCTCGGCCGTCTCCTCGGGACGGGCGGACACAAGGGCAGTGAGCTGCCCCGGCTCGATCCGCACCCCCGATGCCGGATCCACCAGCGCACCCGTGGCTGCTGGCTGCTGGTTTGTGCCCGACCGTCCAATTGGGTGAGTTCGGTACGCGGGGTCGGGGAGGGCGCCCGCGGCTGCTGGCTGCTGGTTTGTGCCCAACCGTCCAATTGGGTGAGTTCGGGACGGGTGGTCGGGCTGGGCCTTGAGGATCGAGACGAGCTTGCCCGCCATGACGCGTGAGGTGATGAGCTTGTTGACGAACTCGGTCGCCGTCCGCAGCGGCATCGTGAGGAATGCCGTGTAGCCGTAGAACGCGACGAGCTGACCCGGCGTGATGTCACCGGCGACTGCGAGCCGTGCCCCCAGCCCTGTCACCACGACGACGAAGATCCCGGGCAACAACACCTGAGAAGCGTCGAGCAACGCCTGCACGCCGGCCAGGCGCACCCCGGCGGCGCGGACGCGACCGGACTGACCGGCATACCGGCTCAAGAAGTTCTCCTCGCCGCCGACACCGCGCAGGACCCGCAGGCCGGTCACCGTGTCGGCGCCGAGCGCCGTGAGCTGACCGGTCTCCTCGCGCTGGGCCGCCTGTCGCTTCTGCAGGGGCCGCATGACGAACGAGAGCGACGCGAGGAGCAGCGGCCCGCCGATGAGCATGACGAGGCCGAGCATCAGGGAACCGCGCAGCAGGATGATCGACACGACGACGAAGCTGGCGATCGCACCGGCGAACCGCGCCGACACGTCGAAGACCATGCCGATCCGCCAGAAGTCGTTGGCATAGGCCGTGAGGACGTCGCCGGCCGGCTTGTCCCGCGTGAGCGCCGGCCCGGCCCGTCGGACGGCCCGATCCGTGACGATCGCCGACCGGAAGGCCGCGTAGAGCCAGTTGCTCACCGCGAACCAGTGCCGCAGGTTCGTCGTCGCCGCGCTGACCAGCCCCATGCCGAGGATGACGCCTGCCCAGGTGAGCAGCGCGCGCCCGTCCCGCGCCACGAGCCCGTCGTCGATCGCCTTCCCGATCGAGAAGGGAACGAGGGCGATCGACAGCATCCACGGGATGCCGAACGCTGCCCCCGCCACGATGGTGCGCCACTGCCGCCGAGCGAGCCACAGGAGGAATCGGTCGGCGTCTGTCGGGGGAGTGGCATCGGCCGCGATGGCGTAGGGCCAGGAAGTGTTCGGCATAGCCCCTCAACGTTAGGAGGGAGGGGTGGCCTCGAGCCACCGAGTTTCCGTTCAGCCGAGGATGCCGAGTTCGTATCCGGCAGCGACGGCGGCGGCACGGTCGGAGGCGCCGAGCTTGTCGAAGACGTGCGACAGGTGCGTCTTCACCGTCGCCTCGCTGACGAAAAGTTCCTTGGCGATGGTCCGGTTGGCCATGCCACGAGCCACGAGGACGAGAACTTCGCGCTCGCGGGCGCTCAGGGAGGCCGTCCGGGCGGGGCTTCGCACGTGTGATGCGAGGCGGCTCGCCACCGACGGCGACAGCACGGTCTCGCCTGCTGCGGTCGCGCGGACGGCAGCCACCAGGGTCTCGGGTGGGGAGTCCTTGAGCAGGTAGCCCGCGGCGCCGGCCTCGATCGCGGCGACTGTGTCCGAGTCGGTGTCGTAGGTCGTGAGCACGAGCGCTGCGGCGCGCAGCCCCCGGCGCCCCATCGCTCGCACGGCGTCGACGCCACTCCCACCGGGCATCCGGAGGTCCATGACGACGACATCGGGGTCCAGGGCAGCAGCGAGGTCGACCGCCTCTGGCCCACTCGCCGCCTGACCGACCACCTCGAGGTCCGGGGTCGACGACAGCATGGCGGCCACACCGTCGCGAACGACGGGGTGGTCGTCCACGACGACGATGCGGATCCGCTCTTCGCGTTCGCGTTCCCGGCTCACGCGGCAGCCTCCCGCCCGAGCGCGGGCAGCCGCAGCGAGACGGCTGTGCCGCCGCCCGGTCGCGACTCGACTTCGAGCTCACCCGCGAGTCGCTCGGCCCGCTGACGCATCCCCCGCAGCCCGAACGACGTGGGTCCAGACGCGGCACCGGTGTCGAAGCCGACGCCGTCGTCCCGCACATCGAGGATCAGTTCCCGGTCCTCATAGCTCAACGTCACACCGACCCGATCGGCGCTCGCGTGCTTCGCGACGTTGGCGAGAGATTCCTGCGCGATCCGGATCACCGTGGCCTCGACTTCTGGATGGAGGTGGCGCGCCTCGCCTGTCACGACGAGCGCGGCCAGCGGCGCGTGCTCCGCGTCCCACTCACGGACGAGCCGGGTCACGGCGTCGACGAGCCCGGCCTGGTCCAAAGGCGCCGGTGCGAGGTCCATGACGGATCGGCGCGCCTCACCGAGGGCTTCCCGGATGAGGTCGGTCGCGCGGGCCACGCGATGCCCCTGACTCGGATCTGCACCGGCGGCCTGCAGCTGGGTCAGGGCACCGGCCAAGGTCTGCGCGATCGTGTCGTGGATCTCGCGGGCCAGGCGTTGGCGTTCCTCGTGCACTCCGGCCAGCCGGGCTTGAGCCACCACGGTCTCGTGGAGTTCGGCGTTCTCGGCAAGTGCCCGCTGCAGGTCGGCATTGACGCGTTCGAGTTCGCCGATCGTCGAGGCCTGCTCGACCGTCAGCCGCTTGGTCTCGCCTTCGAGTCGGTCGAACAGCATGAACAGGCCCGAGTGAACCCCGACGAGCGCTCCGAAGATCACCGCCTGCATCCACGACGAGATCGGGAATCCGCCCGACTGCGACCCGGCGATGGTCGCGGCGGCGGCGAGGACCGCAGCCCGCCGGCGCCACCCGGAGAAGGCCTCCGAGACGTCGAGGAAGCCGACCCACGCGAAGAGGGCGAAGAACGGGTTGATCCACGTGAGCGCCAGAGCAAGAACCGTGCGCCCGACGACATGCACCGCCATCCGGCGACGGTCGTGACGCCATTCGGGTCGGCGCAGCGTCCACCACCAAGACCACGCGGCGGCCGAGACCACGAGGACCACCTGGATGGCTGTCCACCCCTGGGTGTCCTTCCCGAACACGCCGGCGGTCACGGCAGCGGCGGCCGTTGCCACGGCGAGCATGAGGAACGGGATGTAGGGCACCGCCCGGCCGAGTCCCCGGTTCGGGACTCGGGCGGACGGGCTCGTCACAACCCCCGTGGAGGCCCGCGACACGTTCGCGTCAGTCACGTGATTCAGCCTCTCACTCCCACCGGAAGAAGCGCGCGGACACGAGGGACAGCACCGCTGCCCAGGCGGCGACGACGATCAGGTGCTTCGGATCCGGGAAGTCCCCGACCATGGCCTGGTTCATCGCCTGGGTCGCCGCCCCGAGGGGCGTCAGTTCGACGATGTCGCGCAGGGCGCCGCCCATGGCCGCCACCGGGAAGTAGACCCCGGCCGTGAACATCGACGCGAAGAACACGACGCTGCCGAGGGCCGTTCCGGCGCGCGCGTTCGGGGCGATGGCCGTGACCACGGCCCCGAGTGAGAACGAGGCGAGCAGGACGAGGACGTACGCCACGGCATACCCGATCCACGACTGCGGGAGGGGAGTGCCGATGACGAGGCGGCCCACCACGAGGACGAGCGCGGACGCCACGACCACGGCGCCCGCGTGCAGCAGCATCTGGGCGATCAGCAGGCTCCACGGACGGACCGGCGTGGTCCGCAGCCGCCGCAGGACTCCCGCCTCGCGATAGGCCCACACGACGGCGGGCATGGCCATCGTCCCCGCCAGGATCATCGACATCACGATGGCGATGGGGCTGTAGATGTCGATTCCCCGGAGCCCGCCGAGCTCGGGGTCGGCCTGCCCGAAGTCCGGGATGAAGCTGAGGATGACCAGCAGCGTCACCGGGAAGAGGACGATCCAGAAGAGCGACCCGAGTTCGCGGGTGAACAGGCGTGCCTCGGCGCGCACGACGGCGGCGGTGGCGGTGGGCGTGGTGGACCTCGTGGCGGCCGTCGTGGCGGTCGTCGTGCTCATGCTGTCTCCAGGGTCAGTGCGTCGGCAGCCAGTGCGTCGGCGGCGAGTTCGTCTGCGGTCAGATCGAGGTATGCCGTGTCGAGACTTCCCTCGACGACGCGCAGTCGCGCTGGGGTCACCCCTTGTGCGGCCAGGGCAGCGAGGACGGCCAGGGCCGACTCCTCGGCGCCCTCGACCACGACGCGGCCGGCGTCGGTCCGGACGGTGGCGACCCCGTCGAGGTCGCGCAGCGCCTGCAGGTCGACCGCCGCGCTCGGAAGGAACGACGTCACCGTGGTGGCGGCGGCGCCCCGGATGAGTCCGTCCGGGGTGTCCAGCGCGAGCACGCGACCGCCGCTGATGATCGCGACGCGGTCGCAGAGGGATTGGGCTTCCTCCATCGCGTGGGTGACGAGCAGCACCGTGACGCCGCTGTCCCTGACGTCGCGGACGAGGCCCCACACCTCGCGGCGGGCGCGTGGGTCGAGGCCCGTGGTGAGCTCGTCGAGGATGACGACCTTGGGCCGCCCCACGAGCGCCAGCGCGATCGACAACCGTTGTTGCTGGCCGCCGCTCAGGGTCCGGAACTGCTTGTCGAGCAGACCGCTCAGGCCCAGGCGCCCCGCGAGCTCATCGGCCGGCACCGGGTCGGGATAGAACGCCGACCACAACTCGAGCGCCTCGCCCACGGTGATCTTGGGCTGCAGTTTGCTCTCCTGGAGCTGCACCCCGACGATCCCCGTGAGGGCCTCGCGGTCGCGAACCGGGTCGAGTCCGTGCACCCGGATCGTGCCCGCATCGGGCGTCCTCAGACCGGCGATCGACTCGACCGTCGTGGTCTTGCCCGCCCCGTTGGGTCCCAGAATTCCGAAGATCTCCCCGCTGAAGACGTCGAGGCTGACGTCGTCCACCGCCACCGTGCTGCCGTATGTCTTGCGCAGCCCCTCCACACTCACCACTGTCTCTGTCATGCGTCCAGCGTGGGTGACCTCGTCCGAGCCCGCATCACGATTTCGGAGGCGCTCGGGTCATCCGATCGGAGGATGCCCAGACGCCGCGGCTACGCTCGCCCCGTGCTTCGTACCGCCCTCAAGCCTCGCAGTCTCGGGCTCCTCGCGGTCGCCATCCTCATCGTCATCGCGTTCGTGCAGCTCGGCCGCTGGCAGCTCGGAGTCGCCGAGGACGAGGCTCTGCGTGAGAACCTCGAGAAGGCTCGGGCCCAGCAACCCGTCGCGATCGAATCGATCCTGCAGCCGCACACGGACTTCCCCAACCACGAGAGCACCAGGCCGGTCTCGGCCACGGGCGAGTTCGGCACCGACCAGGTTGTCGTCGCGAACCGCCGCCTCGACGGGCGCACCGGCTTCTGGCTCGTCGCGCCCCTGCGCGTCAGCGCCACGGGCGCGACCCTGCCCGTCCTGCGCGGCTGGATCGCCTCCCCGACCGACCTCCCCCCGGTGCCGTCCGGAACGGTCACCGTCACGGGTGGGCTCGCTCCACCCGAATCCCCGTATGCCGGTGAGTCACCTCCCGAGGGTCAGCTCGGCTCGATCGACACGTCGATCCTCGTGGGGCGCTGGTCGGGCGATCTCTACAACGCGTTCGTGTTCCAACAGACGGAGGCGCCGGAACCTGCTGCCGGCGACCTCGGGGAGCTCGGGGAGCTCGAAAGGGTGCCCACCCCGTCAGGTGACACGGGATTCAAGTGGCGCAACGCGGCATACGCCTTCCAGTGGTGGATCTTCGCGCTGTTCGCGCTCTATCTGTGGTGGCGGATCGTGCGGGACGAGCAGCGGGATGACGAGGAGGCCGAGGCAGAGGCCCAGGCGCAGGCCGAGGAGGCCGCGCGCGGGGCTGACAGCATCCCGGGTGACAATGGAACGCGTGACCCAGGCGAAGCAGCAGCAGACGAGCACCACGAACACCGTCATCCGTGACGAGCCGGCAGCGCGCAAGGCGCTGACCTTCTTCAAGTGGATGGCGTTCATCGTCGGCGTCGGGCTCCTCGTGCTCGTCGTCGAGATGGTCCTCGAGTACGGCACGTCCATGAAGGGCGAGCAGAACCCCCTGCACTGGTGGCCGCAGCCGCACGGCTTCATCTACATGGTCTATCTCGTGGCGACGGCCAACCTCGGCTTCAAGGTGGGCTGGAGCCTGCCCAAGATGGTCGGCGTCATGCTCGCGGGCTGCGTGCCGTTCCTGTCGTTCTGGGTGGAGCGCAAGGTCGCCGGTGAGGTCGAGGCCCGCCTCGACGCCTGACCCCGATGGGGCGTCCTGAGCGCCCGGTTGGCGCCGGTAGCCTGTGCCTGTGAGCGACACCCCCCACTTGTCCGACCGTCCCGTCCTCGTCGTCGACTTCGGCGCGCAGTACGCCCAGCTCATCGCCCGGCGCGTGCGTGAGGCGAAGGTGTTCAGCGAGGTCGTCCCGTCGACCATGCCGGCCGCCGAGATGCTCGCCAAGGAGCCGGCCGCGATCATCCTGTCGGGTGGTCCGAGCTCGGTCTACGAGGAGGGCGCTCCCTCCCTCGACCCGGCGCTGCTCGAGGCCGGAGTGCCCGTCTTCGGCATGTGCTACGGCTTCCAGGCGATGGTTCAGGCCCTTGGCGGCACGGTCGAGAAGACCGGGCTGAGCGAGTACGGCTCGACGCCCGCGCTGGTCTCCGACACCGAGTCGACCCTCTTCAACGGCCAGCCCTCGGACCAGTCCGTCTGGATGAGCCACGGCGACTCGGCCACGAAGGCCCCCGACGGCATGCGCGTCACGGCGGAGACGTCCGGTGCGCCTGTCGCCGCGATCGAGGACGACGAGCGTCGCCTCTACGGCGTGCAGTGGCACCCCGAGGTCATGCATTCGACCTTTGGTCAGCGGGTTCTCGAGAACTTCCTCCTCCGTGGCGCGGGACTCTCGGGCGAGTGGACGCCGCACAACGTCGTCGAGTCCCTGGTCGAGCAGGTCAAGGAGACGGTGGGCGACAAGCGGGTCCTCTGCGCCCTGTCGGGCGGCGTCGACTCGTCGGTGGCCGCAGCCCTCGTCCAGCGCGCCGTCGGCGACCAGCTCACGTGCGTCTTCGTCGACCACGGCCTGCTGCGCGCCGGGGAGGCCGAGCAGGTCGAGCAGGACTTCGTCGAGGCGACCGGGGTCGATCTTGTCGTGGTCGACGCGAAGGAGCAGTTCCTCGGCGCGCTCGCGGGTGTCACCGACCCCGAGGAGAAGCGCAAGATCATCGGTCGCGAGTTCATCCGCGTCTTCGAGCAGGCCGCTCGTGACGTCGTCGGCTCCGGCGCGCGCGAGGGGCACCCGGTCGAGTTCCTGGTCCAGGGAACCCTCTATCCCGATGTCGTCGAGTCCGGTGGCGGCACCGGCACGGCCAACATCAAGTCGCACCACAACGTCGGTGGCCTGCCTGACGACCTCCAGTTCAAGCTGGTGGAGCCGCTGCGACTCCTCTTCAAGGACGAGGTGCGCCAGGTCGGTCTCGAGCTCGGCGTTCCCGAGGAGATCGTGTGGCGCCAGCCGTTCCCCGGCCCGGGCCTCGGCATCCGCATCGTTGGTGAGGTCACGGCCGAGAACCTCGAGATCCTGCGCGCGGCCGACCAGATCGCGCGGCGTGAGCTGTCCGCCGCCGGGCTCGACCGCGAGATCTGGCAGTGCCCGGTCGTGCTCCTCGCCGACGTCCGCTCGGTGGGGGTCCAGGGCGACGGACGCACCTACGGCCACCCAGTCGTGCTCCGCCCGGTGTCGTCCGAGGACGCGATGACGGCCGACTGGACCCGCGTGCCCTACGACGTCCTGGCCAAGATTTCGACCCGCATCACCAACGAGGTTCCCGACGTCAACCGGGTCGTCCTCGACGTCACGAGCAAGCCCCCGGGCACGATCGAGTGGGAGTGATCCAAGCGTGACCCACCCGCCGAGTCCGCGTTCACGCGAAGGCGCGCACCCGGCATACGCTGTTCCGGTCCCCGAACGCGAGAACTGAGGTCCCCTACGCATGTGCGGCATCGCCGGCTACTACGGCCTGAGCGCCAACGAGGCGCTCCTGAACACGATGAACGACGTCCAGGAGCACCGCGGACCCGACGGTGAGGGCATCTTCGTCGATGGTCCGTGTGGGCTGGCGCACCGCCGCCTCTCGATCATCGACGTCGCCCACGGCCAGCAGCCGATGGCGACGGCCGACGGTCGCTACTCGATCGCCTACAACGGCGAGGTCTACAACTACCTCGACCTGCGTGCCGAACTCGAGGGCCTGGGCCGGACGTTCGAGACCGACAGTGACACCGAGGTCGTGCTCCAGGCGTTCGCGCAGTGGGGGCGCGACGCCTTCGACCGGTTCAACGGCATGTTCGGCCTCGCGATCTGGGACCGCGACGAGCAGCGGCTCACCCTCGCGCGCGACCACTTCGGGATCAAACCCGTCTACGTATGCCGTGTGCCCGCGTCCGAGGGTTCGTCCAGCGCCGAGGCACTCCTGTTCTCGAGCGAGATTCGCCCGATCCTCGCCAGTGGCCTCTACGAGAAGAAGCCCAACGAGCGCTCGATCTACCGCTACCTGAAGTTCCGCGCCCACGAGGACGGCACCGAGACGTTCTTCGACGGCATCGAGCGGCTCGAGCCGGGCGAGATGCTCGAAGCGGATGCGGACGGCATACGCCGAAGCATGTTCACGCGGCTGCGTGAGGAACTCCTGGAACTCGCCGAGGAGCAGCGCCCCTACGACGATGCCGCGGCGGCCGAATACAAGGCCCGCTTCATCGAGGCCGTGCGGCTGCGCCTGCAGTCCGAGGTGCCCGTCGGAACGTCGCTCTCGGGTGGACTCGACAGTTCCGCCGTCGCTGTCATCATCAACCAGCTCATCAATGAGGGCGACAAGCGCACCGAGTCGGTCGGCACGCAGCAGAACACCTTCAGCGCGGTCTTCCCGAACTCGATCAACGACGAGGAGCGCTACGTCGACGCGGTCCTCGAGATCTGCAAGGGCCACGTCGACGGGCACAAGATTCTCCCGACGCCCGAGGAGTTCAAGGCCGACCTGCGCGACTTCGTGCGCACCCAGGAGGAGCCGCTCATCTCGAGTGGTCCCTATGCCCAGTTCCAGGTGATGCGCGAGGCGACCAAGCACGTCACCGTCCTCCTCGACGGCCAGGGCGCCGACGAGATGATGGCCGGCTACATCCCCTACTACGCGGTCTACCTCAGGCAGCTGCGGGCGCAGGGCGCCAAGGCCGCGGCCGCCGAGCTGAGCAAGTCACTCGACGTGCTCTTCCGGCTCGGGCGCTTCCGCGTCAAGGCCAAGCTCAAGGGCCGCAAGGACGTGCCGGTCACGTCGCTGCTCAACCCGGCGTTCACGTCGAAGTGGACCGACGAGCGGTTCCCCGTCGAGCAGTCCCACCTCAAGAAGCGCCTCATCCAGGACCTGTTCCACAACAGCCTGCCGAGCCTGCTGCGCTACGAGGACAAGAACACGATGCGCTTCTCGCTCGAGGGGCGCGTGCCGTTCCTCGACAAGGAGGTTGTGAAGTTCATCTTCAGCCTCACCGACGAGGCGATCATCAAGGACGGCTGGAACAAGCGCATCCTGCGCGACGCGACCCGCGGTCTGCTGCCCGAGTCGATCAACCGTCGCCGCAACAAGATCGGGTTCACGACGCCGCAGTCCGAGTGGTTCATGCGGCTCAAGAACCACTTCTACTCGATCTTCCTCAGTGAGTCGTTCGCCAACCGCCCCTACTTCAACCAGACCGAGGTGCTCCACGCCTTCGAGGGCTGGATCAAGGGCAGCAACAACTCCGACACCATGATGTTCTGGCGCTTCATCAACCTCGAGCTGTGGCTGCAGGAGTACTTCGACGAGGAGCCGCAGGTCGACAAGGCCACCGCCCAGGCGGCGCCGAAGTCCGACGTCGAGCCCAACGCCGGCAAGTCCCTCGACATCACCACCGAGCGCGGCGAGACGGTGCGGCGCTACCCGATTCGCACGGAACTGTTCGCCAAGGACGACGATCTCGACGCCAAGGTGCTCGCCCGGATCGACGAGTTCTTCGAGACGCTGCCGACGGCGGGCGCCGAGCACGACGCCGCGACCAAGGGCCGTTGGTACCTCTTCATCTCCGAGAAGATCATCGCCATCACGCAGGGTCGCTCGTTCTTCGTCTGGGACATCAAGGTCGGCAAGCCGGCCCGGGTGCTCTCGAAGTACGTCACGCGCACGCCTGCGGGCATCGGGCTGGGGTCGCCTTTCACGATGCAGCTCGCCATCGAGGAGGCCGGTCTGCCGCGCGTGCTTTATGCCGCCGCCGGTGGTGCCGTGGGCAAGGCGATCGGACGCAAGGGGCTCTTCTACGAGCTCGTCGGCAACCAGATCGCGGCCATCGACGGCCCGACCGAGTACTCCGCCTACCCGTCGAACGTCTCGGCCAAGCTCGCGCCCAAGGACCCCGACCAGGTGGCCGCCCGCCTGTCTGCAGGGATCCGTAGTCGGGTGCCGGCGGCATACAAGGACTCGTTCGCCGGGACGATCGTCATGGACGCCAACGACATCGGCCGCAACGTCCTCGGCAGCGATGTGCCTGACGACAAGGCGCGGTTCGAGGAGATGTTCGCCGACAACCCGCTGGGTCAGGGCAGCGAGCAGACTCCCATGGCCTTGGTTTTCATCCAGGACACCGACTGACCGCCCTTTCTCACCACTGATTGCTCGTTCGGCCAGTTCGTCGTTGCCCTCCTCACTGTCCGCCCTTTCTCACCACTGATTGCTCGTTCGGCCAGTTCGTCGTTGCCCTCCTCACTGTCCGAACGAGCAATCAGTGGTGTGCGGCTTCGGCGGCCTCGACCTCTTCGGGTGCGGCCTTCGGGCTCATCGACCAGGCCAGCCAGCCCAAAGCCCCCAGCGGCACCTCCATGAGGTGGGTGAAGATCGAGAAGAGGAAGATGCCGGACATCGCTTCCGTTGAGGGGGCACCCCAGGCAACGAGAGCAGCCACCGAGGCGATCTCCATGACACCGACGCCACCGGGTGTGATGCCGACGGCAGTGAGCAGACGCCCGATCGCGAATGCCGCGAAGAGAATGCCCAGCGGCAACATGTCGACGCCCACTGCCCGCATGATCAGGACGAACAAGACGTAGTAGAAGCCGAAGAACCCGACCATCCCGAGGGTCATCTGCAGCCAGCCGCGACGGACGACCTCGTTGATGCGGTTGCGCATGTCGGTGACGAGTTGGTCGATGCTCATGGTCCGGTTGCGACGACGGAAGAGGGGGGCGAGAAGACGGTCGAGACCCTTCCCGATCGCTTGGGCGGAACGTTCGCTCGCCAGGATCGCGACGAACACCCCCAAGATCGACAGCCCGGTCAGTGCCCCTCCCCACGCGAGGCTGGTCAGTTCCCTAGGAAGACCGTCGTTGCCCCACCACAGCATGACGATGGCGACGATCGGCAGGGCAATGCGGGCCAAGGTGTTCCACACGCCCGTGACGATCGCCGAGGTCGAGACGTCGCGGTTCTTGAAGCCCCACGACCGCAGGATCGTGTAGGTCGCCGCGAGGCCGACGGCCCCACCGCCCGGGAGCAGGTTGCTCACCGACGATCCGCAGATGTTGACGATGAATGCTCGCCAGTGGCTCAGCCCAGGGAGTGACCCGGTGAAGGTGAACGTGTAGCAGCCCAGTCCCAGGAGCACCAGCCCCAAGAATCCGAGCCCTTGCCACCAGGAGACCGTCTCGACGTGCGCGAAGACGTCGCCCCACGTGGTCTTCGCGACTTTGGGAAAGCCCCAGACGAGGAGCACGACGGTGAGTGCGAGCCCGATGACGACTCGGATGACCTGCTTCGCTCGCCGACTCATGGCAACCCCTCAAAAACATCGTTCCGTATGCCGTCCCCAGCCTTCGAGCCCCGTGTCACCGTTGCGTCCGGGTCGCGGAACCATTCGCGACCGAAGACGACGTCATAGAGCGGGCGGGGGATGCGCAGGAAGGCGGCGAGTGTCCGGTCGCCACCCTTCGACCCGTCGGTCGACGCCTGCGAGGCGTGCGCCCGCATCGAGGCGCGCTTGGCGGCGATGTGCTTGCGGACGCTGATGCGGTGCGTGATGTCGGCGCGGGCGGTGAACGCGCGCTCGAACGTCGTCGGGTCGAACTCGGGCGGGAACCGGTAGACCTTGCCGACCAGCCGCACGGCCCGAGCGATCGCGTCGCGTGGGACGGTCGCCTCGAGGACCCGAAGTTCCTGCGAGTCCGTCGCGGCGCGGGCGATCTCGGCGGCCCGTGCCCCGACCTCGTGGACCCGCATGTGGTCGCGGTGGCCATAGCCCCCTGCCGCGTCATAGGTCAGCAGCACGTCGGCGCGCTCGGTGCGCAGGATCCCGGCGAGGCGTTCGGCGGCCTCCTCGACCGACGCGCGGCAGAAGCGCACCTGGCCGGGCGGGTCCGGGGGAATGGGCCCGTCGAGCCCGGAGTCGGCGTAGCCCAGCCACTCGACGCGTGCCACCCCCAGCGCATCCGCGGACTCGCGTGCCTCGGCCAGACGGACCTCGGCGAGCCCTTCGTAGTCGTCCGACGCGAGTCCGAGGGCGCCGTCGGTGGCAATGACGAGGACGACCCGGTGCCCCTCGGCGGCGGCCTTGGCCATGGTGCCGGAGGTCAGGAGGGCCTCGTCGTCGGGGTGGGCGTGGAAGGCCACCAGCGTGCGCGTCATCGTGTCCATCCTGACGCATGGCAAGGTTGACGCTCGTGAGGGTCGCCCTGTTGTCGGACTGCTATCTGCCGCGCCTTGGTGGGATCGAGGTCCAGGTCCACGACCTGGCCCACCACCTCGTCATGGCAGGGCACGACGTCGAGGTCATCACGGCCACGGCCGGTGAGACCCGCGAGCACACCACCGAGACGGAGCAGGTCGTCGCGCCCGGGTCCGATGGGTCTCAGAACGGCACCGTCACCGTCCACCGGCTGCCGCTGCCCATCCCGGGGGCTCCGCCCATCAACCCGTTCGTCAAGGACGAGGTCCGCGAACTCCTCACCCGCACCCCCTTCGATGTCGCGCACGGCCACATGGGGGTCGTCAGCCCCTTCGCGACCGACATGATCGGCGTCGCGCTCGAGGCGGGTCTCCCCACCGCGGCGACCTGGCACTGCGTCATCGACCGCAGTGCACCGGTCTTCCGCGCCCTCGGGCACGCGCGACGCTGGGGTGAAGCCGGGGCGGCCCTGTCGGCCGTCTCGACCATGGCTGCCGAACGCGTCGCCCTCATCACCGGTGACGACTCCGCGCGAGCCACCGTGAAGGTCCTCAACAACGGCATCGACGTCGCCCAGTGGCGACCGTCCATCAGCCCCAGCCCCAGCCCCAGGGCCGACACCGTGGCACCCGCGGACGACGGTGTGGTGCGGATCGTCAGCGCCATGAGGTTCGTGCAGCGCAAGCGGCCGGGTGCGCTTGTCGACGTGCTCCGGGCGGCACGCGAACAGCTGGACGCCAGCGCTCCGGGCACCATGCTCGAGGCCCACCTGGTCGGCGACGGTCCCCAGCGTCGCCTGATCGCAGCTCAGCTCGAGCGGCACGGCATCGACTGGATCCACCTTCCCGGCCGGGTCACGCGCGAGCACCTGCGCGAACTCCACTGGCGCAGCGACATCTATGTCACGACGGCACGGCTCGAGGCCTTCGGCATCGCCGCGCTCGAGGCGCGCACGGCCGGCTTGGTCGTCGCGGCCCGGGCGGGCACGGGAGTGGAGGACTTCGTCACGGACGGGCGCAACGGCATACTCCGGTCCTCCGACGACGACCTCGCGACGGGACTCGCGCAGCTTGCCTCGCGGCCCGACGAACTCGCGCGCCTGCGCGCCCACAACGTCGGCTCGCCGCCGGCACAGTCCTGGGACCGCGTTGTCGAGACGACCCTGGCCGAATACGCCCGAGCCCAGCGAGGTGCGTCGTGATCGACATTGTGGCGCTGCAGGCGGATCGAGAGGTCGTGCGCTTCGCGCTGGAGCACGGCGCCGACCCAGCGACGGAGCTGGCAACGCGTGGCTGGTCGGGTCGAGCCGTGTCGGCCACTCGGACCTCATCGGACGACCTCACGATCACGTATGCCGTCCGACCCGGTTCCGTTGCCCAGGCGCCTCTGCGGGACGTGCCGCACGACGACGACGTCACGCTCGACGATCTGGCCAATGTCGTTCCGTACCAACGCATTGCCGCGTATGCCGTCGTGCGCAGTTCCCGAGGAATTCTTGCGACCGAGCTTTCGGCCAGAACCAATGCGGCCGGCTTGTGGAACCTTCCGGGTGGCGGTCTCGATCCCGGCGAGGACCCCGGCGCCGCCGTCGTGCGCGAGGTCCACGAGGAGACCGGTCAGCATGTTGTCGATGTCCAACTCCTCACGGTGATGACGCGTCACTGGGTGGGGCGCGCGCCGAGCGGCCGCGTCGAGGACTTCCACGCGGTGCGCCTCTTCCACACGGCCCACTGCCCCGAACCGACCGACCCCGTGGTGCACGATGTCGGCGGTTCGACGTCCGCAGCCCTGTGGGTCCCCGAAACCGAACTCGCGAACCTGCCGCTGGCGCACTCGGTCCCCGATGCCCTTGCCGCTGCCGGCGTGGCGTTGCGTCCGCTCTGAATATCTCCCCCTTCCGCGGTGCCGCCTTCACGACGCACGTCAGGGACGGCTCAGCTCAGCTCCTGAACCGCTGACCACGCAGGCCCGCGAGCCCGAGAACGACGAGCAGGACGCCCGCTCCGACCGCGGTGACGGGTCCGGCGATGTCCCAGCGGATGTCGAGATCGGCGACCTGCGTGACGAGCACCGCGATCGCGACGAGCACACCGATGAGACCGATCACGGAGGTCGTCGGAGCCGGGCCGGACTTGTACTCCGGCACCGCCGGCTGCGTCGAGGCCGCTGCATACGGAGATGCGGGCGGTGGCGCGTACGGCTGCGTGGGAGAGGGGTCCACGGGCCTGGAGTCCTGGTCGGACACCGGCTCCGACGCCGGCGCGGACGCCGGCTCCGGGTGGTCGGACGGGCGAGAGGGGGCGTCGTCCGACTCGTCGAGGAAGGTCTCGAGGGTGGTGTCGTCGTGCTGAGGCGTGTCGTTCGTCGGTTGGTCGGTCGTCGGATCGTCGTCCTTGGGGGCGTTCCGGGGATCGCCGGGCATGGGTGCGTCGTGCTGGCTCATGGGTCAGCCTTCCTGGATGGTGATCTCGCCGAAGCGGAGGTCGGCGCGGACGATGACGTCGGGGGTCCCTGACCCGAGGTTGAGCGTGACGGTCTCGCTGGGCCCGTCCTGGGCGCCGTTGTCGCGATCGGACACCCCGCCCGGCAGGTTGCCGCGCACCTGCACCTCGCCGAACTCGGTCTTCGCGCGGATCTGCGCGTTGACGCCCTGCGGCACGATGATCGTCATCTCACCGGCGCCCTGCCGGATCTCGACCTCCTGGGGCACGAGCGGGGCGGCGCCCACGCTCGGGGCCGGGGGAACGGGGCTGGGGGTGGGAGCCGGGACGGCGGGCACGGAGGCGCCGGGTGCCGGGGCGCTCGGCGCCACACTCGGAGTCGGAACGGGCGTCGGGGTGGGGCTGGGCACGGTGGCCGGCGGGTTCTCGAGGGACGAGAAGAGCGGTCGAAGGTCGATGGTCAGCTCACCGGCGCCGTGGTCGTAGCCGGTCACCGTGGACGACAGGGCCGGAGTGAAGAAGCGCACGCCGCGGTCACCTTCGAGGACCTGCTCGCCGACACCGACGCTGGCTGCGCCGACACCGAGGACGGTGACGACCGCCGCCGACAGGAGACTCCGACGGCCGCTCAGGCCGATGATCATCGTCGTGAGAGCCGAGGCTCCCAGGGCGAGGATGAGCCCGAACAGTTCGGGCGAGCCCGGGAAGTCCACGGCGTCATCGAGGAGGAGGCCAGCGGTGTAGCCGAGGATCGCGAGTCCGAGGGTGAGAGCAAATCCGGCGAACCCGGCCGTACGGCGACGCGGTCGCGGTGGCGGCGGCGGGGCCAGGGGAACGTGCGCACGCGGGGGAACGGGTGGGGCAGGCGGCGGCTGCCACGCGGGCGGCGCACCAGACGGTGCCTCGGCGGACGTCGGTGCCTGGGCGGACGTCGGTGCCTGGGCGGACGTCGGTGCCTGGGCGGCCATCGGCGCCGCTGCGCCTGTCGGCGCGTCCGTGGGGGCAGGAGCTCCGGGCGTGCTGGAGGCAACGGACGCATACGGCGCGGGAGCTGCGGTCGGCACGTTCGCGGCATACGTGCTCGTCCCGGAGGCACCCGCGGTGCCTTCGAAGGTGGTCCACGACGATCCGGCGACCCGCCCCTTGTTCTGCTCGTGGCGCCAGAACAGGAAGCCGATCAGCGCGAGCACGATGACGCCCCAGCCGATGAAGAAGCCGTCCTGGCCGAAGACGATCGCCGCGAAGACGATGACGGCGATGACCGACAGGATGATGGCACCGGTGGCCTCGCCCCCGCCGCCGCCACTCACGGCGTCGCGCGCCATGATCCGACCCCCCTCGTCAGGCATGAACAGCCAGGCGAAGAGGTAGATCACGATGCCGAAGCCGCCGAAGAGCGTCAGGGCGATGAAGGCTGCCCGGATGAGGACGGGGTCGACGTCGACGCGACGGGCGATACCTGCTGCGACTCCGGCGAACCACTGGCGCGACCGGTCCCTGCGGAGCCCGGTCGAGGAGATGTCGTCCCAGAACCGGTTGGCCTGGGACGGAGTCTGGATCGACTCGTCGGAGTGAGGTGTCTGCGTCATGCCACCAACACTGGCTCACGCACCGACTCGCTGCCATGAGGTTTTACCCTGACGACTCCCTGAGGGGACCCCCAAGGCACCCTTGCAGCGGTCACCCGAGCGACGAACGTGCGTCAGGATGGGGGTGTGGCCACGCCGTACGAACGCCTCAGGGAACAGAGCGCGGACCCCCAGCCGGGTCGTCCGCCGCTGACCCGACCCCTTCAGGGCCGCTTCATCGCTGGCGTGTGCGCAGGGATCGCCGAGCACCTGGGCGTGAGCCGCCGCTGGGTCCACATTGCGTTCGTGGTCCTTGCCGTCTCGGGTCCGGGCATCCCGATCTACGCGTTCCTCTGGGCCTGTACCCCGTCGAGCGACCTCGGTGGCGAGGCGCGTGAGCCCGGCGCCCTGCGGGCAATGTCGGGCCTCGGCGAGTCGCGCTGGGGCATGTTCGTGGCCGCCGGTGGCCTCCTCGTCCTCGTGGGCACAGTCGTGGGGTTGCAGTTCGCGGGGGTCGATGTGCGGGCCGGCATCCTCCTGCCGCTGCTCCTCATCGCTGGGGGCGTGGCGGTCGCGTGGTCGCATCTCGACGACGCCGAACGCACCAAGTGGCTCGGCACCCACCATCAGGACCGTGGCCTGCTCGTCCTGCGTCTTGCTCTGGGCACGACGATCGCCGTCATCGGCATCCTCGTCCTCACGATCCGGGGCAACTCGTTCGCGGCGATCGGGGACGCCCTGCTCGCGACCCTCGCCGTCCTCGTCGGCACCGTCCTCATCGCGGCGCCGTGGGTGGTGCGGCTGTGGCGCGACTACCGCGAGGAGCAGGAGGTCGCGGCCCGCGCCAACGAGCGCGCCGACATCGCCGCCCACCTCCACGACTCCGTCCTCCAGACGCTCGCCCTGATCCAACGACGCTCGCACGATCCTGCGTCGGTCACCCAGCTGGCCCGCGCCCAGGAGCGCGAGCTTCGCTCGTGGCTGTATGCCGGCCCCACCGGTTCCGACGAAACCCTCGCCACTGCGGTCACGGCCGCCGCCCACGACGTCGAGGACCACAGTGGCGTCGTCATCGACCTCGTCGTCACCGGGGATCGGCCGCTCGAGGAGCACGGCACCGCGCTCGTCCGAGCGATGCGCGAGGCCATGCTCAACGCGACCCGGCACGGGAAGCCGCCCGTGACGGCATACGCGGAGATCGGTCCCTCGGGAGTCGAGGCGTTCGTGCGTGATCGAGGCGAAGGCTTCGACATTGCCGAGGTTCCCGAGGACCGCTTGGGTGTGCGCGCCTCGATCCTCGGCAGGATGGAACGACACGGCGGGACCGCCCGGGTGCGCCGCCGTGAGGACGGAACCGAGGTGGAGCTCACGCTGCCGCCTCTCGAAGGAGACGAGTCATGAGTCAGCCGACGCAGTCCCAGCCCAGCACGCCACGGACAGGACCCGTCCGCATCGTCCTTGTCGACGACCACCGGATGTTCCGCACCGGCGTGCGGAGCGAACTGGCCGAGGAGGCGGCGGCCGCCATCGAGATCGTCGGTGAGGCGCCGGACGTCGAGGCCGCCGTCAAGGTCATCCGTGAGACGAAGCCGGACGTGGTGCTCCTCGACGTGCACCTGCCCGGCGGCACGGGCAAGGGGGGCGCCGACGTCATCAACGGGTGCGTCGGCGTCGAGACCGAGGCGGGCGCGCCGGTGCGCTTCCTCGCGCTGTCGGTGTCGGACGCCGCCGAGGACGTCATCGCGGTCATCCGTGCCGGTGCGCGCGGCTATGTCACCAAGACCATCACCGCGCGCGACCTGGCGACGGCGGTGCGTCGCGTGGCGGACGGCGACGCGGTGTTCTCGCCGCGCCTGGCGGGGTTCGTCCTCGACGCGTTCGGCGCGGCCGCGGGTGAGATCGCCGAGGTCGACGAGGAGCTCGACCGGCTCTCGGCACGCGAGCGGGAGGTCATGCGGCTCATCGCGCGCGGCTACCAATACAAGGAAGTCGCCAAGGAGCTCTTCATCTCGGTCAAGACCGTCGAGACGCACGTCTCCTCGGTGCTGCGCAAGCTCCAACTGTCGTCACGGCACGAGCTCACGGCCTGGGCGATGGGGCGGCGGCTCGTCTAGGAACACGCCCGGTTAGCCTCGGCGCATGGATCTCCTGAAGACCCTCGTCCTCGTCCTGCATCTCCTCGGCCTGCTCGCGATCGTCGGCAGCGTCGTCATCCGACGCGGCGTGCCCACGCCGGCGCTGGTCTGGGGTGCCCGAGCGCAGATCCTCACCGGGCTGGTGCTCGTGGGACTCGCCGAGGCCGGTGACGGCGACGTCAACCACATGAAGATCGGCATCAAGCTCCTCGTGGCGCTCGCGGTGGCCGCGTGCGCCGAGATCGCGGCCGCGCGCGAGCGTCGTGGTGAGGGCAACCCCAACCTCGTCCACGCGGCCGGCGCGCTCGCCGTGGTCAACGCGCTCATCGCGTCCCTCTGGAACTGAGCGGGGTGGTGAGCTGCTCCCTGACTTTCAGGGGCATCTTCCTCAGGGGATGAGGAGCAGCTTGCCCTGCGTGCGGCGGCCTTCGAGATCGGCGTATGCCGTGCGCGCGTCACTGAGCGGATAGCGCCCGCCCACCGTCACCTGGACCTCGCCGGACTCGATCCACGCGAAGAGCTCGGTGGTGCGGGCACGGAGTTCGTCCGGCGTGGCGACGTAGGAACCCAGGCTCGGTCGGGTGATGAAGAGTGAACCGAGCTTGTTGAGTCGCTGGAGGTCGAACGGCGGCACCTGACCGCTCGCGCCGCCGTAGAGCACCATCATTCCTCGGGGGCGGAGGGACTCGAGGGACGCGTCGAAGGTGTCCTTGCCGACGCCGTCGTAGACCACGTCGACGCCAACGCCATCGGTCAGTTCACGGACGGCGGCGGCGAGGTCGTCGACCTCGGAGTAGTTGATGAGGTCGTCGGCGCCGCGCTCTCGAGCGGTCTCGAGCTTCTCGGCAGAGCCGGCGGTGGCGATGACCCGCCCGCCGCGCTTCTTGATCATCTGGGTGAGGAGCTGTCCGACACCACCCGCCGCGGCGTGGACGAGGGCCACGGTGCCCTGCTGCACGGCATACGTGCTCGTGCTGAGGTAGTGCGCCGTGAGTCCCTGGAGCATGGCGGCAGCCGCGATCTCGAGGTCCACATTGGGTGGGACCTGGACGAGCTGGGTGTCGTCGACGAGCGCGTAGGTCTGTGCCGACGCCCGTCCCTGACCCCAGGCCACGCGGTCGCCGACGACGAAGCAGTTGACGTTCTCACCGACCGCGACGACCTCACCGGCACCTTCGCTGCCAAGGACGAACGGCGTGTCCATCGGGTAGACACCCGCGCGCTGGTAGGTGTCGATGAAGTTCACACCGGCAGCGGCCACCCGGACGAGAACCTGACCGGGACCGGGCTCGGTCACCGGTTGGTCGCGGACCTCGAGGACGTCGCCGTCCCCGTGGTGGGGCACGACGAGGGCGGGTGCGGATTCGGGCAGGTCGGAACCGGAAGGCATCACCTCAGGCTAGGCGACACACGCCCAGCGGGCACAGGTGGCTCATGGGGCATGGCTCACGCGGGGTGCAGGTGGACCTCGGTGGCCTTGACCGAGAGGACGACCCGATCGCCGCGTGTCAGACCGAGCTCGGCCACGGCGGCAGCGGTGATGTCGGCACTGAGCAGGTCGGTGCGCACCCGCACGACATGACCGTGCGGCTCCAGCTCGACGATCGTGGCGTCGAGCGTGTTGCGGGGGCTGCCGTGCGGTGCCTCAAGGTGCACGCTCACCGCCGACGGGGCGACCACGGCCGCGGCGCGGCCTCCGTCGGCGATGGGCACCTCGGTGAGGCCGTGGAGGAGGCGACCGTCCGGCATACGGAGGGCTTGGCCGTGGGCGACCCCGCGCACGAGGTTGAGTCCGGCGAAGCGGGCACCGAAGTCGCTCCTGGGGCGGCTCAGCACGCGGGTCGTCTCGCCGGAGTCGACGATGCGACCGGCATCCAGGACGGCGATCCGGTCGGCGAGCAGCGCGGCGTCCAGCACCTCGTGGGTCACGAGGATCGTCGTGCGCGAAGCGAGGACGCGGCGCAGGAGGTCACGGATCTCGGGAGCGGACTCGACATCCAGCGCGGCGAGGGGTTCGTCGACGAGGAGGACCTGAGGCTCCGTGGCGAGGGCTCTCGCGATGGCAACCCGCTGCTGCTGGCCGCCGGACAGTGCGCGCGGACGACGATCTCCGTATGCCGTCATGCCCACCTCTGCGAGCCACCGCTCGGCGTCGTCCCGGGCCTGGTTCTTGCTTCGCCGCACGTGGCCGCCGCGGGAGCGCGGGCCGAAGGCGACGTTGTCGCGCACCGTGAGGTGGGGGAAGAGTCGGGCCTCCTGGGCGAGGAGCGCCATGCCGCGGTCGTGCGGGGGAACCCACGTGCCGCGGGTGCCGTCCGTGGTGTCGGACAGGACCCGATCGGCGAGGCGCACGGTTCCCTCCGGTCTGACGAGACCGGCGAGGGCCGCGAGGACGGTGGACTTGCCGGCACCGTTCGCGCCGAGGAGAGCGAGGGTTTCGCCGGGATGCACTGTGAAGTGCACCTCGACATCGCGGTCCGCGACGCGGAGGTCGGCGCTCAGCGCACTCATGCTGTCCCCTCCGCGAGCGAGTCTCGGCGGCCCCGGGTGAGGCCGATGATGAGCACCGCGACGGCGACGAGAACGAGGGAGAGGGCGACGGCAGCGCGGGGGTCGCTCTCGCGCTGGAGGTAGATCTCGAGGGGGAGCGTGCGTGTCGTGCCCTGGAGTGAGCCGGCGAACGTGATCGTCGCGCCGAACTCGCCCAGGCAGCGGGCGAACGCGAGGATCGTTCCGGAGGCAAGTCCGGGAAGAACCAGGGGGACCGTGATCCGGCGGAAGACCGTGCCCGGGCGGGCGCCGAGGGTCGCTGCGACCTCCTCGAAGCGCGTCCCGGCAGTGCGCAGGGCGCCTTCGACGCTGAGGACGAGGAACGGCATCGCGACGAACGTCTGGGCGATGACGACCGCGGTGGTCGAGAACGCGATCTCGAGCCCGAGGACCTCGAGGGTGCTTCCCAGGACCCCTCTCCGACCGAACGCCTGGAGGAGGGCGATGCCGCCGACGACGGGTGGGATGACGAGCGGCAGCAGGACGAGCGATCGCAGGGCGGTGGTGGCGGCCCCCGAGCTGCGGGCGAGGACTGCTGCGAGCGGGATGCCGAGGAGCAGGCAGAGCAAGGTGCTCACGGCCGCCGTCCGAAGGCTCAGGAGGAGAGCGTCCGTCGACGCGTCCGACGTGACGAGTGCACCGAAGTTCGCCCAGTCGACGGTGAGCGCCATCGCCACGATGGGTACGGCGACGAGCAGTGCACCCAGACCTGCCGGGAGCAGGAGCCAACGAGGGATCATGGCGCGGCGAAGCCGGCGTCCCGGAGCACCTTCTGACCGTCGGCACCGGTGATCGCGGCCACGAACTCGTCGGCAAGGCCCGCATCCTTGGCGCTCTTGAGGGCAGCGATCGGGTAGATGTTGATCGCCGACTTCGCCTCGGGGAAGTCGATGCCCTTGACCTCGGCGCCCGTGCTGGAGGTGTTGGCTCCGGCGACATCCGTCACGTAGACGAGGCCCGCGTCGGCCTCACCCGACCGCACCTTGCCGAGGACGTCGGTGACGGACTGCTCCTCGCTCACGGGCTTGATGTCGATGCCGGCGGACTTCTCGACCGAGTTGGCGGCCGCCCCGCACGGAACCGCGGGTGCGCAGAGGACGACCTTGGCGTCGGCCCTGGTGAGGTCGGTCAGGGTCGCGATCCCTGCCGGGTTGTCGGCGGGCACGACGATCTGGAGGGTGTTGGACACGAACGGCGTGGGTGTCTCGACGACGAGCGAGTCGGCGACGGCCTTGGCCATGGTGGGTTCGTTGGCCGTGGCGAGCACGTCGGCCGGTGCTCCCTCCTGGAGCTGGGCCACGAGGCCGGAGGAGCCGCCGAAGCTGAACCTCACCGTCACGCCGGGGTGAGCCTTCTCGAAGGACTCGGCGATCTCCTCGAACGGCTTCTGGAGCGACGCGGCGGCGAAGACGGTCAGTGTGCGTTCTTGCGCCGGGGATGAACTGGACTGTGTCGCAGTGGAATTCGCGTCCGAACGCGTGTCGGCCGCGCCGCTCGCGCCACAGGCGCCGAGGACGAGAAGTGCGCAGGCAGCGGCAGCGGTGCGGACGGCATACGAGATGGACTTCGAGGGGAGCAGCTGGGTGATGACGTTCACGGGGTCTCCACGATGACGGTCGTCGACTTCACGACGGCGACGGCTACGGAACCGAGCTCGAGTTCGAGCTCGCGGACGGCTTCGCTCGACATGAGCGAGACGACACGGAAGGGGCCGCACTGGAGCTCGACCTGGGCCATGACCTTGTCCATGGTGATGTCGGTGACGAGCCCGACGAAGCGGTTGCGGGCCGAACGGCCGACGCTCGACGGGTCGGCTGCGGCGCGCGACTGCTCGCGCGCGAGAAGGGCGACGGCATGGCCGTCGACGACCTTGCGGCCGGCGTCGTCCGTGACTGCGTCGAGGGCCCCACTGTCGACCCAGCGTCGGACGGTGTCGTCACTGACGCCGAGGAACATGGCGGCTTCAGAAAGGCGCATCTGCGGCATAAGGAACACCCTATCCCCGCAGGTGCGGAGTTCGAGCGTCAGGGCCGCAGGCTGAGCAGGGCGTCGTCGAGCATGCCCGGGGTAAGGCGGCCGGTGTAGGTGTTGTGCGGGCTGACGTGGAAGCAGCCGACGAGCCGGACGGGGTGGCCGGTGGGGGTGTGGAGTGTCGTCTCTGTCAGGTGGCCGAACTTCGGCTTGGGTTTGGGAACGGTCCAGCCGAGGGTTGTCGTTGCTGCGAGGACGCCGTTCCAGCCGATGGCGCCAAGCGTCATGATGACCCTCAGGTGGTCACCGAGGAGTTCGAGGTCGCGCCCGAGCCAGGTCGCGCACGTCGCCTTTTCCTGCGCTGTGGGCTTGTTCTCGGGTGGGGCGCAGCGAACCGCCGCCACGATCCGTATGCCGTTCAGCGCCAGGCCGTCTCCAGCGCCGACCGAAGTCGGCTGGTTCGCGTACCCGGTGCGGTGGAGGGCGGCATACAGGAAATCGCCGGAGGCGTCACCGGTGAACATCCGGCCGGTGCGGTTGGTTCCGTTGGCGGCCGGGGCGAGGCCGACGATGAGGGTGTCGGCGGCGGGGTCGCCGAAGCTCGGGCCGGGTCGTCCCCAGTAGGGCTCGTGGGCGAAGGATGCCCGGCGGCCCTGTGTCGCAACGCTTTCGCGCCAGTCGACCAGCCGTGGGCAGGCGCGACAGACACTGACGCGGGCATCCAGCTCGCCGAGGGTCGGTGCGGTGCGGGCGAGTTCGTGGACGGTCGCTTCGTCGTGAGCGACGGGTGTGTCGGGGGCGGCAGGATCGCCCGGCCAGCCGGAGCCCGGGGGGACGGGAGAGAGGAAGGGGTCGCCCGTGATCGGATGCGGATCGGGGCCGACTCGAACGACGCCGTCTTGTGCGGTCACGGCTTGTCGCCGTCGTCCTCTGGCTCCGGCGGGGTGTCCGCTCCCTCGCGTTCGTCACGGTCGGCCCAGTCAAGGAGGGGCGCGATGTCGAAGACGTGCTCGTCGATGTCGGCGTGGAGGTCGCCTAGTTTCTTGAAGCGCTTCGGGACGGTCGCGATGGTGCAGTCCTGGGGCTCGACATCGTCGATCTCGTCCCAGGCGATCGGGGTCGAGACGGTGCCGATCGTGTTGCCGCGCACCGAGTACGCGCTCGCGATGGTGTGGTCGCGCGCGTTCTGGTTGTAGTCGACGAAGACCGCCGCGGGGTCGCGGTCCTTGCGCCACCACGTCGTCGTCACGTCGTCGGGGGCGCGGCGCTCCACCTCACGAGCGAAGGCGAGGGCGGCGCGGCGTACCTCCTGGAAGCCGTGGTCGGGCGCGATCCGGACGTAGACGTGGAGTCCGTGGCCGCCGCTCGTCTTGGGGAAGCCGGTGGCGCCGAGCTCGTCGAGGACCTCGTGGGCGACGTGGGCGACGCGGCGGACCCGGTCGAAGGGCGCCTCGGGCATCGGGTCGAGGTCGATCCGCCACTCGTCGGGCTGCTCGGTGTCGGCGCGGCGGCTGTTCCACGGGTGGAACTCGACGGTACTCATCTGCACGGCCCAGACGATGTGGGCGAGGTCTGTGGGGCACAGCTCGTCGGCGTGGAGCCCATATCGCGGGAAGTGCAGCCGCACTGTCTCGAGCCACGGGGGAGCGCCGCGGGGGACCCGCTTCTGGTGGACCTTCTTGCCGTCGACGCCGTCGGGGAAGCGGTGCAGCATCGTCGGTCGCTCGCGCAGGGCGTTGAGGATCCCGTCGCCGACGGAGATGTAGTAGTTCGCGAGGTCGAGCTTGGTCTCACCCCGCTCGGAGAAGTAGATCCGGTTGGGGCTCGACAGCTTGATCTCGTGGCCGGCGACGTCGAGATAGACCGGTTCGCCGAACTCACCCTTGCGAGAGGCCATGCACGACACGGTATGCCGTCCCCTCACGTTTGTCGGGCGGCTGCACCTCAGAAGGGGATGGGCTGAGGTGGTTGTGGTGGTCGGGGTGGGAAGTCGACGAGGATCTGGTCCACGAGACCAGCGCCGAATTCGAGCGTTCGGTCGAGGTCGACCCTCGGCGGTGGGCCGCCGATGATGTTGCCGTCGAAGTCGTAGACGGTGGGGTAGGCCCGGGGTCGGGCCTTGTCGGGGCCGCCGAGGAGTTCGATGAGTTCCTCTTCGAACGTCGTGGGGATGTCGATGCCGCCGGTGTGGTCCGCGGTCGAGGCCACGCGGGTCCGGGTCGCATCGCGGCGGGTGTGGCCGGCGGTCACGAGGTGAAGGTGGTCCACCGGCCGCGTCGTGGTCTCGAGCCCGGTGGGGTCGGACCAGGTGACGCGCCCGTCGGGGTGCAGTTTCGCGGTCCAGCCGTGGCGTTGCTTGATCCGGTGGTGGCGTCGACACAGGGCCATGAGGTTGATCGGTGTCGTGGAACCCGCCGGCCACGGGCGGACGTGGTCGAGGTCGCACTGCCGGGCGGGCACGGAGCAGCCCGGGAACCGGCAGCCGCCGTCACGCAGGCGGACCAGGCGGGCCATCGGATCCGGGACGCGGTAGGACTCGCTGAAGTCGACGATCTCGTCCGCTGTGCTTGCATCGCGCGGGGTGCCCGTGCCGGTCGTCCCAAGGGAGCCCGCACCAACGGAGCTCCTGGTGTCCGCGGGCGAGGACTCTGCTCGTTCCTCTGCTCGTTCCCTCGCGCGGTGGCGTCGTCGGGCTGCCTCTTGCCCGCGGGCAAACGCTGCGGGCACGTCACCGTGGAGGAGGGCACCGGTCTCGGTGTCGCAGGTCAAGTCCCGCTCCGGGTCCGAGGTCCCTGCGTTGTCGAGCCACTCTCGGGGCACGAACGTCGTCCCAGGAACACCGAGTCCGCCCACCTCGACAAGGTCCTGCGCTGTACCCGCCGTGGAGGCCTTGTCGGTGGATGCCGGGGTGCGCTGTTCGTCGGTCGCGGACGCAGAGTTCGGTTCGCTGGCCCCGTCCGCAGCGTCGGGCTCGCCTGTCCCGGTCGTGGAGCCCTGTTCGCCGGTCCCTCTGGCTTCGCTGACATCGCCAGTGGTGTCGTCGGCGGCGCGGGTGGTGTGGACGACGACCTTGACGTCGGAGTGCTCGAGGATCAACTCCATCATCGCGTCCGCGCGGGCCAGCTCGAGGCTGTCGGCCAGGCCCTCACGGACACGTTGACGGGCGCGCTCCGTCACGGCAGCCCAGGCCGTCCGGGCGTCCTCGACGCGGAAGTCACCGCGCCAGTGGTCAGTGCCATGGACCCCCGTGCGCCGGGTCAGCCCTCGACGGGCCCGGGCGTCCTCGGCTTCGGCGGCGACCGCGTCCGGGTCGACCTGCGCCGCCGTCCGGGCAAGGAGCTGGCGCAACGGACCCGTGGTCAGTCCTCGCCACAATGGCTCCACCCGAGCGACGACCTCTGCTGCGGACTCGGGGGACAGGAAGTCGGTCTCCTCGGTCACGACCCGGGCGCGTTGCTCGTCGAGGTCGCCGGACGCCATCGCATCCACGACCGCCGGGGTCCGCACCATCTGTCGGATCGCGTCCAGAATCCGGTTCGTCGCGACGTGCACAGACACCCCCAGGCGCGGTGCCACCAACTCCGGCCCATCCAGGCGTTGGTGGCCCAGCCCGTGGTGCACTTCGACGCTGGTGCCGTCCTCCTGCAGGTGTGACTCCCGCGCGGACAGGTGCGCCAATGCCACGGCTTGGCGTGCCGACGCGGCGTCCTTCTCGCGTTGGGCCAGCTCAATCACGTCGAGGAGCTCCTCGGAACTCAGCTCGGCAGCGGAAGCCCGCAACGCGGCATACCGGCCCTCAAGGGCGGCGGTCGCGGCGTGGGGTTCCATGGCCTCAATCTAGTCGAACGTCAGTTCGACAGTCAACGGTTTGAGCCTACGCCCTGGGCTGAATTCTGAACTGGCGCAACTGAATTCGCTCCCGCAGCCGCCTGGCCCAGACTGCTCCGAATTCATCCTAGGAGCCACCTCTGACAGTCAGCCAACCGGCTAGTTGACTTTCCTATCTAGCTTGCACAACCATCTAGTCATGGCACGTCGGGCAAAGGTGCGCGAGGACAGGCAGAGCCAGTGGCTCAAGGGCGTCCTCGACCTCGCCGTGCTCGCAGCCCTCTCGCGCGAGGAGTCCGCCTACGGCTACACCCTGATGGCGTCCCTCGGGGAGTTCGGGTTCGAGGGGATCAAGGGCGGCACGATCTACCCGCTCCTGGGCCGACTCGAGGACGAAGGACTCGTGAAAAGTGAGTGGGTGACAGGTGACGCAGGTCCCCCCAGGAAGTACTTCTGGCTCACCGCCGCAGGACGCGCCGAGCTCGACGCCGGACGTGATGGCTGGCGCACGTTCAGCCAGTCGATGACGACAGCGCTGGAGGGCTGACACGTGACCACGGACGTGTGGACCTACTCCAAGCTTCTCGCCGAGCAGCTCCGGATCAACGGGGTCAGGGAGTTCAAGGTGCGAGAGATCGTCGCGCAGGTTCAGGAGCACCACCTGTCCACAGGGCAGGACCCCGTCGAGGCCTTCGGGCAGCCCGTCGACTACGCGAGGTCCTGGCGGCCGTTGCGCTGGACCTCATGGCTTATCCGGCTCGTGGCGCTCTGTGCGGGATGGGCGGGACTGATGGCGGTCTTCGCGGCGATACTGCCGATCACCCCTACCGCCTGGACTCAGGATCTCGACATCACGGCGGCGTCGATGGCCCTCGGCGCCGGGTGGGCGGCGGGTTCGGTCCTGGTCTGGACGCTGGGGTTCTGGATGAGCCGCCAGCGCGCCCGATCCCTCGGTCATCCGCGCCGAGAACGCCTTGTACGCGCTGCGAGTGTCCTGTTATTCGTCCTCGGAGCAGTGGTCGTTGTCGCGGTTTTCTGGTGGGGCGACGACTCACTCCTCCACCCGTCGGGCACGTTGTTCTCCCAGCCTCGCTGGCTCGTCCTGCTCTTCGGGTTGGTGACCGTTCCGGGTCTGTACTTCTGGGGGCAGCCAAGCCGGTCCATGCCGAGCTACCCGCACGAGCCGCTCTCTACGAAGCTTCGTCGGTTCCTGGGCTGGTCCACCCAGGACACCGGTCCCAGAGGGCAAGCATGACTGTCGACGTATGGACCTACTCCAAGGTCCTCGCCGAGCAGCTCCGCATCAACGGCGTGCCCGAGACCAAGGTCCGAGAGATCGTTGCCCAGGTCCAGGAGCACCACTTCTCGACGGGGCAGGATCCCGTCGAGGCGTTCGGGCACCCTGACGAGTACGCCCACGCCTGGCAGCCGATGCGGTGGGGCTTTTGGCTCTCTCGACTCCTCGGGGCCTGCCTCGGTGCCGTCGGGATCTGGGCCGTGATCTTCTCGTTGACCGCGGGAGACGTGGGCTGGATTCAGGACATGCGCATCGACGGATTCATGCTGCAAACCGTCTCAACGTTCGTGACTCTCGCCATCGTCAACTGGAGCTGGGGGATCTGGGTCCGCCGACGCCGGGGCGAGGCCCTGACCCCACCCCGCGAGAAGCAGTCGTTGACCAAGATTGACTGGGTCGTTCTGGTTGCAAGCGTTCTGCTCGTGGGCGGATCCCTGTGGTACGGGATTGAGTACGTGCTGCCCCCGGGCGAGTTCTACACACAGCCCCGATGGCTCGTCCTCGTCGTCGGGCTCGTCCTGGCCCCCGGGCTGCACTTCACCTTTCCGCCCGATCAGGCTTTGCCGGGTCGTCCCCGGCCGTCCCTTGCAGCCCGGCTAGGGGAGCGCCTGAGTCGCTTCGTGGACCGCCACGAGGGGCTGCGGCGATTCCTCGACAACGGATAGTCGGCCACCCTCGGGCGAGGCCCCCAGTGACGCGTGTGACCGCTGTGGATGAGTCCGGCGATGTGGGCGCCACGACGTAGGGTTGGCGCCAAGATGAGCACCCTTTTCGACGGCATGGACTTCAACGGCACGGGCTTCGGCGACCCCGGTTCCGATCAAGGCAGCGACACCGCGCCCACGAGCGACCACGACACGCACGAGAGCGCCCACGCGGCGCTCGTCAACGCGGCCGGTGTGCCGTCGTGGGCGACCTCCGATGACCAGGCACCGCCGGAGCCGGCCTGGGGCACCACACCACCGCAGGACCCCGAAGCACTCCTCGAGGGCCTCAACGAGGAGCAACGCGAAGCCGTCCTCCACGCCGGCAGCCCCTTGCTCATCATCGCCGGCGCCGGCTCGGGCAAGACCCGCGTCCTGACCCACCGCATCGCCCACCTGCTCGCCGCCCGCAATGTGCAACCGGGCCAGATCCTGGCGATCACGTTCACCAACAAGGCCGCCGCCGAGATGCGCGAGCGCGTGGCCGACCTCGTCGGGCCGCGCGCCAAGGCGATGTGGGTCATGACTTTCCACAGCGCCTGCGTGCGGATCCTGCGCCGCGAGGCCGACAAGGTCGGCATGAAGTCGACGTTCTCGATCTATGACGCGGCCGACTCCCAGCGCCTCATGTCGATGGTCATCCGCGACATGGACCTCGACCCCAAGCGCTACAACCCCCGCACGTTCAGTCACCAGGTCTCCAACCTCAAGAACGAGTTGATCGACGAGGAGACGTATGCCGGCCGC
This sequence comes from Knoellia sinensis KCTC 19936, assembly GCF_000768705.1. Lineage (GTDB taxonomy): Bacteria > Actinomycetota > Actinomycetes > Actinomycetales > Dermatophilaceae > Knoellia > Knoellia sinensis. Next base: position 138,006 of record NZ_AVPJ01000005.1, read on the forward strand.
GTGGGTGGGGAGCCCAGCGCCGAGAACCCGGGTGGCACCCATACGGAACGGCTGCTGGCACAGGCCTACACGGCATACCAACGTCGTTTGCGGCAGGCGAACGCGCTCGACTTCGACGACATCATCATGCTCACGGTCCACATGTTCCAGGCGTTCCCGGACGTGGCCGAGCATTACCGGCGGCGGTTCCGGCACGTCATGGTCGATGAGTACCAGGACACCAACCACGCGCAGTACCAACTGATTCGTGAGCTCGTCGGGCACGGCGAGGCACGCGGCGAGCACTCAGTGGAGCCGAGCGAGCTCGTCGTCGTCGGTGACGCGGATCAGTCGATCTATGCGTTCCGTGGCGCGACGATCCGCAACATCGTCGAGTTCGAGGAGGACTACCCGGACGCGCGGACCATCCTGCTCGAGCGCAACTACCGCTCGACCCAAACGATCCTCACCGCCGCCAATGCGGTGATCCAGCGCAACGAGTCGCGACGCAAGAAGAACCTCTGGACCGACTCCGGCGCTGGTGCGCCGATTGTTGGCTACGTCGGCGACAACGAGCACGACGAGGCGTCCTTCGTCGCCCGGTCCATCGACAAGCTCGGCGACGAGCACGGCGTCAAGCCCGGCGACGTCGCGGTGTTCTATCGGACGAACGCCCAGTCGCGAGCCCTCGAAGAGGTCTTCGTGCGCGTGGGGTTGCCCTACAAGGTCGTCGGCGGCACGCGGTTCTACGAGCGCCGTGAGGTCAAGGACGCGCTCGCCTACCTGCGGGTGCTCTCCAACCCTGAGGACACCGTCAACCTGCGTCGCATCCTCAACGTCCCCAAGCGCGGCATCGGCGACCGCGCCGAAGCGGTCGTTGCGGCGTTGGCGGAGCGGGCGCGCATCTCCTTCGTCCAGGCGCTCGGGCGCCCCGAGGATGCCCCCGGCATCGCCACCCGCTCCGTCAGCGCCATCAAGGGCTTCACCTCCCTGCTCGAGGACCTCGGCAAGGTCCGTGACAACGACGAGGCCGGCGTCGCTGATCTCCTCGAGGCCATCGTCGAGAAGTCCGGCTACCTGGCCGAGCTCCGGGCGAGCCACGACCCGCAGGACGAGACCCGGATCGAGAACCTCGCCGAACTCGTGGCCGTCGCGCGGGAGTTCGACGAGGCCCGGGCCGAGACCGGTGAGGTCAACAGCCTCGAGGACTTCCTCGAGCGGGTGTCCCTCGTCGCCGATGCCGACGAGATCCCCGACTCTGCCGAGGCCGAGGAGCAGGGCGTCGTCACGCTCATGACGCTGCACACCGCCAAGGGCCTCGAGTTCCCCGTCGTCTTCCTCACCGGCATGGAGGACGGGACGTTCCCGCACCTGCGCTCGCTCGGCGACCCCAAGGAGCTCGAGGAGGAGCGCCGGCTGGCCTACGTCGGCATCACCCGAGCGCGCGAGCGCCTGCACCTGTCCCGCGCGGCCGTGCGGTCGGCCTGGGGTGCACCGCAATACAACCCTCCGAGCCGGTTCCTCGACGAGATCCCCGTGGACCTGTTGTCGTGGGAGCGCGAGCTCAGCGGCGCCGCGGCGATCGGTCACCGTGGCCAGCGGCCTGCTGTGGCGTCCCTGGCGGCGCGCCCCGGTGTGCGCTCACCCGGCAACCGCCCGATCATCGCGCTGTCGGCTGGCGACAAGGTCACGCACGACACGTTCGGCCTGGGCACGGTGGTGCGCACCATGGGCGAGGCCGACAAGACCCAGGCCGAGGTCGACTTCGGTGGCGAGACCGGCGTGAAGCGCTTCCTCCTGCGCTTCGCACCCCTGGAGAAACTCTGACCGTCCCGCACCGTCCCTGACCAAATCGCAGCGCCAACTTTCCCGCCCCATGAGGGCACCTGGTCCATCCGGATGGAACAGTGCCGTCCGGACCCCCAAGGTTCCCTCATGGGGAGCGAAAGTGGCGGCGCGACGACGCGGTCGGCGCGACGGCCTGATCAGCCGCGCAGCTCGCGGCGGGTTGACACGAAGAACGTCGCTCCGCTGATCAGGTGCATCGCGCTGAGCGCAACCTTCGTTCCGGCGCTCGCCTCGGCGAAGAGCGGCATCGTGACGATGCCGACGATGAGGCCGAGGGCGGCGATGGCCTTCCACGACGTCGGGGCCCACCGCTTGGTGCCCCTCAGCAGAGCAGCGCCGAGCAGCCCGGCCACGACGCTCATGAACGCGACGGAGAGGGCTCCCACTGCCTGTGGCTCTGAACCCATGGGCGTCAGGACGGAGAACTCTGCGCCCGCGACTCGGGCGACTGCGTAGACGATCAGGTTCACGATCGCGGCGATGCCGGCCGTGGCGAGCGCGACGTTGCGTGCACGGGGTACGGCGTGGGTGGAAGTGACCGCCTGGCTGTTCGACAGTTCGGTGCTGGTGCTGGTGCTGGTGCTGGCACTCATGGTGGTTCCCCTCAATGGTTGGTGTGTTCAAGTAATTCGAGCATCAACCCAGAAGCTTGGTGTTGTCAACTGTTTTGTTGGTACAGTTTTCTCCATGGCGACCCGCGACCGTTCACCGAAACCGAGGAGCTCGACGTCGGCTGACATCGGCCGTCTCCTGGTGGCGGCGGGCGAGATGTCCAAGGCCGCCTTCGCCGCTGCCGTCGCGGACCACGACCTCACTCCCCAGACGGCGCGTGCGCTGTTCATGCTCGGCGAGCCGGCGTCGATGCGAGACCTTGCGGAGCACCTGCGCTGCGACGCGAGCAACGTCACCGGCATCGCCGACCGACTCGAAACCGCAGGATGGCTCGAGCGTGTGCCGTCGGCCGAGGACCGTCGCGTCAAGCTCCTGACACTCACCGATTCTGGCCGTGAACTGCGGGAAGAACTCGGTCGGCACGTCACGGCGACGCCCTACCCCGCAGACGCCCTCACCGCGAGCGAACGTTCCGAGCTCGCCCGGCTGCTCACCAAACTGATCGACGCGACCCCTTGCCCGGGCCACCGGGGTTCTCGCGACGCCGCCGCGACCTGAGCCGCAACGCGGCACGGGGGCGGACGGCATACGCGAAGAAACGACGAAGGGCGGCACCCGCAATGGGTGCCGCCCTTCGACGATGCGTTCAGCGCGTGAGCACTCAGCTCACTGGAGGCCCTTGGCCGCCAGCCACGGGGCCGGGTTGACGGCGCCCTTGCCAGCAGGGTGGATCTCGAGGTGGAGGTGCGGACCGGTGGAGCGGCCGGTGTTGCCGGTGCGACCGACGATGTCGCCGGGCATGACGGTGGAGCCGACGCTCGCCGAGAAGCTGCTCATGTGGGCGTACTGCGACTCGGTGCCGTCCCAGTACTTGATCGTGAGCAGCTTGCCCTTGTTGCCGTCCCAGCCCGCGAAGACCACGGTGCCACGGGACATGGCGCGCAGCGGCGTGCCGACGGCGGTGCCGAAGTCGTTGCCCCAGTGCATCCGGCCCCAGCGCATGCCGTAGCCGGACGTGAACTGGGCGCCCTCGATGGGGCTGACCCACTGCTTGCCTTCGCGCTCCATCTTGGCCTTGGCAGCGGCGGCAGCATCAGCCTTCGCCTTGGCGGCGGCGGCAGCGGCAGCGGCCTTGGCCTTGGCCGCAGCAGCGACCCGGGCCTTGTTGCGCGCGACGCGGGCGGTCTGCTCGGCGCGGCCCTGGAAGGCAGCGTTCTGGAGGGAGACCTGCTGGCGGCGCGAAGACAGGTCGGCCTGGTCCGTCACAGCGACAGCGGCTTGGTCACGAGCCGTCTGCGCCTGGGCAGCAGTCAGCTCGAGGGTGCTCGCCAGCGGCGCGGACTCGGCTACAGCGGCACCCGTGGCGGTGACGACCAGAGCAGCGGCAGCGGCGCTGGGCAACACGAAGCCAGGGTGTAGGGCGCGCGGGACTCGGCTTGTCGCAGGTTTGCGATGCCGGCCACGGTGGCGCCCCTCGTATGAAGGGGTACTCAAGGCAGGGATACCTCACGTGCAGGGGACACGGGAGCAACCACCGTAGCGTGACCTCCCCGTTATCCAAACTTTGGTGGGCGATCTTTTCGACCTATTTTCGAAGAAGTGCCCCAGAGGCCGACGATGCCCCGTGCTCACGGGCCGCCGAGCGGCTGCTCACCGTATGACTTGGGTCACTTTCGGGCGCGGACCGTATGCCGTCCGCCCGATTCGCGTCGTCCGTGACCGCCCGTGGCCGACGCGGAACCGCGGCGTGGGGCGATCGGCGTGACGCCGGCGGTGAGGGTTCCGCCCTCGGTGTCGAGCTCGGCCAGGGTCGTGGAGATGCCGTGGACGACATCGCCCACGACGGCGAGGGAGATGTGGCCGACACCGTGGAGGCGGATGTTGCGCACCGAGAGGTCGGGGTGCCGGAGCGCCCCACTGCCCTGCGGCAGGATGACGAAGTCGGTGTCGGACCAGTAGCAGACGAAGCGGGTCGTGCAGCCCGGCGCAGGCTCGTCGAGCTCGCGAAGGAGCCCGCTGCCAGGTCGCATCTGGCCGATGAGTCGCGTGGGCGCGGCGTAGGCCGCGTAGGTCCCGTGGTGCGGTGTGCCCAGCGTGACGAGCGTGTGGACGTGGGCGTCCCCGCCGAGGCGCGTCACGTAGTAGCGGGCGATGAGGCCGCCCAGGCTGTGGCCGACGATGTGGATCTTCTCGTAGCCGGTCTCGCGGACGATCGCCTCGATCTCCTCGCCGAGCTGCGCCGCGGCGGTGCGGATGTCGGCAGTGAAGGGCGAGTAGTTCATGGCGTAGATCGAGCCGAAGCCGCGGCGGGTCAGTCCGCGCCGCAGGAGGGTGAAGATCGACCGGTTGTCGATGAGCCCGTGCACGAGCAGGATCGGTGTGCCCGCGGCCTCGAGGTGCGAGATCAGCAGGCCGCGCTGCACCGGGGCGAGGTGCTCGATGCGGTAGCCGTGGATGCCTTCGGCGCGGTCTTGGAAGATCCCCAGGGGATAGGTGGCGACGTGTGTGCTGAGCCAGGCCCCCTCGATCACCATGCCGATGAACGCTCGCGGCGTGAGCAACGTCCCGACGTTGCGGGCCACATTCCTCGAGGCCGTCATGGTGCGCCGGATCCGGCTCAGCGCGCCCGAACCGCCGCCTGAGGGATGCGTCTGCAGTGATGCCTCCATGGTGATTGAAAGGTATACCGCGCGACCCGGTGGATCGCCATGGAGGCGCCGTGTCATCAGGATCACGCCCTCACACTGTCCGGAAATGCAACCGACGGCGGCGTGCCGTGTCGCTCGGGGCTAGGCTCGCCTCCGGAACGGACCCGTGGCTCCAGCCCGGGTCAGTCAATCGATGACGTGAGGACGGAACGAATCCGTGGACCTTTTCGAGTACCAGGCACGCGACGTGTTCGAGAAGCACGGTGTACCCGTGCTGGCTGGCGCAGTCGCCACCACCCCTGAGGAGGCCCGTGCGGCCGCCGAGACCATCGGAGCCAAGAGCGGCGGCGTCACCGTCGTCAAGGCGCAGGTCAAGACGGGTGGGCGAGGCAAGGCGGGCGGCGTCAAGGTCGCCAAGTCGGCCGACGAGGCCCAGCAGCTGGCCGGGGAGATCCTCGGCATGGACATCAAGGGCCACACGGTCCACCAGGTGATGATCGCCCAGGGCGCGCAGATCGCCGAGGAGTACTACTTCTCGATCCTGCTCGACCGGACGAACCGCACCTACCTTGCGATGTGCAGCAAGGAGGGCGGCATGGACATCGAGCAGCTCGCCGTCGAGCGTCCCGAGGCCCTCGCCAAGATCGCGGTCGACCCCAACGTCGGCATCGACACGGCCAAGGCCCAGGAGATCGTCGACGCCGCTGGCTTCGACGCCGAGACCGGCGCCGCGATCGTCCCCGTCCTCGAGACCCTCTGGAAGGTCTACCGCGACGAGGACGCGACGCTCGTCGAGGTCAACCCCCTCGTCAAGGACAACGAGGGCAACATCGTGGCCCTCGACGGCAAGGTCACGCTCGACGAGAACGCTGAGTTCCGCCACGAGGACCACGCCGCCCTCGAGGACAAGGCTGCCGCTGACCCGCTCGAGGCCAAGGCCAAGGAGAAGGGCCTCAACTACGTCAAGCTCGACGGTGAGGTCGGCATCATCGGCAACGGCGCCGGACTCGTCATGAGCACCCTCGACGTCGTCGCCTACGCGGGCGAGGCGCACGGTGTGAAGCCGGCGAACTTCCTCGACATCGGTGGCGGCGCCAACGCGCAGGTCATGGCCGACGGCCTCGACGTCATCCTCGGCGACGAGCAGGTCCGCGCCGTCTTCGTCAACGTCTTCGGTGGCATCACCGCGTGTGACGAGGTCGCCAACGGCATCAAGGGTGCCCTCGAGATCCTCGGTGACCACGCCACCAAGCCGCTCGTCGTCCGCCTCGACGGCAACAACGTCGACGCCGGCCGCGCCATTCTCAACGAGCTGAACCACCCGCTCGTCACCCAGGTCGACACCATGGACGGCGCCGCGGCCAAGGCCGCCGAGCTCGCCGCCGCACAGTGACATTCAACAACTCGACCCGCTGACGGCAGACCAAAGGAAACGCATCCACTATGTCCATTTACCTCAACGCTGACAGCAAGATCATCGTCCAGGGCATGACCGGCGGCATGGGCTCCAAGCACACCGCCCTCATGCTCGACGCCGGCTCCAACATCGTCGGCGGCGTCAACGCCCGCAAGGCCGGCACGACCGCTGAGATCGGCGGCCAGGAGCTCCCCGTCTTCGGCTCCGTCAAGGAGGCCATGGAGGCCACGGGCGCCAACGTCTCGGTCGCCTTCGTCCCGCCGCAGTTCGCCAAGGACGCCGCCATCGAGGCCATCGACGCCGAGATCCCGCTCCTCGTCGTCATCACCGAGGGCATCCCGGTCAAGGACACGGCCGAGTTCTTCAACTACTCGATCGGCAAGAAGACCCGGATCATCGGCCCGAACTGCCCCGGCATCATCACGCCGGAGGAGTCGCTCGCCGGCATCACGCCGCACACCATCGCGGGCAAGGGCCCGATCGGTCTCGTGTCCAAGTCGGGCACGCTGACCTACCAGATGATGTACGAACTGCGTGACTACGGCTTCACCACGGCCATCGGCATCGGCGGCGACCCGATCATCGGCACCACGCACATCGACGCCCTCGAAGCGTTCGAGGCCGACCCCGAGACCAAGGCGATCGTCATGATCGGCGAGATCGGTGGCGACGCCGAGGAGCGCGCCGCGGCCTACATCAAGGAGCACGTCACGAAGCCGGTCGTCGGCTACGTCGCCGGCTTCACGGCTCCCGAGGGCAAGACCATGGGCCACGCCGGCGCCATCGTCTCCGGCTCGTCGGGCACCGCCCAGGCCAAGAAGGAGGCCCTCGAGGCCGCTGGGGTCAAGGTCGGCAAGACGCCATCCGAGACGGCCGAGCTCATGCGCGAGATCATGCGGAGTCTCTGACAGCCAGCACCTGGCTGACCCTGGACTGACGCGCACAGCGCAACGCGAGCGGGCGGCATACCGAGAATTTTTCGGTATGCCGCCCGCTCGCCTTTGTCTGGCGCGGTCGCCTCAGTCGCCGGTCACCTCGCGGCGGCGGCATCCATGAGCCGACCCAGGGCCGCCCAGGTGCTGGCTGAGTTGGCCTCCCGCTGCCCGGTGATGACGATCGTGGCGGTGTTGGTGTTGCCGCGCATCGCCACGACTCCGACGTAGTCGGTGCGTGGTCCGCTGCCGTTGGGGTAGTCGGAGGTCACGGCGACGGTGCCCGCGCGCGGTCCGGCCTTGATGGTGACGTCGGGGTCGGGATTGGACGCGCATTGCGGGTCGGCGAGCATCGCCCGCACCACGGCGGCCGGCTCACTGTCGTTGCTGTCGCCGTCCGAGGAGAGGTTCGACGTCTGGACGCGCTGCCCCCCGATGAAGTCCCCAGTCGTCGTGTCCTTCATCCACGTCACGCCGGCGGGTGCGACCTCCGCGTTGGGATCGCACACCATCATGGCTCCGACGGTGGCCTCGTTGGGCCATTCGGACACGATCGATTCGGCGACCCCGGCAGATGTCCACGCCGCCGCACCGAGGAAGAGGCTGCTCGCGGGACGCGGCGACCCGACGGTGTGGATCGTCGGGGGCGTCTGTCCTGCCGGGGGTGGAGTCGAGCCACCGCCGGCCGGCGCCGACGCCTTCGGCTGCCCCGGCGTCGGGTCGGAGGTGGCCGTGGGTGACCGCCTTGTCGGCGAACTGCTGGGCCTCGGGGCCACAGCGCGTGTGGCGGATGAACTCGGCGCGAGAGTGGGTGTCGGCCTGGTGGTCGTGGTCGGGGTGTCCGACACGAGCGAGGGTGACGGCGTCGCGGGAAGCGGTGGGGGAGCGGCGTCCTCGCGGGCGAGGCCACGGAAACCCAGGGCTCCGACGATCACCACTGCTGCCGCGACGGCAGCCGTGATGGCGAGCATGCGGCGACGGTGGTCGGCGGCGCCGCGGGCCCGGACGAACGCCGGCTCCGGCAGTGGGGTGGCCTCCACGTCGGCACGCAGGGACAGGAGTGCGGAGCGCAGGAAGGCGTCGTCGTCGGGGGTCCACGTGTCGGTGGTCTGGAGCTCATCCATGGCGAGCCTCCTTCCTCTGGGGGCTGGGCATTCGGGCTGTGGTGGTGGCTGCCCCGCTCGGGGCTGCTGGGCCGGAGCGGAGCAGGTCCGCGAGTTGGGCTCGGCCGCGGTGGAGCCTGGCCTTGACGGTCCCCGCCGGGACGCCCAGTTCTGCCGCGATCTGTTCGATGCTCCGGTCGCCGAGGTAGTGCAGCGCGACCGTCTCGCGAAGCGCCGGGCTCAGCTGCCGGAGGGCGGCGACGACGGCGACGCGGTTCTCGTCGGGTTGGGCCTGGGTCGCTGTCGCTCCGTGCCGGGTGTAGGCGCGGTCGCGGGCCTTGCCGCGGCGCCACTGGGAGATGGCGATGCGGCGGGCGACGGTGCGGACCCAGGCCGTGGGGTCGTCGTGCGTGGAGACGCGGGTCCAGTCGCTCCAGGCCTTGGCGAACGCCTCCTGGGTGGCGTCCTGCGCGAGGGTGAGGTCGCCGGTGGTGGCGTACACGAGGTGCACGACCCTCGGTGCGGCTGCTCGATAGAAGTCATCGAACGACTGCGTATCCCTGTCCCTCACGGCTTGCCCCCTGGTCGGTCGGTCTCCATCTTCACCCCAGCAGACGCGCGAGCGGGGCCAAAGGTTGCACGGTACGCACGGGGGAATTGCAGGCCCGGGTGAGAGTCCGGGTCTGGCCGGCTCGGCGTGTGCGCCACGGTCCGAGGCGGGCACCGGGGGAGACTGGGCGGCAATGACAGTCATGGATCTGCTGCGGGGCGTTCGCCCCTCTGACGACGCCGACGGCGAGAGGATGCCTCGGGCGTCGTGGCTTCCCGACCCGGCACGCGACGTCCTCATCGGCGTGGTGACCGGTCTCCTGTCGCTCCTCGTCGTGCTCGTGCCCACCGTCCTCGGCTGGATGCTCGACCCGCGCCCGGCCGCGTCCTTCGCCGAGCCGCTCGGCGCTGGCGCGTCCCTGTGGCTGCTCGTCCAGGGGGCACACCTCGGGTCCGGCGCGATGGTCATCGCCTTCCTGCCGCTCGTGCTGGGTGCTCTCGCCGTCTGGGGAGCCGCCCGCGGGGCGAGCCGGGCGCTGGCAACCGCCGATGTCGATGATGCGTGGTGGGCCGATCTGTTGCCGCGTTCGGTTGCGGGCGTCGCCGTCCGCTGGTGGATCGGGTATGCCGTCGCCGTCGGTCTGGCTTCCGCCCTCACCCTCGCGGGGTCGTTGCCCCTGCGGTGGCCCAGTCTGGCGGCGCCCCTCGTGGCCGTGCCCGGGCTGGCGCTCATCGTGGCCCTGCGGCGACTGGCCCGAGAGGCCGAGATCATCGGGCCACGCCTCGAGGCCAGGGTCCTGCCGGACGTCGTCCGTCGGGCCGCGCGTCCTGCGCTTCGCGGACTGATCGTCGTGCTCGGGGTGGCGTTGTCGATCGTGCTGGCTGCGATCGCGCTGAAGTGGGACTCGGTGACGAACCTCCAGAGCGAGATCGGCGGTGGCGTGCTCGGCGGCGTCCTGCTCGTGGCCGTGCAGGCCGCCTCCCTCCCGAACCTCGCGCTCTGGGTCGTCGGACTCCTCGCCGGACCGGGCTTCTCCGTCGTCGACGGGGCACACACCTCCGTCGCCGGGACGACGAGCGGGCTCATGCCGCTCGTTCCGGTCTTCGGCGCCATGCCGCAACCGGGGACCTATCCCTGGCCGGTACGCCTGCTCGTGCTGGTCCCCGTGCTCATCGGCGCCTTCATCGGCCGGCGCTCGCTCACGTCGGTGGCTCGCCTGTCCTCCCTGCGGACCAAGGCGTCCGTCGCTGCTGTCGCGTGCGTGCTCGTCGCTGGTGCGGTGGGCGTGCTCGACGCGATCGGCGGCGGGTCACTCGGTGCCTACCGGCTCGGCGACATCGGCACCCCGGCTCTCTGGACGTCGGTCGTCCTCGGAGCCGAACTGCTCGTCGGCGCGCTCGCGGTCGTTGCGTGGGACGCCTGGCGTCTGCGCCGCTGACGTCGTCCTTGACCTCAAGCGTGGGTGAGGTCCTAGCGTGCCGGACATGCGCCGAACCGAACCTGCCCTGACCTCCGTGCTGGATCCCGCCGCATTCGGACGACAGGGGTTCGGTGCCATGCGGCTGCGTGACGACGCGGTCAGCGAGGCGGTCGGTGACCCGGACCGGGACCCACTGGCCGTGGTGCACGCGGCGCCCGACGCGGGCGTCTCGATGGTCGACACGGCTGATGCCTACGGGAACGAGGAGCTCGTGGGGCGAGCGATCCGCAGTCGCCGTGACGAGGTGGTGCTCGCCAGCAAGTTCGGCCTCGTGCGGACCGAAGACGTGGCAGGAGACTTTGGTGTGCGGGCTGACGCGGCCTATGTGCGGCAGGCGTGCGAGGCGAGTCTCCGGCGGCTCGGCGTCGACGTCATCGACCTGTACTACCTGCACCATCGCAGCGACGAGGTTCCCATCGAGGAGACGATGGGTGCGATGGCGGACCTGGTGGCGCAGGGGAAGGTCAGGGCTCTCGGCCTCTCCAACGTCACGGCCGACGACCTGCGTCGCGCCCATGCGGTCCACCCGGTCATGGCGCTCCAGGAGCGCTGGTCGGTTCTGGACCGTGAGATCGAGCTGGAACTGGTGTCAACTGCGATCGACCTCGGCACGATGATCGTCGCCCACTCGCCCCACGGCCACGGGCTCCTGCACCGGACCGACGCGTCCGGGTCCGGGATCGGACCCGGCCTGATGACATCACTCGCCGAGATCGCCGCGGCCCACGACGTGACCCCGGGACAGGTCGCGCTGGCGTGGGTGCAGCACCGTCAACAGGTCCACGGGATTCCGGTCGTCCCCCTGCCCGGCACCACACGGGTCAGCCACCTCCGTGCGAACCTCGCGGCGGCCCATGTGGTCCTCAGCAGGTCAGAGCTCCGGCGTCTGGACGAACCGGGGATTGCGTCTGGATAGGGTGCTCGGCGTGAACGCACCCGCCGGCATCGTCGTCCTCGTCTCAGGCTCGGGGACGCTCCTCCAGGCGCTCATCGACGCCAGTCTCGACCCGGCATACGGCGTTCGCATCCTGGCGGTCGGCGCGGATCGGGACGACATCGAAGGCCTGCGTCGCGCGGAGCGAGCCGGCATCGACACCTTTGTATGCCGGGTGCGCGACTTCCCGGACCGAGTCGCCTGGGACGAGGGGCTGGCTGCCGAGATCGCCTCTCGCGCGCCGGACTTCGTCGTCTCCGCCGGGTTCATGAAGATCCTCGGTCCGGCGACGCTCGGCGGGCCGTTCATCCTCAACACGCATCCTGCGCTTCTCCCGAGCTTCCCCGGGGCCCACGCGGTGCGCGATGCGCTGGCGCACGGCGTCAAGGTCACCGGGACGACGGCGCACATCGTGGACGCAGGTGTCGACACGGGGCCGATCCTCGCGCAGCGAGCGGTCGCCGTGAGTGAGGACGACACAGAGGAGACGCTGCACGAGCGGATCAAGGTCGAGGAGCGGGAGCTCCTGGTCGACCTCGTGGGCGCTCTGGGACGTGGCGAGCTGGTCCCGCCGGGCCGCTAGAATCGGGCGCGACGACTGGCGCGGGTGGACCACCACCGGGGAGTCACATGGGAGTTGCATCGCCCGCCTGGGTGCACCCGGCAGTTCACTGAACGACCGTACCCACCGCACGACCGCACCCCACGCCGCGATTGGAGCCATGACCATGGCCGTTTCCGTCAGCAAGCCCGGACCCACGCAGGACCGCCGACCGATCCGTCGGGCCCTCATCTCGGTCTTCGACAAGACCGGACTGGAGGACCTGGCTCGGGGCCTGCACGAGGCGGGAGTGTCGATCGTGTCGACGGGTGGCTCGGCCAAGCTCATCGAGGGGCTGGGCATCCCGGTGACCGAGGTCGCGGACCTCACTGGCTTCCCGGAGTGCCTCGAGGGTCGCGTCAAGACGCTGCACCCGATGGTGCACGCCGGCATCCTCGCCGACACGCGCAAGCCGGACCACGTGGAGCAGCTGGGTGAGCTCGGGGTCGAGCCGTTCGACCTCGTCGTCGTGAACCTCTATCCGTTCGCGGACACGGTCGCCTCCGGTGCCGCTGCCGACGACATCGTCGAGAACATCGACATCGGTGGACCCTCGATGGTTCGAGCCGCGGCAAAGAACCACCCGAGCGTGGCCGTGGTCGTCGACCCGACGGCATACGGCGATGTTCTGGACGCAGCGCGGGGTGAGGGATTCACGTTCGAGGAGCGCAAGGCGCTCGCGGCGAAGGCGTTCGTGCACACGGCGACCTACGACGTCCACGTCGCGTCGTGGATGGGCAACGCCTACGTCGACTCGTCGGAGGGTTCGGGATTCCCGGCCTGGGTCGGCGCGACGTGGACCAAGTCCACAGTGCTGCGTTATGGCGAGAACCCGCACCAGAGTGCGGCGCTCTATGCCTCGGGGTTCGCGCCGGAGCCGGGGCTGGCGCAGGCGAAGCAGCTGCACGGCAAGGAGATGTCCTACAACAACTACGTCGACGCCGATGCTGCGGTGCGGGCGGCATATGACCACGGCGACAAGCCGACGGTCGCGATCATCAAGCACGCGAACCCGTGCGGGATCGCTGTGGGCGCTGATGTCGCGGACGCGCACGCGAAGGCGCACGCGTGCGACCCGGTGTCGGCGTTCGGCGGGATCATCGCCACGAACCGGCCCGTGACCGTCGAGATGGCACGGACGGTCGCCGACATCTTCACCGAGGTCGTCGTGGCTCCCGGCTTCGACGCCGAGGCACTCGAGGTGCTGACCGCGAAGAAGAACATCCGCCTGCTCGAGGCGGCGGCGCCGTCGCGGGGTGGGGCCGAGATCCGGCCCATCTCCGGTGGGTTGCTGATGCAGCACCGCGATGCGGTCGACGCCGTGGTGTCGGATGACGCTGGTGCTGTTGTTGGCGGGGACGACGCGGCGAACTGGCGATTGGTGTCCGGGGACGCCGCGGACGAGGCGACGCTCGCGGACCTGCAGTTCGCGTGGCGCTCCGTGCGTGCCGTGAAGTCCAACGCGATCCTCCTCGCTTCGGGCGGGGCGTCGGTCGGGATCGGCATGGGCCAAGTGAACCGCGTCGACTCGTGCCACCTCGCGGTGTCGCGCGCGAACTCGGGTGCTGCTGAGGAAGGTGGCGTCGAACGGGCGCGCGGGGCAGTGGCGTCGTCGGACGCGTTCTTCCCGTTCGCCGACGGACTCCAGGTGCTCATCGACGCCGGGGTGCGCGCGGTCGTGGCGCCCGGCGGGTCGATGCGGGACGGCGAGGTCATCGAGGCGGCGCAGGCTGCCGGCGTGACGCTCTACTTCACGGGCACCCGCCACTTCGCCCACTGAGTCCCAACCCCAACCTGGGCACACCCGCTCGTCCCGACCTCACCGAATTCCTCCGTTCGGGACGTTGAACCATTGATCCCGAACCGAGGAATTCGGTGAGTTCGGGACGTTGAACCATTGATGTCCCGAACCGAGGAATTCGGTGAGTTCGGGACTGGTGGTGATCCAGTGGCTCAGGTGGGCGGGTCCGCTCTGCCCTGATCTCGCCATGGGGCGAGGGGTCTTCGGAGGGATGTCGTCGAGCGCGAGACCGCAGGATATTGGCGTTGGGACCGGCGGGGCCTCTCGCTGGGGAGAGGGATGGGGTCATGTTCTGGAACATCCTCGGCAACGCCGTGCTCGTACTACTCTTCACGCTCATCGTGGCGGCGTTCATCACGCTCGTCGTCGAGATCCTGCGCGATTGGAGTTTCGGACGGACGATCGCGGCGCACGACCGTGTTGAGTCCAACGGTCACGTCCGAGCGGTAGCGTGGGCTCGGCGCCATCGGCGACCGCCTGCTCACTGAAGCAGGGGATGGAACTGACCATCGTGGGTTGGTGGAGGAGTTGGGCTGATGTTCTGGACCATCGCAGGGATCGTGGTTCTGGCCGTCCTCGTCGGGGCCTGGATCTACGACCGCAGGTTCGGTCACGACCTGACTCATCGCGACGCCGAGAGGTTCAACCGGGCCCAGGGCGACGCGGACGTCACTCGCTTCAACACCGGCAGCTACGGCCCTCCGTAGGGGGCCTGCGCCCACGGCACGGTTGGCGACGGGCAGGCACGTTGTGACCATCGACTGCGCACCCGCCGCAGGTTGACACTGAAGTCGTGGCCCGGGCCTGCAGCCGGGCGGATCGGAGCGGCGTCATGTGGTGGTTGTGGGGCAGCATCGCAGTGGTTATCGCGGTCGTGTTCGTCGGCGCGTGGCTCTTCGACCGTCGGCACACGGGTGACCTGACGGACGCTGGCGACGCTGGCGACCGCGTCGCGCTGGAGGCGAAGAACTTCCAGCGTCAGGTGGACAACGGCGGCTACGGCGGCGGCTTCTGAGCCGACAGCCACTGTGGGCTGGCCTGCCCGGACGCGGCGACCCGTCCAACGCCCAGTGAGTCGAGGTTCTCAACGCGGGAGGTGAGGCCATGTCGAGCGCATTCAGGACCATCATCGGCGTGGGGTTGCTCGTCTTCTTCATCGTGGGATTCGCTGCACTCTTCGTCGAGATCGTGCGAAGCCACACGAGGAAGCGTCCGATGACGTGGCGCGAGCACGCTCGGGCCGGCGCCACACCGGAGTCCCTGAGGTCGTCTAGCGCGGACGGCAGCCGCGGCGGCGACTACGGGGGCTTCTTCGGTGGCGACGTTGGTGGTGGTGGCGGTGGTGATGGAGGGGGCGGGGGAGGCTGAGGTCAGGTGGTGGGTCCAGGTGCTGCATAGCCGGTCGGGTCCCCGGAGCCGAGGTCGACTATCGCGGCCACCGGGCCACCTCCATCGGGACCTTGGTGGGCCGCCGAGACCGACACGAACACTGCCGGGTCGCCGGTCACCGACGCCGTGACTCCACCGACGGCCGACTTGATCTGGCGGTGCCAGTGCACGTCGGAGTCGTCGAGCATCGCGTTGCGCCGACCACGGACCTGACCGTCCTGGCTCACCTCGCACTTGAGGAAGACGTTGACCAGGCGCCCGCCGATGTCGCTCGTGTGGGGGCGTTCGGGCAGCTCGAGCCCGGCGTCCTTGATGGCGTCCCAGATGCCGTCCGCGTCGAGAGCGTCCCGCATGACGGAGTGGCCGATGCGATAGCGGCCACCGACACCACGTGCATTGCCGACCACGACGACCTGTGCCTGGTCTAGCTCGACGCCCGAGGAGCATGACGCCACGGACGAATAGAGCGACCGGTTGTGCATCACGTCAGCATCGGTGGGCATCTCGATCTCGCCGAGGGCGACGGCGATGCCGAGTCCGGTCGTGCCGTTGGAGAGGTCCATCGACTCGTGGGTGTGCTCGGTCCAGACCTTCTGCCCGCGGGACTTCGCGTCACGGATCGTGTGGATCGTCAGCAGCGGCGTCTTGGTCTGCACGTAGTGCACATCGGCCGGATCAGTGATCCCCGCGCGCTCCATCGCGACCCTCACCGCGTCGGCGACCTTCGTGATCATGCCCGTATAGCCGATCTCCTCGGGCAGGATCGCCTCACTCATCGCGAAGCCCACCGTGAGGCGCAAGTCGTCCGACGGCTCGGCCTTGTCGGCGGGCACCGTGGCGAAGATCGTGGCGTGCGGGCTGATGATGCCGTCGGTGCCACCGGACCACACGATCGGGACCTGCTTGACCTGGTCGGCGGGAGCGCCCTTCTCGACGAGCACCTCCCGGAAGGCCCGGTCGGCAATGATGCGCGTGTAGTCGTTGACGCCACCGTTGCCCTCGGTCTTGCCGATGATGGCGATGACGCGGCTCGCCTCCATCACCCCGTCGTCGATGAGCTTCGCGAGCTCGGAGGCGTCGGCGACGCTGTGGATCGGAACCTTGCGGACCTCAATGGCATCGGGCACGGCGGTGGGCCTTTCTGTCGGAGCTCGGTCTCGGGCTCTAGTGGTGTCTCAGTCTTCGGGGCTGGTGTCGATGACGGTGCCGAACTCGTGCTCGACGGCGTCGGTGATGTGGGCGAGGGAGGTGATGATGCTGCGACCGCCGGTCTGCGCGAACCGCATGGCGGCGTCGACCTTGGGGCCCATGGAGCCGGACGCGAACTGGCCGGACGCGGCATACGACTGCATTTGCGCGAGCGAGGTGAAGCCGAGCGGTCTCTCATCAGGGGTGCCGTAGTCGACCATCGCGTGGTCGACGTCGGTCGCGATGATGAGGATGTCGCAGCCGAGGGCTGCGGCGAGCAGCGCTGCGGTGAGGTCCTTGTCGATGACGGCCTCGACGCCGCGCAGCGATCCATCCGCGTCGCGCACGACCGGGATGCCGCCCCCACCCGCGGCAACGACGATGTGTCCCGCTTCGACGAGGGCGCGGATCGCGGGGAGGTCGATGATCTCGCGGGGCTCGGGCGAGGCGACGACGCGACGCCACCCCTTCTCGCCGCGGTCCTCCCACTGCTGGCCGTGCTCGATCATCGGGCGGGCTTCATCCTCCGAGAGGTAGCGCCCGATCGGCTTCGTCGGTTCGCGGAAGTGCGGGTCGTCCTCGGCCACGAGGGTGCGTGTCACGAGCGCGGCGGTCGGGCGTTCGACTCCGCGTCGGCGCAGGGCCGGCTCGAGGGCGTCGAGCATGGTGAAGCCGATCGTTCCCTGCGTCTGGGCGCCACACCAGTCGAGTGGGACTGGCGGGACGACCCCGGCCGCGAGCTCGTTCTTGACGAGGAGGTTGCCGACCTGGGGGCCGTTGCCGTGGGTGAGGACGACGTCGTGCCCAGCAGCGACGAGTTCGGCGATGTGCTCCATCGCCCCGGTGATCGCTTCGACCTGGTCGCGGGGGCGCGCGGACCCGTCGGCGGCCGTCATCGCGTTGCCACCCAGCGCCACGAGAACTCGCACCGACTCACCTCCCGGACCAGCCGGCATACGAACGATTCCGTATGCCGTGTGCCGACTTCGTGTGATCGCGAGCCTAGGGACGGGCGCACCACAGGGGCGTTGGCATCACCTGACAGGCAGTGCCCCCACCTTTGGCAGGTGTCGTGGTCAGCTGCGGGTGGCGGTGACGAGGAGGTACTCCCAGTGAAGGATCATGTGGCCGTCGCCGCGATCGAAGCGATCCGCGAGCGCGACGAGGTCGGCGTCGAGTGCCGCCACTCGCTCGGGATCGTCCGCAATGAACCGGTAGACGGCGATGGTCGGGCCGTAGTTCGCCTTGAAGAAGTCGACGAAATCCTCCGAGGCCGGGAGGGTGTCGACGACGAGGTCCTGCGTCACGGCGTGCGCGATCTGCACTCGTTCGCCGAACAGTTCACGCACATGGTCGAGGTGGCCCCACAGCGGAGGCGGCTGGGCACCGGGCGGCGGTGGCGGAGCGTAGGGCTTCATCGTCGCGAACATCTGCCCGATGAAGCCTTCGGGAGTCCAGCTGAGCAGCCCGATCGTGCCGCCGGGGCGGACGATCCGGACGAGTTCGTCGGCGACGACCTCGTGGTGGGGCGCGAACATGACGCCGACGCACGACACCGCAGCGTCGAACTCACCGTCACCGCTGGGGAGGTTCTCGGCGTCGGCGACGACCCAGTTGATGTCGAGACCCTGCTCCTCGGCGTGGGCCCGGCCGACGTCAAGGAGTTCGGGCGTGAGGTCGCTCGCCGTCACATCGGCGCCAGTGCGTGCTGCAGGGATGCTGACGTTTCCGGAGCCAGCAGCGACGTCGTGGATGCGTTGTCCTGCACCGATTCCCGCTGCGTCGACGAGGATGGGACCGAGCGACGCGATGAGGTCGCTGGCGACGACGGGGTAGTTCCCCAGTGCCCACATGGCGCGGTGCTTCGCCTTGAGTTCGGCGTCGTCGCTGGCGGGCGCTGTCCCTGGGGTGCTGGGTGAAGTGGGAGTGCTCATGGGCCTGCCTTTCGGACGTGGCTGGCGGGTCAGAGACCACCCTTCATCGTAGGACTGCTGCCCACTCCGAGGGAACGGTATCGGGAGTGCCGGTCGGTGAGGCGCTGCTCGGGGTCGAGGTCGGAAAGGTCGGTGAGCTCATGCCGGATGGCCTGACCCATGCGACGGCAGAACGCCTCTGGCTCCTGGCTCGCGTCGGGGTGCTCGGCGACGATCCGGTCGATGATCCCGTCCTCGAGGAGGTCGAGCGATCGGACGCGCTGGCGCTCGGCGAGTTCGGGCGCGCGGTCGGGGGTGCGGTGGAGGATCGCGGACGCACCCTCGGGCGGGAGCGGCGAGAGCCAGGAGTGCTGGGCGCTGATGACCCGGTCGGCTGGCATGAGCGCGAGGGCGCCACCGCCCGTGCCCTGACCGAGGAGGACGCAGACGGTGGGGACCTCGAGGACGACCAGGTCGGCGAGGCAGCGCGCGATCTCGCCGGCCATGCCGCCCTCCTCCGCCTCCTTGGAGAGGGCAGCACCAGCGGTGTCGATGATGCTCACCAACGGCAGGTTGAGTTCGGTCGCGAGCCTCATGCCGCGACGGGCGACGCGCAGCCCGGACGGCCCGAGGGGCGCCTCGCTCTGTTCACCTCGACGGTCCTGTCCGAGGACGACACAAGGGGTGCCCTCGAAGCGGGCCAGAGCAAGGAAGAGCGAGCTGTCCCACTCGCCGGCGCCCGTGCCGAACAGTGGCAGGACATCGGTCGCGCCGAGCTTGAGGAGTGCGCGCACGCCGGGTCGAGAAGGCTTGCGGGACAGCAGGATTGAGTCCCACGCGGGGATGTCGGGGAGCGGCTCGAGGGGCACGTCAGGAGCGGGGGTCGAATCGTGTGGCGCGAGGACGAGGTCGAGGAACCGCGCTGCCGTCGCGGTGAGCAGTTCGACCGGGAGCACGGCGTCGAGGAGCCCGTGCGCGAAGAGATTCTCTGCCGTCTGTACGCCCTCGGGGAACGGCTGCCCATAGAGCGCCTCATAGACCCGAGCACCGAGGAAGCCGATGGTCGCGCCTGGTTCGCCCACGGTCACGTGTCCAAGCGAACCCCACGACGCGAACACACCGCCGGTCGTGGGATGGCGCAGGTAGGTGATGTAGGGCAGGTGCTCCTTCTTGTAGGCCGCCACGGCTGCCGAGATCTTCACCATCGTCACGAAGGCCGGAGTGCCTTCCTGCATACGCGTGCCACCACTGGCCGGGGCTGCGAAGAGTGGGAGGCGCTCGCGGGTGGCGCGCTCGAACGCGAGAACGATGCGCTCCGCCGCAGCAACGCCGATGGAACCCGCGAGGAACTTGAACTCGCCCGCGATGACGGCGACGCGGTGCCCGCTGATCGTTCCTTCGCCGGTAACGATGGACTCGTCGGTGGCGGCCTTCTCGGCAGCGGCGGCGAGCTCCACGGCATACGTGCTTCCCGGCTCGGCCACCGCGAGAGGTGACTCGTCCCAGGACTGCCACGATCCGTCGTCGACGACGGCCGCGATGAGTTCGGCGGAGGTGGGCCGGGAAGGCTTGTCGGTCACGCGGGGTCCTCCTCGGCGAGCCACGCTCGCACGCTGTCGTTGTGCTGTCCGAGTGTCGGGGGCGCCTGGTGGGTCTCGCGGCCACCGGCGAAAGTGTTGTCGTCCAAGCGGATCGGCGGCCCGGGGATCTCGATCGAACCCAACACGGGGTGGTCGACGTCGAGGACGAGCCCCTGCGAGCGGGTCTGGTCCCAGTCATAGACGCGGTCGAGGGTACGCACTTCACCGGACGGGATGCCGAGCTCGGCGAGGCGGGGGAGGAGGTCATCGAGCCGCCACGTCGCGAAGGCCTTGTTGAGGGTTGCGGTGACGCGGTCGCGGTTGGCCATGCGCTCTCGGTTCGTGACCATGCCGGGGGTCGCCGGATCGATGCCGAAACCCTCGGCGAGCTTGACCCACAAGGACTCCGCGCCACAGGCGACCTGGACGTCGCCGTCCATGCAGTGGAAGAGGCCGTAGGGCGCGATGGAGGGATGGTGGTTGCCCTGGGCGTGACCGACGTGACCGGCGACCGTGTATGCCGTGCCGTGGAGTGCGTGCGACGCGACGATGGCTCCGAGCAGGCTGGTGCGGACAACCCGGCCCTTGCCTGTCGTCGTGCGTTCGTGGAGTGCGGAGACGACACCGTAGGCGCCGTACATCCCGGCGAGCAGGTCGCCGATCGGGACGCCGACTCGTTGCGGGTCCTCGGGGGTGGAGCCCGTGAGGGACATGAGCCCGGCCTCGCCCTGCGCGATCTGGTCGTAGCCCGCGCGGCCCCCTTGGGGTCCGTCGTGCCCGAAGCCACTGATGCTCAGGACGACGAGTCGCGGGTTGAGCTCGTGGAGGGCGTCGTTGCCGAAGCCGAGGCGATCCATGACGCCCGGGCGGAAGTTCTCGACGAGCACGTCGGCGCGCTGCACGAGCCGGGTGAGGACGTCGCGGCCGTCATCGGACTTGAGGTCGAGGGTGATCGACTCCTTGTTGCGGTTGGCGGCGAGGTAGTAGGTCGAGATCGGGTCGTCCTCCGGTCCCACGAACGGCGGACCCCAGCCACGGGTGTCGTCGCCGGTCCCGGGGGTCTCGACCTTGATGACGCGAGCCCCCATGTCGCCGAGCATCATCGCCGCGTGCGGTCCGGCGAGGGCACGAGACAGGTCGACGACGACGATGTCGTGAAGGGGTCCGCTCACGGCTCAACTCCTTGGTCGGGGGCGTGGGTCGAGCCTAGGCAGGGGAGGGCGTCAGGGGTTCGGTGAGGTCGTGGCAAGACGAAGGTCACACCGTGTCACCTTCTGCCAAGATCGCAAGAAGACGGGCCTGTATGCCGTCCGCTCACCTCTGCGTCCACCGCGCGAGTGCTGTCGGAGTGACGTTAGCGGGGGTCAGTACTCCGTGCGGTTGGGCGACGCGCGCCAGGCGTCGAAGGGCTCCTCGGAGCGTGCGGTGGGAACATGCTCACGCCGCAGCGGCCAGGGCTTCCCGTCCCCGCCCGGGTCGAGCAGTCCGTGGAACACGGCGTCGTCGAACCCCGCTGCTGCGGCCGCGTGCCGGTCCGCGGCATGGACGATGGCGTCCACGCGGGCCCACAGTGAGGCCGACAGGCACAACGGGCACGGCTCGCACGACGCGAACACCGTGGCGCCGGTCAGCGCGAAGTCGTTGACGTCACGGCAGGCCGCACGGATCGCCATGACCTCGGCGTGGGCCGAGGGATCGAGGTCGATCGTCACCCGGTTGGCGCCCTCACCCAATACGACGCCGTCGCGCACCACGACTGCCCCAAAGGGTCCCCCACCCCGAGCGACGTTCTCGATCGCCAGGTCGATGGCACGGTCGAGCCACTTCTGCTCGTCTGTCATCGGTCCATGCTGGCAGGACTCGCGGTCGGGCGATAGAGGACGTCGGCCCACGTGCACGGTTCACGGCCGAGCAGCGTGCGCAGCGTCGTCGGGTTCCCGACGAGGCCCTCCCGGTCGTAGCAACGGAACATCGCGACGAGATCCGCCCTCGCCTGACCCACGAGGTGGGAGCCCTCGTCCGCGACCCACTCCTCGAGCGGCAGCCTCACGGCATCGACGGGATGCCCCAGCACGTCAGCGGCAATCCCCGCCATCTCGCGCACCGTGAGCTCCTCCGGGCCGGCGAGGTCATAGGTCTCGCCAGCGTGTTCGTCCCCCAGGAGCGCATCGGCCGCGATCTGGGCGATGTCGTCGAGATCGACGTTGGAGAACGGCGTGTCCACCGAGTAGGGAACCTCGATCCGCCCCGATCTCGCCTCCCGCTCAAGGTTCTGCAGGTAGGCGGATGGCCGCAGGATCGTCGTCGACTCCAGTCGTGTGCGCACCGTCGTCTCGGCCTTGGCCTTGCGCAGGTGGTGCGGCATCGACGCGTCCTCGGGGTGCAAGACCGAGTGATACACGAGTCTCGAAACTCCCTGCCGCACAGCTGAATCCGCGATGTGTGACGCCATCCGAACTTCGTTCGAGTCAACGTTCGGAGCCATGTGATAGACCGCCGACGCACCCGCCACCGCTGCCTCGACGCCCATTCCGGACACGAGGTCCACCGGGACCACGCGCACCAGGTCGGACTCGTGGACCGTGGATCTGCGCCCCAGATGGACCGCGGCGCGCACGGACACCCCGCGATCCACGAGCGCGCGTGTCACCGCCCGGCCGGTCTTGCCGGCCGCTCCGATGACGACGACGTCGCTCAGAGGGCATCACATCCAGTCGTACTCGCTTGCCCGCTCACCGCCCGCGAGCTGTGCGTAGCCGGGTCCGCGGTCGAAGAACGGCTCGTCGGGACGATTCTCGCGCAGTTCCGTGCGCAACGCCTCACTTGCGTCCATGTCCACGCTCACCGTGTCGCGGTCGCCGGTTGCGACGACACCGTATGCCGTCCGCGCACCGTCCACGGACACCTTGCCCCAGCGGAGGTCACGTTCTACCTCGTCGAGTGGGCGCTCCAAGGGGTCGCCCCAGCCGCCGCCGCCGGTGGTGCGGATGCGGATGACCTGCCCTGCCTTGACCGGCTCGGCGTCGGCCAATGCGTCGACGACTCGCTCGTCCGGTCCACCGACATCGATGGTCACTTCGAACGGACGCCCGGCCTTGCCGCCCTTGACGCCCCAGCACGCAAGGATCGACCGGTCCGCGATCGACATGAAGTGTCCGTCGCGCAGCATCCGGATGTGCTTCTCGTAGCCGAGACCGCCCCGATAGCGTCCCGCGCCACCGGAATCGACAGCGAGGCCGAGGCGCTCGACGATGAACGGGAAGCGCGACTCGGTGAACTCGGTCGGCAGGTTGCGGGAGTCGGGGACGACGTGGATGGTGTCCTCGCCGTCGGCGTAGTAGCGACCGCCAGAGCCACCGCCGAGGACCTCGCGCATGAGGTAGTCGTTGCCGTCGCGGTCCTTGCCGTAGACGCCCGTGTAGCGGATCGTCTCCTGGTCGGCCGGCATCTGACCGTCGACGGCCTTGGCGACGACGCCGGCGAGGACGCCGAGCAGTCGCAGGATGACGAACGTCCGCGCGTTCGTCGGCGCCGGATAGATCGGGGTGAGCAGGGTGCCCTTCTCGGGGAAGCGCATCTCGATGAGCGGCACGATGCCCTCGTTGACGTCGAGCTCGGCCATCCGCTCGGGGGTGTCGGCGAGGTTGCGCAGGATCGGGGCCAGCCACTTCTTGAGGAAGTTGCCACCGACGTAGTCGCCGCAGTGGTTGATCGGCCCCTTGGCCTGGGGTGCGGTGCCGGTGAAGTCGATGATGAGGCGCGGCCCACCCGGGAAGTTCGTCTCGGAATCGGCGGGTGCGTCGTCGACCTTGGTGAGGGTGATGCGCTGGGTGTGCAGCTGCGGCTCGTCGACGCCGTCGTGCTCTGCGTAGTCCTCCCAGACATAGGTCCCCGCCGGGATCTTCGAGAGGATCTCGCGGCGGTAGGTCTCGGTCGTGCTGTCGAGGATCGCGTCGAACGCCGCCTCGATGTCGTCGCGGCCGTAGCGTGCGAAGAGGTCCGACAGGCGCCTCGCGCCCATGAGGCAGGCGGAACACTCGGCATCGAGGTCGGCGGCGAGGCTGTCCGGCATCCGCGAGTTGCGCGTCATGATCCGCAGGGCTGCTTTGTTGGGAACTCCCTTGTCCCACAACTTGATCGGCGGGACGGACAGCCCCTCCTCGTGGACGCTCGTCGCGTTGCTCGGCATGGACCCGGGTACGGCGCCGCCGATGTCGTCGTGGTGCCCGAAGGCCTGGACGAACGCCACGACCTCGGGTCCGTTTCCGTCGTCATGGAAGACGGGCACCGTCACGCAGAGGTCGGGGAGGTGGCCGATGCCACCCTCGGACTCATAGACGTCGTTGTGGAAGAAGACGTCGCCTTCAGCCATCTCCTCGAGCGGGAAGTCCCGCACGATCGGGTGGACGAGCGCCGAGTAGGACCGGCCGGTGAGCTTGCGCAACTGCCGGTCGTGGATGCCGGCCCGGAAGTCGTGGGCGTCGCGGATCATGGGGGAGCGGCTCGTGCGGGCGATCGCCGTCTCGACCTCCATCTCGACGCTCGCGAGGGTGCCCTGGACGATCTCGACGAGGATCGGGTCGACGCTCGATCCCGGTGCGGTGAGGCGCTTGCCGTGTTCGTATGCCGTGGGGAGACCCGCCGGGTTCACGGCGGCTTCCGACGTGGTCGAGCCGTGCGGGGTCGAGCCGTGCGGGGTCGAGCCGTGCTGGGTCGAGGCGGCGGTGTTCACTTCTCCTCCTGCGTTGTCGACTGCTTGGTGATGACGAGGTTGCCCAACCGGTCCACACGCACCGTGAAGCCGGGGTGGACCGGGACCGTCGAGCCGAACTCCTCGATGATCGCGGGACCGCTCACGGTGTCGCCGGCGCGGAGGTCGGGACGCCACCACACTCCGGTCTCGACATAGCCGGCGTCGGCGTCGAAGCACACCTGGCGGGTGGAGCGGCGCGCCGACGCCTGACCCCCCGGCGCACCTTCTGTCCCAGTGGACGATTGTTGTCGGGACTGCAGCTCGCGCAGCTCGGGCCGAGTGATCGGTCCGACACCGGTGACACGCAGGTTGACCCACTCGACCTGCTGGGTGGGATCGTCCCGGAAGTCGTAGCCGTACAGCTGGCGGTGAGCGTCGTGGAAGGCGGAGGCGACGTGCACGGCATACGAGTCATCGACAGCCACATCGGAAGGTGCGGTGACGCGCACCTCGTAGGCCTGTCCGAAGTAGCGCAGGTCCACCGTCCGCGTGAACTGGTGCTCGGAGGCCGCAAAGCCCTCCTTCTCCAACGCGGCAGCGGCGCGCTCCGTCAGCGACGCGAACGTCTTCTCGATCCCTGCGTGGTCGAGGGCCGAATGCTTTGCGACCTGCGTCTGCACATAGTCGTTCTTCACGTCGACGGTGAGCAGACCGAAGGCGCTGACGTTGCCCGGGTTCGGAGGGACGACGACGCCGGCGAGGTCGAGGATGTCGACGAGACGGCACGCGAGGAGCGACCCGGAGCCGCCGAACGTCGTGAGCATGAAGTCGCGGACATCGAGGCCGCGCTTGACCGAGACCTGGCGGAGGGCGTTGGCCTGGTTCCACGCCGAGATCTCGAGAATGCCTGTGGCACACCGCTCGTAGTCGAGTCCGAGCCGCTCCGCCAGGGCCGAGATGCCTGCCCGCGCAGCGTCGACATCGAGCGGAATCTCGCCGCCGAGCAGGTGCGGAGGGATCCGTCCGAGCGTCACGTGCGCGTCCGTGATGGTCGGCTCCGTCCCACCCTTGGCGTAGCAGAGCGGCCCCGGGTCGGCACCCGCCGAGTGCGGCCCGACCTTGAGCGCACCCTCCGGAGACACCCAGGCAATCGACCCGCCGCCCGCTCCCACGGTGACGACGTCGATCATCGGGATCTTGCTCGGATAGGCGCCGACCGTGCCCTCGGTCGTGAGCGTCGGCTCGCCGTCGAGCACCACGGACACGTCGGTCGAGGTGCCGCCGCCGTCACAGGTGAGGACCTTGTCGAAGCCGGCCTTCTGAGCGATGAGCGCGGCACCCAGCGCCCCGGCCGCCGGTCCGGACAGGACCGTGGTGATCGGCTGGTGCACCACCTCGTCGGCGGAGAGCACGCCCCCGTTGGACTTCATCACATAGAACGGGATGGGCCGCCCGCCAGTGAAGCCCTGCAGCCGCTCGTGGATGTTGCTCACGTAGCGGCTGACGTTCGGCTTCACGGCCGCGTCGACGAGGGTCGTCATGGAGCGCTCGTACTCGCGATACTCGCGGAGCACCTCGCTCGAGATCGACACGATCGCGTCGGGATGCTCGCGCCGCAGGATCTCGCGCATTCGCAGCTCGTGGTCGTCCGCGGCATACGAATGCAGGAAGCAGACGCCGATCGTCGTGATGCCCCGCTCACGGAACCACCGCGCAGCGGCGACGGCGTCGTCCTCATCGAAGGGCCGGATCTCGTTGCCCTCGAAGTCGAAGCGCCCGCCGACCGTGCGCACCGCGTCCGCCGGAACGATCCGGTCCGGCTTCACCCAGAAGTACGAGTTGCCGTAGCCGTCGGGCACGGCCTGGCGGGCGATCTCGAGCATGAACTCGTAGCCCTCGGTCGTGATGAAGCCGAGTTGCTCGACCTTGCCCTCGAGGAGCTTGTTGGTCGCGACGGTGGTGCCGTGGCAGACGGCGGTGATGTCGTCGCCGGTCGCAGCCATCAGGTCCAGGACCTTGTCGATGCCGCTGATGAACCCGTCGGCGGGGTTGCTCGGCGTGCTCGGGGTCTTCGTCGTGACGAGTTCGCCCGAGTCCTCGTCGAACGCGACGACGTCCGTGAACGTGCCGCCGGTGTCGATGCCGATCCTGATCCGTCGCTGCGCCATGCCGTCGATTCAAGCGGTGTATGCCGTCCGCTCGCCTTGGCAATGAGTGCCAACGGATCGCCGTGGTCGCCTCACAACCCGCCGACTGGGCTGCGAGCCGGGTTGTCGTCCCGAGGGCCGTCAAGCGCGGGCGTCGAGAGTGAGGTCCGCCGAGATTGGCCAGACTTGGCCAAGCCCTCCGGGGCAGGCATTGATCGCCAGTCAGGCTGTGGGCGCGAAGGAGCGGGTCTTCAGGCTCGAGATGGAGGCGATGGTGTCGAAGTCGGCGTCGCGATGGACCAGCGTCAGTTCGTGTCGGATGGCCACGGCCGCGATGAGGCAATCGTTCATCTTGCGAACCGTCCGGCCCGTCTGCCGGGCCGCACGGTGCAGCGACGCTGCGGCAGCGAAATCCAGGTTCGGGTCGAGCCGGATCAGCGTGAGGCTCTCGACGAGTTGGCTGATCTTCGTCAGTGCGTGGGCCGTGGTGGGGCCGGCGAGGAGTTCCACGGCGATGGGCTCGGTGATCCCGACTGCATTCGGAGATGTGAGGAGCGCGTCACGGACATACAGGTGAGCCGCCGAGTCGGTCCCTCGAAGGAACTCGATCCACACCGAGCTGTCGACCAGCTCCGTCACAGCGTCTCGTCGTCCGACGTGCGCATCTCGTCGAGGTCGCCCGACCAGCCGATGCCCTCGAGTTCCTTCACGAACTCGGGCGTGATCGTGGGGCCGACGGCCTTGCGGAGGGCGAGGTCGACCGCCTCGCGCTTGGAGCCCAGGTCGTACTTGCGGATCACCTCAGCCACGAGCGCATCATCAATGTCGATGTTGGTGCGCGTCATACACCAACGATACACCTCGTAGGGGCGTCGCACCCTCCAGCCCGCCGGAGGGGAACTGTGGAGTCCGGAGGGAAATGAAGCCTCCGAACCCTCAACCACCCCTCACAGGGAGCAAAAGTTGAGGCGGGTCAGTCGCCTTCGGGTTTGTGGTCGGGGCGGGGGCGACCATGCGGGAAGGACGTCTTCGCCGGGGACTCGAGGTCCTCGCGGTGGCGCCGGATGAGGTCGAGGTTGCGGTCGCGCAGGTGGTCGAAGCCCTGGCGGATGTTCGAGCCGGGAGTGAGCGACGACAGGGCCGTCTCGGGGTCGAGCCGGGCGGACACCCACCCTTCGTGCGAGGCAGCCTTGGCGAGGACCGTCGCATTCGGCGTGACGATGTGGCTGTTGCCGAAATAGATGACGCCCGCCGGGTCGATCCCCGTCGCGTTGGCACCGATGACGAAGACATGGTTGTCGTAGGCGCGCGCTCGTGACGTGAGCTCCCAGATGTCCGCGGACCGCAGGAGCGCCGACGGTCGGCAGATGATCTCGGCACCCTGCACAGCCTGGATGCGTGACAGTTCGGGGTAGTCGCCGTCAAAGCAGATGATCATCCCGATGCGCCCAAGAGCGGTGTCGCACACCGTGACCGTGTCCCCGGGCGTGACCCACCCGCCCCCGGCGACCGACTCGCTGGTGAAGGGGTGTGTCTTGCGATAGACCCCGAGCACCTCGCCGTTGGTGTTGATGAGCACGGACGCGTTGTGGACGGTCCCCCGCTCGGCGCCGCGCTCGTAGGTGCCGAAGCACAGCACGATCCGGAGCTCGCGCGCCAGCTCCTGGAACGGCTCGGTCATCGTCCCGGGCAGCTCGCTCACGAGGTCCCAGAGCATCTCGACCGAGCAGTCCGGCGTGAACCCGGTGGTCACCGACTCGGGCAGCACGACGAGGTCTGCCCCTGTCGCGGCCACACAGCGCCGGATCATGTCGAGAGAGCGGTTGATGTTGGCGTCGACGACCTGGGGCGTCAACGACCCGCGCGCGGGGCCGATCTGGATGGCGGCCGCGGTCAGGGGGCGCATCAGCGGCCTCCGACGAGCCAGCCGACGACGACGCCGGCGAGGGCGATGGCGGCTCCGAAGAGGGCACCGGGGACGAAGCCCGGTCCGCTGGAACCGCCACCAGCGGCGGAACCGGCGGACCCGGCATACACGCGTTCAGAGCTGCCCAATTGGGTGAGTTCGGTACGGGACACGCCGGTATGCCGTCCGCCCGCCGCAGCGTCGTCCCGTGCGGAACCGTCCAATTGGGTGACTTCGGTACGCGCCGGAGCAGACGATGGGGTGAGTTCGGGCCGGGAGTCGCCGGCGATGTCGGCGTCGAGGGCCTGGAACATCTGGCCGGCCATCTTGCGCGCGACCCCGGCGAGCATCCGCTGGCCCACGCCGCCGACCGGGCCCCCAACGACCGCGTCGGCCTCGTAGCTGATGGCGGTCCCGCCACCATCGCCCGGAGCCAGCGCCACGTCGACGGTGGTCGAGATCGTGCCGGGGGCGCCGGCGCCGTCGGCCTTCATGGTGAAGGCGGTCGGCTCGGTGACATCGGTGATCGCCACCTCCCCCTCGTAGGAGCCCTTGATCGCCGCGACTCCCGCCATGACGGTCATGGCGTAGCGACCGGGCGACAGTTCGCGCAGCGACTGGCAGCCCGGAACGCTGCGGGCGAGGACGGCGGGATCGTGGACTGCCTTCCACACCTGCTCCGGGGAGGCGTTCATCGTTGCGGTGCCGGTGATCTTCATGCGGACTCCTGGGTGGTGCTGGAGCGAGGGTTCGTGGAGCGAGGGTTCGCGGCTTGGTGGCGGCGGAGGTCCCACAGTTCGTTGGGGCTGATGGGCATGGACCGGATCGGGAAGCCCTCGGCGTCTTCGATCGCCGACGCGATGACAGCCGACACCGGGATCGTGCCGGCCTCGCCAGCACCCTTGACTCCCAACGGATTCAGCGGCGAGGGAGTCTCGAGGTGGTCGGTCTCGATGTGCGGCACCTCGGACGCATAGGGGATGAGGAAGTCCATGAACGAGGCATTGAGGAGCTGCCCGGTCTCGTCGTACTCCATCCGCTCATACAGCGCCCCGCCGACACCCTGCGCGACTCCTCCATGGACCTGGCCCTCGACGATCATCGGGTTCACGACCGTGCCGCAGTCGTGAATGACGCAGTAGCGCAGGATCTTGATCTCCGCGGTGATCGGGTCGGTCTCGACGATGGCGGCGTGCATCCCGTTGGCGAACGTCGCTTGGGTGGGGGAGTAGAAGTCCTTGCCCTCGAGGCCGGGCTCGTCGTCGTCGGCGACTGGCGGCTTGTCCGGATCGAACGCGCCCGCGAATTGCGTTGCGGCCTTGGCGGATTCGTCGAAGGCGTAGCGCAATGGGTTCGACATGACGGCGACGGTCGACAGTGCGATCGAGGCGTGGGGTGCGCCCTTGACGCTGATCGTCCCGTCCTCGATCTGCAGGTCCTCCTCGGCGACTTCGAGCGCGTCGGCGGCGATGCGCAACGCCTTGGCGCGCACCGCTCTCGCGGCCAGTGCCACCGCATTGCCGCTCATGACGGCGCCGCGGGACGCAAAGGTCCCCACGGCATACGGCATTCGTCGTGTGTCACCCGTGGTGACGTGGACGTCGTCGATGGAGACGCCGAGCTCGTCGGCGACGATCTGGGCGAGGATCGTCTGGTGACCCTGTCCCTGGGTCGTGAGGCCGGTGGCGACGTTGACGCGACCGCTCGTCTCGACGTGGACGTGGCCGCCCTCGTAGGGGCCGACGCCGGTGCCCTCGACATAACAGCCGATACCGAGGCCGACCTTGCGTCCCTGCGCCTCGGCTTCTTCCTTGTATACCGTGAAGTCGTCCCAGCCCACCAGCGCCTTGAGCTTCGCGAGGCTTGCGGGGAAGTCGCCGGAGTCGTACTTGAGCGGCCGACCGTCCTGGAAGAGGAGCCCTTGGTCGTAGGGCATCTCCTCGGGCTGGATGAAGTTGCGGGACCGGACCTCGGTGCGGTCGATGCCGAGCTCGGCCGCGATGGCGTCCATGGTGCGCTCCATGGCGAAGCAGCCCTGGGGGCGACCGGCCCCTCGGTAGGGCGTCACGAGAACGGTGTTGGTGTAGAGCGACCAGAACTCAACGCGGTAGTTCTGCGGCTTGTAGGGCCCGAGCAACTGGGTCGCGGTGATGATCGGGACGATCACGCCGTAGGGGAGGTAGGCGCCGTTGTCGTGCCAGAACTTCACGTCGAGGGCGAGGAGGCGGCCGTCGTCGTCGAACCCGACGGTGACCTGCTGGAGCTGCCCGCGCTCGTGGGCGCTCGACGTGAAGTGCTCGCGGCGGTCCTCGGTCCACTTGACGTCGTGGTTGAGCCGGCGGGCAGCCCAGGGGACGAGTACCTCCTCGGGCCACGGGTGCATGATCTTGACGCCGAATCCGCCGCCGACGTCGGGGGCGATGCACTCGACCTGCGCGAGGGGCAGTTGGAGCTTGGCGGCGACGGCGGCCCGCACCCCGGTGGAGGTCTGGGTGGATGAGTGGATCCGCATGCGCTGCTCGTCCGAGTCCCATTGCGCGAGAACGCCTTTGCCCTCCATCGGCATGCACGCGCTGCGTTCGATCTCGAGGTCGAGCGTGAGAGTACGCGGAGCCTTGGCCATGGCGGCTTCGACGTTGCCGACCTCCTGGAGCAGGTGGGCCGCGACGTTGCCGGGGGCGTCGTCGTGGACGAGTTCGGCACCGTCGCGGGACTTCTCGATGCCCACGACCGGCGGCAGGTGGTCATAGCTCACGACGATGCGCTGGGCCGCGTCCTCGGCGATGTAGCGGTCGCGCGCGACGACCATGACGATCGCCTCACCGACGTGGTTGACCTCGTCCTTGGCGAGGGCGTAGCCGGTGCGGCCGGCTTCGATGCTCGGGTGCGGGATGAGCAGGGGCAGGCGGTCGCCCGCAGGTCCGTCGAGGTCCTCGTGGGTATAGACGGCAATGACGCCCTCGACCTCCACCGCCCCGTCGACGTCGATGTCGGTGATGCGGGCGTGGGCGTGTGGGCTGCGCACGAACGCCGCCTCCCACGCGTCGTGGCCGAGGTCGTCGAGGTAGCGCCCGTTGCCCGTGACGAGGCGCGGGTCCTCCTTGCGAAGCACCGGCGAGCCGAACTGGCGCGTCGTCATACGGGCTCACCCGGCTCCGCCGCCATTGCTCCCTCGGTGCCTTCGCGCTTGATCTCGGCGGCGCGCAGGACGGCCTTGCAGATGTTCTGGTAGCCGGTGCAGCGGCACAGGTTCCCCGAGATCGCCTCGCGCGCCTCGTCGATGGTCGGGTCGGGGTTCTCCTCGATGAAGGCCGTGATGGTCGTGACGAATCCTGGCGTGCAGAAGCCGCATTGGAGGCCGTGGCACTCGACGAAGGCCTGTTGGACCGGACCCATCGCGTCTTGAGTGCCGAGCCCTTCGGTGGTCGTGATCTCGTGCTCCTGTGCCGACACGGCGAACATCAGGCACGAACGCATCGGGTCGCCGTCGACGAGGACCGTGCAGGCTCCGCACACCCCGTGCTCGCAGCCGACGTGCGTGCCAGTGAGGCGCAGGTCGTGGCGTAGGAAGTCCGACAGGAGTCGGCGTGGTTCGACGGTGCGCGTGTGCTCGACCCCGTTGACGCGGAGCGTCACGTCGACGGTGACCTCGGAACTCGTGCTCATGACGCCACCTCACTCAGTGCGGTCGTGAGGGCTCGTCGGGTGAGCTCCGCGGCCAGCGCGCGGCGGTATTCGCTGCTCGCGTGGATGTCGGCCTCGGGGGCGATCCCTGCCTGCACGAGATCCTCCACACCGTCCCACGCGGATGAGAAGGGCTGTCCTGCAACGGCTTCCGTCAGATCCACCACGACCGGCACATCCGTGACCGAGACGTATGCCGCACGCGCACCTCTCACGACCGCGTCACCTCCCTGCCCCTCGACGTCGACGGCGACCCCCACGCCGGCGAGGGCGTAGTCACCGTGTCGGCGAGCCGACTCGAGGAACGCCGTGCGGGTCCCCTCGGCGAAGCGCCCGAACCGCACCGCCTCGACCAGCTCATCCGCCTCGAGCACGGTCATCAGCGGCCCTTCGAAGAAGTCAGCGGCGGCGACCTCGCGTCGACCTGCCGGTCCGACGACCTCGATCACGGCGCCGGTGAGCACTGCGATCGAGGGCATCTCGCCGGCTGCGTCGGCGTGGGCGATGGAGCCCACGGTCGTGCCGCGGTTGCGGATGGCCGGATGGGCCACGTTGCGGAGCGCTTGACGCAGAAGGGGGAGGACGGCATACGCCTCGGTGTTCTTCTCGAGGGACGCGTGCCGGACGGTGGCACCGACTCTGACGACGTCGTCGGAGACGGTCACGGTGTCCAGGCCGGCGACGCGATTGATGTCGACGAGGTGTGCTGGCTGCGCGAGCCGCATGTTGAGGACGGGGATGAGGCTCTGCCCCCCGGCGAGAACCTTGCCGTCGTGACCCACGTCCCCGAGCATCGCGACGGCTTCGTCGAGCGTGCGGGGCGAGTGGTGGACGAACGGGGCAGGCTTCACGTCGGGGGGTCAGCTCCTCGGGAGGGCGCGGGTCAGCGCTTGTCCTGGTAGAGGTCGTCGATGCCGTCCTCGTCGCCATACACACGGTCGCCGGTGGCGATGGCCGTGCCACCGGGTCCGCCGTCGCCATCGGCGCGGTCGCGCAGGTCGGCGGGGGCGATGGCGCGAGCGAGGTGGTAGGCGCCGATGGCGACGATCGTGCCGAGGGCGATGCCGCTCAGGATGAAGTCGTCGCTGAGCTGCATCTTGACGTCACCGACGCCGATGATGATGCCCGCGGAGACCGGGACGAGGTTGATCGGGTTCGCGAAGTCGACGCCGTTCTCCTTCCAGATCTTGGCGCCGAGCAGGCCGATCATGCCGTAGAGGACGACCGTGATGCCGCCGAGCACACCACCGGGGACGGAGGCGACGAGCGCCCCGAACTTGGGGGAGAGGCCGAAGAGGATCGCGACGATCGCGGCGACGTAGTAGGCAGCGGTCGAGTAGACGCGCGTGGCGGCCATGACGCCGATGTTCTCGGCGTAGGTCGTCGTGGGCGAGCCGCCGACGGACGAGGCGATCATCGTGCCGACGCCGTCGGCGCCGATCGCGCGGCCCATGTCCTTGTCGAGGTCGGCGCCGGTCATCTCGGCGACGGCCTTGACGTGGCCGGTGTTCTCGGCGATGAGGGCGATGACGGCGGGGAGCACGAGGAGGATCGCGGCGGTGGAGAAGCTCGGGGCGTGCCAGCCGGGGACCTCTGTGCCGTCGGCGTTGAAGATCGTCTCGGCCGGGAAGCCGAACCACGCGGCCTCACCGATGCCGGCAGTGTTCCAACGCAGGTGCTCGGTCGCCTCGGTCGCGCCACCCAGCACGGACGTGATCGGACCGGCGGTCTTGTCGAGGATCCACGACAGCGCGGTGCCGAAGATCAGCGCGAGGAAGATCGCGATGCGGCTGATGAAGCCCTTGAACGCCACCGCGCACACGATCGTGAAGAGCATCGTGGCGAGCGCGACCCACTGGTCCTGCGGCCAGTAGATGTTGGCGACGACCGGTGCGAGGTTGAACCCGATGAGCATGACGACGGCGCCGGTGACGACGGGCGGCAGCACCTTGTGCAGGACGCTCGAGCCGAGGAAGTGGATGGCCAGGCCGACGAGGGCGAGGACGAGACCGGAGACGAGGATCGCGCCGGTGACCTCGGCGGAGTCGCCGCCCTGCGCGCGGATGGCGGCGACACCACCGACGAACGCGGCGGACGTGCCGAGGTAGCTCGGGACCCGGCCCTGGACGATGAGCAGGAACGCGATCGTCGCGATACCGCTCATCATGATCGCCAGCTGCGGGTTGAGGCCCATGATGAGCGGGAAGACGAACGTGGCGCCGAACATCGCGACGACGTGCTGCGCACCGAGGCCGACGGTACGGCCCCAGTCGAGCCGCTCGTCCGGGGCGACGACCTCGTCGAGGCCGAGCGCGCCCTCCTTGACCTTCCAACCAAGACCCAGAGCCATGTGCCTACCTTCCTCAGTGGGATGCCGCGCAGGACCTCACGTCATCGTGGATATGAGGACGCTAGTTGCCGCGTCCACGGGGACATTCGTCAATCTGTGACAGGGGAACGGCACGGCCACTGGCAAGTCGCCGTGTCCCACGTCACACATCCGTCACATGCGTCATCGTGGCACCAGCGGGGTGCGTGATGGTGCCAAACGCCCCCAACTCGTCCTCCTTCCGTCCCGAACTCACCCAATTGGACGGTTGGGGACGCGTTCGAGCGACCAGGCGAACCTCGGCGAACGACGACGACTCCGTATGCCGTCCGCTCACCTTCCGTCCCGAAGTCACCCAATTGGACGGTTGGGGACGCGAACGAGCGACCAGGCGAACCTCGGCGACCGACGACTGCGTATGCCGTCCGCTCACCTGCCGTCCCGAAGTCACCCAATTGGACGGTTGGGGACGCGAACGAGCGACCAGGCGAACCTCGGCGACCGACGACTGCGTATGCCGTCCGCTCACCTGCCGTCCCGAAGTCACCCAATTGGACGGTTGGGGACGCGAACGAGCGACCAGGCGAACCTCGGCGACCGACGACTGCGTATGCCGTCCGCTCACCTGCCGTCCCGAAGTCACCCAATTGGACGGTTGGGGACGCGAACGAGCGACCAGGCGAACCTCGGCGACCGACGACTGCGTATGCCGTCCGCTCACCTCCCGTGCCGAAGTCACCCAATTGGACGGTTGGGGACGCGATGAGTGGTGCGGACTGAGTTGGACGCGGGCTGAGTGGGCTGAGCAGGCAGGGCTTTCGGAGGCATGGCCCTGGGCGAACCGTTGCGCTGGGGCTGCTCCCTTGTCGGCTTCGGGGGCGGGGTCGGTACGAGGTCCCCGGGCTCGCCGTGCCACTGGGCGAGGCGGCCACCCCTGCTCACGGCCCGGAGGCGACGTTCGGTCAGTTCGCGCTTCGAGTTCGAGGTGGCCAGCAGCAACCGGTCACCGTGACGCAGGACCGTGGTGTCGTGCGGGACGAAGATGCGCCCGTCGCGCACGATCATGCTGACGACGCTCTCCTTCGGGAGACGGATCTCGAAGATCGCGACGCCCCCGAGCCGGGACTCCGGCGGCAGGTCGAACTGGAGGAGGCTCGCGTCCATGTCCTCGAGCGGGGCCGCGTCGATCTCCACCTCACGTGTTGCTTCGGATTCGGTCACGCCGAGTCGTCGGGCGAGGCCCGGGAGCGTCGGTCCCTGCACGAGCGTGAAGAAGACGACGAGCAGGAAGACGACGTCGAAGATCCGGTCGGCCGCGGGCAGCCCCCGCGTCATGGGGATCGTGGCCAGCACGATGGGGACCGCGCCGCGCAGGCCGGCCCACGACATGAACACCTGTTCTCGCCAGGGGACGCGGAAGGGCGTGGCGCACAGGGCGACCGAGATCGGACGCGCGATGAAGGTCAGGGTCGTCCCCACGACGAGGGCGGGGATGATCGCGTCGACGAGCCGGCTCGGGGATGCGAGCAGGCCGAGCATGATGAAGAGTCCGATCTGCGCCAGCCACGCCAGTCCTTCGGCGAAGCCCGTCGTCGCCCTGTGGTGCGGCAGGGTCGCGTTGCCCAGCCACAGACCCGCGACATAGACCGCGAGGAAGGGGCTGCCCCCAGCAACGCCGGCCACGGCGAAGGCGAGCATCGCGAAGGCGATGGTGGCGAGTGGGTAGAGCCCGGCGGAGGGGAGGGCGCTGCGGGCGAGGACCCACTGGCCGACCCGGGCCACGACGAGGCCCACACCTGCACCGACGACGAGCTGGACGAGCATCGCCGAGCCGATGCTCACGACGCCGGACTCGTCCCATGCATCCGAGGCGACGACGGTGACGAGGATGATGACCGGCGGGTCGTTGAACCCGGATTCGGCTTCCAGCGCGGCGCGCAGTCGGCGCTGCAGGGGCATCGCCCGAAGGACGGAGAAGACGGCGGCAGCGTCCGTGGACGACGCGACCGCGCCGAGGAGCAGGGCGGTCCGGACGTTGACGTCGAGGATGAGGTAGACCAACGAGGCGGTGACCCCCACGCTGATCGCCACGGCGACCGTGGCCAGCACGAACGACAGGGCGGCGACCGGTCGGACCACTGCCCAGTCCGTGGAGAAGCCTCCCTCCGCGAGGATGACCGCGAGGGCGAGGGAGCCGAGGATCATCGTCAGATTGAGGTCCTCGAATCCCAGCCCAAGGCCGGACTCCCCGAGGGCGAGGCCGATGGCGAGGTAGAGCAGGAGGCTCGGCAGACCCACGCGGCTGGAGATCCGCACGGCTGCCACGCCGAGCAGGAGGACGAGTGTGGTCGCGAGGACGACGACATTGAGGTCAGCGGCGTTCATGGGTGGCCCCTGCGTCCGTCTCGCGGTGGCCGGGCCGGACGCTGTCGAGGAGCGCGGGTGTCAGCCGGGTCTCGAAGTCGCTCAGCTCGAGCGTCACGACCCGGATCCCCCAGGCTGCGGTCGTCTCGTTCACCTCCTCCGGCACGGCCGACTCGAGCCCCTCTCGGGCGGGGAGGACGTCAGCCACGTGGAGACGGGAAATGGCTCGGGTCAGGGCGTCCTCGAGTTCGCACCCGACGACGGAGGCGGCATCGGGTTCGGCGTCCGTGGCCAGCGCGGGTTCGAGGATCGCCCAGTTCGCTGTCCCGGTGACGTGCACCGCGACGCCGTCCCGGGTGAGGGCGGGGACGGCCAGCATGAGGTGGTTGGGGCGCAGGGACACCGAGGTGATCCGCTCGACGACAGGGATGTGGAGCACCACGCCTGGTCCGACGACGCGATGGGTGACGCCGAGCCGGGTCACCACCGCGCGGTGGTGCTCATCGATGACGCGTACTGCGGCAAGGGCTCCCACGAGCAGGACCGCTGCCGGGACGGCCAGCCACGGGACGAGGGCCTCCACGAGACACTCCTCCCGCCGGACGACAGTTGGCGCGGCGGGAGGACCTCGCGGGCTCGCTCCCGCCGCCCCATCAGCCTGCCGCGACGGGGGAGGAGGCGGAATCGGGGCTACCACCCACATCCGCGACTTTGTGCCCCAATGGGATGTGCCTCGCTGCGCTCGCCGCGTCCCATTGGGGCGCAAAGTCGAGGGTCGGGAGCGGTGGGTGGGTGTCGGCGTTCGTGGACTCTGGTGTGGTGGATGCGACAGAGTGGGTTGATGAGGCTTCTGTGGCGCATGCCGCTCTATTGGCGGGTCATCGTCATCAACGCGGCGGTCTTCGTGTTGGGCACGCTCGCCCTGGCGCTCGCGCCCGTGACCGTGTCGGCCCGGGTCCTCGCCTCGGAGGCGGTCGTCCTGGCCATCGGCCTCGTCACGATCGTCGTCCTCAACGCCCTCCTGCTGCGGTCCACCCTCGTCCCGCTCGATCGAGCCGCCCGTCTCATGGAGCGAGTGGACCTCGAGAAGCCCGGCGAGCGACTGCCGGAGACCGGCAACGGCGCCGCCGCCGACCTGGTCGAGTCGTTCAACGCGATGCTCGAGCGGCTCGAGGCCGAGCGCGACGCGAGCACCGCCCGCGCGCTCGCCGCTCAGGAGGCCGAACGTCAACGCATCGCCCGCGAACTGCACGACGAGGTGGGTCAGGGCCTGACCGCCATGCTGCTCGGCCTCAAGCGTGCCGTCGACAGGGCTCCCGACGACATCCGCAGCGACCTGATCCTCGTGCAGGACGCAGCCCGCGGCAGCCTCGAGGAGGTCCGCGGGGTCGCGAGGCGACTGCGGCCCAGCGTGTTGGAGGACCTGGGCCTGCTCAGCGCCCTGTCCGCAACGGCGACGGAGCTGTCCACCCACAGCGGGATCCACGTCCAACGAGGCCTCGCCCAGGGCCTGCCCGACCTCAGTCCCGAGGCCGAGCTCGTGATCTATCGCGTCGCCCAGGAAGCCATGACCAACGTCGCACGCCACTCGGAAGCCGACACCGCCTACCTCTCCTTGACCCGGCAGGGCGATGCCGTTGCCCTCCTCGTCGCGGACAACGGCAGGGGAGTGAGGGGACGAACGGAAGGCACCGGCATACGAGGCATGAAGGAACGTGCGCGGCTGGTCGGTGCGGATCTCACGGTCCGTCCCCGACCGGAAGGCGGCACCGAAGTGCGCCTTGTCGTCCCCGCAAAGGCGGCCACATGACCGCGACGCCACGGATCCGCATCCTCCTCGCCGAGGACCACGCTCTGGTGCGGCAAGGCGTCAAACTCATCCTCGACGCCGAACCCGACCTCGAGGTCGTCGCCCAGGCGGCAGACGGTGCGGAGGCCGCGAGCCTCGTCCGGGAGCAGGAGGTGGACCTCGCCGTGCTCGACGTCGCCATGCCCCGGATGACGGGACTGCAGGCTGCCCGCGAGATCAGTCGCCGACGGGACGCTCCGGCCATCCTCATGCTGTCGATGTATGACAACGAGCAGTACTTCTTCGAGTCGCTCAAGGCCGGCGCCTCCGGCTATGTGCTCAAGTCGGTCGCCGACCAGGACCTCGTCGAGGCGTGCCGCGCGGCGATGCGCGGCGAGTCGTTCCTCTATCCGGGGGTGACGAGCACGCTGGTCCGCAACTACCTCGAGCGGGTGCGCCGGGGTGAGCGGGCGCAGGCCGGCGGACTCACCCCGCGGGAGAACGAGGTCATCAAACTCATCGCCGAAGGCCACCCGTCGAGCGAGATCGCCGAGGCGCTGACGATCAGCCTCAAGACCGTCGAGCGACACCGGTCGAACATCCTCGCCAAGCTGGGGATGCGGGACCGGACCCAGCTGACGCGCTATGCGATTCGCGCTGGCCTCGTCGAGCCGTGAGGGCTGGCGTCAGGCGCGCGGCACCCGCACGACGTCACCCGGGTGGATGACGTCCGGGTCGGAGATCGTGACCGGGTTGGCGGCGACCAACCGGTGATAGAGGCTCCCGCTGCCGTAGTGCTGTGTCGCGATGGCCCACAGGGTCTCGCCGGGCTGGACGACGTGCTCGAGGTAGGCCGTGTAGCCGGGCACGATCTGCCCACCCAGCAGCGCCGGGACGACGACGCGGTCGAGCTCGCTCCCGTCGTTGGCCGAGACGTGGAAGACCTCGACGAAGACGCGCTCGCGGACGAAGGCGGCGCCTGACACGTCGACCTCGACCTGGAACTGCCCATGGCCTCCTGCGCCGTCCCCGGCCATGAAACTTCCGGTCACCTCATCGTGGCCCTCGGTGATCCGATAGCTGAAGTTCGCCTCGAATGCTTCCCCGGCGACGCCGGCGATCTGGACGGTGTCGCCGACGATGTCGTATGCCCGGGGTTGCTGGATGTCGATGCTCATGTGGTCCCCTCCTCGATCCTGACGCGCGATGGCGATGCGCCGGTCCGGACGCAATCCGTGAGTGCGCGGATCTCCAGCGTGGCACGGGCGCCGCGGCGGGGGAAGGGTGAGACGAACGGTCAGAACGCGAAGTAGCGCAGCCAGACATAGACCCACGAGACGACGAGCGTCATGGCCGTGACGACAACCCCGTAGCGGGTGAACTCCCAGAAGGACACGGGCGTCCCGTTGCGTGCCGCGATGCCGATGATCACGACGTTGGCACCGGCCGCCACCGCCGTCGTGTTGCCGCCGAGGTCGGCACCGAGGGCGAACGCCCACCACAACGGTTCGCCCTCGCCGGCGGGCAGCGACGCCACGAGGTCCTGGACCACTGGTGCCATCGCGGTCGTGTACGGATGTTGTCGACGAACGCACCGAGAACCGCCGACCCGAACAGGAGGGCCGTCGCGGCGAGGAAGCTCCGATCGCCCGTCGCCTCCACGGCAGCCTCACCGAGCGCCCCGATCACGCCGGTCTCCACCAACCCGCCCACGAGGACGAACAGGGCCATGAAGAACGCCAGCGTGGGCCACTCCACCTCCTCGAGGAACTGCGCCGGGTTGGCGCCCGTGACGAGGACCATGAGCCACGCGCCGAGCAGGGCGATGAGCGACGGCTGCACGTGCAGCACCGAGTGCAGCGAGAAGCCGATCATGATGAGCGCCAACACGATGAGGCATTTGCGGAGCATGGGCCAGTCTCGGATCTCGTCCTTGGGGGAGAGGTCCGCGACGGCATCGGCGTGGTCGGCGCCGTAGTCCAGTCGGCGGCGGAACAGCAGCCACGAGAGGCCGAGCAGCAGCACCTGCAGGAGGATGGCGATCGGCGTCATGTGGACGAGGAAGTCGTTGAACGACAGGTCTGCTCGGCTCGCGATGATGATGTTCGGTGGGTCGCCGATGAGGGTGGCGGCGCCACCGACGTTCGAGGCAAAAGCGAGCGTGATGAGGTAGGGAATCGGGTCGAGGTCGAGGCGCCGACAGACCATGAGAGCCACCGGTGCCATGAGCAGCACGGTGGTGACGTTGTCGAGCAGCGCGGAGGCCGCCGCCGTGACGGTCATGAGCAGCGCCATCAGCCGGAACGGTCGCCCGCGCGACCGCTGCCCCGCCCACACCGCGAGGTAGTCGAACAGCCCCGTCTGCTTGAGGATCGAGACGACGATCATCATCCCGAAGAGCAGGAAGATGACATTCCAGTCGATGCCGCTGCGCTCCGAATAGAACGCGGTCTCGGTGTCGACCAGACCCAGGATGGCCATCAGGGCGACCCCGCCCACGGCTGCCGCCACGCGGTGGACCCGCTCCGTGGCGATGAGGAAGTAGGTCGCGACGAAGACGGCGATCGCAAGCACCGCGGGCGTGGCCGTCACGGGCGGCCCGGCGGGGGTCGAGTCGACATGGCGTCACTCTGGTGCCGACGGCGCGGACCGACCATCCGTGCCACCACCCATTCCCCGTCCCGAACTCACCCAATTGGACGGTTCGGCACACGCGAACGACCAGCCCGTATGCCGTGCGCTCACCTCCCGTCCCGAACTCACCCAATTGGACGGTTCGGCACACGCGAACGACCAGCCCGTATGCCGTGCGCTCACCTTCCGTCCCGAAGTCACCCAATTGGACGGTTGGGGACAGGCGCGAACGACCAGCCCGTATGCCGTGCGCTCACCTCCGTCCCGAACTCACCGAATTCCTCGGTTCGGGACGCAAGACCCCAGGAGCTGGTCAGACGCCGCGCATCTGCCGGATCCGCAGCGCCAGGGCGAGCGTGAGACGCAACTGCGGGTCGGTCGTGAACGGCCCGAGCATCTGCTCGAGCTTGGTGATGCGGTATCGCAGCGTGTTGTAGTGGAAGAACAGGATGCGCGCCGTCTCGGCGACGTTGAGGTTGGTGTCCAGCAGGACCTGGAGGGTCTGGCGCAGGTCGGCATGGGAGGTCTGGTCGTCCGTCGCCAGCGGCCCCAGAGCCTCGTCGACGAACGCCCGCAGGTCCGCGGTGTCGG
Organism: Knoellia sinensis KCTC 19936; assembly: GCF_000768705.1. Lineage (GTDB taxonomy): Bacteria > Actinomycetota > Actinomycetes > Actinomycetales > Dermatophilaceae > Knoellia > Knoellia sinensis. The sequence continues at coordinate 180,118 of NZ_AVPJ01000005.1, forward strand.
GCACGAGCGACAGCAACCGATAGATGCCGAGTCCGTCGAAGTGCATCACCGCCGACTCGCCCTGCATCTGCCGCCCCACGGCCACGGCTCGCAGGGCCTCGCCATAGGCCCGGGGGATGTCCGCGACGGATTCGACCGGCCGCGAGACCCCTGTGGAGAAGGTGCGGCGACCGCCGCCGCCATCGCCTCGGACGACCTTGACGATCTCGCCGACCGATCGCATGACGGCGTCCTGCTCGCCTTCGCCGCCATAGGGGGCAGGCACGAGCGCCACGACCTCCTGCGAGAACCCGGCGACCGGTGCCTTGGGCTCCCGCGTGCGCACGGCCTGAACCCAGGCCCGCACGAATCGCTCCTGAAGAGAACGCAGTTCGTCGGTCTCGCGCGTCGTGTGGTCGTCGTCCTCGTCCGTCTCGGCCACGACTACGACCATGCGCCGGTCGAGGTCCCACCCCAGCGAGGCGGCATGAGCCGCGGCCTCTGCCGGGCCACCGGCTCGACCCACCAGGGCGTCGCGCAGGAACTCCGCGCGGTACTTGCCCTCCACCGCCGCCACGGCCTGCTCCTTGGTGATGGCCAGGGCGGCCACGGCGGCAGCGCGCTGCAGGCCGTGCACGTCGGTCGTCGTCAGAACCCGTCCGGGCGTGAACACCGCCAGCAGCCCGTGGTCGGACGTCCCGGCGACGATCCGGACCATCGTGCGCTCCGAGCGCGGGCCGTCGCCCGGATCACGTTTGCCGACCGGCTCGTCCTCGACGATGAGCCGCCCGGTGCGGTCGAAGCAGTCCAGTCCCATGACGGTGGCGACGGCGTCCTCGGCCCCGGCCGTCGCGACGACACGACCGTCGCTGGTCGTCACCAGGGCGACCCCCTCGAACAACCCCACGAGCGCTTCGCACAGATCAGCCAGCGAGCCGCCTGCCAGCACGGTCTGCACGAGGATCCGGTTGACCTCGTCCTCGCGCTGCAGCAGCTCGGCCTGATGGTCGACGACGCGTTGCAGCGACTCGACGGTCGCTTCGCCGCCCGCATCGGCTGGCAACTGCTGGCGCTCGGCGCCGAGATCGTTGGCAACATTTACCATCCGGCCACAGTAGCCGCGCTGACTAGCGTCAAGGGGTGGATACGACGATCCCGGCTGCGGCCTCCCCGCTCACGCGGGATCTCGTGGCGGGTTCGCGCCGGCCTGCTGTCGTGCTCGCGGCGTTCCCGACGGCCCTCTACCTCATCCTGCCCGAGCATGCCCGCGTCCTCCCCGTCGTCACCAGCGATGCGCTCGTCCTCCCGACGTCCGTGCGACTCGCCGAACCCGGCCCGCGCGACTGGGGAGTCGCGCCGGGCGAGGCCGTGACCCTCGGAGGCGACCTGGTCGCGTTGCCGAGCCACGGCATACGAATCGTCCGGTCCTGGCGCCCCCGGCGCGTCAGGACCGGCGCACCACAACCGGTCGCGTTCGACTGGGCCCCTCTGCTCGCCGAGATCGGCCGCGGCGAAGGGCTCACCCCCCGCGCCGACGACGTCCTCTGCGGAGCACTCCTCGCCGCGCGAGCCCTCGGCATCGCACGACCCGCAAGGGTGCCCGCGGAGCGCACGACGAGTTTGTCGGCGTCACTTCTCGTCGCCGCTCATGCCGGGTATGCCGTGTCAGCCGTCGTCGATCACGTCACCTCCGTCGTGGCCGGGTTCGCAGACTCGCAGGCCACGCGCGAGCAGATCCTCGCCATCGGCCACACCTCCGGTGAAGCTCTCCTCCAAGGCATCGACCTCGTGCTGGATGCAGCCAACACCCCTCTCCTGGAACGGATCTCGTCGTGACTGTGACTCAGGTGGACGTGCGCAAGGGCGCCTATCACGACTCCGTGACCCTGCTCCAGGTGTCGCGAACCATGGGTGAAACGGCAGGTGTCGAGGCTGCGCAAGTGGCCATGGCGACCGAGCTCAACGTCGAGGTCCTGACCGGCATGGGCTTCGACATTCCCGACACGGCAGGACCCAACGACCTCGTGGTCGCGGTGCGCGCGGCCGACGACGAGGCGGTCGCCGCCGGTGTTGCCGCCGCCGACGCCGCGCTCACAGCGACGTCCCGGGCGCCTGGCGGTGGGTTCGGGGACGCGCCGCCTCCTCGAACCACGGCCTCGGCAGTTCGTGCCGGCGGTGCCGAGATCGCCATGATTTCGGTGCCAGGGCGCTTCGCGACGACCGAGGCGCTCGATGCGATCGGGGCCGGGGCGAGCGTGATGTTGTTCTCCGACAACGTCTCCGTCGAGGACGAGGTGCTCCTCAAGGACGCAGCAGCCGCCGCCGACGTCCTCGTCATGGGGCCTGACTGCGGCACCGCCGTCATCGGGGGAGTGGCGCTCGGTTTCGCCAACGTCGTGGACGCCGGACCGATCGGCATGGTCGCAGCGTCGGGGACGGGCGCGCAGCAGATCATGTGTCTCCTCGACGCCGCCGGGGTGGGCATCTCGCACTGTCTCGGCGTCGGAGGGCGCGACCTCAAGTCCGCCGTCGGCGGACGTTCCACCCGTCAGGCCCTCGCCGCGCTCGCCGCCGACGACGCCACGACGTCGATCGTCGTCGTCTCGAAGCCACCGGACGAGGAGGTCCTCGCGGACCTCGAGTCGTATGCCGGCGGGCTGGGTCTCCCTGTCCACTGGGCGACGCTCGGTGCGGGTCGACCGGACCTCACGTCGGCGCTTGAGGCGGTGCTTCGGGCCGAAGGGCGTGACGTGCCGGGTTGGCCGAAGTGGTTGTCGGACAACGACCCTGAGCCCGGCTCGGTGAGCGGGAGCCTGCGTGGACTCTTCTGCGGCGGAACCCTCGCGGACGAGGCCATGTTGCTGGCTGCCGAGGAATTGGGTGACATCCGCTCGAACATCCCACTGCGTGACGACCTCGCACTGGGGTCTGACCTGCGATCGGACGGGCATGTCGTCATCGACTTCGGCGACGACGGGCTGACGCAGGGGCGGGCGCACCCGATGATCGACCCGACCCTCCGCATGGAGCGCATCTCCGCCGAGGCCGCCGACCCGACGTGTGGGGTGCTGTTGCTCGACCTCGTCCTCGGCTACGGCGCCCACCAGGACCCCGCCGGTGAACTCGCCGACGCGATCCGCGCCGCCAAGGACACCGCCCGTGCAGATGGGCGAGAACTCCCCGTCGTCGTATCGCTCACGGGCACCGAGGGAGACCCGCAGGGGCTGACGCGCACCGCCCTGACGCTTGCCGCGGCCGGTGCCTCGGTCTTCCTGTCCAACCGCGACGCCACACGGCACGCGCTCAGCTTTCTCGGAGGCGACCGATGAACCAGCCGTTGCGCGGACTCTTGTCGGCCGAGTCGCCGTCGGTCGCGACCTCTGGGGTTCAGCTCTTCGCCGACGCCCTTCGCGGGCAGGCCGTCGAGGTCACGGAGGCGGACTGGCAGCCGCCCATGGAGGGGACCGAGGCCGACCTCGCCCGGGTCATGGGAGATGCGCGTCGAGCGGAGGCCAACGCGACGGCATACGCGCGAATGTCAGCCGCGGGAGCCGAGCTCTGCGACGTGAAGCAGGCCAAGGACGCCCTGGACCTCGAGCGCGGGACGTTCTTGCACGCCGGGCCGCCGATCGAATGGGAGCGGATGTCGGGTCCGCTCAAGGGCGCCCTGATCGGTGCGGTCCTCTTCGAGGGACTGGCCGACAACGCCGAGGAGGCCGAGAAGGCCCTCGCCGCAGGGCAGTTCGCGTTCGAGCCGTGCCACCACCGAGACGCGGTCGGACCCATGGCGGGCGTGGTGTCACCGTCGATGTGGATGTACGGCCTGCGCGACGAGGCCCATGACGCATGGTCGTGGTGCTCGCTCAACGAGGGGCTCGGCAAGGTCCTGCGCTATGGCGCCTACGGTCCCGAGGTCGTCGACCGACTCCACTGGATGACCGATGTGCTTGGGCCGATCCTGCAACAGTCGGTGCGCGTGACCGGACCCTTCGACATCAAGGCGATCCTCGCCCAGATGCTCCAGATGGGCGACGAGGGCCACAACCGCAACCGTGCCGGGTCGCTCATGCTGCTGCGCGAACTGCTGCCCGGGATGATCACGGCGGACGCGTCGTCGACGGACATCGCGGAGGCGGTGCGCTTCTCGGGTGCCAACGAGCACTTCTTCCTCAATCTCGGTATGCCGGCCTGCAAGCTCGCGACCATGGCGGCACACGGGGTGGCCGGGTCGTCGATCGTGACGACGATGGCGCGCAATGGCACCGACTTCGGGATCCGGGTGTCCGGAACCGGGGATGCGTGGTTCACCGGTCCGGCGAACACTCCGGAAGGCTTGTTCCTGGGGGACTATGGGCCGGACGACGCCAACCCCGACATCGGTGACTCGGCGATCACGGAGACCGGCGGCATCGGTGGCTTCGCGATGGCGGCGGCCCCGGCGATCGTGAAGTTCGTCGGCGGCGATGTGGCGTTCGCGCTGCAGGCGACGCAGCGGATGTACGAGATCACGCAGGGCGAGCACCCGATGTTCCAGGTGCCGATTCTCGACTTCCGCGGGACGCCGACAGGGATCGACGTCGTATCGGTCGTCCGGACCGGGATCCTGCCCCAGATCAACACCGGCATGGCCGGACGCGTCGCCGGGACGGGGCAGGTCGGTGCTGGGTTGGTGACGCCGTCCGCGGAGTGCTTCCCGGCGGCCTTGGCTGCCCTCGCGTCGCGCGTGTGAGCGGACGCGGGCGACCTCGAGGTGGTGCCCGCTCAGGAAGTGTCTTTGCTCCACACACGGGAGCAAAGACACCCACACGTGCTGCACCACGCCGGAGCAACCAACGATTGCTTCACCGGCCGTGAGCAACAAAGGTGTCTTTGCGTCGCGAGAGGGAGCAAAGGCAGTCCCTGACAGGCACACCTTGCGGCCCCGGGAATCCCGATTTCCGCGCGACCAGGCAGCGGACCCTTGGGTCCCCGCCCACCGCGTCTGGGAGGATTGCCCGCGTGACGGCTCAGGTTCTCGACGGCAAGGCGATTCTCGCGACGATCAAGGAGGAGCTGCGCGGTCGTGTCGCGGTCCTCGCAGAGCGCGGGATCACCCCCGGGCTCGGGACGGTGCTGGTGGGGGACGACCCGGGGAGCACGTGGTACGTCAACGCCAAGCACAAGGACTGCGCCGACATCGGCCTCTCCAGCATTCGCCGTGACCTGCCGGCGACCTCGACCCTCGACAACGTCCTCGAGGTTGTGCGCGAACTCAACGCCGACCCCGCGTGCACCGGCTTCCTCGTCCAGCAGCCGACCGGCCTCGACGAGAACCGCATCCTCGCGGAGGTCGACCCCACCAAGGACGTCGACGGGCTCCACCCCACCAACCTCGGCTGGCTCGTGCTCGGTCAGGAAGCCCCGCTGCCCTGCACTCCCGTCGGCTGCATCGAACTGCTTCGCCGCTTCAACGTCCCGATCGCAGGCGCCCGCGTGGTCGTCGTCGGTCGCGGCATCACGGTGGGCCGCCCCCTCTCGCTCATCCTCACCCGTCGCTCAGAGAACGCCACGGTCGTCCAGTGCCACACCGGCACCGTCGACCTCGCGGCCGAGGTCCGCCGCGCCGACATCGTCATCGCCGCCGCCGGCGTCCCCGGACTCATCACGGGCAACATGATCAAGCCCGGCGCAGCTGTCCTCGACGTCGGTGTGAGCCGCGTCGTGGAGGACGGCCGCTCCGTCATCGCCGGTGACGTCGCGGCCGACGTGGCCGAGGTCGCCGGCTGGGTGAGCCCCAACCCCGGTGGGGTCGGCCCCATGACCCGCGCCATGTTGCTCACCAACGTCGTCGAGATCGCCGAGAAGCTGGCCGGCCTCCGCTGACCCGGCGCGGCCGCACGCACGAGGCCCGTGTCCCCCAGGGAGGAGACACGGGCCTCGGGTGTTGCGGCGAGCTCCCTTCACAACGTCAGCGTCAACGGCGGTTCTAGCGACCGCTGACGCTGACGTTGCGGAGGGGGCGGGTCACTTGGTGACGGCCGCCAGTGCGTCGATCAGGCCAGCGCCGTAGTAGCCGGAGCCACTGGCCTTGCCCTCACACGTCGCGTCGTTCACGCCGTCACGGTTGGCGTCGTAGAACTCCGGGCACGGCTGGGCGTTCGCCTCACGCTGGAGCGTCTTCACAGCCTGCTTCGCGTTCAGACCCATGTCGGTGCCACGAATCAAAGCCACCACACCCGCCGCGTGGGGCGAGGCCATCGAGGTGCCCTGCGAGAAGCCGTAGCCACCGTGGAGGACCGTCGAGAGGACGCGACCGTTCTTCGACGGGGTGTCCGCCACGACACGCGAGTCACCACCGGGGGCAGCAACGTCGACGACGCCACGACCCCAGTTGGAGTAGAACGACTTCGCGGCCGTCGGGCCGACCGACGACACGGTCACGGTGTTGCCGACCTCGGTGGGCATGTCGTAGCAGTGCTGGTCGGTGTCACGCGGCGTCGGCTCGGGCACGTTGTTGGGGCTGCCCTCGTCGTGGATCGGCTTGGACAGGTCCCAGGCCGAGTTGCCGGCGGCGGCGACGTTGACGACGTCCTTCTTCTCGCTGTACTTCAGCGCACGCTCCACGGCGAGGATCGCGGCCTTCTCGTCGAGCTCGGACTTGCACCAGAGGCCGTAGGGGTCGATGTAGTACGAGTTGTTCGTGACCTCCATGCCCTTCTCGGCAGCCCAGATGAAGCCACAGATGGCGTACTCCGGGTAGATGTAGCCGGCGTCCTCGACGACCTTGACGGACGCGAGCTTGACGTTCGGCGCGACGCCGATGACGCCTTCACCGTTGCGGGCGGCGGCGATCGTGCCGGCGACGTGCGTGCCGTGCGACGAGGTGGTGGGCTGCCACGCCTTCGGGTCGGTGTTGGGCACACCGCGGTCGGTGCAGTCCACGGACTGCGAGGCGTCGACGTTGGCGGCGAGGTCGGGGTGGTCGGCCTCGATGCCGGAGTCAAGGACACCCACGGTGATGTCGCGGTTGCCATCGGTCACGAGGTGGGCCTTGTCGGCGCCGATCTGACGCATGTGCCACTGGTCCGCGAAGCGCGGCTCAAGGTTGTCGTCCCCTCCGGACGTGCCCGGGCCGAGGCCCTGGACGGTGCCGTCGGGCACGATGCCCTCGGACGGCACGTAGGCCTGCATCGCGCGGCTCGGGCCGGCGGCCACGATCCCCTTCGACGCGCGGACCTGGTCGTCGAACGTGTCGTCGCTCGCGGTGGCGATGACGACGCCGATCTGCGGCCACTCCTGGACGACGGTGCCGCCCGCGGCCTCGATCGCGGCGACGGCCTTGTCGCTGCCCGTGCCGCCCTGGGCGACGACGAACGACGTCGGGGCGTCGAGTGGAGCGGCCCCGGCCGGCATGGCCATCGCGGTGGTGGCGACGGCGCACGTCGCGGTCGCGGCGATCACCGCAGCCTTCTTCATGAAGGTCGAATTCACGATTTCCTCCTGGTATCGGGCCACGTCGTCGTGACCCCCGGAGCACCTTGCCAGTGCTCGCAGGGCGAGTCCAGAGATCTCACGAAATTTTGTGCAATCCATACCTTCGGGAGCCGAAGTGGCCCCGCACGGGCGAGCACACGGCATACAGGGCAAAGAATTTCGACGTATGCCGTGTGCTCGCGTCGCGCTGCGCGCTCGCCTCAGAGCGTGGCGAGGCGCAGGTTCGTCAGCTCGGATCGGTAGTGCTTCCGGATCCCGACCTTGCGTTCGAGGTCGTCGATGATCGCCTTGGCGTAGTCGTGGCCATAGAGCTGCTGGCACGAACCCAGGCCGCCGGGGCTGAACACGTTGACCTCCATGAGCTTGTTGCCCACGATGTCGATGCCGACGAGGAACATTCCGTCCGCGACGAGCTTGGGCTGCACGGTCTCGACGAGGGCGTGCATCTCGTCGGTGACGGCGACCTTGCTCGCCTTGCCGCCAGCCGACATGTTGCTGCGCAGGTCGTCTCCGCTGCTCTTGCGACGGAAGGCCGCGATCTGGCCGTCCACTTCGAGGGGGCGTCCGTTCATCACGAACATGCGCACGTCGCCCTCGGAGGCTGCGGGGAGGTACTCCTGGGCGACGACGTAGCCGTCGCGTGCGATCGCCTCGATGATCTGGCTGAGGTTGGGCGACTCGGAACTGTTGACGAGGAAGACGCCGCTGCCGCCCGAGCCCTGAAGTGGTTTCAGCACGGCGCGACCTCCGAGGTCGGCGATGAACTTCGAGATCTGCTCCTCGTCGCGCGAGATCAGGGTCTGGGGCCGCACGATCTCCGGAAAGTGCTGGAAATAGGCCTTGCTCAGCGCATCGGCCAGGTTGGTCGGGTCGTTGACGACGAGCACCCCCGCAGCGGCGAAGAGCTGTCCGAAGGCGACGGCCGCATTGTTGGCCCACGGACGGGCCTCGGCGTCCTCGGCAGGGTCGTTGCGGAGCATGACGACGTCGAACTCGCCGACCGGCATCTGCTTCTCGACATCGGGCTTCTGCACATCCTTGAGATAGCGCTCCAGGGATCGGTAGGTCTTGGCCGTGCCGCCGCGGACGCGGGCGGTCAGGGACCCGTCCGGTTCGAAGGCGAAGTCGCCGATGCCCATGAGGTAGGCCTCGTGACCCTGCTGCTTGGCGGCGAGCGCGAGACGGGTGGTGGTGTAGACCGGCTCCTCGCTCATGACGTCGTTGACGACGAATCCGATCTTCATGCTGCTGCTCCCGTGATGAGTTGGGCCACGTCGTCGACCGAGTCGGCGGCGGCGTTGAGGCGGGCGGTGGACGCTGGGTCCTCGGCGTAGCGGGGGACGAGGCGAGGGGCGACGAGGACTCCTCGCTCGTGGAGGTCGCTGATGAGTGGCAGGTCGGCAAGCGAGAACTTGCCGAGCCACAGCAGCGCGAGGTCGCCGCCTCCCCGCAAGTGGGCGAGCAGGTCCACGAGTCCGCGCAGATAGATGGCGTCCTTGCTCAGGCCGCCCGAGCGGTAGGCGCGCATCGTCGTCGTGAAGGCGCTGCGCTCGGTGAAACCGTCCTTGAGCAGTGCCCGCCAGGCCTCGACGAACTCGGCCCCTCCCTGCATGCGGTGCACCGTGAGCACGCGAGCGGCCAACTGCCTGAGGCGGAACGGCGTGAGCTCCCCGCAGGCCACCTCGGCGAGCACGGCCAGACCCTCCTGGGTCTCGTCGTAGCCGGCGAGGCCGGTACCGAGGACCTGGACCGGCTGGGCGGCGCCGTTGACCTGGGTGACGAGATGGGTGCCGACCTCGTGTTGGAGCAGCCCGTTGACGCGGGCGCGCTGAACCACCGAGTCGTTGTCGATGAGCAGGGTGTTGCCGGTGACCATGATCCCGTTGACGTCGTCCCGCATCTCGGCGTGGAGGTCGATCTCGGGGTCGATCTCCCGGTAGTGGTCGATCTCGGCCTGCGCCAGCTCGAGGAACTCGGGAGCGGGCACGACCTCGCCGGGCCCCTCGGTCACCTTGACGCGTTCGAGGATGCCCTCGGCCTGGGTGCGCAGCTCGGGCGACGTTCCGCCGTAGAGCTCGATGCTCAGGGCCTTGAAGTCGTCGGTGTCGCGCGCCCGGAGCATGTCGAACTGGAGGGCGAGCTCGCGGTGCTTGGCCCGCAGCAGGTGCCCCAGCGTCGGGTCCTCGATGGCCGAGACGTCGATGTTGTGGAGGGCCTTCGACAGGACGTCGGGCTGGACCTCGACGGGTCGATAGACGAACGCCGGGTCGCGCACGCGCCCGTTGACGAAGTCGGCCTTGATCTCGTCGGCGTTGACCGGGGTGACGTCGAGGAGGAACTGCATGCTCGCCGCCGTCTGGGCCAGGGCGTGGTCGATCGCGAGGTCGCTGACGGACAGTGTCGAGTCGGTCATCGGGTGGCACCTCCGTCGCGAGCGCCGGACGCGACCCGCAGGGCATGGAGCACGGGCTCGACCGTCTGGCCCAGGGCCCGCGCCAACGTGTCGATCTGCTCGTGGTCCGGCTCCCCGGTCCACTCGTCCATGTAGGTCTTCTTGAACTCGAGCGCGAGGGCGATGCCTCGACCCTCATAGCGCTCGTCGACCCAGCGCGAGAGGTGGGCGCCCTCGAACCGGACGTTCTCGCGGACGTCGATCTCGCCGCCCGCAGTGCCGCGCCCCGCGAGCGTCTCGATGAACACGTCGACGACGGCACCCCATCGCTCCCGGTCGAGCGGTCCCGTGCCCACGTTGACCTCGGGGTTCTTGCGCTGCGGCCCCTCTGGCGCGTCCTCACCGTCGCGGCGGTGGTTGTAGGAGTGCACGTCATAGACGACGAAGGGTCCGCGGGCAGCGACCTCGTCCAGCCGCTCACCCAGCTCGGCATAGAACGCGTCGTGCATCTCGGTGCTGCGCCGCGCGATGTCGTCGGGCAGGGGGCTGTCGCGCCAGACCTCGAGATCCCAGGCATCCTCGGGTCGGCGATAGACCGCCTCGTCGCGGGCGCGGTTGAGGTCGACCTCGAAACGGGAGCGGTGCACGACGACCCGCGCAGGGCACTGCGCCCCGATCAGGTCGGTGAAGGGGTCCTCCTCGCGCAGCCGCGTCTCCTCATCCAGCGCCATCGCCGCTCGGACCTCGTCGCGCAGGTCATGGCCGGTGTGGATCGCGGTCGCGACGAGTTGAGCACTCCAGTCGCCAACCCACGTGAAGGCCGGGGACGCGTCGTTGTCCGCCATGTCCCCTGTCTACCCGACCGGGGACCGAACATTCGCGTCCACGGTGGGTCAATCGCCTTCAGGCGGACAGGTCCCTGTCCCACTTGCGCGGTGCGGCGATACGAGAGACGTAGGCCGTGCAGTCTTTCGCCGTGCCGACGGGGAGGCAGGCGTCGTCGAGTTTGCCGGTGAGGCCGGCGGCATCAACGAGCGCGTCGGTGGCGCCGGCCAGGCCGATGACCTTGTAGTGCGCGAAGGCGTCGGTGAGGAAGTCGCGTGCGGGGGGCTCGTCTGCGAGCGCTGTGCCGCCTTCGGATCCCGCGATGATCGCCACCGCGTCGTAGAGCACGGAGGGTCCGCCCGCCACGGCCTGCTTCGCGGGGAGGGTTGAACCGTCGGAGAGGATGGCTCCGCCGACCGCGATCGCGACGACCTCGACGGTTCCTCCGGCCTTGTCGACGGCCTTGGTCAGGCGCTTCACCGCTGCCGCATCGGCGCCTTCGCCGAGCAGGAGACCGAGCTTGCGCCCCTCGAAGGTCTCCTTGGCGTTCCCGAGGAGGCTCAGTGCGGGTGAGGACTCTGTCTCGACGACCGGTGCGGCGGGCTCGGAAGCGGCAGGAAGCGGCATACCCAGTCCGTCTGCCACATCGGTGGCGAGCGCCTCATCGACATTGCGAAGGTTGGCAACCACGCGTTCACGGATGGCAGGGATTTCGCACTTGCCGAGTTCGAACGTGTAGGCCGCGACGATGTGCTCCTTCTCGACGTCGGTCTGGCTGATCCAGAACTGACGCGCCTGGCTGTAGTGGTCGGAGAAGGACTCGGCGCGAATCCGCCGCATCGTCCCGTCGACCTCAGCCGGGAACGGGACGTGTCCGTCGGTACCCGATTCTCGCGGCCCACGGTCCGCTCCCGTGAACGAATTCGGTTCGTATGCCGTCCGCCCCGGTTGCGTGGACACCTGCATGTGGCCATCGCGCTGGAAGTGGGCGACGGGGCACTTGGGGGCGTTGACCGGGAGCTGGCTGAAGTTCGTGCTCCCGAGCCGCTTGAGCTGGGTGTCGAGGTAGGAGAAGTTGCGGCCCTGGAGCAGCGGGTCGTTGGTGAAGTCAATGCCCGGCGGAACGTTCTGGGTCATGAACGCGACCTGCTCGATCTCGGCGAAGACGCTGTCGACGACGCGATTGAGGGTCATCGTCCCGACGACGCGGACCGGCACGACTTCCTCGGGGACGATCTTTGTCGCGTCGAGGATGTCGAAGTCGAACGAGTCGGCGAAGGCGTCGTCGAAGACCTGGACGCCGAGTTCCCATTGCGGGAAGTCCCCGGCCGAGATCGCGTCGAAGAGGTCGCGACGGTGGAAGTCGGGATCGGCGCCGTTGATCTTCACGGCTTCGTTCCACACGACCGACTGCATGCCGAGCACCGGCTTCCAGTGGAATTTCACGAAGCTGCTCTTGCCCTCGGCATTGACGAACCGGAAGGTGTGGACGCCGAAGCCCTCCATCATCCGGAAGGAGCGGGGGATGGCGCGGTCGGACATCTGCCACAGGGTCATGTGGGTCGCCTCGGGCATGAGGCCGACGAAGTCCCAGAACGTGTCGTGCGCCGACTGCGCCTGGGGGAAGCCGCGATCCGGCTCCTCCTTGACGGCATGGACGAGGTCGGGGAACTTGAGGGCGTCCTGGATGAAGAAGACCGGGATGTTGTTGCCGACGAGGTCCCAGTTGCCCTCGTCGGTGTAGAACTTCGTCGCGAAGCCGCGCACGTCGCGGGCCAGGTCGAAGGAGCCGAGATTGCCGGCGACGGTGGAGAAGCGGACGAAGGTCTCGGTCTTCTTGCCGGCCTTGGCGAACACGCTGGCGCGGGTGATGTCGGCCAGCGACTCGAGGCACTCGAAGACGCCGTGGGCTCCGTAGCCGCGGGCGTGGACGACACGCTCGGGTATGCGTTCATGGTCGAAGTGGAAGATCTTCTCGCGGAACACGTGGTCGGCGACGAGCGTCGGGCCGCGGTCGCCGGCGCGCAAGGAGTTCTGGTCGTCCTCGACCCGTGCGCCCTGCGCAGTGGTCATGGGTGGGCTGTCGCCACCGGCGCGCTGGTGAAGCTCGCCGCCGTTTCCACGTTCCTCGTGTGTGCTGTCCGAGGTGGCCCTGCTCCGAGTTCGTGATGTCGAAGCCTGTTGTGTCTTCTTCGTCTTGCTCGTAGGCATGTCAGTGCTCCTTCGCGGGATGGCGCCCGGGAGCCGACCGCTCCGCGAGCACGCGGACGTCTTCTCTCGACCCTCGATCCGCTACGCCTGACGTGCCCATCTCTCGCCTGTCGCATGCATGACTAACCAGCAAACGGAGTATTGAGGGTTAGAATGGGGGCCATGGCCGAACATGCCGTGTTGCGCTTCGCGGATGGCGGCTGGATGGAATTGGTCGGTCACCACCCCGCACTCGACCTGGTGAACACCGTGTCGTGGCGGCGCGATCCCGCACGATGGGTCGACCGGATCGCGGACGCTGCGGAATTGGTGCGCTGGGCCGGATTCGCGGGCCTCATCAACGCCAAGCAGGCGAAGGCGTTCGCCACCGAAGTCCAGCGTGAACCGCGTCTGGCCGGGTGGGTCGTGGTGGAGATCCGCGATCTGCGCGAGGCCCTCCATGACGTTCTGGCTCCCCTCGCCGTGGGCGAGACCTCGGTCCCGGAGGACGTGGCTGCGCTGCAGGCGATCCTTCAGGCCTCACTGGCCGAGGCTCGCTGGAGCGGGGTTCTGCCGCTGCGGTGGTCCGTCCCGACGGACTCTGTTCGCCGCCTGCCCGCACTACTGGCCCTGCAGGTCCGCGCCCTTCTGGACGTTGATGGTGCAGGCCGGCTGCGTGTGTGCGCCGACGACACGTGTGGGTGGCTCTTCCTGGACCGCTCAAAGAACGCGTCGCGCCGCTGGTGCAGCTCTGCCGATTGCGGCAACCGGGCCAAGGCCCGCCGGCACTACCAGCGCACCCGCCGCACTCACGACCCTCAGGGATAGTCGTGTTTACCCGCACGTCGTTCATCGACGGCATCCGTGTCGGGATCGGCCCCGCGGCGGCAACATTCGCGGTGGGGATGGCTTTCGGCTCCGGGGCCGCCGCGGCCGGGTGGGGTTCGGTGCAGTCACTGCTCTTCTCGATGCTGGCCTTCTCCGGGTCCGCCCAGTTCACGTTGCTGACCACCTTCTCCGCCGGCGGCGCGGTCGCAGCAGTGACGGCAGCGGTGCTGATCAACGCCCGCTACCTCGTGATGGGCATCGCCCTCAACGACAGCCTGCAGGGGAGTCGGCTGTGGCGAGCAGTGCAGGCCCAGACACTGATCGACGCGTCCTTCGCCCTCGCCCATCGAGGGAGCGGCCAGTTCGACATTGCCCGGCTGGCGGGCACGACCCTGCCCTCGTGGCTGGCCTGGGTCGCCGGCACCGCTGCAGGTCTGTTGGCGCGTCCGGATCCCTCGACACTCCATGCGCTCGCCGCCGACGTGGTGTTCCCCGCCTTCTTCCTGATCCTCGTCATTGACGAGGTCCGGTCCAACCGGCGTGCGGCTGCCGGGGCGACCTGCGGCGTGGCCATAGCGGGGCTGCTGGTGTTCTGGGTCCAGCCCGGCTACGCCTTGGTGGCGGCCACTGGTGGCGCACTGATTGGGCTCCTTCCCTTGAAAGGCGGACCCACCGCACGCCGTCGCGGAGAGGAAGACCGGCGATGAGACTGTGGTTGTCGATGCTCGCCATCGCTGTCGCCACTGCCGTGATGAAGGCGGTCGGCCCGCTTGCCCTCGGCAGCCGCGAACTTCCGGACCTCGCCCAACGCGTCGTGGGTCTGCTGGCACCCACGCTGCTCGCAGGACTGATCATCGTTGAGCTCGCCGGCCCGGGCTGGACGGAACTGGACACACCGCAGGTCGTGGGCGCCGGGGTTGCCGGAGTCACCTACGTGGCACGGGTGCCCATGCTCCTTGCCGTGCTCGCCGGCGTCGCCGCGGCAGCACTGCTCCGCCAGATGTGACCACGATCGACCACGTCACCGAAGGTCAGTCGTGCGGCAGGATCTTGGACGGCCCGAGAGGTTCGGCCTCGCCTCGTTCGACCGCGGCCCGGTGGCTGTCGCGGGCCCGCTCCAGGAGCTCCATGAGGTCGGCCTCCTCGCGGGCCTTCTGCTTGTACTTCGGACCGAGGGCGACGATCTGGTCGCGTTCGGCGAGCAGCAGGCGGAGGATGCGCTCACGTTCGGCCGGGTCCGCGGTGTACTCCGAGTCGAGGTAGGACGTCGCGTGCCGGCGGGCGTTGGCAATCGCGTTCTGCGCCTTGCCCGCTGGGCTGAACAGGGACGCGACGACGGTGACGACGAGCACGCCCAGGATCACGCTCAACGACAGCCCGGTGCTGATCTCCACGACCTCCACGGGCTGACCGTCGTTGATGAACCAGACGTTGTTCTCGTGGAGCGCGTGCAGGATCAGCTTGATGCCGATGAACGCGAGGATCGCGGCAAGTCCGTAGGAGAGGTAGATGAGGCGGTCGAGGAGCCCTTCGATGAGGAAGAACAGCTGCCGCAAACCCAACAGGGAGAACGCCGTCGCCGTGAACACGATGAAGGTGTCCTGCGTCAGTCCGAAGATCGCCGGGATCGAGTCGAGCGCGAAGAGGATGTCTGTGCCGCCGATCGCCACCATCACGAGCAGCATCGGGGTCATCGCCCGCTTGCCGTTGACCATGGTGAACAACTTGTCGCCGTCGTAGTGATCGGTCGTGTGCAGCACCTTGCGGGCCAGCCGGATCATGATGTTGTCGCCGGTGTGGGCGTCCTCGCCGTCGGGCTTGAGCATGTTGCCGGCCGTGATCAGCAGGATCAGCCCGAAGATGTAGAAGACCCACGCGAACGAGTTGATCAGTGCGGCGCCCAGGAAGATGAAGCCGGTGCGCGCGATGAGGGCGAACACGATGCCGAAGAGCAGCACCTTCTGCTGGTCCTCGCGGGGCACCCGGAAGCTGCTCATGATGATGAGGAAGACGAACAGGTTGTCGACCGAGAGTGCCTTCTCGGTGATGTAGCCCGCGAAGTACTCGCCACCCGGGCCGGTCCCGCCGAAGATGAGGACCCCGATCCCGAAGAGCACGGCGATACCGACATACAGCGCCGACCAGATCGCGGCCTCGCGGAGGGTGGGCACGTGGGCCTTGCGGACGTGGAAGAAGAAGTCGAAGAGCAGCAGGGCGACGATGAAGACGATCGTCAGCGTCCAGATCAGCGGTGAGACATCCACGAATTGCTCCTGTCGGGGAGGTGTGGCGGGCCTATGTCGAGGGTAGGACACCGGAGTCGGGGCGACGGCTGTCCGGCCGGCAGCGTCGCGTGACCGAGACGAGGAAAGGCACACCGATGAAATCGACTGCACGCACCCGCCGTCTGGCGCTCATCCTCCCCGCCGTGGCCGCGGCCACCGCAACCGTTGCCGCCCAGGCGCCCAGCGCCGCGTCGACCGGCGCAGAACAAGGGAAAGCCGCGATCAACGTGTCCGCGAACACGCTCGCGCGAGGAAACGTCGCCCCCGCCGGCGAGGACGACTTCGAGAAGTCCGTCCTGACCACCGGCCTCGCGGACCCGTTCGAGATCCTCTTCGCTCCGGACGGCAACCTCTGGGCGACGGAGCGCACCGCAGGGCGCGTCACCGTCGTCGACCCGGACACGGGAGACAAGCGCACCGTTCTGACCATCCCCGAGGTGGTGCACACCCCGGGTGAGCAGGACGGACTCCTCGGCATGGCGATCGACAGCGGTGGGAAGGGCAAGGGCCGTGCGCAGGGCTCGTGGGACGTCTACCTCTCCTACACCTACGACGGCGACCCGGGCGCAGCGCTCGACCGGCGTCAACGGATCGCCCGCTACACCTACGACGCGAGCTCGCAGCAGTTGACCAGCCCCCGCACCCTGATCGAGGGGCTGCTGGCCAGCGACGACCACAACTCCGGGCGACTCAAGATCGGCCGCGACAACACGATCTACTACTCGATCGGTGACCGCGGCAACAACCAGGACCTCAACGCCTGCCGGCTCATCGAAAGCCAGCGACTGCCCACCGCAGCCGAAGTGCGAAACCAGGACTGGACGGCATACCAAGGAAAGACGTTGCGGCTCAACCGCGACGGATCGATCCCGGGCAGCAACCCGCGGCTCGATGGCGTGCGCAGCCACGTCTGGACGTTCGGTCACCGCAACCACCAGGGTCTGGTCTTCGACGACGACGGTCGGCTCTACTCCGCGGAGATGGGCCCCAAGAGCGACGACGAGCTCAACCTCCTGACGGCTGGTGGCAACTACGGCTGGCCCCGGATCGCGGGCTACCAGGACGACAGCGCCTACGTCTACGGCAACGGGTCGGCGCGGGCGAGTGGCTGTGACCCCGCCGACTACGACGCGTTCGTCATCCCCGACGACGTCCCGCAGCAGGCCGAGTCGAGCTTCCACGACCCGCGGCTCGTGCCGCCGGTGCGCACCTTCTACACGGTCCCGCCGGACTTCGACTTCCAGGGAGAGCGGTGCGCTCCCTCCGGACTGTTCTTCATCTGCTACCCGACGATCGCGCCGGCGAGTGTCGACTTCTACGGTGAGCGTGCGATCCCGGGCTGGGACGAGTCGCTGCTGTTGCCGACGCTCAAGCGCGGCACGCTCTTCCGTATGCCGGTCGCGTCGCCGACGCTCGTGGACGGTCCGCTGCCGCTGTTCCGCAGCCAGAACCGCTACCGCGACACAGCGATCTCGCCTGACGGCGGAACCATCCATGTCGCCACCGACAGTGGAGGTCTCGTCGAAGGACTCGACGGCCTGCCGACCAGCGAGTTGGCGAACCCCGGAGCCATCCTGAGCTTCCGCCACACCGGCTGAGGCCGACCGGCACGTGCGTGTGGTGCCCGGCTCTCACGAACCGGGCGCCACACGGCCCGGCTCTCGCCACGCCAGATCCGCTTGAGGCTGGGTCGGGCTGGTGCTTTGGTGGAACGTGCGCGAAAGGAGGACCGCAATGCCGTCGCAGGACCGGCAGGTCTTGCCCAACTCGTTCCGGATCGCGGTGGTCGCGCCGCCGTGGTTCGAGATTCCGCCCGCGGGATACGGCGGTATTGAGTCAGTCGTCGCCGATTTGGTGAATGGGCTGGTGCAGCGCGGGCACGAGGTCACCTTGGTCGGGGCCGGACGCAACCGAACGCGTGCGTCTCGCTTTGTTTCCGCGTTCGAGGTCCCGCCGAGCGAGCGACTGGGGTTGGCCATCCCCGAAGTGCTGGAGGCCGCCGCCGTCGCCGACGCCTTGCGAGACGTCGATGTGGACCTGGTCCACGACCATTCGCTTGCCGGGCCGCTGCTCGCGTGTGGTCGCGCCGCGCCGACTCTGGTGACGGTCCACGGCCCGGCGACCGGGGAGATGGGTGATTATTACCGGCGACTCGGCAGTGCCGTGAGCCTGGTGGCGATCTCCGCTGCGCAGCGCCGACTCAACCCAGGCCTCAATTGGGCCGGGACGGTCCACAACGCGACGAACGTCGCGTCCTTCCCATTCGAGGCGCGCAAGGATGACTACGTGCTGTGGCTCGGCCGGTTCTGCTGGGACAAGGGCGCCCACTTGGCGATCAGCGCGGCGCGGGCCGCGGGGCTGAGGCTCGTGCTGGCAGGCAAGTGCAGCGAACCCGGTGAACGGAGGTACTTTGCCCGCCAGGTCGAGCCAGCCCTCGGGCCGGACGTGGAGTACGTGGGGGAGGCTGATGCCGGGCTCAAGCGGCACTTGCTGGCCCACGCCCGAGCGCTGGTCTTCCCCATCCAGTGGGAGGAGCCCTTTGGGATGGTCATGATCGAGGCGTTGGCGTGCGGGACTCCGGTGGTGGCCACCGCCCGCGGTAGCGTCCCCGAGATCGTGGTGCACGGGGAGACCGGACTCGTGGTTGACGAGGTCGCTGATCTGCCGGGCGCGCTTCGGTCCGTCTCCGACATCGACCCCGTGGCATGCCGTCGGCACTGCGCGCAGCGGTTCGACCTCGACGTCATGGCGTCGGGCTACGAGCGCGTCTACCGTCAGCTGCTGAGCGGGCCCACGCCTCGGGGGCGAACCGCCGCACCGAGGGCTGAGCGAGACGGGCGCGCAGCTGCGGTGCACCGCGCAGCAGGAGCGCCGGTCCCGTGACCACTCCGTCGACCCAAGGCGTGGCAGACCTCGTCGACGTCTCGGTGCGACCGGGCGCAGAAGACGTCACGGTTCTGGCTGGCTCGTCGTTCTGCCGTAGCAGCCGCTCCGGCGACATGGATGCCGATCATGCCCACGGGCTGTTCGTCCGGGATACCCGGGTCATCTCCACCTGGGAACTTGCGTTGGACGACGCTCTCCTGGAGCCGCTGGGCGTGGCCAACCCGGACCCCTACTCCGCAGTCTTTGTGGCACGCGCATCGAGCCGCCCCGGGGAGATCGAGCCCACTGTGGTGGTCGAGCGCCGCCGCACCCTCGCTGAGGGGATGTCGGAGGAAATCATCGTGCGCAACTTCAGCGCGGAGCCGCTGAGCTCCGTGCTCGATCTGGCTGTCGACACAGACTTCGCAGATCTCTTCGACGTCAAGGAGTTCCGCCGGACGACCGTGAGGCGGAAGGAACAGCGCAGGGTCACCGATGGCACCTTGGAGCTGTCGGTGGGCCATCGGGGTCGACGCCGCCAGGTTCGAGTGCATTCGCCGGGTGCTGTCGCCACCCGCCGGTCCGTGACGTGGCATCTCGCGATTCCGCCTCGTCAGGTGTGGAAGACGGTCGTCGAGGTGACTGTTGCCGAGGACGGCACCGCCAGTTCAGTCGGGCCCTCCGCGGACGCGTCGGCCGAACCCACTTCTCCGTCACGTCGAATGACGGACTGGCGGGCCGCCATACCCGTTGTGAAGAGCGACAACCCGCTGCTCCAGGACGCCTTGGATCGTAGTGCCGAGGACCTGGGCGCCTTGCGGCTCGTCGATCCGGAGCATCCTGACCTCGATGTGGTCGCGGCCGGAGCGCCGTGGTTCATGGCGCTCTTCGGCCGCGACTCGCTGCTCACCAGCTGGTTCGCACTGCCGTGGGTCCCCGGGCTGGCGCGGGGGACACTTCTCACTCTGGCCCGGCTTCAGGGGCGGCAGATCAACCCATCCAGCGAGGAACAGCCCGGGCGCATCCTGCACGAGGTTCGGCTCGGCATCGACGAGTCCCGTGCGCTGGGCGGAAACTCCGTCTACTACGGAAGTGTCGACGCGACACCGCTGTTCGTCATGCTCCTCGGCGAAGCCGCCCGGTGGGGCATGGCCGACGAGGACGTGGCTCAACTCCTTCCGTTCGCCGATCGGGCACTGGCCTGGATCGCGGACTTCGGCGACCTCGACGGCGACGGATTCGTGGAGTACCAACGGACGACCGAGCGAGGCCTGCTCAACCAGGGTTGGAAGGACTCCGAAGACGCAATCAGCTTCCGTGAGGGAGCCCCCGCGCGAGGCCCCATAGCCCTGTGCGAGGTTCAGGGTTACGTCTATGGCGCCTATCGTGCGAGAGCTGACCTTGCCCGCAGAGTCGGAGACACATCGGGTGCCGAAGGGTGGGATGTTCGAGCCGATCAACTACGGGCCGCGTTCGACGACGCCTTCTGGGTTCCCGAGCACCGCCACTTCGCCCTGGCTCTCGATGGGGACAAGCGTCCGGTGGACGCACTCGCATCCAACCAGGGTCATTGCCTGTGGACAGGCATCATTCACGAGCGACGTGTCGACCACGTGGTCGACGCACTTCTGTCACCGGCGATGTTCACCGGCTGGGGAGTGCGAACACTCGCCGACGGCATGGCGACCTACAACCCGGTGAGTTACCACAACGGCTCAGTCTGGCCGCACGACAACGCCGTCCTCGTTGCCGGGCTCGTCCGGTACGGGCACCACACGGCGGCAGCGCGCATCGCCCACGGGATGATCGAGGCCTCGGCGGCGTTCGATGGACGAATGCCCGAGCTGTTCGGGGGCTTTGCCCGTGACGATCTCGGCTTCCCCGTGCCGTACCCCACGTCCTGCTCACCGCAGGCTTGGGCGGCGGTCACGCCCATCGCGTTGGTCACCAGCCTGCTTGGCCTCGACCCGGAGTCGGACCACGTCGACACCCACACGCCACCGGACTGGGAACCACTCCGCATCGACGGATTGCACCTCGGCCGTCGCCGGGTGACTGTCGACGGCCACGCAAGGAAACTGCGGCCTTGGCCCCAACAGCACGAAACTCCTCTCTAGGCGCTCTCCGCCAAGCCCTGAATGGACTCGCGGAGCCGACCGAGGATGCCGGTGAGCAGCCGTGAGACCTGCATCTGGCTGAGGCCGATCGACCGGCCGATCTCGAGCTGGGTCAGTTCGTCGACGAAGCGCAGGCGAACGATGAGTTGTTCCCGCTGGGTCAGCTGCGCCAGGGCACGACCGAGTGCGTCGCGATCCGCGATCACGTCATCGGCGCCCGAATCCGCGGGCGCGAGGGCCGCGGCGGCGCGACTCGCCCCCGGTGCGTCAAGGGACAGGGCGTGGTAGCCGGCCGAGCAGAACCTCGCCTCACGGATGTCCTCCGGGTCGACGTCGAGAGCGTCCGCAAGTTCTCGTTCGGTCGGCTCGCGCAGCACGCTCTGTTGCATCCGGCCCTCGGTCTGGGCGAGTTCGGCACGGAGTTCCTGCAGTCTTCTGGGCGGGCGGACGATCCAGCCGTGGTCGCGGAAGTAGCGCTTGATCTCCCCTGAGATCGTGGGGATCGCGTATGCCGGGAAGACGCTTCCAGCGCGATGCCGGTACCCGTTCGCGGCCTTGACAAGCGCCAGCCGGCCGACCTGTGTGAGGTCGTCGCTCTCCACGCCCCGGCCACGGTAGCGGCGTGCAACGTCGTCTGCGAGGTCGAGGGTCAGCACCACTGCCTCGTCCCGCAGTTGCTGCCGCAGGGAGACGTCTCGACATGTCTCGGCCCTGATGAGCAGGGCCTCCGCACGGTCGTGATCGGCGTGGTTGTGCCGGCTTTGGGAGGGTAGGGGGGCGAGCATGGTGATCCTCTCTCAGTCGGGACTGAGGACGGATGGCACCGCTGCTGGACCACGGGTCGTCTGCCGACCACACAACCACCCTGCCTCCGCGTCCGCAACCCATGCCCCGGCAACCACGACACCGGAGACCGCGCGCAGATCAGGGCGGCTGCATCAGGCCATGTGCCAGCCCACTCGCGTAATGTCGGAAGGGCAATGCACGTCACTCAACGGAGGTGTGAGCCATGCAAGGTTCCGGACTCATCTGGACCATCGTCGGTGTTCTTCTGATCATTGCCCTGCTGATCTTCATCTTCTGACGCGAGGCGATCACGACCTCACCCCAGACCCCGGTGGGGCCGCATCGACGCACGCATGGCACGACGCCTGCGCCGGGCCCGATCGCAGAATGACCCGCTCGTGTCTGACGCATCCGCGCTTGGCCGGTCTAGTGTGGACGTGTTGACTCCTTGGCCATCCCAGACCCCGGTGACCACGCATTCATCGAAACCGTGGGAAGGCAGATCAATGTCAACGACATGGGATGGCCCTACTGAGAACCGATCCGCTGTGGCGCTGGCGCCGAACTCGGCACGCGCCCCCGACGACAACCCCTTGAGCAAGTCGGTGAGGGAGTTGATTGCCGATCTCGCACTGATCGAGGATGTCCTGCGCGCGGTTCCCACCGTGCTGCGCGAAGGCCACCGCGTGACGATCAATCCCGACTTCACCGCCCTGAAGGATGCCGAGAGACACATCGTGTCCGAGTTGCGCCGCCGGGCAGTGACGTCCAACACCTTGGATCGCTTGGCATGAGTTCACGAACGGCTCGCCATGGCGTGACCGTTGTCCCGAAACCACCCGCTTCGCGGGTTGGGGACACGGGTCGACGCCCGCGGTCATTGCCGCCACGGGATGGCCTGCCCAGCAGCCCTTTGCGACTCCTGCCCGGAGGGTCCGCAACGCGGCCCTCGGTCCCGAGCGCGCGGGCTCCCGAGGACCTCGTGGGCGCAGCCCTCGTTGCGATCGCTCGCGTGGCGCTCCAGGTGGGTCCCCCCGATGGGACTGCAGCACTCTCAGTGATGGAACCGCATAGGCGCCTCCGATCGCTGTGGGCGAGCGACCACGGTGCGGCAGAGCTGGACGCCGCCCAGTTCCGCCAGCGCTGTGGTCCGGCCGTTGAGGTCATCAAGAACGGGGGCTGGACCGCGGGTTCGCTCCCGAACCTCGCGGACCCATCGGGCTGCCCTGCTCTCACGACGGTCGCCGAACGGCTGCGAGTGTGTTCGGTGCTCTCGATCAGTCTGGCCGTCTTTGCCCCGGCGCTCCTCCTGCTTCCCGGGTGGGGTGAGCGTTCCACTCCTGGGGCTTTGAGCCTGTACTCGACGCACCCCGGAGCGTTCACGGACTCGGTGGTCGACAGTGTGCTGACGGCCACTGGTCATGCTGCGCTGTCCCTCACGGCGAAGGCACGGATCGAAGCGGCCGAGCAGACTGCCCGCGACCTCGCTGGACAGCTGCGCGCCGGGCTGGAGTCCCGCGCGGTCATCGGCCGGGCCCAGGGAATCCTCATGGAGCGGCACAAGATCACCCAGGAGGAGGCCTTCGACCTGCTTCGCACCCTGAGCATGAACACCAATCGCAAACTGCGCGATCTCGCCGACGAGATCGTGTCGACGATCGACCGACGCGGCGCCGCTTCCGCTCGGGCGATCCCCGGTGTGTGTGAGGAACCCGAGTCGGCCACCCCCCTGCGCAGCGCCACTCCGGGCACAATCGACGCGTGACGGTCGGGGAGTTCTTCGCCGGCTTCACGGACGAACGGGTCGATGTCGGCGAGACGATTCTGAGAGTCCGACACGGCGGCCATGGGCCGCCGATCCTCTTGGTCCACGGCCATCCGCGCACGGGAGCCACGTGGCACGCAGTGGCCGCCCGACTGGTGAAGCGAGGTTTCGCCGTGGTCTGTCCCGACATGCGGGGCTATGGAGCGTCCACGCCGGTCGCGGTCCGACCCGACCACAGTCAGCAGTCCAAGCGCGCGGTGGCAGCCGACCTCGTGGCGTTGATGCAGCACCTCGGCCACGATCGCTTCGGCGTCGCCGGGCACGACCGGGGCTGCTACGTGGCGCTGCGCCTTGCCCTCGACCACCCGACGAGAGTGACCCGACTGGCCGTGCTGGACGGCATACCGATCAGTGAAGCCTTGGTGCGCGCAGACGCACGGTTCGCGCGGAAGTGGTGGCACTGGTTCTTCTTCGGCGCAGCCGAGAAGCCTGAGCTGGCGGTGGGCGCCGATCCTGACCGTTGGTACGGCGGGACGCCGGAACACATGGGGGTTGAGGCGTTCGCCGAGTACCGTGCCGCGATCCACGACCCCGCGACACGTGAGGCCATGATCGAGGACTACCGTGCCGGACTGGGGATCGACCGCGAGCACGAGGCACAGGACCACGCGGCCGGGCGCACTGTTCGGTGCCCAACGCTCTTCTGCTGGTCGACGCGCGACGACATGGTCGACCTCTACGGTGACCCACTTGCCATCTGGCGGGCTTGGGCTCCAACTGTCACGGGGCAGCCGATCGACTCTGGACACCACATGGCCGAGGAGAACCCGGAAGAGGTTGCCGCAGCGTTGGCGCGTTTCTTCCAGTGACACGGCCATGATTCGCGTCCCACGCGGCGGGGTAGGGGGAGAGGGACGACCCAACCGACAAGGGGAGATGTGATGACCGACATCGGCGCTCGAGCTGCACGCATGGTCCGCACCGACAAGAAGGGCGGCTTCCCCGCGCAACAACAGGATCCGCCCGGGGTGACCGGGGACATGACGCCAGTTCCTGATCATGGCGAGCAGACCTATGTGGGCCATGGACGTCTGGAGGGGCGCAAGGCGCTGATCACCGGTGGAGATTCGGGCATCGGCCGCGCCATCGCCATCGCCTTCGCCCGTGAGGGAGCGGACGTCGCCATCAACTACCTGCAGGCGGAGCAAGTGGACGCCGACGAGACCTGCGACTGGGTGACGAAAGCAGGTCGTCAGGCGGTCCAAGTCCCTGGTGACCTCCGTGACCGTGCAACCTGCGACCAAGTTGTCGCCGACGCGTCGAAGGAACTCGGTGGGCTGGACATCCTGGTGAACAATGCCGGGTTCCAGTGGGACAGGGGCAGAGGCAAGGACGGTCTGGAAGGCCTCGAGCCGGACGACGTAGACCGCGTCATCGAGACGAATCTCGTGGCGGTGATCTGGATGTGCAAGGCGGCTGCGGCCCAGTTCGGTGAGGGGGCAACGATCATCAACACGACGTCGATCCAGGCCTATGACCCGTCGCCGGGCCTCATGGACTACGCCGCCACCAAGGCGGCCATCAACAACCTCACAGTCAACCTCGCAGCGGCGCTGGGCCCCAAGGGAATTCGCGTCAACGCCGTTGCGCCCGGACCCATCTGGACGCCTCTTCAACCGGCTACCCGCGAGGTCGAGAAGGTCGAGACATTCGGCAAGGACACGCCGCTCGGGCGTGCCGGTCAGCCCGGCGAGGTGGCTCCGGCCTATGTCTTCCTGGCTTCAACGGCTGACGCGAGCTATGTCTCCGGAACCGTCCTGGGTGTCACCGGCGGAGGAGCCGTCTTCTGACGGCCTGTCAGGGGTGAGCCATGACGAATGGGCCGTCTCCAGGGGTTGCACGATGGCCCTGACCGAGTATGTTGAGAAGTGGTTGGAGTAGCCAGAAGTCACTGGTTCGTGCCAGCCGCGCGAAGTCCATATCGGCACAGTTGCCCCAGACCCCGGCAGCGCATCGCACCTGATGCCCGGGTCTGGGAAGTCAGCCGACTTTCAAGGAGTTCGAGTCCTCTCCGGGTTCGGTGCAGATGAATGCCACCGTCAACCCACGGAGGTCTGTCATGCAAGACGCACTTGAGAACGGCCTGAACACCATCGCGGAGTTCGTCCCCAAACTCATCGGTTTCCTGCTGATTCTCGTGATCGGCTACATCGTCGCCAAGCTCATCGCCAAGGCGATCGGCAAGGTACTCGAGAAGGTCGGCTTCGATCGCGCAGTCGAGCGCGGCGGGGTCAAGAAGGCCTTGGACAAGTCCGACATGGATGCCAGCGACATCGTCGGCAAGTTGGTCTTCTACACCCTCATGCTGTTCGTGCTGCAGTTGGCCTTCGGCGTCTTCGGCCCGAACCCGATCAGTGAGCTGATCACGGCCGTCATCGCGTTCCTGCCCAAGCTCATCGTGGCCATCATCATCATCGTGGTTGCCTCGGCCATCGCCGCGGCGGTCAAGACCCTGATCGAGGGCACTCTCGGTGGCCTGTCCTACGGCAAGGTCCTCGCCGGCATCGCGAGCGGATTCATCCTGTTCCTCGGAGTCATTGCCGCGCTGAACCAGATCGGAGTCGCCACCACGGTGACCATGCCCGTCCTCATCGCGATCCTCGCCACGCTTGCCGGAGTCATCATCGTCGGCGCCGGCGGTGGGCTCATCAAGCCGATGCAGACCCGCTGGGAGGGCTACCTGACCAAGGCGGAGGAAGAGGCCCCCAAGATCAAGGAGGAGGCCAGGAACGCCCCGTCGATCATGGAGCAGGCCGAGCAGGTCCGCACCCGGGCCCAGGCCAAGTACGAGCAGTCCGAGGGCCGGTCCGGCCAGTACGGACAGGCCGGTCAGCCGGACCAGTCCGACCAGCCGGGCCAACAGGATCAGCCGTACGACGAGCGCGCACCGTATCGCGTCACCTCGGCGTATGACCCGAACCAGTACGGCGACACCGGATCCCGACAGGTCTGAACGCTTCGCACGTCACGATCCAACCCGTCGGCTCACGACGGCCGACGGACTCGAAAGGAATCACCGCATGATCACCATGGAGCAAGTCCACGATCTGCTCAGCCGCGAAGGCAGTGTCGTCGGGAACGACGGCAGCAAGATCGGAAGCGTCACCCAGATCTATCTCGACGACCAGACAGACAGGCCCGAGTGGGCGACGGTCAAGACCGGTTGGTTCGGGGCGACTGAGGCCTTCGTTCCGTTGGCCGAGGCCGATCTGGCCGGCGAGGACCTCAAGGTGCCGTTCGACAAGGACACGATCAAGGACGCACCTCAGGTCGAGACCCACGACGGCCACCTCACGCAGGAGGACGAGGCTGAGCTCTACCGCCACTACGGCATGGACTACAGCGAGTCCCGTTCCGACACAGGGCTGCCCGCGGGCGGCGCTCCCGGGCGCGAGGGTGCCGGCACAAGCCCTACCGACGGCACGGCCCGCCGCGACACGTCGGGGACCACCACCGACGACGCCATGACCCGCTCCGAGGAGCGGTTGAACGTGGGCACCGAACGCCGCGAGAGCGGCAAGGCACGGCTGCGCAAGTACGTCGTCACCGAGAACGTCACGAAGACGGTCCCGGTGTCGCGGGAGGAGGTCCGGGTCGAGCGCGAGCCGATCACCGACGCCAACCGTGACAAGGCGATGGCGGGGAACGACATCACCGATGCGGAACACGAGGTGACGCTTCATGAGGAGCGCCCCACAGTTGAGAAGGAGGCAGTACCCGTGGAACGAGTCCGGATGAACACCGAGAAGGTCACTGACCAGGAGCCGGTCTCCGAAGAGGTCCGCAAGGAAAAGATCGAGGCCGAGACTCCCCAATCCCAGTCAGGTGCCGAGGGGCAGACCAAGCCGCGCACCGGGCAGCACCGGAAGTCGGACCAGGGCTGATCGCTACCCACCAGAACGTCCAGGTGGGGCGCACGGGACCCTCACACCGGTGGATACCGCCTCACCTGGTCGCCCGGGGAACCCTCGGGAACGCACCAACAAGAGAAGGAGCACGACATGCAGATTGATCGCCAGCAGATCGTTGACCTGCTCAGGCAGCGCGGCGACGAGGACAAGGCAACGCAGGCCGAGTCCGCACTCCCCGAGCAGCTCGACACCGACAAGGACAAGGACAAGCTCAGCCAGTTGGGCCTGAACCCCCAGGACCTCATGGGCAGTGGTGGTGGCGGCGGTATGGGCAACCCTCTCGGCAGTTGAGCGACCGGGCTCGGGCCCACCCAGATCCGTTGCCCGGATCGGGGTGGGCCCGTGGCGCTCGGCACGGGAGTGCGCCGACAGGCACTCAGCCGACACGGCATACGAAGGATTGTTGAGGAGACGAGATGAGCACGTCAGCGAACCGGCACAGTGAACCGACGCGACACCACCGCGATGACGGCCTCGGCCGTGACGGATATGACGACGGCGGGCGCCCCGATGGCGACCAGCACCGGGAGCGGACCGACTACGCGCCGGGATCCGCCGAAACGGGCCGCAGGGACCTCCACGCACGGGAGCAGGACGCCTACGGCGGCATGAAGTTCGGTTCGGCCTTCTTCGGGTGGCTGACCGCCGTCGGCGTAGCGGTGATCCTCACGGCGCTGGTGGCTGCGGCCGGGACGGCCGTCGGCGTGAGCACCGGCACTGATCCCGACACGGCAGTGGCTGACGCTGCGGCCGACCCCGCAACCGTCGGAGTCGTGGGCGCGATCATCCTGCTCGTCGTCCTCTTCGTGGCCTATTACTGCGGTGGCTACGTCGCGGGGCGGATGGCCCGCTTCAACGGCCTCAAGCAGGGCTTGGCTGTGTGGCTGTGGGCCGTGCTGGCAGCGCTCGTCGTGGCCGGCGTCGCAGCGATGGCCGGCAGCCAATACGACGTCCTCAGCGAACTGAACAGCTTCCCGCGATTTCCGGTCGACGGTGGAACCCTGACCACGGGCGGCATTATTGCCCTGATCATCGCCGCCGTGGCGAGCCTGATCGGGGCACTGCTCGGCGGGCTCGCGGGGATGCGCTTCCACCGCAAGGTCGACCGAGTTGGGTTCGCGCCGGAAGACGCTCGTGGGACCCACGGCGACTAGGGTCGAGCCCATGCGAAGCACCAGGCGCGGCGGTCGTCATGGTTGACCATGGAGCCAGACGTGCTCGGGTCAATCAGCTCATCGACGCCGAGCCCCGCGTCGTGGGCGGGTCTCCCGGATCAATCGGACGCCTGGAGCGCTTGTGCACGGCGTTGACCCGAGTGCTCCCTGCCAGCGGAGTCGGGCTGAGCCTGCTGGTTGAGGACAACCACGGCGGCACCATCGCGGCATCGAATGCCACGTCACGTGCGCTGGAGGAGCTCCAGTTCGCACTGGGCGAAGGGCCCTGCATCGACGCCTACACCTCCCGCCGACCCGTCCTTGTCGCCGACCTCCAGGCCCACGGCTCAGCGCGGTGGCCGGGCTACGCCCCCGCAGCCCACGACCACGGCGTGAGAGCTGTCTTCGCGTTCCCATTGCAGGTCGGGGCCGCGCGGGCGGGCGCGCTCGATGTCTATCGTGACGAGCCCGGTCCCCTGAGCGCAGAGTCACTCAACGATGCCTTCACCTTCGCCGACGTCGCCATGGATGTGCTGGTCGACAGCCAGAACGGCGATGAGGGCAGCAAGGCGAGGGCGGACCTCGATGACGTCCTGGCCTACCGCGTCGAGGTCTACCAGGCGCAGGGCATGGTCATGGTTGATCTGGGCGTGAGCATCGACGAGGCGATGGCCAGAATCCGCGGCTACGCCTACGCCGAGAACCAATCGATCGGCGACGTTGCTCGCGACATCATCAGCGGTAAAATCAGACTGGACAAGGACACTCATGAACTCTGACGCAGGCATTCGCCCGGAGGACGGATGGGGAGGCGGAACCGCCATGATCGCCGTGGAGCAGTTGGCCGAGGTCTTCGTCGAACTCGCTGACACCTTGGTCGACGAGTTCGACGTCATCGAGTTCCTCGAGACCCTGGCGACGCATACCGCCACGGTGAGCGCCGCCGCTTCCGCCGGGCTTTTGCTGGCAGATCCGCACGGTCAGCTCCAATACATGGCCTCCTCGACGGAGTCCGTGAAGCTGTTGGAACTCTTCCAGCTCCAATACCAGGAGGGTCCGTGCCTGGACTGCTATCGCATGGGCGAACCCGTCATCAACACTGACCTGAACGAGGCAGACGACCGCTGGCCGCTGTTCGCACCGCGCGCCAGCGAAGCAGGGTTTCAGTCTGTCCACGCCTTCCCGCTGCGACACCGCAGCAAGGTCATTGGTGCGCTGAACCTGTTCAGCCGTGACGCCGGCCGGCTCGAAGGCACGGATGTCCGGATTGTCCAGGCACTGGCCGACGTCGCCACGATTGGTCTGCTTCAGGAGCGCGCCATCCGCAACTCCGAGGTGCTCACCGAGCAGCTGCAAGCCGCCCTCAACAGCCGAATCGTCATCGAACAGGCCAAGGGTGCGTTGGCGCGGATGCACGGCATCGATGTCGATGCGGCGTTCGCGCTGATGCGGGACTATGCGCGCAGCAAGAATCACAGGCTCAGCGATGTCGCCCATGGCGTGGTGACCGATCCTTCGAGCCACGAGGACCTGACCGCCCGCCGGTAGGCCCCGTCCGGCATTCCTTTCAGTCGGCGGAAGGCGCCACGTCGTCCGCTGGTGCCCCTGCTGGGGCGTCGGCCTCCGCTTGGACAACGCCCGAGTCCAGATCCTCAGGCAGCGGTGAGACGTAGCCCGGCGGGGGTGGAGGATCGGGTAGCACCGGTGGGAACGTCGTCCCATCCGGTTGCAGATTCGAAGTGTTGCTCTCCATGTCGACCCTTCTCCGCCCTACGTCGAACCGACACGGAGGCTCCGCAGGGCGCGCACGACCTGGTCCTCCCGTGCCATGAGTTCCATCAGCTCTGGATTCACCTGTGCCTGACCATTCACCTGTGCCTGACCGTCTGCCGGGGTGGCGAAGGTGGGTGCACGCCGGACGGCGTCCTCGATCTGCGCCAGTTCAGCGATCAGCGCCCGAACAGACCCCGGCGGTGGCGTCGACGATTCAGGTGGCCACGCAAAGTCGTCCAACTGAGAGATCCCGGGCTTCTGGTCAAGGTTCATGTCTGTCTCCTGTGCCACGTGCGAGGGGGCTCGGGAGTCACCGGGGTCCGGGGTGACCGTTCCTGACCCCTGCGACATTACGCGTCCGGTCGTTCATCGGGAAGCCCCTTGTGGAGGGGTTTACAGGGCGCGTACTCAGGGCAAGGGTTGGGGTAGGCACTGTCGATCGACGGAGGAGACCCATGGCACTTCCAGCCCCTCACTCATGGTGGATCGACTCGGCGCCCGCGCCCGACCGGTCCGGCGCCACGCTCCCGGCGACGGCAGACGTCGTCGTCGTCGGTGCCGGCATCGCCGGGCTCACCGCGGCGTGGCACCTGGCCCAGGCCGGCCGGGGTGTCCTTCTCCTCGAGGCCGCCCCGGTCGCGAGCGGGGTCAGTGGTCACACGACCGCCAAGGTCTCCGCCCAGCACGGGTTGCGCTACGACCAGCTCAGCCGTCGCAAGAGCCCGGAAGCCGCAGGCGCCTACGCGCGAGCCCAACGCGAGGCGCTGGAGTGGATCGACGCCCAGGTGGCCGAGCACGGCGTGGAGTGCGCGTGGGAGCGGATCCCGACCAACCTCTACTCCACGGACGACAAGGACGTCCACGCCTACAAGGCGGAGGCCGCCGCGTGCACTGCGGCCGGCCTGCCGTCGAGCGTCGAGACAGGGGCTTCCACCCTGCCGTTCGACGTGACTGCCGTGCTGCGCATGGACGACCAGGCGCAGTTCCACCCGAGGCAGTGGCTCCTGCATCTCGCCGAGAAGATCGAACAGGCCGGCGGCGTCATCGTCGAGGGCTGCCGCGTCACCGGCGTCGAGGACCACGGGCGCACCGTCGTCACAGCCGACCACCGGGTCGCGGCGCAGGACGTCCTCATCACGTCGCACTTCCCGATCCTCGACCGAGGCGGCTACTTCGCGCGTCTCGAACCCATCCGCGACCTCGTCGTCAGCGGACTCGTCGATCCCGCGAAGGCGCCGGACGCGGCCTACCTCTGCACGAGCGAATCGCGCTCGTTCCGCACGGTCCCCGACAGCGACGGGGGCGTGCGCTTGATCGTCGGCGGTGAGAACTACCGAGTCGGCACCAAGACCGACGTCGAAAGCGGGTATGCCGCGCTCGCGGACTTCGCGGCGACGCACTTCGGGGTCACCGAGGTGACCCACCGCTGGTCCGCCCACGACCTCGTCACCCCGGACCACGTGCCCTACGTCGGGCCCTTCCACCCCGGCGCCGACCACCTGTGGGTGGCCACGGGGTTCAACCTGTGGGGGATGACCGGTGGCACGGCCGGTGGCCGACTCGTCGCCGATCAGGTCCTCGGCCGGGCCGACGAGGAGCTGGCCACGCTCTTCGACCCGGCGCGCGCGGATCTCGACGTGGCCGCCGGCGTCGCCAAGGACAACGCGGTCGTGGCCAAGCACCTCGTCACCGACCTGCTCAAGGCGGCGACGACGGAGGGTTCGGTGGAATCCCTGGCTCCGGGCGAGGCGCGTGTCGGGCGGATCGGCGGCCAGCTCGTGGCGTCCTACCGTGACGAGGCGGGCACGGTTCACAGCGTCAACGCGCGGTGCACCCACCTCGGCTGTGCCCTGGCGTTCAACAACGCCGAGCGTTCGTGGGACTGCCCCTGCCACGGGTCACGGTTCGCCCTCGACGGTTCGGTCCTGCACGGACCCGCGACCGCGGCACTGAGCGTTCATGGCAATGCGGAGGACGAGAAGGCCTGACTCCCCTGGAACGCGAGCACGCGGCATACGGAGAAAAATTCTCTCGTATGCCGCGTGCTGCGGTTGCGCTGTCAGCCGTCAGTGTCCGAGGTGGGTAGTTGTGGGGGATCGGGGTTCGGGTCGACTGCCTCGACATCCATCACGGCCGTGCGACCACTGGCGAATTCCAGTGTCACGGTGACGAATTCGGCGCCACGCACCTGCTCCTCGATGTCGTGCAGGACAAGGTGCGGCGCGCCTCGCTCGAGCTGCGCCCACTCCATGGTCGGGAGGTCGACGGGGAACGCACCCTCACTCAAGGTGACCTTCGAGGCGATCGGGCTGCTGGCCCCGGTGAGGGTCCGGGGCTCGCCCGAACTGTTGTGCAGCCACACATACAGGGGCACGTCGTCTCCGGTCTCCCACCCGTCAGGGTCCTCGGGCGCCTCGAGGTGGGCGTAGCGGATCTTGACGCCGTCGATCTCGAGGTTGGTGCCGGGTGAGTCGCCCGTCGTGGTGGGGTAGGTGGCACACGACGTCAGGACGAGGACAGCGGTGACGGCAGTCGCCGCTCGGCGGATGCTCGCGATGTGGCTGCTGGTTGTCTTCATGACTTCACTGTGCCCCGAGGGGTTCTCTCCGAACCCCACGCTCTCGTTGCGGTTTCGCGGGTGCATCACGGTGGGGTGGCCAGTGTTGCGGCTCGATGACGGCCGCTTTGAGGTTGCGTGACGAAGCGCCCAGATGGGTCCCCGAGGGGTGGTGTCGGCGCCGGTCGAGTGGCTTTCTGGACTCATGGCCGAATGCCCAACACCGGCGCGGCAGTGAGTCACAGGAGAGAGAAGGCGGACGCCATGACACGGCAACGCATGAAGATCTGGATGGCCATCACGGCCGGGGCCGCACTCACGGCCACGGCCTGTGGTGGCGCGAGTGAGAGCGGCGGCGAAGACACCGGCGAGAGCGGCGGAAGTTTCTCGATGTACGTCTGCGAACCAGAGCACCTGATCCCGCAGAACACCAACGAGACGTGCGGCGGCGAGGTGCTGGGTGCGCTGTTCACCCCACTGGTGAGCTTCACGGCCGACGAGAGCGAGATGACGTTCGACGACGCCATCGCCGAGTCGATCGAGTCCGACGACCAGAAGGTCTGGACGATCAGGCTCAAGGAGGGTTTCACCTTCCACAACGGCGAGCCCGTTGACGCGCAGTCCTACGTCCGGGCCTGGAACGCCGGCGCCTACGGACCCAATGCCTACGGCAACAACTACTTCTTCGCCAACATCGAGGGTTATGACGCACTCAACCCCAAGGACCCCGATGGTGACGGTGCACAGAAGCCCCCGGCGCCGAGCACCAAGGAGCTGAGCGGGCTCAAGGTCATCGACGACAGGACCTTCGAGGTCACGCTCACCGCTCCGTTCAGCCAGTTCCCGCTGACTGTCGGCTACACGGCGTTCTTCCCACTGCCCAAGGCCTACGAGGACGACCCCAAGGCCTTCGAGGAGAGTCCGATCGGCAACGGTCCGTTCATGATGGACGGCACCTGGCAGCACGACCAGCAGATCAAGGTCAAGCGGTACGAGAACTACAAGGGTGACAAGGCGAAGGCCGATGCGGTGACGTTCAAGATCTACTCGAACGTCAACACGGCATACAACGACTTGCTCGGCGGCAACCTCGACATCATGGATTCACTGCCGCCCGAGCGACTGGGTGAGGCCAAGTCACAGTTCGGCGAGCGCTTCGTCGAGCGACCCAGCTCGAGCTTCACCTACGTCGGGTTCCCGTTGTACGACCCGAAGTTCGAGGACCCGAAGTTGCGCCAGGCCTTCTCGATGGCCATCGACCGGCAGGCAATCATCGACGCGATCTTCAGCGGCGCCTACCAGCCTGCGAAGTCCGTGGTCTCACCGGTCGTGACCGGTTCGCGTGAGGACCCGTGTGGTGAGCCCTGCACCTACAACCCGGAACGGGCCAAGCAGTTGCTCCAGGAGGCTGGCGGCTGGAGCGGGCCGCTGACCCTGTGGTTCAACAGCGGTGCCGGCCACGAGAAGTGGATGGAGGCCGTCTCCAACCAGCTCCGCAGCAACCTCGGCATCACCGACATCCAGTTCAAGTCACTCGAGTTCGCTGAGTACCTCGGCCTGCTCGACTCCGAGAAGATCACTGGACCGTTCCGTCTTGGCTGGGTCATGGACTACCCGAGCCCGCAGAACTACCTGGAGCCGATCCACAGTTCAGGCGGCTCGTCGAACAACACGACCTACTCCAACAAGGCGGTCGACGACCTCATCGCCGAGGGCAATGCGGCGGACAGTGTCGAGGCGGGTATCGAGGCCTACAACAAGGCCGAGGACCTGATCCTCGAGGACATGCCGATCATCCCCATGTGGTTCGGCAAGGTCCAGGCCGGTCACTCCGACCATGTCGACAACGTCGTCATCGACGCGTTCACCCGCGTTCGACTCGAGGACGTGACGGTCAACCAGTAGCCCGGTCTGGGGGCCGATCCAGGGAACGGCCCCAAGAGGCGGCTGGCGACGGCGTCACCACCTGTCGTCGCCAGTCGTCCACCACCCACTCCGAAGGAGGGCGTCATGGGCAGGTACACCGCACGGCGGCTCCTGCAGATGCTGCCGGTGTTCATCGGCACGACATTCCTGATCTTCGCCCTGGTGTTCGCGATCCCCGGGGACCCGATCCGGGCATTGGCCGGCGACCGGCCGATCTCACCCTCGACCGTCGCGACGTTGCGTGAGGAGTACAACCTCGACGACCCGCTGGTCGTCCAGTACGGCAAGTACATGGCCGGACTCGTGCAGGGTGACTTCGGCAAGGACTACAACGGTCGAGAAGTCGTGGACATCATGGCCCACAGGTTCCCGGTGACCATCCGGCTGGCCCTCGTCGCCTTCATCTTCGAGATCCTCATCGGTCTCGTGGCCGGCGTGGTCGCAGCCCTGCGGCGTCGGTCTTACCTCGACACGCTCGTGCTGGTGACGACCACGGCGATCGTCTCGATCCCGACGTTCGTGCTCGGGTTCACCCTGCAGTTGTTGCTCGGGGTGAAGTTGGGGTGGTTCCCCATCGCCGGCATCTCGCAGGGGTGGTACAGCTACCTTCTGCCCGGATTCGTGCTGGGTGCACTGTCCCTCGCCTACGTCGCGCGCCTGACCCGGACCAGCCTCGTCGAGAACCTGCGGGCCGACTACGTCCGGACGGCGACGTCCAAGGGACTGAGCCGCAAGCGGGTGGTCGGACGCCACGCCCTGCGCAACTCGCTCATCCCCGTCGTCACCTACCTCGGCATCGACCTTGGCGCGCTCATGGGCGGCGCGATCGTCACCGAGGGCATCTTCAACCTCCCCGGGATCGGGCAGCAGGTCTTCCTCTCGGTCCGTGCCCAGGAGGGCCCGGTCGTCGTCGGGATCGTGACTGCTCTCGTTCTCGTCTTCATCTTCGCCAACCTCGCCGTGGATCTCCTCTACGGCGTCCTCGACCCGAGGATCCGCTATGAGTGACAAGACCCGCAGCCGACCGGACACGCGTGACGTCGAGCCCCGCGGAGCGGCCCGCGACCAGACCGGTGCCACCGGTGCAGCCGCCGACCCCTCCGGTGGCGAGGCGGCCGGTGAGCTCTCCGGACGCAGCGCGAGTCTGTGGGCCGATGCATGGCGGGAGCTGCGGCACGACAAGATCTTCCTGGTCGCCGCAGCCGTCGTCACGGTGTTCGTCGTCATGGCCGCCTTCCCCGTCGTCTTCACGCGCACCAACCCCCGCTCGTGCGACCTGTCCCGGTCGCTCGGTCGTCCCAGCTCCGAGAACTGGTTCGGCTACGACCTGCTCGGGTGCGACTACTACGCCCAGGTCGTCCATGGTGCCCGCGTCTCCATCGTCATCGGCATCCTCGTCACCGTGATCGCCGTGGCGATCGCTCTCGTGCTCGGCAGTCTGTCGGGCTACTACGGCGGGATCACCGACTCGATCATCGCCCGCTTCACCGACGTGGTCTTCGGCCTGCCCTTCATCCTCGGTGCGATCGTCATCCTCACCGTCTTCGAGAACCGCGGCCTTTTCCAGGTCACCCTCGTTCTGGCGGTTCTCGGGTGGACGACGATGACCCGTCTCATGCGCTCGTCGGTGATTTCCGTGCGGGACAGCGACTACGTCCTGGCGGCCCGCGCTCTTGGCACCAGCGACTTCAGGATCCTCACGCGGCACATCCTGCCCAATGCCATTGCACCCGTCGTCGTCTACGCCACGATCTATGTTGGGATCGTCATCGCCGCCGAGGCCACGTTGTCGTTCCTCGGCGTGGGGCTCCAGCTGCCCGCGATCTCGTGGGGCCTCATGATCTCCGACGCCCAGTACCGCATCGCCGAGGCGCCGCACCTGCTGCTGTTCCCGGGCATGTTCCTCAGCCTCACGGTGCTGTCCTTCATCCTCATGGGTGACGCTCTGCGCGACGCCCTCGACCCGAAGCTTCGGTGAGGAGCGCGCCATGCCCGCGACCGAGATGCTGCCCAGCAGCACACCCACGACCAAGCGCCGGCCCGACCACGAAGGCCCCCTGCTCGAGGTCGAGGACCTCGCTGTCGAGTTCCGGACTCGGGACGGCGTGGTGCACGCCGTCGACGGCGTCAGCTACCACGTCGACGCGGGGGAGACCTTGGCAATTCTCGGCGAGTCCGGTTCCGGCAAGAGCGTCGGAGCGCAGGCCGTCATGGGCCTCATCGACTCCCCGCCTGGACACATCACCCGGGGCAGCATCCGCTATCGCGGGAAGGACTTGCTCGGCCTCGACGAGGGTGCCCGGCAGCGTGTCCGCGGCAGGGACATCGCCATGGTCTTCCAGGACGCGTTGAGCTCTCTCAACCCGGTCTTCACGGTCGGCGACCAGATCGCGGAGATGTATCGCGTCCACGAGGGCGCCTCGCGTGCGGATGCGCGACGGCGGGCCATCGACATGATGGACCGGGTCCACATCCCCGCGGCCACGAGCCGCTTCGACGACTACCCGCACCAGTTCTCCGGGGGTATGCGCCAGCGCATCATGATCGCGATGGCGCTGTCCCTGGGGCCCGACGTGCTCATCGCCGACGAGCCGACGACCGCCCTGGACGTGACGGTGCAGGCGCAGATCATGGACCTCCTTGCCGAGTTGCAGCGCGAGTCGACGATGGCCCTGGTGCTCATCACCCACGACCTCGGCGTGGTCGCCGATGTCGCCGACCGGATCGCGGTGATGTATGCGGGACGCATCGTCGAGCACGGTCCGGTGATCGAGCTCTACGAGAGGCCAGCGCACCCCTACACCCAGGGGCTCATCGACTCGATCCCGCGGATGGACGACGACCGCGAGGAACTCGTCCCGATCGCCGGCGCGCCACCCAACCTCATGAAGGTCCCCTCGGGCTGCTCGTTCCACCCCCGTTGTCCCATCGCCCGCGACGAGTGCGCCACGGATGAACCTCCTTTGTATGCCGTGTGGTCCGGTCGCGAGTCGGCCTGCCACTTCTGGGAAGAGGTTGTGAGCAGCCATGACTGAGCCACTGGTGCAGGTGCGAGGCCTCGTGAAGCACTACCCCCTCACCAGGGGCATCGTGTTCAAGAAGCAGGTCGGCACGGTGCGTGCCGTTGACGGGGTGGACTTCGATCTGGCCTCCGGGGAGACCCTGGGGCTGGTCGGCGAGTCGGGCTGCGGCAAGTCCACGGTGGCCAAGCTCGTGCTGCGACTGGAGGAGGCCACGGAGGGGCAGGTGTTCTTCGAGGGCGAGGACATCCATGACATGCCCCATGGTCGCCTGCGCGAACTCCGACGCCAGATCCAGATCGTGCTGCAGGATCCGTACTCCTCGCTCAACCCGCGCATGACCGTCGGGGACATCGTGGCCGAACCCTTCGCGGTTCACCGCTCCGTGGCTCCGAGGGAGTCGTGGCGTCGCCGCGTCCAGGACCTCCTGGAGCGCGTTGGGCTGGACCCGGACCATGTCAACCGCTACCCGCACCAGTTCTCCGGTGGCCAACGGCAGCGCATCGGGATCGCCCGGGCGCTGGCGCTCGACCCCCAGGTCCTCGTGTGCGACGAGGCCGTCTCCGCACTCGACGTGTCCGTCCAGGCCCAGGTCATCAACCTCCTGCGCCAGCTCCAGAGCGACCTAGGCCTCGCCTATCTCTTCATCGCCCACGACCTCTCCGTGGTGCGTCACATCAGTGACCGAGTGGCCGTGATGTATCTCGGCAAGATCGTCGAGGTCGGCGAGCGTTCCGACGTCTTCCGCGAGCCCGGTCATCCCTACACCCAGGCTCTGCTCTCCGCCGTGCCCAGCCCGGACCCGCGCAAGGCCGGGGAAAATGACCGCATCGTGCTCGAGGGTGACGTGCCCAGCCCCGCCGACCCACCCTCGGGCTGTCACTTCCGCACCCGGTGCTGGAAGGCGACAGAGCGGTGCGCGGCGGAGGAGCCGGCGTTGGAGGTGCGGGCCGCGGGCCATCCGGACGCGTGCCACTTCTCCGAGATCCGGCACGTGGTCCGATGAGTTGGGCACGGTGATTCGACGTGTTCGGGGGCCATGATGGAGGGATGAACCGCCGGGTACTCCTCATCGATGACGACCCCCGCATCCGTCAGGTGCTCGGGCTCGCGCTCCGGGGCGAGGGCTACACCGTCGACGTGGCCGAGACGGCCGCCGAGGGCCTCGCCGCCCTGACGGCCTCCTCGCCCGACGTGGTTCTGCTCGACGTGATGCTTCCGGATGAGGACGGCTTCTCCGTATGCCGTGAGATCCGCGCCCGCAGCCACGTCCCCGTCATCATGGTCACCGCCCGCACCGACAGCCACGACGTGGTGGCGGGACTGGAGTCGGGCGCCGACGACTATGTCAGCAAGCCGCTGATGGCCAAGGAACTGTCGGCTCGGATTCGGGCTCTGTTGCGCCGGGCGGGGCCACGCCAGGACGAGGCGGAGGAGTTCACCGTCGGCGACCTCACCATCCGGCTGCGTGAGGCCGAGGTGCTGCGGGACGACACCCCGCTCTCCCTGACCCACACCGAGTTCAAACTCCTGGCCGAACTTGCCCGCGAACGCGGCGGGGTGTGCAGCCGTGAGGTTCTCCTGCAACGGGTCTGGGGCTATGACTACTTCGGCGACAGCCGCATCGTCGACGTCCACGTGAGTCGCCTGCGGGCCAAGCTCGAGAGTGACCCGGGCCAACCGCGCCATGTCGTCACCGTCCGGGGACACGGCTATCGCCTCGTGCCATGACGGGTTCTCGGGACCTGACGCCTCGCCGGGTCACCGGTCTTCGGACCCGTGTGGGGCTGGCGCTCGCCGCCACCGCGGTGCTGGTGCCGGCACTGCTCGCCCTGACGCTCTGGTTCGTGGTGACGAGCTACCTCGTGTCGCAACGGGAGCGGCTCGCGCTGGCTCAGGCGGAGAGCAATGTCGCGGTCGTCGAGAGGGCCCTCGGCCAGCCAGATACCCCCATCCCGGAGGTGCTGAATGGTCTGCCGCGCACCACGGACACGGCGATCCTGCTGAGGCATCGTGGCGGGTGGTACGGCACGTCCGTCGCTCCGAATCCTGACGCATTGCCCAAGGCACTCACGCAGCTCGTCATGACCGGGACGGCTGCTTCACAACGTGTCAGCATGGGCGGAACTCCGGTGCTTGTCATCGGTCTCCCCATGACGGAGACGTCCTATCTTCAGGTGTTTCCGCTGACCGAGCTCGACGAGACCCACCGCACGCTCAGCACGGCATTGGTGGGCGTCAGCACCCTTGCTGCGGCGGCGGGGGTCTTCCTTGGTCGGGCTGCGGGGCGTCGGGCGCTTGCTCCGCTCTCACCGGTCATCGAGGCGACCAAGGCGATCGCCGACGGCAACCTCGCGACCCGTCTCGACGGCGCGGGTGACCCCGATCTGGACGAGGTGGCGACTGCGTTCAACCGGACCGCGGAGCGCCTCCAGCGGAGGGTCGCCGCGGACGAGCGCTTCGCCGGCGACGTCAGTCACGAGATGCGCACGACCCTCATGGCGATGCTCAACGCGTTCGAACTGGTCGAGTCCGGACCGGACCTGCCTCCGGCCTCTCGGGAGGCGTTCGTGTTGCTGGGCACCGAGCTACGTCGGTTCTCCGTCATGGTCGAGGAGCTCCTCGAGATCTCCCGCGCCGGCGAGGGCGATGTTGGCCTGGTTCTTGAGCAGGTCATCATCGGCGACCTTGTCGCGGCCGCCGCCGACCGCACAGCAGGGCGGCAGGTCACCCACATCTCACCCAGCATCGAACGACTACGCATGCGCGTCGACAAGCGGCGCATCGAACGGGTCGTCACCAACCTTGTTCACAACGCCGAGGTGCATGGGAACGGAGTGGTGCAGGTGGCCGTCGAGCCGTACGCCCATGGCGCACGGATCTTCGTCGACGACGCAGGGCCCGGCGTTGCTCCCGACCGCCGCGAACGGATCTTCGAGCGATTCGCCACGGAGACCGCCGGGGGAGTGGGCCTCGGACTGTCCATCGTCGCCCGTCACGTGCACCAGCACGGCGGATCGGTGTGGGTCGGCGACCGCCCCGGTGGCGGAGCCCGATTCATCGTCGAGTTACCCGAGGAGCGGGCATGACGAGGAGCCGCGCTGTCCTCGCGCTGATGGCTGCAGCTCTCCTCATCGCGGGTTGCGGTGTCTCACTCCAGGATGAGCCGGAGCGCATCGACCGAGACCGCGCCACTCCCGGCACGACCGCGCCGAGCGCTGAAGCCGGCCAACTCGAGGCCACCGTGTACCTCGTCCGCGACGATCGGCTCGTGCCGGTGCAACGCCGGTTGCGCAGGACTGACGGAACCGAGTTACTGCGGTCGTTGTTCGCGGGTCCACTGGCGGACGAACGCAAGCTCGGCCTGCGGACCGCCCTCCTTCCGGGGCTTGCGGCAGGCCGCGTGTCCCTCGTCGACTCGGTCGCCGTCGTCGAAGTCCCGGCGCAGGTCGCACAGCGGGAAGGTCCTGACCACGTCCTCGCCGTGGCACAGATCGTGTTCACCCTGACGACGGCCGAGGGCGTGCGCAGCGTGCAACTGGCCCGATCCGGAACCCCGACACCGGCACCCGCCGGGGACGGGCATCTCGTGGTTCGGCCCTTGACGCGGGCCGACTTCGTCGACAAAGCACCCACGCAGAGTCCGGGACGCCTACGCCGACCTGAGCTCGCCATGTATGGATCGGGCGTTGCGAGTCCTTGTGTGCCGACACCGGCGGGACGAAAATTGACCTGTGAGGTGAAAGGAGATCGTGATGAATGCTCAATCGAAATCCGAGCGACTTCGTAAAGCGATCTGCGGCTCATGCCTGATTGCGGCGCCCGTCCTGTTGCTGGTGGGCGGCCTCCTGCACCCGGAGGAGACCACCAACGCGGCGCGCCAGTACGACATCGTTGCCGCCAACGCGGACCGGTGGGAACTGTCCCACTGGCTCATCACCGCGTCGATGCTGTTGATGGTCGGAGCCATTCTCGGCCTGGCCCACCAACTCCACGAGCGGCGTCCCGCTGAGGGGATCCTCGGCGGGGCTGTCGCCATCATGGGCGCCATGGCGCTGTTCGCCGTCGCTGCGGCGGAGACGATCGTCATTCCCGAACTCGGCCGCTCGGCTGAGGCTGGCGCTGGTGCGCTCTACGAGCAGATCTTCGCATTCGGCGGGACGCGGTGGACCGTGCTGCTGGTGGCGGTGCTCCTGATGCCGATTGGACTGATGGCCATGAGCTACGGGCTGTTCCGCTCGCAGGTCGCGCCAACCTGGGCGGCCGGGGCGTTGGGCTTCGGTGCGCTGGTGCTCATCGTGGCTCTGCCCAGCGGCTCCATGGTGGCGTTCGCGGTCGGCCTCGCGGCCATGACGGTCGGGATGGCCACGGTCGGCTGGGAAGTCCTCAGCGAGACCTACGAACAGTGGGAGCACCCACCGGTTCTGAGCGCCGCCCCGGCGGCCTGACGCGCAAACTCGAGCACGGCGTTTGAGGGCCCGGGTTCAGTAGGTGGTGGATCGCGTCGATAACCAATAGGTGTCCAATCTGGCCACCTATTGGTTATCGCAGCCGAAACGCACCTATCCCGTCCTCGGCGCCGCAGATGCGGGGCAAACGCGAGCACGCGGCATACGGAGAAAAAATCTCTCGTATGCCGCGTGCTCGCGTTGCGCTGTCAGCGCGCGTCCCAGCGTGGCTGGGTTCAGATCAAACCGAGGCCCTT
This sequence comes from Knoellia sinensis KCTC 19936, assembly GCF_000768705.1. Classification (GTDB taxonomy): domain Bacteria; phylum Actinomycetota; class Actinomycetes; order Actinomycetales; family Dermatophilaceae; genus Knoellia; species Knoellia sinensis. The sequence continues at coordinate 222,729 of NZ_AVPJ01000005.1, forward strand.
GACGGCGTCGCGCTCCTCGGCGAGCTCGGCCACGGAGGCGTCGATCTTGCCGCGGGAGAACTCGTCGATGTCGAGGCCCTGGACGATGCTCCACTGGCCGTCCTTGACGGTGACGGGGAAGGAGGAGATGAGGCCTTCCTCGACACCGTAGGAGCCGTCGGAGCGGACGGCCATGGAGACCCAGTCGCCCTCGGCGGTGCCGTCGACCCAGGTGCGGGCGTGGTCGATCGTGGCGGAGGCAGCTGACGCGGCCGAGGACGCACCGCGCGCCTCGATGATCGCGGCGCCGCGCTTGGCGACGGTGGGGATGAAGGTGTCGGCGAGCCAGGCCTGGTCGCCCACGGTCTCGGCGGCGTTCTTGCCGGAGACCTCGGCGTGGAAGAGGTCGGGGTACTGCGTCGCGGAGTGGTTGCCCCAGATCGTCATCTTCTTGATCTCGGTGACGGGCACCTGGAGCTTGGCGGCGAGCTGGCTGATCGCGCGGTTGTGGTCGAGGCGGGTCAGCGCCGAGAACTGCGACGTGGGGATGTCGGGGGCGTTGCTCATCGCGATGAGTGCGTTGGTGTTGGCCGGGTTGCCGGTGACGGTGATGCGCACGTCGTCGGCCGCGACCTTGTTGAGGGCCTTGCCCTGCGGGGCGAAGATGCCACCGTTGGCCTCGAGGAGGTCACCGCGCTCCATGCCCGGGCCGCGGGGGCGGGCGCCGACGAGGAGGGCGTGGTTGACGCCGTCGAAGACCTTCTCGGCGTCGTCGCCGATCTCGACCTTGGCGAGCGTCGGGAAGGCGCAGTCGTCGAGCTCCATGACGACACCCTCGAGAGCCTTGAGGGCCGGCGTGATCTCGAGCAGGCGCAGCTCGACGGGGGTGTCGGGGCCGAGCAGGGCACCGGACGCGATGCGGAACAGCAGGCTGTAGCCGATCTGGCCGGCAGCGCCGGTCACGGCCACCTTGACGGGGGTCTGGCTCACGATGGGTACCTCTTCATGCTCAGGGTTCGGGTTCACGGCGAACGATGGTCGATCGCGACGCTATCAGCGGCGGAGTGGCGGTCGGACAACTGCCCACGTGGAGTGCGCCATAGGGTGTGGGGATGCATGTTCTCGTCTCCGGCGGCGCCGGCTACATCGGGTCGCACACGGTCGTCCAGCTCGTCGCCGCGGGGCACGAGGTGACCGTCGTCGACTCGTTCGCCAACGCCAAGCCGTCGGTCATCGCGCGGCTCAACGCGCTGACCGGCACCACGATCGACGTGCACTCCTTCGACCTCACCGACCGCGACAAGACCGAGCACCTTTTCGCTCACACGGAGATCGACGCGGTCATCCACTTCGCCGGATTCAAGGCGGTGGGGGAGAGCGTGGAGAAGCCACTGGAGTACTACGAGAACAACCTCGACTCGACGTTCTCGCTGGTGCGAGCGATGCGACGCCACGACGTCCGCAAGCTCGTCTTCTCGAGCTCGGCGACGGTCTATGGCGCGGACCCGGTCGTGCCCATGACCGAGCACGCACCGACGTCTGCGACCAACCCCTACGGCTGGACCAAGGTCATGAACGAGCAGGTGCTGCGCGACGTGGCGGCGGCCGACCCGACGTGGCGGATCGCGTTGCTGCGCTACTTCAACCCGGTCGGTGCGCACCCGAGCGGCACCATCGGTGAGGACCCGAGCGACATCCCCAACAACCTCATGCCGTTCATCGCGCAGGTTGCGGTGGGGCGGCGCGAGAAGCTGCTCGTCTTTGGCGACGACTACCCGACGCCCGACGGAACCGGTGTGCGCGACTACATCCACGTCGAGGACCTTGCGGCCGGGCACATCGCTGCGCTCACCAAGCTCGCGACGGCTGAGGAGCCGGTGAGCACCTGGAACCTTGGCACCGGCCACGGCACGTCGGTCCTCGAGCTGCTGCACGCGTTCGAGCGGGCGGTCGGGCACGAGCTGCCGTACGAGATCGTCGACCGGCGTCCGGGTGACATTGCTGCTTCGTTTGCCGACCCGCGTCGGGCAGAGGCGGAGTTGGGGTGGAAGGCGACGCGCACCGTCGACGACATGTGCGCCGACACGTGGCGGTGGCAGAGCCAGAACCCCGACGGCTACCCGTGACCGGACCGATGGTGCGGCGGGCGACTCGCGAGGACCTGCCCGCGATCGTCGCCCTGCTCGTCGACGACCCGCTTGGTGCGACGCGCGAGTCGGCGGGTGGAGCGGATGGTGAGCTCACGGCATACGTGACGGCCTTTGAGGCGATCGACGCGGATCCGGCGCATGCGCTCGTCGTCCTCGACGACGGGGGAGAGGTCGTCGGCACGCTCCAGCTCACGCTCCTGCCGGGGCTGTCGCGAGGGGGTGCGTTGCGTGCCCAGATCGAGGCGGTGCGCGTGGCGTCGAGCCGACGCGGGCAAGGACTCGGCGAGCAGTTGTTCCAGTGGGCGATCGACGAGGCGCGGCGTCGGGGAGCGGTCCTGGTGCAGCTCACGACCGACGCGAGTCGTGGGGACGCGCACCGGTTCTATGAGCGGCTCGGCTTCGTGCCGTCCCACGTCGGGATGAAGCGCACCCTCTGATCCCCGGGTCGACTGCCGCGCTGGACCACCGCCAGCGTCGAGGTGCTGGGGGCGGCGTGAAGGTGGTGTCGCACGGCGCTGTGCACTGCTGCGGGCCTGCGCAGCAGTGCACAGCCCAGCCGTGCCCCGACTGTGCACTGCTGCAGGCGTACGCAGCAGTGCACAGCGCGCGCCGGGACCTCTCAGAGGCCCAGCACGAGATCAGGGCACGAGCAGCAACGCACCGATCGGTGCGTTTCTCTCGCCCGGTTGCGCCCTGAGGTGACGTTGCAACCAAAAACGCACCGATCGTTCTGTTTTCCTTGACGATGCGGCCGAGCTGTGGAGATACTTGAGCAAAACGCACCAATCGGTGTGTTTCTGGGAGGTCTCATGTCAATGCCCACCGAACTCGCCACCGCCGTCCGCGAGCGACGTCGCGCCCTCGGCCTCACCCAGCAGGAGACGGGAGAGCTCGCCGGGGTCTCTGCGAAGTTCATCCGCGACTTCGAGCGCGGCAAGGATTCGGTGCGTCTGGACAAACTGACGGACCTGCTCGACGTGCTCGGCCTGGCCCTCCGCGTCGAGGTGTCACGGTGACGCAGCAGTCGGTGCGCGCGCTCGACCGGCGCGATGTCGCAGACGTCTACAAGGCCGGACGGCTCGCCGCCACCCTGACCCGGGGGGCCGACGGCGTCCGCTTCGCCTACCTGCCGGACCATCTGGAGCGCGGCCTCCCACCCGTGGCGACGACTCTGCCGCTGACCGACGAGCCCCTGATGTCGCCGCCCGGCGCGGTCCCTCCCTATTTCGCGGGCCTTCTCCCGGAGGGTCGGCGCCTCACGGGACTGAGGCGAGCACTCAAGGCGTCGGCCGACGACGAGCTGACCCTGCTGCTCGCGGTGGGCGCGGATCCGGTGGGCGACGTTCAGGTCGTTCCTCAAGGTCACGTGCCCGCGCCCGCCGAGCCACTCATCCAGGTCGCGAAGTCGTTCGACGAGATCACCTTCTCCGAGGTGCTCGAGCAGGCCGGAGTGATCGACCCCGTCGCCCTGGCGGGAGTCCAGGACAAGGCCTCCGCGCGGATGATTTCCGTGCCGGTCGCGCGGGCGGGGGAGCGCTACATCCTCAAGGTCGACCCCCCGGAGTTTCCGCGCGTTGTGGTCAACGAGGCCTTCTTCGTCCGCGTCGCCAAGGTCGCTCGCCTCCCGGTCGTGGACGCCCGCGTCGTCCACGACAGCACCGGCCGACCCGGGCTGCTCGTGCGTCGCTTCGACCGCGTCCTGGTCGACGGTGAACCGCGCGCGCTCGCGGTCGAAGACGCGGCTCAGGCCATGAACCTCTATCCCGCCGACAAGTACGCCGTGGGGGCCGAGGCTGCCGTGACTGCACTCAGCACGTTGTGCGCCGCTCGGCCAGTGGCAGTGCGGGACCTCTTCAGGCAACTCACCTTCGCGTGGTTCACCGGCAATGGTGACGTCCACGCCAAGAACCTTTCGGTACTCGCCACGCCCACAGGGGAGTGGCGCGTCTCCCCGGCCTACGACCTCCCCTCCACGCTGCCGTACCGCGATCACACGATGGCCCTCCCCATGGCGGGGAGGCGAGAGGGGTTCTCTCGTCGGTCCCTGCTCGAGTTCGCAGACCGCATCGGGCTCCCGTCAGCGTCAGCGGAGCGGGTCATCGACGAGGTCCTCACCGCGACCGCAGACGTCGCCGCGTCGCTGACTGCGGACCCGCTCGGCTTCCCGCCGCACCAGATCCGCAGTTGGGTTCGGGCGTTGAGCCACCGCCGCGAGGCCGCACTGCCGAGCTGACGGCGGCGGGCGTGCGCCAGAAGCACGTATGCCGTGTGCTCACCTCTCGGTGAGCGCACGGCATACGTCGTGGTTGGCTTGAAAGCCCGCCGGGTCAGCGCAGGGAGGCGAGTGCCTCGTTGAAGGTCGCGGACGGGCGCATCACGTCGCTCGTCTTCGCCGGGTCGGGGCGGTAGTAGCCACCGATGTCGGCGGGCGAGCCCTGCACGGCGAGGAGCTCGTCGTTGATCTTCTGCTCGTCAGCGGTGAGCTTCTCGGCGACGGCCGCGAAGGCACCCGCCAGGTCTGCGTCCGACGTCTGCTTGGCCAGCTCCTGCGCCCAGTAGAGGGCGAGGTAGAAGTGGCTGCCGCGGTTGTCGATCTGGCCGACCTTGCGCGCCGGGCCCTTGTTCTCCTGGAGGAGGGTCTCGGTGGCCTTGTCGAGGGTGTCGGCGAGGACGCGGGCCTTGGCGTTGTCGGTGGAGTCCGCGAGGTGGCGGAACGACTCGGCCAGCGCCATGAACTCACCGAGGCTGTCCCAGCGCAGGTAGTTCTCCTGGACGAGCTGCTGCACGTGCTTCGGGGCGGAGCCACCGGCGCCGGTCTCGAAGAGGCCACCGCCGTTCATGAGCGGCACCACCGAGAGCATCTTGGCGGAGGTGCCGAGCTCGAGGATCGGGAAGAGGTCGGTGTTGTAGTCACGCAGGACGTTGCCGGTGACCGAGATCGTGTCCTCGCCCTTGCGGATGCGCTCGATGGAGACCTTGGTGGCCTCGACCGGGGAGAGGATCTGGATGTCGAGCCCGTCGGTGTCCTCGTCCGCCAGGTAGGTCTTCACCTTGGCGATGAGGTTGGCGTCGTGGGCGCGGTTCTCGTCGAGCCAGAAGATCGCGGGCGTCTGCGAGGCGCGGGCGCGGGTCACGGCGAGCTTGACCCAGTCGCGGATCGGGGCGTCCTTGGTCTGGCAGGCGCGCCAGATGTCACCCGCGTTGACCTCGTGCTCGATGAGCACGTCGCCGGCACCGTTGACGACCTGCACGCGACCGGCCTCGGCGATCTCGAAGGTCTTGTCGTGCGAGCCGTACTCCTCGGCCTTCTGCGCCATGAGGCCGACGTTGGGGACCGAGCCCATGGTCGTCGGGTCGAAGGCACCGTTGGCGCGGCAGTCGTCGAGGACGACCTGGTAGATCCCGGCATACGAGCTGTCGGGGATCACCGCGAGGGTGTCGGCCTCCTCGCCGTCCGGACCCCACATGTGGCCGGACGTGCGGATCATCGCCGGCATCGACGCGTCGATGATGACGTCGCTCGGGACGTGGAGGTTGGTGATGCCCTTGTCCGAGTTGACCATGGCGAGCTTCGGCCCGGCGGCGAGGCCGGCCTCGATGTCGGCCTTGATCTCGTCACCGTTGGGGAGGGCGGCCAGTCCGTCGAGGATGGCGCCGAGACCGTTGTTGGGGGAGAGGCCGGCGTCGTCGAGGGCGGCACCGTGCTTGGCGAACACCTCGGGCAGGAACGCGCGCACCACGTGGCCGAAGATGATCGGGTCCGAGACCTTCATCATCGTGGCCTTGAGGTGCACCGAGAAGAGGACGTCCTCGGACTTCGCGCGAGCGATCTGCTCGGTGAGGAACGCGTCGAGCGCGGCGGCACGCATGGCGGTGGCGTCCACGACCTCGCCCTCGAGGACCTTGAGGCCGTCCTTGAGGACCGTCGTGCCGGCGTCCGTGACGAGCTGGATCGTCAGGGTGTCGTCGGCGGGGAGGACGACCGACTTCTCGTTGGAGGCGAAGTCGTTCTGGCCCATGGTCGCGACGTTGGTCTTGCTGTCGGCGCTCCACTCACCCATGGAGTGCGGGTGGGCCTTGGCGTAGTTCTTGACCGAGGCGGGGGCGCGGCGGTCGGAGTTGCCCTCGCGCAGGACGGGGTTGACCGCGGAGCCCTTGACCTTGTCGTAGCGGGCGTTCGCGTCCTTCTCGGCGTCCGTCGTGGGCTCGTCCGAGTAGTTCGGCAGGTCGAAGCCGGCAGCCTGCAGCTCCTTGATCGCGGCCTTGAGCTGTGGCACGGAGGCGCTGATGTTGGGGAGCTTGATGATGTTGGCCTCGGGCGTCTTGGCCAGGTCACCGAGCTCGGCGAGGGCGTCCGCCGTCTTCTGGTCGTCGGGGAGCTGGTCCGCGAAGGCGGCCAGGATGCGCGCGGCGACGGAGATGTCGCGCGTCTCGACGTCGACGCCAGCGGTGGAGGCGAAGGCCTCGATCACCGGGAGGAAGGAGTAGGTCGCGAGGAGGGGAGCCTCGTCGGTGAGGGTGTAGATGATCTTGGCCATGGGCCGAAATCTACCGAACGACCCAAAACCTCCTGTATGCCGTCCGCTCACCTCGACTTGTTGGCTCGGCCTCAAGGCCAGGGTGGCCTCGACAGGAGGCTTGTCTGGCCGATGTCGATGAGCCCGTCGTCGCAGGCGCGTAGTTCGGTGTAGATCTTGCGCAGGTCTTGCTTCGAGGCGATCAGTCCTCGCCGGATCGCGGTGTCGAGCACGAGAGGGGTGTTGACCAGCCGGATAGTGCCGGTGGGGTGGCCCGCAGCCCTGCGGCGCTCGATCCTGCGAATCTCTCGAGCCGCAAGCTCAGCACCACCTTGGTCATCGATGAGGATCACGACATCGTGGCCCCCGACGTCCGCGAGAACCGCCGCGTGAATCACGACGAGGGTCTCGCCGAGGTCCCGGGAATCCTTCTTTCGGTCGCCGAGCGGCATGGTCGCGATCCGCTCGGAGGCGGCTTCGAGGTCCGGGGTTGAGTCATCGGACAGAACGGTGAGCCGCTTCGCCTGAACGAGCTTCTTCCACACGCCCGGAGCAGCCTTGAATCTGGCGCTCTTGCCCTTGCGGGCCACCTCGTCGGCGACCGTCTCCGGCGCAGTCAGGGGGCTCAGCACCGATAGAAGGAGACGTTCGTTGTTCGTGGCGGAGAAGTTGAGGGCGGGTCCCGCGTCGATGATGACTGTGTCCGTCATGAGGTCCCGGGCGGCTCATCGAGCGCATCGAGATCACTGAAGTCGTTGTCACCAGCGGGGAGGTCGTCAGCGGCCGCCCACGGGAGGTCGGTGTCGGTCGGCGAAGGGGTGATGCCTGCTTCGTCGAAGTCAGCTTGGACCTGCTCGGGTGTGGTGGCGCGCAGACGGGCGATCGCTTCGAGCGACACGACGCTCTCGATGTAGCCGGTGGTCGCGCGGGCGAGAAGGCGTTGTGGGGCGCGATGCATGTCGGACTCGGACTGCAGGGCGTGGTACTGGTCGGCCCACCCATACCTCGTCGCCAGCGCCGGCGCCGTCAGCGCCATCCACCTCTGTTTGCGTGAGGCGTCGATGTATCCGGCCAGGTTCAACTGAATCGCGATGATGGCCGGAGAGGCCTGAAAACGTTGGACGAGGCCCGCCAAGTCAGCCTCGCTCAGGTCTTCTCGGCTCGTGAGAACGCCCCGGATCCCATCGATGGGTACGAGCAGGTGTCGGGCGAATGAGTCCGCCCGCTGTTCCTCGGGCCCACGGTCTGACCAGCCGGACGGCTTGGGTGGGGAGCAGTCATCGAAGAGCACATGGGCGAGTTCGTGAGCGAGCGTGGACCGCTGCCGCATCGGGTTGCGGGTCCGGGCGACGGCGATCATCGTGACCGCGCGCAGCGGGTCACGCATGGTCATGCCGTGCTCGTCCGGTCCCGCCTGAAGGATGGCCACGTCAACGTCGGTGGTCTGCTCGATCAGGGCGACCAGGTCAGGCAGGGGCTGCACCCCGAGGCCGTGGCCCAACCTGAACGCCTCAGCCCGTTCTCGTCCCTGCTGCTCGGGGGTCATGCGGGCTGGGGGATCGCTTGGTCCTCGAGGTAGGCGTCGAGTTCCAAGTAGTGGGTCAATTCGCGGCGCATCGCAGCCATGTCTGCGTCGTCGGTTGCGCGCGCCGCGCACTCGACACGATCCCGCACCGCAGACCGTCCCGTGATCTCAGCGACCGTCGATCCGGTCGCCCACGCCAGCGCGAGGATCTCGTTCATCTTCGGAGCCAACGTGCCGGACTCCATCCGGGAAAGGCCGGACTGCGAGATGCCTGTGGCCCGGCTCAACGCACGCTGGCTCAGACCCGCGAGTTCACGAGCCCGGCTGATGTTGGTGCCCACTCTGCTGGCGGCAGTCACCTGAATCACCTCTCCCCAAGTTGATTCAATGGTAGTCGTGCGTGCCGACAAGGGCAACCTCACCCCCGCGCGCCTCGGCACTGGCGTCACAGTGACTGGTCCAAGACCTCGTCGATCTCCCGGCGTAACCGGTCCGGGTCCACCTTGGGGGTGCGCTTCGCTCGTGCGATCAGTTCGGTCGCGGGGAGGCTGCGTTGAGGCATCGGGCGATCTTCAGCGTCGGGCTCCCCGTTGGCCTCGTGCGCCGTGTCTGCGCTCACATGTCCAATGTAGGACCCACCTGCGCCTTATTGCCGCCATTGCACCCGTTCGCTGCGCTCGCCGTGCAGTGGCGGGCAATTGGTCAGCTGTTGGCGCTAGGCAACGGCGCGGCACGATCCCTTCAGGTCCCCTCATGGGGAGCAAAAGTTGGGGCGTGGCTGGGGTGGGGCGGGTCAGTCGATGGGGCGGGCGGCGTTGGGGTCGACGCCGTCGGGCACGAGCTCGTCCTCGGCACGCACCATGCCGGTGATGTCGTCGTCCCGACGGTCGACGCCGGTGATGAGGTGGAACGTCGCGCCGGCGATCGCGGCACCGATGATCGGCGCGAGCCAGAAGAGCCACAGCTGCCCCGGAGCACCCGCACCGTTGAAGAACGCGACACCCGTCGAACGGGCCGGGTTGACCGACGTGTTGGAGATCGGGATGGAGATGAGGTGGATGAGCGTCAGCATGAGGCCGATGGCCAGCGGCGCAAACCCGGTGGGGGCGGCGTCGCGGGTCACACCGAGGATGACGTAGACGAAGAACATCGTCAGCAGCACCTCGGCGCACAGCACGGCAATCATCGAGTAGCCGCCGGGGGAGTTCTCGGCGAAGCCGTTGGCCGCCATGTTTCCCTCGGCGACGAAGCCGTCACGCCCGCGGGCGATGGCCCACAGGGCGCCACCGGCGGCGAGACCACCGAGCACCTGCGCGATGACGTAGCCCGGCACGTCCTTCCACACGAAGCGCTTGGCAACAGAGAGGCCGATCGTCACGGCCGGGTTGAAGTGGGCCCCGGAAACGTGCCCCACGGCATACGCCATCGTCACGACCGTCAAGCCGAAGGCGAGGGCAACGCCCAGGAAGCCGATCCCGAGATGCGTGGGGGCGCCGGAGCCGAGCGTCGGCGTCGACAGGAAGCCGGCGGCATACATCGCGGCGCCACAGCCTCCGAAGACGAGCCAGAAGGTGCCGACGAACTCCGCCAAGAGGCGCTTGGTCATCTCAGGGATCTGCATGGCGCCCATTCTGGACCACGGGCCCCGCGCGATGGGTGATGTGACGGTGCTCGTGTCTCTCACGTGCGGATCACGAGGTGTGGGCAGGGCCTAGACCGGGACCTTCTCGCGCTGCGATCGGTGTGGCTGGGACGGCGTGGTCGCGTCTCGCCGCTTGGTGCGGCGCGGGGCCCCGGTGACCCACTGGGAGAGGGGCGTGTGAAGCGCGGCCCAGCCCACCAGTGCGCTCGTCACCGTCGCTGTGACGAAGGTGAGGGGTCGTGGGACGCCCAGTGCCGACCAGGCTGTGATGAGGAACGGATGCAGGAGGACCACGGTCAAACCGGAGAGGGCGGCGGTGGTGACGGCTGCTTCGACCCGCGGGGATATCGCCCGTGACGTGCGGTTGGCGATCACGACGAGCGACCAGCTGATGGCGATGGCGACGAGCGTGCTCAGCACCGGGGTTCCCCAGTCGCCCTGCTTGATGTCGACAGGCTCGGACACTCCGAAGGCCACGAGTGCTGCTGCGCCGGCCACGGTGGCGAGGGCGATCGGGATTCCTCCCTTGGGTTCCTTCGGCATGGAACTTCGAGCCACCTGACCGGCGGCGAGGAAGGCCAGGGCCGGGAGTGCGCTTCCCACGGCCAGCGGGAGAGACGCCAGTTCTGGGCCGAAGAGGGCGCCAAGGGTCACCCCGACTGCGACGACGACGACTCGACCCGCGACGGTCGCGGCACTGAGGAGGCGCCACAGGATGGTCGAGGTGAAGAGGACGGTGACGAACCAGAAGGTGCCGTAGGTGCCGATGGCGGGCCGTCCTCCGTGGACGGGCTCGAGGGCCGTCGAGCGGGAGAGCTCGTCGTGGGCGCCGAGCTCGACGAGGTAGGGGATGAACAGCAACGCGAGCCAGAAGACATAGGGCTTGAGCAACGTCGAGCCCCGACTCCGAACCTCATCGCCGATGGGGCGGTGCGTCCGCCAGAGGTAGCCCGTCAAGAAGAAGAAGACGGGGACGTGCCACGGATAGACGAGGTGACGCACGAGAGGAGTGACAAAGACATGGCCTCCGACCACGGCCAGGATGGCCAGGATTCGGAGGCCGTCGAGGCCAGCGTCTCGGGATTTCACGGACAACCACAGTAGGCATGGGCCGAGCGGGATCGTCAACTCGAGAGGCGCCCCGGTAGCGTGGCCGCCGTGAAGATCACCGTCGTGGGCCTGGGATACGTCGGCCTGTCCAATGCCGTGGTTCTCGCGCAGCACCACGAGGTCGTCGCCGTGGACCTCAATCCCGAGCGGGTCGACCAGGTGAACCGGCGCGAGTCGCCGTTGGTCGATCCGGAGCTCGAGGACTACCTCGCTCATCGGGAGCTCTCGCTCACCGCCACGAAGTCCGCGGAGGAGGCGCTCCCCGGCTCGGACTATGTCGTCGTCGCGACGCCGACGGACTACGACCCGGAGCGCAACTTCTTCAACACGTCCTCGGTGGAGTCGGTCGTCGCCTCAGTGGCGTCGCTCGCGCCGGAGGCCTGTGTCGTCGTGAAGTCGACGGTGCCGGTGGGGTTCACGGAGCGGTTACGTGAGGAGTACCCGGGGCTCGACATCGTGTTCTCGCCGGAGTTCCTCCGTGAGGGGCGCGCGCTCCATGACAACCTCCACCCGAGCCGCGTCGTCATCGGCGGGCACTCGGAGGCGGCGGTTCGGTTCGGCGAGATGCTCGTCGAAGGTGCGCTGGACGCGGACGTGCCGGTCCTGCACACAGACCCTACCGAGGCCGAGGCGATCAAACTTTTCGCGAACACGTTCCTCGCGATGCGGGTCGCCTACTTCAACGAACTCGACACGTATGCCGTGTCGCACGGTCTCGACACCCGTTCCATCATCGACGGGGTCGGGTTGGACCCCCGGATCGGCTCGCACTACAACAATCCGTCCTTTGGGTATGGCGGCTACTGCCTGCCCAAGGACACGAAGCAGCTGCTCGCGAACTACGACCAGGTGCCGCAGAACCTCATCCGCGCGATCGTCGACTCGAACACGACCCGCAAGGACTTCATCGCGACGGACATCCTGCGGCGCAAGCCGCGCGTGGTCGGCATGTATCGGCTCATCATGAAGGCCGGCTCGGACAACTTCAGGGTGTCGAGCATCCAGGGGATCATGAAGCGCATCAAGGCCAAGGGGGTCGAGGTCGTGCTCTTCGAGCCGGCGCTCGAGGAGGATCGCTTCTACAACTCCGAGGTGATTCGGGACCTGGACGAGTTCAAGAAGCGGTCGGATGTGATCGTGGCGAACCGCGTGAGCGACGCGCTGGACGACGTCGCGGACAAGGTCTACACCCGCGACCTCTTCAACCGCGACTGAGTGCAGACGGTGACCAAGTCAGACCGCTCGCCATCGCGACGAATATGGACCACGGGGGCAACGGGCGACTGACCAAATGGGAAGTGGGCTGCTCAAAAGGCACCACACGATGTCGTCCGTAGGTACCGTCGAGAAGCGAGCGTGGTGGGGGTGGCTGAATTGACCGGACCACCAGTTGCGGGCTCACCCTCCTCAGACAATTCCCCCGATAGCGTTCCCGATTCCTTGATGAGCCACCTGGCGAAGGTAACTGGTGCGCCCCGACTCGTACCCCGGTGGCACGAGTCGGGTCCGCGGGGGCGGGAGAAAGAGGGGTCCACATGGCCGAACTCACGATCACGGCCTGCGTGTGGACGGTTTCAAGGTTGGTCTGCGGGGCTCCGGCCAGCGTGTCCGGTACAGCATCGAATCGGCGCGTGGGCGACGCTGAGTCCAGATCAGGTTCGACCATTCGAGCGGGGTGGGTGCATCGATCTCGCCCAACAGTAAACAATGGGGGCTACGAGTGCTTCGGATACCAAAGGGATTAGGGCCACAGCGAGCGGAGCGTCGAATATCAGAGCTGCAAAACTGAGCCCAAGCGCGATGCCCGTGATCCAGGACAGAACCCTCAGGGCACTTGACCCGTCTTGGCTGGCGTGAAAGCGATACTGGGCTGCGCGATTCAAAGTGTGCGCGGGGATCGCAATCACGATGAGGACCGCCCATAGGGTTGTTTCAGCCTTGGAATCAAAGCCGAGGACGCCTAGGATGGCTGGCCCTGCCAGGAGCAGCACAAAGCACACGGCGAACGACCCGGCCAGATATGCGCGTTCAAGCCGCGCCATCCGCGGCTCAAGCTGAGCATTGGCTCGGTTCTTTGCACGTATGGCCATGACGGTGTACAGGCCCGTTGTTAAGAACGTGTTCACGTACTGCTGCGTGGAGAGGAGGGTGGCGAAGGCACCCGTTTGGACTGGTGTCATGACGTACGGGGCAACCAGAAACGGGAGCCTCAATGAGAGAATCGAGGCTATGGACACTCCAATCAGGTGTGGGTCGTAGGCGAGCCGAAGTCCTTCTATGCCGCGTACGGTGTTCCCACGTTGCTCCCTTTCACCCCGCTTAAGCACACGCAAGAGGAGGTACGTTAGGGCCGCCGCCAGTGTCATGGCGGTCGAAAAATCGATTGAGGCGACCCAGGTGGCGAGAACCGCGACGATTTTTGCCCCAACCGTGCAGGCATGCAGGCGAAGAATTTGTTCTTCTCGCTGAAGGTCGTTGGAACGTAGTTCCGACATATTGGTAAAGCACACAGAGAGTGCGCCCATGGCGACGGCCCAGACCGGGAGTTCAGTCGTTGCGGCGTACGCGAGGGTGAGCGCCACCCCAGCTAGGAGCAGGAGCATGGGGACCCAGGTACTTCGGAGGCGGCGAATTGTTGCTCGTTGTTCCCGAGAGCCTGTTACATAGCTAAGTGACGTTCCGCCCGAGAGGCCGGCGGCCGCGAACGCGCCGGCTGAGGCGCCAGCGGTGAAGCCGCCGATGTCTGCGAAGTCACCCCGTCGAGTCGCGATAACTAGGATGAGGGCGGCGGCGCCGGCGTTCGCGGCCACGCCCAACGGTGCTAGCGGGGCCTGCCTCCGTAAAAGTTGCCTGATCATGTTTCGTCAGAGGAGTTCGTCGTGGGAGCGGGTCTCGGGTTCCACGGCATCGGCCGCTCTGCACCTTGCGAGGCCACAGGAGTGCTCGAACGCGTTGAGAAGGTGGGCGAGGCGATTGTGTCGATTCCAGCGTGAGCCAGCGAATGCATCATCTGCTTCCCAACCACACGTGGTGCCGGTCGCCGTGTAGAGGATGAAGTCCACGCTCTCCGCCCTTGTGTTGTCCGAGCAGAGCCACTTCGTCAGCCCGACGCTGAAAAGCCACCTCGCTGTGGGAGCAGTCGTCGTTCTCCCCAATGTGCCAGTGGCTAACCAAGGCTTTCCCGGCCGCGTTCCGCATTCGTGGCCGTCAGGCCGAGGGCCTGTGCCACGCGAGTCCATTCCGCGTGCGCCAATGCCTGGGTAAGCGTTCTTCCCTCATGGGACTGGTCTTCGTCGGGAGGCAACCCGTCCTCGCGTACGTGTATCCACTCGGGACTGCGCCCGATCCTCCGAGCAATTTCTACGTGAGGCGGAATTGAGCTCGCTAGAACATCCTCGCTGAGAAGCAGAGCCTCGCTCAATCCGAAGCCCAAACTTTCCAGAGCGCTCGGGAGCACGCAGACGCCTGCCTTTGCATATTCCAGTCTGATCTGTGAATGCGAAACCACGTCACTTTCAACTGAGAGCCCCAACGCGTTCGCGACGTCTCGAACGTGCGCCCACGCGCCCGACCCGTCGTCCCGCCCAAGAAATCTGACTCGCCGAACCTGAGGGCGTCGCTCCTTGAGGACCCGAAGTGCTAGGTCTGGGCGCTTGTACCACGTCACCGTACCTACTACGATCGCCAAGCAAGGATCTCTGTAAGACAATTGGTCATTTGACGTGCGCCAATGATCAAGGGGGGCGGTCGCCTCGGCCACGGTCACGTCCACCGCAAAGTTCGTCCGGACGACCTCGCCAAGGTACGAAGTCAAGCAAACGACGCGTTCTGCTGCGCGTATGGCTCTAGCTGCAACAATGCGACGGGCTAGTGCTTTCGCCTGCATTCGGAGGGGGTACGGGCGAATGAGACGCAGAAAATCGCGGCGAGGAATCACGTTCCAAGCGCTTTGGACCAGGATGGTTTTCGGTGGGCGCCAGGACGTGGCGGTCTCTACGAGCGAGACTGATGCGGGAATCGCATCCACGCCCACGGCGCGCAAGGACTCGCGCACGACCGCCCCTCCGAAACTAGTGCGCTTCGACCACGGGCCCTGATCAGGGGGCACGAACCCCGTCTTGTTTGTGGCGGTGACACCACCCAAACCACGAAGATCGGCGAGCATGTCGCTCGTGGGGTCATAGGGCGCAATTGGGCGGCGGTTCAGGTGCTGAGTAGTCTCGACCATGGCAGCAGCCAGGGATTCGGAATCGCCTGTTCGAAAGATCGAACCGATAGCTGGGTGCGTGACGAGTTCGGATGCGCCAACTTGGTCGGACACGATAACGCGGCAGCCAAATGCCATGGCTTCGTTGACAACTAGCCCCCACGGCTCGATATGTGATGGCAGAACGAGAGCGTCTGCCACGAGGTAGTGTTCGTCCAAATCCTGATATTGTTTTGCTCCATGAAAGTGGATCCGCGGATCGCTCCCTGCCAACGCCCGCAGCCGCTCTGACTCTGGACCATCTCCTACGATATCTAGTCGCCAGTGGCGGGCGAAGTCAGCGGCTAATGATCGAAAGGTCTGGATGAGCAGATCAACGCGCTTCTCTGGGGATAGCCGACCGACGTAGAGAAACTTGAGGGTGGCCGCACTTGAGGTGCGACTTGATGGTTGTATTCCAGTCGACTGAGGCAGGTCGGGCGTGCTATAGGGGATTCGAATGCTATTCGACCGTCCCACGTACTCCGCCCAGTAGCGCTCATTGGCAGTCCCAACCGTCCACACGCGAGTCCTGGGTGGGAAGGCTAGTCTGAGCGCCTGTCGGCGCACCAGTCGCTTCACGGAATGTTCAGCCGTGAGGCTGGCGATGTTCGAATCGCTGCGCGTGACAATGGTGATGCCTCTTGCACGCGCGACGCCCAGGGCAAGTTGCCGTACCGGTCCTCTGTATCCGAACGAAGCGAGCACGTGAGGTCTACCAGCGCTCAGTAGATGTTTAGCTAGGTGTAATGCCGTGGCGCCGGTGTCAGGTATAAATGCGTGAGGATGGTTTATGGCGACGTCTCCCCAGCCGTGGGCGGGGCTGTCGCGTCCCAAGTATAGGACGCCGAAGTCGTGGGTTATTTCTGCCATCGAGTCGAAGACCGGAGCCCTCTGCGGGGTCGGCAGTTCTGTGATGAAGAGGGTTCTTGGCTTGTCCGAAAGAAGCGAGGAGAACGAGCCAGTGGAGAATGAAGAGTGCTGAACCACCTGCGAAATACCAACCTTCAAAGAGAGAGCTCACAATCCCGAACGATGCTACAGCGGTCGCGCTTGCGCTGTTGCGAACTGACATGAAGATGACGACGCCATAGGCGATGAGCACTGAAACGCCTGCCACGATGCCGACCTCTGCCAGCCATCGCAGTGGCGTAGAAGCAATTTCGATTGCGGACTGGCCGTAGCCCACCCCGGACGTCCAGGACCATTGCGCGGTATGGAGCGCGTAGTAGGTGCCTTCTTCCCGACTGTTGCCTGATCGTAGGAGTGTATCTGTCGCATCCTCCCCGGCGATTGCTATGGATATCCCGACAGTTGCAGCCATGCCCAAGAGCAACACTACGCGTCGGAAGCTTCCTTGGATCAGTGCTTGCGCTGCTATCACTAAAGCAGCTGCCGCCAGCGCGCCCACGGGTGCGCGACTCCCGCTGAGCAGGAGGGCGACTAGCGCCGGCGCCAAGGCAATTATGGTACTTGGTCGGAATCGAACTCGTCTGACCAGGATCGATAGGACGACAGTGGCAGCCACGAAGCCCATCGTGTTCGCGTTCGCGAAAATGCCCCTAAGCCGAGTGCCCCCCAATGCAATTCCCGGTGCGGCTAAATAGAGAACCAGTGAGATCATGGTGGCCAAGCTGGCCGCTGCCATCGCTCCTTCCGCAATCTCCCTCGCGTGTGCATTCTGTGCGACTAGGATCAATGCGAAAACGGCGACACCGAAAATGAGGGCGGCCCCAGAGGCGGTAGTGGAGCCGGTGTTGATGACAGCGAAAAGGAAGGGCACTATCCCGACGACTGCAAATGCCCTGACTAATCGTCGGCCAGGAGTTTGTTCTACTTGTGGCGCCAGGCTCTCGCGCGCAGCGTAGATTAGCACGGCCAATCCGAGCGCACGCACGACGTAGCCACTGGGGCCAAAGGTGAGTGCCTGTGTGTGACCAGCCATTAGGAGTGAGACTGCGACGAAGCCGGAAACGCGCGGGCCCGGGGCAAGTAGCAGGAAGTTTAAGCAGAGGGCGAGGCCCAGCAGCGAAATCCAGATCATAACGGTTCGGCTTGTTTGCGAATTCCGGCCCAGCCATGATGCCGATGCGCAGTAGAGAGGATGAAGTTGACGGTCCGCTCGCTTGTGTTGTCGATGAGGTAGTCCTCGGGCGTAAGGTGGCCGATGCCGTCACGTTCTCGCGGTGTGTGCATGGCGGCACGCACGCCGGCGACAACGTCACCGGCGTCGAGTCCGGTCATTATGATGCCGCCAGTGTCAAGGGCTTCGGGCCGCTCGATTGAGTCACGCAGGGTCACCGCAGGGAAGCCCAACAGCGTGGACTCCTCGGCGATGGTCCCGGAGTCCGAGAGGCAGCACGCCGCAGCGAGTTGCAGCTTGTTGTAGTCGTGGAAGCCGAGAGGGTCGCTGAAGGTGATTCCTTCTGGGGCGCTCCAGTCGTCTAGGGCCTTGAGGCGCTTGCGCGTGCGGGGGTGGGTGGAGACGAACACGGGCAAGTCGAACTCGGCGCGGACGGCGGTAAGGCAACCGAGGAGCGCGCGGAGACGTTCGGGCGAGTCGACGTTCTCTTCACGGTGAGCGCTCACAAGGAAATAGCGGCCCTCGTCTAGGCCGAGCCGCTCAAGCACGTCGGAGGCGAGGATCTGGTCGCGATAGGAGTTAAGAACCTCGCGCATCGGCGACCCCGTTTTGAGGATGCGTCGCGGGTGAAGTCCTTCGGCGAGCAGATTGCGGCGACCGTGCTCTGTGTAGACGAGATTGAAGTCCGCGACGTGGTCGACGAGTCGCCGGTTCGTCTCCTCGGGGACATTCTCGTCAAAGCAGCGGTTGCCCGCCTCCATGTGGTACGTCGGGATCCGCAGCCGCTTGGCCATCACGGCCGCGATACACGAGTTGGTGTCGCCGAGGACGAGGACGGCGTCGGGTGCCTCCTCGAGCATGACCTTCTCGGCGGCGATGAGGGTGCCGCCGAGCACCGCACCCAGGCTGGACGTGTCGACACCGAGCATGTGGTCCGGCTTGCGGATGCCAAGGTCCTTGAAGAAGACCTCGTTCAGGGCGTAGTCGTAGTTCTGCCCCGTGTGCACGAGAACGTGCTCCACGGTCTGGTCGAGACGGTGGATCACTCGAGAGAGACGGATAAGCTCGGGGCGGGTCCCGACGATGGTCATGACCTTCATGCCGGGTCTCCCTTGGCTCGAACGTTTTCGTAGTACGTGTCCGGGTCTGCGGGGTCGTGCAGCGCGTGAGACCAGAACTGGGTCACCAGCGTGTCATCCCCGGTGTTGGTGATGTTGTGGACCCACCCCACCGGCATGTCAATCGCGCACGGTGTGTCCCCTGAGACGTCGAACTCGAACACGTCCTCAGTGAACATCTTGCGGAGCTCGATGCGAGCCTGACCTGAGATGACGGCGAAGCGTTCGATCTTCTTCAAGTGGAAGTGCTCGCCGCGAGTGACACCGGGAACAGTGGTGGAGAACGAGGATTGTCCGCCGCCGCCACGGACGCGAACCAGTTCCACGTAGGTGCCTCGCGGGTCCGAGTGGGGGGTGAGCGCGATCGGTGCATGCTGCGGGAAGAGCGAGGCCCGGTAGGTGTTGAACAGGTCGATGCGCAGCGGGCTCGAGAGGTCAGGGATCTCGCCGGTATCGTACGAGGCCTTGAACTCCTGGAGGAGATCGAGGACCTCCTGTACGCCGACGGGAGTGCCCTTCGCGTCGATGCGGCGCCCGTCGCCTCCCAAGCCGTCAATGAGTGCTTGGGCTGCGCTCTGTACGTGGAGCAGGCCGACCTTCGCATCGTTCACTTGGGGAGTGACACCGTCGCGAACCGCGTGCACGAACGTTGCAACGAACGAGTTGTATGCCGGCCGACCATGCTCCCCAAAGAGATTCGGCAGCCGCACGTCGACGAGGGAGCCACCGGTGGCCTCCATGGCCGCGGCGAGGACCTCGCGCGCCTCCGCCTTGCCCGAGCCGTAGGCGGAGCCGTTCCCATCTTGGATCGAGTTGGCGTAGACGACGCGCATTGCGTGACCAGCACGGGAGATTGCGCCTGCAAGGTCACGCGCAAGGCTGAGGTTGCCCTCGTGGACAGCCCTGTCGTCGCCACGGTTGACCCCCGCGATGTGGATCACGGCATCGGCGTCAGCCAGATGAGTGGACAGATCAGCCCACTGATCGCGAGCGACGGGCACGACCTCGTGCTCTGTGAGCGCGCGGAGACGAAGGCGCGTGTGCCAGCCGAGGAACCCTGCCGCACCGGTGACGACGACCTTCATCGCGCCGACTCCGCGAGCACTGCCTGGATCTCCGGGAGAGTCCGGAGAAGGTCGCAGGTCTGCTCAACGCCCATCTGTTCAGTCGTGTTGGAGTCGTAGTCGACCAGGTCGACCTCACCCGGCTCGCCCTCCTCCACGAAGAGTTCGTACTCGAGGGACCGGGCGTCGAGCGGGACTCGGAAGTAGTCCCCCTGGTCCTCAGACTTGATCAGTTCCTCGCGCGTGAGCAGGGTCTCGAACATCTTCTCGCCGTGTCGCATCCCAATTCGACGCACTTCGGGGTCCCCGTAGCCGAGAACAATCGACACGGCTCGGGCCAAAGTCTCGACCGTGCAAGCGGGCGCCTTCTTGACGAAGAGGTCGCCGGGGGAGGCGTTGAGGAACGCATGCTCGACGAGGTCGACCGACTCCTGCAGGGACATCAAGTACCGCGTCATTGTCGGTTCAGTGACGGTGAGGGGCGTGCCCTCTTTCAGTTGTCGCACGAACAGTGGGATCACCGAGCCACGCGAGTACATGACGTTGCCGTATCGCGTGATCGACACCGTTGTCGGCGATGCAGGGTGATTGCGTGCGAAGGCTTGAGCGGTTTTCTCCATGAGGCCTTTGCTCATCCCCATGGCATTCACGGGGTAGACGGCCTTGTCCGTGCTGAGGCACACGACGGAGCGGACGCCTGACTGGTGCGAAGCCCGGATGACGTTACGGGATCCCACCACGTTCGTCTTGACTGCCTGCTCCGGGAAGAACTCACATGATGGAACCTGCTTGAGCGCAGCTGCGTGGAAGACATAATCCGCCCCAGTCACGGCGTCCTCGACGCTGGAGTAGTCGCGGACGTCACCGAGGAAGAACTTGACCCGGGAGTCTCCGAGCCGCTGACGCATTTCGTCCTGCTTGGCCTCGTCGCGACTCAGAATGTTGATCCTGCCGACCCCCCGGTCCAACAGGGCGTGGACCATGGTGGAGCCGAACGAACCTGTTCCCCCAGTGATCGTCACGGTGGCATTGTCGAACTGTGTCATCGTTCCTCGTCGTCAAGAGCGGACAGGAGCATTGCCTCCAGCTGCAGGCCCGCGGCGGATGGACTGAATCGTTCGTCGAAGGCATGCCTCGCCCGTTGGCCCATGGCGGCGAGTTGTTCGCTGGAGGCCTCGACGATTGTGCGAATGGCTCGGCGGATTGACTCCACCTCGCCCGGACGAGCTGCAAGACCTGCTTGTGAATCCACGATTAGTGCGGCTGCGTCCCCAGCCGCATGGACAAGAGTCGGTTTGCCGCTGGCCAGCGACGTTTGCACCTTGCTTGGCATCGTGACTCTGAGGAGGGCGGTGTCGCGCAATGAGACCACCTGAACGTCGGCGCCCATGATGAGCCGGCCGACTTCCTCGGTCGGGACAGGGGGTCGAACGTGGACGTTCACGACCTCGGCCGCAGCAGCCTCGATCAATGAGCGCTCGACGCCATCGCCGACAAGCAGCAGGTGGGCACCGTGCACGCCGTCGAATGCCCTGACGAGCGGCACGAGGTCCTGCATAGGACCCATGTTCCCGGCATACAGAAAGATGCGTTCTCCTGCGGCGCCCAACTCCGCGTGAAGGTCTGCGGGCTGGGCTGTTTCGAGCCGGGAAGCATCAACAGAGTTTGGCGTGTGACGGATCTTTTCCGGATTCACTCCGCGTGCAATGAGCACATCCGCCATCCCTGGCGAGATGACACCGATCCGCCGTGCGTGGCGGTAGGTCAAATGACAGAACGGTGCAATGGCCCGATCCAGTGTCTTGGACGCTCGCCCCGGGAGGAATCCGCTGCCGGTCACACTGTCGGGCCACAAGTCCTGAACGACCATCGCGGATGGGGCCCGAACCCCGCGGCGAGCCAACATGGCCGGAAGAGCGGCTGTCGCTGGAGACGAATAGGTGAGCCATACGTCGGGTCGCGGGATTCGTGTCAGGGCAACAGCGGTGGCGCCGGCAGCAAAGCTCAGGTAGTTGGCCATCCGCTTGACGGCGCTTGGCTCGTGATTCGGCCAGAGCGGCGCACGATGGACCGTGATCCCGGGGGCGAACTCATCGCGTTGGTAGTGCCGGATCCGCCAGCCGTCATGCAGGCGGCCTTCGGGGTAGTTCGGGAAGCCGGTCAGGACTTCAACGGTGTGCCCGCGTTCAACCAGGGATCGCGCCATGGACTCGGGAACGACGGCGCCGTTCTCCGGTGGGAACCATTGGGTGACCAGACAGACCCTCACCGGGCGGGCACCCCCTTGACGACGACGTTC
Organism: Knoellia sinensis KCTC 19936; assembly: GCF_000768705.1. GTDB lineage: Bacteria > Actinomycetota > Actinomycetes > Actinomycetales > Dermatophilaceae > Knoellia > Knoellia sinensis. The sequence continues at coordinate 244,462 of NZ_AVPJ01000005.1, forward strand.
TCGCTGACGTCCTTGACGACCATCGCGGCGCCGCCAATGGTGGAATCCATCCCGACCGTGAGCCCCTGAAGGATGGCTGCCTGGGTTCCCACCATCGCGCGGGCGCCGATGGTGACGTTGCCGGAGATCGCAGCCAGTGGGTTCACGCTCACGTAGTCCCCCAGCTCGGTGTCGTGCCCGACAGTCGCGCCCAGGTTGACGTGGACATGTCGACCGATACGGACATTTGTGGTGATCCGAACGCCTGCGCAGATGATCGTGCCCGGAGCCACGTCGAGGAGGGCTCCCACGGATGCCGTGGGGTGGATCAGCACCCCGCTATCGAGGCCGAAAGTTCGAGCGGCCTTGTCGATGCGCTCCTTGACCGCGCCGTCGCCGATCCCGATGAACACAGCCGTGTCGGGTGGAGCTTGGTCGAGCCAACTCACACCGCCGAGAACGCGATGTCCCATCCGGTCGACGATCGCCAGGTTGTCCTCGGTTGGTCCGTCGTCGACAAAGCCCAGGAAGTCCCATTGGGGTTCAATCGCGTTCACGGCATCGACGACATCGAGGACTTCGCGGCCGAAGCCACCGCATCCGACGATCACGAGAGGTCGGGTCATTTGCGGGCTTCTCCGTGACCCTTGAACTCCGTCATGGTCACCGATCCCGACTCGGCCACGCCTTCGCGCCTCAACACCTTGCCGACCGTTCGGGCGAGGATCTTGAGGTCGCCGACGAGCGAGTGCGTATTCACATACTCGACGTCGAGAGCGAACCGGTCGTCCCACGACAGGGTGTTGCGACCTGATACTTGAGCCAGACCAGTTAGGCCAGGGCGGACTTCGTGCCGGCGGGCTTGCTCAGGGGAGTACCGCTCGAGATAGCTCACGAGGAGAGGGCGCGGACCCACGAGGGACATGTCGCCCCGGATGATGTTCCATAACGTCGGCAGCTCGTCGAGACTCGTTGAGCGCAGAATCTGGCCGAATCGGGGCAGCCGCTCTTCATCGGTCACGAGCCCTCGTGATGTGTCGACGTCGTGCATGGACCGGAACTTGCGCATCGTAAAGACCTGGCCGTTGAGGCCCGGCCTTTCCTGACTGAAGAGCACCGGTGAGCCCAGTTTCCAGCGCACGGCGCCTGCTACGGCCGCTTGCACAGGGAGCGAGAGGACGAATGCGGGCACCGTGAGGGCCAGGTCGAGGGCACGCTTGCTGTCGAGGCGGCTCATCGCGCCTCGAGGAGGAGGCGGGTCTCTGAGATAACCCGGTCGATCTGGTCATCTGTCAGTTCAGAACCGGACGGCAGGGTCACGCCGGTGGCAAAGAGCCGCTCGCTGACGCCGGTCAGGGCCGCGCGACGGTCTGCGTGGACAGGCTGGAGGTGCATCGGCTTCCACACGTGGCGGGCCTCGATGCCAGCGGCGTCCAAGCCTGCCATGACGGCCGTTGGGTCGCTCGTGATCTTCGCGGGGTCAAGCGTGATACAGGTGAGCCAGTAGTTGTCCTCGGCGTCTCCACCTTGGTCACGACCAAGGAAGGTGACCCCATCAACGTCAGCCAGCCCTGCGGCATACCGGCTCCTGATTTCGCGGCGACGCGAGATCATCGAGTCAAGACGTTCGAGCTGTCCGATTCCCAGCGCCGCCAGGATGTTGGACATCCGGTAGTTGTAGCCAATCTCGGTGTGCTCGTACCACGCAGCCGGCTGCCTAGCCTGCGTCGACAGATAGCGCGCACGGTCGAGGAGGTCGGTGTCGTCGCTCAGGAGCATGCCGCCACCGGACGTGGTCATGATCTTGTTGCCGTTGAACGATAGTGCGGCCGCGCGACCGAACGAGCCTGCAGGCCGTCCCGCGTGGGTGGCGCCGAGTGCCTCAGCAGCGTCCTCGATGAGAGGAACGCCGAGGTCGTCGAGCCGGGAGCCGAGAGCCGTGTAGTCGCAGGCGCGACCGAAGAGGTCGACGGTCATGACTGCTGCGACCGTTCGACCCTCGTTCTGTAACGCACTGACGGTCTCCACGAGGAGGTCCACGTCGATGTTCGCGTCTTCGGCCGAGTCGACGAAGACCGGCTCGGCGCCGGTGTAGGCCACGGCATTCGCGGAGGCTGCGAAGGTCATGGAGGGCAGGACCACGACGGTGTCCGGGGCAGCGCCGACGTCCAGGAGTGCCAAGTGCAACGCGGCCGTGCCGGATGAAAGCGCGAGCGCACCAGCCACGCCACAGCGCTCGGCAATCTCACGCTCGAAGCGATCGACCATCGGGCCCAAGGGTGCGACCCATCCGGATCGGAGGGCGTCGAGGACGTACTTCTCCTCGACCTCGGTCACGTGGGCCCGGGAGAGGTGGATCCGATCGCTCATGGCTGGAGGACTCCTTCGGTCGCGTTGGAAAACATCCACGCGTGCGCCGACCTGGGGTCGTCCGCAGCGGCGGCCACGACGGTCTCGGTCGACATGGGCGGCACCTCGACCTTGTTGATCAGCGGGTGGCCGGCGGAGTGGATGTCCTCGCCCGGCGTGAACAGTTCCTCGGTCATCTTCTCGCCCGGTCGCAGGCCCGTGAAGATGACCTCGATGTCGTCCTTGCCCGACAGGTCGATCAATGTCTGCGCCACGTCCAGGATCTTCACCGGCTGGCCCATGTCAAGGACCATGACATCCCCGTTGGAGCCGATGGCTGCCGCCTGAAGCACGAGCTGGCTGGCCTCCGGTATCAGCATGAAGTAGCGCTCGACGTCGGGGTGGGTCACGGTCACCGGACCACCATGCTCGATCTGGGCCGTGAATGCCGCGATGACCGAACCGCGGGATCCGAGCACGTTGCCGAACCGGACGCTGACATAGGTCTGCTCGTGGCGGCGGGCAAAGTCTGCGGTGAGGCGCTCAGCAAGGCGTTTGCTGTAGCCGAGGACGCACGTGGGGTTTGCGGCCTTGTCGGTGGAGATGTTGACGAAGGTCTGGACCCCGACGGCCTCGGCCGCGGCGAGGACGTTGGCTGTGCCAAGGACATTGGTATGCCACGCCTCGAGCGGGAACTGCTCCAGGAGCGTGAGGTGCTTGAGCGCCGCCGCGTGGAAGACCACCTCGGGCTGCTCCTGATCGAACACGCGGCGCAACGCGGCGGGGTCGCGGATGTCGCAGAGCGCGAGTGTGCCGTCGTCGAGCAGGGCGCGACCGGTGAGGCTCATCTGGGTTCCGTGGAGGGCCGACTCGTCGCGGTCAAGGAGCACGAGCTTGGCCGGGCCGAACTTCGCGATCTGGCGAGCGAGCTCCGAACCGATCGAGCCGCCTGCGCCCGTCACGAGGACGCGCTTTCCCGTGATCGTGTGCGAGATCGACGCTGGATCCATCGTGATGCTCTGCCGCCCGAGGAGGTCCTCAAGGTTGAGCTTGTGCAGGTCGGCACCGCGGGCAGGGCCCAACAGTCGGCTCACGGGTGGCAGGACCAGCAGCTCAAGTTGGTGTTCGCGCGCGAGGTCACGGATCTCGCGGAGGCGGTCGGCCGGCAGCGATGGCATGGCTACGGCCAGAGTGGTGGCCCCGGTGCGTTCGATGAGCTGGCCCAGGCGGCCCGAGCCACCGGCGACCCGCAAGCCCTCGATCGACATGCGTCGCTTCCGCGGGTTGTCGTCGATGACGGCCACGGGGACGAGTCGGCCTTCCTTGGCGTTGGTGTTGCCCTTCAAGGCGCGGAGCAACTGTCGCCCACCCTCGCCTGCCCCATAGACGATGACAGGGACATCGGCATCCCCCGGACGTCCGCGCCCCCACCTGTAGGACCGGATCAGGAATCGGAAGGCGAACATGACGAGCAGCCCGAGGACGGGCCCCGTCAGCGGAACACTGCGAGGGACGCCGGGGAACTGCTGCGCCGCAAACCGAAGAATGAGGAGCACGACCGCCACGAGCAGCACGGTGCGGGCAATCTGCGCTGTTTCCTCGAACGATCCGCGCTTTTGTGTGGCGCCGAACACACCCACGCCGAGTGAAATGGCGAATTGCAGCACCGCCGCCACGCCCGCAAAAGCGAGAATGTCCCGGTCAATCGCAAGAGCCGAATCCATATCGAATCGGAGCCACGCCGCCATCATGACGGCGGCTGCTGCGATGACGGCATCTCCCAGAGCCCATCCGAGGGTCACGATGACGTCGCGACGGTCAGCGTTCTTGGACACGATGAGGAGCACTCCAGTGAGTGGTGAGGGGTGTGAGACGGCGTGGGAAGGGTGGCCCCCACCGCCGTGGGCAACAGTAATGCAGGGCGGCGGGTACTGTGACATTCAACAGGAATCGGCCACATGGCTACCCAGGGTAAGGATCTTCGTTGGACCTGATGAGTTATGTGCAGATCATCCGTCGTCGATGGCGGACGTTGGTCACCGTCGCTCTCGGGGTGCTCGCGCTCGCGGCTGCATTGACCTTGCTGTCCACGCCGCAATACACGTCGAGCACGCAGTTCTTCGTGTCGACGGCAGACTCGGCCAACAGCAGCCAGCTTGCCCAGGGTGGGACCTTCACGCAGCAACGCGTGAAGTCGTACAGCGAATTGCTCAAGGCCCCGAAATTGCTGGACCCGGTCATCGCGGAATCTGGGGTGGATCTCACACCCACCACCCTGGGCGAGAAGATCACGGCGACCACGCCGCCGGACACGGTCCTCATCGACGTGACCGTGACGGACGCGAGTCCCACCAGGGCGCGTGACATCGCCGCGGGTATCGCGGAGGTCTTCCCGACTGTGGTCTCGGACTTGGAGAAGGTCAGCCCGTCGGCCGACAGCCCCGTCAAGGTCACGCTCCTTCGAGACCCCACCGTGGCCGAGTCGCCGGTGAGTCCCAACCCGGTTCGCAACATCGCTCTCGGACTGGTGCTCGGCCTGCTGCTCGGGTTCGGCGCAGCGGTCCTCAAGCACCTCATGGACACCAAGTTGCGGTCCAAGGAGGACGTCGAGGTGTTGACCGACGCCGTCCTCCTGGGAGGCATCCCGTTCGACCCCGACGCCGACAAGCACCCGCTCATCATCCAGGCCGACCCTCATGCCGGTCGTGCCGAGGCCTTCCGCGCCTTGCGGACCAACCTCCAGTTCATTGATGCCGCCAACCACCCGCGAGTCATGGTGGTCACGTCAGCGATCGCGAACGAAGGCAAGACGAGCACTACGGCCAACCTCGCGCTGGCGATGGCGGAGTCGGGTGCCAGCGTCTGCGTGGTCGAGGGAGACCTGCGCCGTCCACGGCTGCTGAACTACCTCGGTCTCCCGGGGTCGGTCGGGCTGACCGACGTCCTCATCGGCCGCTACACGGTTGACGACGTCCTCCAGCCGTTCGGCGACCAGTCTCTGTCGGTGCTGGGCGCGGGCGCCAGCCCGCCCAATCCCAGCGAGCTGCTTGGGTCGACGGCGATGCGCACCCTGCTCGATGACCTGCGTCGGCGCTTCGACTACGTCCTTGTCGACGGTGCGCCGATCCTTCCCGTCACCGACTCGTCCGTCCTCACCCGACTTGCCGACGGCGCGCTCGTCGTGGCCGGGAGCGGCATCGTCAACAAGACGCAGTTTGAAGACGCCCTCGAGACCTTGGAAACGGTCAACGGGACCGTGCTCGGCGTCGTTCTCAACCGCATGCCGCGCGAGTCCCGTGGTGGCTACTACGACTACCGCTACGAGTACCGCCCGCAGGCCGAGGGTGGGCGCCGCAGTCGACGCCTTCAGGACGAAGCACGCCCTCGCCGCGACACCATCGGCACGCGGCGCTAAGCGCCTCAGCGCCGACGGACAGGGAAATCGTGGCCCTCAGCCCCTGAGGGCGCTCACGACGATGGGGAGCGTGGCCTCGATCTCGTGGACCATGCGGTCGATCACCTCGGGCTTCTGACGGAACGGGTCGACGATTCCCGAGGCTGACAGAGGCCGTGGGTGCACTCGTCCGCGCATCCTCACGGCGGTGGCGGCGACCTTGGCCACGCGGTTGGCGCCGGGGGCTGACACGACGTCGTCGTATGTCGCCGCCGCCAGGAGGTCCGCAAGGTCGGGCAGGGAGAACGCGGAGCGCAACGCGCGGGGGTTCAGGGCGACGACCTCGTCGACGTGCTCCCTGCTGGCGGCGATCACCAGGTCTGCAGCGGCGATGTCTTCGCGGGAGATCTGGCGGGCCGCGAAGCCATCCGGGCTCGCACCGGCGGCGGCGACGCGTCGCGCGGACTCAGGATCGATCGGGTAGCCGACGAGAGCCCCTGTGCCGGCACTGGTGACTGTGACACCCGAGCCGTTGAGCTGGTGTGCGAGGACCCGCTCGATGTAGGGCGACCGACACACATTGCCCGTGCAGACCACCAGGACGCGACCGCTGGGGGAGTGGTGAGTGGCGTTCGCAGTCATGCGCTCAGGGTAGGTGCCCAAGATTCGGCAAGGATCCGATCGTGGAAATGGCCGGTGTGACCTGCCGATGTCCCACCACGCCGTAGGCTCTGCCCCATGACGGACACGCCCCGCGGCATTGTCGTCGTCGGTGCAGGGGGATTCGGGCGAGAGGTTGTCGCTCTGGTGCTCGCGCTCCGCGCGACCGGCACCGACCACGCTCTCGCGGGGGTGGTCGACGATGCGCCGAGCGAGGACAACCGTGCACGGCTGGCCCGACTCGGGATCGAGCTTTTGGGCACGGTCGATGACTTGGCCCGCGACTGCGCTGGGATTCCCGTGGCCATTGCCATCGGCGCCGCTGACGCACGCAGATCGATTGCTAACCGGCTGGCCGCAGCCGGGGCGACCTTCCCGGTGCTGGTCCACCCAGATGCGACGGTGGGCGCGGACGTGAAGCTGGGGGAGGGGGCGATCATCTGCCCGGGCGCTCGGCTCAGTGCACAGATCGAGGTGGGGCGTCACGTCCACATCGACCAGAACGTCGCCGTCGGGCATGACGTGGTCATCGAGGACTTCGCGCGACTCAACCCATCGTCCTGTGTGTCCGGCACTGTCCGTCTGGAAACAGGGGTCCTCATTGGCGCCAACGCCACGGTCCTGCAAGGCCTAGCGATCGGTGCAGGCTCGCTCGTGGGGGCGGGCTCCGTGGTCACCCACGACGTGCCAGCCGGTGCGACTGCCTACGGAGTTCCCGCGCGAGTCCACTGAACTACGCTCACCCGGTGCGTCTCGTCTCGGTCAATGTCAATGGAATCCGTGCCGCCGCTCGCCGCGGGGGGCTCGACTGGCTCGTCGCGCAGGACGCCGACGTCATCACCCTCCAGGAAGTGCGCGCGACCGACGAGCAACTGCTCAAGACCCTCGCCGACGGCGGCCTCGGAGACTGGCACGTCGCCTCCGCGCCAGGTCGCACCAAGGGTCACGCCGGCGTCGCCGTCCTCACTCGCCAGCAACCGACCCGCGCGAGCAGCGACATCGGCCCCGTCGAGTTCACCGACGCCGGCCGATGGATCGAGGTCGACGTACCCACCCACGACGGCCCCGTCACCGTCATCTCGACCTACGTCCACACCGGCGAGGCCGCCACCCCCAAGCAGGACGAGAAGTTCCGCTTCCTCGACGCTGTCGGCTCCCGTCTCGAGACCCTCGCCGAGAACAACGCGTATGTCGTCCTCACCGGTGATCTCAATATCTGCCACTCCGCGGACGACCTGAAGAACTGGAAGGGCAACATCGGCAAGGCGGGCTTCCTCCCCGAGGAGCAGGCCCATCTCGACCGCTGGATCCGTGACCACGGATACGTCGACGTCCACCGCCACCTCCAGGGCCCGGGACCTGGCCCGTACACGTGGTGGTCTTGGCGCGGGAAGGCGTTTGACAACGACGCCGGCTGGCGCATCGACTACCAGTTCGCAAGCTCAGCCCTCGCGAAATTTGCGGTGCGCGCGGAAGTCGGCCGCGCGGTGGCATACGCAGAACGCTGGAGCGACCACGCAGCGGTGACGGTCGACTACGACCTCACCCTGGGCTGAGGGCCGCGCCTAGATCTCGCCTCAGCCGAGCAGCAGCAGGACGCCACCCTCGGTGACTGTCCAGGCCAGCGGGGCACAACTTGTGAGCTTGCTCGTGCGTTCACTCGCGGCGAAAGGACGCTCCTCGACACCCTCGAGCCGGTGTGTACGACCTCCCGGACTAACGTCATCCTCGCGGGTGCGATCCGTGGAGGTCGAGCAGTCGGCAGCGATTCCTCGGCCACCGCCGCCCGTAGACTCCGGCGGGTGAGCAACCCTGGGCCGTACCTCACGATGGAGGACGTCATCGGCGGCACCCCGCTGGTGCGTCTGCAGCGCCTTCCGGGGCCGGAGAACGAACGCCGCGGCAACGTGCTGCTCGCCAAACTCGAGGGGAACAACCCGGCCGGCTCGGTGAAGGACCGGCCGGCGATCAGCATGATCCGGGGCGCCGAGGAGCGAGGGGAGATCTCCCCCGGCGACACCCTGCTGGAAGCCACGTCCGGCAACACCGGGATCGGCTTGGCCATGGCGGCGGCGATCAGCGGCTACCCACTGGTCATCGTCATGCCCGAGGACGCCTCCACCGAGCGGATCCAGACGATGAAGGCGTACGGAGCCGACCTGGTTCTCACCTCGGCAGAGGGCGGCATGGAAGAGGCCCGCGACGTCGTGACGCGGATGGAGCGGGAGGGTAGCGGCCGGGTCCTGGACCAATTCGGCAACCCGGACAACCCCCGTGCCCACGAGGACGGAACAGGCCCGGAGCTGTGGCGCCAGACCGACGGACGGATCACGCACTTCGTGTCCGCGATGGGCACCACCGGCACGATCACCGGGGTCTCGCGGTTCCTGAAGTCGCGCAACCCCGGTGTCCAGATCGTCGGGGCACAGCCCGCGGAGGGCTCGAAGATCCCCGGGATCCGCGCCTGGCCACCGGAGTACGTCCCGAAGATCTTCGACCCCTCGGCGGTGGACCGGACCGTGGACGTCACCCAGGCCGACGCCGAGGAGATGGCCCGCCGGCTGGCCCGCGAGGAGGGCGTCTTCGGCGGTGTCTCCGCGGCCGGCGCATGCTGGACCGCCCTGCAGGTGGCAGAGGAGGTCGAGGGGGCGACGATCGTCTTCGTGGTCTGCGACCGCGGCGACCGGTACCTCTCCAGCGGCGTGTTCCCCGCCTGAGAGTCCTGGCCGACGCCCGGGGCCCCCACCGTCGTATACGCGGCGGAAAGACCCACTTCCGCGGCCACGCCGAGCGCCGCGCGCGACTGAGACGAATGTCAGAGGTGGCCGAGGCTGCTCTTTTGGATCGGCAGGGGCTGATCCGGATGGCCTACGCGAGGGGCGCAGCCAGCCGTCCGTGCAGGGACCGGCCCAAGGAGGAGCCCACCAGCAGGCCGAGAGAGATCGCTATGACGACCCCGAGCACGCCCAGGGCCACGTGGGTGCCACACTCACGACCCGCTGCGAGCTCGGTCACGCCCACGAGGCCCAGGCTCCCGGGCACGAGCAGCCAGAACGCCGGGAGGAAGAGCACGAGACGGGCCAGCTGCGGTCGTCGGAGCTCTACCGCGCTCGCCCCGAGGCTGGCCGCGATCGCTCCGAGGAAGCCTCCGAGGCCGGTCGAGCCGAGTTGCTGTCCGGCGACTTGGGCGCCGAAGGCCATGCTCAGCACGAGCAACACCCAGCCCTGCATCCGCAGCGGCACTCCTTCCATCAGGCAGATGCTCAATCCGATGAGCAGCAGACCCACGGGGGCACCGGCCCAGCCGATCTCGTCGACCCGGAGGTTGGCCAGCGTCGCGGACGGCACGCGTAGCAGGGCGGTGGCCATGAGCAGTCCCAGGGCGAACAAACCCAGCTGCACCAGGCCGTACGTGAGCCTGGCCGACCCGGCCTGCATGTGCCCGGCAGAGAGCTCTGACATGCCGTTGACGACCAGCGCTCCGGGGAGCAGGACCGCCAGTGGCGGCAGGATGGTGCGCAACGGACCCTCGAGCAGTCCCGCGTTGGCGGCGCCGAAGACGGCCAAGGACACCACGAACGCGGCCAGGGTCGGCAGCAGCGCCGACACCAACTGGTACCGCTCCGCCAACTGAACAAGCACGAACACGATGACTGCCCCGACAGCGGCCGCGGCGACGTTGGCCCAGCCGGGTTGCAGGATCAGCGCAATACCGACGGCGAGCACGGGCCAGGCCAAGGCGACCAACCACAGCGGATGCCGGACCGGACGACGCGCAACCGCCGCGAGCTGTTCGCGGGCAGCGGCGGGCGCGAGCTCGCCCCGGACCAGTTGGTAATGGATCCGGCGGACGCTCGCGGACTGGTGGAGGCGCAAACCGAGGGGAGCCGACCGATACGTTGCGGGACCTCCCTCGGTCAGGGTGACGACCAGACCCGTGGGACCGACTGCTGTCTGGACGTCGGGGTAGCCCAGGTGAATGCCCACCTCGGCGAGCTCCTCCTCGATCTCCTGCACCGGCTGTCCGGTCGCGATCATGGCGGTGCCGAGGTGAGCCAGCAGGGCGCGGGTCTCGGTTCCGTGGCCTTCGTCGGCGGTACTGGGTGGGGGCATCACGGCTCAGCGCGCGCCGACGAGCGTGTGGGGATGAGTTCGCGGATGCTTGGGGTTGGCTGCGCGCCTCGATTCCCGATGTCGGCAGTTTCCCAGCGGTGGTTGGGTGCCCGCCTTCCAGCCGAGTCCCCATGGCTGTCCGCTGCCAGATGTCCCTTCATGCTCGTCATCATGTCAAGGCAGACGACCAGCCTGGATCAACGCCGCCCACGCGGCGAAGAGAGACGCGCCCCGGCATCGTGCTCATGGGCGTGAAGATCGGAGTCGCATCCGCTGTGCGCGAAGCGCAATGGCGGGCGGCCGAGATATACCCAGCCGCAAGGAATCCCGCTCTTCTGCTGACCAAAGAACAGCGAGATCTACTTGCCCTGTTCAGCGGGTGAACGCACCTCGTTGCCCACGCTCAAGGCGTGCGACAACGACGCAGGCTGGCGGATCGACTGCCACGTCGCGAGCTCAGGGCTCGCGAAACTCGCGATACGTGCGGAAGTCGGCCGCGCGACGGCATACGCGGAATGCTGGAGCGACCACGGAGCGGTGACGGTCGACTACGGAATCACCCTGGACTGAAACCCGAACCGGGTCACCACGCCGCGGGCCGGCGCTCAATCCTCGGGGACGTCTACTCAGACCGAGTGGGGGTCTGGCTGTGGAAGCCCAGCAGCACAGGACTGCCGACTACAGAGGCCGGCCGCACAACGGGTATGGAATTGCGGCTTCACCCAAGTCGGTCAACAAATAGCGCATGGTGCCTGCTGGGAGACTGGTCCTATGACGGGACGTGATCGTGATCGGGACGTCGAGGGCCGCGCACGCCAGGCGAGGCCTCGCGACGCGTTGGGTCGGCCCCTGCCGTATGGCGCCGCCGGGGTCGAGCCGGTGTCGGAGGAGCCGATGCCTCCCGAGGAGACGCTGACGGCAGCCCGCGAACTCGTGCAGGCGGGTCGACCGTTCTCCGCCCACGAGGTCCTGGAGGCTCGGTGGAAGGCCGGCCCAGACGAGGAGCGTGATCTCTGGCAGGGGCTCGCGCAGGTCTGTGTGGCCATGACGCATGCGGCCCGCGGAAATCAGCTGGGCGCCGATAGGCTTTTCGACCGCGCCGCGGAGCGATTGGCCGCGTTCGCTGCGACCGGTCGCGAGGCCTACGGGCTTGACCTTGAGGAAGCCGTGAACCGAGCGCGCAACCACGTCGGAACGTTCTGAAGCGCGAAACTCGCGATACATGCGGATCCCGACCGCGCGGCGGCATACGCGGAAAGATGGAGCGACCACGCGGCCGTGACCGTCGACTACGACCTTCCTCCGGGCCGAGGACCCGCACGACGGATCGCTGAACCGGGGGCCGCAGAAGCGGACATGTCCTGACTCCTGACACATCCGGGGTGCACGTTAAGAGAATCGAAAATTCTTAACACGTTGGTCGGATGTGGGGACACGGACGGAGTGAGCGGGTCGGCTGACCGGTAGGGGTTCCTCGATGGGCGACCCCTATGGGGCTTGTCTTCGAATGCCAGGACGGCTTGGACCGCTGAGTCGATCGCGCGCATCTCGGATTTGTCGAGTCGCTCGGCGCATCCTTCGTGCCCTGAGCCGGTAGGTCACCATGCACGGAAGGAGTCCATCTCCGCGGTCAGTTCCCGTGAGGCGGCTACGTCCTCGGGGTCGTTGTGCAGGCTCTCGGCCGCGGCCCGCAACCGCGCGCGTCGGTGCGCGCGTTCGGTTTCGAGAATGGCGTTCCGGACCGCCTCTGAACGTGACTGCCCCTCGCTCGTGAGCGATTCCAGGGCACGTTCGACGTCGGCGTCGGTGCGGATTGTCAGCGTCCCCATGTTACGTATTGTGCTACGCGATTCACGCAGGACCGGGCGTGCAGGCCGTCGTCCTCGCCTACGAGTCGGGGTGGCGGAGCGGCGATGCCGAGCGCCGCTGAGTCACTCGAGACGGTGAGTGACTACGGGTATTGGGGGCCGAGAGGGGATGACGACGCCTGGGAGCACCGTGGCCGAGGCGGTTCCCCGCTCAGTGGCCTGCGTTACGCGCCGTGCGCGTCGAGGAGATCCTGTGCCAGCAAAGCCACGCTTTCGGACACGGTCGCAGGGTCGCCGACCAGTTCCTCCGCGGCACCGGCCATGACGGAACCGCGGGCGCTGGCGCCACGCGCGAAGAGTTCGCGCAGGTGGGCAAGCGCCTCGCCCGTCACAGCCGCGCTGATGTCCTCATCCAGGAGCCGACTGAGCGGTTCGAGGAACAGGTCCGTTTCGATTGCCCTCAGCAGTCGATAGATGTCATGCGCGTCCTTGTTGTCGCTCCTCGATGGGTTATCGATTCGATCGTGGATCTTGTGCAGTTTGGCCACCAGGAGGGCGGCTGGTCCGGCCACGGACACCTCGAACTCCCGGTCATCCGCTGCCCGGTCGAGTGCCGTGATTGGCATCTTCGTGTTGTCGATAAGCGCCGCCTCGATGCCCCGAGCTCTCCTCATGGACTTCGAGTCGTGCGGCGGCACCCGAACTCCACGACGCCCGGCCCCGGCGACCGCGTCGGGCACCATGAGGTCGACGGGGACGCCCCGTGGCGAGATCCATGAGCCGATCGCACTGGGCCTCGGGTCCGGAGTGAAGCCCGCATTGCTCATCGCCTCTTCGACCAGCGGATCGGAACTCAGCAGATCGGGGTCCACGGCAACGTCACCGTCGGTGGTGAACTCCGCGAGAGCGATGTCCGTCGCCCCGGTGTGGAGATAAACCGCCTGAGCGCCGATGATGACGAGCGCGTCGAGATGCGACTCCAGCGCCTCCATCGCGTCGAGCAAGCCGGCCCGCGCCATGGTCAGTTCGTCAGTCACTTCGCCACCGCTCCTCGTTGGCCTTCATCCACTCGATGAGGAACTCCCCTTCGACTGGCTCGCGTCCCGGCCCGTTCAGCAGGTCGGCTGCCACTTGGGCGGGGGCGGCGATGGGGTAGCCCCCTTCGGCCTTCGAGGCGTTCTGGAACGGGACGTCGCCAACTGTCTTGGGCTCCAACAGGATCACGTTGGGCGCGGCCGCGTTGGGTCGCAGACCCCATTGCTCGGATGCTTCCTGGATCGACGAGACGTAGACGTAAGCAGCCTTGGCTGGCGCATACGTCGCCCACTCCTTTGCCGCAATCGATCCGGTGACTGCAGTGGGGAACGCCGACTGCTTGGCGACCTTCGTCAGGAAAGCGTCCACGCCCCTCGGCTCGATGAACGCCATGACGCGCGTCGTTGTCTGGAACGATGCGTCAGCACTCCAGGCCCGCAGCAGCCGCTCCCAGTCCGTCACTCGATATCGCTTTTCCTTCTTTGTGACGAGGTCTTCACGCTCCAAGTACTCCAGGACCCGGTACGTCGCCCCGGTGGATGCACCCGACACCGCAATCAGTTCACGGACTGACCAGTCGCGGGCGTAGTCCACAAGGGCGCGTGCCACACGCGCCGCCGGCTCACCCTTGAGCGTCCCCCGGGGCCGACCCTTGCGCCACGGGTCCCGGTCCTCGCCCCGATCGGCGATGAAGAGGACCGGCGAGTCGACAAGCACACGCAAGTTGCCCGTGGCGTCTGCGTAGGAGAGGCCCTCCTCAGTCAAAGCCTGGCGAACCGATGGCGACAGATAGCGGGCCGCCACCACCGGAACCTCGCCAACATCGGCCGCCCTGAGGCGCACTTGGTGAGCGAGCGTCGCGACGTCGCGACGTTCGACGAGCTGCTTCGCCTCGACGAGGAGCCTCGTGACCTGCCCGTCAGGGGCTGCAAGTTGGATCGAAAGATCGGGACCCAAGGAACCCTGGCCGGACGCGACAGCTTCCGTGAGGTTCCAGGTCTCGGGCAGACGCTCGCGCAGGAGTGAGACCACGCGCTTCTGCACGTCGGCAGCACTCAATACCTCACCCGTTGCCATCTGCTCCCCTCCGTTCAGCTATTGACTCCATTCCGCCGACGGCGGAATCAATGGGTTTCCCGAACACCCTAGCAGCTTGTTCCGAAAATGACCCCTCTCCGCTGCCAGCGGAATCAGTGACTTATCCGAACCTGCGGAGCGCTGAGTCACCTGTCCCCAACCGTCCTAGTGGGCGAGTTCGGGACGGGCCGGCGGCGATTCGACTGTGCGCAACCGTCCTGTTGGGCGAGTTCGGTACGCGGATCGCGGAACCCGTCGTGGGTCAGCAGTCGCGGCGGGCGGCGCTGGAGGCGGTGACCGCGAAGGAGACTGGTGCGGTAAGCCGGGCCGCTTCGAACGCCGCCTTGATCGCTTTCG
>NZ_AVPJ01000057.1 GCF_000768705.1 Knoellia sinensis KCTC 19936
CCCCGTCCGCGCCGCGCTCGAGCGTCAGGTCGACGTCGCGCCACGAGCCGTCACGCTTGACCCGGACCGGGAACGCGTTGAGTTCGGCCGTGAACCGACCTGTCTCAGGGTCTGCGACGACCTTCGTCCGCTCGTCGGTGAGCTCGGCGACCTCGACCGGGGCCCCGGTCTCCACAGCGCGACCCATAGCCGCAACCTCCGGCAAAGTCTCGTCCGCCGCAGCAGGCGCTACCACTGGAGCCGCCGGTACGCTCGCGGACGTGGGCAACGCTGCCGCAGTCGGAACAGCAACCGCCGATACGACCGCCACGACGGCGACCCTGAACTTCTTCCCCATGATCACGCGCGGGACTCTTCTC
>NZ_AVPJ01000059.1 GCF_000768705.1 Knoellia sinensis KCTC 19936
AGGTCTGTTACGGCCGGAACACGGGCGTGGCGTCGACATGCAAGTCGGTGACGGCCGGCTCCACGAGCGCAGTGGTGGAGGCCGCACCGACCGGCTTGGATGCGGCAGGCCCGCACACCCTCACGGTGAAGACGATCGATGCCGCGGGCAAGTCCAGCGACAATGCCACCCTGACGTTCACGGCGACTGCTGACGGCCCGTCCGGGATTTGGCACCTCGACGGGGACGGCGCCGACTCCAGTGGAGTCACGGACCTGACCGGGTCCGCCGCGCCCCCGTATGTC
>NZ_AVPJ01000060.1 GCF_000768705.1 Knoellia sinensis KCTC 19936
AGGTCTGTTACGGCCGGAACACGGGCGTGGCATCGACCTGTCAGGCCGTGTCATCGAGCGCCAGGAGTGCCGTGGTCGAGACCGCACCGACCGGCCTGGATGCTGCGGGTCCGCACACCCTCACGGTCAAGACGATCGATGCTGCGGGCAAGTCCAGCGACAATGCCACGCTGACGCTCACGGCGACCGCGGACGGCCCGTCCGGGATTTGGCACCTTGACGGGGACGGCGTCGACTCCAGCGGCATCACGAACCTGACCGGGTCCGCCGCGCCCCCGTATGTC
>NZ_AVPJ01000006.1 GCF_000768705.1 Knoellia sinensis KCTC 19936
CCCGCCCACCCGGCGGGCCATTTCTCATTTCGGCGCCTGTCCACCGCCTCAACGTGGCCCATAGACTGCTCGTGATCCTGCGGCGTCACGCCGCCTGACTTGCCCTGGAGGGTGTTCATGTCCGATGAGAACCGTGGCCCGCGTCGTGATGGCGGTCGGGACGAGTCCCGTCGTGGGGGGCCCAACCGGGATGGCTCCCGAGGTCGTGACGCCAGTGGCCGAGGGCCACGCGGGGCCGGCCGCGGCGAGGGCAGCAGAGACGGGCGCGGCGGTGACGAACGGCGCGGAGGCGGCTTCGCCGGTCGGCGCGATGATCGCCGAGACGACCGTGGACCTCGCCGCGAGGGCGGGCGGGATGACCGGGGCCGGTCTCCTCGGGGCGGCGTCGACCGTGACCGGGAGCAGCGCGGCGGTCCTCGCCTGGCTCCCAAGACGCCGAAGCTTCCCGAGCCTCGGATTCCCGATGGCGTGACGGGGAAGGAGCTTGACCGCTCCGTTCACCATCAGCTGCGCACCCTGAGCAAGGAGAACGCCGAAGGCGTTGCGCAGCACCTGGTCATGGTGGCTGCGCTCCTCGAAGCCGACGAGTTCGACGCGGCGATGGCGCACGCTGAGACCGCTGTGCGTCGGGCCGGCCGTGTTCCGGCAGCCCGAGAGGCGCTGGGGATGGTGGCGTACCGAACCGGTGACTTTGCCCGGGCTCTCGGTGAGTTCCGCACTGTGCGGCGGATCAGCGGATCGGACCACTTGATCCCGCTCATGGTCGATTGTGAGCGAGGGCTCGGACGTCATGAGCGGGCACTGGATCTTGCCCAGTCACCCGAGGCGAAGCGACTTCCCGCGCAGGAGAAGGTCGAACTGGCCATCGTCGTGTCCGGCATCCGACGCGATCTGGGGCAGACGGATGCCGCGCTAGTCGCTCTGCAGATCCCGCAGCTCAAGAAGTCGAATCAGCCCCGTCTGGCCTATGCGTACGCGGACACCCTGCTCAGCCTCGGTCGCGAGGCTGAGGCACGAGAGTGGTTCGAGAAGGCAGCCGAGGCCGACAATGAGTATGAAACCGATGCGGTGGAACGGCTCGAGGAACTCGACGGCGTCGCCATGACCGACCTCCTCGGGGGAGCCGAGGAGGAGGACGAGGTCAACGAGTGAGGCTGGTCGACCGCTACGCAGCGATCGTGTGCGACCTCGACGGCGTGGTCTACCGCGGCGACCCGGCAGTCCCGTTTGCGGTCGAATCGCTGAGAGAAGCCGGCATACCGATTCAGTTCGCGACCAACAACGCCTCGCGGCCGCCATCGGCAGTGGGTGACCACTTGCGAAGGCTCGGACTCGAGGTCGACGACTCGAGCGTCGCGACAAGTAGCCAGGCCGCTGCCTGGGTGCTGTCACAACACGTCGAAGCAGGAGCCCGCGTCCTGGCGATCGGCGGCCAGGGAGTCGCGGACGCCCTGACGGATGCCGGTTTCGTGCCTGTCTCCGCAGCGGACGAGGAGCCGGTCGCGGTCGTTCAGGGCTACGGTCCCGCGGTCACTGCGACAGATCTCGCGCAGGCGGCCTATGCGGTTGAACGGGGCGCCTTGTGGTTGGCGACCAACACTGACCACACCCTCCCGACAGCGTCGGGGTACGCGCCCGGAAACGGTGCCCTCGTCCTCGCGGTCGGGGCAGCAGTCGGTCGTGGTCCGGACCTCGTCGCAGGCAAGCCGGACGAGCCGTTGTACCTCATGTGTGCCGAGCGTCTCGGTGTCGCACCGGGAGAAGTGTTGGCGATCGGTGATCGGCTCGAAACAGATATCGAGGGTGCACATCACGCAGGGATGGAATCGCTTCTCGTCCTCACGGGGGTGCACGGGATCCGTGACGCTGTCACTGCTCCGCCGCAGGCTCGACCGACATGGGTCGCCGGAGATCTGCGCGCCCTTGTGGCGGACGTCGAATCTCTCGAGCCGATCGCGAGCGCACTGGGCGAGGAATGGAATGCCCGTGACGCCGCACCCACGGGCTCCGACGTTGCGAGGGTCCTGCCCGAGGTTCTGGCGTTCCTCGAAGCGCGACACGTCATGAGTGACGGTGCGCCACAACGGGTGCGCTCCGAGTAGCGTGGGTCGGAACCACCACGAACCACAGGAGGAACCATGGCCAAGCGGTCGATTCAGGGCTACGTCGAGCTCGCCTCGGGACTCGGTGAAATGACGAAGGGCGCTGCCAAGGACGCGGCCGCCGAACTCGTCGCCCTCACGAACAGCGACTTGTCTCCCAAGAAGGTCACCAAGCAGGCGAGCAAGTTGGCTGATGACCTGATCGCCGCGGCCAACACCAACCGCAAGAACCTCGTGGCGCTCGTGCGCGCTGAGGTGGACAAGGCCGTGAACCGTATCGACGTGGCTGGCCTCCAACAAGAACTCTCCACTGTCTCGGACACGGTGCATGCCCTTCGCGGTCAGGTGGAGGATTTGGCTGTCAACCTGTCCGGTCGGCCGTCTGCAGCCGCTTCGAGCGCAGCCACCGGTGTTGCCAAGGTCGCGGATGCGGCAGGTGACGCTGTCTCCGATGTGGCGGCGACGAGCGCGCCCGCCACCCGCCGACCCGCACGATCCGCCCTGAAGAAGACGGCCTCGAAGACCTCGGCGAAGAAGTCGGCGGGCACGAAGTCGGCCGCGACCACGAGCGCTGCTGCTCCTGCGAAGAAGGCCCCAGCCACGAAGACCGCCTCCGCCAAGAAGGCCCCAGCCACGAAGACCGCCTCCGCCAAGAAGGCCCCGGCGAAGAAGGCCCCGGCGAAGAAGGCCGCGACCACGAAGACCGCCTCCGCCAAGAAGGCCCCGGCGAAGAAGGCCCCGGCGAAGAAGTCGGTTCCGGCGTCATCCAGTACCGCGCGTACGGTCACCACCCCCGCGGACAGCGCGTGAGCCAGGAGTTCTCAGGGCACGACCCGCACGTCGACCCGCACGTCGACCAGGACGAGCCAAGTGACGTGCAGCTGGACGAGGCACGAGATGCGAGCGACGTCGGGGACGCCCCCCATGGCTCGGACGCTGCCAGTCAGGCCGAGGTGGTCGAGGACCCGCGCGCGGTGGAACCTGCCGCGCCCGATGCCAGTGCGGAATCCGCGCCGGAGACAGGGGACCTCGTGATCGATGCGGCACTCCGAGACCTTGCGGCAGCATCGGAGGACGATCTCGACGCCCAGATCGAGAAGGGTGAACAAGTGCAGCGGACACTTCAGGGTCGACTGAGCGACCTCGGAGGCTGAGATCGCTCGACTCGACGCCGAGCTCGTGCAGCGTGGGCTGGCCCGGTCTCGCGGTGAGGCACGTGAGCTCATCGAGGCCGGGCTCGTCACCGTTGACGGTCGGCAGGCACGCAAGGCGGCGACGCCTGCGGACAGTGCCAGCGAACTGGTCGTCGCGCACGGTGGACCTCGGTGGGTGGGGCGAGCGGCGCACAAGCTGGATCATGCGCTCACCACGTGGGCACCTCTCGGTCTCACGGTTGCCGACCGTGCCTGCCTCGACGTGGGCGCCTCGACAGGCGGTTTCACGCAGGTCCTGCTGACACACGGGGCGTCGCACGTGGTTGCCCTCGACGTGGGGCGCGACCAACTGGTTGCCGACATCAGGAACGACCCGCGCGTCACGGAACGCAGCGGAACGTCGATTCGGGACGTCACGCCGGAGGACCTCGGAACGTTCGACCTCGTCGTGGGTGACCTGTCCTTCATCTCGTTGACGCTGGTCATGGAACCTCTCGTCCGTCTCACGAAGCTCGGCGGCGACGTGGTGCTGCTCGTCAAACCCCAGTTCGAGGTGGGACGAGGGCGCTTGAGCAAGAACGGCATCGTCACGGATCCGCGCCATCGGCGACAGGCGCTGGCGGATGTCGTGGATGCCACCCGTTCCGCTGGGCTCGGGATCCATGGCCTCGAGCGCAGCCCGATCAGCGGGGGAGAGGGCAACACGGAGTACCTCTTGTGGGCGCGGTCGGGGGTTTCGGGCACGATGGACCCCGACGCGGTGACTGCCGCAGTCCGCGAGCTGAGCAAGGAGGCGCGACGGTGACCGACTCGCGACGCATCCTGCTCGTCGTCCACCCCGCCCGGCCCGAAGTGCACGACCACGCGCTGGGGGTCGTCAAGCGGCTCACGGCTGCGGGCGTGGCCGTCGCCGTCATCATGGACGAGATGCGCGGGACCCCCCTGGAGGGCCATGCCGACCTCATTGCCGCTGACCCCCACGACCCCACTCGCGGCTGCGAGCTCGTCTGCATCCTCGGGGGAGACGGGTCGATCCTGCGTGCGGCCGAGCTGTCCCGCGGCTCGGGGGTTCCCCTTCTCGGGGTGAACTTCGGGCACGTCGGGTTCCTCGCCGAGGTCGAGCGAGACGACCTCGACGTCACGGTCGAGCGGATCGTGTCACGGCACTACACCGTGGAGGAGCGGATGACCCTGGAGGTCATGGCGTTCCACGACGGTGAAACAGTCTTCGAGAGCTGGGCCCTCAACGAGGTGACGGTTGAGAAGGCCTCGCGCGAGCGCATGATCGAGCTCACTGTCGAGATCGACGGCCGTCCACTGTCCACCTGGGGGTGCGACGGCGTGGTCATGGCCACGCCCACCGGCTCGACTGCCTACGCGTTCTCCGCCGGGGGCCCGGTCGTGTGGCCCGACGTCGAGGCCCTGCTGCTCGCGCCCATCAGTGCCCACGCGCTCTTTGCGAGGCCCCTTGTCGTCGGACCGGAGAGCCAACTGGCGGTCGAGGTGGTGCCACGCACCGAGGGCTCGGGCGTCGTCTGGTGCGATGGTCGCCGCGCCGTTGACCTGCCACCGGGAGCGCGCATCCAAGTGCACAAGAGCGCCGATCCCGTGCGTCTCGCTCGCTTCGCCGCATCCCCCTTCACGGATCGACTCGTCGAGAAGTTCGACCTCTCGGTCCACGGGTGGCGTGGCGCGGCTCGCCGCGCGATGGAGTCCGGCCCTACGCCGGCGGGCGGACACGAAGCGGATCGCACGCCCGGCCCCCTCACCAAGGACTGAGCCACGGTGCTTCAGGAGATCAGGATCCAGGACCTCGGCATCATCGATGAGTCCCTCATCGAGTTCGGCCCGGGGTTGACCGTCCTCACTGGTGAGACGGGAGCCGGCAAGACGATGGTCGTCACGAGCCTTGGGCTCCTCCTCGGCGCCCGATCGGACTCAGGCCTGGTGCGCGAAGGTGCCGAACGCGCGGTGGTCGAGGGCGTCTTCGACGTCGCGAGCGATCACCCCGCGACCGTGCGCGCCACCGAGGCGGGGGGTGAGGCCGACGACGGTCTCGTCCTCGTGCGGACCGTCAACAGTGAAGGACGGTCACGGGCCCATGTCGGTGGTCGCAGCGCACCGGTCGGGGTCCTCGGGGAGCTCGGGGAGCACCTCGTCGCGGTCCACGGCCAAGCCGACCAATGGCGCCTGCGGCGGCCCGAGGAGCATCGCGAGTTGCTCGACGCGTTCGGCGGGGAGGATCTCGCACGTGAGCGAACGGCATACGACGCGGTCTTTGCCGCGCACGCGGAGGCGCACGCCGAACTCGAGACCCTGCGTGCGGCCGGGCGGGAGCGCGCCCAAGAGCTCGATCTGCTGCACCGCGGGCTCGAACGTCTCGAGTCAGTCGAGCCCCAACCGGGGGAGGACGAGTCGCTGCGCGTCGAGGACGAGCGCCTCGCACATGCCGAGGAACTGAGACGCGGTTCCTCCGAGGCTCACGACCTGCTGACCGGCGGTGACGAGGCGGATGGCGCCGCCGACGACGGTGCACTGGGCACCCTTGGCCGGGCCCGCGCGGCGTTGGCCCAGGTCAGCGCCAACGACCCGGCCCTCGCCCAGCTCGAGGGTCGCTTGACCGAGGTGAGCCACCTCATCACCGACCTCGCCGGCGACCTGTCCGGCTATGTCGCCGACATCGATCTCGACCCCGGGCGGCTCGAATGGGTCCAGGAGCGCCGCGCGACCTTGACCGAGTTGACGCGCAGCTACGGCGACACCGTCGACGACGTCATTGCGTGGGGGGAGCGTGCGGCGCGACGGGTGCTCGAGCTCGAGGGCGATGACGACCGGATCGACGAGCTCGCACACCGGGTCGCCGAGCTCGAGGTGCAACGGACCAACGCAGCCGAAGCGCTGAGCGCGGCACGGCGAGACGTGGCGGAGGCTCTGGGGCGACGCATCGGCAACGAGTTGTCGCATCTCGCCATGGGTTCGGCACGCGTGACCGTCTCCGTCTCACCGTCAGGGCGGCTCGGTCCGCACGGCGCCGACGAGGTGGAGATCGGCCTCGCCGCCAACGTCGGCAGCACACCCAGGAGCGTGAGCAAGGCAGCGTCCGGTGGTGAGCTCTCGCGCGTGATGCTCGCCATCGAGGTTGCGACCGCGGAAGCGACCGGGTCCGTGCCCACCTTCGTCTTCGACGAAGTCGATGCAGGTGTGGGAGGTCGGGCTGCCCTCGACGTCGGTGCCAGACTCGCTGCGCTCGCACGTTCTGCCCAGGTCATCGTCGTCACCCACCTCGCGCAGGTGGCGGCCCACGCCGACCACCACCTTGTCGTTTCCAAGGCCGACGATGGCCAGGTGACCCGAAGCGGCGTCCGCCGTGTGACGGGGGAGGAGCGGGTCACCGAGCTGGCTCGGATGCTCGCGGGCACTGTCAGCGCTGCCGCACTGGACCACGCGCGCGACCTGTTGGCCGACCTGGGTCAGGGCGTCGACGCCTGACCAAGGTCACACCGACCGACGGCTCCACGGTCTCGCCGCCGTGCCGTGCGCGAGCGCCGGGGCCGAGCGTGGCACGATGGGTGGGATGCCCTTCACGACCCGCCTGCGCCGCGAACGCGAGCCCGGCCCCGCCGGTGTCGGCGGTCCGGCCCGCGTCGATCCGCGGACCAAAGACCTGACCAAGCGACTCAAACCGGGCGACGTCGCCGTGATCAACCACGTCGACATCGACAGGGTCAGCGCCGAAGCGCTCGTCGCCTGCCGCCCCGCAGCCGTCGTCAATGCCGCCGAGTCGATCTCCGGCCGATACCCCAACCTGGGCCCCGAGATCCTGCTCAACGCGGGCATCCCGCTCCTTGATGCGGTGGGCGAGGCCGTCATGGAGCTCGCCGAGGGCACCGTGGTGCAGGTTGTCGGGAACGAGCTCCTGTCCGGTGACACGGTCGTGGCTGCCGGGACGGCGCTCGACACGTCGGGCGTGGCCGAGTCGATGAGCGAAGCCAGGGCCGGTCTCAACGTCCAGCTCGAGGCCTTCGCCGCCAACACGATGGAGTACCTCAAGCAGGAGCGAGCGCTGCTGCTCGACGGCGTCGGGGTCCCGGACATCAAGACCGACCTCGACGGCCGCCACGCCCTCATCGTGGTGCGTGGCTACCACTACAAACAGGACCTGCAGATGCTGCGGTCCTACATACGCGAGTACAAGCCGATTCTCATTGGTGTCGACGGGGGAGCGGACGCGATCGTCGAGGCCCGGCACAAGCCAGACCTCATTGTCGGCGACATGGACTCGGTGTCCGACGCCACCCTCAAGTGCGGTGCCGAGGTCGTGGTGCACGCCTACCGCGACGGCCGCGCACCCGGACTCGAGCGCGTTCGCGAGCTCGGAGTGGAGCCGGTGGTCTTCCCGGCGACCGGGACGAGCGAGGACGTCGCCATGTTGCTCGCCGACGACAAGGGAGCCAAGCTCATCGTCGCCGTCGGTACCCACGCCACCTTGGTGGAGTTCCTCGACAAGGGGCGCGCGGGCATGGCCAGCACCTTCCTGACCCGACTCCGCGTGGGCGGCAAGCTCGTCGACGCCAAGGGTGTGAGTCGGCTGTATCGCTCACGGATCTCGGGGACCTGGCTGCTGCTGATGGTCCTCGTCGGTCTGTTGGCCCTCGCTGCCGCCCTGTGGGCCACGCCCGGCGGCAAGGTGCTGCTGCAAGTGCTCGGCGCCCGCCTCGATGATCTTTGGTCCGCCATCGGAGGAATCTTCACGTGATCGACTTCCGCTACCACCTCGTCTCCATCGTCTCGATCTTCATGGCCCTGGCCGTGGGGATCGTGCTCGGGGCCGGTCCCCTCGAGGGGCAGATCGGCGACACGCTGACCCAGGAGGTCACCCAACTTCGCGAGGACCGTGCCGCCCTGCGCACCCAGCTCGACGAGGCCCGTCAGGCGACCAATGCTCGCGACGAGTTCACTGCGGACGCGCGCGCCCGCCTCGTCGGGGGAACACTCGCGGAGAAGAAGATCGCCCTCGTGGTGTTGCCGAGTGCCGATGCCGACCACGTGACCGCCATTGCCGAGACGCTGACGGCCGCCGGTGCCACGATCGCCTCCCGAACCACCGTCGAGGAGTCGTGGACTCCGCAGGACGAGGAGGCGACCCAGCAGATCGCGACGGTGGCGGCCGAACTCCGCCGCGCTGTCGGCCTTCCTGGGGCCGGGACGTCAGAGGACTCACCCCTCGACGCCGTCCTTGCCTCCGCCCTCGTCGCCTCGGACGCCAGTGCAGCGAGCGACGCGGCGAAGGGCGCCCTCGAGCGCCTTGCGAGTGAGAACCTCATCGACCTCGACGCAGCAGATCTCGAGCGGGCGCACGCCGCCGTGGTCGTCGGCGCTCCGATCCCTGGCGACGCGGCCGCAGAACGTGATCGCGTCGCCGCTCGTCTCGCCGGGCTCGCGTTGGCGCTCGACGAGGCGGGCCAGGGTGCCGTGCTCGCGTCCGATGTCGGCGTCGCCGGCTCCGCCGGGGCATCGTCGGTCGTGCGGGCTGCGCGGGACGACGCCGGGACGTCTCGCGCGCTCTCCACGGTCGATGACGTCAGCTCGTCCCTGGGCCAAGTCAGCGTCGTCTATGCCCTCGTGCAGCAGATTGGCGGGGGCGTCGGCCAGTACGGCCTCGGCGATGGTGTGTCGGCCGGCTACCCGCCCATCCCCGCGCCATGAGTCGGCGCCCCCTCGTCGCAGCAGTCGTTGCGGGCGCGGCCGCGGCCATCGCGATGTCGCAGCGGCACAGGCTCCCGGCGTCCTTCCGCAGCACGTGGGATCGCACCAACCACGCGGGGGACACGGTCACCCTTCTGGAAGGCCCCGTGTATGCCGTCGCCGCAGCTGCGGGAGCTGTGGCGGCGGGGTCTCCGTCGGCTGCCAGTCTCGTCGCCGGCCTCGGGTCGGCGGGCTTCGGTGCCGTCGACGACCTCGTGGGTGACTCCTCGAGCAAGGGGCTCAGGGGTCACCTCGGGGCACTGGCGCGCGGGCAGGTCACCACGGGTGCCGTCAAGATCGTCGGTCTCGGGGCCACCGGCCTCGCCGCCGCGGCCCTGGCCGATCGGCGGACCGATCGCGGCGTTGTGGCGACGCTCGTCGGAGGCGCCGCGATCGCAGGTGCCGCCAACATCGCCAACCTTCTCGATCTCCGCCCCGGACGGGCCCTCAAGGTGACGGCCCTCGCCGGTGCTCCGCTCGTGCTCGGTGGCGGGAGCCACGCCACCGCCTCAGCAGCCGCGGCGGTGGGAGCTGCTGTCGGATCCCTGCCGAGCGACCTTCGTGGTGAATCCATGCTCGGAGACACGGGTGCGAACGCGGCGGGTGCGCTGGTTGGCCTGGCGCTCGTGGAGCGCACCGGTCTGGGTGGGCGGCTGGTTGCCCTTGCGGTCACCGCAGGGCTCACCGTCCTGTCCGAGAAGGTGTCCTTCAGCAAGGTCATCGAGGGCAACGACGTGCTGCGACGCCTCGACGCCTGGGGGCGTCCGCAACGATGAGTGCGCGCCGGGCCGCGGCCGGGATCGCCGGCGCCGCGGGGCTCATCGCCGTCACCACCCTCTTCGCGCGCGTTGCGGGTGTGGGTCGGATTTTCGTCTTTGCCGACAGCGTGCGAGCGGGCGGTGTCGGTGAGATCTACCAGAGCGTCAACGCCCTGCCCAACGTCCTGTTCGAGGTCGCGGCCGGCGGAATCCTCGCGGCGGTCGCCGTCCCCCTCATCGCTCACTGGCTGGGCGCAGGTGATCGCGAGCGTGCCGACCGCATCGCTTCGGTCCTGCTCACCTGGGCCCTGGTGGTCCTCGTGCCTGCCGCGGTGCTCCTGTGGGGCGTCGCTCCGGCGCTGGCCGCCTTCCTCGTCGACGACTTCGACCCGCAGGCGCAGGAGGTCGGTGCGAGGTTGCTGCGGATCTTCGCGGTCCAGGTGCCCCTCTACGGCGTCGGCATCATCCTCACCGGGCTGCTCCAAGCCCACCGGCGGTTCCTCATGGCGGCACTCGCGCCATTGCTGTCCTCGGTCGTGGTGCTGGTTTCCTACCTCTGGTTCGGCGCTGTCGTCGACGGCGAGACCGCGCCGTCCCGGGTCAGCGACCATGCCCTCTCGATCCTCGGCTGGGGCACGACGCTGGGAGTCGTGGCCCTGTCACTGCCTCTCGTGGTCCCCGCTCTGCGGACCGGCTGGAGGTGGCGTCCTGCCCTACGCCTCGACCCCGAGGACGCCCGCCGCATCAGTGGTCTCGCCGGTGCCGGAATCCTCGGGCTTGTCGCCCAACAGGCTGCCGTCCTGGCGACGATGTGGCTCACGAACCACTCCGGTGATCGCGGGGCGTTCCCGGTCTACCAGTACGTCCAGGCCGTCTACGTCCTCCCGTATGCCGTCCTCGCGGTTCCCGTGGCCGTCAGCGCCTTCCCGGCCCTCGCCGCGCGCACCGGTGCCGGCGAGGATGTGGGCTCGACGCTGGCCAGGGCCGTTCGGGGGGTGCTCGTCCTCACCGGCCTCTCCGTCGGAGTCCTGCTCGCGGCTGCCCCCGCCATTGGCGCGTTCTTCCAGCTCCTCGATGCCCGTAGGGGTGATGCGGGGTCCAGTCCCGCCGCCCTCGCCGCGATGTCGGGCGCGCTCGTCACCTATGCGCCGGGTCTTGTCGGCTTCGGCCTCACGGCGCTCCTGACCCGTGCGCTCTACGTGCGCGGCCGACCTCTCCACGCCGGTGCAGCCGTGGCCGCGGGCTGGCTCGTGGCCGTGGTGCCGGTCTTCGTCGTGGGCCCCGACCAAGGGCCAGGGGCGACCCTGCGCGCACTGGGACTTGCCTCGACTCTCGGGATGTCGCTCTCGGGGTTTGTCCTCGCCCTTCTCGTCCGGCGCGAGTGGGGGGCGACGGCGACCCGGGGGGCGGCGCGCACCGCCGGTGCCTTGGTCGTGGCGGCGGCAGCGTCGCTCACGGTCGGGGACGTGATCACGCGCGGTCGTGCCCTGGATGACTTCCCGGAGGTGCTCGCCACTGGACTCGGAGCCGGTGCGTCCGCACTCGTGGCGGGACTCCTGGTCCTCTGGTTCGCGGACCGGGAGATGATGACTGAAGTCCTGCGCCGTGGCAGGGCCCGACGCAGGGGAGGGGATGCACCGTGAGGATCGCTCTCGTCATGGGGACGAGCTCCGGCGGGACCGGCAGGCATGTGCATGACCTCGTGTCCGGGCTCGTGACGGCGGGGCACGACGTGGTGGTCCTCTCACCGGGCGGCGAGCTGGACCAGTTCGACTATGCGGGGGTCGGCGCAGCGACCGTCGAGTTGAACGTGGCGGACCGGCCCCATCCGGCCCGCGATGCCCGAGCCGTCGCGACGCTGCGAGACGTCTGTGGGGGAGCCGACATCGTCCACGCGCACGGGGCCCGGGTCGGCGCCCTCGCCGTGCTGGCCCTCGCCGGACTCGATGTCCCTCTCGTGGTGACGATCCACAACGCCTCTCCCGGCGGCGGCCTCCTTGGACGCATCCACCGCGTGCTCGAGACCGTCGTCGCGAGGGGAGCAGACCTCGTGCTGGGTGTCTCCGCCGACGTCGTCGAGCGTCAACGGGAGTTGCGGGTCAAGCGGGCCGAACTGGCCGTGATCGCTGCTCCGCCCCCGCGAGCAGTGTCCCGCGATCGCTACGCCGTGCGCCGGGACCTTGGCATCGACGCACGCACACTGCTGCTGGTGACTGTGGCCCGGCTCGCCCCACAGAAGGACCTCGATCTCCTCATCGACGCTCTCGCCGAGATGCTGGTGCGCCATGACATCGACGTCGTCGCCGCGGTCGCCGGCGACGGGCCGGACCGAGAGCGACTCCAGACCCGCATCGACACGCTGCAGGTGCCGGTGCGTTTGCTCGGACACCGCGGAGACGTCCCTGACCTCATTGCCGCGGCAGATGCCGTGGTGTCCACTGCCCGCTGGGAGGGGCAGCCGGTCGGCCTGCAGGAAGCCCTGCACTCAGGCGCCGCCATCGTCGCGACGGATGCTGGTGGGACGGCAGCCGTTGTCGGTGACGCGGCGATCCTCGTCCCCGTGGGCGACGTGCCCTCCATGGCGCGGGCCTTGGCCGATGTGCTCCTCCACGGGGCCGTCCGGGACGACCTCCGGTCGCGGGCCATCGGTCGGGGAGCCGAACTCCCGACGAGCGCCGACGCGCTGGAAGCCGCGCTCACGGCATACCGTTCCGTCGTCTGATCGTGACGACTTCTCCCGCGCGTCGCACAAGGCGTTGGTCGGGAGAGTCGCGTCGATGACGTATTGTTGAAGTCCGTGGTGGCTCAGACGAAACAGATCTTCGTGACCGGAGGCGTCGCCTCTTCGCTCGGCAAGGGCCTCACGGCTTCAAGCCTCGGATTCCTGCTCAGGGCACGCGGCCTTCGCGTGACGATGC
The DNA here is from genome assembly GCF_000768705.1 of Knoellia sinensis KCTC 19936. Lineage (GTDB taxonomy): Bacteria > Actinomycetota > Actinomycetes > Actinomycetales > Dermatophilaceae > Knoellia > Knoellia sinensis. Next base: position 12,678 of record NZ_AVPJ01000006.1, read on the forward strand.
AGAAGCTCGACCCCTATCTCAACGTCGACCCCGGGACGATGAACCCGTTCCAGCACGGCGAGGTGTTCGTCACCGACGACGGCGCCGAGACCGACCTCGACGTGGGGCACTACGAGCGCTTCCTCGACCGGAACCTCGTCGGCACGGCCAACGTCACGACCGGGCAGGTCTACAACAAGGTCATCGCCAAGGAGCGCCGCGGCGAGTACCTCGGTGACACGGTGCAGGTCATCCCGCACATCACCAACGAGATCCAGGAGCGCATGCGCGCCCAGGCCGCGGGTGCACCCGGCGTGGACGACTCCGAGGCCCCCGACGTCATCATCACCGAGATCGGTGGCACCGTCGGCGACATCGAGAGCCTGCCGTTCCTCGAAGCCGCCCGTCAGGTGCGTCACAGCCTGGGGCGCGACAACGTCTTCTTCCTCCACGTCTCGCTCGTGCCGTACCTCGCACCAAGCGGCGAACTCAAGACGAAGCCGACCCAGCACTCGGTCGCGGCCCTGCGCCAGGTCGGTATCCAGCCTGATGCCCTTGTCCTGAGGGCGGATCGGGAGATTCCCGAGTCGATCAAGCGCAAGATCTCGCTCATGTGCGACGTCGACACCGAGGGGGTCGCGGCAGCCGTCGACGCGCCGAGCATCTATGACATCCCCAAGGTGCTGCACCGCGAGGGCCTCGACGCCTACGTCATCCGTCGCCTGTCGCTCATCTTCCGCGACGTCGACTGGACCGACTGGGACAAACTCCTCGGCCGGGTGCACAACCCGGAGCACGAGGTCGAGGTCGCCCTCGTCGGCAAATACATCGATCTCCCTGATGCCTACCTGTCCGTCACCGAGGCGCTGCGCGCCGGAGGCTTCCACCACGACGCCAGGGTCAAGATCCGCTGGGTCGCGAGCGACGAGTGCCAGACGCCGGCGGGGGCGCAGAAGTCTCTCGGCGGCGTGGATGCGGTGCTCGTGCCGGGCGGCTTCGGGGTGCGTGGCATCGAGGGCAAGCTCGGAGCGCTGACTTGGGCGCGCGAGCATCGCGTGCCGACCCTCGGGATTTGCCTCGGCCTGCAGTGCATGGTCATCGAGTACGCCCGCAACAAGGCGGGCATCGAGGGCGCCAGCTCGACCGAGTTCGACCCCGGCACACCGGCGCCGGTCATCGCGACCATCGAGGAGCAGAAGCAGTTCGTCGACGGAGCGGGTGACCTCGGCGGCACGATGCGTCTCGGCTCTCAGCGCGCCGACCTCGTGCCGGGCTCCCTCGCCAGTGAGGTCTACGGCGCGACGAGTGCTGACGAGCGGCACCGTCACCGCTACGAGGTCAACGACTCCTACCGCCCTCAGCTCGAGGCCGCGGGCCTGCGGATCTCGGGAACTCACCCCGAGCTCGGACTCGTCGAGTTCGTCGAGCTCGACCGCGAGGAGCACCCCTACTACGTCTCGACCCAGGCACACCCCGAGTTCAAGTCGCGCCCGACGCGGGCTCACCCGTTGTTTGCCGGGCTCATCGGGGCGGCCATCGAGGAGCAGCGCGCCGCGCGGCTCGTCGAGGTGGAGCGTCCCAAGGTGGCAGCCGACGCCGAGGTCCTGTGAGCGTCGAGCCACTGGCGGATCGGGTCGACCCCCAGCCGGTGACCCGATCTGACGTCCTGCTGCACGGGCGCGTCTGGGACGTGGTGCGTGACGAAGTGGATCTCGGCGATGCGGGCAGGCACGTACGCGAGTACGTCCGACACCCTGGTGCAGTCGCGGTTCTCGTCCTGGACGAGCAAGGCCGCACCTGTCTGATCCAGCAGTACCGCCATCCCATCCGCACCCGCGACTGGGAGATCCCTGCTGGGCTGCTCGATGTCCCCGGGGAGCCTGCCTGGGAGGCAGCGGCCCGCGAGCTCTTGGAGGAAGCGGACCTGCTCGTGGGAAGACTCGACGTCCTCGTCGACCTGCGCCCGTCCCCGGGGGGCCTCGACGAAGCGATCCGGGTCTTTCTCGCGCGTGGATGCACCCCGGTTCCCGAAGCGGATCGGCATGCTCGAGAGGCCGAAGAACACGGTATGCCGCGTGTCTGGGTTCCGTTGGACGACGTGGTCGAGGCCGCACTCGAGGGGCGACTTCAGAACGGCATCCTCGTCGCGGCCGTGCTTGCGGCTCAGGTCGCCCGCCTGCGCGACTGGGACACGCTCCGTCCGCACGACGCAGCGTGGCCTCAGCGGCCCGACGCACCGGAGGGAGACGCATCGTGAGTGCCGCGTCGGCGGAGCGCACGTGTCCGTGTGGTGGGAGGCCCGAGGGCGCGACCCTGGCTGCCTGCTGTGGCCCGTACCTCGCGGGGGAGGCGTGGCCCCCGGAACCGGAAGCGGTCATGCGATCGCGCTACACGGCGTACGCGACGGGTGACGCAGACCATGTCTTCCGCACTTGGCATCCGGCCACCCGGCCCAGCGAGGTCGACCTCGACCCAGCGATTCGCTGGACCGGCCTCGACGTGCTGTCCGCGTCCGGCGATGACACTGAGGGCACCGTCGAGTTCGCGGCGCACTGGCTCTCGGGTGACGGTGCGGCACGACAGCGGGGGGGTGATGCGTGAACGCAGTCGGTTCACCCGCCGCGCGGGACGCTGGTTCTACATGGACGGCGTGGTCGAGTCGGGCTGACGCTGGCTCGCGATTGGCCCGTGTCTGTTCCGCACGTGCGGCGTGACGTTGGGTATTTTCGAGAGGCCCCCACATGACGATTCGGGGGTGCCCCATGGCCGAGTGGCCGCGGGGCCGGATCGAATCGGAAGGACCAGCCCCCATGGGTTTCCTGGACGACCTCAAGAAGGGTCTCGGCTTCGACGACGACAACGACGCCGTCAACGAGGCACAGAAGCAGGCCGACGACGCCAAGAAGAAGGCTGACGAGGCAGCAGAGAAGGCCCGCAAGGAGAGCGGCGACAAGGCCGCCGAGGCCAAGAAGAAGGCGGACGAGGCCGCGGCAGAGGCCGCCAAGCGCAAGGCTGAGTACGAGCAGGCCGCCAAGGAGGCTGGCGAGCGCGCCGGCACCCCGGCTCCTGCTCCGGCTCCGAAGAAGGCCCCGGCGCCAGCGCCCGCGCCGAAGAAGGCCGCCCGTGTCCACACGGTCAAGAAGGGCGACACGCTCTCCGAGATCGGCGAGAAGTACGGCGTGAGCTGGAAGAAGATCGCCAAGGCGAACAACATCGAGAACCCGGACCTGATCTTCCCGGGCCAGAAGTTCAACATCCCCGACTGATCGGGGTCCGGCCTCGTGCCGGCAGTGACCGAGGGCCGTGTCCACAGCGTCGTGGGTGCGGCCCTCTGTCGTGCCCCACGAATCAGTGGAGGATTGCGGTTCGTGCCGATGGCCCGCCACTCCGTAGGATGAGCCGCGTTCATCCACACCCTCGAGAAGGATCTCCCGTGCTCCGCACCCATGAGGCCGGCACCCTGCGCGCCGACCACACCAGTTCGACCGTCACGCTCACCGGCTGGGTCGGTAAGCGTCGCGATCATGGGGGAGTCGCCTTCATCGATCTGCGGGATGCCAGCGGGGTCGTCCAGGTCGTCGCACGTGACGAGGTGTTGACCGGCGCGGCTCACGACCTGCGGGCCGAGTTCTGCATCAAGGTGACCGGCGAGGTCGTCGCCCGCACCGAGGCCAACGTCAACCCCGAACTCCCGACCGGTGAGGTGGAGGTGGTCGCCTCGGCGATCGAGGTGCTCGCGCCGAGCGCGCCGCTGCCCTTCCAGATCGACGAGCGCGTGACGGTCGGCGAGGAGGCGCGTCTCAAGCACCGCTACCTCGACCTGCGCCGTCCGGGGGCATCGTCGGCCGGCGCCGCGCTGCGCCTGCGGTCCAAGGTCAACGCCGCCGCCCGCTCGGTCCTCGGTGAGCGCGACTTCGTCGAGATCGAAACCCCGACCCTGACGCGTTCCACCCCGGAAGGTGCCCGCGACTTCCTCGTGCCTGCGCGTCTCGCACCCGGCTCGTGGTACGCCCTGCCGCAGAGCCCGCAGCTGTTCAAGCAACTCCTCATGGTCTCTGGCATGGAGCGCTACTACCAGATCGCCCGCTGCTACCGCGACGAGGACTTCCGCGCCGACCGCCAGCCCGAGTTCACCCAGCTCGACATCGAGATGTCGTTCGTCGAGCAGGCCGACGTCCTCGAGCTCGGAGAGGCCATCGTCAAGGCTGTGTGGAAGCTCATCGATGTCGACCTCGACACGCCGTTCGAGCAGATGACCTACGCGGACGCCATGAAGCGCTTCGGCTCGGACAAGCCCGACCTGCGCTTCGGCAACGAGCTCGTCGAGTGCACCGACTACTTCAAGGACACGCCGTTCCGGGTGTTCCAGGCCGACTACGTCGGCGCCGTGGTCATGCCCGGCGGTGCAAGCCAGCCGCGCAAGCAGCTCGACGCCTGGCAGGACTGGGCCAAGAGCCGCGGTGCCAAGGGCCTCGCCTACGTCCTCGTTCAAGAGGACGGCGAACTCGGTGGCCCGGTGGCCAAGAACCTGTCGGACGACGAGAAGGCCGGCCTCGCGGCTCACGTCGGCGCCAAGCCCGGGGACTGCGTGTTCTTCGCTGCCGGCCCGACCAAGTCGTCGCGTGCCCTCCTCGGCGCCGCGCGACTTGAGATCGGCAAGCGATGCGACCTCATCGACGAAAGTGCCTGGAGCTTCCTCTGGGTGCTCGACGCTCCGCTCTTCGAGCCGGCGTCGGAGGCCGTTGCAGCCGGTGACGTCGCGGTGGGTGGGGGAGCGTGGACCGCTGTGCACCACGCCTTCACCTCGCCCAAGGCAGAGTTCCTCGACACCTTCGACACCGACCCCGGCCCGGCCCTCGCCTACGCCTACGACATGGTGTGCAACGGCAACGAGATCGGCGGTGGCTCGATCCGAATCCACCGTCGGGACGTTCAGGAGCGGGTCTTCAAGGTCATGGGGCTCTCCGAGGAGGAGGCGCAGGAGAAGTTCGGCTTCCTCCTTGAGGCCTTCCAGTTCGGTGCGCCGCCGCACGGTGGCATCGCGTTCGGCTGGGACCGCATCGTCTCGCTCCTGGCCGGCACCGAGTCCATCCGCGACGTCATCGCCTTCCCCAAGTCGGGCGGCGGCTACGACCCGCTGACGGCCGCACCTGCCCCGATCACGCCGGAGCAGCGCAAGGAGGCGGGTGTCGACGCCAAGCCCGAGCCCAAGGGCGCGGCTCAGGGTGACGGTCAGGGCGAGCCGACGGCGGCGTCCGCCTGATGTCGAGTGCGGCCGATGCCCTGATGCAGGATGCCCGGCCGCTCGATCCAGCACGGCCCGTCCGCGTCCTCCTCTGGGACGCGGACGGGGTGCTGCAGCACCCGCAGCATGATTGGGATGCCGGCATCCTGGACCACTGGGGCGGTCCCGGCTTTGCCGAGGCGCTGTTCGCCGCCGAGGTTCCGGCACTCCGCGGTGAGGTGACCTTCAGAGAGTGCCTGGCAGACCTCTTGGATCAATGGCCTCTGGCCACCGCGGGGGTCGATGACCTGCTCGGTCTCTGGGAACGGGTCGACAGAGACGACGAAGCGATCCGTCTGGTGCGTGACGTGGCTGCCAGCGGGGTGACGTGTGTCCTCGCGACGAACCAGCAGGACCACCGCAAAGAGTTCCTGCGGCGGCACTTCGGCTACGACGAGGTGTTCGCCCGCTCATTCTATTCGTGCGACCTCGGCGCGATGAAGCCGGAAGCGGCCTACTTCGAGCGGGTGCTGGAGGCCCTGGGCGTCTCCGCGGAGGAGGTCGGCGGCGTGGGTTTCGTCGATGACAGCCGCGCCAACGTCGACACGGCGCTCGGACTGGGGATCCGTGCAGTGCACCACGACCCCACCTCCGGCGTTGTCGGGCTCCGAAGCCTGCTTGGGTGGACTCATGAGTGACCCCGAGGACCTCAACTCCGCGACTGCCAGCGCCCCTTCCCGCGGTGACGTCCTGCGCGAGGCGATCCAGCGCTACAGCGCGCTGCAGCCCGAGCTCCGGCAGGTCGCGGACGAGTTCGTCGCCATGGTCACCGTGCTGCTCGACGAGGCCGGCATCAACTACGTCAGCGTCACCGGGCGGGCCAAGAGCATCGCGTCGTTCGCCGGCAAGGCCGGCCGCACGGTCGATGGTGAACCGGTCTACGTCGACCCCTTCTCCGAGATCACGGACACGGTCGGCGTGCGTGTCGTCACCTACCTCCAGGGCGATGTTGCCGCGGTCGCCGATCTGCTCGCCCACGAGTTCAGCGTCCTCGACGACCGTGACCTCGGCCAGGAGACCGCCAGCGAGGGTCGTTGGGGTTATGCCAGCCGACACCTCTTGGTGACCCTCGACGACGAAGGCGTCGACCCGGCATACGTGCACCTTCGCGGTCGGTCCGCGTCCGTCCAAGTACGTACGATCCTCCAGCACGCCTGGGCCGAGTTCGAGCACGACGTGCGCTACAAGGGATCGGTTCCGGCGGCCGACCTGCCAGACCTCGATCGGCGCTTCACGCTGGCGGCCGGACTGCTCGAGCTCGCCGACCGGGAATTCACCGCGATCCGGGACCGTCTCCTGTCCGGCGTCGGCGCCCCGGGACTTGAGTCCGGGGACGACGACCCGCGACTCAGCGGCACCGATCTCGCGGCGTTCCTGTCGTCGCAGTTCCAGGAGGCGGGCTGGTCCCGCACCGACCACTACACGTGGATCGCCGGGCTCCTGCTCGAACTGGGCATCACGTCCCTCGACGAGCTGGGGGGACTGCTCGGCACCATCGACGTCGACGGGATCAACGAGCGGATGGGCTACAAGTACCCGGCGGGAGCAGTGCGCCGACTCGATGACGCACTGCTCGCCGTGTTCGGGCCGCGCTACATCAGGCTCCATGGCAACGCCCACCGGGTCGAGTCACTCACCGCCCGCCTCGAGAAGGTTCGTGGGTCGGCCGGACTCTGAGCTCACCGCGAGCCGACGACGAATCGCGTTCTCGCGGCGAAGCCGACGCGGTAGCCGAGGCGCTCGTACAGAACGCGAGCACGTGGGTTGTCCTCGAAGACACCCAGCGAGGATGCGCCCGTGCGGGCGATCGCTTCGCGTGTGAGGTATGCCGTGATCGCGCCACCCAACCCCTGCCCCTGGTGGGCGGAGTCGACGGTGATCCCGCCGAGCAGGGGGACCTCCGCGTTGCCGGGTTCGGCGCACCCGCAGCCGATGATCCGACCCGCTTCATCGCGGATCACCACCCACTCCTGCCCCGGCCGTGCGAACGGCGCCGCGTGCGTCCCCGGGTTGTGGGTGCGGAGGAAGTCGACGAGGGCGTCGTGCTCGTCGACCCGGATCGGCTGGACCCTGGACTCGGCTGGCGTCGCTGGGGGCGGAGTCACGGTCCACATCCAGTCCCAGGTGTTTCCCCCTCGGACCGGGAGGGCCGCGTCCACGGCCGAGTAGGCGTCGCGCGGTGCGGAGACATGCGCGGGTGCGTGCCCGGCGAACCACTCGGGAAAGGACGGCGAGGCGAGCAGATCCGAGAGCTCGTCGACCCTTCCGAGGAACTGCACGCCTCGCCGTCCATCGGGCCACGTCTGGGCCCACGCCACGGCAGTAGTCGACGTGAGCACCAGGGCTGGGAGCAGCAGGCCGGCGCCCGTGTCGAACCGAATGACAGGGTCGCCTGCGCTCGCGACCTCGAGCGCCTCTCGCGAGTCGAGGCGCTCGACGAATCCTCGCCCGCGACTCAACGCGTCAGGAAGTCAACGAGCGCCGCGTTGAACTCCTCGGCGTGGCTGACGTTGACGCCGTGTGGTCCGTCCTTGATGACGACGAGTTCGCTTCCGGCGACCTGCTCGTGGGCGCGCTGACCGGACACCTCCAGCGGCACGATGGCATCGGCGTCGCCGTGGATGACGAGGGTCGGCACCGTCACCTTCGCGAGGTCCTCCGTGAAGTCCGTGAGCCAGGACTCGATGCTGGCCTCGGCGGCATCGAGGTCGGCCTGGGCGGCCAGCGCGAGCGCTTCGGCACGCTGCTCCTCGGACACCTTGAGCTCCCCGGAGGAACTGAAGAAGTTCGTCATGAACGCGTCCAGGAATCCCTCCCGATCGGCACGCAGCCCAGCCTGCATCTTCTCTGCCTCGGCGCGGGGAAGGCCGCCGTCGGGGTTGTCCTCGTTCTTCTCGAGCCACGGCGGAATGGCGGCAGCGAAGGCGATGCTGTGCAGGCGGTCCTGCCCGTGGTTGCCGACATAGCGCGCGACCTCGCCGCCGCCCATCGAGAATCCGACGAGGGAGACATCACGCAGGTCGAGCTCCTCGAGCAGTCCAGCCAGGTCGGCTGCGAGGGAGTCATAGTCGTATTGCCCGTCCGGTGCAGGCTCGGATTCACCGAACCCGCGGCGGTCGTAGGTGATGACGCGGAGGCCGGCTGCCGTCAGCGCGGGAACGGTGTCACTCCAGGAGGCGCCGGACAAGGGCCAGCCGTGGATGAGGACGACCGGGCGCCCGTCGCCCCCGGTGTCCTCGCGGTGCAGCGTGGGGGAGTTGTCGGACATGACGTCACCTTCCGTCGGAAGCGCTGGGGTTCCCAGCCTATGCAGGCGGCGCCGGTGTGTCAGTCGTGGCCGTTAGGCTGATTCGGTGCCCGCCGCCGACCTCTTTGCTGCCAGCGAGGGGGATTCGACGACGTCGACCTTGCCCCCGCTCGCGGTCCGCATGCGACCCGCCACGATCGAGGAGGTCCGAGGGCAGGCCGACATCCTGAGGCCCGGTAGCCCACTACGACGCCTCATCGAGGGCTCTGGTGGCACGGCGGGCGCCCTGAGTGCGATCCTCTGGGGCCCCCCCGGCACGGGCAAGACGACGTTGGCCCATCTCGTGGCGACCGCGGCGAACCGCGAATTCGTCGAACTGTCGGCGGTGACTGCTGGCGTCAAGGACGTCAGGACCGTCATGGAGCTCGCGGCGCGCAATCGCGACCTCTACAACCGACAGACCGTGCTGTTCCTGGACGAGATCCACCGCTTCAGCAAGGCGCAGCAGGACGCGCTGCTGCCCGGCGTCGAGACCCGTCAGGTCATCCTTGTCGCCGCGACGACCGAGAACCCGTCGTTCTCCATCATTGCCCCACTGCTGTCGCGGTCGATGCTCATCACCCTGACCTCGCTCGATGACTCCGAGATCGGGGACGTCCTCGACGTCGCGGTGAGGGACGAACGTGGACTCGACGCGGCATACACGTTGACCGACGAGGCGAGGGAGCACCTCGTGCGCATCGCGCAGGGCGATGCGCGGAGGGCGCTCACCTCTCTGGAGGCATCGGCGGGGGTGGCGCTCGACGACGCGCCGGCCGGTCGGGCCGACGAGGAGCCCTTGGAGATCACGCTCGCGCACGCAGAACAAGCGGTCGCGCAGGCGATGGTGCGCTACGACAAGACGGGGGACCAGCACTACGACGTGGCTTCGGCCTTCATCAAGTCCATGCGCGGATCGGACGTCGACGCGGCCCTGCACTACCTCGCGCGGCAGCTGGAAGCGGGGGAGGACCCACGTTTCATCGCGCGCCGGATCGTCATCGCGGCCAGCGAGGACGTGGGCATGGGTGACCCGACGGCACTCCAGACGGCGGTGGCTGCCATGCATGCCGTGGCACAGATCGGCATGCCCGAGGCGCGCATCATCCTCGCCCAGGCTGTCGTCCACAACGCGCTCGCGCCCAAGAGCAATGCGGCGTATGCCGGGATCAACGCTGCCGTCTCCGACGTGCGTTCCGGACGTGGCGGGGCCGTGCCTGCCCACCTTCGGGGGAGCGGGTATGCCGGTGCGTCCCGACTCGGGCACGGCAAGGGCTACGTCTATGCCCACGACGAAGCCGACGGGGTGGCCAGGCAGCAGTACCTCCCGGACGACCTGCATGGGAAGACCGACTACTACCAACCCACCGACCGCGGGTTCGAGGCGCGACTCCAGGAGCGCTGGACCTGGCTCAAGGAGCGCCTCGGCCGCAACTGAGGCGATGTGCCCGGGTCAGACTCCACCGAATGTCGTTCGAGCGATTCCGCCCTGGTCCGTTCGTTGGTCGCGTTGCTTCGGGTCACGGATGCGCCCGCAACGGGTGCACTCGAGCGCGAAGACCGTCGGGTCTGCCGACCCGGTGTGGATCCGGCGGTCATGGTGGCGTCCCACGTAGCAGAAGGCCGCGCCGGATCCCGCCTGTGAACTCAGGACCTCCCAGCGAAGGTGAGGTGCCCCGAACAGGGTCGAGACGGCATACCCGAGTTGTTTGGTGCGTGGCAGGGACTCGAGATCCGCCTCGAACTCCGCGACGTAGCGGCGTCGGACCGGCGAGGGGAGGATCTTGATCGAGAGGCTGAGGAGGGGGTCGGCGAGTCGAGTCATGACGTCGCTCCTTGGGGTCGTGCTGCCGACGGGGCTCGCGAGGCGAGCCGGGCCTGCTTTGCCTTGGCGCTCGCGACCGCCGCCCGTGCCTGCGCCAGGCCGTCGCCCGTGAGCTGGTAGAGCCGTCGGCGAGGACGACCGGCGTCGACCGGATCGATGTCCTCCCACGTGCTCGTGACCCAACCGAGGCCCTCGAGGCGGGCCAGGATCGGATGGACGGTGCCGCTCGGCAGGGCGGTGGTGGCGCCGATCGCGAGTCCGTAGTGGACCGCGTCGGGTGCGGCGAGAAGGGTCTCGAGGACGGCTCTCGTCGGGCCCGTCATGCGCAACGTGCCTCGTGCCATGGTCTAACTCTACCTAGGGTGTCAAGGGTCGGCGAGGAACGCGGCGGCGCGCGGACGGACCGGACACGTAGGATTCACCGGTGCCCCATCCGGGCCTGACGCCTTCGACCAGATGCCTTTCGACCCCAGGGACTGACACACATGGAAACCGCTGAGATCCGGCGCCGCTGGCTCGCCTTCTTCGAGAAGAACGGCCACACGGTGGTGCCCTCCGCGCCCCTGATCCACGACGACCCCAACCTGCTGTTCGTCAACGCGGGCATGGTGCCGTTCAAGCCCTACTTCCTGGGTCAGGAGTCGCCCCAGTGGCAGCGGGCCACGAGCGTCCAGAAATGTGTCCGGACCGGTGACATCGAGGAGGTCGGCAAGACCTCGCGGCACGGCACCTTCTTCCAGATGAACGGCAACTTCTCGTTCGGGGACTACTTCAAGAAGGACGCGATCAAGTTCGCTTGGGCGCTGCTCACGACATCGCAGGACGAGGGCGGCTACGGGTTGGATCCCGACCGTCTGTGGGCCACCGTCTATGAGGACGACGACGAGGCCGAGCGTCTGTGGGCCGAATACACGACCATCCCCATGGAGCGCATCGTGCGCCGCGGCAAGGCCGACAACTACTGGCACATGGGTGTGGCAGGTCCGGGTGGCCCCTGCAGCGAGATCTTCTACGACCGCGGGGAGGAGTACGGCCAGGAAGGCGGCCCCGCTGTCGACGAGGACCGCTACATGGAGATCTGGAACCTCGTCTTCATGCAGTACGAACTGAGCGAGGTCCGGTCGAAGGTCGATTTCGACGTGTCCGGCCCGCTGCCGGCCGAGAACGTCGACACCGGCATGGGGCTGGAGCGCATTGCTTCGGTCCTGCAGGGCGTCGACAACCTGTACGAGATCGACGAGGTCTACCCGGTCCTCGAGAAGGCCGCGGAACTGACGGGCAAGACCTATGGGGCGCAGTCGGCGCACGACGCCGCGCACAGCCACCCGGACGACGTCCGGTTACGGGTCGTCGCCGACCACGTGCGTTCCTCGCTCATGCTCATCGGTGACGGCGTGACGCCGGGCAACGAGGGCCGTGGCTACGTCCTGCGCCGGATGCTCCGCCGCGCCGTGCGCTCGATGCGACTGCTCGGCTTCGACGAGCCGGCACTCCCGCTGCTTCTCCCGGTCTCCATGGAGCGGATGAAGCAGTCCTACCCAGAACTCGAGACGGGTTTTGACCGGATCAGCCAGATCGCCTATGCGGAGGAAGAGGCCTTCCGCCGCACACTTGCGTCGGGCACGACGATCCTCGACACCGCCGTCGCACGGACCAAGGAGTCCGGCGGGACGACGCTTGCGGGCGACCAGGCCTTCCAGCTCCACGACACCTACGGCTTCCCGATCGACCTCACGCTGGAAATGGCCGAGGAACAGGGCCTCGCGGTCGACCGCGAAGGCTTCACCCGCCTCATGCAGGAGCAGCGGGATCGTGCCAAGGCTGACGCCAAGGCGAAGAAGTCGGGCCACGCCAACACGGAGGTCTGGAAGGACCTGCGGGCAGCTGGCGAGACCGACTTCCGCGCGTGGCAGGAACTCACCAGCGAGGCGAAGGTCCTCGGCCTCGTCATCGACGGTGAGCGAGTGGAGGAGATCGAGCCGGGCCAGCGCGGCCAGGTCGTCCTCGATCGGACGCCCTTCTATGCGGAGTCCGGTGGCCAGATCGCCGACGAGGGCATCATCACGGCCGACGGAGTGCACCTCAAGGTCATCGACGTGCAGCGCCCCGTCAAGGGCCTCATCGCACACACGGTCGAGGTCGTGCACGGGCCGCTGCGAGCCGGTGCGCCAGTCCTCGCGGAGGTCGATCCGGAGTGGCGGCTCTCGGCCTGCCAGGCGCACTCGGGGACCCACGTCATCCACGCGGCCCTGCGGCAGGTGCTCGGCCCGTCGGCCCTGCAGTCCGGCTCCTACAACAAGCCCGGCTACCTCCGCCTCGACTTCGCCTGGGGTCAGGCGCTCTCGCCGGAGACCCGCAGTGAGATCGAGGAGGTCGCCAACCTCGCGGTCCGCAAGGACCTGCCCGTGTCCGCTTCATGGATGCCCTTGGCGCAGGCCCGCGAGATCGGCGCCCTCGCGCTGTTCGGCGAGACCTATGCCGAGGACGTGCGGGTCGTCGAGATCGGCGGCCCCTGGTCGCGCGAACTCTGCGGTGGCACCCATGTCGGGCACTCGTCGCAGGTCGGGGCCCTCACCGTCACCGGGGAGTCCTCGGTCGGCTCCGGTGTGCGTCGCCTCGAGGCCTACGTCGGCATGGACGCGTTGCGCTACCTGGCTCGCGAGCGGGCCATCGTCGCCGAGCTCACCGGCATCGTCGGCGGCCAGCCGGGCGAGCTGACCGATCGCGTCGGTGCCATGGTGTCGCGGCTCAAGGACGCTGAGCGCGAGCTGGAGCGAACGCGCAAGGAGGCTGTGCTTGCCGCGGCCGGATCGCTGTCCGACAAGGCCAAGGATGTCAATGGCGTCCGCTTCGTCGGCCATGACGCCGGTGGCGACACCGGTGCCGACGACGTGCGTGCCATGGTCCTCGATGCGCGACAGAAGCTCGGCGAAGGTGCCCCCTCGGTCGTGGCCGTCACCGGCAGCGCCAAGGGGCGGCCCGTCATCGTCATCGCCACGAACCAGGCGGCGCGCGACAAGGGCATCAAGGCAGGCGAACTCGTCCGCATCGCCGCACAGACTCTGGGTGGCGGCGGTGGCGGCAAGGACGACATCGCCCAGGGCGGTGGCCAGGATCCCGCGAAGACCGCCGAGGCGATCAACGCCGTCGAGTGGCGCGTCGGGGAGCTGGTCGGTTGAGCATGCGCCCCGGGGTTCGTCTGGGGGTCGACGTCGGCACCGTGCGTGTCGGGGTCGCCGTCAGCGACCCGGGGGGCGTTCTGGCCACGCCACACGCCACGCTGACGAGGTCGTGGCCGGACGCCTCGACGGGCCCTGATGACGTGGACGAGATCGTGGCCCTCTGTGCTGACCGAACGGCGATCGAGATCATCGTCGGACTCCCTCGATCACTTTCGGGTGATGAGGGACCGTCTGCTGCGGCAGCGCGCACGTATGCTGCGGAGTTGGCCCGGCGGGTTGTCCCCGTGGGTGTCCGTCTGGTCGATGAGCGACTGACCAGTGTGGACGCTCACAGGGCCTTGCGGGAGAGTGGAATGACTGGTCGGCGGCAGAGAGCCGTTGTCGACCAGGCCGCAGCAGTGCTCATCCTTCAGAACGCGTTGGACGAGGAGCGTAGTTCGGGCCGCCCAGCGGGCGAGCCCGTGAAGCACAAGCGGCGAAGGCCAAAGACGAAGGACGGACAACGGTGACGCAGAACCACCTCGACACGACCCTCTTCGGCGAGCCTCCGCCCGACGAACCACGACACCGCCGTCGCCAGCGCGAGAAGCGCAGCAAGGGCCGACGCACCATCGCGATGATCCTGGCCGTCCTCCTCGTCGGCACCGCCACGGTCGCGGCGTTCACGTTCCTGCGCCCCCTCGTCTCGTCGATCGGTGGTGGGAGCGGCTCCGAGGCCGAGGACTTCCCCGGTCCGGGCGAGGGAGACGTCCAGGTGACCGTCAAGCCTGGGGACAGCGGGGAAGCCATTGCGACGACGCTCAAGGCGGCCGGTGTCGTCAAGACCCGCACGGCGTACCTCAACGCCTCCGCAGCAGAACCGGCACTCAGCGCCAAGATCCAGTCGGGCACCTACACCCTCAAGAAGGGCATGAAGGGTGTCGACGCGTTCAGCGCGCTCACCGACCCGGCCAACCGCGGCGGGCCCCGGGCGACGATCCGGGAGGGCTTGTGGGTCAGTGAGACCTTCGCCGCGCTGAGCAAGGCCACGGGCGTTCCGGTCGAGGACTACGAGGCCGCAACCGAGGACCCCGAGGCCATCGGACTCCCCGCGGAGGCTGAGGGCAACGTCGAGGGCTATCTCTTCCCGTCGACCTATGAGTTCACCAAGGAGACGCCGGCCGCTGAGCAGCTCAAGCAGATGATCGCGATGACGCTCGCCGAGCTGGAGAAGACGGGTGTCGATCCAAGCGACTACACCCGCGTTCTCACCGTTGCCTCGATCATCGAGGGCGAGGTCAACGGAGACGGTGACCGGGCCAAGGTGGCACGGGTCATCGAGAACCGGCTGGCAGACCCCAATGGTCCGACTGTGGGGCTTCTCCAGATGGACTCGACGGTTCACTACATCGAGCAGGAACGCGGTCGCGCCGGCACCTCCAACGAGGCCCGCAACTCGGACAGCCCCTACAACACCTACAAGGTCAAGGGGCTCCCGCCCGGCCCGATCAACAGCCCGGGTGCCGCGTCGATCGAAGCGGCTGCGAACCCTGCGGACGGTCCCTGGTTCTACTTCGTCGCGGTGAACCCGACGACGGGGGAGACGAAGTTCGCGGTCACCCAGGCCGAGCACGACCGCAACGTGCAGGAGTTCCAGCGGTGGTGTTCGGAGAACAGGGACAAGTGTTGAGGGCTGCCGTCTTCGGCTCGCCCGTCTCGCATTCCCTGTCACCGATCCTCCACGAAGCCGCGTATGCCGCGCTCGGCCTTCGCGACTGGACCTACGGTCGACGTGAGGTCACCGCGGATGAGCTGGCAGCCGTCGTCGCCGGACTCGACCTCGAATGGCGCGGCCTGAGCCTGACGATGCCGCTCAAGGAAGTGGCCTTCGACGTCGCCGAGGCGGTGACTGACGTCGCCCGCGAGGCAGGGGCGATCAACACGCTGGTGCGTCGATCGGACGGCCGTTGGGACGGGGCCAACACCGACGTCGCAGGCATCGTCGGTGCCGTCGCCCACGCGAAGCAGGACGGTCGGGCGACGCTCCTCGGCTCCGGAGCGACGAGCCGCTCCGCAGCCCTCGCGCTCGTCCAGCTGGGAGTTCGCGACGTGCGGGTCGCCGCACGCAACGAGGCCGCGACCAACGACGTCCTTGCACTGCTGGAGAGGCACGGCGTCAGCGGTGCCCACGTCGCTCTGGCTGACTGGGCAGTCGAGTCCCGACCACTCGTGATCTCCACCCTTGCCCCCGCCGCGAGCTCCTCGGCGGCAGATGCCCTGAAGGAGGCTGGCTCGACCCTGGGCGGCGTCACCCTGCTGGACGTCGTCTACGCCGACTGGCCGACCCCGTTGGCGAGGGCTGCGGGAGATGCGGGAGCTGTGGTCGTGTCCGGCCTCGACATGCTGGTCCATCAGGCCGCCGAGCAGGTCGAGTTGTTCACCGGACGCCGGCCGCCAGTCGAGGTCATGTTCGCCGCCGCTCGACGAGCCACGATCGCCTGATGTCGTCCATCGTGCTCGACGTCGGCGCGGTCGTGCTGCTGGCCCTCGCCGCCCTGGTCATCGGCCACTTCACCGCGCGGGAACTTTCGACCGGCGGCTACCGCATCCCCGAGGACGAGGCGACGCATCCGACGCCGTCCTCGTGGTGGGTCGCACCGCTTCTGGCCGCCCTCGCCGTCCTTCTCGCCGTGACGATCGGTGACACGGCCGCGTATGCCGCGCTGCCGGCATACCTGCTCTTCGCGTGGTTGACCGTCTGTCTCGTGTGGATCGACATCGATGTCCATCGCCTTCCCGTTGGTCTCACGAGACCAGCGCTGCCGGCGTTCGCGATCCTGCTCGTGCCGCCCACGATTGCCACTGGGGAGTGGGACCGCCTGCTGACTGCGGGCCTGTGCAGTCTGGGGCTCACGGTCCTCTATGTCGCCTTCGCGTTCCTTCCCGGTGGCGGGTTCGGCGGCGGTGACGTGCAACTGGCCCCGACCATCGGGCTGTTGCTCGGCTGGTTCTCGGTCGGACACGTCGTCGTCGGCACGATGGCCGCGTTCGTCGTCGGTGGCGTGACTGCGCTCTTCCTCCTCGTCACGGGGCGGGCGGGGCGCAAGTCAGCGATGGCGTTCGGTCCTTCCATGTGCGCCGGCGCGATCATCGCCGTTGCCTGGACCGATCAGATTGTCGGTGGGCTCGCCGGTACCTGATCGTCCTGATCGACCGCCACGCTGCCCGTGTCCGGTCGCACGCTGAGCCTGCGTGCAGGGCGCCCGCGGGTGGTCATTGCAGTGGCCGCCACCGTGGGTGGTTGCCGCTGACGACTTCACCGCCGAAAGTCGGGACTACTCGGCCCCCGCCGATGGGGACCCGCAGCAGGCCGTCGAGGTCGTGGCTGGGGTCTGAGCCCACGAAGTCGACGAACGACCCGTCCGCCGAGAAGGTCGGCTGGATGCCTGTGCCGCCGCCCTTAGTCAGGTCTGTGAGTTGCCTCCGCCCGGTCCCATCCGCCTTGACGGTGAAGATCTCCGTTGGTTCGGAGCCGGCATTCACTCGCGCGTCGTAGGTGATGTGCTCGCCGTTCGGGCTCCAGTCGGCCGTCTCGGCGAAGACGGCCGGGTCGGTCAGCCCCTTCGTCGTCACAGGCGTGGTCGACAGGTCGATGAGCGTCAGGGTCGCGGCCGTGATCGCGTCGTAGTCGGTGGGCGTCGCCTTGACCCACTCTGCGACCAGGAATCGACCCGACGGGGAGGCCTCGGCGCCGACCAAGAACTCACCGGGTGGCGCCGTGATGAGGGTGGACGTCGCCCGGTCGGTGAGGTTCACCTGTTCGAGGCGCCCACCCGACTTCGGCCCGGGCTCGTGTCGGCTGTAGAAGATCAAGCCACCATCGGCGGACCACGTGGGGTCGTCGAAGTACTGGCAGGGCAGGGTGCAGTCGGCCACCTTCGTCAGTCCGCTGCCGTCGACATTGGCGACCCAGAGGTCGGCGGGGCCGCCCGTTGGGTCGGCTCCAGTGAAGGCCACCTGCTGCCCGTCGGGCGACCACACCGGGTTGTCCTGCGGCCCCGCGGCCTGCGGCAGGAGCTCGTGGTCGCCGGTGCCGTCGGCCCGAACGAGGTGGATCCGGGCATCCTTGTCCTCGTAGGCAAGCCAAGGATCGCCCGGCCCGATCATGGGACGGGAAGCGGTCGTGGCTCCGGCCGAAGGTTCACGCACGGATTCCGTCGACGGCTGCCGCTGGTCGAGGGCTCGGGTTCCGTCGGCGCACCCGCCCAGTAGCAGCGCGGTGACTCCTACGACGATCACGCTCCGGGTCATGTGCCACCTCCTCGAACGAGTGTCCACCCGCGACAAGCGGGTCCGCAGGCGGATGGAGATGTCTAGAACTGTTGGATCGGCCCCGGGGTGGCGACGTTGAACGTCTCGCGCAGGAAGGAGGCTTGGCCATTGGCCTCGAGTGCCTCGGCGGTCTTGTTCACCGAGCGCGCCCCGGGCCAGACGTGCAACACCATGAGCGCGAGCGAGACAACGGCGCCGACCGCATAGGTCCACACGCCGCCATCGATGATGAATGCGGCCACGAGCGAGCCGATGGCGACGACTTCGATGAGCGCGAACCGCAGCATCATGGAACTCTGCCAGCGAACGCGTCCAGCACTCGCAGCGTCCTCGTCGCTCATGCTCGGATCGAGCGGCTCAGCTCGGTAGCCCGCTGCTTCCACCGCGAGGTGGATCGCGACGCCAACACCGAGCTGCACCAGGAGCACCCACACCGGGGGAGTCGCGTCCGTCCCCAGCACGAAGAAGAGCGCGACCCCAAAGAAGACCAGCGCACCCATGAGGGCGCCGCACAGGGTGCGAGCGGAGAGGGCGAAGGCGGTGGCCGCAGGGGAGGGTGTCGTCATGGCGCGAGGGTAGCGGGTGATCACCCCGCAGGTGGGGTGCCCCCAAGTCGCTCGGTGAGGTGCACGGTGACCTCGTCGCCAGTGTCCTTGCCGATCGCCTGTCGCACCGGCTTGCTGAGGGCGAGCTTGTGCGTGCCGTCACCGAGGGCCATGAACGAGCCCCGGAACGGGTGGTCGTCGACCGTGCCGGCGACCTTGACGAGGCCGCGGGTGCCGAAGAACTCAGCGCTCCAGTCGGTGACGAGGTAGGTCCAGCCGCCGTCGGCCTCGCTCGTCACGAGGGTTCCGGTGAAGGTCTTGTCGAGGATGCTCATGTCTCGCTCCTTCGGGGAGGTGGCTCAGCCATACATCAGCGAGCCGGGGGTGGTGAGTTCGGTGCCGGTCTCGAGCCAGGTCTTCAGGCCGGAGAGCACCATGGGCCAGCCGCCGTGGATCGCCTCCGAGACGTCGTCGGGCAGTTGGTCGTGGGTCACGACGAGGCGACACGAGTCGCCGATCTCCTCGATCTCCCACGTGACGCGGGACGTGCCCGCGGACTCGGCGTCGTCGTCCCAATGCGCGCGGAAGCTCTGGACGAGCAGGCGCGGGGGATCGATGGTGAGGTTCTCGCCGTCCACGAGAGGGCCGTCGACGCCCTCATGGGTGACTGCGTAGGCAGATCCCTCGGTCCAGTCCGACGCGATGGTGTTGCCGAAGTGGAAGCGGCGCCGCACCTCTGGGTCGGTGATCGCGTCCCAGAGTCGCTCCGGGGACGTGCGGATATAGATCTCGAAAACCTTGGTCAGGGCCATGCTCGGTGCCTCCAGCTCGTCTCGCAGCCCCAGCAGGCCGGCGGCCCAGGGCTCGGTGTATTTGCTGACCCAGCGGTCGTGGACCTGACGGATGCCCACCGGGTTGAGGAAGTGATGCTTCTCGCGGCCGTCACGCCTGGTGACGACGAGACCCGCCTCCTCGAGCAGGGACAGGTGCTTGGCGACCCCGATGCGAGTCATGTCGAAGCGCGCCACAAGAGCCCCCAGGGTCTGGCCGTCCTCGATGAAGAGCGCGTCGAGGAGCGACCTGCGGGTCGGGTCGGCGAGTGCTCGGAAGATGAGGTCCACGTCCCCACAATAGGAAACCATATGGTTTCCTGTCAAGATCCCGTATGCCGTCCGCTCGCCCCTGCGCCCACGTGCTGACCGCGGCCGCGGGCCATCGTCGACCCCGTGCGAAGATCGGGCCCATGCTCCGTTGGTTGACCGCAGGTGAATCGCACGGCCCTGCACTCCTCGCCACGATCGAAGGCCTGCCCGCAGGGGTCGAGGTGACCCGAGTTGATCTCGCGGCGGCACTGGCCCGTCGGCGGCTCGGAGCCGGTCGGGGGGCCCGGATGAAGTTCGAGCAGGACGAGGTTGAGTTTCTCGGCGGTGTGCGGCATGGCCTGACGATGGGCTCGCCGGTCGCGATCCGCATCGGCAACACCGAATGGCCGAAGTGGCAGACGGTCATGTCCGCGGACCCGGTGTCCGACGAGGCCTACGCCGCCTCCGACGACGTGAACGCCGAGAAGGAGATCGCTCGCAACAAGCCGTTGACGCGCCCGCGGCCAGGTCACGCCGACCTCGTCGGGATGCAGAAATACGCCTTCGACGACGCCCGTCCCGTCCTTGAGCGGGCCTCCGCCCGTGAGACCGCGGCTCGGGTGGCTCTGGGTGAGGTCGCGGCTCGCTTCCTCGAGCAGGCCTACGGCATCCGCCTCGTCTCGCACACCATCTCGATGGGCACTGCGGCGGTGGCCGAGAACGCGCCGTTGCCGACGCCCGACCAACTGGCCGACATCGACGCCGACCCCGTGCGGACCCTTGACGCAGCAGGCTCCGCCGCCATGGTCGCCGAGGTCGAGGCGGCCAAGAAGGACGGCGACACCCTCGGTGGGGTCGTCGAGGTCCTGGCCTACGGGCTGCCCC
This sequence comes from Knoellia sinensis KCTC 19936, assembly GCF_000768705.1. GTDB lineage: Bacteria > Actinomycetota > Actinomycetes > Actinomycetales > Dermatophilaceae > Knoellia > Knoellia sinensis. The sequence continues at coordinate 33,057 of NZ_AVPJ01000006.1, forward strand.
CGGGCCTCGGCTCGCACGTCCACTGGGACCGGCGTCTGGACGCCCGGCTCGCTGGAGCCCTCATGGGGATCCAGGCCATCAAGGGTGTCGAGGTGGGTGACGGGTTCCGCACGGCGGCTCGTCGGGGCTCCGAAGCCCACGACGAGATGGAGCGAGACGAGAAGGGCGCCATCCGTCGTCGCACGGGCCGTGCAGGCGGGACCGAGGGCGGGATGTCGAACGGCGACGTCCTGCGAGTGCGGGCCGCGATGAAGCCCATCTCGACGGTGCCACGTGCGCTGGACACCATCGACACGACGGGTGAGGGCGAGGCCAAGGCCATCCACCAACGTTCCGACGTCTCGGCCGTGCCGGCAGCCGGCGTGGTCGCCGAGGCCATGGTCGCGCTGGTCCTCGCCGAAGCCTGTTTGGAGAAGTTCGGTGGCGACTCGGTCGAGGAGACGCGACGCAACCACGCGGCATACATCGCTTCGGTGCCCGAGACGATGCGCTCGTGGTGACCGCGACGCGTCCCGTGGCCGTGCTCGTGGGCCCCCCCGGGTCCGGCAAGTCAACGATCGGCGCAGCGCTCGCGGCGACGCTGGGCGTCGACTTCCACGACACCGACGCGGCCATCGAGTCCCAACAGGGCTGCTCGATCTCCGACATCTTCGTCCTTGAGGGCGAGCCGGCCTTCCGTGCGCTTGAGAGGGCCGAGGTGGCCCGGGCCGTGGGTGCCGAGAGTGGCGTGGTGGCCCTGGGTGGCGGCGCGCCCATGGAGCCGGCCACGCAGGAGGTGTTGGGGGACCACGTCGTCGTCTTCCTCGATGTGGGAATCGCCGATGCTGCCAAGCGTGTGGGCTTCGACGGCAGCCGACCGCTCCTTGCGATCAACCCACGTGCCGCGTGGACCAAGCTGATGAACGAACGGCGTCCCACCTACGAGCGGGTGGCGACGCATCGCATCGACACGGCGGGTCGGTCCGTTGACGACGTCGTCGCTGACATCGTCGAACGATTGGGGGCCTCCTCATGACAGTGGTGTCTGTCGGTGGTGACTACGACGTCGTGATCGAACGTGGCTGCTCCCACCGGGTCGCGGACCTCGTCGGTGACGGTGTGCAGCGCGCACTCGTCGTGCATCCGGCATCCATGCGGTCCTTGGGCGAGAAGGTCACTGCATCGTTGCGGGACAACGGAATCGATGCGTATGCCGTCGGCGTGCCGGACGCGGAGGACGCCAAGACTGCGGCAATCGCGGCAGATCTCTGGGCCTTCCTGGGACGCCACGGCTTCACGCGCACCGACGTCGTCGTGGGTGTCGGTGGCGGCACGGTGACGGACCTTGCTGGGTTCGTCGCAGCCACCTGGTTGCGGGGAGTGCCCGTGATCCAGGTCCCCACGACCCTGCTCGGCATGGTCGATGCTGCCGTCGGTGGCAAGACCGGGATCAACACCGCCGAGGGCAAGAACCTCGTGGGTTCCTTCCACCCGCCGCGAGCGGTCCTGTGTGATCTCGACGTGCTTGCCACGCTGCCTCGTGCTGACTACGTGGCCGGGATGGCCGAGATCATCAAGGCCGGCTTCATCGTCGACCCGGTGATCCTGGACCTCGTCGAGGCCGACCCCGAGGGCGCAACTCGGCCGGACAGTCCGCACACCCTCGAGCTCATCGAACGCGCCATCCAGGTCAAGGCCGACGTCGTCAGTGAGGACCTCAAGGAGTCTTCACTGCGCGAGATCCTCAACTACGGGCACACGTTCGGCCACGCGATCGAGCAGGTCGAGCGCTATCAACGGCGTCACGGCGAGGCAGTGGCGATCGGAATGGTGTACGCCGCCGAATTGGCCTGCGCTGCAGGTGTTCTCGCTCGTGACGTCGTGGCCCGTCACCGTGACGTTCTGACCTCCGTGGGCTTGCCGACGACCTATGAGGCCGGACGGTGGGCCGATCTCGAGACCGCCATGCGCCGCGACAAGAAGACCCGCGGCTCGCTGCTCCGCTTCGTCGTCCTCGAGGACATTGCCCGCCCCGTGCGGCTCGAAGGGCCGACACCGGAACAGTTGCACACGGCATACAACGCGGTCTCGGTCTGACAAGCCGCTGAACCCGACGAGAGTAGGCAGAATCCCGCCGCCGATCTCCGAAGGCGGGATTCTGCCTACTCTCGACTGGCGGAGCGCTCAGCCGGTGGCGGTGGGGGAGGCGGGAGCCTCAGAGACGTGATCGCTCTCCGGGGACATGATGCGAGTGATCTCGGCTGCGAGGTCAGGGCCCAGCGTGCCCCATCCCGGCTCGTAGTCGTAGACCTCGCGCAGAGGCACGCCCCGGCGGTTGCCGTGGAGGAACTCGACTGCGTCGGCGTCGATGAGGCCTGGGTGCGCGACGCCGCACGCCTCCGAGACCTGGAGGAGGTCGCGACGCAGAGTCGTCAAGTAGTTCGCGACCCGCACTGACTTCAGTGTCGGGTCGAGCCCGCGAACGAGCCACGGGTTCTGGGTCGCCACTCCGGTGGGGCAGTGGTCGGTGTGGCACTCCTGGGCCTGGATGCACCCGAGAGCGAACATCGCCTCGCGCGCGACGTTGACCATGTCGGCGCCGAGAGCGAACGCCACGAGCGCGTTGTCGGGCACCCCCAGCTTGCCGCCGCCGATGAACGTGACGTCATCGGTGAGCCCAGCCCGGGCGAAGGTGGAATACACGCGCGCGAAGCCGACCCGGAACGGGAGGGCGACGCTGTCGCTGAAAACGAGCGGGGCGGCGCCGGTGCCGCCTTCGCCACCGTCGATGGTGATGAAGTCAACGCCGCGGCTGCGGTCGGCCATGCGCTCGGCGAGCTCGGTCCAGATCTCCTGCTCCCCGACAGCCGACTTGATGCCGACCGGCAGCCCCGTCTCCGATGCGATGAGCTCGACGAAGTCGAGCATGCTGTCGACGCTGTGGAACTCGGCGTGCCGCGATGGGCTCGCGCAGTCCTCGCCCATCGGGATACTGCGGATCCGGCTGATCTCCTCGGTGATCTTCGCTGCGGGGAGGAGCCCGCCGAGCCCGGGCTTCGCTCCTTGGCTCAACTTGATCTCGATGGCTTTGACGGGTGCGCTCTGGACCAGGTCCTTGAGTTTGGCGAGATCGAACCGGCCCTGCGCGTCACGGCAGCCGAAGTAGGCGGTGCCGATCTGGAGGATCAGATCGCCCCCCTTGCGGTGATGATCCGAGAGTCCACCCTCTCCGGTGTTGTGCATGGCGCCGGCGAGGGCAACGCCGCGGTTGAGGGCTTCGATCGCGGGGGCGGACAGGGACCCGAAGCTCATGGCCGAGACGTTGACCACGGAGGTGGGGCGGAAGGCGTGGGTTCGGCCGCGCGGCCCCCCGAGGACCTTGGCAGCGGGCAGACGGACCACATCGTCGTGCTTGCCGTGCGCCACCGCCGTCGAGGGGGCGGAGGTGGAGAAGGTGCGGTGTTTGACGATGGGGTAGCCCTCGGCGTGCTCCACGTCGTTGTCCGTGCCGAAGCCGAAGTAGTTGTTCTCCTTCTTGCTGCTCGCGTAGACCCAGCTTCGCTGGTCGCGTGAGAACGGACGCTCGGCGTCGTTGCTCGTGATGATGTATTGCCTCAGCTCGGGCCCGATCGACTCGAGCATGTACCGAAAGTTGGCGATGACCGGGAAGTTGCGTTTGAGGGCGTGCTTCTTCTGGGTGAGGTCGCGGATCGCGACCCCGGCCAGTGCGACGACAGCGGCGCCCGCGAGCGATTTCCCGATCATGGCCTGCAGTCTGCCGTGAGTCGGGGACATCCGGAAGGAACACACTCACAGGATCCGCACAGTCGCGTCCCGGGCCAGAACGGGACGGGGGGAGGACAGTGGGGGCATGAGTGAACGCGATGTGCCCTCGCAGGCTCACCCCAGTCACGATCGTGGACTCGAGTTCGACGTCGCCACCCTGCTCGACCGACGGCGCGCGCTCGGGCTCCTGGGCGGCGCCGGCCTCATGGCGCTCGCCGGCTGCACCTCGGACGGTGGTGATGGTGGTGGCGCGACCACGAACGCGCCACCCGGCACACCGAGCACGAGTGCATCCGGCACACCGACTGGCACCGTAACCGCGAGTGCCTCGGGTGCCACCGCCGAGGTCCCCGACGAGACCGGAGGACCGTTCCCCGGCAACGGCACCAACGGGGCGAACGTCCTGGACGACTCCGGAATCATCCGCTCGGACATCACCCGCTCCATCGGCACGTCGACCACCAAGGCCGAAGGCGTCGCGCTCACCGTGAACCTCACGGTCACCGACAGTGCCAAGGGATATGCCGCCATGGAGGGCGCCGCCGTCTACGTCTGGCAGTGCGATCGCGAGGGCAGGTACTCGATGTACTCGGACGGCGTCGAGGACGAGAACTACCTGCGCGGCGTGCAGCCGACCAACGCCACTGGCACGGCGACGTTCAGGACGATCTTCCCCGCGGCGTACCCGGGTCGTTGGCCGCACATCCATTTCCAGGTGTTCCGGTCCACGTCCGAGGCGACCAGCAGTGGAGAGATCGTCAAGACCTCGCAGCTCGCGCTGCCGGACGCGGTATGCAGGGCGGTCTACGCGACACCCGGCTATGAGCAGAGCGCCACCGTCCACGCGGAGACCACACTCACCTCCGACAACGTCTTCGGGGACGACGGCGGGATCCACCAGCTCGCCACGGTGACTGGCGACGCGACGAGTGGATACATCGCGAACCTCACCATCGGCGTCTGACAGCGTCCGACCTACCTTCGCCTCACGCCTAGACTCCGAACATGGCCGACGACGCAGTGCTCACGTACCTCCTTGTCGATGGCGAGAACATCGATGCGACCCTGGGGACCTCGATTCTCGGTCGGCGTCCACAGCCGGACGAGCGGCCGCGCTGGGATCGCCTCCTCGACTTCGCCAAGGACGCCTGGGACCAGGAGGTCAAGGGGCTCTTCTTCCTCAACGCGACGACGACGATGCCGATGTCGTTCATCCAGGCGCTCAACGCCCTCGGCTTCCAACCGGTGCCGCTGTCCGGTGACTCCGACGTCAAGGTCGTCGACGTCGCCATTCAGAAGACTCTGCGGGCGATCAAGGACCGCGACGCCGACGTCATGCTCGTCAGCCACGACGGCGACTTCCTCGAGGAGGTCGAGGCCCTCCTCGAGGACGACGACCGGCGCGTGGGACTCATGGCCTTCCGGGAGTTCCGCAACAGTGGCTTCACGGCACTCGAGGCTGATGGTCTCGAGAGCTTCGACCTCGAGTACGACGTCAAGGCCTTCACGTCGGCGCTTCCGCGCATCCGCGTCATCCCGATCGAGCAGTTCGACCCGACCCAGTTCCTCTGAGTTGCCCCGGGGACGCCGCGGATTCGGGCTGGGTGGGCCGCGGCGGATAGACTCCTCCGCGATCCCAGCACGGCACCCACGGGACGTACCCGCGCGCCCGGCGCGACGGCATACCGGCCCTCCTGAACCGAAATCGAAAGCGAACACAACGTGGCATCGACGAACGACCTCAAGAACGGCCTCGTCCTCAACCTCGAGGGCCAGCTCTGGACCGTCGTGGAGTTCCAGCACGTCAAGCCCGGCAAGGGCCCGGCCTTCGTGCGCACCAAGCTCAAGAACGTCCTCTCGGGCAAGGTCGTCGACAAGACGTTCAACGCCGGCGTGAAGGTCGAGACGGCCAACGTCGACAAGCGCAACATGCAGTACCTCTACAACGACGGCACCGACTACGTCTTCATGGACGGCGACACCTACGACCAGATCTCGGTCTCGCCGGAGATCGTCGGCGACGCCGCGAAGTTCATGCTCGAGAACCAGGAAGCGATCGTGGCCCGCCACGACGGCAACGTCCTCTTCATCGAGCTCCCCGCGTCGGTCGTCCTCGAGATCCAGTACACCGAGCCCGGCCTCCAGGGCGACCGCTCGACCGGTGGCACCAAGCCGGCCACCCTCGAGACCGGCGCCGAGATCGGCGTCCCGCTGTTCCTCAACACCGGCGACAAGGTCAAGGTGGACACCCGCGACGGGTCCTACCTCAGCCGCGTCAACTGACCTGTGGCTGCACGCACCAAGTCGCGCCGCCGCGCAATCGACCTGCTCTTCGAGGCCGAGCAGCGCAAGGTCAACGCCGGTGAGCTGCTCAAGGAGCGTCTCGCCGCGCCCGTGACCGAGGCTCCGCTCAACGAGTTCACCGCGGACCTCGTCAGTGGCGTCGTCGACAACTGGAACCAGATCAACGACCTGCTCACGACGTACTCGCAGGGGTGGACGCTCGAGCGCATGCCGGCCGTCGACCGCGCGATCCTTCGAGTGGGGGCCTTCGAGGTGCTCTACTCCGAGGTGCCCGAGGGGGTCGCGATCAGCGAGGCCGTCGCGCTCGCGACCGAGTTGTCGACCGACGACTCGCCGAAGTTCGTCAACGGGCTGCTGGCCCGCCTCGCCGAGGTCAAGCCGACCTTGGCCTGACCCCGTTTCGTTTCAACCGACGGCCGCCGACCTTCCCAGGTCGGCGGCCGTTGCCATGTGGTCCAGACCTTCTTCTCGGTATGCCGTGCGCTCACCTCCGCTTCTGCCGCGCAGCGCTAGCATTGACAGCACTCTACGAGCGAGAGGGACAGCGATGAGCACACTGACGATCCGTCAGGTGAACGAAGACGTGAAAAGGCGGCTCCAAGTGCCCGCTGCCCAGAACGGGCGCTCCATGGAGGCCGAAGTGCGCGCGATCCTGGCTGAGGCGGTGTCGATCGACATCGCCGTGGAGACGGATGATCCTCTCTTCGCCGCATTGCGTGACTTCCGCCGACTGACCGGGGGCGTCGAACTGGACATCCCGTCTCGGTCCGACGACGTCGAGCGGCCTGTCCCTGACTTCTCGTGATCGTCCTCGACACCGACGTGCTGTCCGAGATGTTGCAGCCTGCTCCCGATGAGGGTGTGGTCACGTGGCTGCTCAACCTGCCCCATCAGCATCGCCGCATCACCGTGGTCACCGCAGCAGAGCTCTTGCAGGGGGTGTCCAGGACGGCCCAGGCTCGACGCCGAGACCAGTTGCATGGAGCTGTCGAAGGCATCCTGGAGACGTTCCACGGCCGAATTCTCGAAGCGGATCTGCGTTCCGCCCCCTACTTCGCCGACATCAGGGCCACCAGGCGACGACTGGGGCGCCCCATCGGATCGATGGACGCGTGGATTGCGGCGATCTGCCGCCGCCACGACGTCCCGCTCGCGACGCGCAACGTCAAGGACTTCGATGGCACGGGCATTGCCGTCGTCAACCCTTGGGAACCCGCCTGACAGGATCGGGTGATGCGCAAACTGGCCTACTACGTCGCTGTCACCCTTGACGGATTCATCGCCGGTCCGGGCGGAGGGGACCCGAGCGGAGCCGAGTTCTTCCCGATCACACCTGACCTGGTCGAGTTCATCGCGACGAACTACCCCGAGACGCTGCCCGGCCCGGCGCGGGACGCGATGGGGATCGAGGGCCCGGGCCAGCACTTCGACACGGTGATCGAGGGGCGGGCGTCCTACGAGCTCGGCCTGGCAGCCGGCATCGACGACGCCTATCCGCACCTGCGACACCTTGTCGTCTCGAGCACGCTGGGGGAGCGCGCGGACCTGCCGGTCGAGGTCGTGACCGAGGACCCGCTGGCTCGGGTGCGCGAACTCAAGGCCGAGGCGGGCCTCGACATCTGGCTGGTCGGCGGCGGCACGCTGGCCCACACCCTGTTGCCCGAGATCGACCGGCTCATCCTCAAGGTGAACCCGTCAGTCATCGGTTCCGGCATCGGGCTGTTCGCAGGGGAGTTCACGCATGCGCACTTCACCGAGGTCGACCAGGTGGCCTTGGTCGGCGGAGTTCGAGTCATCACCCTCGACCGGGTGTCATGACGGGGGCAGACGGTCGCCACGTTCGGTGACCGCTCCTGCGCATCCTCGACCTCGGTGGCGCCGACGCCTTCGAGACCTTCCGCATGCCGTCCGCGAGGATCCTGGCATCGTTGCGGATCCGGCTGCGGGCTTCCTCAGCTCACCGTGACGCGGCCGTGGCTGGGATCCTGGCGCCGAAGACGACCTCGGGCCAGGCAGCCCGGGCAAGCCACGCTCGATAGGTGTCGGCGTCCGCGTCGCGCGGCGGGAAGAGCGCCGGACGCGCCGGACTGGTGGCACACGTGTTGCCGGAGGTGGGTGTCGTGAGCGTCTGCGGGTGCACGGGTGCCTCCTTCGGCGGCTGGGTGAACGATCGCCATTACATCACGAGGTGTTGGGGCACGCATAGCGTGACGTTATGTGTCTCACGGCCTGAGAACTGCACACCGGGGCGGATTGGGGCCGTCACGACTCAGTCGCTACAGTGGGGCGACCGACATCCTTTAACGACCTGTCCTGTGAGGCAGGGAAGGAGGTCACGACACTGATGTGTCCTGACGCTGCTGTGCCCCCGCATTCCCAGAAGTCCCAGAGCTCCTCGAGTGAGACCGACCCCGCGCACGACGGGAGGACGGTCCTCGGAGCGGCCGACATCTCCCGGGCGTTGCGCCGCATCGCTCACGAGATCGTCGAAGCCAACAAGGGCGCCGACAACCTTGTCCTCGTGGGTATCCCGTCTCGCGGCGTGCCCCTGGCCCGGCGACTCGCGGCGACCATCGCCGAGTTCGAGGGTCGGGACATCCCCGTCGGGGCACTCGACATCACGATGTATCGCGACGACCTCCGTCATCAGCCGACTCGCGCTCCGATGCCGACGGACATTCCCGAGAGCGGAGTCGACGGCAAGGTCGTCGTCCTCGTCGATGACGTCCTCTACAGCGGGCGCACGGTCCGTGCCGCCCTCGACGCCCTGGCCGATCACGGACGCCCTGCTGCCGTGCGCCTGGCCGTCCTCGTCGACCGTGGTCACCGTGAGCTCCCCATCCGTGCTGACCACGTCGGCAAGAACCTTCCTACCGCTCAGAGCGAAAAGGTTCGGGTGCGGCTGGCAGAGACCGACGATGTCGACAGCGTGACGATCACCGGGGGCGATCGATGAGCGAGCAGGCGATTCCACAGCGGATGCCGCGCCACCTCCTCTCGATGGCCGATCTCGACGCGACCGCCATCCGCACGATCCTCGACACGGCGACGCAGATGCATGACGTGCAGAAGCGCGAGGTCAAGAAGATCCCGACGCTGCGCGGCCGGACCATCATCAACCTCTTCTTCGAAGACTCCACCCGCACGCGCAGTTCCTTCGAGATCGCCGGCAAGTGGATGAGCGCCGACACGATCAACATCACGGGCAAGGGCTCATCGGCGTCCAAGGGCGAGTCCCTGCGCGACACCGTCAGGACCATCGACGCCATGGGTGTGGACGCGCTGGTCATCCGGCACGGCGCTTCCGGGGCGTGCCATCAGGTGGCCGGTTGGGTCGATGCCCACGTCATCAACGCCGGAGACGGCACGCACGAGCACCCGACGCAGGCGCTGCTCGACGCCTACACGATGGAACGGCGCCTCGGATCGCTCGAGGGCAAGCACGTTGCCATCGTCGGTGACCTCACCCACTCGCGCGTGGTGCGTTCCAACCTCATCTCGCTGCGCCGCCTCGGCGCCGACGTCACGCTCGTGGCCCCGCCGACGCTCATGCCGAGTGGGATTCAGACCTGGGCGGAGCGCGACGGGTTCGCACTCAGCCACGACCTGGATGGTGTGCTGCAGGGCGGCGGGTCCGGCCGTCCGATCGACGCGCTCATGATGCTGCGCGTCCAGAAGGAGCGCATGAGTGGCGGCTACTTCCCGACCCCGCGTGAATACACCGTCGGCTACGGACTCACCCGCGACCGCCTCGCGCGGCTGACCGACCAGAACCCGGAGATCGTCATCTGTCACCCCGGCCCCATGAACCGAGGACTCGAGATCAGCGCAGACGCGGCCGACGCAGCCCAGAGCCTCGTGCTCGACCAGGTGAGCGCCGGTGTGGCAGTCCGGATGTCGGTGCTCTATCACCTGCTGGCGGGGGAGGAATCGGCCACGAACGTTGGGGCCACGAACGAGGGGAGTGCGGCATGAGCGACCTGCTCATCACGGGGGCTCGACTCCTCGGGGGCGAGGCCAAGGACGTCCTCGTCGTCGAGGGCAACATCGCCGAGATCGGCACGGGCCTGGACGCCCCGGACGGTGCCGAACGCGTCAACGCCGATGGTCTCGCCTTGCTGCCCGGTTTCGTCGACCTCCACACCCACCTCCGCGAGCCCGGGCGCGAGGACGCCGAGACCATCGCGACTGGGTCCGCCGCAGCCTCGGCCGGTGGCTTCACCGCCGTCCTCGCCATGGCCAACACGAACCCCGTGACCGACACCGCGGAGGCAGCGGAGCGCATCCTCGACCTCGGTCGTGAGGCCGGCCTGGTCGACGTGCAGCCGATCGGAGCAGTGACCAAGGGGCTGGCGGGCGAGGAACTGGCCGAGCTCGCCCTCATGCGTCGGTCGCGCGCGCAGGTCAGGGTCTTCTCCGACGATGGCCGCTGCGTCCACGACGCTCGGGTTATGCGTCGAGCGCTCGAATACGTCCGGGCCTTCGGCGGCGTCGTGAGCCAGCACAGCCAGGACCCCTCCCTGGCCGGTTCGAGCGCGTGCTGCCACGAAGGTGAGCTCAGTGGACGCCTCGGGCTGCCGGGGTGGCCGGCCGTCGCTGAGTCGAGCATCATCGCCCGCGACGCCCAGCTCGCCCAGCACACCGGCTCTCGCGTGCACGTCGCGCATGTCAGCACGGCGGAGGGCGTCGAGGTGATCCGGTGGGCCAAGGCGCGCGGCATCGACCTCACGGCCGAGGTCACGCCCCACCACCTGCTCCTCACCCAGGACCTGTTGAGCGGCTACGACCCCACGTTCAAGGTCAACCCTCCGCTGCGGCCGATCGAGGATGTCGAGGCGGTACGTGCGGCGCTCGTCGACGGCACGATCGACGCCGTCGCCACGGATCACGCACCGCATGCCCGGCACGACAAGGAGCACGCCTTCGTCGACGCAGCCTTCGGCATGCTCGGACTGGAGACGGCCTTCGCCGTGGTCCACGACACGATGGTCAGGAGCGGCGCCCTCGACCTCGCGGCTCTGGCGGATCGCATGTCGGTGGCACCCGCGCGCATCGCCGGATTGGCCGACCACGGCCGCAGCCTCGAGGTGGGCGCCCCCGCGAACCTCGTCCTCGTCGACACCGAGGCGACCCAGACGGTGGACGCCGCTGCGTCCAGGTCGCTGTCCCGCAACAATCCGTGGCACGGCATGACCTTGACGGGCGCCGTCCACACGACGATCCTGCGCGGCAGGGTCACGGCAACGCTTCAGGAGTCCGCATGAACACGCCACTGGCCACCCGCGCGCCCGCCGTGCTCGTCCTCGAGGACGGCCGCACCTTCACCGGACGGGCCTATGGCCACCGGGGCGAGACCGTCGGCGAGGCTGTCTTCTGCACCGCGATGACGGGCTACCAGGAGACCCTCACCGATCCGAGCTACCACCGTCAGGTCGTCGTCATGACCTCGCCGCACGTGGGCAACACGGGCTGGAACGACGAGGACGACGAGTCCTCGCGCATCTGGGTCTCCGGTTATGTCGTGCGCGACCCCGCGATCCGACCCTCGAACTGGCGCTCGCAGCGCACCCTCGAGGACGAGCTCGACTCCCAGGGCGTCGTGGGCATCTGTGACATCGACACCCGCGCCCTGACCCGACACCTCCGCGAACGCGGCGCAATGCGCGTCGGCATCTTCTCCGGAGAAGCAGCCCGTATGCCGTCCGCCCACCTTGTCGAGCGTGTGACCTCTGCGCCCCTCATGAAGGGCGCGGCCTTGGCGCAGGAGGTCAGCACTGACGAGACCTACGTCGTTCCCGCGGTGGGGGAGAAGCGCTTCACCGTCGCGGCGGTCGACCTCGGGATCAAGGCCATGACCCCGCAGCTGATGTCGGAGCACGGCATCGAGGTGCACGTCGTGCCCGCCGACGCGAGCTTCAGCGACATCACCTCCATCGAGGGCCTCGACGGCGTCTTCTTCAGCAACGGTCCGGGTGACCCTGCGACGGCCGACCACGAGGTCGGGGTGCTCCGCGAGGTGCTCGCGGCGGGCATCCCGTTCTTCGGGATCTGCTTCGGCAACCAGCTCCTCGGTCGGGCCCTGGGCTTCGGGACCTACAAGCTCAAGTACGGCCACCGTGGCATCAACCAGCCAGTCATGGACCGCACGACCGGCAAGGTCGAGGTGACCGCGCACAACCACGGGTTCGCTGTGGACGCGCCGCTCGACAAGGACACCGACACCGAGTTCGGCACGGCACGCGTATCCCACGTCTGCCTCAACGACGACGTCGTCGAAGGTCTCGAGCTCCGCTCGGACGCAGGCGAACTCACGGCGTTCTCGGTCCAGTACCACCCGGAAGCCGCAGCGGGACCGCACGACGCGGCATACCTGTTCGATCGTTTTGTGACACTGCTCGAGAACAACCAGAAGGTGGGCGCCTGATGCCGAAGCGCGACGACATCAAGAGCGTCCTGGTCATCGGGTCCGGCCCGATCGTCATCGGACAGGCCTGCGAGTTCGACTACTCGGGCACGCAGGCGTGCCGGGTGCTGCGGGAGGAGGGCGTCCGCGTCATCCTCGTGAACTCCAACCCGGCGACGATCATGACCGACCCCGAGTTCGCGGACGCGACCTACATCGAACCGATCACTCCCGAGGTCGTCGAGAAGATCATCGAGAAGGAGCGCCCCGACGCGGTCCTCGCCACTCTCGGTGGGCAGACCGCACTCAACTGCGCGATCGCCCTGCACGACAACGGTGTTCTCGAGAAGTACAACGCGCCCCTCATCGGCGCCAACGTCGAGGCCATCCAGCTCGGCGAGGACCGGCAGCTGTTCAAGGGAGTCGTCGAGCGCTGTGGGGCAGAGAGTGCCCGCTCGGTCATCTGCCACACGATGGACGAGGTGCTCGCCGGCGCAGACGAACTCGGCTACCCCGTGGTCGTTCGTCCCTCCTTCACCATGGGTGGTCTCGGGTCCGGCTTCGCCCACGACGAGGCGGAACTGCGCCGCATGGCCGGCGCAGGCCTCCAGGCCAGCCCGACCACCGAGGTGCTCCTCGAGGAGTCGATCCTCGGCTGGAAGGAGTACGAACTCGAGGTCATGCGCGACCACGCCGACAACGTCGTGGTCGTCTGCTCGATCGAGAACCTCGACCCCATGGGTGTCCACACCGGTGACTCGATCACGGTGGCGCCGGCGCTGACCCTGACCGATCGCGAGTACCAGCGGCTGCGTGACGTCGGCATCGCGATCATCCGCGAGGTCGGGGTCGACACCGGCGGCTGCAACATCCAGTTCGCGATCAACCCGCGCGACGGACGGATCATCGTCATCGAGATGAACCCGCGCGTGTCCCGATCGTCGGCTCTCGCGTCCAAGGCGACGGGCTTCCCGATCGCCAAGATCGCGGCCAAGATGGCGATCGGCTACACGCTCGACGAGGTCCCGAACGACATCACCCAGGAGACGCCGGCGAGCTTTGAGCCGAGCCTCGACTACGTCGTCGTCAAGGTGCCGCGCTTCGCGTTCGAGAAGTTCCCGGCTGCGGACGACACCCTCACGACGACGATGAAGTCCGTCGGCGAGGCCATGTCGATCGGGCGCAACTTCGCCGAGGCGATGCAGAAGGCCCTGCGCTCCATCGAACGCAAGGAGTCGTCGTTCCACTGGCGCGGCCAGACCCCGACACGCGACGAGGCGCTCGAGTTGCTGCGCGTCGCTGCCCGCCCGACCGACGGCCGGATCATCACGGTCCAGCAGGCCATGCGGGGTGGAGCGACGGTCGAGGAGACTCACGCCGCGACCGGCATCGACCCGTGGTTCCTCGATCAGATCGAGCTCATCAACGACATCGCCCACGAGGTGGGGGAGTCTCCCGAGCTGACGCCGGACCTGCTTCGGCTGGCAAAGCGTCACGGCTTCTCGGATGCTCAACTGAGCGAACTTCGCGGTATGCCGGAGAGTGTCGTTCGCGGCGTCCGTCACGCGCTGGGGGTGCGTCCCGTCTTCAAGACCGTGGACACCTGCGCTGCCGAGTTCGCCGCACGCACGCCCTACCACTACAGCTCCTACGACGAGGAGAACGAGGTCGCTCCTCGTGAGCGGGAGGCCGTCATCATCCTCGGCTCGGGGCCGAACCGGATCGGTCAGGGCGTCGAGTTCGACTACTCGTGCGTCCACGCGAGCTTCGCCCTGCGCGACGCGGGCTACGACACGATCATGGTCAACTGCAACCCCGAGACGGTGTCGACCGACTACGACACGAGTTCGCGCCTCTACTTCGAGCCGCTGACGCTCGAGGACGTGCTCGAGGTCTACCACGCGGAGAAGCAGGCCGGTCCGATCGCCGGCGTCATCGTGCAGCTCGGCGGCCAGACCCCACTCGGTCTGGCGCGCGCTCTCAAGGAGGCGGGCGTGCCGATCGTCGGTACGTCACCCGAGGCGATCGACCTGGCCGAGGACCGCGGTGCCTTCGGGCGCGTCCTCGCGGAGGCGAAGCTGCCCGCGCCAAAGCACGGCACGGCATACAGCGCCGCCGAGGCGCTCGCGGTCGCGCAGGACATCGGGTACCCCGTCCTCGTCCGCCCGTCCTACGTCCTGGGTGGGCGCGGCATGGAGATCGTCTATGACGACGACACGCTCGTGACCTACGTCGAGCGGGCCACACACGCGTCGCCCGAGCACCCGGTTCTCGTCGACCGGTTCCTCGACGACGCCATCGAGATCGATGTGGACGTGCTCTACGACGGCACGGAGATGTATCTCGGCGGCGTCATGGAACACATCGAAGAGGCCGGAATCCACTCCGGCGACTCCGCCTGTGCGCTCCCGCCCGCAACCTTGGGCAACGCCGAGATCGAGCTGGTGAGGGAGTCGGCTCGCAAGCTCGCCGAGGGAATCGGTGTCGTCGGCCTGATGAACGTCCAGTTCGCTCTCGCCCAGGACATCCTCTACGTCCTCGAGGCGAACCCGCGTGCGTCGCGCACCGTGCCCTTCGTCGCCAAGGCCACTGGGGTGGCGCTGGCCAATGCGGCGAGCAGGATCATGCTCGGCGCGACGATTGCCCAGCTGCGCGAGGAAGGAGTCCTCCCGCCGAGCGGGGACGGTGGCACTTTGCCCCCGCACGCGCCGATCTCCGTCAAGGAGGCGGTCCTGCCCTTCCACCGGTTCCGCACCACCGACGGCACCATGGTCGACAGCCTCCTCGGACCGGAGATGCGGTCGACCGGTGAGGTCATGGGAATCGACTCCACGTTCGGGCGAGCCTTCGGGAAGAGTCAGCTCGCGGCATACGGCGGTCTTCCCACCACGGGAACGGTCTTCGTCTCCGTCGCCAACCGCGACAAGCGGGCGATGCTCTTCCCCGTCAGTCGTCTCGTCGACCTGGGCTTCACCATCGTGGCAACGTCGGGTACAGCAGATGTGTTGCGCCGCAACGGAATCCCGGCGGACGTCATTCGCAAGATCACCGAACGCGAGGGTGACGCCGAGGCGAGCGATGCGCGGTCCATCGGGCAGCTCGTGCTCGACGGCGAGATTGCCATGGTCATCAACACGCCCACCGGCCAGAGTGCCCGGGCCGACGGCTACGCGATCCGGGCCGCTGCGAACACGGCCGACGTGCCGCTCATCACCACCGTTCAGGAGTTCGCTGCAGCCGTTCAGGCGATCGAGGCGCTTCGTCGTGGTGACCTCACGGTGACCTCACTGCAGGAGCACGCGCTGGCCCTCGACCTCATGCAGGTGGCCGGCCGATGAGCGCGTCTCGGGAATCCGGCGTCGTGCAGGTTCAGGGTGAGGTGATCGCGACCCGCCGGGTCGGCGCCTACCACCACCTGACGATCGTGGCCCCGGGTGTCGCCGAACTCGCCAAGCCGGGCCAGTTCGCCGCGCTCGCGGTCGGAGGCGTCACCACCGGCAACCTGCTGCGGCGCTCCTTCTCCATCCACAAGGTGAGCCCCTCCGGCACCTACGGCGGCACGCTCGATCTCGTCATCGCGGCCAAGGGGGCCGGAACCGAATGGCTCGCAGCGTTGCGCGCCCACGACGCCGTGGACGTCGTGGCTCCGCTGGGACGGGCCTTCCCCCTGCCGACCGAGCCCGTTCCCTGCGTGCTCGTCGGTGGCGGCTATGGATCTGCGCCCCTTTTCTGGCTTGCCGAGCTCCTGCGAGAGCGCGGCTGCACTGTCGAGATGGTGCTCGGCGCAGCCTCGGAGGATCGCCTGTTCGGGGTCGTTGAGGCACGACGGGCGGCCGACCACGTCACCGTGACCACCGATGACGGTTCCGCCGGCGTCAAGGGGTGGGTCAGCGACGTCCTCCCAGAGGTGTTCGAGCGCACGGGAGCACCGGTGGCCTACGCCTGTGGGCCGATGGGGATGCTCCAGTCGGTGACCCGCGTGGCATCGGAGCACGGAGCCGTGGCCCAGGTCGCAGTCGAGGAGGCCATGGCCTGCGGTGTCGGCGTGTGCATGACGTGTGTCATGCCTGTGCGTGACAAGGCAGGGGTCACGAAGATGGTGCGCTCGTGTGTCGAGGGGCCGGTGTTCCGGGGTGACCGGGTCCGCTGGGAAGCCTTCCACGACGGGGTGTGCGGGGTCCCGGAGGACGCTGTCGGTGCTCCGAGGGTGGGAGGTCACTGATGGCCGTGGACATGTCGGTGACCTTCGGTACCCGGACGCTGCCCAACCCCGTGATGACCGCCTCGGGGTGCGCCGCCAACGGCCGCGAGCTGCACCGGTTCTTCGACGTCTCGAAGCTCGGGGCCTTCGTCACCAAGACCGTGATGATGGATCCGCGCTCTGGACGTGGCACGCCGCGCATGGCCGAGACGGCGTCGGGGATGCTCAACTCGATCGGGCTGCAGGGCCCCGGGATCCACGCGTTCGTCGAGCAGGACCTGCCATGGCTGAAGTCGGTCGGCGCACGGGTCCTCGTCTCGATCGCAGGCAACACGGCTGGGGAGTTCGCCGACGTGGCGCGCGTCCTGGCCGCCAGCGATGCGTTCGACTGCGTCGTGGGTGTCGAGGTCAACATCTCGTGCCCCAACGTCGCCAACCGAGGGCTCGTCTTCGCCTGCGACCCGCTCGCGTCGGGCAAGGTCATCGCCCTCGTGCGCGAGCAGCTGCCGCGGGACGTCCCGATGTTCGCCAAGCTCACGCCGGACGTCACCGACATCGTCGCCATCGCCGGCGCGGCGGTGAAGTCTGGGGCCACGGGCCTCACGATGATCAACACGCTGCTGGGCATGGTCATCGACACCGACCGCCTGCGCCCGCACCTGGGCGGCATCACCGGCGGGCTGTCCGGCCCGTCCATCCGACCCGTGGCCGTCCGGGCCCTGTGGCAGGTGACGGCGGCCATGCGTGAGGGGCGGTTCCAGACGGTCCCCTTGTTGGGTGTCGGGGGCGTGCGCACCGGTCGTGACGCTCTCGAACTCATTGCCGCCGGCGCTACCGGTGTCCAGGTGGGGACAGCGACGTTCAACGACCCGATGGCCCCGCAGCGGGTCCTCACTGAGCTCGAGGCCCTGGCCGAGTCCCACGGCGTCGACCGGATCACGGATCTGGTCGGAGTGGCTCACGACAGGATGGTGATCCCGTGACTTCCCTCTCCACGCTGACCTTCGGCCAACGACTGCGCGCAGCCACGGACCTCCACGGTCCTCTGTGTGCCGGGATCGACCCGCATCGGTCGCTCGTCGAGTCCTGGGGGCTGGGCTACGACCTCGACGGGCTCAGGATCTTCGCCCGCACCTGCGTCGAGGCTTTCGGTGGTCACGTCGGGGTGGTCAAGCCCCAGTCGGCCTTCTTCGAGGTGTTCGGCTCGGCAGGGGTCGCGATCCTGGAGGAGGCCGTCCGGGACCTGCGCGCCGCAGGCACCCTCGTCATTCTCGACGCCAAGCGCGGTGACATCGGCACGACGATGGATGCGTACGCCGAGGCATTCCTCGGCAAGGACGCCGTCGACGCTCCCGATGCACTCACCGTCAGCCCCTACCTCGGCTACGGCTCGCTGCGGCCGGCCATCGACCTGGCGCACCAGACCGGACGCGGGGTCTTCGTGCTCGCCCTGACCTCCAACCCCGAAGGGCCGGCTGTGCAACACGCCGTTCGTGGGGGGAGGTCCGTGGCCGGCACGATCGTCGACGGGGCCACGGCCGACAATGCCGAGGCGCGGTCGCGAGGCGAACCTGGCCATGTGGGACTCGTGGTCGGAGCCACCGTCGGCAGTGCGGTCCAGGACCTCGACCTCGACCTCGCCGCCATGGGTGGTCCACTGCTCGCGCCCGGCGTCGGTGCGCAGGGGGGCACGGGTGACGACCTCAAGCGTGTCTTCGGCGACGCTCTGCCCCACGTTCTGCCCGCGAGCAGCCGCGAGGTTCTGTCGGCGGGCCCGGATGTCGACGCGTTGCGCGCGGCCGCCCGTCGCACGAGCGAGTCCCTGGCAGCCCTGCTGCGCTGAGAGCGGGCTCGCGGCCCTCAGGGCTCGATCCGCACGGGACGGAACACCCGGACCAATGCGCGGGCCGCGAGTACGAACGCGAAGAAGAACAGCGTCCCTCCGAGGAACGCGAACAGCCGCACCTCACCGACCAACAGCGGGCCACGGTCTGCGACGAAGAGGACGACGCCGCAGATCGCGCACGCCGACGCGAGGACGGTGATGACAAGTTGCCGGATGACGTCGTCGACGAACGCGCGGTCCCGTGGGTCGGCCAGGATCCGAACCCCGACGGAGAGACGCCCGTCCTCGATCTGATCGGTGATCGCGGCGAGCCGCCTGGGGAGACGCTGCAACATCGGGGCAAGGGTGAGGAGCTGGTCCTCGAGCGTGGCGCGGACCTCCGACGGCATGAACTGCTCGCCCAGGAGCGCGCGACCGTGCCTTCGGGCCGAATCCACGAGGTCGTGGTCGGGGGCGATCGTCGCAAGGGTTCCCTCGAGCGCGCCCAGGGCACGCAGTGCCGCGGCGACCTGAGGCGGCACTCCGAAGTGATGGCGCAGGATGATCGTCATCAGAGCCGTGAACATGCCCGAACTGCCCGCCGAACCGAAGCCGCCCCGATAGCGCGAGATCACCTCACCGAGCTCGCGCCCGAAGGCCCTGTCGTCGAGGCGCTCGGGGCGCACGAGCACGTCGATGAGGGCATCGGCTGCGGCCACGTTGTCGTTGCGGTCCACGGCATGGAGGAAGACGCCCAAGCTGCGTGACGCAGTGGCATCGAGGCGCCCGACCGAACCGAAGTCGAGCAGCTGAAGCAGTCCCCGGTCGTCGAGGAAGACGTTGCCCTGGTGGAGGTCTGCGTGGAAGGTCCCGTCGACGAGGACCTGGCGAAGGATCACGTGGAGCAGGTCGTCGGCGAGCGCTCGCCGGGTGGCTCCGTCCAGCCGTGCGAGCTCGTCGCCGGACTCGGAGACCGGACGGCCGGACAGGCGCTCCATCACGAGGAGGCGAGGACCGGACCACGCGGCATACACGCGTGGAACGGTGACGGACGTGACGTCACCGCGATCCAGCGCCGCCCCGATCGTCGTCGTGTTGGCCAGTTCGACGGTGTAGTCGAGTTCCTCCTCGAGGCTTGTGGCGAATCCTTCCGCGAGTCCTCGGACGCCCAGCGCACGTCCCCAGACCGTCGACCGCTGCAACCAGGAGGCGAGTCGCAGGACGATGTCGAGGTCCGCGGTCACCTGGGCTCGGGCGCCGGGGCGTTGGACCTTGACCACCACCTGTGTCCCGTCGGGCAGAGTCGCGGCGTGGACCTGTGCCACTGACGCCGCAGCAAGCGGCTGGCGGTCGACGGACGCGAAAACCTCCGACCACGGTCGGCCCAGTTCTGCGGCGAGGACGGGTTCGATCTCTGACCACGGCGCTGGGGGCACCTGGGTCTGCAGCGTCGCGAGCTCCGCTGCGGCATCCGCCCCGATCACGTCGGGCCGAGTGGCGAGCATCTGCCCCAGCTTGACGAACGTCACCCCACCGTCGGCGAGGGCATCGCGCAGACGCCGCGCAACCGACGTCGACGATTCGGTGGGGGAGAGGCGCGAGCGTCCCCGCAGGAAGCCACCGAGGCCGTGACGAGCAGCGATCCCGACGATCTGGGTGTAGCGGCGGGCCCGTCGGCGGCGCGCCGACCAGGTGCGCACCATCGCCACCGGGCTGGGGATGGTGCCCGTCGGCACGATCGCCTCGAGAACGACGAGTGCCGCCAGTCCCAGCGCGAACGCCCAGGCAATGGCCAGTGTGAGGACGAGACCAGAGCCCGCGTTCACCGGCTCGCCGGGCGTGGCACCGGGGAGGTCGAGAGTGTCGGCGAGTGCGGTGATGGCCGCGCCGCCGGACTGGACCACGACGAGGCTGACGACGATCGTTCGGGGCCACCCCACAGGGACTCCGAGGAGGCGACGGGCGAGGATTCCGAGGATCACGGCGTTCGCGAGCGCGCTGGCGGCGAGGAAGAGGGGGAGCACACCGCCATGATGTCCGCGCCAGCCCGGGATCGCTTCCGGATTTCCCCCGAATCGGGCGCCGACCTGCCCTGACTTCGAGGTGCGGCACACTCATGGCGACGTGGTTAAATCGCCGGAGCGGTGTTGAGAAACCAGCGCCGACCACGGATCACGTACGGAGGACTTCCGCGATGGCACTCCCGCCGCTGACACCGGAGCAACGCTCTGCCGCGCTCGAGAAGGCGGCAATGGCGCGGCGCGAGCGGGCCACGGTCAAGAACCGGCTCAAGTACGCCCAGGGTGACCTCGGCGAGGTCATCACCGAAGGGAAAACCAACGACGTGATCGGCAAGATGCGCGTCTCCGCGCTGCTCGAGTCGATGCCCGGTGTCGGCCGGGTCAAGGCCAAGGCACTCATGGAGGAGATCGGGATCAGCGAGAGCCGACGTGTCCGCGGCCTCGGACAAAATCAGATCTCCGCCCTGCTCGCACGGTTCGACAAGGCGTGAGCCGCCCGTCCCGCCTCACCGTGCTCGCCGGTCCCACGGCGGTCGGCAAGGGCACCGTTGCAGCCCATGTGCGCGAGCACCATCCCGATGTCTGGCTGTCCGTGTCGGCGACGACTCGACGCCCCCGTCCCACCGAGGTGGATGGCCGCCACTACCACTTCGTGTCCAACGAGGAGTTCGGTCGCATGGTCGACCACCACGAGTTCCTCGAGTGGGCCACGGTCCACGGACGTGCCCAGTACGGCACACCCCGAGGCCCGGTCGAGGCTGCGCTCGCTGCAGGACGCCCGGCACTGCTCGAGATCGACCTCCAGGGCGCGCGGCAGGTGCGCAAGACGATGCCCGAGGCCCTTTTCGTCTTTCTGGCCCCGCCGAGCTGGGACGAGCTCGTACGCCGACTTGTCGGTCGTGGCACCGAGTCCGAGGAGGAGCGTGAGGTTCGACTCACCACCGCCAGGGCCGAGTTGGCCGCCGCCGAGGAGTTCGATGTCACGATCGTCAACGACGACGTTCGGCGGGCGGCCGACGAACTCGTATCATTGATGCGCACCCCCCACCAGACGAAACGAGACTGATTCCGTGTCAGGCACCAAGGCCAACCCCATCGGCATCACCAACCCGCCGATCGACGAGCTGCTCACCCAGGCCGACTCCAAGTACGCCCTGGTCCTCTACTCCGCGAAGCGGGCGCGTCAGATCAACGCCTACTACGCGCAGCTGCAGGAGGGTCTCCTCGAGTACGTCGGCCCACTCGTCGAGTCCGAGGTTCACGAGAAGCCGCTGTCGATCGCCCTGCGCGAGATCAACGGCAACATGCTCACCGCAGAGAAGATCGAGGACTGAGCCACTCGTGCGCGTCGTCCTCGGTGTGGCGGGCGGCATTGCGGCCTACAAGGCCTGTTCGTTGCTCCGACTTCTCGCCGAGGCGGGGCACGACGTCACTGTCGTGCCGACGGCCGCGGCCCTGAAGTTCGTCGGTGCCCCGACGTGGGCTGCCCTCTCGGGGAAGCCGGTCAGCACTGACGTGTGGGACAACGTCCACGAGGTGCCGCACGTGCGGCTGGGCCAGGAGGCCGACCTCGTCATCGTGGCCCCGGCAACGGCCGACCTGCTCGCGAGAGCGGCCACCGGTCAGGCCGACGACCTGCTCACCAATGTCCTCCTGACGGCCCGCTGTCCGGTGGTGCTCGCACCCGCGATGCACACCGAGATGTGGGACCACGCCGCTACTCAGGCCAACGTCGCGACGTTGACCGAGCGTGGCGTGCATGTCGTCCCACCGGCGAGCGGTCGACTCACCGGCAAGGACACCGGTCCCGGTCGCCTTCCCGAACCCGAAGAGCTGTATGCCGTGTGCGAGCGTGAGCTCGCCCGCTCCCGTTCCCACGATGCCCGAGCCACGACTGCTGGGTCGGCGCCGACTCGCGACCTGACAGGCCGCCACGTGGTCGTCAGCGCCGGGGGGACCCGTGAGCCGCTGGACCCCGTGAGGTACCTCGGCAATCGCAGCTCAGGCAAGCAGGGGCACGCCCTCGCGGTGGCTGCGGCTGCCCGGGGTGCTCGCGTCACCCTCGTGACGTCGGCGAAGCCGGACCTGCCGGGGGTGGACGTGGTCCACATCGAGACCGCACTGCAGTTGCGGGACGCGATGCACGCCGCTGCGGCCGACTGCGATGTCGTCGTCATGGCCGCGGCGGTGGCCGACTTCCGGCCGGCCACCTACGCGCCGACCAAGATCAAGAAGACGCACGAGTCGCGTCCCGATGGCTCGGCCGACGAGTCCGCGCCAACCATCGAGCTCGTACGCAACCCCGACATCCTCGCGGAACTCGTCGCACGCCGAGGTGGTGCAGCCACTCCGATCATCGTGGGCTTCGCGGCCGAGACAGGCGACGAGGACGGTTCCGTCCTCGACCACGGTCGCGCCAAGCTGGAACGCAAGGGGTGCGACGTCCTCGTGGTCAACGAGGTCGGTGAGGGCAAGACGTTCGGCGCCGACGACAACACGGTGACCGTGCTGCGTCGTGGCAGCGACGCGGCGGTTGAGGTCGGGCCAGCCACGAAGGCGGTCGTCTCCGATGCCGTGTGGGACGTCGTGGTCAGCCTCTTCTGAGGGAGCGACGGGAACTTCACGCGGAGCGGAAGCCTCTCTCAACTGGGTGAACTTCCAAGGCGGGTGGGAAGCCGCGTCGTTGCCCGAGCACTGACGACGAAACGCCGTGAGCAGTCGCTGCTCACGGCGTTTCGTGATTCCCGGACGGGAAGGCCGAGGGGGTTTCGGGCTCAGCGGGCCCGCGCGGCGCCGTTGGCCTGTGCCGACTCCGAGGGCTCAGCCTCTGTCTCCTCGGCCTCGACCTGGACGTCGGTGGAGTCTTCGGTCGCCTCGGGCGCGTCGGCTGCACCCTCATGTTCCGGTCCCTCGGACGTGGTGGGCTCCTCCTCGACCGCCTCGCCGAAGGCCTGCCCCAGAGCAGAGGCGCCGCCCAGCGTGGCGAGCATGTTGCGGACGTTGCTCAACTGGGCCGTGATGCTGTCGCGGCGTGCGGTCGCGGCTGCCAGCTCTCGCTCGGAGTCACGCTTGATCCGGTCGGCCTGCTCCTTGGCCGACGTGACCATGCCAGAGGCCTCGGCCTTGGCCTGGTCAAGGATGGACACGGCCTCCGCAGAACGAGCCAGCCGCTCCTCCTCGGAGTCCTTGGCGAGCTGGTCGGCGCGCTCCTGCAGTTCCGACAAGCGCTGCTCGTGGCCGGCTTTCGCTTGGGTGAACTCGTGGGCGGCCTTGTCGCGCCGCTCCTGCAGGGTGCTCTCGAAGTCTGCGGCGGCAGCGGCGGCGCGGGCCCGTTGGCTCTCGAAGTAGGCCTCGGCCTCCTCACGTCGCACGGACGCCTCGCGGGCCGCGTCGTCGAGCAAGGCGTCAGCCTCGAGCTTGGCCTGTCCCACAACCTCGGACGCCTCCACGGCAGCCCGCGAGCGGAGGTCGGCTGCATAGCGGTCCGCCTCGGCGCGCACCGTGGCAGCGGACTCCTCCGCGAGCCGACGGTGGTCCTCCACATCGGCGGTTGCTGTGGCCCGAATCTCGGCGGCCTCCTCGTCGGCAAGGCTGAGGATGCTTCCGATGCGTGCACCCAGGTGGGCGAAGGTGGGGGTCGCGTCCTCACCCTTGGCCTCGAGCGACGCGACGAGTGCCCGCTGTTGCTTGAGTTCGGCCGCAAGGTCCGAGTTGTGCTGCTGGACCCGGGTCAGCTGTGTCGTGGCGTCGGCCACCTCCTCCCGCGCAGTCTCGACTTCGCTGGCAATGGACGAGAGGTGCTTGTCGACCAAGTCCGGGTCGTAGCCGCGGAAGATCGTGGGGAACTGCGGGGTACTCATCTGTGCTCCTGGGCAGGGTCGAGTGAGGTCAGGGGGTCTGCGGGATGACGGGACATTGTGCACCGCGAGGTTCCGGCAGACCGTCCAGAGCCAGGTCTCGATTCGGTCATGTCCCATGTGACGGGCGACACCCCCATCCTTGGTGCGAGACCGGATAGATTTGGTGGCTGCGCGTCTCCACATTCGCGCGTCCTGATTCCGTCTGAAGGAGAGCCCCGGGTGGCTGCACGCCTGTTCACGTCCGAGTCCGTCACCGAGGGGCACCCTGACAAGATCTGTGACCAGATCTCCGACTCGATCCTCGACGCAATGCTCGAGCAGGACCCCCGCGCCCGCGTCGCCGTCGAGACGATGGTGACCACTGGTCTCGTCCACGTCGCTGGCGAGGTGACGACCGAGGCCTACGTCGAGATCCCCAAGATCGTGCGCGACACGGTGCTCGGCATCGGCTACGACTCGTCCACCAAGGGTTTCGACGGAGCGTCCTGCGGGGTTTCGGTCTCGATCGGCCAGCAGAGCCCGGACATCGCGCAGGGTGTCGACACGGCATACGAGAACCGCACCGGTGGCGTCGACCCGCTCGACAAGCAGGGCGCCGGCGACCAGGGCCTCATGTTCGGCTACGCCTGCGACGACACCGCGGAGCTCATGCCGCTGCCGATCTACCTCGCGCACCGGCTCTCGGAGCGCCTGACGGCCGTGCGCAAGTCCGAGGAGCTCGCCTACCTCCGCCCCGACGGCAAGACCCAGGTGACGATCAGCTACGAGGGCGACAAGGCGGTCAAGCTGGACACTGTCGTCCTGTCGACCCAGCACGCCGACGGGATCTCGCTCGACGGCCTGCTCAGCCCCGACATCGAGAAGCACGTCATCGCACCGGTCCTCGCGGAGCTCGCCGACGCCGGGACCGACCTCGACACCTCGGACTACCGGTCCCTGATCAACCCCACCGGCACGTTCGTCATCGGCGGTCCGATGGGCGACGCCGGCCTCACCGGACGCAAGATCATCGTCGACACCTACGGCGGCATGGCCCGCCACGGTGGTGGCGCCTTCTCCGGCAAGGACCCGTCGAAGGTCGACCGTTCCGCCGCCTACGCCACCCGCTGGGTCGCCAAGAACGTCGTCGCTGCCGGCCTCGCGCGTCGCTGCGAAGTTCAGGTGGCGTACGCCATCGGCAAGGCGCAGCCGGTCGGCATCTACGTCGAGACCTTCGGCACCGAGACCGTCCCCGCGGACAAGATCCAGAACGCGATCCTCTCCGTCTTCGACCTGCGTCCCGCGGCGATCCTCGACGCCCTTGACCTGCTCCGCCCGATCTACAAGCCGACGGCTGCCTACGGCCACTTCGGCCGCACGAAGGCCGACGGGGTCGAGAACCCCTTCACGTGGGAGCGCACCGACCGCGTCGAGGACCTCCAGCGCGCGGTCAAGGGCTGATCAGCCTGACCGCCCACGCCGCAGGCCCGCTGATCCTCGCCCACGACGACGAGGGCAGCGGGCCCGCTGTTGTCCTCCTCCACGCCGGCGTCGCCGATCGGGGGATGTGGTCGCCGGTCGTCCCTGCGTTGGCCGCAGCCCACCGGGTCGTGACACCGGATCTCCGTGGCTTCGGTGAGTCCGCCCTGCCAGGGGAGGCCTACGCCGACGCCGATGACATCGCGAACCTGCTCGGCGCCCTGGGTATCGACCGAGCCGCTGTCGTGGGTGCGTCGTTCGGCGGCCGCGTGGCGATGGAGTTCGCCGTTCGTCACCCGCACCGGGTGGAGTCCCTCGTGCTGGTCTGCCCGGCCTACCGCGGTCTGGAGGTGACTGACCCGGTCGTCCTCGCGTTCGGTGACCGGGAGGACGAACTCCTCGAAGCGGGTGACGTCGAGGGTGCCACGGCCCTGAACGTCGACCTCTGGGTGGGGCCCGAGGCCACGGACGCCGCCCGGGCCGAGGTCGCCCGCATGCAGCGCCGTGCCTTCGAAGTGCAGTTGGCGGCCGATGCCCTCGAACCGGGACCACAGCCGGAGCGGGTGGAGGTTGACCCACGGACGATCGAGACACGCACCCTCGTGGTGTCCGGAGCCCACGACGTCGCACACCATCGGGACATCGCCGCGTTGCTCGGTCGTGAGATCCCGGGGGCCGAGTTCATCGAACTGGACTGGGCCGGACATCTTCCGGCGGTTGAGCGACCCGACGAGACCGCAGACATCCTGTTGCAGGCGTGGGCATCGGGGGCGACCCCGTAGCGCAGGAACTGGCGAGGTCTCTTCCTGATGGGCGCCGCCACGGCGGTGTAGGTTGACCCGGCCTCCAACCCGTGGAGGGCGCCCAGGGGAGGAACTCACATGGTCGAACTGCACACTGACGTCGTGTCCGGAGTCCGGACCTTCTGGGTCGACTCGGGGCGTCCGACGCTGGCTGCGTCGCTGCTGTTTCGGCGGGGAATCGTGGACGAGACCTTGGCGACCACAGGCCTGACGCACCTTCTGGAGCACCTCGCCTTGCATGATCGGGCCAAGGGCGCACTTCAGGTCAACGGCTCTGTGTCCCTCCTGCAGACGCAATTCGACGCCCACGGCCCGCATGAGGCTGTCGTTGCACATCTGCGCGAACTCACGTCGTGGCTCTCCGCACCCCAGGTGGCGGACGTGGCACGTGAGGCGTCGGTTCTTCGCGCAGAGGCTGCGCGGCAGGGCGCGAGCGACGTACGTGCTGCGATGCTCAACCGGTACGGCGCGCGAGGTCCTGGGCTGGCGGGCTACGGCGAACCGGGTCTGGCTCGCGTCACTGCGGAGGCTGTGACAGATCTGGCTGCGGAGTGGTTCACGGCCGGCAACGCGGTGCTCTTCCTCGACGGGCCGCCGCCCGCGGACCTTGCCTTCCATCTCAATGACGGCCCCTTGCACGAGGTGCCGACAGCTCAGGCATTCGAGGAGCCGGACGAGCTGCCCAAGGTCTATGTGACGCGCCAAGGTGTCACGAGCTCGGGGGTGGTCCGGCGATCCACCCCTGCGACCTTCCTCGGGGCCTCGCTGCAGAAGCTCTTCCACGACGACTTCCGCGTCCGGGATGGTGCGGCGTACGCGCCGTGGTCCGTCTACGAGGCCGTGGACGCGGACTCGGCCGTGGTCCTCGCAGGGTCCGACGTCAGCCCCCAGTTACTTCCCCATGTTGTCGACCGCACCCTGCAGATCCTCACGAGGGCCACGACATCCGAAGTGCTCGACGAGATCGTTCCGGACCTGGTCGCTCAAGCCCGTCAGTCACAGGCCGACCCCTACAACGCTCCGATGCTCGCGTATCGAGCTGCCGTCGACCACCTCCGAGGGAGAGCGGCCCAGTCGCGAGGGGACGTGGCCGCCGAATTGGACGAGGTCACGGCCGAGACGGTTCGCGCTGTGGCCGAGGAGATGCGCTCGACCCTGTTGCTCGGGGTGGACAGTGAAGCCGCTTGGGCCGACCAGATGCCGCGCCTGGAGATGGCGACGCGGTCGCAGGGTCTGCGCGGCTCGACGTACCGTTCGCAGAACTATCCAGCCGACCGTGACCGGCTCGTGGTCGCGCCAGAGGGCATCGTCGTGGGGCGCGGCGATGAGTGGTGTGGTGTCGATCGCGATGAGATCGAGGCGGTTTTCCAGTACCCAGACGGTGCGCGGGAAGTCATCGGCGCGGATGGATGGAGTGTGCGGGTGGAGCCGACCTTGTGGCGGGGCGGCGAGGCGGCCGCCCGCGAGGCAGAGGCCTTGGTGGAACCGGATCGCCGTCTGGTGGTTCCATCGCGTGAACCAGAACGAGTCCCGCGCCCGTTGGGAGCCTGGGAGACGACCAAGACTGTGTGGCGGCAGCTCCGCGAGAACGTCCGCTTCATGGTGGCACTCAACGTCGTCTTCGCCGTTCTTGCCATCTGGTTGCTTGTCGCAGGTGTCGTCGTGGGTGCTGCGATCATGGCCTTCTTCGCGGCCCGGAACCTCAAGGAGATCTGGCAGGTCACTCAGGCGTCCAAAGCGGCGTCCGTGACCGCCTGACTGGGCAGCCAACAGGGAGTGTCTCCACCGTGGTCTAGGTTCGGTGAGTGATCGGTCCCGAGGATGTCGTGCAGCTGGAGTTGATCCAGCCGAGCGCGCGTTCGCGACCCAAACCGAAGTCCAACGGCGTGCCCGTTGCCGAGGTCGATCCCGTGGCGTCGGTGCTCGTGGACACGGGCCTCGCCCACCTCGACCGCCCCTTCGAGTACCTCGTGCCCGCCGAGCTCTCGGACGACGTCGTCCCGGGGGTCCGCGTCAAGGTGCGGTTCGCCGGCCAGGATCTTGACGGGTTCGTGGTGTCCCGCGCTGCCGAGGCGGAACACGAGGGCCGCCTCGCCACCCTGCGCCGACTCGTCTCGCCCGAGCCCGTCCTCACGCCGGCCGTTCTGTCTGCGGCGAGTGAGGTGGCACGCAACTACGGCGGTGTGGTCGGCGACGTGCTGCGTCTTGCCGTGCCCCCGCGTCATGCGGCCGCCGAGAAGGCGCTGTCCGCTGACGGTCCGGAACTCGACCCACCTCCTGTTCTCGAGTCGGAGGCCTGGAGCAGGTATGCCGGCGGGCTGGCCTTCCTGTCTCGCCTCACCGCTGGTGACGCACCGGCCGCGTCACTTCTCGCCGTGCCGACGGTGGACCCGAACGAGGACTGGCCCCGGCTGCTTGCGGACGCCGCCGCGGCGGCACTCGCCGGCGACCGGGGGTGCATCATCGTCGTCCCCGACGCACGCGATGTCACGCGCGTCGAGGCGATGTTGACGGAGCGGCTCGGCAAGGGTCACCACGTCCGGCTCACGGCGGACCAAGGGCCGCAGGCGCGCTACACGGCATACCTCAAAGTGCTTCGTGGGCACGTGCGTGTGGTCGTCGGGACCCGCGCCGCGGCCTTCGCCCCCGTTCAGAACTTGGGACTCATTGCCTGGTGGGACGACGGCGACGACCTTCTCGACGAACCCCGGGCGCCGTATCCCCAGGTGCGCGAGGTGGCCCGCATCCGAGCACGCGCGGAGGGGACCGCCCTGCTCAGCGCGGGGTTCACCCGCACCGTGGCCCTCGCGCACTGGTGCGGCGACGGTTCGTTCGTGCCGCTCGAGGCCCCTCGGGCGCTCCTCCGGCGCATGGTCGCGCGCGTTCGGGTCGCCGGTGAGGGCACCGACCTTGCGCGTGACCCCGCCGCGGCCCGGGCGCACCTTCCCTCCGTGGCCTGGGAGGTCGCCAAGGACGGCCTGACGCGCGGACCCGTGCTCGTGCAAGTGCCCAGACGGGGATACCTGCCGTCGCTGTCCTGTCAGGACTGCCGTCGGCCGGCCCGCTGCCGCGTCTGCGCGGGACCACTCGGACTCCGCGGACCGGGGCAGCCGCCCACCTGCCGTTGGTGTGGCGCGGTCGAGACCCGCTTCGAATGCCCCCACTGCGGGTCGCCGCGACTGCGTTCGTCAGTCGTCGGCGCACGGCGGACCGCTGAGGAGCTGGGACGAGCGTTCCCCGGGATCCCGGTCGCGACCTCCGGGGCAGGCGCAGTGGTGGACCATGTGGATGCCAAACCTCGCCTCGTCATTTCGACTCCCGGGGCCGAGCCGGTCGCCGACGACGGCTATGCCGCATGCCTTCTCCTGGACGCATGGGCTCTTCTCGACCGCTCCTCGATGGACGCCTCGGAAGAAGCCCTCCGGCGCTGGACTGCAGCCGTCGCCCTCACTCGGGGCGCCGCGGCTGGCGGGGTGGCGGTGCTTGCCGGGGCCCCCACCCACACCACCGTTCCCGCGGTGGAGGCACTCGTGCGTTGGGACCCCGCCTGGTTCGCCGAGCGCGAACTCGCCGAGCGGCTCGAGCTGGGGCTGCCGCCCAGTGCGCGAGTCGCCACGCTGACGGGGGCTCGGCCAGCACTCCACTCCGCCGTGCAGGAGATGCGACTCGGCGAGTCGGTTCGCGTGCTCGGCCCGCTCCCCGTCACCGGTGACACTGAGCGGCTGGTCCTGACCTCCCCACTCGACGGCGGGCCGACCCTCGCGGCCGAGGTTGCGGCGATGCGAGCCAGACGATCGGCGCGCAAGGACTCGGCACCTGTCACCGCCCGTCTCGACCCGCGTGACCCCACGACCTGACCGAATCCACGCCGAGTGTGGCGTCTGGGGTCGTCACCGGCCTGCACAGGAAGTGCCGGGGGAGATGGTGCGGCGACACATGGTTCTCCGGCTGGCGGACGGCCTACGGTCGCAGCATGGGTGACTACATCGACGCCGGTGGGATTCGTCAGCACGTTCGCACGTGGGGGCCGGAGGGCGGGAAGCCCGTCCTGCTCGTCCACGGCAACTGCTCGTCGGGTGGGTACTGGGAGCCGTTCGTCCGCGACCACCTGGCCGGGGACGCCACCCCACTCCGCATCGTCGCCCCGGACCTGCGCGGATACGGCGACAGCGAGTCCGCCCCGGTCGACGCGACCCGTGGCCTGCGGGACTTCGCCGACGACCTCCACGCGCTCCTCGGAGCCGGACTCTTCGGGTCCGATGACCCCGTGGTCGTCGTCGGACACTCGATGGGGTGCGGTGTCGCGATGCAGTTCACCATCGATCACCCCGAGCGGGTCGCGGGTCTGCTGTTGACCGCGCCGGTGTCGCCCTATGGGTTCGGAGGGACGAGGGATCTCGAGGGAACGCCGACCACGCCGGACTTCGCCGGCACCGGAGGCGGCACGGCGAACCCGGACTTCATCGCTCGACTCCAGACCGGGGACCGCACGGGCGAGGAGCCGACCAGCCCACGGGCCGTGATGCTGTCGGCCTACGTGGCGGACTCGAGCGCCTTCGGGGCTGACGAGGAGGCGATGCTCGACACGGTCCTGTCGACCGCGACGGGTGAGGACAACTACCCGGGCGACTCGGTCCCGAGCGAGAGCTGGCCAATGGTCGCACCCGGCGAGCGAGGGGTTCTCAACACGATGTCGCCGCGTTGGTTCTCGGTGGCCGAGGATCTCGTGGCGCTCGACCCCAAGCCGCCGGTCGAGTGGCTGTGGGGCACGGCGGACGCCATCGTCAGCGACACCTCCCTGTTCGACCTGGCCTACCTCGGTCAACTCGGCGCGGTGCCCGGCTGGCCGGGCGCTGAGGCCTGCCCACCACAACCCATGGTGGGCCAGACGCGAGCGGTGCTCGAGCGCTACGCCGCGGCTGGTGGGGCGTTCAGAGAGACGAGCCTAGAGGGCTGTGGCCACTCGCCCCATGTCGAACGGCCCGGGGAAGTCCTCGCGGCTCTCGAGCGACTCACGGCCGCCAACGAGTGAGGGCCACCTGCTTCGTAGACTGGCCCGCGTGACGAGCCAGAACTGCTGCATCCGATGAGGCTGGTCTTTGCCGGCACTCCCGAGACTGCTGTGCCCTCGTTGGAAGCACTGCTGGCCTCCCCGCACGACGTCGTGGCAGTCATCACGCGGCCGGACGCCCGAGCTGGCCGCGGCCGCACACTCCACCCATCGCCGGTCAAGGCTGCGGCTGTCGAGCGCGGACTCGAGGTGCTTACGCCGTCGACCCCCCGTGATCCGGACTTCCAGGCGCGATTGCGTGAGATCGCGCCGGATGCGTGTCCCGTCGTCGCCTACGGCGCCCTCCTGCCGTCGGACGTCCTCGACATCCCGACCCACGGCTGGATCAACCTCCACTTCTCCGTGCTCCCGGCCTGGCGAGGCGCCGCGCCGGTGCAGCGCGCCATCATGGCCGGCGACGAAGCAACGGGTGCCACGACCTTCGTCATCGAGGAGGGCCTCGACACCGGGCCGGTGCTCGGGGTGATGACCGAGACGATCCGCCCCGACGACACATCTGGAGTGCTCCTCGACCGCTTGGCACACGCCGGTGCTGGGCTGCTCGTCGCGACCATGGACGGTCTCGAGAGCGGCGACCTCCACCCGGTCGCGCAACCCGCCGAAGGTGTCTCGCACGCAGCGAAGCTCACGACTGCGGACGCCGTGATCTCGTGGAACACCCCTGCGTATGCCGTGCACCGTCACGTCCGCGGGTGCACTCCGGCACCCGGCGCCTGGACGGCCTTCCGTGGCGAGCGCGTCGGAGTGGGGCCAGTCGTGGCCGCCGCCGAGGATGCGCTGGTGGCGCGCGAGACGGCCGAGCCGTTGGCGCCGGGCGAGATCCACGCCACCAAGAAGGCGGTCCACGTCGGCACGGCATCGGGAGTCGTCACGTTGGGCGAGGTGCGGCCGCAGGGCAAGAAACCCATGGCGGCGGCCGACTGGGCCCGCGGGGTCCGGATCGACGTGGGCGAGACGTTCGGTCGCGCCACTACGCTGACCTGATGCCCGCCCCTGACTCCTCACGCCAGCCCGGTCGCCCACGCGGTCGTTCGGGTCCACGCGGCAGCCAGCGCTCCGCACAGAAGCCGAGTGAACGGGCGAAGCACGCGGAACCCGCGCGCTTCGCGGCATACACACTTCTGCGCGCGGTCGACGACGGTGCCTACGCCAACCTTGAGTTCCCCGCGATCATCCGGCGGCATCGACTGGACTCGCGCGACGCTGCCTTCGCCACCGAACTGGCCTTCGGGACCCTGCGGATGCAGGGCTTCTATGACGCCGTCATCGAACGTGCGGCCGGTCGCCCGACGAGCAAGATCGACGCGGGAGTCCTCGACGTCCTGCGGCTTGGTGCCCACCAGTTGCTCGGGATGCGCGTGCCGGCCCACGCCGCTGCGGACCAGACGGTCGGCCTCGCGCGCACCGTGAGTGGTGCGGGTGCGAGTGGGTTCGTCAACGCCGTCATGCGGCGCGTGAGTGAACGCACACGGGA
Source organism: Knoellia sinensis KCTC 19936 (assembly GCF_000768705.1). Lineage (GTDB taxonomy): Bacteria > Actinomycetota > Actinomycetes > Actinomycetales > Dermatophilaceae > Knoellia > Knoellia sinensis. The sequence goes on from NZ_AVPJ01000006.1 coordinate 66,242, forward strand.
CGAGTGGGTGTCCGAGGTTGTCCCCGAAGGAGGAGCGACGGCTGCGCTCGCCGTCGAGTATTCCCACCCGGAATGGGTCGTCAGTGCTCTGCGCGGTGCGCTTCTGGGGCACGGCCGCGCCACCGCCGAAACCGTCGACAGCGAGCTGCGCGCGCTCCTCGAGAGCGACAACACGCCAGCCAAGGTCAGTCTCGTCGCGCGTCCGGGCCTCGCGACAGTGGACGAGCTCGTCGACGCGGGTGCCACGGCCAGCGAGACGTCGCCCTTCGGCGCCGTGCTGGACGGCGGCGACCCGGGCGCGATTCCCGCGATCCGAGATCGTCGGGCGGCGGTCCAGGACGAGGGGTCGCAGCTTCTGGCCGTGGCCTTGGCGACGGCCCCGGTCGCCGATGGCGTCCCCCGTCGCTGGCTCGACCTGTGCGCCGGGCCTGGCGGCAAGAGTGGTGTCCTCGGTGCGCTTGCACTGGAGGCCGGAGCCGATCTGGTCGCCGTCGAGGTGAGCGAGCACCGAGCAGATCTCGTGCGCAGCACCCTCGAGCCAGTCGCAGCCCGATCTGCGGAGGCGGACCTCGACCTCGAAGTGCGCACCGCGGACGGACGGGAAATCGGAGAGGCGGAGCCTGCGGCATACGGACGGGTTCTCGTTGACGCACCGTGCACCGGCCTCGGGGCACTGCGTCGCCGTCCCGAGGCGCGCTGGCGTCGCCAGCCGGGCGACCTCGCGCAGCTGGGGCCACTGCAGCGTGATCTGCTCCGCAGCGCGCTTGACGCTGTGGCGCCGGGTGGCCTCGTCGGATACGCGACCTGCAGCCCGCACCCTGCCGAGACGACGTTCGTCGTGCGCGATGCGCTGAAGAAACGCGACGACATCGAGGTTGTCGACGCTCGCGAATACTTCCGGGACGCGGCAGGAGAGGTGCTCCACGATCTCGGCGACGGGCCTGAGGTGCAGCTGTGGCCACACGTCCACGGCACAGACGCCATGTTCTTCACGCTCCTGCGCAAGAAGGCCTGACCTCGCCGCGGGGGCGCACCCGTAGGCTGCTCGCGTGCAGATCTCACCGTCGATCCTCTCCGCCGACTTCGCCAACCTCCAGTCCGAGCTCGACGCGATCTCGAATGCCGATTGGGCCCACGTCGACGTGATGGACAACCACTTCGTCCCCAACCTGACGCTCGGCCTGCCGATCGTGGAGTCGCTTCTCAAGGTCTCGCCGATCCCGCTCGACTGCCACCTCATGATCGAGGACCCGGACCGGTGGGCGCCGGCCTATGCCGAGGCGGGTGCGCAGTCGGTGACCTTCCACGTCGAGGCCGCGCGCGACCCGCGGACGCTGGCGCGCGAGCTGCGTGCCGCCGGTGCCCGGGCGGGGATGGCGATCAAGCCGGGGACTCCTTGGGCGCCCTACGAGGAGTTGCTCCCCGAACTCGACATGGTCCTCGTCATGACGGTCGAGCCGGGGTTCGGTGGGCAGTCGTTCATGGCGGACCAGATGCCCAAGGTCCAGCAGGTTCGAGAGGCCGTGCGACGGCACGGGGGCGAGGTGTGGATCCAGGTCGACGGGGGAGTGTCAGCCAAGACGATCGAGCAGTGCGCCGAGGCCGGAGCGGACGTGTTCGTCGCTGGGTCCGCGGTCTACGGGGCAGACTCCGCCGCTGTTGCCGTCGACGAACTCCGTTCTCTCGCAGCGTCGCACAAGCACTGATCGTGTCCGCACAGGCATGGCAGTCACTCGCCGCGGGAGAGGTGCTTCGCGGACGGGAACTCGTGGGCCAAGAGCTCACCGGGCTGACGTGGGAGAGCGCAGGGCTCGTGGACTGCCTCTGCGAGGAGTGCACCTTCACGAGCTGCAACTTCTCGATGACCGCCCTGACGGACACACGCTTCATCGACTGCACCTTCGTCGGCTGCAAGATGCTGGCGGTGAACTGGACAGCCACAGGCGCCGGCTCCCTCCTGGCGCAGCCACTCCGATTCGAAAGGTGCCGACTCGACGGGGCGACGTTCACCGGGCTCGACCTCGCCGGCTTCACCTTCCGTGACTGTCAGCTCGTCGACGTCGACTTCACCGAGGCGTCCGTGCGCCGCGTCGATTTCGGCGGGTCGAACCTGTCCGGCGCGCGGTTCTCCAACACGGACCTGCGCGACGCCGACCTGCGGGGCACGCGTGGCCTGGCCATGGATCCGCGCGACAACCGTCTCAAGGGTGCCCGCATCGACATGGACGCTGCCCCCGGCCTCCTCGAGGTCTTCGGCCTGACCATCACCTGACGACCGCGACTTTGTGCCCCATTGGGACACCGAGCGCCAGGGGGTGTCCCAATGGGGCACAAAGTCGCAGGTTCGTGGGGGAGGTCACGGCTGCTGGGGCTTCAGTCCGAGTGGCGGACTGCGGCATACTGGCCTCGACGTGCTCCGGGGTCGGTGTAATTCCGAACCGGCGGTGACAGTCCGCGACCCGACCGCAGCCAGCGGCCGGTTGACTGGGTGGAACTCCCAGACCGACGGTGAAAGTCCGGATGGTAGGCAGCACGTGAGAGCGGGACCCCGTTTGGGGGTCGTGCCCACCGACGTCACCCTCCGTGGCGACCGGAGGCACCCGATCCGCCTGCACGCATCCCCCGGAGCTCGACCGACAGGTCTCGAGCACGAGGGCAGGAAGCATGCAGGATCAACGCACGACGGACGAGCAGTGGATGCTGCGCGCCCTCGTCGTCGCCAAGCACGGACCCGAACTCGACGCGAACCCGCGCGTCGGTTGTGTTCTCGTCGGCCCCGACGGCGTGCTCGTCGCCGAGGGTTGGCACCTGGGCGCTGGGACCCTTCACGCCGAAGCCGCCGCGCTGGAAGCCGCGGGCGAACGCGCGGCTGGCTGCACGGCATACGTGACTCTCGAGCCCTGCCACCACACTGGACGCACCGACCCGTGCTCGCGTGCCCTCGCCGCCGCGGGAGTCACGCGCGTCGTCCATGCCGTGAGCGACCCCAACGCCGCGGCCGGCGGGGGAGCAGCGTGGTTGGAGACGCAGGGCGTGGTTGTGGAGGCCGGTCTCCTCGAAGCCGAGGGCGAGGGGCTCAACCGCAGCTGGCTGCACCGCCAACGCACCGGGCGGCCGTGGGTCACGTGGAAGCTCGCGACCACCCTCGACGGACGCAGTGCCGCCGCCGATGGCACGAGCCAATGGATCACCGGCCCGGAATCGCGAGCCGATGTCCATGAGCAGCGGGCCCGTTGTGGGGCCATCGTGGTCGGGACAGGCACTGCCCTGACCGACGACCCGCAGCTCACCGCCCGCTACCCCGACGGGTCCCTCTTCGCGCGGCAACCCCTGCGGGTCGTCATGGGACAGCGAGAACTCCCGGCCGAGGCCCGAGTCTTCGACGCCGCGGCCGAGACAGTGCACCTGCGCACGCGCTCGCCGCGGGAGGTCCTCGCGGTCTTGGCGGAGCGCGAGATCCACCATGTCTGGCTCGAGGGTGGACCCACCGTGGCAGCCGCATTCATGGGGGAGGGCTTGGTCGACGAGATCGTCGCGTATGTCGCCCCGGTGCTCCTCGGCCGTGGTCGCCAGTCGGTGAGCGACCTGGGCATCACGACCATTGCCGACGCGCTGCGGTTGGAGCCGACCGACACCCGGATCATCGGCCACGACGTTCGCATCACCACCATCCTCGAGGAGTCCCGCTGATGTTCACCGGAATTGTCGAAGAGCTCGGTCAGGTCGACCGCATCGATCTGGGCGAGGCGTCCGCGAGACTCACCCTCCGGGGTCCGCTCGTGACGAGTGACGCCGTCCACGGCGCCTCGATCGCGGTCAACGGCGTGTGTCTGACCGTCGTCGAACACGACGCCGACGCGGGATGGTTCACGGTCGACGTCATGGCAGAGACGTTGTCGCGCACCGCACTCGGTGGGCTCGAGGCTGGGGCGCCCGTCAATCTCGAGCGAGCCATGGCCGCCTCGGCCCGATTCGGTGGGCACATCGTCCAGGGCCACGTCGACGGCACCGCGACCGTCCTCGACCGCGTTCCCGGTGACCGCTGGGAGGTCGTCACCTTCACCCTGCCAGCGGACCTGGCGCACTACGTCGTCGAGAAGGGCTCCATCACCGTGGACGGCGTGAGCCTCACCGTCTCCGCGGTCACTGATGACACGTTCTCCGTCTCCCTGATCCCGACCACTCTCGAACTCACGACGCTCGGGGTCCGCAGCGTCGGCGACACCGTCAACCTCGAGGTCGACGTCCTCGCGAAGTACGTCGAACGACTCCTCGGCGCCCGCACCACCACCGTCCCCACCATGACCACGGAGGTCACCGCATGAACTGGCTCGAGCGCCTCTTCGAGGCCCAGCTGACGATCGGCAGCTCGCACATCCTCTGGCGCGAGATCGTCGGCAACGTCTTCGGGTTCGCCTCCGCCATCGGCGGCATGCGTCGCCGAGTCTGGGCCTGGCCCATCGGGATCATCGGCAACGTCCTGCTGTTCACCGTGTTCTTCGGGGTCGCGTTCGCGAACCCGCAGCACCAGACGCTCTACGGCCAGGCGGGCCGCCAGGTCTTCTTCGTCATCACCAGCCTGTACGGCTGGTGGCGCTGGCAGGAGCATCGCAAGGCCCGCGGCGCGGATGCCCATGCGATCACGCCGCGCTGGGCCACTGCTCGCGAGCGGATGGCCTACGTCGGTGTCTGGCTCGGCGGTGTCGTCATTGCGCAGTGGGTCTTCGCGACGATCGGGGCCGAGTGGCCCGCCCCGCGCTGGTACTTCTGGTGCGACGCCTGGATCTTCGTCGGATCGATGCTCGCGACCTATGCGATGGCGCGCGGTTGGAACGACTTCTGGCTCATGTGGATCGCCGTCGACCTCGTCGGGGTGCCGCTGTTGGTTCACGCGAAGTTCTACCCGAGTGCAGTTCTGTATGCCGTCTACGGCGCCCTGGTGCTCTACGGCTTCACCGTCTGGCTCAAGGCGTCCCGCCTCGAGCGCGACCCCCAGCCCGAACTGACGGAGGCCATGTCATGACCGCTCTGTCCACGATCGAAGAGGCCCTCGCGGCCCTGCGCGCAGGGCGACCTGTCCTCGTCACGGACGACGAGGACCGCGAGAACGAGGGCGACGTCATCATGTCGGCCCAGACGCTCACGGACGAGTGGATGGCCTGGACCATCCGCCACTCCAGCGGCTATGTCTGCGCGCCCATGCCCGACGAGATCGCGGATCGGCTCGACCTGCCGCTCATGGTGAGGGAGAACGCGGATCGGTTGCGGACGGCATACACGATCACCGTCGACGCGGCCGAAGGCGTGACCACCGGGATCAGCGCGGCCGATCGTGCCCACACCGTGCGGCTGCTCGCTGACACGAGTGCGGCCGCCACCGACTTCGTGAGACCCGGACACGTGGTTCCCCTCCGGGCCCGCGACGGCGGAGTTCTGGTGCGTGGCGGCCATACGGAGGCGGCGGTCGACCTCTGCCACCTCGCCGGACTCGCCCCAGTCGGTGCCATCGCCGAACTGACCCACGACGACGGCACCATGATGCGGTTGCCGGCGGTCCTCGAGCTCGGGGCGGAGCATGGCCTCCCCGTCATCACCATCGAGCAGCTGGTCGCCCACCGACAGCGGCACGACCGCGTCGTCCGGCACGCGACGACCACCCTGCCCACTCCCGATGGCACGTTCACCGTGCACGCCTACCGCGACACCCTGACGGGGGACGAGCACCTGGCCCTCGTGAGCCCACTCGGTCTCGGGGAGGGTTCTGCCCTCACCCGACTGCACAGCGAGTGCCTCACCGGAGACGTCTTCGGTTCGGCCCGCTGCGACTGCGGTCCTCAGCTTCGCCGCGCGCAGGCCCGCGTCGCCCGTGAGGGCGGAGTCGTCGTCTACGTGCGTGGGCACGAGGGGCGCGGCATCGGGCTCGCGGACAAGATGGCCGCGTATGCCGTGCAGGACAGGGGCGCTGACACCGTCGCCGCGCAGGAAGAGCTCGGCCTGCCGGTGGACGCGCGCGACTACGCGCCTGCGACCGCGATCCTTCACGATCTGGGGATCGGCGCCGTCCGGCTGCTCACGAACAATCCCGACAAGGTCACGGCCGTGCGGTCAGCCGGGATCGAGGTCGCGACCGTCGAGCGGCTCCAGGTGGCCCCAGTGGCGACGAACGCCGCCTACCTGCGGACCAAGCGGGACCGCCTCGGTCACGACCTGGTTCTCGACTCGCACGACAGCACGGAGGCAAGCGCATGAAGGACGGAGCACCCGAGGTCACCGTCGACGGGACCGGCCTGAAGGTCGCTGTCATCGCGGCCTCCTGGCACGACGTGGTCATGAACGGGCTCATCGAGGGCGCTGTCAAGGCGCTCGCCGAGGCGGGGATTCCCGACGCTCCCGTGATCCGCGTTCCCGGCACGGTCGAGCTGTCGGTTGCGGCGGCTCGACTCGCGCCCACGCACGATGCCCTGGTCGCGCTCGGTGTCGTCATCCGCGGTGGGACTCCGCACTTCGAGTACGTCTGCAGCGGAGTGACGCACGGGCTCACCGACGTGAGCACGCGCACGGGGGTGCCGGTCGGCTTCGGCGTCCTCACGTGCGACACCGAGGCGCAGGCGTTGGATCGCGCGGGCCTCGAGGGTTCGAGAGAGGACAAGGGCGCCGAGGCCGCGCTGGCGGCCGTCGCCACCGCGGTCACCCTGAGCGGTCTCGCCCCTCGCCCGGTGGTCGGGGCGTGAGCGCTGCCCTCGTACGATTGATGCCGTGAAGACCTTCGACGCCCTGTTCGCCGAGCTCACCGAAAAGGCCGCGACCCGCCCGGGGGGTTCCGGCACGGTGGCCCAGCTCGACGCCGGCGTGCATGCCATCGGCAAGAAGATCGTCGAGGAGGCCGCCGAGGTCTGGATGGCCGCCGAGCACGAGAGCGACGAGCGGGCGGCCGAGGAGATCTCCCAGCTGCTCTACCACCTCCAGGTCCTCATGGTTGCCAAGGGCCTGACCCTTGACGACGTCTACACCCACCTCTGAGACACGGGCTCCCATGCTGCGCATTGCTGTTCCCAACAAGGGTTCCCTCGCCGACCCCGCCGCCGAGATGTTGCGGGAGGCGGGCTACCGCACCCGTCGCGACACCAAGGAACTTGTCGTCAACGACGAGGCCAACGGCGTCGAGCTGTTCTATCTCCGGCCTCGCGACATCGCTGTCTACGTCGGATCCGGCACCGTCGACTGCGGGATCACCGGTCGCGACCTGCTCCTCGACTCGGGAAGCGCCGCCACCGAGGTCATGACGCTCGGCTTCGGTGGTTCGACCTTCCGGTATGCCGGCCGACCCGGCACCGTTTCGAGCGTTGCGGACATTGCCGGTCGCAAGGTGGCCACGAGCTATCAGGGTCTGGTCGAGAAGCACCTCGCCGAGCAGGGCGTCCAGGCCGAGGTCGTGCGTCTGGACGGCGCCGTCGAGACGGCCATCACGCTTGGTGTCGCCGATGTCATCGCTGACGTCGTGGAGACCGGCGCGACGCTGCGCAGCCAGGGCCTCGAGGTCTTCGGTGACCCCATTCTGCGGAGCGAGGCCGTGCTCATCCGGCGCGATGGCAGCCACGAGGATTCTGCGATCGAGGTGCTCCGCCGGCGGATGCTCGGCGTCGTCACGGCCCGCCACTACGTGATGCTCGACTACGACGTCCCGGCCGCACTCGTCGACGAGGCGTGCGCGATCACGCCCGGGCTCGAGTCGCCGACGGTCTCGAACCTCCAGAACCCCGAGTGGAAGGCCGTCCGGGCGATGGTCCCTCGATCAGGCACCAACCAGGTCATGGACCGCCTCTACGAGATGGGCGCGCGCGCCATCCTCGTGACGGACATCGCCGCGTGCCGCCTGTGACGGAGCAGGTCTCGCCGGAGCCCTTCAGGTCACGTCGCGGTCGCCTGATGGCGATCGTCATGGCGGTCGTGTCCGTCGGCCTGTTCGCCGCCCTGTCGGTGCTCGTCGCCGGCGTCGACGAGGGCGGCTGGGTCGTCGCCGACCGCGTCATGATGGCGGTCATCGGCGTCGGTCTGGCGCTCACCCTGTGGCGCTGGGCGGCCATCAAGGCCGTGCCCGATGACACCGGGATCACGGTCCAGAACCTCATCGGTCGCCGGCACATCTCCTGGGGCGAGATCGCGGACGTGACCTTCGATGAGGGTGACCCGTGGGCCAGCCTGCACCTGCATGACACCGAGACCGTCGCCGTGATGGCGATCCAGCGCGCCGACGGGGCGTCGTCCCGCGCGGAGGCCCAGCGCCTCGCCGACCTCGTCGCAGACTCGCGCCGCTCCTGAAGCGCTCCTCGCAACGTCAGCGTGAGGGGGTGCTAGAACAGCCGTTGACGCTGACGTTGTGGGCGAGTCACTGAACTGGTGCGCGGCCCGGTCGCAGCAGCAGGGTCAGCGTCAGCTGGACCAGCATGAGCAGCGCGAGCACGAGGAAGATCGCCGAGTAGCCACCGGTGAGGTCGCGCACTGCTCCCATCGTCGTCGGCCCCATCGAGGCGACGGTGTAGCACACGAGGAAGGCCATCGCGGTGAAGCGGGCAGCAGCAGCCGGCGACACGGCATACCGAACGAGGAGCACGAGTCCGATGGCGAAGCTCGCGCCCTGCGCGATGCCAAGCAGGACCACCCACAACCACGGAGCCGCGTCCGGGGCCGCCCAGACGCCCAACTGACCGGCGAGCCCGCAGAGTCCGACGGCCACGAGGACGATGCGCCAATCGCCCACCCGGTCGGTCAAGGCTGGCCCGACCATCCCCGAGACGAACTGCACTCCCGTGAAGACCGCGAGCAGAATCCCGGCTTCCTGCGGCGCCCACCCCTGTCCGACATAGGTGGGTGAGAGCCACGCCAACGTCGAGTAGAACTGCCACGACTGGACCGCGAGGTAGGCCGCGACGCACCACGCCGTGGCGCTGCGCCACGGCAGTCGGTGACTCAGGTCCGGCGGGTGCTGGTCATGGTCGCCGCCCCGGTGCACGGCGCGGTCGACGGGCAGCCACAGGAGCAGGCCGATGGCGGCCACGACGCCCCAGAAGCCGAGCGAGAGGTCCCAGTCACCCAACGCGTCAGCAAGCGGGACTGAGACGGCAGCAGCCACGGCCGCACCACCCATCATCGCGAACATCTGCAAGCCTGTGGCGAGCCCGGCACGGTTCGCAGGGAACGCAGCCTTGACCATGCCCGGAAGGAGGGTCCCGGCGAGGGCGATACCGGCCCCGGCGCACAGGGTCCCGATATAGAGCGAGCCCACGGCGTGGGCGCCCAGAACCCGAGCCAGATTGCCGATCGCGACCGCCACCATCGCGATCGAGATGCAGCGCACCACCCCGAGCCGGAGGCCCAGTCGCGCTGCTGCCGGAGCGAGCAGGCCCATGCAGAGGACGGGCAGCGTCGTCAGCACCCCGAGCCACACGGAGCTCAGACCGAGGTCGTCGCGAATGCGTGGCAGGAGGGGAGGCAGCGAGGTCATCAGGGTCCGCATGCTCAGCGACACGGCGATGACGCCGAGAACCACCAGCCACATCGACGGGCCCGCGTCGAAGCCGTCGTCCGGAGGGGCCGCGCCAGTGTCGAGGACGATGTCGGCATCCGGAAGCCCGGGGGCCGCTGTGTACAGACGCCGTTCCTGGTCGGCCCACACGTCCCAGTGCGACGCGAAGACCTCTCCGTCTCGGGCGATCGCCCGAGACTGCCGATCCTCATCGGGCGCCTGGACCCACACCTTGGCCGATGCCTCGTGCCCGGCGATCGCGAACGCACCGACACCTTCGAGGACGATGAGGTCTGCTCGCGGGACTGCCACGTCGGCCCCTCTGACCGAGTCGTCCCAGTCCCAGGTCGGGTGGCTCGCGGGCTCGTCTCGCAACCAGGCATCGACGAGCGAGGAGCGTGCGATGGACACCGTCTCCAGGAGTCCGGTCCAGCCTTGGTGCATGTCGTCGACGTGAAGGACGAGCGCGTCCAGCTCCTCGCCGAGTTGTCCCGCGAGGGTGGTCTTGCCGGAGCCGCTCGGACCGTCGACGGCGACGAGCGTGACTGTGCCGCACCGCGATCCACGCTCCGCGAGGAGGCTGCGGACCCGACGCGTCAGCGCATCCACGTCCGTCACGGTCTCAATCGTCACGTCGTCAACCCTAGGACCGCCGCTCGCCGACCCTGCCGTCACGGTCCGCACACCGGGCAGCTCGGCTCGGTGGACGGCGTACTCAGCATGGGCCCGCGACGGATAACCTGCCCGGGTGAGCGTCGCCATCCGTGTCATCCCCTGTCTCGACGTCGACGCCGGACGCGTCGTCAAAGGGGTGAACTTCGAGAACCTCCGGGACGCGGGTGACCCGGTCGAGCTCGCGCGGAGCTACGGCGAGCAGGGTGCCGACGAGCTGACCTTCCTCGATGTCACGGCGAGCAGCGGTGACCGCGCCACGACCTACGACGTCGTGCGGCGCACGGCCGAGCAGGTGTTCATCCCGCTCACCGTCGGAGGGGGAGTGCGCACCGTCGACGACGTGGACCGACTCCTCCGCAGCGGCGCCGACAAGGTGGGCGTCAACACGGCTGCCATCGCCCGGCCCGAACTCATCGCCGAGACCGCCGACCGCTTCGGGGCCCAGGTGCTCGTGCTCTCGGCGGACGTGCGGCGTCGGCGCAACGACGAAGGGGTGCCGACAGGCGACTTCGAGGTGACCACGCACGGCGGACGGCAGGGGACCGGCCTGGACGGCATCGCGTGGTGTGTCCGGGCGGCCGAACTCGGCGCCGGTGAGATTCTCCTCAACTCCATGGACGCCGACGGAACCAAGGCAGGATTCGACCTCGACCTCATCGAGCGGGTGCGCCGCGAGGTCAGCATTCCGGTGGTCGCGAGCGGGGGAGCGGGCGCAGTCGAGCATTTCGCCCCGGCCGTCCGTGCCGGGGCCGATGCCGTCCTCGCCGCGAGCGTCTTCCACTTCGGCGACCTCACGATCGGCGAGGTCAAGGCAGCGCTGCGCGCCGACGGTCATCCCGTCCGCTGAACGTCAGAGACCGAAACTCGCCGTCTCGAACTGCGTGGCCGCCTCGGGAGACCCACTCACCTCGATCTCGGCGACATTCCTTCTCCCGTATGCCGTGAGCAACAGTTCCAGCGGTGCTCCCGTGACGTGAACGGTCTCGTCCCCACCGCGCACCGTGAGTGAGTTGCGACCGGGCGCGTGAAGCTCGACCCCGACGGGGACGCGACGGAAGAGGAGTCGGCCCATGCGCGAGAGCAGAGCCCACACGGCCGCCTCGAGGTGGGCGTCGGCCTCCCGACGGGGGCCGGGTTCACCGTCCCCTCGCAGGACGTCCTCGTGGTGGACGACCATCTCGGCGAAGTTCACGGCGTTGTCGACGGCAGGGAGTTGCGCGGGGTGCCATCCCGGAGGTCCAGACCGCACCGCCTCGATGAGATCCGGCCACGGCTGCGCGGCGAGCCTCGCCTGCTCGCGCTCCGTGCGCTCCTTGAGGAAGGGCACCCAGATGCCGGATGCGAGGTCGGGGCGACCCTCACGAACGACGAGGTGAGCCGCGAGGTCCCGGGTCGTCCACGGCATACAGAGGGTGGGTGCGTCGGGACCCACGCGTACGAGCGTCTCGCACAGGTCGAAGCGTTCCCTGCGCGCGATGTGTCCCGGGGCTGCCGACATGGACCCATCCTCCCCTGTTCTGGGGCGGACGGCACAATGGCGTGCGTGCCAGATCTCGACCCCTCAGTCTCCGACCGTCTCCGCTTCGACGCCGCAGGCCTCGTCGCCGCGATTGTCCAGCAGCATGACAGCGGCGAGGTCCTCATGCTGGGCTGGATGGATTCGGAGGCCCTCCGCCGCACGCTGAGCGAGGGGCGCGTGACGTTCTGGTCCCGCAGCCGCCAGGAGTACTGGCGCAAGGGGGACACCTCTGGTCACGTTCAGTTCGTGAAGTCCGTGGCGCTGGACTGCGACGGTGACGCACTCCTCGTGCGGGTCGATCAGGTCGGCGCTGCCTGCCACACGGGCGATCGCACCTGCTTCGACGCCGGGGCGCTCGACGCCGTCGTGGGGGAGGCCCAGCAGTGAACGCAGAGGGACAGCCGGCACCCGACCTGTCGTTCGGTGCCACATGGCCCTCGCTCGACGTCTTCTCGGTCCTCGCCGAGAGCCGCCGCGTCATCCCGGTCGTGCGGCGCCTCATGGCCGATGCGGAGACACCGGTCGGGCTCTATCGCAAACTGGCCCAGAGCCGACCGGGGACCTTCCTGCTCGAGTCGGCCGAGCACGGTGGGGTGTGGTCGCGCTATTCGATCGTCGGCGTTGCCAGCCGCGCGACGCTCACGGAGAAGGACGGTGAGGCGCACTGGATCGGCGAGCCACCGGTGGGGGTTCCCACGACAGGTCTGGCCACCGACGCCCTGCGTGACACCGTCGCAGCCCTCGCGACCGATCCCATCCCGGGCCTTCCTCCGCTGACCGGCGGGATGGTCGGGATGATTTCCTACGACGCCGTGCGCCGGTGGGAGAAGGTTCCATCGACGACTCCTGACGTGCTGCGCATCCCCGAGATCGCGATGATGCTCGCGACCGACCTCGCCGTGCTCGACCACGCCGACGGCTCGGTCCTGCTCATCGCCAACGCCATCAACTACGACGCCACCGACGAGCGCGTCGAACTGGCCTGGGCCGACGCCGTGGCACGGCTCGACGCCATGACACTCGACCTCGCGGCGAGTGCCGACAGCACGGTGTCCGTCGTCGACCCCGAGGTGGTCGAGGCCGCCCTGGAGACCGTCACCGGCAACCTCTCACGCGACGACTACGAGGACATGGTCGAGAGCGCGAAGGAGGACATCCGGGCGGGCGAGGTGTTCCAGGTCGTGCTCTCGCAGCGCTTCTCCATGCCCTGTCCGGCAGAGGCACTCGACGTCTATCGCGCCCTGCGGGCGGGTAATCCCAGCCCCTACATGTACCTCTTCCGGTTCACGCGACCGGACGGAACGCCATACGACGTCGTCGGCAGCTCGCCGGAGGCCCTCGTCAAGGTGACGGGGACGCAGGCGATCACCCACCCGATCGCCGGCTCGCGTCCACGTGGCAAGTCACCCGAGGACGACGTCAGGCTGGCCGAGGACCTCCTGGGCGATCCCAAGGAGCGCTCCGAGCACGTGATGCTCGTCGACCTCGGGCGGAATGACCTGGGCCGCGTCTGTCAGCCCGGCACCGTCGACGTCGTGGAGTTCATGGATGTCCGCCGCTACAGCCACGTCATGCACCTCGAGTCGACCGTGGTGGGGGAACTGCGCAAGGGGGTGCGTGCCTACGACGTGCTCGTCTCGACGTTCCCGGCAGGGACCCTGTCGGGCGCGCCCAAGCCGCGGGCTCTCGCGCTGATCGAGGGCTACGAGCCCTCGCGTCGGGGTGTCTACGGTGGCGTCGTGGGCTACCTCGACTTCCACGGCGACCTCGACATGGCGATCGCCATCCGTACCGCGCTCATCGACGGCGGCACCGCGCATGTCCAGGCAGGCGCCGGAATCGTCGCGGATTCGGTGCCGCGGAACGAGAACGACGAGTGCATTGCCAAGGCCACGGCGGTACTCCGTGCCGTCGCCACGGCGTCAGCCCTCAGGTCCGTCTCATGAGTCTGCTGCGGCGACGTGGGGTGCTCGTGTTGCTGGTGATCCTGGGAGCGCTGGTGGTGGTCGTCACTGCCTCGCGCACCTGGCTCACCGGCTCGGTGGACGATGTCGTGCTGGGGGCGCGCTCGGTCGACGCGACCGGAGCCGAGTCCGCCAGCGGCATGGTTGCCCTGGCTCTCGTCGTCGTGGCGGGAGCCGTGGCCTCGGCAACCGCCGGTCCGCGGGTCCGTCTGGTGGCGCTCGTCCTCACGGGCTGCGCGATCCTCGCCGGACTCGTCACCGTCGCCAGGGTCGTGCTTGACCCCGAAGCCGTTCTGGGGCCGATCGCCGCCGCCGCGGCGGGTCGGACCGGGTCTCTCGAGACCCATGCATCCGTGGCGATCTGGCCGTGGATCGCGATGCTCGGGTTCGCCCTCGCGGGGAGTGCCGTGGCCGGTCTCGCGGGAGCCAAGAAGGCAGCGACCGGACTGTCGCCGCGCTACGAGGCTCCGGGGCGCACGCCCGAGAGTGACTGGGATCAGCTCAGTGCGGGCGAAGACCCCACCGATGTGGGCCCGCCGCCGCGCACCTGACACAATGACGCGCGAACACACATCTCTTCGGGAGGCATCTCATGGCTGAGCACGACGACGACAACCACGGCAACAGCCTCGCGGCCTGGGTCATGGTCGGCATCGTTCTCGTCGCCACGGCAGTCATGTCCCTCGCGGTTGCGTTCCCCAACGTGCCGCTGTTCATCGGCGGCGTGGTGCTGGCCATCGTCGGCCTCGTCGCGGGCAAGGTGCTCGCGCTCGCCGGTTATGGGGTCAACGGCGCGGTGGCGCGCCGTGACGCCAACCTCTCCTGAGTCGACGCCCTGATGACCACCGTGCTCGACGCCATCGTCGCCGGTGTCCGGGAGGACCTGGCCGTCCGCGCCGAGCAGGTGAGTCTGGCCGACCTCGAGCGTCGGGTCGCTGACGCTGCCGCGCCCATCGATGCCGAGGCCCTCCTGCGTGCCGACGGGCTCTCCCTCATCGCCGAGGTCAAGAGGGCCAGTCCGAGCAAGGGTGCCCTCGCCGAGATCCCCGATCCTGCGTCGCTCGCCGTGGCCTACGCCGACGCCGGGGCCACGGCCATCAGCGTTCTCACCGAGGGTCGTCGCTTCAACGGCAGCCTCGATGACCTGGACGCGGTGCGTGAGGCGGTGACCATCCCGGTCCTGCGCAAGGACTTCATGGTCACCGACTACCAACTCTGGGAGGCGCGCGCGCACGGCGCCGACATCATCCTCCTCATCGTGGCGTCGCTCACCGACGACGAATTGGTGCGCATGCACACACTGGCCCATGACCTCGGTATGACAGCGCTGGTCGAGGTGCACGACGAAGGCGAGACCCAGCGAGCGGTGGACGCGGGCGCCCGCGTCATCGGCGTGAACGCCCGCAACCTCAAGACGCTCGAGGTGCACGCGGACACGTTCTCCCGCCTCGTGCCGCTGATCCCACCGGGGATCGTCACCGTGGCAGAGTCGGGCATCTCCGGCGCCGATGACGCACGGATGTATGCCGCGCAGGGTGCCGACGCCGTGCTCGTCGGTGAGGCTCTCGTGCGGGGCGCGGACACGAGCGCCATGGTGCGTAGCATCGTGGCTGCAGGCGCGCGCACAGAGCCGGAGCACGCGTGACAACCGGTCGTTTCGGGGAGTTCGGAGGCCGCTACGTCCCCGAGGCGCTCATTCCCGCGCTCGAAGAGCTCGATGCGGCGCGTCTGGCGGCCATGCAGGACCCGGTGTTCCTCGCCGAGCTCGAGCAGCTGCACCGGACCTATACGGGTCGGCCGAGCATCATCACGGAGGTGCCCCGCTTCGCTGCCCATGCCGGTGGGGCACGCATCATCCTCAAGCGCGAGGACCTCAACCACACCGGTTCGCACAAGATCAACAACGTCATCGCTCAGGCGCTGCTGACCAAGCGCATGGGCAAGACGCGCGTCATCGCCGAGACAGGGGCGGGCCAGCACGGCGTCGCCACGGCGACAGCGGCAGCACTCATGGGCCTCGAATGCCGGGTCTACATGGGCAAGGTCGACACCGAGCGCCAGGCCCTCAACGTCGCGCGCATGCGGATGCTCGGCGCCGAAGTCGTTGCCGTCGAGCAGGGGAGCGCCACGCTCAAGGACGCCATCAACGAGGCGCTACGCGACTGGGTCACCAATGTCGAGCACACCCACTACCTCATCGGCACGGTGACCGGGCCGCACCCGTTCCCCGAGATGGTGCGTGACTTCCACCGGATCATCGGAGTCGAGGCCCGCGCGCAGGTCCTGGAGCTGACCGGTCGACTGCCCGACGCGGTCGTCGCGTGCGTCGGTGGCGGCTCGAACGCCATGGGCATCTTCCATCGCTTCATCGAGGATGACGGTGTGCGCCTGGTGGGCGTGGAGGCCGGGGGAGAAGGCCTCGACGGTCGGCACGCGGCGCGATTCGCCACTGCCGTGCCCGGGGTGCTCCACGGCGCAATGAGCTACCTCATGCAGGACGAGGACGGCCAGACCGTCGAGTCCCACTCCGTCTCGGCCGGACTCGACTACCCGAGCGTCGGCCCTGAGCATTCCTTCCTGCGCGACACCGGACGTGCGGACTACATCTTCGCGACCGACGAGCAGGCCATGGAGGCGTTCTCGATCCTGTGCCGAACCGAGGGCATCATCCCGGCGCTCGAGTCAGCGCACGCGCTCGCCGGAGCACTCGTCCTCGGGCGCGAGCTGGGGCCGGACGCGATCATTCTCGTGAACCTCTCCGGCCGCGGCGACAAGGACATGCACACCGCAGCTGAGTGGTTTGGCCTCGTCGACGAAGGCCCGGAGGCAACGGGCGAGGAACGAGGGAGGCCCGAAGGGTCGAGGAGCAAGGCCCAACAGAGTGGCCTCGTCGACGAAGGCCCGGAGGCAACGGGCGAGGAACGAGGGAGGCCCGAAGGGTCGAGGAGCAAGGCCCAACAGAGTGGCCTCGTCGACGAAAGCCCTGAGGACTCGAGCGAGTCCGGTGGTTCGCATGGCTGAGCGCAACCTCGGGGTCGCCGACGTCCTCGCGCGGTGCAAGGCCGAGGGCCGTGCGGCTCTGATCGGCTACCTGCCGGTGGGCTTCCCCGACGTCGAGGGTTCCATTCGCGCCATGGTCGCCATGGTCGAGTCAGGGGTCGACATCGTCGAGGTGGGGCTCCCGTACTCCGACCCGCTCATGGACGGGCCCGTGATCCAGCATGCGGTCGAGGCCGCTCTGAGCGGGGGCACGCACGTCGTCGATGGATTCCGGGCAACCCAGGCGGTCCGCGACGCCGGGGCGCCGGCTCTGGTCATGAGCTACTGGAACCTCATCCTCCGCAGGGGCGTCGATCGCTACGCCGCGGAGCTGGCGGCCGCGGGGGGCGCCGGACTGATCACGCCAGACCTCATCCCCGACGAGGCCGACGACTGGATCGCCGCGAGCGAACGCGAGGGCCTCGACCGGGTCTTCCTCGTCGCACCGAGTTCCACGCAGGAGCGTCTGGAGCGGGTGACCAGCGCGACCCGCGGATTCGTCTACGCCGCGTCCACGATGGGCGTGACCGGGGAGCGATCGACCGTGGGCTCGGCGGCACGTGATCTCGTCGCCAGGACCAAGGCGGTGACCGACCTCCCGGTGTGCGTCGGGTTGGGCGTGTCCAACGGGGACCAGGCTGCTGAGCTCGCTCAGTACGCCGATGGAGTGATCGTGGGGACCGCCCTTGTTCGTGCCCTCGGCGGTGACGGGGAACTCGGACACCGCATCGACACGTTGCGCGAGTTGACGACTGATCTGGCCAGGGGAGTGAGGGAAGCAGCGCGGTGAGCACGACTGAGGCTGCTTCGGCGGCGGCGCAGTGAACTCTCACGAGGCATCGCCCCAGCCTCGAACCCCGGAGGCACCTGTGCCGGCGCAGACCCGAGGTGGTGGGAGCGTCACGCCCATCGTCGTCGGCGCGGCCGTGGCGATCCTTGCCATCGTTGCCGTGGTGGCAGGCGTCGTCATCAACGGCAGGACCGCGCAGGAGGGTGCCGGCTCGAGCACGGCGGTCCCCGCGGCTGCCGGCGGGATGGGTGAAGGCTTCGTCGCCAACGCGGATGTGAAGCTGCTCGCCGGGGCGCCCACCCTCGACATCTACGAGGACTTCCAATGTCCCGCGTGCGCCGAGTTCGAGCAGGTCATGGGGGCCACGATTCGGGACCTCGCCGCCCAGGGCAGGATCAAACTCGTCTATCACCTGAAGACCATCATCGACGCGAACGTCGGGGTCGAACACTCGCTCATGATGGGCAATGCCGCCATCTGCGCGGCCGACGCCGGGAAGTTCCAGGCCTTCCATGACGAGGTCTTCGCCCATGTTCCCGCCCAGACGGGCCAGGGCTGGTCAGCCGCCCAGACGAAGGCCTTCGCCGTGAACGCAGGCGTGTCCGGCGAGGCGCTGGAGGCCTGGACCGCGTGCGTCGACGAGCGGACCTACGCCACCTACGTCGAGTCCACGGAGGAGGCCTCCGCGAAGGCGGGCATCAACGGCACCCCTACGGTGCTCCTTGCGGGCGAGAAGGTCGACTTCACCCAAGTGAGCACCGCCGCGGCGCTCGTCCAGGCCATCGAAGGAGCCACGAAGTGATCCCTGCAGTCATCCCCAGCCCGACGGCCGGCGTCCTCCACCTGGGGCCACTCCCCATCAGGGGCTATGCGCTGTGCATCCTGCTGGGCATCGTCGTCGCCGTCTGGCTCACGGACCGCAGGCTGCGCCAACGCGGAGGTGAGCCGGGTCAGGCACTGGACGTCGCGGCATACGCCGTCGTGGCAGGCATCATCGGTGGCCGGATCTATCACGTCATCACGACCCCGGATCCCTACTGGGGTCCCGAAGGAAACCCGGTCGACGCCCTCAAGATCTGGGAGGGAGGTCTTGGCATCTGGGGAGCGATCGCCCTGGGAGCGCTGGGCGCATGGATCGGCTGCCGTCGCACCGGAGTGAACTTCCTCGACTTCGCCGATGCAGCCGCCCCCGGGGTCGCCATCGCGCAGGGGATCGGGCGGTGGGGGAACTGGTTCAACAACGAGTTGTACGGCGAGCCCACCGACGTTCCCTGGGCGCTCGAGATTCACCAGTGGGACAACGCCGCCGGCCGCGCGGTGGTCGAGAACGGGGAGCCGGTCGTGCTCGGCACGTTCCACCCCACCTTCCTCTACGAATCCCTGTTCGTCCTGTTGCTCGCAGCCCTCCTGCTCCTGGTCGACCGGCGATGGAACCTCGCCCGCGGTCAGCTCTTCGGGCTCTACGTCGCCGGCTACCCGATCGGGCGGATCATCATCGAGAAGATGCGGACTGACGAGGCCGAACTGATCCTTGGCCAGCGACTCAACGTGTGGACCAGCATCATCGTCTTCCTCATCGGTGTGGGCATCGTCCTCCACACCCGGCGGAGGGCTCAGCGGACGGCTTCGCAACCATCCACGATGTGAGATATGTCCGCTCGCATTGCAAGACGCGCGTGGGATAGCATCCCTCGCAACGTGGCCAGTGCTGTCCGCGTCCGAAGACCTTCCCGTGCCCGGAATCCCTGAGTTCCCGGCCCCCGACTCCTGAGGACGGTGACCCGACGTGTCCCTGACGCGCTTCTCCGCCCATCCGGCCGACACCGGCTTGTACCGGCGCGACCACGAGCACGACGCCTGCGGCGTTGCGATGGTCGCCACGATGCGCGGGACCGCCGGTCACGACATCGTCGAGCACGCGCTCACGGCCCTGCGGAACCTGGACCACCGCGGCGCCACCGGTGCCGACCCCTTGGTCGGTGACGGAGCCGGAATCCTCACTCAGGTGCCCGACGCGTTCTTCCGGGCGGTGCTCGACATCGACCTGCCGGTGGCGGGGGCGTATGCCGCGGGCATGGCCTACCTGCCGCAGGACGACGCGGAGCGCGCCGCCGCCGAGGAACGGATCGCGCGCATCGCCACCGAGGAAGGCCTCGAGGTCCTCGGCTGGCGCGATGTCCCGGCAACGCCCGAACTCGTCGGCGACATGGCCAGGGCCTGTATGCCGTTCTTCCGCCAGATCTTCGTCGCAGCCCCCGGCGCCGCCGTGCGCGGCCTGGAGCTGGACCGGCTCGCCTTCTGCCTGCGCAAGCGTGCCGAGCGTGAGGTCGAGGTCTACTTCCCGTCGCTCTCGGCACGCACGATCGTCTACAAGGGCATGCTCACCACGGGACAGCTCGAGCCGTTCTTCCCTGACCTGTCGGACGAGCGATTCGCGACCGAGCTCGCCCTGGTGCACTCGCGCTTCTCGACCAACACCTTCCCGAGCTGGCCGCTGGCCCACCCCTACCGGCTCATGGCCCACAACGGTGAGATCAACACCGTCAAGGGCAACCGCAACTGGATGCGAGCGCGCGAGAGCCAGCTCGTGTCCGATGTGTTCCCCGGCGACCTCGACCGGCTCTTCCCCGTGTGCACCCCGGACGCGTCGGACTCGGCCAGCTTCGACGAGGTCCTGGAGCTCATCCACCTCGGTGGCCGCTCTCTGCCCCATGCCGTCCTCATGATGATCCCCGAGGCGTGGGAGAACCACGCCGACATGGACCCGGCGCGTCGAGCGTTCTACGAGTTCCACTCCACCTTCATGGAGCCGTGGGATGGCCCCGCGTGTGTGGCCTTCACCGACGGCACGCTCATCGGGGCCGTGCTCGACCGCAACGGCCTGCGCCCCGGACGCTACTGGGTCACCGAGGACGGCCTCGTGGTCCTGGCGTCGGAGGCGGGCGTGCTCGACCTTCCGACCGAAACCGTCGTCAAGCGAGGCCGCCTGCAACCCGGCCGGATGTTCCTCATCGACACGGCCGCAGGTCGCATCGTCAGCGATGACGAGGTCAAGTCCGAGTTGGCTGCCGAGCACCCCTATGAGGAGTGGCTGCACGCCGGTCTGCTGAGCCTCGAGGACCTTCCCGAGCGCGAGCACATCGTGCACACGGCAGCCTCCGTCGCCCGTCGCCAGCGGACCTTTGGCTACACCGAGGAAGAACTCAAGATCATCCTCGCGCCGATGGCACGGACCGGTGGTGAGGCACTGGGCTCGATGGGGACCGACTCGCCCGTGGCCGTGCTTTCCGACAAGCCGCGCCTGCTCTTCGACTACTTCACCCAGCTGTTCGCCCAGGTGACCAATCCGCCGCTCGATGCCATTCGCGAGGAGCTCGTCACCTCGCTCGGGACCGTCATCGGCCCCGAGGGCAACATGCTGGAGGCCACGCCGGCCCACGCCCGCCAGGTCGTCCTGCCCTTCCCGGTCATCGACAACGACCAACTGGCCAAGATCGTCCACATCAACGCGGATGGAGACCTCCCCGGCTACGCGACCCACGTCGTGCGGGGCACCTACCTGGTCGACGAGGGGGAGCCGGCCCTCCGGTCCCGCCTCGATGAGATCTGCGCCGAGGTGAGCCAGGCGATTGCCTCTGGTGCCCGGTTCGTCGTGCTCTCCGACCGTGACTCGGATCGCGACCACGCACCGATCCCGTCCCTGCTGCTGACCTCGGCCGTCCACCATCACCTGATTCGCGAGAAGACCCGCAACATGGTGGGTCTGCTCGTCGAGGCCGGTGACGTCCGCGAGGTGCACCACGTCGCGCTCCTCGTCGGCTTCGGCGCGGCAGCGATCAACCCCTACCTCGCCATGGAGACTGTCGAGGACATGGTCGCGACGGGTGCGATCACCGGTGTGACCGCCGAGCAGGCCGTCAAGAACCTCATCAAGGCGCTCGGCAAGGGCATCCTCAAGGTGATGTCCAAGATGGGCATCTCGACGGTGGCGTCCTACCGAGGCGCCCAGGTCTTCGAGGCCCTGGGCCTCGCGCAGGAACTCGTGGACGAGTACTTCACCGGAACGGTGTCCCAGCTCGGCGGCATCGGTCTCGACGTCATCGCCCAGGAGACGGCTGCTCGTCACGACTCGGCGTACCCGACGGACGGCGTCATCCTGGCCCACCGCAAGCTCAAGGTGGGTGGCGAGTACCAGTGGCGTCGTGAGGGCGAACCGCACCTGTTCGATCCGGACACGGTCTTCCGCCTGCAGCACGCGACGCGTGAGCGCCGCTACGACATCTTCAAGCAGTACACCGAGCGGATCGACAACCAGGCTGAGCGACTCATGACGCTCCGTGGCCTCTTCGAACTCGGCGGCCGCGCGCAACGCGAGCCGATCTCGATCGACGAGGTCGAGCCCGTGAGCGAGATCGTCAAGCGGTTCAACACCGGTGCCATGAGCTACGGCTCGATCAGCAAGGAGGCGCACGAGACGCTCGCTGTCGCCATGAACCGCCTTGGCGGTCGCTCCAACACGGGCGAGGGCGGCGAGGACGTCGAGCGATTGCTCGACCCCGAACGCCGCTCGGCGATCAAGCAGGTGGCGTCCGGACGCTTCGGCGTCACGTCCGTCTACCTGACCCACGCCGATGACATCCAGATCAAGATGGCGCAGGGCGCCAAGCCGGGGGAGGGCGGACAACTGCCCGGTCCCAAGGTCTACCCGTGGGTGGCGCGGACGCGCCACAGCACCCCGGGCGTGGGTCTCATCAGCCCGCCGCCCCACCACGACATCTACTCGATCGAGGATCTCGCCCAGCTCATCCACGACCTCAAGAACGCCAACCCGCAGGCTCGGATCCACGTCAAGCTCGTGTCCGAGATCGGTGTGGGCACGGTCGCGGCCGGCGTGTCGAAGGCCCACGCGGACGTCGTGCTGATCTCGGGCCACGACGGTGGCACCGGAGCGTCGCCCCTGACCTCCCTCAAGCACGCGGGCGGACCCTGGGAGTTGGGTCTCGCCGAGACCCAGCAGACGCTGGTCCTCAACGGACTGCGCGACCGGATCGTCGTCCAGGTCGACGGTCAGATCAAGACCGGTCGGGATGTCGTCATCGCCGCCCTGCTGGGTGCTGAGGAGTTCGGCTTCGCCACAGCGCCACTCGTCGTCAGCGGCTGCATCCTCATGCGCGTCTGCCACCTCGACACGTGCCCTGTGGGCATCGCCACCCAGAACCCCGAGCTGCGTTCGCGCTACACCGGGAAGCCGGAGTTCGTCGAGACCTTCTTCGAGTACATCGCCGAGGAGGTCCGCGAGCACCTGGCGTCACTCGGTTTCCGCAGCATCGAGGAGGCCATTGGCCAGATCACCGCGCTCGACACCACCAAGGCGGTCGCGCACTGGAAGGCCTCGGGCCTCGACCTCGCGCCGATCCTCACCGAGGTGGAGAGCCCCGACGGCTCGGGCAAGCGACACACGATCGGTCAGGACCACGGCCTTGAGAAGGCCCTGGACCACGAGCTCATCGCCGTGGCCCGGGACGCCATCGACAACGGCACCCGGGTGACGGGCGAGTTCTCCGTGCGCAACGTCAATCGCACAGTCGGCACGATGCTCGGACACGAGGTCACTCGCGTCCACGCGGCCGGACTGCCGGATGGCACGATCGACCTCACCCTGCGCGGGTCGGCGGGCCAGAGCTTCGGTGCCTTCGTGCCTGCTGGGATCACCCTGCGGCTCGTGGGCGACGCCAACGACTACGTCGGCAAGGGCCTTTCGGGTGGTCGAGTCGTGGTGGCGCCGGACCCGGTAGCGCCGCTCACGGCCGAGGACAATGTCATCGCCGGCAACGTCATCGGCTACGGCGCGACGTCCGGTGAGATCTTCCTGCGAGGCCGCGTGGGCGAGCGTTTCTGCGTCCGCAACTCCGGAATCTCCGCGGTGGTCGAAGGGGTCGGTGACCACGGCCTCGAGTACATGACCGGTGGCACCGCCGTCATCCTTGGCTCGACCGGGCGCAACGTGGCGGCCGGCATGTCCGGAGGCGTCGCCTACGTGCTCGACCTCGACCAGACGAAGGTCAACCGCGAACTTGTCGACGTCACTCCGCTGCGTGAGTCCGACACCGAGGTCCTCCGTGACCTTGTCCAGCGTCATCACGAGCACACGGGGTCGGCCGTCGCCTCCGGACTGCTCGCGGACTGGGAAGCCGCCCGCGAGCGGTTCTCCCTGATCCTTCCCCGCGACTACCAGCGTGTCCTCGACGTGCGTGCCGCAGCCGAGGCCGAGGGCCTCGACCTTGAGGGCACCGAGGTCTGGGACCGAATCATGGAGGCTTCCCGTGGCTGATCCCCAAGGCTTTCTCAAGAACCGCGAGCGCGAGCTCCCGGCCCGTCGTCCCGTCCCGGTCCGCATCAAGGACTGGCGCGAGGTCTACGAGGAGCAGGAGCTCGGCCAGCTCCAGCAGCAGGCTGGTCGCTGCATGGACTGCGGCATTCCCTTCTGTCACAGCGGTTGCCCGCTCGGGAACCTCATCCCCGAGTGGAACGACCTCGCGTGGCGCGGTGACTGGCGCACGGCCATCGAGCGACTGCACGCCACGAACAACTTCCCGGAGTTCACTGGTCGGCTGTGTCCGGCTCCGTGTGAGACGGCCTGCGTCCTGGGCATCAACCAGCCAGCCGTGACGATCAAGCAGGTCGAGGTCACGACGATCGAAAAGGCCTTCGCCGACGGCGGTGTCGCACCTCGCCCACCGGAGCGACTGTCGGGCAAGACCGTGGCGGTCGTGGGCTCGGGTCCGGCCGGTCTGGCTGCTGCCCAGCAGCTCACGCGTGCCGGCCACACCGTGGCCGTCTACGAGAAGGCAGACCGGCCCGGCGGCCTCCTGCGCTATGGCATCCCCGAGTTCAAGATGGAGAAGGCGGTGCTCGACCGCCGTCTGCAGCAGATGCAGGCCGAGGGCACCCGGTTCCGCAGCTCCGTCGACGTCGGCACGGACGTCACGTGGGAGCAGTTGCGTGCCCGCTACGACGCGGTCGTCATCGCGATGGGTGCCACCGTGCCGCGCGACCTCGACGTCCCCGGTCGCGAGGCTGACGGTGTCGTGCAGGCGATGGACTTCCTCCCTCCGGCCAACCGGGTGGCCATCGGTGAGACCGTTGACGGTCAGGTCACGGCCACCGGCAAGGACGTCATCGTCATTGGAGGCGGCGACACTGGCGCCGACTGCATCGGCACGTCACACCGTCAGGGTGCCCGGTCCGTGACGAGCCTCGAGATCATGCCGCAGCCCGGCGAGATCCGGGCCCACGGCCAACCCTGGCCGACGTACCCGATGCTCTTCCGGGTCGCCTCGGCGCACGAGGAGGGCGGCGACCGGATGTATGCCGTGAGCACCCAGGAGGTCCTCAGCGACGACGAGGGCCGGGTGAGCGGACTCCGCGTCCATGAGGTCACGCGTGGTGAGACCGGCTTCGACGCCGTCGAAGGTTCCGAGCGGGTGCTGCCGGCGCAGCTCGTCCTGCTCGCCATGGGCTTCCTCGGCCCGCAGACCGAGGCGCTCGTCTCCCAGCTCGGTGTCGAGCTGGACGAGCGGTCCAACGTGCAGCGCGGCTCGGACTACATGTCGTCGGTCCCCGGTGTTTTCGTGGCGGGCGACGCGGGTCGTGGCCAGTCGCTCATCGTCTGGGCCATCGCAGAGGGTCGCGCAGCGGCCCACCACGTCGACGCCTGGCTCTCCGGCAAGCCGTCGCGTCTCCCGCGTCCCGTCAACCCCTCGGACCGCCCTCTCACCGTGTGAGCACCGTCACGGTGCAAGCGTTCTCGCAGCTACGCTGAGCGCATGCGTCGCGCGAAGATCGTCTGCACCCTTGGACCGGCCACGTCCAGCCCCGACCAGCTCCGCGAGCTGGTCCGTTCGGGGATGGACGTGGCCCGGTTCAACCTCTCGCACGGTGAGTTGGCGGACCACGCCCGGGTCTACATGGACGTCCGTCGGGCCAGTGACGAGACGGGTCACGCCGTGGGGATTCTCGCCGACCTCCAGGGTCCCAAGATCCGGACGGGCCGCTTCAAGGACGGCTCGGTGACGCTTGAGGAAGGCGCCCGGTTCACCATCACGAACCGCGATGTCGAGGGCACCAAGGACGAAGTGGGCACGACCTACGCAGGGTTGCCCGCGGATGTGTCGGCGGGTGACACGATCCTGATCGACGACGGCAAGCTCAACCTCACCGTGGTGTCGGCGAACGACACCGACATCGTGTGCGAGGTGGTCGAGGGTGGGGTCCTGAGCAACAACAAGGGCATCAACGTCCCGGGTGCCGCGATGAGCGTGCCGGCCCTGTCCGAGAAGGACGAGGCGGACCTGCGGTGGGCCCTCGACACCAAGGTCGACATGATCGCGCTCTCGTTCGTCCGCAGTGCGGCCGACCTCGAGCCGGTGCACCGGATCATGGACGAGAAGGGCGTCCGCATCCCGGTGATCGCCAAGATCGAGAAGCCTCAGGCGGTCGAGAACCTCGACGAGATCGTCCGAGCGTTCGACGGCCTCATGGTGGCGCGTGGTGACCTCGGCGTCGAGATGCCCCTCGAGGCGGTCCCGCTCGTCCAGAAGCGTGCCTGTGAGCTCGGTCGTCGGAACGCCAAGCCGGTCATCGTCGCGACACAGGTCCTCGAGTCGATGATCAGCAACAGCCGCCCGACACGAGCCGAGGCCTCCGATGCCGCCAACGCCGTCCTCGACGGAGCTGACGCCCTCATGCTCTCGGGAGAGACGAGCATCGGGGAACATCCGATGGAGGCCGTCACGACGATGGCTCGCATCATCGAGAACATCGAGGAGCACGGCCTGGGCCGGATCCTGCCGCTCGACACCAAACCCCGCACCAAGGGCGGCGCCGTGACCGCGGCGGCTGCCGAGATCGGTGAACTCGTGGGGTGCAAGTACCTCATCACCTTCACCGTGAGTGGTGACTCGGCGCGACGCCTCGCCCGCGTGCGCCCACGGATCCCGATGTTGGCCTTCACCCCGAACCAGTGGACGCGGTCGCAGCTCGCCCTGACGTGGGGCGTCGAGACGTTCATCACTCCGGCTGCTCGCCACACGGACCAGTTCGCAATGCAGGTAGACGAAGAGCTGCTGCGTGGCGGACGAGCCGAGGAGGGCGACCTGGTCGTCATCGTCGCCGGATCGCCGCCGGGGATACCGGGTTCCACCAACGCATTGCGTGTGCACCGGATCGGGGACGCCAAGAACCGCGTCGCCCCGGCCTACGAGGACGTCGCGGCCACCCCCTGAGTCCTGGGCGGGAGCCGGCTCGGACCACTGCCGGGCCACCGTTAGACTGTCCACACCCTCGCCGGGGTGGTGGAATGGCAGACACGGAGCACTCAAAATGCTTTGCCCGCAAGGGCGTGCGGGTTCAAGTCCCGCCCTCGGCACGCTGCGATGTCGTGAGACTCAGCACCGCCCTCGGCGCCCTGGTGGCCTTGGCGATGACGTCTCAGGACGTCCCCTAGGCTGAACCCGTGAGCACAGAGACCCCCGCGCCTGCGGCCCCAGAGAGCACGCCCGTCGCCAAGCGCATCCTCGTGGCCGAGGACGAGGCCATTATCCGTCTCGACCTGGCCGAGATGCTGGGCGAGGCGGGCTACGACGTCGTTGGACAGGCCAGCAACGGTGAACAGGCCGTCGAGTTGGCCACGGCCCTCAAGCCGGACCTCGTGATCATGGACGTCAAGATGCCCGTGCTCGACGGGATCTCCGCGGCCGAGCAGATCGGCAAGGATCGGATCTGCCCGGTCGTCATGTTGACCGCGTTCAGCCAGACCGAGCTCGTCGAGCGGGCCCGTGATGCCGGCGTCATGGCCTACATCGTCAAGCCGTTCACGGCGACCGACGTCGTGCCGGCCATCGACATCGCCATGTCGCGCTGGGGCGAGCTCAAGACGCTCGAGTCGGAGGTGGCTGACCTCGGCGAGCGCCTCGAGACCCGCAAGTCCGTGGACCGCGCCAAGGGCGTGCTCATGACGAAGCTCAAGATCACCGAGTCCGAGGCGTTCCGCTGGATCCAGAAGACCGCCATGGACCGCCGGATGGGGATGAAGGAAGTCGCCGACGCAGTCGTCGCGGGCATGGAGAAGGCCTGACGGTCACCACGCGCTCTCTGGACTGATCCCGTATGCCGGCCGGCCGGCATACGGGATTACCTCACCTCAGTGAGATGACGAGTTGCGTGAGCAGAGGGGCGACGACGAGAGCGGGCAACATGTCGGCGACCGGAACGTCCTTGATCCGTAGGAGCCGCAAGCCGATGCCGGCGAGCATGAGGCCGCCGGTCGCCGTCAGGGCGAGGATGTGTGGTTCGGGAAGGATCGAGCCGAGCAATACGCCGACCACGGTGAGGGCGCCCTGGACGACGGCCACGGAGCCGGCGGACAACAGGACCCCCACGCCGAAGGTCGAGGCGAACGCCAGCGCAGCAAAGCCATCGAGCACGGACTTGAGCAGCAGCTGGTCGATGCCCCGTCCCAGGCCGTCGGACAGCGAACCGAGGATGGTCAGCGGGCCGACGCAGAAGAGCAGCGAGGCGCTGAGCCAGCCCTCGATGAACTTCTCGCGGGCTGACGTCGGATGTGCCGCGTCCGCTGTGTCGTCGACGTCGGCCAGGGCGGGGGAGCGGCGCGAGAACCAGAGTTCGATGCGGCCCGCCAGGGACTCGAGCCGATCGCCGATGCGCAGGAGCGACCCGGCGATCGAGCCGATGAGCAGGGACCCGAGGACGATGAGGACGGGGGCGCCGGCGCCCGTGGCGTCGGACAGGACGACATCGGTCACACTCACCGCCGACAGGCCAGCCATGAGCAAGGTGGTGAGTCCGAGGCAGTCGGTCACCACAGATCGGGTGCGGTCGGGGAATCGGTGACCGATGGCCATGCCCAGCAGGGCGCCGATGACGACAGTGGCGACGTTGATGGCCGTGCCCAGCCCGGGGAACGAGGGATCCACGCGGCGACTTTACGGCGACGGAAACCGAACTCGCCGAAGGGCTACCCACGAAGGCCCCCGGACCCGTAGTGTCAGCACGTCAACCACGCAGGGGCTGTGAGATCGAGGAGGGCGCCGGTGGCGCGCAGCATGGTCGAGGTAGCCGCCGTACCCAAGGACGACCTCCATGAGCTCATCGGTTTGTGGCTGACATCGAAGATCGATGCCGGGGTGCCCCTCGAGGTCGCGACGCGCTTCGCCAACGAGGGACGGCTCGAAGCCGCGCTGTGCCGACCCGATGTCCAGGCTCATCTGGCGCGGATCGACGGTCGACCCGTGGGCTACGTCGTCACCACCGAGAACCCGTTCGGGCTCCAGCCCGAGCCCGAGATCGCGATCGAGCTGCTCTTCGTCGATCCGGTGGCGCGCCGACATGGTGTCGCCCGAGCACTCCTCGCAACCGTCGCCACTCTGGCTGAGCGTGCGGGCTCTCATGTCGTCGTGAGCAACGTGCCGACGCAGAGCCGCGAGGCCCATCGGTTCTTCGCGCGTCTCGGGTTCTCGTCGGTGATCGTGCGGCGAGTCGTGGGGACCACGCAGCTGCGCCGTCGGCTCGCTCCTCAGGGCAGCATCACTGCGGCGGCAGTCGACCAGTTGATCCGTCGTCGCCGGTCGCTGCGCTCGGTGGGCGGCTCGCGCGCGAGCTAGTTGCCGTCGGATCCGTCAGGCGCGGGGAGGGGCCTCGCGCACGAGGCAGGTGATGCGCGACGTGCAGATGCGCTTGCCGTCCTCGTCGGAGACAACGATCTCCCACGAGCACAGGGTGTTGCCGAGCGAGATCGGCGTGGCGACGCCCGTGACGAGACCCTTGCGGGCCGCACGATGGTGGGTGGCGTTGATGTCCGTGCCCACGACGATCCGTCCCGGCCCGACGTGGAGCGCCGAGCCGATCGAGCCCAGTGTCTCGGCGAGCACCACTGACGCACCGCCGTGGAGCAATCCGTAGGGCTGGGTGTTGCCCTCGACCGGCATGGTCGCGACGATCCGTGCGGCTGAGGCCTCAGTGAACTCGATGCCCATCCGGTGGGCGAGGGTGTCCTCGTTGAGCTTCATGATCTCGTCGACGCGCGGCATGAGGTTCTCGGACGTGCTGCTCACAGTGGTCGCCTTCTCTGCTGTCGGGGGCTGGCCATAGGGTGCCATGTGTGAGTCGCCTCCTTCTCCTCGACGGTCATTCCCTTGCCTACCGCGCGTTCTTCGCGTTGCCGGCAGAGAACTTCTCGACGAGCACCGGTCAGCACACCAATGGCGTCTACGGCTTCACGTCGATGCTCATCAACGTGCTGCGGGACGAGGCACCCACCCACGTGGCGGTCGCCTTCGACGTGTCGAGGCAAACCTTCCGATCGGAGGAGTACTCCGACTACAAGGCAACGCGATCCGCGACTCCGAGCGAGTTCAAGGGACAGGTGGATCTGGTGCGCGAGGTGCTCGACGCGCTCCGGATCAAGCATGTCCAGCTGGACGGGTTCGAGGCCGACGACGTCATCGCCACCCTCACCACGATGGCCGAAGCCGAGGGCATGGAGGTCG
Organism: Knoellia sinensis KCTC 19936; assembly: GCF_000768705.1. Lineage (GTDB taxonomy): Bacteria > Actinomycetota > Actinomycetes > Actinomycetales > Dermatophilaceae > Knoellia > Knoellia sinensis. The sequence goes on from NZ_AVPJ01000006.1 coordinate 96,318, forward strand.
TCATCTGCACCGGCGACCGCGACGCCTTCCAGCTCGTCACGCAGAACGTCTCCCTCATCTACCCGGTGCGCGGCGTCTCGGACGTGTGGCGGATGGATCCCAAGGCCGTCGAGGAGAAGTACCTCGTGCCGCCCGAGCGCTACAGCGACCTGGCCGCCCTCGTCGGGGAGACCAGCGACAACCTTCCCGGCGTTCCCGGTGTCGGTCCCAAGACAGCCGCGAAGTGGCTCGGGCTCTACGGCGATCTTCAGGGCGTCGTGGCCCACGCCGACGAGATCAAGGGCAAGGCCGGCGAGTCGCTGCGCGAACACCTCAGCGGTGTCCTGCGCAATCGCCGCCTCAACCAGCTCGTGCGCGACCTGTCCCTCCCTGTGACGATCGCCGACCTCGAGCGTGCGACCTGGGACCGCGAGGAGGTCCACAAGGTCTTCGACGGCCTCGAGTTCCGGGTGCTGCGCGAGCGCCTCTTCGAAACCTTCGACGCCGCCCCCGATGAGGCGGAGGGTGGCTTCGACCTCGACGCCTCGGTCCTGACGTCGGCTGAGGTCAAGCCGTGGCTCGACGAGCACGCCACGACCGATCCGACTGGGATGCACATCGTGGGTGCTTGGGGTCGCGGCACCGGGGACGTCACGGCGGTGGCGCTGGCCACGGAAGGTGACGCGGCGGCATACATCGACGTCACTGTGCTCGACGAGGAGGGCGAGAAGGCACTCGCCGACTGGCTGGGCGATGGGTCGCGGCCCAAGGTGCTCCACGACGCCAAGGGTCCGATGCACGCTCTCGCGGCGCGGGGGACGCCCTTGCGCGGGGTCACGATGGACACGGCGCTGGCGGCCTATCTCGTGAAGCCGGACCAGCGCAGCTTCGACCTTGCCGATCTCGTCGTCCGGCATCTCGGGCGCGAACTCAAAGCGGAGGAGCACGCGGGCGGGCAGGGTCTGCTCGACTTCGGCACCGAGGACGACGTGGTCGGTCAGGACGCCATGGTGCGCGCTCGCGCTGTTCTCGACCTGTCGGTTCCCCTGAGTGAGCAGCTCGAGACGACGGGCGGCACCGAACTGCTGCGCGACATCGAGTTGCCGCTCGTCGACATCCTCGGTGCCATGGAGCGTACCGGGATCGCCGTGGACACAGACGCGCTCAGCGCGCTGGAGGCGGACTTCGCAGCCAAGGTGCGTGAGGCCCAACTCGATGCCTACGACGCGATCGGGGGCGACGAGATCAACCTCGGCTCGCCCAAGCAGCTGCAGACCGTCCTGTTCGAGACTCTCGGCCTACCCAAGACGCGTCGGACCAAGACCGGCTACACCACCGATGCCGACGCGCTGACCGACTTGTACGCAAAGACCGAGCACCCCTTCCTCGAGGCGCTGCTGCGGCACCGGGACGCGACCAGGCTCCGGGTCACGGTCGAGGGACTCATCAAGTCCGTGGCAGAGGACCAGCGGATCCACACGACCTACATCCAGACGATCGCCGCGACTGGGCGCCTCAGCTCGACCGACCCCAACCTCCAGAACGTGCCGATCCGCACCGAGGAGGGGCGACGCATTCGTGAAGTCTTCGTCGTCGGTGATGGCTACGAGTCCCTCATGTCCGCCGACTACAGCCAGATCGAGATGCGGATCATGGCGCACCTCTCGGGCGACGAGGGGCTCATCGAGGCGTTCCGCACGGGGGAGGACCTCCACCGCTTCGTCGGTGCTCGTGTCTTCTCGGTAGCGCCCGAGGATGTCACGGCCGAGATGCGGAGCAAGGTCAAGGCGATGAGCTACGGCCTCGCCTATGGGCTGTCGGCGTTCGGACTCTCCAAGCAGTTGTCGATCTCGACCGGTGAGGCGCAGGGCCTGATGGACGAGTACTTCGCCCGGTTCGGCGGGGTCCGCGACTACCTTCGTGAGGTCGTGGCCGAGGCACGCGCCACGGGCTACACCGCGACCATGCTCGGGCGCCGCCGCTACCTGCCTGACCTGACGAGTGACAACCGGCAGCGCCGGGAGGGCGCGGAGCGGATGGCCCTCAACGCTCCGATTCAGGGCTCGGCCGCCGACATCATCAAGCTCGCCATGAAGGGCGTCGACGGAGCGTTGCGCGAGTCGGGCGCGAAGTCACGCATGCTGCTCCAGGTGCACGACGAGCTCGTGCTCGAGGTCGCTCCGGGGGAGCGAGACGACATCGAGGCGCTCGTGCGCTCCGAGATGGGACGGGCCATCGAGATGGACGTTCCTCTTGACGTCAGCGTCGGCCTGGGCCGGAGCTGGCACGACGCCGCACACTGACCCGTCGCCCGGGCGGTAGGCCGTCTGATCCTTCGCAGAAGGTCACGTTCGTCTGTGCGAAAGGCCCTCACAGTCGTACGCTGCGATCATCGGCATCGGTCGTCGATCAGGCGCCTGTGCCGCTCGACGGACGGAGCGCGCCGTGACTATTGCCCGAGTCATCAACATCTCGATCGGTGTCCTGACGCTGGTCACGAGTTTCGCGGCGTCATGGTGGCGCTACGCCGTCGATGGCGCCTTTGGCCCGTCGATCGTCCTGACCTCGGCCATCTTCGGTTTCGTGGCGATCACGCTGATCATGTCGCTGCGGCGGACGACCTCGTCCGAGCCCACGACGGGCAACGCGGGGATGGTCTGGCTGCTGCTCCTGATCCTGACGACCGCGGCCACGTGGGAGGTCATTCCGGTCCTGAGCCGTCCCACGGTCGGCATCCTGCTGGCACTCATCGCAGGGCTGGCCATCGGTGTCGCGGTGGTGCCCGGAATGAACATCGGCACGGACGCCGACGATTCCAGGGGGATCAGCCGTGGACGGCCGGGGCCCTGGGGCGGCCGCGGGGGACGCTGGTGACGATCCCGACGAGGGTGACGACCACCGAGGCGATGAGGAAGGTCGTCGCTACCTGTCCCACACTGTCGTGCCGCCACAGCTCCACGACGATTGTCGCAACACCCACGGCCGCCCACACGAGGTAGCCCACGATGTGACGCCCACGGGCCGCGCCCCAGAAGACCAGCACCTGCGAAAGAGCCCATGCGCCTCCGAGTGCCGTGAATACGGGGACCAACTCGGCAAGATGCGTGTATGCCGGTCCGCCGACGATGCGGATCAGCGGACTCGAGAGAACGGCGGAGGCAGCCACTCCCACCGCGACGATCGCGGCCGTGCCACCCAGGGCGACGAGCAGGGGGCGCACGCCCTTGGCGCGCGACATGTGGGGGAAGAGCACCGTGGCAAGGAAGGCCGGACCCCAGAAGGCGGCCTTCGCAAAAAGGCTGAGAACGGCATACGAGCCCGAATCCTCACCCGACAGGACGTGGCGGGCAACGGGGGTGTCGATGGTTGAGGCAACGAGCAGCGCCGAAGTGCCGGCCATCCCTGAGAGCACTCGTCGAACCTGTGTTGGAACGTCGGCGTGCATCGTGCGGCCCAGGTGGCTTCGGACCAGAGTCAGGACCGCGAGGGCGAGGAGCCAGCTGGCGACGGCGGTGAGTGCCATGACACCGGTGACGCCCCACCCGAGCCACGCCGCCAGCGCACCGCCCGCCGTTCGCGCAGCGGACGCCACGGCGTACACCGTGCCGAGGGCGACGAAGCGTTCTGCACCCTGGAGGCTGCCCTGCACGGCGGCGATGAGGCACGTGGGCAGCATCGAGGCAGCGACGAGCAACACCGGCAGAGGTCCGTCGAGGTGGAGCAGCGGCACGATCACGGGGGTCAGGAGGGCGACGGCGCCGGTGACGATGAGCCCGACGATGAATCCGGTCCGCACCGCCGTTGCCTGGGCGTCGGGTCGGTGGAGGGCTACCCGCCACGCACTGACCAGCTGCGTCGACAGCGCCGCGACACCCGCGATGATCACGAGGTTCAGGAGTGAGGCGACGGCCCCGAGTTCTTCGGCGCCGAGTTCCCGATTGAGGACGAGGAAGAGCGCGTACCCAAAGATGTTCGCGAGGAGCGTCCCGGCTCCGACGACGCTGGCCCCCAGCCCGTGGCGCCCCCTGCGACTGGAGGGCGGCGCCGGCGCGGGGGCCGGAACCGATGCGTCCGTCGGGTGGGGAGCGCTCTCGGTCACGAGGTCGTTGTGCTGGCGGCCGGCTTGCGAATGACGTACATGAATGAGGTGTATCGCGGCCCGGCCATGTACTCGCGCTCGACGTGGACGACCTCCGCGCCTGCCTCCCGCAGGGTCGCCTCGACCTTGGCCCGCTTGAGCGGGTGGAACTCCATGACGTTGTCGTAGCCGTAGCGGCGCCGCCGGTAGACGTTCTGCCAGGAGTTGGGAAGCCGCCGGACGATGCCCTCGATCGACCAGTCCCCATGGCTGGGAACGGTGAACGCGGCCACGCCACCGGGCTCCAGGACGCGCACGAACTCCCTGAGATAGCCGGTCTTGTAGGCGTTGGGGATGTGTTGCAGCACGATGATGCTCAGCAGGAAATCGAACGTGTCGTCCTCGAACAGGGAGAGGTCCGACTTCTCGTTGAGGTGGTACGTGACCCGATCGCCGGCCCGGTTGTGCTTGCGCGCGAGGTCGACCATGGAGGACGCGATGTCCACACCGTCGGCCTTCTCGAAGTGCCCTGCGAGCCCCTGCGTCAGGCGGCCCGCGCCGCAACCGAAGTCCATCGCGCGGCCCTTGGTGGCGGGCGAGGCCTGCACGCGATCGAGCATCTTCATCACTTCGTCGACGGCTTGCCTCCCTGTGGCGAAGAAGTCGTCCTCATGACCCTCCCACCCCCTTTTGTGGCGCTCGGGGTAGGCGAGGATCGCCCAGAGGGGATCGACCTTGCCCAGGCCATCCCAATTGCGTCGCAGATCGTCGAGACTCATCGGCGGTTACATTAGTACCCGCTGGTAGCCAACACGACGGAGTGAAGTGAAGAGCACATCTCGAAATCTGCGAGGTCGACTCGCTGAGGTGTCCACGGAGACCCGTGTCCTCGTCACGCTGTCCCTGCTTCTGGCCGTGGTCGTCCTCGCCAACGCCTTCGGCGTGCTCACTCCCGACACCAAGCCCGAGATCTTTCTCCAACCTGCGCAGACAGCGGCTCGGTTCAGTTCGTCGTGGCTCGATACGCCCAACCTCGGGACGTCGAACTACAACGCAGGCGTCGTCCCCGTCGCAGCGATGTTCTCGCTCCTCGACGTCGTGGGCATCCCTGCCTGGCTGATCATGCGTCTGTGGCGCTTCGGGCTGATCCTCGCGGCCGCCTGGGGAGCACGGCTGGTGATGAGAGAGCTGCTCGGGGATCGCGTCGGGTCGACCAGTGCCAGCGTGGCCACGGTCGCGGCGGCGGTTGCGTACGCCGCGAACCCCTATGTCCTGGTCGGTGGCGGCACAACGCCGACCATGCTGCCCTACGCGCTGCTGCCGTGGCTGGTCGTCTGCTGGTTGCGAGGTTTCCGCGCTCCGTCATGGCGCTGGGCGGCCGCGAGTGCTCTCGTTCTTGCTGGGATGAGTGGGCTCAATGCCGGTGTCGTGCCGCTGATCCAGCTCATCGTGATCGTGCCGGTCGTCCTTCACGCTCTGTACGTCGAAGGCCGCCGCTTCTGGTCCGTGACGTGGCTCATCGTTCGCACCGGCCTGATCTATGCCGTCCTTTCCGCCTATTGGTTGGTGCCGGCGATTGCCGCACTCGGCGTGGGAACCTCGATCGCGGAAGCAACCGAGTCGACGGATGCGATCAACGCCGTGAACTCCTTCCCCGAGGTGCTGCGCGGGCTGGGCATGTGGACGCTCTACGGAGGCGACGCGGCGGGTCCGTTCGACCCGGAACGTCTGTCCTATGTCATGGGGCCGATCGTCATCCTGCTCACCTTCGGGGGGCCGATCCTGGCCGGCTTGGCCGTGCGACTGTCTCGCTCGTCGGCGCGCTTGTTCGGTGCGACGAGCATCCTCGTCGGGGCCTTGGTCATGGTGGGAACGTTCCCCACGGACGACAAGAGTTCTTGGGGCCGCCTCGTGGCGGCAGCACTTGACAACATTCCGGGGCTGATCGCGTTCCGCACCACGAACAAGGCGGGGGCTGTGCTCGAACTGGGCATGGCCGTGCTCGTGGGCCTTGCCGCGCAGGCGATCCTTCCTCACCTCAAGACGTCGACCCTCCGATGGACCGCCTTCTGGAGCACGGTGGCCATCGTCGCGGGTTCGGTCGCGCCCGCACTCAGCGGCGGAATGTACTGGGTGCGGATGGACGTCCCGGACTACTGGAACGAGGCCGCCGGCGCGGTCAATGCTCGCCCGGGAGACAGCCGAGTCCTCATGGTGCCCGGCACGGGCGTTCCCGGATACTCGTGGGGCTATACCGGGCCGGACGAGATCGGCCCCTCGCTCTTCCGGCGGCCGTTCGTGTTCCGCAGCGCCTCCCCGTCCGGAGGGGTCTACTCGGCCAACCTTCTGGCCGAGGTGGATCGGCGACTGCAGCAGGGAACGCTGCCGCCCGGGACGGTCTCCGCACTGGCCGCATACATCGGGGCTGGCGACGTCGTCGGCCGCTACGACGTTCAGGGCACCCGCGAGATCGGCGCCCGGGTGGAGCAGCAGTTGGAGGCCGACCCCGGGCTGGCACCTGCCGTGGGCTACGGTCCCGCCGAACCCGCCCATGGGGCCCCCTCACCGGCCATGGTGCGCTCCGTGGCCGGCGAGCTGCCGGTGACGTCGGCGGCGGCACGAGCGGCGGCGGGGTCGCTCGTCGTGGACGGCGCAGGCACCGCGCTACCGAGCCTTCAGTCCGCCGGCCTCCTGGAAGATCGTCCTGGCCTTCTTCTCGGCGGGTCTCTGGACGACACACAGTTGTCAGATGCGTTGCGTGACGAGTCCCGAGTGGTCCTCACCGACAGCAACGGGCGCCGGGAGTGGAGCAACCACAATCCAGCAGTTGCTGGACCCCTCCTCGAAGCGACGGTCGAGCCCGACTCGACGCGAGCACTGTTCGACACCAGCGACCAGACCGTGGCCGTGGTCCGGGGCAACGCCCGCTTGGAAACACGGGGGGAGGGGCTCCTGTTCGGACCCCATGCGTTCGGCAACGTGACGCAGGCCTTCGACAACGACCGCACGACCGGCTGGCAATTCGGCAACTTCCGCACAGGGGTGGGCAATGCCGTGGTCGTCACTCCGCGAACGGCGCTTCCGATGCCGACGATCGTGCTGTCTCCCATGCAGGGCGGGACGAACCGCATCACTGATGCCAAGGTGACCGCGGTCGTGAGTGGACGATCCATCGTCAAGGACGTGAAGTTCACGGCGTGGAACTCCTTCCCGGTGAGTGTCGAACTCAGCGGAGAGCCGGTGTCGAGCCTCACGATCGAGGTGACTGGCGTCGAAGGCGAAGGGTCCAGTCCAGTCGGCTTCGCTGAGATCTCCATTCCAGGGATCACCATCGACAGGGTGGCGGCTCTGCCCACCCGCCTCACACGAAGGCTGCCACCAGCGGCCGAGACAGCAGGCGTCGATCTGGACGAGGTCCCCCTGGATGTGATTCTGCACCGCAGCCTTGGTGACGCGAACGGACTCTCGACCGAGGAGCCCCGCCTTGAGCGCGAGTTCACTCTGCCCGATGAGCGCCGATTCGAGGGCTCCGGCACCGTTCGCCTCGCTGGTGGCGTGACGGACGCAGAGATCGACACCTTCGCGGGCATCAGTGGCGAAGTCGTCGCGCAGTCGAGCTCGCGCGCCTTCGGCAATCCCAACGCGCGTGCCTCGATGGCACTGGACGACAGGGGCGGCGACCCCGACGAAAGCACGGCCTGGGTCCCCAACGAGCCAGTCGTGGGGGAGTGGATCTCGGTCGACTTCCCCCAGCGGAGACTGTCGTCCTTCACCTTTAGCCAGGGCGAGGGTGGGAGCCGGGGAACCAAGGCTCTGGTCTCGGTGAACGACGGCGAAACCTTCGAGGTCGCGCTCGACGCCGGAACCACCCGGATCACTCTCCCCGAGCCGGTCGACGCGACGAAGGTGCGCCTGCTCTTCACAGAACGCACGGGCGCTGGCTTCGTGCGCGTCACGAACATCGGGTTGCCGCGTATTGGAGAAGCCGGTGAGCCTCCGTCGGGCTGCACGCAGGTCGGGACCATCGATGGTCAACCACTCGAGGCCGATGTGCGCGATGGATTTCCCTATCTGCTGGAGGGGCAAGCGATCCCGTTCAAGGCGTGTGGTGCAGGCCTCGCGTTGGGGGAGGGTCGTCACCGGCTCGCCAGCGTCCCCACCTTCGCCATCGACGACTTGCGCCTCACCTCAACGGGCACCCCACCACAACAGGTTCAGCGGCCCACCTACACGGTGGTGCGGCGCGGCTCGTCCTCGATGGATCTCCGCCTGACGTCCGGGTGCTCCCCGTGCCTGGTGTCGTCGGGGCAGGCGTTCGACCCGCGCTGGACGGCGTCGGTTCGGGACAAGGATCAGGGTGCGCCCCTGGTCGTCGACGGCTTCGCGGCCGGCTGGCGCGTCAACGCTGCACCGGGTGACGTCATTCACATCACGTTCGGGCCTTCTGGGACAGCATTGACCGCTTGGCTGGTCAGCGGCGCCGCGTTGCTCGCCTGTCTCACCCTTCTCGTGGTGCGACCACGGGCCGGAGGCAGACCGACCACGAAGCATCGACGCGGAGGGAGCAGACCATGACGACGTCGACGCGCCCTGCTCCGACATCGACTCGCCCGGCTCCCTGGGAGCCCGTTCTGTGGCTCGTCGTCGCCATCTGCGTGTGGGGAACCGTCGGCTGGCTTCCGGCGATCGTGGTTCTCGTGCTTCTGGTCGCAGAGCGCGTCATTCGCCCCGGCAGTCACGTCCTGAGCACCGCAGCCGTGGTTCTCTTGGCCGCGATTCCGGTCGCGTGGTTCCTCGGATCGTCCCTTCCGCTGTACCCGCCCGCCCCTCGCCTCAACGACAACACCCTGGCCCACCAGCTGGGCGGCCTCGCCATCTGGACGCTGTTCCTCGCGGCGTGCGTCGAAGTCAACCCCGAAGAAAGTGACAAGGTATGAAGTCCGTGGACACGGCCCACGTGTGGATCGCTCGCCTCCTGCGCATCGCTGCTGCGCTGCTCCTCGGAGCCGCCATTACCGTGTGGGTGACGCCGGTCAACGCACTGGGTAGCAACCTCGTGCCAGTCGGGTGCGGATCGCCCGCCACCCCGGACGCGGACCCGCTTGCAGACTTCGTATGCCGTGATCTCGTCTCCTCGGCCAAGGCAACGTCCGTGGCGCTCGCGGCCGCCGGTGCGGTCCTGCTCCTGCTCAGCGAACTTGTCGTTCCGCGCCTCCGCGGTCGGCGTTGGGTGCAGGGGGCAGCGGTGGCGTCGGTCCTCGCGGTCCCCGTGTTTGCCCTGGCCGCAGCGTCATTGCCGGTCAAGGTCGCCTCGTCCGGCGCCGACGGGACGTTGATCCGATGCGGCACGCCGCTCGCCCCGGCCACCGATGTCATCTCCGGAGCCATGTGTGGCCAACTGGCGGACCGTGAGCGGTCCCTGGCCTTCGGGGCCATGGCGCTCTCCCTCCTCACGATCCTCGGCGGCGGGTACGTCGCGAAGGGTTTCGGGTCCGAGGAGGACTCCGAACCGGTCACCCTCCTCGAGCAGGACCCGGAGCGCACGCCCGAGCGCACGGACTTTGACGGGGAGTGGGGCACCGTTGACAACCGTCAGGGTGTCACCTCGGCCTCCTACGAGACCCGCTCATGGGATGACCGTTCATGAGCTTCGAGGAGTACTACCAGGGCAACGTCACTTACATCTCGCGGGTCGATCCGCGCTTGGCGCGCATCATCGATCTCGTCACGGAGCTGCGTCCTGCATCCTTGCTGGACATCGGGTGTGGTCGGGGCTTCTTGCTCGAACAGCTCGCCGACAAGGGCCTCACGGGCCTCACGGGCGTGGACGTCTACGACGACGTCGCGAGCGAGCGTTTTGCCTACGCCCGTGGCGACGTCACCCAGAAGTTGCCCTTCGATGATGCGTCGTTCGAGTGCGTCGTCGCTGGCGAGATCATCGAGCACGTCCCGGATCCCGACAGCTTCCTCCGAGAGATCCGACGGGTACTGGTGCCGGGCGGAACGTTGGTGGTGTCCACCCCGAACATGGTCTCCTGGGCCAACCGGGTGCTCGTGCCCTTCGGGGTCCAGCCCCTCGGCACGGAAACGAGCAGTGAGATCGCGTTGGGCCGACGTCACCGGGTCCTTGGCCAGGGAAACCAGGTCCAGGGCCACCTCAAGGTCTTCACGTTCCGTGCGTTGACCGAGATCCTCGAGCGCTACGGCTTCGACGTGCGGCGCCGCGAAGGTGTCCCCGCATTCTTCCCCAAGCCCATCGACAGGTTCGACCGTTTCGTGTCCCGGCGGGCGCTCTCCGTGGCCTCTGGATTGCTCTATGTGGCGACGTCACCCACGGGAACCTGGCCCACCCCGGCAGCAGGTCGGAGGCACGAGGGCTGCTGAGGAGCGGCGGCGCCGCCGCCGCTCGCGATCAGCGAGAGTGGACCGGGACGCCCTTGGACCACGCGATCGCAGGCTTCTCGACGAACCTGTAGGTCGCGGCGGCCAAGGGGATCGACACCGCGAGCAGAATCGCAATCCAGATGAGCAGGCCGGCGAAGCCGGGTTGGATCCTGACCTCGCGGGCCAGCAGGAGCATGAGCGGCATGTGCCAGAGATAGAGGCCGTAGGACCAGCGACCGGTCGCGACGAGCCAGGGCATCGCGAAGAGGCGATTCAGCCAAGAGCGCTCGTCGCCTGCCGCCACACCGATGAGCAGGACAGTGGCGATGATCGTGCAGGCCACCGTCCGGATGAGAATTTCCTGGAAGGTCCCGGCCGTGAAGGTCCACGCGCCCCCGAGCGTCGAGTTGCCGATCAGGGCACTCGCGATGGCAATCCCCGCGACGAGAGAGGGCTTTGAGGCGAGCCACTCCAAGGAACGCATCGTGCCCTGCCCATGACGTGCCACCAGCATCAGGTGGGCGACTGCTGCACCGCCGAGGAAGCAGAAGAGGAAGGCGGGCAGCCACAGGGGAAACGTGATGAGTTGACCCAGGTCAGTGATGTGGAACATGACGAAGTACCGCCAACCGAGCGACACCATGATCGCGATGCCCAGCGCGGCAAGGATCGGGCGTGCGGGCTTGTCCGGCCAGAAGCGCCGGCCCAGAGTCGCGACGAGGACACCCACGACGGGCACGATGGCATACCAGGAGAGTTCGGTCCCCAGACTCCACGTGTGCTCCATTCCGGGGCGGAGCCCATCGGCTGCGGCCGTATTGGTCAGCGTCAGTGCTCGGAACCAGCCATCCGCACCGACTGGGCGCGAAAGCGGCAGGAGCAGGGCGGCCACGACGAGCACCACGAGGTAGGCGGGGAAGATGCGCCAGAGCCGGCGACGGATGAAGCTGTCGAGGGATGGTTTCGGGGCGGCACCGATGATCCACTTGGACCACGGCTGGATGAGCAGGAAGCCGGAGAGCACAAAGAGGGCAATCGGCCCGTAGGCATGGAGCCCGAACCACGGGTACGCGGTGAGCCCGGATCCGTGGACGAATACGACGGTGATCGCTGCTAATCCGCGCAGGCCGGTGAGCCCGTCGACGTGTCCGCCACTGGCAGCGCGCCTACGGCCGCTCCGGGTCTGTGTCTGCTCGGAGAGGATCTCGGGACTTGATGCGGCCACATGGCATTGGATCATGAAGTTACTGCTGCGTACTTGAAGTTGGGTAACGTCTCCATTGCGGTGGGGCGTGTGCGGCTTGGCCGACTGTGCTGTCGTAGGGCCGGCAATCATCGAAGCCCGCACAGCCGTGGCGCCTGATGCACATAGGCTCGGGCCCATGACCGGGAACCGTCCGGGCTCATGGCCTCGCCAGGTCATCGTTCCCGTCTTCGTCGCGGTCGCGCAGGCTCTGGTGATCCTCGGCCCCGCGATGGGCAGGGGAGTGGTCATCACGCATGACATGCCGTGGTCCCCCCGTCCGCTGTGGACCCCCTTTGTTCTCGGTCTCGACACGCCCGCTCCCCGCGCGGTACCGAGCGATGCGGCGATGGTCCTCCTCGGCAAGGTCCTGGGTCCGTCCATGGCGCAGCATCTGGTGCTGCTCTCCCTGCTCGTGGGGCTCGCGCTCGGGGTGGTGGCGCTGGTCTCGGAGATGGCCCCGCACGTGGGTGTCGTCGGTCGCTGTGTTGCTGGGGTCGTCGCGGTGTGGAATCCGTTCGTGTCTGAGAGGCTCGCCGTCGGGCAGTGGGTGGTGGTCCTCGGATTGGCGGTGCTCCCGTGGGGCCTTCGTGCGTGTCTGCGTGTGCTGCGTGGAAAACCTGCCTCGTATGCCGTCTGCGTCGCCATCGCGGTCGCGGCCATCGGGGGCGTGAATTCCATGCTGCTCGTGTCGGGGAGCATGCTGGTCCTGCTGGGGCTGGGGATGGCGGTGAAACCGTCGGCACGGATCGCTCGCGGTATCGGATGGGCTCTTCTGGTCTCGGCTGGGGGAGCCTCGGCCTGGGCGCTGCCGGCCCTGACCGCCGCCGACGGAGCAGGCATCATCGGAGGCATCGACGAGTTCGCACCCGCCGCTGATTCGCCGATGGGAGTGGTGGGCTCACTCCTCGGGGGTGGTGGCTTCTGGAACGCGGCGACGCACCCGGAACCCCGCCAGCACATTCTCATTGCTGCGTGCTCTGCCCTGCTGATGGTGGTGGGGGTTGTGACGACCGTCCTCGCCGTGCCAGGTCGTCGCGCGGCGATGACCGGACTCGTCGTGGTGTTCGCAGCGGTCCTGGCGCTGAGCGTGGTCGGCGCCGCACGACCGGTGTGGACGGAGGTGGTGAACGCGGTTCCGGGTGGCGGCGCGCTGAGGGACAGCCAGAAGCTCATCGCCGTCTGGGTCGTCCTCGGTGCTGCCGGGTTCGGAATCTTTGCGGATCGTGTGGCAAGTCGATTGTCCAGCGCGTGGAGGGGGCCGGTGGCCGCACTCCTCATCGCTCTGCCGATGCTGCTATCGCCGCAGCTGGTGTGGGGGATCGGCGGGCGACTGGAGGCGGTCACGGTGCCTTCGGACATCGAGGCAGGCCTGTCCCGGCTTGAGCAGGCTCCGCCGGGGGACGTGGGACTCCTTCCATGGAGCCAATACCGGCGCTACGAATGGAACGAGGACAGGGTTTCGCTCACGCTGGCGCCTCGCGTGATCGACCGCGTCGTCCTCTTCGATGATTCCCTACCGCTGCGCTCTGGCGTCGTTCCCGGCGAGAACCTGCGCGCCGCCGCGGTGTCGGAAAGAATCGCGGGAGGGGCATCCGCCGAGGCAGCCCTTTTGGATGCTGGCGTTCGCTACGTCGCGGCGGAGCTCGGGACTGGGCAGGACGTGGACACGACATTCCTGAGAGCCCAGGGGCACGTCGTCGTGGACGAACCCCACCTGCTTGTTGTTGACCTCGGCCGCGGGTCCGAGACGGCCGAGGCGAGCGGGGCCGTCCGAGCAGGGTGGGCCGTGACGATCATCACGCTGATAGGCGTTCTTTGTGCTTGCGCGGTGCGTGGAGTGCGCTCGAAGTTACCGGTGGGTCTGATACGCTCCCGTCCATGATGTCTGCTCTTGCCGCCACTGTGACTGGCGTCGTCCTCGCCCTGTTCGCCGTCGTTGGCGGTGTCTCGGCCATCTCGCCGACTCCCAACGCACCCGCTGCGAGTGAGAACGTCGTGGTGTACGACGCACCGTGAGGTGACGGCCACCCGAGTGGCCACGAGAAGCCCCGCCGCGCACTGCGCGACGGGGCCGTTTCTTGTGTCTGTGCCGGGATGAGTCCGCGCGGACATCCCCGTGGTGCGTGCCGGAACCGCCCGCGCACCACGAGGGCCGCGCCCGCGGTCGTGCCGTCAGCTGCGGGACGATGCGTTCAGCGACTCGGCCACGACGTCGTGTGATTCGGCCACGACATCGAGGAGCAGGCGCTCCCACTTCTCGACGGTCTCGTCCCAGTGGAACTGACGAACCCACGTCGACACCTCAGCGCTCATGCGCTCGCGCAGCTCGTCATCGTCAAGAAGACTGCGAATCGCGGCGGTGAACTCGGACTGTCCGCCGTCGACCAGGAGTCCGGTCCGGTCGTGAACGATGGAGTCCGTCGGCCCGCCTGCCTCCGTGAATGCCACCGTGGGAGTGCCGTGGACGCCGGCTTCCACCACCACGAGTCCCCAGCCCTCCTTGAGGCTCGGCATCGCGTGGACCCAGGCGCGCGCCAGCAACTCATGCTTCTCCTCCTCGGACACGTGGCCGTGGAAGGTGACGTGCTTCTCGACTCCGAGGTCACGCGCGATGTCCTCGAGGTGTGGCAGAGACCAACCAGAGCCCACGACGTCCAGGGTGATGTCGGGGTAGTCGTGCGAGAGTTCTGCCACGGCACGCATCGCGATCTCGACGCGCTTCTGGGGTACGAGGCGGCCCAGGACGATGAGGGAGGGGTTGAGCGAGCGGGGAGTGTCGTCCAGGGGCACGGCGTCCGTGCCGTTGTGAATGACCTCGATGCGATCCGGCGCGATCCCCAGACCGCCGAGTTCACGCCGGGTGGACTCGCTGACCGCGACGTACGGAGTGCGTCGGTAGACAAGTGGGGCCAACTTGGATTCGAGCCACCAGCCGGCGTGGCTGAGCCGCGGCCCGAACAGCACCGGCCACTGCTCCTTGTGGACGTGGTGGACCAGGTTGACGACGGGGCCGCGCCACGTCAGGGGGCTGAGGTAGGGCACGCCGTTCTGGACGTCCACGACCACGTCGACGTCGTACTTCTTGATGAGGTGGGACACGACTGATCGTGCGTAGATGTCGAAGCGCCCACCTTTGCGGACGTAGTGGACGCCATCGACGACCTCGTGCGGGAGTCCGCCGGGATAGGCGGCGGTGCGGAAGATGACGCGGTGCCCCTTGGCTGCCAAGCCGCGGGCGACCGTGACGAGATACTTCTCGGCGCCGCCAGCCTCGGGGTGCTCCATGTCACGCCAGTTCAGCATGAGGATGCGGAGGGGCACTCGATCTCACCTCGGTCACGTGATGGACATCGTTGTCGTGGGTCACAGCGCCGGGCCTGTCGGGATGGTTAGATTCCGGTCATGCGAAGCGCGTCGACCAAAAGATACCGGACAGTAGCAAGGTCGACGAAGTTGTTTCGTTCCTTCCTTGTCGAGCAGTCCGACCCTGAACGGTTCTACACCGATGTGGCCAATGACACCATCACCCTGATCACCCGGCACGAGCCGCTCGAAGGGCGCACGGTCCTGGACGTGGGTGCCGGGCAGGAGCAGTTCGGTCGACGGTTCGTGGACCGTGGGGCGCGCTACGTCGCAGTCGACATCGAGCGGGAGTCGCTCAGTCCGGGACCGGGCAACGGCGCCGTTGTGGGTCGAGGGGAGGACCTGCCCTTTCCTGACGCCTTCGCCGACATCGTCATGTCCAACAACGTCATGGAGCACGTCACCACGCCCGAAGTGCTGGCGGACGAAATGCTCCGGGTGGCCAAGCCGGGGGGTTTGGTCTTCATCTCGTACACCATCTGGGCCTCGCCCTGGGGCGGGCACGAGACGTCCCCGTGGCACCTGCTGGGGGGTGACTACGCTCGGCGCCGCTATGAGCGCAAGAACGGCCGACCGCCGAAGAACCGATTCGGCGAGACGATGCACGCTGCGACCGCGTCCCGGATGCTGAGTTGGGCCAAGGCTCAGGAGGGCGCCGAGCTCCTTGAGGCTGCGCCCCGCTACCACCCCGACTGGGCCGACCCGATCCTCAAGGTGCCCGGGCTGCGTGAGGTTCTCAGCTGGAACCTCATGCTCGTGCTGCGTCGGACGTGAGGTGGCGGCGACTCCCTGACCCCGCCGCTGTCGGCGGGATGCTCGTCGTGTGGGCCATCGCTTGGTCCGTGACACCGGGACGCATCGCCGAGGACACCAAGAACGACCTCTACGTCGACCCCTGGGGCTTCCTCGCGCGCGCGCTTCACCTGTGGGATCCCCAGGTCACGTGGGGAGGCCTGTCGAACCAGGGCTACGGCTACCTCTTCCCGATGGGCCCCTTCTTCGGCCTCGGCTCCGAGATCGCGCCGGTGTGGGTGGTCCAACGTCTGTGGTGGTCAGTCCTGCTCACCGCGGCCTTCGTCGGGATGCTCGGCCTCCTGCGGGCCCTGGGGGTCGGCACCCACCGCACGCGCATCGTTGGTGCGCTTGCCTACGTCCTTGCCCCGCGAGTCCTGTCCTCGATCGGAGGACTCAGCGCGGAGATTCAGCCTCAACTCCTTGCGCCGCTGGTCCTGTGGCCGCTCGTCCTCGCCACCAAGGGGCACCTCTCGACGCCGCGCGCGGCGACGCTGAGTGGGCTTGCCGCCCTGTGTTGCGGGGGCGTCAACGCCACGGCCACCTTGTGCGCGCTCGTGCCGGCGGGTCTGTGGCTGATCACTCGACAGAGGTGGTGGCGCTCGCCCCTCACGTGGTCGTGGGCCGCCGCCATGGTGGCGGCAACCGCGTGGTGGCTCGTCCCGCTCCTGATCATGTCGAGGTACGCGCCACCGTTTCTCGACTGGATCGAGAACGCCCGTGCCGTGATGCGACCGATCGGCATGCTCGACGTGGCGAGGGGCACGACCCATTGGCTCGGTCACATCGTGACGCCCGGAGGCGCGTGGTGGCCGGCCGGTCACCAGCTGGCCACGAGCCCGCAACTCATCGTGCTCACGACCGTCGTGGCCGGGCTGGGACTCGCCGGACTGGCGATGGCCCGGATCCCGGAACGGCGCTGGTTGTGGACCTCCCTGCTGCTCGGCGGTGTCCTTCTCACCGTGGCCCACTCGGGTCCGTTCTCGTCACCGGTGGTCACGACCGCGCAGGCCGCACTCGATGGTCCCTTGGCTCCACTGCGCAACATTCACAAGTTCGACCTTCTCGTGCGCCTGCCACTGGCCGTCGGCCTCGTGCATCTCCTCGGCCGCGTGTCGCAGTGGCGCCCCCAGGTGGCATGGCACAGGTCGGTGGTGATGGTGACGGCAGTGGTCGCCGTGATCGGTGCGGGGGCCCCCGCGTTCACGGGTGCGATCGCGGTGCGCGGCAGCTTCGAGCGGATGCCTCAACACTGGGTCGATGCCGGGCGCTGGCTCGATGCGAACCGCGAAGGCGGTCAGGCGCTGCTCCTTCCGGCAGCCAACTTCGGTGAGTACTTCTGGGGCCGCACCATCGACGAGCCGCTGCGCCCCTTGACGACTGCTCCCTACGCCGTTCGTGACGCCGTTCCACTGGCGCCGGCCGGCACCATTCGAATGCTCGACGAGATCGAGCGACGCCTCCAGAGCGGTCGGTCCATGGCTGGGGGAGCCGAGGTCCTCCGACGCGCCGGCGTGGGGCATCTCGTCGTCCGCAACGACCTCGCAACCCACGAGTCCGGCCAACCCCCGGTCGCGTTGGCCAGATCCTCCGTCCGCAGCACACCCGGCGTCCAGTTCGCGCGCGGTTTCGGGCAGACCTTCCTCGATGCCGCAGGTGAACGCGTCTTTCCCGTCGAGATCTACGCCCTTCCGGGGACCCCGAGCGGCGCCCTCGAGATCTGGGCGTCCGGGGACGTCGACGGTGCCTCGGGGGCCACCGAGGACCTCCTGTCTCTGGCCGACGCCCAGCTGCTGGGTGGTCCTGTCGTCTTCGACGGAGACCGCTCCCAGAACCTCGACCCCGAGCAGAGGGTGGAAACGGACGGCTACCGCACCCGCGCAAGATGGTTCGGAGCCCCCCGCGGACAGGACCTCACGAGCAGCCTCACGGCCCGCGCGGGATCGGACGTACCCGACTACCTGCCATGGGACGAGGACCCGCTGCGATCAGCGGTCACCTACGACGGGATAGCGGACGTCAGTGCCACGTCGTCGGTCGCCGAAGAGCTGACCTTTGCCGGTCTGCGTCCCGCACACCGACCGTTCGCGGCTCTGGACGGCGACCCTGCCACCTCCTGGGCGACGATGTGGGACGACCGCCCGTCCCTGAACGTCGTCTTCGCTCAGCCGGCGTCGTTCGACCACGTGAACGTCACCGGTCTCGGCCGCGACACCTCGTTGGGTGAGACGGTGAGTCGTCCGACGCGGGTCCGGGTGACAACGGACCAGGGGAGCACCACGGCCACGGTGCTCGGCCGCCCAACTCGGATCGAGCTGCCGGGTGATCGGCATTCACGGATCAGGATCCAGATCCTCGAGACGGAGAGCGATGCCCCGGGCACGGTCATCACGGGCCTGTCCGAGGTGCAGATTCCCGGCGTGTCCCCGGGCGAGCGGATTGCGCTGCCACGTGCAGCCGACGCAGACGAGGCGCGAGCAATCGTGCTCAGCGACGGACTGAGGGGACGTGATGGGTGCACGAGCAGCGAGGGCCCCATCGTGTGCATCTCGGGCACCGTGGATCCAGAGCAGTCGGGCTCGATGGCCCGCACCATCGCAGGTGCGCGCACGGGCTCGTGGATTGCCGCCGGGACACTCGTGCCGGGGCTGACGCCGACATCGCGCCTCCAGGGGTCACCCGACGTCAGCGTGGCAGCGAGCAGTGCCCGCAACGGTTCTGCGGCCGCCGCCCCTTCAGCGATTGTCGACGGTGATGACCGCACGGCCTGGAGTCCGGCCTTCGACGACGAGACCCCGGAGCTCACTCTGGATTTCGCTCGCGATGTCACCCTGACGACGATCCGCTTCCAGACCCGCGACGACTGGGCCGCCAGAGCAGCACCCGCCGTGGTGATTCGCCTCGGGGGGCGCGAAGTCACGCGCCGGGTCCAGCCGAACGGAGTGGTGGAGATTCCGGCCACGACTGGACGCCGCCTCGACCTCGAGTTCGTGCGGGTTCCAGGCGACCGCCAAGTTGCACCGAACGCAGCTCTTGAGCTGGAGGAGCTCGACCTGGCCGACGTGGACATCCGTCCTCCGGCGCAGCAACGCACGGCCGAGTGCGGGCAGGGGCCGCGCCTGGTCGTCGACGGTCGGGCGGTCCCGACCTCGGCGACGGTGCCGCGCGGTGCGCTCTTCGGTGTGGAGAGCGGAACGTGGAGAGCCTGCGAGCCGGTCGCCTTCGGCGCGGGGGAGGAGCATTCGGTGGAGGTCGGTGCGTGGCAGGGATTCACGCCGCGCGCAGCCGTCCTGACCCGGCAAGGCGCGCCGGCGCCGGTGGCGCAGCCCCAAGCCGTGGCCACGTCAATGGCTGGGACGACATGGCGCGGTCAGGTTGTGGCAGCCCCGCAAGCCCGGGTGCTGGTGATGGATCAGAACGCGAGCGCGGGGTGGGCTGCGCATGTGGGAGGTGTCGACCTTGAGCCTCAGGTCATCGACGGACGCAGGCAGGGGTTCATCCTTCCGCCGGGTCTGGCTGGCGCCCTGGAGATCGAGTTCGGCCCCGATGCGGCCTACCGGGCCTCGCTGCTGGCCGGCCTGGCGCTGGCAACGGCACTGCTCGTGGCGGCGGCCGTTGCGGCACGGACGCGAACATCGCCCTCGCGCACAGCGACAGCACCGGAGTCGACGCTGACGGCGTCGGGCTGGCGGGGCTCTCCGCCCTGGGCGGCGGCGCTCGCCGCCGTGATGGGGGGACTGATCGCCGGGGCCGCAGGCGCGGCGGCGGCACTCGTCGGAGCAGTCCTGGCGCAGCGCTTCGCGTTCGGGTTCGCGGAGTGGGTGCGCGCCAGCATTGTGGCCGCGGGCCTGGCGGTGTGTGGGGTCATCCAGGCGGTCATCGCTCCGGGCTCACTCGGTGGAGCGCTCCTCGAGGGGGCGCTTCGCCTCGCGATCGTCGCTGTGGTGTCCTTCGCGGCGCTGGCGCCGATGCGCCGTGAGTCGCGCAGCGAGGCGTGAACTGGGCAGTTCCACGAACTGATGGCTGAGGAACGCCAGGAGGAGACTGATCGGGACGCCGATGGCCAGGAGCGGAGCCAGCCCGCCGCGGAAGAACTGTGCACCGCTCACGGCATACAGGGCAGTGAAGACCGGAAGGTGCCACAGGAACAAGCCGAAGCTCACGACGCCCACCCACCTCACGATCGGGTGCGACAGCACGTGTGACCACCACGACGGCGACCCCAGCGTCAGTGGCAGGAGCACGCAGGCGGCCACCACCGTCGAGAGGCCAGTACGCATCAGCAGCGTGGCGCCATGGGCCGGCTCCAGGGTCAGGGACCCGGCGACCGGGGTCGTCGACGCGAGGTACGCGGCGCCTGCCAGTGCGAGACACCCGACAGGGTCTCGGGCCAGGCGGCTGAGCGCGCGCGAGATCGGGTGATCGGGAACAAGGAGGGCCTCGGCGAAGATCATGCCGACGAGGAAGTGGGGGGCACGCCAGGGCAACCAACGCTCCACCAGGAGTTCCACGCCGAACTCGGCCGGCCCGGTGAACACAGGCAGCAGGGACGTAATGAGGGCCAGCACGACCAGTGCCACGAGAGGCCTGGCCGCTCCGCGACGGCGCAGCCTGTTCAGCAGGAGGACCACGAACGGGAGGGCGATGTAGAAACTGACCTCCGTGGCCACGCTCCAGGACTGCCCGAAGGACGGGATGTTGACGTCGGGCACATAGATGTGCAGGCCCAGCCCGGTCAGGAACCAGGCCCGCAACCCGGGGTCGGCGGCGATGACGACGGCGGCCAGCGCGACCCAATAGGCAGGCACGATCCGGGCGAACCGTCGTGCGGCATACCCGAGCAGGTCGACACCGCTGCCGTGCGCGTGCGCGGTGAGTCCGCGGTGGAGGAGGAAGCCCGACAGGGCGAAGAAGATCGCCACGCCGAAGTCGCCACGCGCCAGCAGGTGCCCCGGGAGGCCGGCGGAGGTTCCGAAGCCAGTGAGGAAGGCCGCATGGGTCAGCACCACGAGCCCTGCTGCCACCGCACGCAGGCCGTCCAGCGCGGGGAGGACGTCGAGTCGCGGGGTCGCGCTCTCGGTCGCAGGGGAGGGGTGGGCCATGGCATGTCAGCGTAGGCGAGACACGTGTCACGGCCAGCGACACTCACGCCAAGGGCATACCCACTGGTAAGGTTCTGCAGATTCGCTCCCTTCCTTCCTGAGACAAAGGTGTCCTTCACGATGCGCAGAATCATCGGTCTCGTGCTGATGGGCCTTGCCGGCTTCCTCGTCACGACGGCTCTTCTGGCCCTCTTCTACATCCCTGGGGCGGTGAAGAAGACTCCGCTCAACACGGACACCTACACCCGTCTCGATGGCACGGCATCGACTCTCCCCAACGGGACGAGCGGTCCGGTCAAGTACTTCAGCCACAGCGTCACCGATGGTGCGAAGTCCGACGGTGACGTCGCTGTGTTCGACGACTTCGTGTGCCTCATCTCCAACCCCAACGGGGACGCGCCCGACTGCGTCGACGACACCGACCCGGAGAAGCGACTCGTCCAGGCCTCCACCGACCGGTTCGCCACGGACCGCAACACCGGCATGGCCGTGGATGCGAAGGACGAGGCGAAGTACGGCGTCGAGACGCACCACGAGGGCCTGATCAACAAGTTCCCCTTCGGCGCCGAGAAGAAGACGTACCCGTTCTGGGACGGCGTCCTCGACCGCGCGGTCGACGCGACCTTCGAGGGTGAGGACACGATCGACGGCGTCAAGGTCTACAAGTACGTCATCGACGTCCAGGACGAGCCTGCCGAGATCTCCACCGGCATCCAGGGCACCTACTCGTCGCTGAAGACGATCTGGGCGGACCCGGTCACCGGCCAGATGGTCGATCGCGAGGAGCAGCAGACGCGCAAGCTGCAGGACGGGAAGGCCGTTCTCGACCTTGACATCTCCTTCACGGATGAGACGGTCGCGGCGAACGTCAAGAACGTCGAGTCCAACGTCAACAGGCTGTCGCTCGTCGGTCGGTTGCCCCTGATCGCGGGCATCCTCGGTCTGCTCTCCGGTCTCGTCGGGTTCTTCCTCTGGAACGGCGCGCGTCGTGCGAATGGCGGCTACGCGGCGGGCCCGGGGCGCGACGATGACGGAGGCACGCCCGCCTACGCCAGCGAGCGATCGCTCGACGTCTTCGGTGACGCGGACGCGGACACCAATGTCAGCCGTGCGGACATCCACCGCCGCTGAGCACTGAGCGAACACGACAGGACCCCGCAGCCTTCCGCTGCGGGGTCCTGTCGTGCGCGGGTGGCCGAGGTCAGTCGCCAGGCCTGCGGCACACGAAGATCGCGGTGCCCGGGATGATCGCTCCCCGGGTGGGCGACCAACCGCCCCACGTCTCGGTGTTGTCGGCCGGCCACTCGGGTTCGACGACGTCCTCCACGACAAGCCCGGCCGCCACGATCTCCCGGATCCGGTCTCCCATCGTCCGGTGGTGCTCGACATAGGTCGCGCGCCCGTCGCCGTCCGACTCCACGTACGGCGTGCGGTCGAAGTAGCTCAGTCGCGCGACCAACCCAGCCTCCGACGGGTCGTCCGGAAAGGCCCACCGGATCGGGTGCGTCGTCGAGAAGACGAACCGGCCCCCGGGGCGTAGAACCCGCGCCACCTCCGCCATGGCCGCCGCGCTGTCCGCGACGAACGGCACCACGCCGTATGCCGTGAAGACCGTGTCGAACGAATCGTCACCGAACGGGAGCGCGAGTGCGTCGCACTGCAACAGCGGGGGAGCGGTGCGGGTCCGCTCACTCACCTCGGCACCCACGCGCAGCATGCCCATGGACAGGTCCGTCGCCACGACTGCGGCCCCGACGTTGCGCACCAGCCAGCGGGCGCACTGCCCGGCGCCCGCGCCGATTTCGAGGATCCGCTGGCCCGACGACGCCTGCAGCAGGCCCAGCGTCTCCTCGGTCCACCCTTCCGGGCCCCACACGAACTCGTCGTCGCCGAGAAAGCGGCCGTGTTCGACGTAGTACGCCGAGGCCTCGCCGTCCCACCAGGACCGGTTGGCCGCCTGCGTCTCGCCGGTCCCGGAGGTGCGGCGACCCACTTCCGAACTCACCGGCATACCCCGCTTTGACCGGCCGCACGCGCGGTCGGTAGTCTAGGCGAGCATTCGTCTGCGCTCACGCATGCCCGCAAGGGCGTGATGCCACACCGGACGCACCCAGTTCCAACCCATCGAATCCATCTGTCCACATCGGAGTTCCTACTACATGACTGCCAGCACGGTCGCCAAGACCGCCCCTCAGATCGCCATCAACGACATCGGCTCTGAGGAAGACCTTCTCGCCGCCATCGACGCGACGATCAAGCACTTCAACGACGGAGACATCGTCGAAGGCCGCATCGTCAAGGTCGACCGCGATGAGGTTCTGCTCGACATCGGCTACAAGACCGAGGGTGTCATTCCCTCGCGCGAGCTGTCGATCAAGCACGACATCGACCCCAACGAGGTTGTCGCCGTCGGCGACGAGGTCGAAGCCCTCGTCCTCCAGAAGGAGGACAAGGAAGGCCGCCTCATCCTCTCCAAGAAGCGGGCTCAGTACGAGCGCGCCTGGGGCACCATCGAGAAGGTCAAGGAAGAGGACGGCGTCGTCACCGGCACCGTCATCGAGGTCGTCAAGGGTGGTCTCATCCTCGACATCGGCCTGCGCGGCTTCCTCCCCGCCTCCCTCGTCGAGATGCGTCGTGTCCGCGACCTCCAGCCCTACGTCGGCAAGGAGATCGAGGCCAAGATCATCGAGCTCGACAAGAACCGCAACAACGTGGTCCTGTCGCGCCGCGCCTGGCTCGAGCAGACGCAGTCCGAGGTGCGCACGACGTTCCTCAAGGAGCTCCAGAAGGGCCAGGTCCGTTCGGGCGTCGTGTCCTCCATCGTCAACTTCGGTGCGTTCGTGGACCTCGGCGGCGTCGACGGTCTCGTCCACGTCTCGGAGCTGTCCTGGAAGCACATCGACCACCCGTCCGAGGTTGTCGAGGTCGGCGACGAGGTCACCGTCGAGGTGCTCGACGTCGACATGGACCGTGAGCGTGTCTCCCTGTCGCTGAAGGCGACGCAGGAGGACCCGTGGCAGCACTTCGCTCGCACGCACGCCATCGGCCAGGTCGTCCCCGGCAAGGTCACCAAGCTCGTCCCGTTCGGTGCGTTCGTGCGCGTCGAGGACGGCATCGAGGGCCTCGTCCACATCTCCGAGCTGGCCGAGCGCCACGTGGAGCTGCCGGAGCAGGTCGTCACCGTCGGCGCCGACATCTTCGTCAAGGTCATCGACATCGACCTCGAGCGTCGTCGCATCTCGCTGTCGCTCAAGCAGGCCAACGAGGACGGCGCCGGGCTCACCGAGTTCGACCCCACCCTCTACGGCATGGCTGCGGAGTACGACGAGCAGGGCAACTACAAGTACCCCGAGGGCTTCGACTCCGAGACCAACGAGTGGCTCGAGGGCTACGAGAAGCAGCGTGAGACCTGGGAGAAGCAGTACGCCGAGGCCCACGCCCGCTGGGAGGCGCACCGCACGCAGGTCGAGGAGGCCGCCAAGGCCGACGCCGAGGCTGCAGCGGGTGGCGACAACGCCACGTCCTACAGCAGCGACTCGGCTGCATCCTCGTCCTCCGACGAGGGTGCGGACGCACGTCCGGCCGCGCCGGCCAACGAGGGCACCCTCGCCTCCGACGAGGCCCTCGCCGCGCTGCGCGAGAAGCTCACCGGAAACTGAGCCGACCGGCATACCTTGCGTATGCCGTGACGCCACATTCGAAGGCCCGGTTCCCCTTGCGGGGAGCCGGGCCTTCGGTCTGTCCGGGACCATTTCAGAAGATTCCAGACCACACTCAACCCCATGGGGCCGCGCCTCGTAGGGATGGGTGATGGTCAACCGGACGAGGGGTGCGATGTGAAGACATCGGAGAGGGCGGACGCCGAATTCACGGCGTTCGTGGAGGGGGCGCAACCACGGTTGTCGCGGGTGGCCGTGCTGATCACGGGGAACCGAGCCACGGCTGAGGATCTTGTGCAGGAAGCGCTGATCCGGACGTACGTCAACTGGGGCAAGGTGCGCCCGGAAGGTGCGTATTCCTACACGCGCAGAATCCTCGTCAATCTCAACACCGACCGTTGGCGCCGCCGCCACCTCGAACCGGCGCTCGGGGACGTGGGTGACGACCACACGAGTTCCACGGCCGCGCGCGCCTATGCGACCGTCGACCACCGAGACGACATCGTCCAGGAGCTCGCTGGTCTGTCCCAGCGCGAGCGCACGATCGTCGTCCTGCGCTACTACCTGGACCTCAGCGAACGCCAGGTCGCCGAGGAACTCGACATCTCCGTCGGCACAGTGAAGTCCACCTGTTCGCGGGCGCTCTCGCGCCTCAGTTCCGAGCGGGTCGAAGAAGGAAGGTTGTCATGAGCCCGATCAGCGAGGACGAGCTCCGCGCCCGGCTCAGGAGCGTCGAGCCTTCACCGGCACGTCCGGGGTACGCCGAGCACGTGGTCCACCAGGGGCGCTTCCGTCGCCGCCGCCAGCGTTGGGTCACGGGCATCTCCGCTGCTGCCGCGGTGGCCGTGATCGGCGCGGGAGCGTTCGTCGTGAGCGACCGGCTGGGTCGGGACGACGCACTGCCGGCCCAGCCGACGCCGATCCCGACCGCGACGACGCCAGACGTGACGCCGACCGTCACGAGCACCACCTCTCCGACCGAGTCGGTCACGGGCACGCCGAGCGCGACGACGAGGCCGAGCGTCAGCACGCCCCCGTCAGCCCTACCGTCTGAGAAGGCGTCCCACTCACCCATCATCTTCCTCCACCAGGGGGTCAAGGGGGACGGTGAGGTCGATGCCGACTGGCTGCCGACCACGCAGTTCAACGGACCGTGCGACACGGACGCCTGGGCGCTCGCAGGCCGATACGGAGCGGACGACCGCCGAGCCATCCGCGGTGGCGGCATCGACGGTGGACCGAGGCAGGAAGCGGTGTTCGCTTTCCCGGACACCGGCTCGGCGGTGGCGTTCATGGGTGAGTTGCGGCAGGTCACACGTGCATGCGAGTCGACCTCGCAGGGCAGGCTCGGGGGACTGGTTGAGAACCTTCCCGGACCCTGGGGAGAGGGACTCGCATCCACGTACTTCGTTTACGCACAGGACGAGTCGACGGGCATACGGGACGGGTCCACGGGTGGCGGTCCGGTGATCCTGGCGGTCCGAGCCGGTCGCGGGATAGCCCTGTCGGGCTCCGCCGGGCCGTTCCGCGAGACCCACGAAGTCGACCCGGACCTCATCAGGAGCGCTCGGCCGGGGGTGGAGCACCTGTACCCCCAGCTGTGCCGCTACACGGAGGCGGGCTGCTGATCCGGCAGGCCACACCCACCGTCTAGGTTTGGCGCATGCTGCGCGTGGGTCTCACCGGTGGAATCGGGTCCGGCAAGTCGACGGTCGCCAAGGCCCTCTCCGCTCTCGGCGCCGTGGTCGTCGACGCGGACGCCGTGGCACGTGAGGTCGTCGAACCCGGTATGCCGGCCCTCTCGGCGATCCGCGAACGGTTTGGCGACGCTGTGTTCGACCCCGAGGGCGCACTCGACCGGCCAGCGCTCGGGCGGGTCGTGTTCACCGACCCGTCCGCACTGGCCGACCTCGAGGGAATCACCCATCCGGCGATCTGGAAACGCACCGCCGAGCTCATGAATGCCGTGCCCGCGAATGCCGTGGTAGTCCACGACATGCCACTCATCGTCGAGAAGGACATGGGCGCGGACTACCACCTCGTCATCGTCGTCGGCACGGACGAGGAGGAGCGGCTGGCGCGCCTCGTCCGGGAGCGAGGCATGACCCCGGAGGACGCGCAGTCCCGGATTGACGCCCAGGCCGACGACGAAGCGCGTCGTGCAGCCGCCGACATCTGGCTCGACAACAACGGCAGCCTCGAGCGCCTTGACGCAGAAGTGCGACGGATCTGGGCCGAGCGGCTGGAACCGTTCAACGAGAACCTGATTCACGGCATACGGGCTCGTCGTCCCGATGCCCTCGCCGTCAGCGAACCTCGCGCCGAATGGGCCGCAGACGGCCTTCGGCTCGTCGCCAGGATCAAGCGGGCCTTGGGGGAGCGGGCCGTGACAGTCGACCACATCGGTTCCACGGCCGTACCCGGCATGCTCGCCAAGGACGTCATCGACGTGCAGATCGGGGTGCGAGCGCTTTCCGATGCCGACGCGCCGGACTTCGTGGAAGCCCTGTCCCGCATGGGTTTCCCCCGGATTGAAGGCGAGGCGAGCGACAACGGCAAGGACGGCACTCGCTGGCCAAAGCGATTCCACGGGAGCGCCGACCCCGGCCGGGTGGCGCACCTCCATGTGCGCGAGGTCGACAGCCCGGGTCATCGCTGGGCGCTCGACTTCCGGGACTGGTTGCGATCGGATGAGGCAGCTCGAAGGGAGTACTCCGACCTCAAGCAGGAACTCGCGTCACGGGGGCTGACGACGTCGCAGTACGCCGAAGCGAAGGAACCGTGGTTCGACTCGGTGCACGATCGAGTCTCGAGTCATTCGCCGGGGTAGCGCACTCCGAGCTGTGCTCGGATCTCGTCGAGCACCTCCATGATCCGCAAGGTCTCGGCGGACGGGAGCAGCGGACTCTCCGTCAGCCCTGCATCGACGAGTCGGGCCGCCTCGCACGCCTCGAAATGCAGGCCGTGTTCACGGCTCGCGGGCTCCCATGAGACATCGGTCTGCGAGTCCCGGGAGACGTAGCGAACCCGGGACGGGGAGTACCACAGGTTCATCGGGTCATCGGGGTCGCCGAGCTCCAGGCGGCCGTCGGTGCCGTTGATGCTCGCCGTGGTGGGCGTGCGAGAGGTCATCGTGGCGTGCAGCAGACCGCGCCCACCTCTCGGTCCGGTGACGAGGACCGCCTCCTCGGCGTCGACCCCCTCGTCGGTGAGACGCCCCGTGGCGCTCACGGTCTCGATCCCACCGAGGGCGAAACTGGCCAGGGAGACCGGGTAGATCCCGAGGTCGAGGAGGGCGCCGCCGGCCAGGGCAGGGTCGGAGAGTCGCTGCGGCCCATCGGGGTGAAGGGCCTGGCCGTGGTCGGCGAAGACGTTCTCGACCGTGCCGAGAAGTCCGTCCTCGAGGCACTGGCGGACGACGTCGATGCCGGGCAGGAACCGGGTCCACATGGCCTCCATGGCGAGGAGTCCCTTGGCGGAGGCCGTGTGGAGGATGTCCTGAGCCTCGGTCGCGTTGCGCGCGAACGCCTTCTCGACGAGGACGTGCTTTCCGGAGTCGAGCGCCAGTCGGGCGTGGGCGTGGTGCTCCGAGTGCGGGGAGGCGACGTAGACGATGTCGACGTCCGGATCTGCGACGAGCTCTTCGTACGAGCCGTATGCCGTGTGCGCGCCGAACTCGTCCGCGAAGCCCTGCGCTCTGGTCAGGTCGCGGGACGCGACTGCGCGGATCACCTGGTCGGTCTCGGCACGGAGGGCGGATGCCATCTCACGAGCGATGTTGCCCGGTCCCAGAATGCCCCAGCGCAGGACCGGGGCCGATCTGGGGTCAGGCGTGCGTGGTGTGGGCAGTTCCATCGTCACCCGACCATCGTGGCACTTCGGTGCCGACACGGCGGGGTGAGCGGACGGTATTCAGCCGGCCGGGTCGGCGCCATGGCACGGGTGTCGGTGGAACGGCATACCGTTGTCGTATGCGTCCCACCACCGACCTCAAGCGCACTGTCGCTCCGTTCAAGGTCGAGTCCGACTTCGAGCCCGCCGGCGACCAGCCCGCGGCGATCAAGGACCTGGCCGAGCGGATCGACGCCGGCCAGCAGAACGTCGTGCTCCTGGGAGCCACCGGTACGGGCAAGTCGGCGACGACGGCGTGGCTCGTGGAGCGGGTCCAGCGCCCGACACTGGTGATCGCCCCCAACAAGACGCTCGCGGCACAGCTGGCCAACGAGTTCCGGGAACTGTTGCCGCACAACGCGGTGGAGTACTTCGTGAGCTACTACGACTACTACCAGCCCGAGGCCTACGTCCCGCAGACCGACACCTACATCGAGAAGGACAGCTCGATCAATGACGAGGTCGAGCGGCTGCGGCACTCGGCCACCAACTCGCTGCTGACTCGGCGGGACGTCATCGTCGTCGCGTCGGTGTCCTGCATCTATGGCCTCGGGACGCCGCAGGAGTACGTCGACCGGATGGTCGCACTGCGCGTGGGCGACGAGCTGGACCGTGACGACCTGTTGCGGCGGTTCGTCCAGATGCAATACACGCGCAATGACCTCGCGTTCACGCGTGGCACCTTCCGCGTGCGGGGCGACACGGTCGAGATCATCCCGATGTACGAAGAACTCGCCGTGCGGATCGAGTTCTTCGGCGACGAGGTCGACAAGATCTACACGCTCCACCCGCTCACCGGTGAGGTGGTCCGCGAGGAGCAGGAGATGTATGTGTTCCCGGCCTCCCACTATGTGGCAGGGCCGGAGCGCATGGAGCGCGCGATCGCCGGGATCGAGCACGAACTCGAGGAGCAGCTCCGGTCGTTCGAGGGGCAGGGCAAGATGCTCGAGGCCCAGCGGCTGAGGATGCGCACGACCTATGACATCGAGATGATGCGCCAGGTCGGCTCCTGTTCGGGGATCGAGAACTACTCGATGCACCTCGACGGCCGTACGCCCGGATCGGCACCGAACTGCCTCCTCGACTACTTCCCCGAGGACTTCCTGCTGGTGCTGGACGAGTCGCACGTGACGGTGCCGCAGATCGGCGCCATGTATGAAGGCGACATGTCGCGCAAGCGGACCCTCGTCGACCACGGCTTCCGCCTCCCGTCGGCCATGGACAACCGCCCCCTGAAGTGGGAGGAGTTCCTCGACCGGATCGGGCAGACGGTCTATCTTTCCGCGACCCCGGGCAACTACGAACTCGCCCAGGCCGACGGCGTCGTGGAGCAGATCATCCGGCCGACCGGTCTCGTAGACCCAGAGATCGTCCTGAAGCCGACCAAGGGACAGATCGACGACCTGCTCCACGAGATCAACGAGCGCGCGGCCAAGGACGAGCGGGTCCTCGTGACGACCCTGACCAAGAAGATGGCCGAGGACCTCACCGACTACCTGCTCGACAAGGGTGTGCGGGTGCGATACCTCCACTCCGACATCGACACGCTGCGCCGCGTGGAGTTGCTGCGTGAGCTGCGCATGGGCGAGTTCGACGTGCTGGTCGGTATCAACCTCCTGCGGGAGGGTCTCGACCTGCCCGAAGTGTCGCTCGTGTCGATCCTCGACGCCGACAAGGAAGGCTTCCTGCGATCGGCCCGGTCGCTCATCCAGACCATCGGGCGCGCGGCCCGCAACGTGTCGGGTCAGGTCCACATGTACGCCGACAAGATCACCCCGTCCATGGCCGAAGCCGTGGACGAGACATCGCGCCGCCGCGAGAAGCAGATTGCCTACAACGCCGAACGCGGCATCGATCCCCAGCCGCTGCGCAAGAAGATCGCCGACATCACCGACATGCTCGAGCGCGAGGATGCCGACACCGAGGCGCTCCTGGGTTCGGGCCGGGCACGCTCGCGCGGCAAGGCGGACGGTGGTGGCCGAGGAGGCCGCGGCGCGTTGGCGGCCGACGCGGTCACGGTGGGTGCCGATCGACTTGGCGAGATGGCCGCCGGCGACCTGGCCAACCTCATCCAGGAGCTCACGACGCAGATGCACCAGGCGGCGGGTGACCTCCACTTCGAGTTGGCGGCACGGCTGCGCGACGAACTGGGCGACCTCAAGAAGGAACTGCGCCAGATGAGCGAGGCGACGAAGTGATGGGGTCGGTGGGCGCGCGATGACGCCGGAGGAGGTCGCGGCCTACGCTCTGGCGAAGCCGGGCGCGTGGGCCGACCAGCCCTGGGAAGGGGACCATGTCGCCAAGGTTGGCGACAAGATCTTCGCGTTCCTGGGTGGGTTGGGGTCCGGGGAGTCGGCCGCTGTGGGGGTCAAGCTGGGCACGCGGGCCGAAGCCGACGAGTGGATCGCCGAGTTCCCGGATCATGCCGCGGTCTCGGCCTACATCGGGCGACACGGGTGGAACACGCTCGTCGTCGGTGGAGCGATCCCCGACGACGCGTTGCGCGAGGCGATCGACACGTCCTACGAACTGGTGGTGGCCAAACTCCCGCGGAGTCAGCGGCCTGAGTGAGCAACGGACAGCTCGTCCAGGATCTCCAGCTGCCGGGACCATGCCGGCGACTCCGGATCGATGACGACGAAGTGGCCGCCCTCAACGAGCTCCACCGCAGCGTCGGCCCCTGCGGCTGTTGCACTTGCGATGTAGTCCGCTGACTGGCTGACGGGGACGGTGTCGTCTGCTCGGCCATGGACGCACCGCACGGGCACGTCGAGGGGAAGATGCTGGCGCGGGTCGAATGGTTCGTCCGCACTCGTGGGCGGGTGCCCGAGCAGGCGAACAACGGCGCCTGTGCCCAGATCGTCACGGGCTGCGCTCACGAGGTCGAGGACACCTGCTTGTGACACGGCGCCAGTGACTCGCACGCGCGCATCGTCCCATCCGGCATACCGATGACGACCGGCCGACCACACCGCCAGGTGCCCTCCAGCGGAGTGTCCGAGAGCCAGCACGGTGGACGAGTCGAGGCCGTCAATGGCGGCCAGGGTGTCGAAGGCCGCGTGCACGTCGTCGAACGTCTCCGGCGCGCCACCTCCATTGCCGACACGTCTGTACTCGATGTTCCACGCTGTCCAGCCGTGTTGGGCCAGCGAGGCGGCGAGGGGGCGGCCCAGCCCCAGGTCGTATTCGGCTTTCCAGAAGCCCCCGTGAATGACGACGACCACCCCCTTGCTCGGACCCACGGGGCGCGTCAGTTCGCCGAACTGGCTCGGGTCATCGCCATAGGCAATCCGGAAGGTCACGACCGGAGCGTATGCCGGCAGGCCGCCCAGTGGGTCCCGGGAGCGCGTACGTGTCGGTTCGCCGCTGGCTGGGCCTGGCGGGAGCGCGGAGTGCGTGCAGCGCGCGCAGCGCGGATGGGACTGCGGCGAACCGACACGTACGCGCGACTCAGGATGGCGAGCCGACGGCATACGTCGCTCCGTGGTCAGGATTCATTACACGTGCGAAGCCGTGAGAGAATCCTGACCAGCGGAGGGGAGTATCCCCAGCGCGG
The DNA here is from genome assembly GCF_000768705.1 of Knoellia sinensis KCTC 19936. Lineage (GTDB taxonomy): Bacteria > Actinomycetota > Actinomycetes > Actinomycetales > Dermatophilaceae > Knoellia > Knoellia sinensis. The sequence continues at coordinate 128,368 of NZ_AVPJ01000006.1, forward strand.
TGTCCTCGTCATCACGGCCCATCCCACGGTGTGCCCGGGGAGCCGGTCCGTCCACTGGACGGGAGAGACCTCCGGGCCCTGACCCCAACCCTCGGAAGGTTGTCCGCGTTGCTCACCCTCTCCACCGCGCTGCCTGCGGCGACGGAATCCATGAACATTGCCCCGTGGCAGTGGTTCCTCACCATTGGCGTCGCCGCCGCGATCCTGCTCTTCGATGTCATTGCGATCGCGCGCAATCCGCACCGTCCCTCGACCAAAGAGCTCGTGCTCGCCCTGTCGTTCTACGTCGGCGCGGCAGTGCTGTTCGGCGTGTGGGTCTGGGTCAGCCATGGCAGCACCCTCGCCGGTGAGTTCTATGCAGGCTGGCTGACGGAGTACTCGCTGTCCGTCGACAACCTCTTCATCTTCTTGTTGATCATGGCGAAGTTCGCCGTGCCGGAGAAGTTCCAGCAGACCGCCCTCATGTGGGGCATCATCATCGCGATCGTCCTGCGCGGCATCTTCATCTGGCTCGGCGCGGCGGCCATCAACAACTTCTCGTGGGTCTTCTACATCTTCGGTGCCTTCCTCATCTACACCGCGATCAAGCTCGCGACCGAGGGTGAGAGCGACGACGAGGAGTACGAAGAGAACCGCTTCATGAAGTGGGTCGAGAACACGCTCCCCTCGACCAAGGAGTGGAGCACCAAGATGATCACGAAGGAGAACGGGAAGCGTCTCGTCACGCCGCTCTTCATCGTGGTTCTGGCACTCGGCACCACGGACCTGCTCTTCGCGCTGGACTCGATCCCGGCGATCTACGGGCTCACCAAGGAGCCGTACCTCGTCCTCACCGCGAACCTCTTCGCGCTCATGGGTCTGCGACAGCTCTACTTCCTGCTGGGTGGCCTGCTGCAGAAGCTCGTCTACCTCAGCCTGGGTCTGTCGGTGCTTCTGGCCTTCATCGGTGTCAAGCTCATCCTGCACGCCCTCCACGAGAACGAGCTGCCGTTCATCAACGGTGGCCAGCACGTCAGCGTCCCGGAGATCCCGATCGCGGTGTCACTCGGTGCCATCGTCGTCATCCTCGGCGTCACGACGATCGCCAGCCTCTGGAAGTCGAAGCGTGACGCCAAGTCCGAGTTCGCGCAGGTCGGTGCCGGCCCCGACTCGAGCGACGGCGACGACTTCTACAAGGGCGACTGAGCCACCCGGCATACGCCGCTTGAACGCGTCTAGGACCCCGTCGATTCGGCGGGGTCCTTGCGGGCTCCGAGGCCGAGGACGATGGCGGACGCGAGCACGACGAGGGTCATCCCAACCAACTGGACGCCGCTGAGCGTCTGGCTGAGGATGATCAGCCCGGCAAGCGCCGCGACGGCCGGCTCGAGGCTGAGCAGGATGCCGAACACCTGGGCACTGAGTCGACGGAGAGCCACGAGCTCGAGCGAGTAGGGCAACACCGACGACAGCACGGCGATGCCCAAGCCCTTGGCTAGCGTCTCGCTGGTCCAGTCCGGCACGGAGGCCAGCCCGAAGGGCAACGTCACGATGGTCGCGACGATCATGGCGAGCGCCAGTCCTTCGAGCTTGTCGAATTCCGCTCCGGTCCGCCCGCTGAAGATGATGTATGCCGCCCAGCACGCTCCCGCAGTGGCCGCCAGTCCCAGCCCGGTCCAGTTCAGGTCGGCGAACGGGATGGAGAGTGCCTCGGAGATGAGCAGGACGCCCGCCGCTGCAGCCACGACGGCGAGGAGGTCGACGAGCCTGCGCGACAACGATGCTGCGAGGAGCAACGGGCCGAGGAACTCGACGGTCACGGCGACACCGATGGGCAGGTGGGCGAGTGAACCGTAGAACGTGAAGTTCATGAGGCCGAGGGCGAGGCCGAAGCCGATGACGGTGAGCCAGGCCTTGCGGGAGTGTCCGCGGAACCGCGGGCGTGCGATGGCGACGAGGATGACGGTCGCAAAGAGGAGCCGCATCACCACGGACCCGCCGGCCCCGATCTCGGGCACGAGGGTTGCGGCGAGCGCGCCCCCGAACTGGACCGAGAGGATCCCGGCAAGAACCAGCAGAGGGGCGGGGACGGACTCGAGACGCGACACCACGTCAGGCTAGATCCGCCCGTCGAGTCAAGTGATTCGCGCCACGCGGTGAGACCGCCGGCAGGACACTGGCGTCATGAGCAATATCGCGGTCGACCTGCACGAGGCACGTGAGAACGATCCGTCGACGCAGCGTGCTGTCACAGCCTTCACCAGCGCCATGCGCATCCTGTGGAGCGCCTTCCCCGACGGCGCCTGGCGCGACTCCGCCGATCTCGTCCGCTATGACACCGAGCAGCCCACGCCGAGGTTCAACGGGGTCGTCGTTCTCGGACCTGAGGCGGACGAAGAGTCAGCCTCACAGTGGCTGGACGCGCTGGCTGGACGCGGTTTGCCCTACTGCATCCTCAGCCGCCCATCGGCCCCGGAGTGGGTTGCCGGACTCGCCTCGCGACACCACCTGGATCGGGTGGAGCACGAACCGTTCATGATCCACTCCTCGCCGGCTGAGGTCGTCGTGCCCCAGGGGACCGTGATCTCGCGCGTCGACCCGGAGGACGCGGGGGAGGTGGCCCTGGCGCAGCAGCTGTTCGCGGACGGCTTCGAGGGCCCGGTCGAGGTCCTGGGCTCACTCATGACGGCGGAGGTCCTGCGGCTGCCCGAGATGGAGGCCTATGTCGGACGGGCCGACGGTCAGCCGTGCACCACGGGCTTCGGGACACTGACCGATGGACACGTCGGTGTGTTCAACATCGCCACTCCTCCCGCCTATCGCACGCGCGGCCACGGGCACGCCATCACGGCGGCGGTCATGGCTGCGGGTGCAGCGGCAGGTGCGCACACGGCATACCTGCAGGCATCCGAGATGGGGTACCCGATCTACGAACGGATGGGGTTCCGCGCCGTCGAGCTGTGGCCGAGCTACTACCCCGCCGAGTGAGAGGCGGGGTCACCAGCCTCGAGAACGCCATTCGTCGAGGTGTGGCCGCTCGACCCCCAGCGTCGTGTCACCACCATGCCCCGGATAGACCCACGTGTCGTCGTCGTAGACGTCGAAGACCCGAGACGTGACGTCCGTGATGAGGCTGTCGAAGCTCTGGCCCGGGTTCTTCGTGTTGCCCACGCCTCCGGGGAAGAGGGAATCGCCCGTGAAGAGGTGAGTGTGGCCGCTGGGGTCGCCGTAGGCCAGCGCCACCGAGCCGGGCGTGTGCCCGCGCAGGTGAACGACATCGAGGTCGCATTGCCCGACCCGGATCCGGTCGCCGTGCTGCAGGCGTACGTCTGGCCGGACGGGGAGGGCGTCGGCGTCCTCAGCGCCGGCATGGGTCTGGGGATGGAACGCGTCGACGAGGTCGCTGAGGGCTCGCACGTGGTCCCAGTGCTGGTGTGTCGTGACGATCATGTCGAGGGAGCCGGTGCCTTCGCGGATGAGGGCGCTGAGTCGGGCGGGATCGTCGGCGGCGTCTATGAGGAGCTGTTCGCCGGTCGCGCGGCAGGTCAGCAGGTAGGCGTTGTTGGACATCTCGGACACAGCGACCTTGCGGATGACGAGGCGCGCGAGTTCGCGGGTGTCGGTGGGGCCTCCGGGGGAGACGTTGCCGGCGTAGTCGGAGCCGGCCATGGTCAGAGCCCCGCCGTGAGCTCGGGGATCGCGTCGCCCCGGACACCGGACGAGTCCTGCCTGGCCAACCAGAGGAGTATGCCGGCCCGCGAGCCGGTCACGTCGCGGTCAGCGGTGCCCAGGGGCCAGGCATCTCCCTCGTCGCTGCGGATCGTGACCGACAACGGTGTGGGACCGCCTTGCTGCCGCTTGATCTCGTTCTCGATGAAGAGGAGTTGGAGGTCGGCAGCCAGGTCGTCGAACCCGAATCCTGTGTCGAGGTCGACGTGGTGATAGACCACCTCTCGCAGGCGCATGAAGGTCAGCATGCCTCCCTTGAACGTTGGCCCGCCCGGGGTGCGCTCGAGGACGATGTCCGCGTGGGCGGGCGTGAGCCGACGCAGGTCTTGGGCCAAGGGGACGGAGGTTGCCTCGACCTCATCGACGACGGTCCCGCCCGGCCGGCCCACACCGGCGTTGATGTCCTCGTCACGGCCCTCCGGCGAGGCATACATCGTCTCGCCTGTCCCGTCCACGGCCGATCCGACAAGTCGCGACATCGCCTCGGCGTTCCGCGCGATGTGGTTGAGGACATGGTCGCGGCTCCACCCCTCGCACAGGCTCGGCGCCGAGAGGTCATCGACGGCCCTGGCATCCGCAACGAGGAGGCCGGTCTGTTGATCGATGGCGGCGAGAAGGTCGGTCACGGCCTCAGGCTACGCGTGCTCGCCAGAGCGTGCCTGCTCCCGCGTCGTCCGTGGTGACGACCCACAGTTCATCCCCGTGGGCGACGGCCGACACGGGCATGCCGGTCGGACCCCGGCCCCGCTGCCATGCGTCACCGTCGCGGAACAGGACTGCCGAGGATCGATCCTGGGGGACCACGAGGATCTCGGACCCCGCGGGTCCGACGGGGGCGAGTACGCGCGCGTTCTCGTCGACACGAACAGCCGGTATGCCGGACAGCTCACCTGGCGATTCGCCACCCGCCTGCCACACCGACAGGCGCCCGTCGGTGACTCCTGTGAGGAGGCACTCCGTGTGACAGGTCGCGGCGTGCACCTCCGAAGTCCCGGCGCCGCCCGTCCGCGGGAGGTCCACGCGAGTCCACGGTCCCGTCGGTCCGGGGGAGAGCCAGACGGCCGGGGAGACCGTCACGGCGCCGGGATCGAGGTGGGTGACCGATCCCGTGAGCACTAGTCCCGTGCCGTGGGACGCGATGGCGGTTGCGCTGAGGAGTTCGTCGGCGGTGCTTCCCAAAGGGGTGCCGGTGGAGGGTAGACGCGCCCACCGGTCGCCAGACCGACTCCAGGTGGCGATGTCCTGTCCGGTGGACTCGCTCTGCCAGGCGCCGAGAATGACAGGCGACCCACCGGCATACGCGACGCCCGCAAGGTCACCCGCGCCGTAGCTGCCGAAAACCCCGAACGGCTGTTCCTGCTCCGCGACGCTCGCCCCTGAGCCGGTCCACGTCGACCACCGGTAGTTCCCGTGAGCGCCGCCGCGGGCGCCACCGATCGCGTCGATGCGGTCCTCGTGCGTGGCGATCTGGAACCACCGGGCCTCGTAGGCGTAGGGCGACCCGGGGGAGAGGGGAATCTGCGTGAGCGATTCGGGGTCCGGACCCTTGAGGAGGCGTGGTCGCGTCCGGCCGGCCCCCACTGCCCCGACGATGACGTCCTCAGGCGTGGACGCCAAGGTCACTGCCGACACGCCCTCGGGGAGGGCGACGCGTTCCCAGGTGATGGTGCGTTCGGTCGGCGAGGGCGAGGCGGGGTCGGGGGAGGTGCAGCCACTGATCGCCAAGGCAGACGTGACGACGAGCGCCACCGTGGCTGATCGCAGGATCACGGACTCAAGCCTAGGCGCAGGGTGGCTCTCCGCCCGGCGCCAGCAGGCGGTCGTCGGGGGCCTTGTCGGTGGTCCCACCTAGCATGGTGATCGTGACTTCTGCCGCGACCCCATCGACGACCCGCCGCTCCGGGAGCGCCACCCACGACCATCTGATCGTGCGCGGCGCACGCGAGCACAACCTGAAGGATGTCTCGGTCGAGCTTCCCCGAGATTCCCTCGTGGTCTTCACCGGCCTGTCGGGGTCGGGCAAGTCCTCCTTGGCGTTCGACACGATCTTCGCCGAGGGGCAACGGCGCTACGTCGAGTCGCTGTCGGCCTATGCGCGACAGTTCCTCGGTCAGATGGACAAGCCGGACGTGGACTTCATCGAGGGGCTGTCGCCAGCGGTCTCGATCGACCAGAAGTCGACCAACCGCAACCCTCGCTCGACGGTCGGCACGATCACCGAGGTCTACGACTACCTGCGACTCCTCTTCGCCCGTGCCGGTCGACCGCACTGCCCCGTGTGTGGGGAGCCGATCACCCGCCAGAGCCCGCAACAGATCGTCGATCAGCTCCTCCAACTGCCCGAGCGCACCCGCTTCCAGGTGCTCGCACCCGTCGTCCGCGCTCGCAAGGGCGAGTTCGTCGACCTCTTCTCCGAGCTCCAGTCCAAGGGTTTCGCCCGCGCACGCGTCGACGGGGAAGTGGTGTCCCTGACCGAGCCCCCGAAGCTGGAGAAGCAGGTCAAGCACACGATCGACGTGGTGGTCGACCGCCTCGTCGCCAAGGGCGGCGACGCGTCGTCGAAGCGTCGGCTCACCGACTCGGTCGAGACTGCGCTCGGGCTGGCGGGCGGTGTGGTTCTCATCGAGTTCGTCGACGTCTCGGCTGACGGCGCGGACGGTCCTGACGGGCTTCCGCGCGAGCGCCGCTTCTCGGAACGCATGGCGTGCCCCAACAATCACCCGCTCGCGATGGACGAAGTCGAGCCGCGGTCGTTCTCGTTCAACTCGCCCTTCGGCGCGTGCGCCGTCTGCACCGGCATCGGGACCGAGCTGGAGGTCGACCCCGAGCTGGTCGTGCCCAACGACGACCTCTCCCTCTCCGAGGGGGCCATCGCGCCGTGGGCCTCCGGCAGTGGTGCGTCCGAGTACTTCCAGCGCGTGCTGACGGCCCTTGCCGAGGAGATGAAGTTCGGCGTCGACGTGCCGTGGCGCGCCCTGCCCGATCGGGCGAAGGAAGCGCTGCTCCACGGCCGCAACCACAAGGTCCACGTCAAGTACCGGAACCGTTTCGGGCGGGAGCGGTCCTACACGACGGGGTTCGAGGGTGCCATCGCGTTCGTCAAGCGTCGGCACGCGGAGACCGACTCCGAGTGGAGCCGGGAGCGCTACGAGGGCTACATGCGCGAGGTGCCCTGCCCGGCCTGCCAGGGAAGTCGCCTCAAGCCGGAGTCGCTCGCGGTCCTCATCGGCGGCAAGAGCATCGCCGACGTGTGCGCACTTCCCATCTCCGAGTCGGCAGGGTTCCTCGAGCACGTCGACTTCACCGTTCGTGAAGCGCAGATCGCGGAGCGCGTCATCAAGGAGATCAACGCCCGTCTCGGCTTCCTGCTGGACGTCGGCCTCGACTACCTCAGCCTCGATCGACCTGCCGGGACGTTGTCGGGTGGAGAGGCGCAGCGCATCCGGCTGGCGACCCAGATCGGCTCGGGTCTCGTCGGTGTGCTCTACGTCCTCGACGAGCCGAGCATCGGCCTGCACCAGCGCGACAACCATCGCCTGATCGAGACACTCACGCGGCTGCGCGACCTCGGCAACACGCTCATCGTCGTGGAGCACGACGAGGACACCATCGCCACCGCGGACTGGGTCGTCGACATCGGCCCCGGCGCAGGCGAGCACGGTGGCCAGGTGGTCCACTCGGGCACCGTGGCAGATCTGCTCGCGCACCCCACGTCCGTGACGGGGAAGTACCTCTCGGGACGGGAGGAGATCCCCCTGCCTGCAGTGCGTCGTCCTCAGGAGCCCGACCGTGAAGTGACGGTCGTCGGCGCCCGTGAGCACAACCTCCAGGATGTCTCCGCGAGCTTCCCACTCGGCAACCTCGTGGCGGTCACGGGTGTGTCCGGTTCGGGCAAGTCGACGCTCGTCAACGACATCCTCTACCACGTGCTGGCCAACAAGCTCAATGGTGCTCGGCACGTGCCCGGACGGCACCGGACGGTGACGGGCCTGGAGCATCTCGACAAGGTCGTCCACGTCGACCAGGGGCCGATCGGTCGCACACCGCGCTCGAACCCGGCGACCTACACGGGTGTCTTCGACGCGATCCGCAAACTCTTCGCCACGACGACCGAGGCCAAGATCCGGGGCTACCAGCCGGGGCGGTTCTCGTTCAACGTCAAGGGTGGGCGCTGCGACGCCTGCTCGGGCGACGGCACGATCAAGATCGAGATGAACTTCCTCCCGGACGTCTATGTCCCGTGCGAGGTGTGCCACGGCGCGCGCTACAACCGCGAGACCCTCGAGGTCCACTTCAAGGGCAAGACCATCGCCGACGTCCTCGACATGCCCATCGAGGAGGCGGCCGAGTTCTTCGCGGCGGTGCCGGCCATCGCCCGCCACATGACGACGCTCAACGAGGTCGGACTGGGATATGTGCGGCTCGGGCAGCCCGCGCCGACCTTGTCCGGCGGCGAGGCCCAGCGGGTCAAACTCGCGACCGAGCTCCAGAAGCGGTCGACGGGTCGCACGATCTATGTGCTCGACGAGCCGACCACAGGCCTTCACTTCGAGGACATCCGCAAACTCCTCGGGGTCCTCCAGGGCCTTGTCGACAAGGGCAACACGGTGCTGGTCATCGAGCACAACCTCGACGTGATCAAGAGTGCCGACTACATCGTCGACCTCGGACCCGAGGGCGGCAACAAGGGTGGCACCGTGGTGGCCACAGGGACGCCGGAAGAAGTGGCGGCGAACCCCGACAGTCACACGGGCCGCTTCCTCGCCCCGGTCCTGGCGAAGACATCCCGTTCGGTGACCCGTCCCACGGCCGCAGCCAAGAAGGACGCAGCCAAGAAGGACGCCGTGAAGAAGCCAGCCGTCAAGAAGTCCTCTGCGCAAGGGAGCGCGGCCGGCAAGGCGGCGACGGTGAAGAAGACTGCAGCCGCGCGCACTGCCTCCGCCACCACCGCATCGGCGCGTGCGACGAAATCAGCCGCTACCACCAAGGCTGCCAAGCGATCGACACGCAAGAGCGCCTGACTCCGTCAGAAGACCGGACGTCCCGCCTCCCATGAGGGAGGCGGGACGTCCTTCTTGCTGTGACGCGGGCGCTCGGACTCAGTCCTCGCCGAGGTATGCCTTGCGGACCTCGTCGCTCTCAAGGAGCTCCGGACCGGTGCCCGAGAGCACGATCTTGCCCACCTCGAGGACATAGCCCTTGGTGGCGCGCTTGAGGGCGGCCTGGGCGTTCTGCTCGACGAGGAGGATCGTCGTGCCCTGCTCCTGCAAGGTCGTGACGGTCGACATGACGGTCTTCATCATGAGCGGTGACAGACCCATCGACGGCTCGTCGAGCATGAGCAGCTTGGGCCGGCTCATCATCGCCCGACCCATGGCGAGCATCTGCTGCTCGCCACCGGAGAAGGTGCCGGCTGCCTGCGACTTGCGCTCCCCGAGGATCGGGAAGAGGTCGTAGGCCGCCTGCAAGTCCTTCTTGACGTCACCATCACGCCGGGCGAAGGCCCCGAGCAGGAGGTTCTGCTCGACCGTGAGGCGAGGGAAGATCCGCCGCCCCTCGGGGGAGTGGGCCAGGCCCAGCGACACGATGTCGTGCGCCGCGACGCTGTCGATGCGCTTGCCCTGGAAGCGGATCGAGCCGCTCGCCGGACGAAGCAAACCGGAGATCGTGCGCAGCGTCGTGGTCTTGCCCGCACCGTTCGTGCCGATCAGGGTGACGACTTCGCCCTCATCGACGCTGAAGCTGATGCCCTTGACGGCCTTGATCTGGCCGTAGGCGACGACGAGGTTCTTGACCTCGAGCATGGCGCTCACTGCTGTTCCTCCGTGGACTCGGTGGTGGAGGCGGGTGCTTCCTCATCTTCGTCGTCGCCGCCACCGATGTAGGCCTCGATGACGCGCGGGTCGGACTGGACCTCGTGCGGAGTGCCCTCGACGAGGACCTCGCCGCGAACCAGACAGAGCACCCGGTCGCACAGGTTGAAGATGAACCGCATGTCGTGCTCGATGACGACGACGGCAAGACCACTGTCCCGAATCCGGAAGATCAGGTCACTGGCCTGCTTGGTCTCCTGCGGGTTCATGCCCGCCGTCGGCTCATCGAGGAGGATGAGCTTCGGGTCGGTCGCCAGCGCCCGAGCGATCTCAAGGCGGCGCTGGTCACCGTAGGGCATGTTGCGCGCGAGGCTCTCTGTCGAGTTGCCGAGGCCGACGAACTCGAGGAGTTCCTGGGCGCGAGCCCGGGTGGCCTCCTCCTCCCGCCGGAACTTCGGTCCGCGCAGGATCGAGGTGAGCGCCATCGAACTGGTTCGGCAGTAGCGACCCACCATGACGTTCTCGAGGGCGGTCATGTTGGCGAAGAGCCGGATGTTCTGGAACGTCCGAGCCATGCCAGCGACGACGACTGCACGAGGCTTCGGCGGCAGGACCTCGCCCTGCAGTCGCACTTCACCCTCGGTCGGCTTGTAGAGGCCGGTGAGGCAGTTGAAGAACGTCGTCTTGCCAGCACCGTTGGGCCCGATGAGCCCGACGATTTCGCCGGGGTTGACGTGCATGTCGACGTCCTTGACGGCCGTGAGGCCGCCGAAGCGCATCGTCACGCCACGTGCCTGGAGAACCGGGTTGTCCGGGGTGGACGGGCCGGTGGGCGGGGCGGGGGTGTCGGTGACGGTCATGCCTTGGCCTCCGCTTCCTCGAGGTGGACTTCTTCGATGCGCTGCGCGAGATCCTCGTCGTCATGGTGGAACTCGAGCTTGCGCCGCTGGCTCGCGATGAGGCCTTCGGGACGGAACCGCATCATGAGGACGAGCACGAGCCCGAAGATCATGAGCCGGTAGTCGGCGATGAACCGCAGCTTCTCCGGGAGGAGCTTGAGGATCGTGGCGCCGACGAGAACACCGGCGACCGTTCCCATACCGCCGAGGACCACGGCCGCGAGCAGGAATGCCGACTCGAGGAAGATGTATTGGTCCGGGGTGACAGAGACGTCGTGATGGGCCTTGACGGTCCCCGCCATGCCGGCGAGGAAGGCACCACCGGCGAAGGCGAACAACTTGAGCCCAAAGACGTTGACGCCCATGGCTTCAGCAGCCTTCTCGTCCTCACGGATCGCGACCCATCCACGCCCGATTCGGCTGTTGTTGAGCCGAATGAAGACGAAGATGATGAACGCCGCGATGACGAGCAGCAGGAAGTAGTAGTTCGCGAACCGGCCGAGCGTGATGCCGAAGACCTCGTGCGGTTGGCCGAAGTCGAACGAACCGAACTTCAGGTCGGGAATGGCCGGGATGCCGTTCGGGCCGTTGGTGAGGTCAGGTCCGTTGTTGCCGTCGAGGTTGCCCATGGTGAACCGGAAGATCTCACCGAAGGCCAGCGTGACGATGGCGAGGTAGTCACCCGAGACACGCAGCGTCGGTGATCCGATGATGAGGCCGAGGATCGCCGAGACGAGGGCGCCGATGAGGACGACGACGATGAACGGGGGCTTCCACCCGATGGTGGCGAACGCCGAGTTCGAGAGGATCGCGCCGACGTAGGCACCAGCGCCGAGGAACGCGATGTAGCCGAGGTCGAGCAGGCCCGCGAGACCGACGACGATGTTGAGGCCGAGGGCCGTCGCCGCGAAGATCAGGACCTGCGTCGCGATCGACATGTTCTCGTCCGAGCCACCCTGGGTGAACGGGAAGAGGAACGCCACGGCAAACGCGCCGAACATGAGCACCTGGCGGTTCTTCTGCGACACGACGCCGAGCCAGGTGAACACACCGGCCTTGGTGAGCGCCATGGACAGCATCCCGGCGAACAAGAGGAAGAGGGCGAAGCTCACCGCATCTTCCAGACCCAGGGCATAGGCCGCGCCAAAGAGGACCAGAGCCAAGAGCACGATGATCGTGATGATCTCGAACCACGACGAGGTCTTCGCGAAGAGTGGGTCACGCGTGTTGCGCGACACGAGCATCAGGCTCCCCGCGAGGAGCAGAAGTGCGCCGATGAGGGTGATCCATCCGCCGGGGTTGACGTTGAGGATCGCTCCCGTCTGCCAACCGATGGCGATGATCGTCGCGGCCATGTAGATGACGGCGCCGAGGCCAATCCAGCGGAGAGCCGACGCAGCATCCAGCCAGTCACCGAGGCGGCTGAGCGGCCCGCGATAGGCCAAGAGGAAGATGACGGCCGCGATGCCGAGGGCAACCACGCACAGCTGCAACCCATTGGGGTAGAAGTTCACCGAGAGGTCGCCAAGGACGTCATCGGGGAAGCTCCACGAGAGGAAACTTCCGGCGATCAGCAGGGCGGCTCCGACGAGGGCGAGTGGCCAGGCGGCAGCGCTGCCACGTCCGGGCATGCGCTCCAGCAGTGGCACGGCCTCGTGGTCGTCGTGGTCAGGCGTGAGGTCAGTCGTTGAGGTACTCATGCGCGATCCACCACCCGGGCGCCGAGGAGGCCCTGGGGCCGGAAGACGAGAACGAGGATGAGGAGCACGAAGGCCCACACGTCCTTCCATGCCGATCCACCGAACTGGCCGGGGATGAACTGGGTGGCCATCGATTCCGCGATGCCGAGGGTCAGGCCACCGACGACGGCGCCCTGGATGTTTCCGATGCCCCCGAGGACGGCGGCCGTGAACGCCTTGAGGCCCGCGAGGAAGCCCATTCGGAAGTCGATGTTGGAGTTCAGGAGACCCTGAGCGACACCGGCGATGGCTGCGAGCGCGGCGCCGACGGCGAAGGCGATGACGATGATCCGGTTGACGTTGATGCCCATGAGCTGGGCGGTGTCAGGATCCTGCGACACGGCCTGCATGCCCTGTCCGAGTCGAGTGCGGTTGACGAAGAACCACAGCAGCACGGCCGACACGACCAACGCACCGACCGTGAAGATCGCCGCGCGCTGGATCTGGAGTCCGCCGATCGAAAGGGCCGAACCGGTGACCACCTCGATCTCGGGGAAGGTCAGCTTGCTCTTGGCTCCCGGGTAGAAGAGGCGGACGGCCTCCTGGAGGAACACCGAGATGCCGATGGCGGTGATGAGCGGGGCGAGTCGTGGAGCTCCGCGCAGGGGCCGGTAGGCAATGCGCTCCATCACGACTGCGGTGAGGACGGAGACGAGCACGGCGCCGAGCACCATGATCGGCAGGACCCACAGGCCTGTTTGGCCCTTGAAGAGCACGGTCCACGTGGCCAGCGCGCCGAACGCGCCGATCATGAAGACCTCGCCGTGGGCGAAGTTGATGAGCTGGACGATGCCGTAGACGACGGTGTAGCCGACGGCGATCAGCGCGTACAGCGACCCGAGGGTCAAGCCGTTCACGATCTGTTGCAGGAACTCGGTCATCGTTGAACCGGCACCTCTCTGTTTTGGGGGCTGGCACATTCAAGCAGGGGCGGACACTCGCCCGCCCCTGCTCGAATGAACTACGTCAGCGTTTCGGCTGGTGCCGGGTCAGCTCACGTTCTCGGACTTGACGCTGGCCCACTTGCCGCCCTCGACCTTGTAGCCCGTGATGACCTTGACGAGCGTGTCGCCGAACTCGTCGAAGGAGACCTTGCCGGTCACACCGTCGAAGGAGACCTTGCCCACCGCGTCAACGGTGGCCTGGCGGGCGCTCTTGGCGTCCTCGGCGTCCTTCAGCGAGGTCTTGAGAGCCTCGATGATGGCGTTCGCGGCGTCGTAGGAGTAGCCACCGTAGGCGGCAGCCGGCTCTGCGAACTTCGCGGCCTCGTACTCGGCGAGGAACTTCTTGCCGGCCTCGGTGTTCTCGGTCGGCTCACCGACGGAGGTGGCGAGGTCGTTGTTGGAGGTGGAACCCGCGAGCTCGATGAACTTCGGGTCGTAGATGCCGTCGCCACCCATGAGCGGGACGTTGAGGCCACCAGCCTTCATCTGCTTGGACAGCGGACCGGCCTGCGGGTACTCACCACCGTAGAAGACGGCGCCCGGCTTGGACGGAGCGACCTTGGAGACGACCGGCGCGTAGTTGGACTCGTCCGGGTTGATCGTCTCGGCGGCGACCACCGTGCCACCGGCGGCCTTGTAGGCCTCGGTGAAGTACTGGACCAGGCCCTGGCCGTAGGTCTTCTTGTCGTGGATCGTCGCGACGGTCTTGATGCCCTGCTCGATGAGGAACTTGGCGGCGAAGCCACCCTGCGCGATGTCCGTCGTGCAGGTACGGAAGAACGTCTTGTAGGGACGCGTGTTGCCGTCCGCACCACGGGTCAGGGAGGGACCGGTGTTGGCGGGCGAGATCTGGGTGATGTTGGCGGCAGCGAAGACCGGCTGGGTCTGCTGGCTGACGCTCGAGTTGAGGTTGCCGACCACGCCGACGATCTGGTCGTCTGCGGCGAGCTTGGTCGCGCCGTTCTTGCCGACCTCGGCCTTGCCCTCGTCGTCGACGGCCTCGACCTCGAGGGTCCAACCGGGGATGGCCTTCGAGTCGTTGGCCTGCTTGACGGCGAGCTCGACGGAGTGCTGGATACCCTTGCCAAGTGCGGAAAGGTCTCCCGAGAGCGGGGCGATGACGCCGATCTTGGCGACCTTGGCGTCGCCGCCGGTGTCGCCGGTGCCGCTGGTCTCGTCGCCACGGTCGCCACAGCCGGCGAGAGCGAGTGAAGCCACCAGCAGCGAGGCGCCGACGGTCATGACGGAACGCTGAGCCACGTTTCCTCCTGAAGTTCTTCTCCTGCGGCAGGGTGCCGAGGAACTCGCGACGGGTGTGCGAGCACCGCGAACAATAGCCACGAGGAGGGCACTTTCTGGGCCCGTTGAACGAGATTGTGCAGAGTCGTTACCAAGGCGAGCGTGGACGAGGCCCACGCGCGATGATGCACAAAGTCTTGTGCGATCTGCACAGGCGTGGAACAGGAACCATCGGCATACTGAGCCTCGACCGTACGAACTCCGTGCAGCGTGAAAGGTGAGCACCCATGCCAGGACCAGCGGACACCACCGACGTCACCACCCCACCCGAGCAGGCGGCCACGTGTTGCGGTCGGCGAGATGCGCTGCGGGCGGTGGGCGCCATCGCCGTCTCCGGAGCGGGACTGAGCGCGTGCGGCACTGACGCGGAGTCGGCGGGCGAGGCGGTCCAGAGCGCTGCGTCGAACGCCGCGAGTGGCGCCTCGAGCGCCGCGTCGAGTGCTGCGTCCAGCGCAGCCGGGGCTGCCCAGGACCTTGCCAAGAAGGCGGAGGTGCCCGTCGGTGGCGGCAAGGTCTTCGCCGACGCCAAGGTCGTCGTCACCCAGCCCACCGAGGGGGACTTCAAGGCCTTCTCGGCCGTCTGTACTCATCAGGGTTGCACCGTGACCGGCGTCGAGGGTGGCACGATCAACTGCTCCTGCCACGGCAGCAAGTTCGACATCGCCACCGGCGAGGTGAAGGGCGGACCCGCAACGTCCGCGCTTCCTTCGAAGTCCGTGACCGTGGGGGCCGACGGCATCAGCGTCACGTGAGCACACGGCATACGGGCGATTCTTTCGTTCGTATGCCGTGTGAGCCCGTCGGTGCCGCGTCCTAGGGTTGGAGCGTGGCCCACCCTTCGTCCTACCGTCCGCGACCGGGCGAGATCCCGACCGATCCGGGTGTCTACCGGTTCCGGGACAAGGACGGTCGCGTCATCTATGTCGGCAAGGCCAAGTCGCTGCGGTCCCGCTTGTCGTCCTACTTCCAGGACCTCAGTGCGCTTCACCCGCGCACTGCATCGATGGTCACTTCAGGTGCCAGCGTCGAGTGGACCGTCGTCTCGACAGAGGTCGAGGCGCTGCAGCTGGAGTACTCCTGGATCAAGGAGTTCGACCCGCGCTTCAACGTCAAGTACAGGGACGACAAGTCGTATCCCTATCTTGCGGTGACGATGGGGGAGGAGTTCCCCCGAGCGCAGGTCATGCGCGGCGCCAAGCGCAAGGGCACGAGGTACTTCGGGCCCTACGCCCACGCCTGGGCCATCCGCGAGACCCTCGACCAGGCCATGCGCGTCTTCCCGATGCGCACCTGTTCGGCGGGCGTCTTCAAGCGCGCGAGTCAGGTCGGCCGGCCCTGCCTCCTCGGCTACATCGACAAGTGTTCCGCGCCCTGCGTCGGACGGGTCGATGCCGACGAGCACCGGGCGATCGCCGAGGACTTCTGCGACTTCATGGCTGGCGAGAGCTCGAAGTTCGTCAAGCGACTCGAGCGCAGGATGCGAGAGGCGTCCGACGCCATGGAGTTCGAGCAGGCGGCGCGGCTGCGCGACGACATCGCGGCTCTCCAACGCGTGCTCGAGAAGTCCGCCGTGGTGTTCGGTGACGGCACGGATGCCGACGTCTTCGCGCTGGCCGACGACGAGCTCGAGGTCGCGGTGCAGGTCTTCCATGTGCGAGGGGGCCGCATCCGGGGCCAGCGGGGGTGGGTGGCCGAGAAGGAGTTCGAGACGGTCCCCGAGGTCGTCGGTCACCTGTTGCAGCAGCTCTACGGCGGCGAGGAGGGCGAGGCAGTTCCTCGTGAGGTGCTCGTTCCGGTGCTGCCCGAGGACGCCGACTCCATGGTCGAGTGGCTCTCCGGGCGCCGAGGCAGTCGGGTCGACCTGCGCGTCCCGCAGCGAGGTGACAAGCGCACGCTCATGGACACGGTCGCGCGCAATGCGACCCAGAGCCTGGCCCGGCACAAGGTCGCTCGGGCCGGCGACCTCACTGCGCGCTCCCAGGCTCTGCAGCAGTTGCAGGAGTTCCTCGAGCTCGACGAGTCACCCCTGCGGATCGAGTGCTACGACATCAGCCATGTGCAGGGCACCCAGGTCGTCGGGTCGATGGTGGTCTTCGAGGACGGTCTGCCACGCAAGGGTGAGTACCGACGCTTCATCGTGCGAGGAGCTGAGGAGGCCGATGGTGTCACCGCCACCGTGGACGACACGGCGGCCATGCACGAGGTCCTCACGCGCCGCTTCCGGCGCCATCTGAAGGACCGCGAGGAGCCGCGTGGACTCGACGAGGAGACGGGACGTCCGTCGCGGTTCGCCTACCCGCCGCAACTGGTCGTCGTCGACGGAGGCCTGCCCCAGGTCAATGCCGCGGCGAGGGCGATCTCGGACCTCGGCATCGTCGATGTCGCCGTGGTGGGACTGGCCAAACGTCTCGAGGAGGTCTGGGTTCCGGGGCAGGACTTCCCCGTCGTGCTCCCGCGAACCAGCGAAGGCCTCTACTTGCTGCAGCGACTCCGCGACGAGGCGCACCGGTTCGCCATCACGTTCCACCGCCAACGCCGGAGCAAGGCGATGACGAACTCCGCGCTCGACGGCATACCGGGTCTGGGCGACGTCAAACGCAAGGCGCTCCTGCGTCATTTCGGTTCCGTGAAGAGCATCCGCGCCGCCACGCTCGACGAACTCGGCGAGGTCAAGGGCATCGGTCCTAGGCTGGCCATGACGATCCAGCGTGAACTCACCGGGGCCAGCGAGGAACCAGCGGTCAACCTCACGACCGGCGAGATCATCGACGACGCACCGAGAGGGAGCCATGCCTGAGCCAGCAACGCCCGAGACGTCCGGGGCTGACTTCGTGATCGTCACCGGGATGAGCGGGGCCGGCCGTTCGACCACCGCGAACGTCATGGAGGACCAGGGCTGGTACGTCGTCGACAACCTGCCTCCGCAGCTTCTCGTCGCCATGGCCGAGCTGGGGAACCAGACCCGCGAGGCCGGCCACGAGATCAAGATCGCTGCGGTTGTGGACGTGCGCAGCAAGCACTTCTTCCCCGAGTTCGAAGGTGCCGTCCAGCACCTCAAGTCAACGGGGTGGACACCGCAGCTCGTCTTCCTCGATGCCACGGACGAGGCCTTGGTGCGCCGCTTCGAGTCGGTGCGGCGGCCCCACCCCCTGCAGGGGGACGGGCGACTCCTCGATGGGATCCAGAGCGAGCGCGAGGTCCTGCGCGACCTGAGGTCGCGTGCCCAGATCGTCATCGACACCTCCGGACTCAACGTCCACCAACTGGCCCGCAAGATCGCGCCGTTGTTCGGTGCCCAGTCTGGGCCGTCCTTGCGCCTCGCCCTGCTGTCGTTCGGCTTCAAGTACGGCGTGCCGCTCGACGCAGACTTCGTGTTCGACATGCGGTTCCTGCCGAATCCGTTCTGGGTGCCGGAGCTTCGGGCGCTCGATGGCCGCGACGCCTCTGTCTCGGCTCACGTCCTGAGTCAGGACGGAGCGGCCGCGTTCCTCGACCGAGTGGTGGCGCTCATGGAGCCGGTCACCCAGGGCTACCACTCCGAGGGCCGGCGCTACGTCACCTTGGCCATCGGCTGCACCGGCGGCAAGCACCGCTCCGTGGCGATGGCCGAGGCGCTCTCACAGCGGCTCAGCTCCGACAGCATCGAGACCTTCCTCGTGCACCGCGATCTGGGGCGCGAGTGAGCGGGCCGGTCATTGCTGCGCTCGGCGGCGGTCACGGGTTGGCGGCATCGCTCGCAGCCCTGAGGTTCGTCACCGACGAGATCACTGCCATCGTCACGGTGGCGGACAACGGCGGCTCGTCCGGCCGACTCCGGGGTGAGTTCGGGGTGTTGCCGCCGGGTGACCTGCGGATGGCGCTGTCGGCCCTGTGCGAGGAGACCGAGTGGGGGCACACCTGGCGCGACGTCCTGCAGCACCGCTTCGAAGGGACGGGTCCGCTCGGCGGACATGCGCTCGGAAACCTGCTCATCGTTGCGCTGTGGGAGCTCCATGACGACCCGGTGGCGGGACTGGAACTCGTCGGCCGGCTCCTCAACGCGCGGGGACGCGTCCTCCCCATGGCCTCGGTACCCCTCGACATCGAGGCCGACGTGGTCGGCGCCGACCCCGATGCGCCCGACACCGTCTCGCTCGTGCGTGGACAGGCGCAGGTCGCCACCACCCGTGGCCGGGTCCGAGATCTGCGGCTCGTGCCCGCGAGGCCACCGGCCTACCCCGAGTCCGTCGCCGCCATCCGCGCGGCCGACTGGGTCGTCCTCGGTCCGGGTTCCTGGTTCACCTCGGTGATGCCTCACCTGCTTGTCCCGGAGTTGGCCGAGGCGCTGGCCGTGACCCGGGCGCGACGCCTCCTCGTCCTCAACCTCGAAATGGTGACCAAGGAGACCGCAGGCTTCAGCGCAACCCACTACCTCGAGTCGTTTGCTGCCTACGCACCGGACATTCGACTCGACGCCGTGCTCGCGGATCCGACGGTCGTGGATGACGAGGCTGCTCTCTCGCAGGCGGCCCGTGTCCTCGGTGCTGAGCTGCACGTCCATCGAGTGGGCATGTCGACGTCGCCGACGCAGCACGACCGGCTCCGTCTCGCGGCCGCACTCCAGGACGTCCTCGGCTCTAGACGCCGACCCTGAGGGCGCGTGGCAGGATGACCGGCATGGCTATGACGGCGAAGGTGAAGGACGAGCTCAGCCGTCACGAGGTGACCAAGCCCTGCTGCCGCAAGGCGGAGGTCGCAGCCACCCTGAGGTTCGCGGGTGGTCTGCACATCATCGGCGGACGCATCGTTGTTGAGGCTGAGCTCGACACGGCCAACGCGGCTCGAAGGCTGCGGCGCGAGATCCATGAGCTCTACGGCCAGACGCCCGAGGTGCTCGTCCTGGCTGCCGGGGGCCTGCGCAAGGGGAGTCGCTACGTCGTTCGGGTCGTGCAGGACGGCGAGGCCCTCGCGCGGCAGACCGGCCTGATCGACGGGCGCGGGCGGCCCGTGCGCGGTCTGCCTCCCAAGGTGGTGTCGGGCTCGGTCTGTGACGCGGAGGCGGCCTGGCGAGGCGCCTTCCTGGCGCATGGTTCGCTGACGGAGCCCGGTCGATCCTCGGCTCTGGAAGTGACCTGTCCGGGTCCTGAGGCCGCACTGGCTCTCGTGGGTGCCGCCCGTCGTCTGGGGATCCAGGCCAAGGCTCGCGAGGTGCGCGGCATCGATCGGGTCGTGATCCGCGATGGCGACGCCATCGGCGCGATGCTCACCCGCCTGGGTGCTCACGACGCGGTCCTCGCGTGGGAGGAGCGCCGGATGCGGCGGGAGGTTCGCGCCACTGCGAACCGTCTCGCCAACTTCGACGATGCCAACCTGCGCCGGTCGGCCCGTGCCGCTGTGGCCGCCGGCTCGCGGGTCGGGCGCGCACTGGAGATCCTCGGGGATGACATTCCCGACCACCTTCGCGAGGCCGGCCAGCTGAGGCTGGAGCACAAGCAGGCCTCCCTCGAGGAGCTGGGACAGCTCGCCCAGCCCGCCATGACCAAGGACGCGGTCGCCGGACGCATCAGACGGCTCCTCGCCATGGCCGACAAGCGAGCAGAGGACCTCGGCATCCCGGGCACCGATGCCAACCTCACGCCCGACATGCTCGACAGCTGACGCCAGGCTCGGGAGAGGTGCCGTGCCCGTACTTCGGACCGCCGGAAGGGTGACTGGGGTCACAGCATTAGGGTTGGGGTACGTCCCCGGTGCAGTGGCAGGCCCGCGCACCGATCCCTCTCGGAAGGCAGACTGCTCGTGACTGTCCGCGTAGGTATCAATGGCTTTGGTCGCATCGGCCGCAACTTCTACCGCGCCGTGATCGCATCCGGCGCCGACATCGAGATCGTCGCCGTCAACGACCTCACCGACAACGCCACGCTGGCCCACCTCCTCAAGTACGACTCGATCCTCGGGCGATTCGACGGTGACGTCACGTCAACGGACACCGACATCACGGCGAACGGCAAGACGTTCAAGGCGTTCGCCGAGCGTGACCCGGCGAACCTGCCGTGGGGTGAGGTCGGCGCCGACATCGTCGTCGAATCGACGGGCATCTTCACCGACGCCGAGCAGGCCAAGGTCCACATTGCCCAGGGCGCCAAGAAGGTCATCATCTCGGCGCCGGCCAAGAACGAGGACGTCACCATCGTCATGGGCGTCAACGACGGCGACTACGACCCGGCCACGCACAACATCATCTCCAACGCCTCGTGCACGACGAACTGCCTCGGCCCGATGGCCAAGGTCATGGATGACGAGTTCGGCATCGTCAAGGGCCTCATGACGACGATCCATGCCTACACCCAGGACCAGAACCTTCAGGACGCCCCGCACAAAGACCTCCGCCGAGCGCGCGCCGCGGCGCTGAGCATCGTGCCGACGTCCACGGGGGCGGCGAAGGCGATCGGTCTGGTCCTGCCCCAGCTCAAGGGCAAACTCGACGGCTACGCGCTCCGCGTTCCGACCCCGACCGGTTCCGCCACCGACCTCACGTTCGAGGCGGGTCGTGAGACGACGGTCGAGGAGGTCAACGCCGCGATCAAGAAGGCCGCGGACGGTCCGCTCAAGGGCATCCTCGTCTACACCGAGGACCAGATCGTGTCCAAGGACATCGAGACCGACCCGGCCTCGTGCATCTTCGATTCGGGCCTGACCAAGGTCATCGGCAACCAGGTCAAGGTCGTGGGTTGGTACGACAACGAGTGGGGCTACTCCAACCGCCTCGCCGACCTCGTGTCGCTCGTCGGTTCCTCCCTCTGACCCCAGCACAGGCCACTTTCACCCCTACGGAGTCTTCTGACATGCAAGCGATCGCCGATCTTGGCGACCTGCGAGGCAAGCGCGTCCTCGTCCGGTCCGATCTGAACGTCCCGCTCGATGGAGCGACGATCACGGATGACGGGCGTATTCGCGCATCCGTCCCGACCATCAAGGCACTCTCCGAGGCAGGCGCACGCGTCATCGTGTGCGCCCACCTGGGACGGCCCAAGGGGTCGCCCGAGGACAAGTACTCACTGGCACCGGTGGCGACGCGCCTCGGTGAACTGCTCGGGCGGGAGGTCGCCTTCGCGACCGACACCGTGGGGGAGAGCGCCAAGGCGGCTGTCGAGGCAGCCGGCGAGGGTGACGTCGTCCTTCTCGAGAACCTCCGGTTCAACCCGGGTGAGACCGCGAAGTCGGCTGACGACCGCGCCGAGTTCGCGGGCCAGCTCGCCGGACTCGCCGATGCGTTCGTGTCCGACGGTTTCGGTGTCGTCCATCGCGAGCAGGCGTCGGTCTTCGACGTTGCCCGTCTCCTGCCATCGGCCGTGGGCGGTCTGGTCGAGGCGGAGGTCGGCGTGCTCCGTCGCCTGACGACCGATCCCGAACGCCCGTATGCCGTGGTGCTGGGCGGTGCGAAGGTCTCCGACAAGCTCGCAGTCATCGACAACCTCATCCAGACCGCTGACCGCCTGCTCATCGGCGGCGGCATGGTGTTCACGTTCCTGAAGGCGCAGGGACACGAGGTCGGCAAGAGCCTCCTGGAAGAGGATCAGGTCGACACGGTCAAGGGCTACCTCGAGCAGGCGAAGGACCGCGGCGTCGAGATCGTCCTGCCCGTCGACGTCATCGCGGCCACCGAGTTCTCGGCCGAGGCCGAGCACGACGTCGTGACCATCGACGCCATCCCGGCAGATCGCATGGGGCTCGACATCGGTCCGAAGTCCTCGGAGCTGTTCGCCGACAAACTGGCAGACTGCCGGACGGTCTTCTGGAACGGCCCGATGGGTGCGTTCGAGATGGAGCCCTACGCCGGCGGCACCGCGGCGCTCGCCAAGGCGCTCGTGGACATCACGGCACAGGGCGCCCTCACGGTCGTCGGAGGTGGTGACTCGGCTGCAGCGGTCCGGCAGCTGGGTTTCGCGGACGACCAGTTCGGCCACATCTCCACCGGTGGCGGTGCCAGCCTCGAGTACCTCGAGGGCAAGGACCTGCCCGGCCTCACCGTGCTCGACGAATCCTGAAAGGCGCACACACCTTGGCGACGAAGTCACCCCAGCGCGTCCCGCTCCTCGCGGGCAACTGGAAGATGAACCTTGACCATCTGCAGGCCACGCACCTGGTCCAGAAGCTCGACTGGACGCTGCGCGACGCCAAGCATGACCATGGCGCCGTGGAGGTCGCGGTCCTGCCGCCCTTCACGGACCTCCGCAGTGTCCAGACGCTGGTCGACGGTGACCGGCTCGCGATCAAGTACGGCGGACAGGACATCTCACAGCACAAGAGCGGGGCCTACACCGGCGAGATCAGTGGGGCCTTCCTCGCAAAACTGGGCTGCACGTACGTCGTCGTGGGTCACAGCGAGAGGCGTGAGTACCACGGTGAGACCGACGCGACGGTGAAGGCCAAGGTCGCCGCGGCATACGAGCACGGTCTGACACCGATCTTCTGCGTCGGCGAGGGCCTCGAGATCCGGCAGGCCGGCACTCACGTCGAGCACGTGTTGGCCCAGGTGCGTGCCGGCCTCGAAGGACTGTCGGCCGACAAGGCCGCGACCCTCGTCATCGCGTACGAGCCGGTGTGGGCCATCGGCACCGGTGAGGTTGCCACCCCCCAGGACGCCCAGGAAGTCTGCGGTGCGATCCGCACCGCCCTCGCCGAGCTCTATTCGGGTGACCTCGCGGATGGAGTGCGCATCCTGTACGGCGGGTCGGTGAAGTCAGGAAACGTGGCGGCGATCATGGAACAGGACGACGTCGACGGAGCCCTCGTCGGGGGTGCCTCGATCGACCCCGCCGAGTTCGCAGCCATCTGCCGCTTCCGCGACCACATCAAGACTGCCTGACACGGCAGGTATCCTGTAGCCGCGGCGCCCCACAGGGCTGGTCGCATTCGACACACGACGTACTACCGAAGGAGCACCGTGGACGCGGTACGCATCGGCCTCCAGGTCCTCCTGGTTCTGGGTGGGCTCTTCCTCACCCTTCTCATCCTGCTTCACAAGGGCAAGGGTGGCGGACTCTCGGACATGTTCGGTGGCGGTATGTCCACGTCTCTGGGTGGTTCGTCCGTGGCTGAGCGCAACCTCGACCGCATCACGATCGCCATCGCTTTGGTGTGGTTCACCTGTGTCGTGGCGCTCGGCGTTCTCGATCGCTTTTCCTGACCGGAGCTCTTGGCCGGGTCCGACCTGAAAGAAGAGGCTGATGTCGATGTCTGGTGGGAACGCGATTCGGGGCAGCCGCGTGGGCGCGGGTCCGATGGGCGAGGCCGAGCGGGGTGACGCTGCCCCGCGCGTGCACGTGTCCTTCTGGTGCTCCAACGGGCACGAGACACGCCCCAGTTTCGCTCAGGAGCAGGATCTCGAGATCCCCGACACGTGGGACTGCCCGCGCTGCGGATTCCCCGCTGGTCAGGACAAGGACAACCCTCCGGCGCCGAGCAAGGTCGAGCCCTACAAGACCCATCTGGCGTATGTGAAGGAGCGCCGGTCCGACAAGGACGGCGAGGCCATCCTCGACGAGGCTCTGGGTTCACTGCGCGATCGCGGCCTGATCCAGTAACGAACCGACCTTGTGCCCGGTTGGGACAGCGAGCGCCAGCGAACTGTCCCAACCGGGCACAAGGTCGAGATTCAGTCAGGTCAGAGTGCCTGCGCCGCGTCCTGGTCGATGAGCCACAGGGTCCTCTCCCGGCCCTTGACCTGGGCGGCCGAGTTCAGCTCTGGTGGCGCACCGTGGATGCCCCGAGCGACGGCCTCGGCCTTGTCCGCTCCCGCCACGATGAACCACACCTCGCGCGCATGGCCCAAGGCGCCGAACGTCAGGCTGACCCGGTCTGGAGGTGGCTTGGGGGAGTCGTGCACCGCGACGGCGAGGGCGTCCGAGGTCTGCTGCGCGGGGTGCCCCGGGAAGAGTGAGGCGATGTGGCCGTCAGGTCCGACGCCCAGGATCATGACGTCGAAGGCATCGGTGTCGCTGGCACGCACGTCGTCGCCGTAGGCTTCCGCACTCGCTTCGGCGCTCTCGGACGCGTCCGGACCAGCCACGCGGTGCACTCGGGCGGGGTCGAGCGGGAGAGTCGCCAGACCGGCAGCGTCGTTCTGGACGTCGTTGCGATCCGGGTCGCCCGCAGGCAGGTAGCGCTCATCGCCCCACCACAACTCCACCCGTGACCAGTCGACGGCAGTTCGGGCTGGAAGTGCTGCGACAGAGGCCCACAGGTCGGAGCCCAGGGACCCCCCGGTCAGGGAGAGGTGAACGATGTCGCGCTGTGCTTGGACGTCAGCGATGGCTGTCACGAGCCGGGCCGCGATGGCGTCGCTGAGCTCCTGCTTGCCCGGGTGGACCACGACATCGACCTCGTGGACCTGGCTGAGGTCGTTGGCTCCGGTCATGTTTCGGGTCCTCTCAGGAGTTCGTGGTGCGCTTGGCCAGTGCCTTGTCGAGCTTGCGGGCCGCGGCCTTCTTGACCTGCTTTGGATCGTCGGCCTTCTCGGGCATGGGTGCTTCGACCATGGCCGAGGCGACGCCCACCTTGGCCTCGCGTCGCAGGCGATCGGTGTCCTCCCGGACCTCGGCAACGGAAGGCGTGATGCCCTTGCGCTGGGCCTCGGTCGACGTTCGCCGACTGTGTGACACCAGGTCGAGACCCTGACGAAGGGCCTCCGCATAGACCTCGTCCGGATCGAGCCGGCGGAGCTCGTCGGCGAGGCACTCGGCGTCGCTGCGCGGCGGGAGAGCGATCGTGCGTTCGGGCCGCCCGGGCTGCGACAGCAATGCGGTCGTGCCGTTCTGGGGACGGACGAGATCGAGCGGTCCGCTCGCCCGGTCGAAACGGACGCTGATGATGCCACTCCCGTTGCGGGACGGCACGAGGGTCACCGGGCACCTCAGCCGGTGCCCGAGCCAGCCAGCGAGAAGCTTGGCCGATGGAGAGTCACCGCCACCGGTGACGACGACCGACGTGACCGGTTCGAACGGAGCCTGGTCGAGGGCGGCTGTCAGCAGGGCCCGCCACAGCGTGATACGGGACCAGGCGAGATCCGTGTCGCCGGGGGTGTAGGCAGCGGCAAGCTTGGTCAGGGGAGCCTTGGACGTCCCCTTGGTCCGCGCGACGTCGGTGATCCGCCGCTGAGCCATCTCACCGATGGGGTCGGCAGCCGGGTTCTTCGGAGCCTCTGCCGGCCACCACGCAACGATGGGAGCGTCGGCGAGCAGGAGCGGTGTCACGACAGCGCGCCCATGAGCGGTGAGCGGCCCGAAGAGCCGCAGCACCACGACCTCGCTGGCCCCGGCGTCTCCGCCGATCCTGATCTGACCGTCGAGGCGGGCCGCGCCGCGTCGATTCGCGATCACGACGACGATGATGCGGCAGGGATGCTGCCGACTGGCGTCATTCGCCGTCTCAATCGCGTCATCGGCGTCATTCTCGTCCACGACGATGACGAGGGTGAGCACCCTGGTGAGTGCCATCGACCCGGTCTCGGAGCGAAGACGCACCAGCCTCTTCGAGATGTCGACGGTGGTCGTGCTGGGAAGGTCGACGATCACCGGTATCCCCAATCAGTATCGGAGCGAGGGACGAGCGCAGAACTGCTTGGGGTGGTCACGGGAGCCTCCATTCGCGGCCGTCGCGGCGCATGAGGTTGTCCGCGCTGCGGGGCCCCCAGGTGCCGGACGTGTATTGGTCGATGCCGCCCTTGGTCTTGGCCCAGAACGCCTCGATGGGGTCGAGAATCTGCCAGGAGAGCTCGACCTCCTCGTGGCGAGGGAAGAGGGGTGGCTCGCCGAGCAGCACGTCGAGGATGAGGCGCTCGTAGGCCTCCGGCGAACTCTCGGTGAAGGCGCGGCCGTAGCCGAAGTCCATTGTCACGTCCCGCACCTCCATCTGGGCGCCGGGCACTTTGGCGCCGAAGCGCATCGTGACGCCCTCATCGGGTTGCACCCGAATGACGACGGCGTTCTGTCCGAGTTCTTCGGTCGCCGTGTCGGTGAAGGGAAGGTGAGGGGCCTTCTTGAAGACGACGGCGATCTCGGTCACGCGCTTCCCGAGCCGCTTGCCCGTGCGGAGGTAGAACGGGACCCCAGCCCAGCGGCGCGTGTCGATCTCAAGTTTGACCGCGGCATACGTCTCGGTCGTCGACCGGGCCGCAACACCGTCCTCCTCGAGGTACGAGCTGACTTCCTCGCCGCCCTGCCATCCCTTGGCGTACTGGCCTCGGGCCGACCCCTTTGCCAGATCCTTCGGCAACCTGACCGCGGACAGGACCTTCTCCTTCTCGCTGCGGAGGTGATCGGCATCGAACGAGACGGGCTCTTCCATCGCCGTGAGCGCCAGCAGTTGAAGCAGGTGGTTCTGGATGACGTCGCGGGCCGCTCCAATGCCGTCGTAGTAGCCCGCCCGTCCCCCGATCCCGATGTCCTCAGCCATGGTGATCTGGACGTGGTCGACGTAGTGGCTGTTCCAGACGGGCTCGAACATCTGGTTTGCAAAGCGCAGGGCCAGGAGGTTCTGGACCGTCTCCTTGCCGAGGTAGTGGTCAATCCGGAAGACCGCATCGGCCGGGAAGACCTCGGCGACGATCTCGTTGAGCTCGCGGGCACTCTTGAGGTCGTGGCCGAACGGCTTCTCGATCACCACGCGACGCCAGGAGCCGGGTCCGGCCGTCGACAACCCGGAGCGCTTCAGCTGCTCGCACACCGTGGCGAAGAACGACGGCGGGATCGAGAGGTAGAAGGCGTGGTTGCCGCCCGTGCCCCGCTTGTCGTCAAGGTCCCGAACCGTCTCGGCGAGAAGGTCGAAGGCCTTGGGGTCGTCGAACGTGCCCGGGACGAACCGGATTCCCTCGCTCAGGGAACGCCACACGTCCTCCCGGAAGGGTGTCCGCGATCGCTTCTTCACCGACTCGTAGACGATCTTGCCGAAGTCCTGGTCCGCCCAGTCACGTCTGGCGAACCCGATCAGGGAGAAACCCGGTGGCAGGAGCCCGCGGTTGGCGAGGTCATAGATCGCTGGCATGAGCTTCTTGGTCGCCAGGTCCCCGGTCACGCCGAACAGGACGAGGCTGCAGGGTCCCGCGATGCGGGGCAGCCTCTTGTCGCGCGGGTCCCTCAGGGGGTTGTGGGTGGCGGTGACGCGCGCCGGACTCATCAGGCTCCTGACGTCGAGAGGGCTGACTGCACCTGACCCAGGCCGCGGCCGTGGTCGGTGAGGTGAAGTCGAAGGACGGGTCGCCCGTGCTCGGCCAGCACCTGCGCGTCACCACCGGCCTGGGCCGCGATGAACTCCCCGAACGTGAATTCGCGCCCGGGGACGGCGAGGTCCTCGGACGGCTCGGCAGTGATCTGGATGAAGACCCCGTTGGCCGGTCCGCCCTTGTGGTACTGACCTGTCGAATGCAGGAACCGAGGTCCCCAGCCGAAGGTCACCGGTCGCCCGGTGTGGTCGAACAGGCTCCGGGCGACCTGCTCGAGTTCGGCGTCCGTCTCGCGGTCGAGGTAGGCCATGACGGCGACGTAGCCGCTGGACTCGTCGAGCTCACCCAGCAGGGCCGAGACGGCAGACGGCAGGCTGCTCGCGCCGCCGAGCCAATCCCCGCCCAGCGTCCTCACCTCGACTGAACCGTCGACGAAGGCCGGCTCTTCGACGGACGATCCCGCCTGGTCGAGCAGGCCCCGAGCGGCCTTCTTGGCGCTCTCGACGTCGGGTTGGTCGAACGGGTTGATGCCGAGGAGTCGGCCGGCGACAGCGGTCGCAACCTCCCACAGCAGGAACTGCGCCCCGAGGCTGCCGCCCACGGTGACGAGCGATCCGCTGTCACCCGTGTGGTCCTCGGGCGTTTCGTCGGCCGGGCCCGGCTGCTCCGCGGCGATCGAGTCAGGGTGCCGCTCAGTCAGGTCGCCGTCATCGCCCTCGTCGCCGTCACCGGTGGCGATGAGGCGGACGACGTTGGCGTCGGCATAGGTGTGGGTGGGGGCCTCACCGTCGGCGACGACGGGGAGAATGCCCTTGCCGTCCTTGCCGGTCGACTCGGCGATGAGCTGCTCGGCCCACGCCCCGAAGCCCACGTTCTCGGTGCCGGCATCGACGAGGACGAGCTTGTCGCGAAGCGGTTTCGTCCCCGCCATCGCGGCACCGAGCCGGAGGGCGGGGTTGCCCTCCTCGTCGGCAGCCAGCAGGTCCGCGACCAGTTCGGCGTCGTCGAGCAGCGCACCCACATCGGCGCCCGCGAGCCCGGACGGGACCAGGCCGAACGCCGTGAGCGCGGAGTACCGACCACCCACGTCAGGGTCCGCGTTGATGACGCGGTAGCCGGCCGCGCGGGCCTCAGCGTCGAGCGGACTGCCCGGGTCGGTGACGACGATGATGCGTGTCGTGGGATCGATCCCCGCTTGGGTGAAGGCACTCTCGAAGGCGCGACGCTGTGAATCGGTCTCGACGGTGGAGCCCGACTTCGAGGAGACGACCACGGCGGACTTCTTGAGGTCGGTCGAGACGGCGCGGCGCACCACGTCGGGGGAGGAGGAGTCCAGGACGACGATGTCGACGCCCGCCGTCGCGCAGATGACCTCTGGCGCCAGGGACGAACCACCCATACCGCAGAGGACGATCCGGGAGACGCCGTCCCCGCGAAGTTCCTCGCGCAGGGCAGCGATCTCGCCGAGGAGCGGGCGCGACGTGCGGGAGAGGCCGACCCAGGACAGGCGCTTGCTCGCCTCCTCGTGTGCCGCGGCACCCCACAGGTCGGCATCCTGGGCGAAGATCCGGCTGGCGACTCGATCGTCGACGAGCACTGGGACGTGCGTCGAGATGGCGTCAGCAGCCGCGCCTCGGGCGGTGACCTCGAGGCTGCTCACCGGGCCGCCTTGTCGAGTTCGGACTGCACGCCCGCGAGCAGCTCCTCCCAGGACTTCTCGAACTTGTCGACGCCTTCCTTCTCGAGCTGGGCAGTCACATCGGAGTAGGAGATGCCCAGACCCTCGAGGTCGTCGAGGACCTGTGCTGCCTCGTCGTAGGTTCCCTCGATCGTGTTGCCGGTGATCTCACCGTGGTCCTTGACCGCGTCGAGCGTCTTCTCGGGCATCGTGTTGACCGTGCCGGGTGCCACCAGTTCCGTGACGTACATCGTGTCCGGGTATGCCGGGTCCTTCACTCCCGTGGACGCCCACAGGGGGCGTTGTGGCTTGGCGCCCTCGGCCTCGAGGCTCTTCCAGCGCGGCGTCGAGAAGACCTCTTCGTAGGCCTGGTAGGCGAGTCGTGCGTTGGCGATGGCGGCCTTGCCCCTCAGCGCCTTGGCGGCCTCGGCCTTGTCACCCTCGATGGCGTCGAGACGCTTGTCGATCTCGGTGTCGACGCGAGACACGAAGAACGAGGCGACCGACTCGAGTGTGCTGATGTCCTTGCCTGCCTCCTTCGCCTGCTCGAGACCGGCGAGGTGGGCATTCATCACCGCGCGATAGCGATCGAGGCTGAAGATGAGAGTGACGTTCACGGAGATCCCCTCGGCGAGGACCTTGGTGATCGCCGGCAGTCCCTCGACCGTGGCGGGGATCTTGACGAGGAGGTTGGGGCGGTCGACGAGCGCCGACAACTCCTTGGCCTGCTCGATGGTCTGGTCGGTGTCGTGCGCGAGCCGTGGGTCGACCTCGATCGAGACTCGGCCGTCCAGGCCCTTGGTGGCTTCGAAGACCGGCATGAGCACGTCGCAGGCGTCTCGCACGTCCTGGGTGGTCATTGCGGTGACGGCATCGTCGAGGCTCGCGTTGGCCGCGGCCAACTCGGCCACTTGCTCGCTGTAGTCCTCACCGTCGGACAGGGCCACCTGGAAGATCGACGGGTTCGTGGTGACACCCACGACGCCCTTGGTGTCGATGACCTCCTGCAGGTTGCCCGACGTGAGCCGCTCTCGGCTCAGGTCGTCGAGCCAGATGGAGACGCCGTTGTCGGCGAGCGCCTGGAGTGCAGTGCTGTCAGTCATGGTGAACTCACTTCCCAGCTGTGGCCGCGCTCTTGCGGGCCGGCTTCTTGGTGGTGGGTACGTCCGTTCCGGTGTCCTTGCGGCTGCGTGGTGCGGTCTCCACGGCCCCGGCGACACCGGCGCCGTTCTGGGCTGCCTTGAGCGACTCCTTCGCCGCCTTGACGACTGCCTCGGGGGTGAATCCGAACTGTGTGAAGAGCGTCTTGGCGTCGGCCGACGCGCCGAAGTGCTCGATGCTGATCGACCGGCCAGCGTCTCCGACGATCTCCCGCCAGCCCTGGGCCACGCCGGCTTCGACGCTGACGCGCGCGCGCACCGAGGGCGGCAGAACCTTGTCCCGGTAGCTCTTCGACTGGGTGTCGAACCATTCACGGCACGGCATCGAGACGACGCGCGTGGGTACGCCTGACTTCTCCAACGTCCGGCGAGCCTCCAGCGCGACGGACACCTCGGAGCCCGTGGCCACGAGGATGACCTCGGGAGACTGCTTGCCGTCCTCTCCGCCATCGATGAGGACGTAGCCACCCTTGGCCACGTTGGTGGCCTTGGCGTGCGTCGTGCGGTCAACGGTGGGGAGGGCCTGACGGCTCAGCGCCAGGGCGGCCGTCGCCCCGTTCTTGAGGATGGCACCCCACGCCGCAGCCGTCTCGTTGGCGTCGGCGGGGCGGACGACGTCGAGGCCGGGCATCGCTCGCAGCGAGGCCAGGTGCTCGATGGGCTGGTGGGTCGGGCCGTCCTCGCCGAGTCCGATGGAGTCGTGTGTCCAGACGTAGGTCACGGGCAACTGCTGGATCGCGGCCAGGCGGACGGCGGGGCGCATGTAGTCGGAGAAGACGAGGAACGTGCCGCCGTAGGGGCGGGTCAGCCCCTCCAGCGCGATCCCGTTGAGGATCATGCCCATGCCGTTCTCGCGGATGCCGAAGTGAAGGGTGCGACCGTAGGGCCCGCCCTTCCAGGCGTCGGTCTGCTTCGACTTGGGGATGAAGGACGGCTCACCCTCCATCGTCGTGTTGTTGGACTCGGCCAGATCGGCGGAGCCGCCCCACAGCTCGGGCATGACGGACGCCAGCGCGCCGAGGACCTTGCCGGATGCGGCGCGGGTTGCGATGCCCTTCTCGTCGGCCGGGAAGGTCGGCAGAGCGGCGTCGAGTCCCTCGGGCAACTCGGCCGCGACCAGTCGGTCGAGGAGCGCGGCGCCGTCCTTGTTCTTGCGGCGCCACGCGGCGTAGGCCGACTTCCATTCCTTGTGGGCTGCCTTGCCGCGGGCCTTGACCTTGCGCGCGTGGGCGAGAACGTCCTTGTCGACCTCGAAGGTCTTCTTGGGGTCGAAGCCAAGCAGCTCCTTCAGCCCGGCGATCTCCTCGTCTCCCAGGGCTGAACCGTGCGACTTGCCGGTGCCCTTCTTGGTGGGTGAGGGCCAGGCGATCACCGTGTGGAGTCGGATGAGAGTGGGTTTGGCGGACTTCTTGCTCTTGTTGAGGGCTGCGAGCAGGGCGTCGACGTCCTCGACATAGTCGGGGCCGCCGGCCGGGTCGTTGCTCTGACGCCAGTCGACGTCGACGACCTCCCAGCCGTAGGACTGGTAGCGGAGAGCCACGTCCTCGGAGAAGGAGATGTCGGTGTCGTCCTCGATGGAGATCTGGTTGGCGTCGTAGACGACGGTGAGATTCCCGAGTTCCTGGTGGCCCGCAAGCGAGCTCGCCTCGGACGCCACGCCCTCCATGAGGTCGCCGTCGGAGGCGATGACCCAGATGTGATGGTCGAAGGGGCTCTCGCCCGCCTTGGCGTCGGGGTCGAGGAGTCCGCGCTGGCGACGCTGCGCCATGGCCATACCCACGGCCGAGGCGAGTCCGGAGCCGAGGGGTCCGGTGGTGATCTCGACGCCGGCCGTGTGGTGCACCTCAGGGTGACCCGGCGTGAGTGAGCCCCACGTCCGCAGGGCCTTGAGGTCCTTGAGTTCCAGGCCATAACCCGAGAGGTACAGCTGGATGTACTGGGTGAGGCTCGAGTGACCGCAGGACAGGACGAAGCGGTCGCGACCGAGCCAGGTGGGATCGGACGGGTCGTGCGTCATCACGTTCTGGAAGAGCAGGTAGGCCGCGGGGGCCAGACTCATGGCCGTTCCGGGGTGTCCGTTTCCGACCTTCTGCACCGCATCGGCGGCGAGAACGCGCACCGTATCGACCGCGCGGACGTCAAGATCGTTCCACTTCGCCTTGCGAGCCGTGGGACGGGCGAGTTCGGGGGAACGCCGGGTCGTCGCCCGGCCTGCCTTCGGCGTGGTGGTGGTCACGTGGGGCCTCTCTGACGTCGCGAAAATGTGATGCAGGTCAAACGTTTGATTCCCACCCTAGACCGCGCCAGACCGGTGGGCGCGACCCTGTCCAGCCCCGGTTAGACTCGCTACGACCAATCGCTCCAGTGCACCCCCGAAGGACGCCGTGGCAACCGCCCCGATCAGCACCGCCTCGTCGGCTCGACCGACCGTTGGGTGGAAGCGATCAGTGGGCAACTACGTCGCGCTGACGAAGCCTCGGATCATCGAACTGCTCCTCGTGACAACGGTGCCGGTGATGTTCCTGGCTGAACGTGGGGTGCCCAGCCTCTGGCTCATCGTCGCCACCCTCGTCGGTGGGACGCTGAGTGCGGGTGCCGCCAACACGTTCAACTGTGTCTACGACCGCGACATCGACGCGCTCATGGACCGCACGAAGAACCGTCCGATGGTCACGGGCGAGATCAGCCCGCGGGCCGGGGTGGTCTTCGGCCTGGTGCTGACCGTGGTGTCGACGGCGTGGTTCGTCGCCTTCGTCAACGTCGCGTCGGCACTTCTCTCGCTCGCGGCGATCGTCCTGTATGCCGTGTTCTACACGATGATCCTCAAGCGCCGGACCCCGCAGAACATCGTGTGGGGCGGGGTCGCGGGCTGCATGCCGACCCTCATCGGATGGTCCGCTGTGACGGGCACGGTCGGATGGCCGGCGGTCATCCTCTTCCTCGTGATCTTCTTCTGGACGCCGCCGCACTACTGGCCGTTGTCGATGGCCTTCAAGGACGACTACGCCAACGCGCACGTGCCGATGCTTCCGGTCGAGCGCGGCGCCATCGCCGTCGCCCGCCAGATCGTGGCCTACAGCTGGGTCATGGTGGCCGTCTCCCTGGCGCTCGTCCCTGTCGCGGACATGGGCTGGATCTATCTCATCGCCGCACTCGTCAGCGGCGGGCTCTTCATCGGCGAGGCGCACCGACTTCTGCACCTCGCCAAGCAGGGTGCCGCGACCAAGGTGCTCAAGCCGATGCGCCTCTTCCACTTCTCCATCACCTACGTGACGCTGCTCTTCCTTGCGGTCGCCATCGATCCGCTCGTCCACCTCGCCATCTGATCGGGCAGGTCGCGACCGCGGGCGTAGGGCCCGACGAACACCGTCAGCGAGCCGACGGCGTGGATGGCCGCCATGAGCAGAATGGTCTCCCGTACGCCGATCCAGGTGCCGAGGGCACCCGCGACGAGGGCGGCCAGGGGCATCGTCCCGAAGTTGAGCACGGCCGACGTGGCCATGGTTCTGCCGAGCAGTTCGGGCGGCGTGTAGCGGAGTCGGAACGACGACCGCACGACGTTGGCACCCACGACGCCGGCTCCGACGAAGAACGACCCCAGGGCGACGACTGCCGCACCCGTCCCCGGCCAGGCCAGTCCGATGAGCAGGGCCGGAGGTCCTCCGACGACCTGGAGCCAGCGCAGGGCTCCCGCGTTGCCCAGCCACTGCGATGTGCGGGTCGCGAGGGTGGCGCCCACGAGTCCCCCCACGGAGCCGAAACCCATGACCAGCCCCACCGAACCCGGTTGCAGGTGCAGATCGCGAACGAGGAAGAGCACGAGCAGTGCGCCATAGCCCGTCAGCGCGAAGTTGCCCAGGCCGCCGAGCAGGGTCATGAAGCGGAAGTACGGGTCGCGCGCCACGATGATCACGCCCTCCCTGATCTGGCGAACGAGGGGTTCCGAGGCTTCACGCTCGGGACCGGCTCCGAGTTCCTCGGGCCGCATGCGAGCCAGGCACCACCAGGAGACGAGGAAGGTCACGACATCGAGCAGCACGACATACGCGGCTGAGAAGAGCTGGACGAGAAGTCCGCCGATCCCGGGACCCCCGACCTGCATGGCCGATTCCGTGCCGTAGATCCGTGCGTTGGCGCGTTCGAGGTCGTCGCTCGCCACCACGCGTGGGACGAATGCCGTGTATGCCGTCCGGAAGAAGACCATGCAACAGCCCAGTCCCAGCGCGGTCACCACGAGGTGGGGAAGCGTGAGGACGTCGAGTGCCCAGGCAAGCGGGACGCTGCCCACGATCGCGGCGGCAGCAAGGTCGGCTCGCATCATGACCCGGCGCGGGTCCGACCGGTCGACCCAGGCGCCGGCCACGAGGCCGAGGACGAGCCAGGGGAGCCAGACAGCTCCCGCGAGGATGCCCATCCAGAACGGACCAGCGTCGAACTGGGTGACGGCGATGAGGGGAAAGACGACGGTCGTCGTCATGGACCCGAGGACGCTGATGCCTTCGCCGGCCCACAGCAGTCGGAAGTTGTGGCCGAGCCCGGGTGGGGGAGTGGTCGCGCTCACGGCTGGGCCGGGAAGCCGCGAGCGAAGACGAACACGGACTCGCGTTCCACGCCGTCGTCCGGCGTGTCCCGGTGGCTCCACCGCAAGAGGACGTCGATCAGTTCCCCCGAGAACTCGCGCAACTCCGAGGGGGACAGGCGCAACCAGTTCTGGGTCGCAAAGGCTGCGTCGTCCCACTCGGGCACGGTGGCGGCGTTGGCGTTCCACTCCTGGACGCGCTCGAACTGGCGCTGGACGATGAGGGCCTCGGCGGCGTACGCGGCCGTCACGGCTGCCGTGTCGGAGGCGAAGTCGGCGCGGGACCATCGGGTTCCGGGGTCCACGAGGCGCCACCATCGTTCGCGCCGGTCCTTTGCGAGTTCGGGGGCCTCCTCGACCAGGCCGGCCTCGCTGAGGACCTTGAGGTGGTGGCTGGCGGAGCCGACGGCCTGACCGGTTCGGGCGGCGAGACCGGAGGCCGTCGACGGGCCATCGACCTTGAGCGCGTCCATCATCCGCGAACGGAAGGGGTTGGCCATCGCTGAGAGCGCCTTGGCGTCGGTGATGGTGCGCACGCCATCCTGAGGTGCTCCGGCGCGCGAAGGGGGTCGTTCAGAGGGGGTCATGGTTGCGACCGTAGCCCCACAAGAACTCTTGTGCAACTAGTCTTGTGTAATTGTCCTCAGGGCGACGACCCCATTCGTCAGCGCCACGACAAGCGCTGCGGCACCGAGCATGTGCGCGAGAACGAGGACTTCGGGTAGGTCAGTGAGGTACTGCACGTAGCCGATCGCGCCCTGCGCGAAGGTGACCAGGAGAACGGTCCGCCACGCACGGCTCACGGATGCCGGGGCGGGGGAGAGTCGCGTCGCCAGCCAGACTGCGACGACCAGTCCGATGAAGAGCATGACCGCGTCGGCGTGCAGCCAGGAGATCGTCCGCGGGTCGAAGCCGAAGCGGGCGGGAGCGTCCGCGTCGCCCGAGTGCGGCCCCGAGCCCGTGACGACGGTGCCCAGCACGAGGACGATCCCAGCGACCGCGCAGGTCACCCAGGCCACACGACGGACGAGTTCGGGAACGAGAGGTCGCGGCTCGCCGTCAGTCTCGGCGCGAGCGAACCACAGGTAGGCAGCTGCAGACACCAGTGCCGCGGACACGAGGAAGTGCGCCGCGACGGTGATCGGGTGGAGTTCGGTGAGAACTGTGACACCGCCGAGGATCGCCTGGAACACGACACCGGCCAGAACGACGACCGCTGCGGTCTTGAGGCGTCGCACGGGTGCCCATTTCCAGACGGCCACGACGGCGAGGATCGCGATGATGCCGAGCACGCCGGTGAGCGTGCGGTTCCCGAACTCGATGATCTTGTGGAAGCCCTCGGCCTGCTCCGGGACAGGAACGTACGAACCGGGGACGCACTCGGGCCACGTGGGGCACCCGAGCCCGCTTCCGGTGAGGCGCACCAAGCCACCCGAGACGATGATTGCCACCTGAGCGACGAGGTTGGCCAAGAGGATGCGGTGGTAGGTCGGGGGTGGCGGCGTTCTCACCCCCGAAGGGTATGGGAGGCTCTGTCCCGGCCCGGGAGGGGCACCGGCTTCGAGGTAGGCCGTTCGAGGGGGAAGGGTCCACGTGCTGGAACGTTCGTGGCGTCGTCGTGACGCCGTGCTGCTGGGTGCCCTCGCGCTGACCGGGTGCACAGCGCCGACCCGGACGAGCGCCCCGGCTTCGGCGCCTTCACCTGCGCGGGAGTCCACTGCGGCACCGGCCCCTACGGCCCCGACGCGGTCCGCCGCACCATCTGCGAGCGGACCCGTCCTCCGCCCCACGCGTGCCGAGCTGCGCGAGGAATTCGACGCACAGCGGCCATCCGCGTTTGGGCTGGAAGTGCCTGGTGTGCGAACTCGCACCGACCCGGCGGCGGTGGCCCTGACACTGGACGCGTGTGGTGGGTCTGGCGGGGGGAATGGCGTCGATCACGAACTGCTGACGGTCCTGCGGAGACACGCCGTCCCCGCAACGCTGTTCCTCAACGTCCGGTGGGTGCGGGCGAATGGGTCCGTGGCGGCCGAACTCGCTCAGGACCCCCTGTTCGAACTCGCCAACCACGGACATCGTCACCGTCCGCTCACGGTCAGGGAGCGGACGGCATACGGCATTGCGGGGACCGGCAGCGTGGGCGAGGTGGTCGACGAGATCGAAGCGGCAACACCGTGGTTCGTCGAACACACGGGTGCTCCGCCGCGATGGTTCCGAGCCGGGACCGCGCATACCGATGACGTCGCCGCGACGGTGGCTGAACGTCTCGGACAGCCGATCGCCGGGTTCTCGGTCAACGCCGACTTCGGTGCGACTGCCCCGGCCCACGCCGTGGCCCGAGCGCTGGGGGCCGTATCCCCGGGGGACATCGTCATCGGTCACATGAATCGGCCCGGACGTGGCACCGCCAAGGGGTTCGCCACCGCCCTGCCGCGCCTACTGGACAGCGGGGCGCGCTTCACGACCTTGACTCTTCCGGCACCCGGCGCAGGCGTTAGCCACTGAAATTCAGCCGGGTCCTCAGTCGGACCAGCGGAACCAGCGGGCCGCGGCAGCGCCACCAAGAGCGGTCCACACGAGGAGCACGAGCCACTGGCTCACGGGCCACGCGCCCTCAACGAGGGAGAGTCGCAAGCCGTCCCCGAGGGCGCCCGACGGCAGCAGGCGCGCCACGGGCGTGAGCGACTCCGGCAGCTCGTCCGTGGGCACGAGGACTCCGAGTCCCAGCAGCAGCACCCAGACAAGGTTTGCCAGGGCAAGGACCCCTTCAGCACGCACAGTGCCGGCGAGGAACAGGGCCAGAGCAAGGAACGCCGCGGCGCCCAACACCACCGTCACGAGCGCGGGAACGATGCCGATCGCAGCCGGCCGCCATCCCAGCACCGCGGCGATGGTGCCGAGCACGAGCAGTTGCAGGGCGATGACGACCCCGACCGCACCCAGTTTGCCGAGCAAGAGACCCTCGCGGCCGAGGGGGCTGGCGCCGAGGAAGCGGAGGACTCCGTGCCGACGGTCGAAGCCCGTGGCGATCGCCTGGCCCGTGAAGGCCGTCGACACCACCGCGAGCGCGAAGACCCCAGCCGTCGCGACGTCGATGCGGCGTCCCGAGCCGAGGTCCGGCACGTCCGTCAGCGCGAGTACGACGAGGGCGAGGGCGGGAAGGACGAGCGCGACGAGAAGTTGCTCGCCGTGGCGCAGGATCGTCGCCGTCTCGAACCGAGCCTGGGCCAGCCATCTCTGAAGCGGGGTTGCGGGTCCACCCGCTGCGGAGGTCGGTGTGGGTGGTGTCACCGACGACCACCCCCCGTGAGGGCGAAGTAGCGCTCCTCGAGCGGGCGGCCGTCGCAGACCTCTGCGAGCGAGCCCTCGGCCGCGACCTTCCCGGCATGCATGATGACCACGTGGTCCGCGATGCGCTCGGCTTCCTCGAACGAGTGTGTCGTGACCACGACGGCTGAGGCGTCAGCCGTTTCGCGGATGAGGTCCCACACCTCCAGGCGCGCATGGGGGTCGAGTCCGGCAGTGGGCTCGTCGAGGAAGGCGACCTCGGGACGACCGACGAGGGCGGCGGCCAGGGCGACCCGCTGGCGCTCGCCGCCGGAGAGCCTCCGGATGGATCGGCCACCGATCCGGTCGAGTTCGAGCCGCTGGATGAGGCCGCTGACGTCTCCCGGGAACGCGTGCAGTCGTGCGACGTGATGCAGGAGCCGGCGCGGGGTCGTGGTGACGGGCAGCCCGCCATCCTGGAGCATGACGCCAACCTTGGCGCGATGCGCGGCTGGAGCACGCCAAGGGTCCGTGTCGAGCACGCGGACCGAGCCCGCAGTGGGTCGCTGGAGCCCTTCGAGACATTCCATCGTCGTCGTCTTTCCGGCGCCGTTGGGCCCAAGGATCGCCGTCACGGCGCCACTCTCGGCCGACCAACTGGCGTCGTCGACGGCACGCACCGCGCCGATGTCACGGCGCAGGCCGATGACTTCGACTGCAGGCACGGCGCACATCCTAGGCTGGGGGCCACTCGACTCAAGGAGACACATGGTCACCATCGACCGCGAGGCCGCCCCGGCCACCGCCGTCGCAGCCGTCCCCGCCCTCGTCGCGGCCCTTGCCGGGCGTCGCGGGACGGCCCTGTTGCTCGGTGCGGTCCCCGCCGCTGTCGCGCTGTTCTTCCGCGACCCGGACCGCCGGCCCGACCGTGGGTCGATCGACGTCGACACCGTCGTGTCACCGGCCGACGGCAAGGTCATGTATGTCGGACCGGGCCAGGAGGGCGTGGCACCTGAGGGGGAGTGGCAGCAGATCAGCATCTTCCTGTCCGCCTTCGACGTCCACATCAACCGGGCGCCCTACGGCGGCACGTTGCGCGAGGTGACCTACAAGCCGGGACGGTGGCTCGCGGCATACACGCACGAAAGTGCCCATCTCAACGAGCGGACCGACCTCGTCGTCGAGCGTGTGGTGAATGGCCGCACGCGCACCGTGCATTTCCGCCAGATCGTCGGTCTCATGGCACGGCGAGTGGTGACGCGTGTCGCCGCAGGTGACGAGATCACGACGGGGCAGCGGATCGGGCTGATGAAGTTCGGCTCGCGCATGGACGTCTTCGTGCCCACCGAGGTCGGGTTGCTCGTGCATGCCGGTCAGCGTGTCGTCGCCGGTGAGACCGTCATCGGTCGATGGCCGAGCGCAGGCGTGGCCACGTGAGCGAGGAAGCCCCAGCTCGGCGTCGACGGTTCGACCGGTGGCGGCTCGTGTCGCCGACCGGAGCCGAGGTCGTCTCGCTGCGGCAGTTGAGCAAGCGCGAGCGACTGCGTGTCACGGCCCCGACGCTCTTCACGATCGTCAACATGATGAGTGGGCTCTCGTCGGTCCTGCTCGCCTTCCGGGGTGAGTTCACCTGGGCCGCGATCCTCATCGCCGTCTCGATCATCATGGACATTGCTGACGGTGGGGTGGCCCGCCTCGTCGGCGCGACCTCTCCGTTCGGGCTGCAGATGGACTCGCTCGCGGACCTCATCGCCTTCGGCTTCGCCCCGGCGGTCCTCGTGCACACGTGGGCCCTGCCCGACTACCCCCTGCTCTCCTGGCTCGCCGCGTTCTTCTGGCTGGGGTGTGCGGCATTTCGTCTCGCCCGCTTCAACGTCACCGTGGATCCCACCGCGGACAAGCGCTACTTCGTCGGTCTTCCCAGCCCGGCCGCGGCAGCGGTCGTGATGGCGACGATCTTTGCTCTCAACCAGCCGAAGTCCGGCGCCTATGACACCTCGCTCATCGTGCCGGTCATTGTGAGCTTCGTCCCAGCCCTGCTCATGGTGACGTCCATCCGGTTCCGGTCCTTCCGAAACCTGCTCGCCCCCAGCGGGCGCAACGCGTGGATCACCACGGGACTGGCAGTCCTGGCGATCGTCATCGGCCTGGTGCTCAACCCGGGTCTGACCGGCCTCGTGATCGCGTACGGCTACATCCTTCAGGCTCCGCTCGGCGTCCTCACGGCACCGGCGCGCGAACGGCTCCTGGGCCCTGAGTCGGTGGCCCCACGGCGCGAGCGCATGCCCTCGGTCTTCCTCCCGGAGACCGAGGTGGTCTCCGCTGCCGAGGATGTCGCCGGCCCGGGGTGTCCGCCGAGTTAGGCTCACCTTCATTTCCCCTTGTCGGGGCAATTACGTAACATCAGTGTTGTGAATATCCCGGCCACCACTGCGGTGCCCCAGGTTCTCGAGTCGCGCACGCGCGACCGGGTCCTGCAGGCGATCAGTGAGCACGGCCCGGTCACTGCCACCGCATTGGCCGAGGAGCTCGTGCTCACGGTCCCTGCCGTGCGCCGGCATCTCGACAATCTGGCCGACGCCGGCCTGATCGAGGACCGCGAAGCAGCCACGACGTCGCGCGGGCGAGGCCGCCCCGCTCGGGCCTACGTGCTGAGCGAGGGTGGACACCAGGCTCTGGAGTCCGACTACGACCACTTGTCGACAGAGGCCCTTCGCTTCCTGGCCCAGGAAGTCGGGGAGGACGCGGTCCGTCGCTTCGCCGAGTCACGGGTGGGTGCCCTCGAGAGCCGGTATGCCGCTGAACTGGCTGCCGCCGGACCCGACACAGCCGCTCGGGTCGAGGCCCTTGTGGCCGCGCTGACCCGTGACGGCTTTGCCGCGTCGGCCCGCCCGGTGGGTGAGCACCCCGATGGCCCGCTCCCTGCGCTGTCTGGCATACAGCTGTGTCAGGGTCATTGCCCGGTGCAGCACGCAGCCAGGGAGTTTCCCCAGTTCTGTGACGCCGAAACCGACGCGTTCTCGCGCCTGCTCGGCGTTCACGTCCAACGTCTCGCAACACTCGCGCACGGAGATCACGTGTGCACGACATTCGTCCCCACCAAGCCAGAGCTTTCAACAGAAAGGTCTTCGCGATGAGCACCATCGAGGAGCTGAACCCGGGTCTGAAGGACCTCGGGCGCTACGAGTACGGCTGGGCCGACAGCGACAGCGCTGGCGCCACGGCCCGACGCGGACTGAACGAGGACGTCGTCCTCGACATCTCGCGCCGCAAGGGCGAGCCGCAGTGGATGGAGGACCTGCGACTGAAGTCGCTGCGACTCTTCGGCAAGAAGCCCATGCCGACGTGGGGGAGTGACCTGACCGGCATCGACTTCCAGAACATCAAGTACTTCGTGAAGTCCACCGAGAAGCAGGCGACCTCGTGGGAGGACCTGCCCGAGGACATCAAGGCGACCTACGACCGTCTCGGCATCCCGGAGGCGGAGAAGCAGCGCCTCGTCGCAGGCGTCGCGGCCCAGTACGAGTCCGAGGTCGTCTACCACCAGATCCGCGAGGATCTGGAGGAGAAGGGTGTCATCTTCGTCGACACCGACACGGGCCTGCGCGAGCACGAGGACCTGTTCCGTGAGTACTTCGCCTCCGTCATTCCGGCGGGCGACAACAAGTTCGCTGCGCTCAACACGGCCGTGTGGTCGGGTGGCTCGTTCATCTATGTCCCGCCGGGCGTCCACGTCGACATCCCGCTCCAGGCCTACTTCCGGATCAACACCGAGAACATGGGTCAGTTCGAGCGGACGCTGATCATCGCCGACGAGGGCTCCTACGTGCACTACGTCGAGGGCTGCACCGCACCGATCTACCAGTCCGACTCGCTGCACTCCGCCGTCGTCGAGATCGTCGTCAAGAAGAACGCCCGCGTGCGCTACACGACGATCCAGAACTGGTCCAACAACGTCTACAACCTCGTCACCAAGCGCGCGACCTGCGCCGAGGGCGCGACGATGGAGTGGATCGACGGAAACATCGGCTCCAAGGTGACGATGAAGTACCCCGCCGTCTTCCTCATGGGTGAGCACGCCAAGGGCGAGACCCTGTCGGTCGCCTTCGCCGGCGAGGGCCAGCACCAGGACGCCGGTTCCAAGATGGTCCACGCGGCGCCCAACACCTCCTCGACGATCGTGTCGAAGTCGGTCGCCCGTGGCGGTGGTCGCACGTCCTACCGCGGCCTGGTCCAGATCATGGAGGGTGCGCACGGCTCGAAGTCGAGCGTCGTCTGCGACGCGCTGCTCGTCGACACGATCAGCCGCTCCGACACCTACCCGTACGTCGACATCCGCGAGGACGACGTGACCATGGGCCACGAGGCCACGGTCTCCAAGGTGTCCGAGGACCAGATGTTCTACCTCATGTCCCGAGGCATGTCCGAGACCGAGGCCATGGCGATGATCGTGCGCGGCTTCGTCGAGCCCATCGCCAAGGAACTCCCCATGGAGTACGCCCTCGAGCTGAACCGCCTCATCGAGCTTCAGATGGAAGGAGCAGTCGGCTAAATGAGCCTTCTGGCAGATAAGACTCAGCAGACCCAGTCCGTTTCTCAGGGCTCCCACACCGATTCCGCCGCTGCGTTCGTCCCGGACCAGTCCCGCGCGGAGCGGACGACCTCGTATGCCGTGTCGGACTTCCCGGTCCCGTCCGGTCGCGAGGAGGAGTGGCGTTTCACCCCCGTCGACCGTCTCCAGGCGCTCTTCGCCGAAACGTCCGGGACGCCGCTGCGCCGTGAGGAGTCCCTTCCCGAGGGCGTGACCGTCTCGACGCTGAGCAAGGACGAGTGGCAGGGGAGCGGCGCGCCGAAGCCCGCAGACCGCGCCGCCGTGATCGCCGCAGCCCAGGCCGAGGCAATCACCGTCCTCGACGTCCCGGCCGAGGCCGAGCTCACCGAGCCGGTCCGTCTCGTCCTCACGGGTGAGGGAGCACTGGCTCACGGCCACACGCTGGTGCGGGTCGGCAACTTCGCCAAGGCGACGATCGTCCTGCGCCACGAGGGCGACGCCCAGTACTCCGAACTCCTCACGGTCGTGGCGGGGGACGGTTCCGATGTCACCGTCGTGACGGTGCAGGAATGGGCCGACAGCGCCCTCCACCTCGGCCAGCACGACGTCGTCGTGGGCCGGGACGCCAAGGTCCGGCACATCGCCGTCACCCTCGGTGGTGGGATCGTCCGCCTCAACACCAACGCGTCCTACGCCGGTCCCGGCGGCTCCTTCGAAGGCCTCGGCGTCTACTTCGCCGATGCCGGTCAGCACCAGGAGCACCGCCTCTTCGTCGACCACGAGGCGCCCCACTGCCACTCCAATGTCGAGTACAAGGGCGCCCTCCAGGGCGAGACCGCGCACACCGTGTGGGTGGGCGACGTCCTCATCCGGGCAGCCGCCGAGGGCACCGACACCTACGAGCTCAACCGCAACCTCATCCTCACCGACGGGGCCCGCGCCGACTCCGTGCCCAACCTCGAGATCGAGACCGGCGAGATCGCCGGTGCTGGGCACGCTTCTGCGACAGGGCGATTCGACGACCAGCAGTTGTTCTACCTGCAGGCTCGTGGGATCGACGAGGACACCGCCCGTCGTCTTGTCGTGCGCGGCTTCTTCGCCTCGATCGTCGGCCGGATCGGTGTGCCCGAGGTCGAGGAGCACCTCATGGAGGCGATCGACCGCGAGTTGGAGGCGACCGCATGAGTGAGGTCACCGAGTCGACGGCCGGGACGACCGCGGACTTCGTGAAGGTCTGCACCCTCGACGAGCTCCCCACCGTGGGGGCGGCAGCAGCCGACATCCACGGTCGCATCGTGGCCATCGTCCGCACCGAGGACGGCGACGTCCACGCAGTCGATGACACCTGCAGCCATGCCAACGTCTCGCTCTCCGAGGGCGAGCTCGACGGCTGCACCTTGGAGTGCTGGCTGCACGGCTCCCGTTTCGACATCCGCACCGGCGACCCGTCCGGCCCACCTGCCACGGCGC
This sequence comes from Knoellia sinensis KCTC 19936, assembly GCF_000768705.1. Lineage (GTDB taxonomy): Bacteria > Actinomycetota > Actinomycetes > Actinomycetales > Dermatophilaceae > Knoellia > Knoellia sinensis. Next base: position 172,674 of record NZ_AVPJ01000006.1, read on the forward strand.
CCATCGCCGTCCACACCGTCAAGATCGAGGGCGACGACGTCTATGTCGCCCTGAACCAGGAGAACTGATTCATGAGCACCGTTGAGAGCAGCACCCTCGAAATCCGTGACCTTCACGTCACCGTCGAGACCGAGCAGGGCACCAAGGAGATCCTCCGTGGCGTCACGCTCACCATCAACTCCGGTGAGACGCACGCGATCATGGGCCCCAATGGCTCGGGCAAGTCCACGCTGGCCTACTCCATCGCCGGCCACCCCAAGTACACGATCACCAGCGGCACCGTGACGCTCAACGGCGAGGACGTCCTCGAGATGAGTGTCGACGAGCGCGCCCGCGCCGGGCTCTTCCTCGCCATGCAGTACCCCGTCGAGGTTCCCGGCGTCACGGTGAGCAACTTCCTGCGGACGGCCAAGACCGCCATCGACGGTGAGGCGCCCAAGCTCCGCACGTGGGTCAAGGACCTCAAGCAGTCGATGAGCGACCTCAAGATGGACGCAGCCGTCGCCGAGCGTGGTGTCAACGAAGGCTTCTCCGGTGGTGAGAAGAAGCGCCACGAGATTCTCCAGATGGAGCTGCTCAAGCCCAAGATCGCGATCCTCGACGAGACCGACTCCGGTCTCGACGTCGACGCCCTGCGCATCGTCTCCGAGGGTGTCAACCGCGCCAAGGAGTCAACCGGCGCCGGTGTCCTGCTGATCACGCACTACACGCGGATCCTGCGCTACATCAAGCCCGACTTCGTGCACGTCTTCGTCGACGGCAAGATCGCCGAGGAGGGTGGCCCCGAGCTCGCCGACCGCCTCGAGGCCGAGGGCTACGACCGCTTCCAGAGCGCCAACGCCACGTCCTGAGCTGAGAACCGAGGCTGTTCGTATGACCGCTGAGCCGTTCACCACAGAGGAAGTCGCCCGCATCCGGGCGGACTTCCCGATCCTCGCGCGCACAGTGCGCGCCGGGGCGCCGCTCGTCTACCTCGACTCGGGTGCGACCTCGCACAAGCCGGTCCAGGTCCTCGACGCGGAGCGAGACTTCTACGAGCGCCTGAACTCCGCACCACACCGCGGGGCGCACGCGCTCTCGGAAGAGGCGACGGCAGCATACGAAGGTGCGCGCGAGCGCATCGCCGCGTTCATCGGTGCGCAGGCTCAGGACGTCGTCTTCACCAAGAACGCGACGGAGGCACTCAACCTGGCCGCCTACGCGTTCTCCAACTCGCCGCACCCGGGCATCCCGGGCAGCGAGCGGTTCACGCTCGGTGCGGGAGACGAAGTGCTCGTCACCGAAATGGAGCACCACGCGAACCTCGTCCCGTGGCAGGAACTGTGCCGGCGCACGGGCGCGACGTTGCGCTGGATCCCCGTCACCGACGAGGGACGACTCGATCTGGCGACCCTGGATGAGCTCGTCACCGAGCGCACCAAGGTCGTCGCGGTCGTCCACGCGTCAAACGTCCTCGGCACCCTGAACCCGATCGAGACCATCGTCGAGCGCGCCCACGAGGTCGGCGCCCTGGTCGTCCTCGACGCCTGCCAGTCCGTGCCACACCTGGCCATCGACGTCGCCGACCTGGGCGTGGACCTGCTGGCCTTCTCGGGCCACAAGATGTTCGGGCCCAGCGGAATCGGTGTCCTCTGGGGCCGACGTGAACTCCTCGAGGCCATGCCGCCGTTCCTCACCGGCGGTTCGATGATCGAGACCGTCCGCATGGAGGGCAGCACCTATGCGCCCCCGCCGCAGCGGTTCGAGGCGGGTGTGCCGATGACGGCCCAGGCCATCGGTCTGGCTGCCGCAGTCGACTACATCAACGAGCTCGACATCAAGCGCATCCACGCGCACGAGTTGGCTCTCGTGGACCGACTGCTGGCCGGTCTCGCGACGCGGCCCTGGGTCACCGTCGTCGGCCCGACCGACCTCGAGAGCCGTGGCGGCACGGTCGCGTTCGTCGTCGATGGCGTCCACGCTCACGACGTCGGTCAGGTGCTCGACAACGCCGGCGTCGCCGTCCGCGTCGGTCACCACTGTGCTTGGCCGCTGCACCGTCGGTTCAAGGTGGCGGCGACGACGCGAGCCAGCTTTGCGGCATACAACACCGTCGACGAAGTCGACGCCCTCCTCGAGGCGCTCGACCGCGTCCCGCAGATCTTTGGAGTGGCCAGCTGATGGACCTGTACCAAGAGCTCATCCTCGAGCACTCGAAGCGCCCGCAGCACGCGGGCCTGCGAGAGCCGTTCGAGGCCGAGGTGCACCACGTCAACCCCACCTGTGGCGACGAGGTGACGATGCGCATCCACGTCACCGGCGAAGGCTCCGAGGCCATCGTCGAGGACATCTCCTACGACGCCCTCGGGTGTTCGATCAGCATGGCGTCGACGTCGATCCTTGCCGAGGAGAGCATCGGCCGTCCGCTGACCGAGGTCCTCACGACCTACGAGGCGATGAAGGCCATGCTCACCTCCAAGGGTGAGGACCCGGGCGACGAGGAGGTCATCGGTGACGGGGTCGCCCTCTCCGGTGTCGCCCAGTACCCCGCACGCGTCAAGTGCGCCCTCCTGGGATGGATGGCGTTCACCGATGCGTTGCACCAGAGCGGTCGCCAGGCCGCATTGACCCAGCTTGAGGAAGGAACGTCATGAGCGAGACCACCAACGCACCGGCCAACGTGGCCGACGTCGAGGAGGCCATGCGCGACGTCGTCGACCCCGAGCTCGGCATCAACGTCGTCGACCTCGGCCTCGTCTACGGCATCACCGTCGACGGCCAGAACCACGCCGTCATCGACATGACCCTGACGTCCGCGGCCTGCCCGCTCACCGACGTCATCGAGGACCAGACCGCGCAGTCGCTCGAGGGTCTCGTGTCGTCCTACCGCGTCAACTGGGTCTGGATGCCACCGTGGGGCCCGGACAAGATCACCGACGACGGTCGCGAGCAATTGCGAGCCCTCGGCTTCAACATCTGACCAAGGGCGATGAGCCGCACGGCCCGTCTTGTTGAAGTCGCGCCCGAGCGGTATGCCGCGTGGCGCGAGCGCTTCGACGCCGCCAATCCCGACGGCCCCCAGCGGGTCGTCGGGATCTCGCGTTTCGACGACCCCCACCTCGCCGTCGTGCTCATCAGGCGCGGCGGGTATGCCGTCGCGCACGTTCACGAGTCGTCTCTCGTCGCGCACAAGGTCGGGACCCGTCACGTCCAGTCGCGCACGGCCGCCGGGGGGTGGTCGCAACAGCGGTTCGCCCGTCGCCGCGGCAATCAGGCCGACGAACTCGTTCGAGCGGTTGCGGAGCACACCACGAGAATCGTGCCGGACGGCATACCGACTGCTCTGGTCGTCGGTGGGGACAAGTCACTGGTGAGGGACGTGCTCAGCGACCCGCGTCTGTCGTGGCTGGGGGAGTTGCCGCGCCGGGAGTTCCATGACATCGGTGACCCGCGCCGGGCCGTGCTCGACGAGGTCGTGCGGCGCGCGCGAGCCGTGCAGGTCGCCATCGACGACGGCCCGTGACCCGGGCGCTGGGGACATGATGGGGTGATGGCGAAATACACCGTGAATCGCAAGGCGGTGCGTCACTGCCGCGACCTCATCGCCGAGGGCAAGGTGGAGCTCGACAGCGACTGGGGTCGAGTCCAACCCGATGCCGACACCCAGAACGCCTTCCTCGAGGAACATGGCTGGTCTGACTACTCCGTCTGGCACCTCGGACTCACCGAGGGCGCTCACGACGAGACCAAGGCGCGCCACGCGTTCGTCTTCGGGGACTTCCGGAAGGTTCACCGCAGCGCCCTCATCGCCTGCGTCTACCGGGCCTCGGAGTGGCGGCACAAGGACGTGGAACTCGCGGCGCACCGATTGCTCCAGGAACTCGACAAGGCCTTTCCGGGCGACGACTGAGCCGCCGCGTCCGAGGACGCAGCGGCTCAGTGGGGACGAGTTGACCTGGTCAGGAGACCCGGTCGACGTTGAAGGTGTTGCACTGGTTGAGGTCACCCTTGCTGTAGCCCTGAAGGAACCACCGCTGGCGGGCCTCGGCCGAGCCGTGGGTCCAGGCCTCGGGGCTGACCTGACCCTGGGTCTTCTCCTGAATGCGATCGTCTCCGACCGCAGCAGCGGCGGAGAGGGCGCTCTTGATGTCCTCTTCGGTGAGCTCCTTGAGGAACGGCTTGCCATCGGCACCGGGGGTGGTCGAGGCGTGCTTGGCCCAGACACCGGCCAGGCAATCGGCCATGAGTTCAATCCGGACGGCGCCACTGTTCGGCCCTGACGGGTCCTGCTGCGCGCGTCCGAGGAGGCCGAGCTGGTCCTGGAGCGCGTGACCGTACTCGTGCGCGACGACGTACTCCTGAGCCAGCGCACCGCTGTCCGCACCGAACTGCTGGGTCAGGATCGAGAAGAAGTCGGCGTCGATGAAGACCCTCTGATCCAGCGGGCAGTAGAAGGGCCCGACCTGGTTGCTCGCCGTGCCGCACTGCGACTGCGTCGAGCCCGTGTAGAGCACGGTCTTGGTCGGCTGCCACTGCTTCTGGTAGCGGGGGAGTTCAGCGGTCCAGAAGGCCTGCACCGAGTTCACCGTGCCGATGACGCGGCATTGGACATCGGCGTTGGCGTCGGCGCCCGTCTTGCACTTCTCGAACTCCTCGCCGCTGGCCGTGGTGCCGTCGACCTGCTCCTGGCTGGTTCCCGTGGTGCCGCCGCCCGAGGGCAGGTCCGAAGGATTGATCCCGAAGATGAGCGCGATGATCAGCATGATGATGCCGCCGATTCCGCCACCGACGGCAATCCCTCCGGGTGCGCCACCGCCGCCACCGGACTCGACCTGTGAGGTATCGAGGCTGACGTCGTCGTTGAAGCTCATCTGTGGGCCTCCCGGTGGTGGGCGATTTTTCGTGCCTGACGCGGCGCAACCTAGACTAAACGTCCGAAGGCCCGCGGTGCGTCAGCGGTGCGCCTCTCTCCACCCGAAGTTCCCCCACCCACGAAGGACACCTGTGCTGACTGCTGCCTCGATCGAGCTGCGGGCGGGGTCGCGCCTCCTCCTCGACGGAGCGACCTTCAGGGTCGCAGCAGGCGACCGGATCGGCCTCGTGGGTCGCAACGGCGCGGGCAAGACCACGCTCACCAAGGTGCTGGCCGGCGTGGGCCAGCCGGCAGCGGGCAGCGTGCAGAGCACGGGCGAGGTCGGCTACCTGCCCCAGGACCCTCGCACTGGCGACCTGCACGTCACGGCCCGCGACCGCATCCTCTCGGCGAGAGGCCTCGACCGCATCGTCCGCGACCTGCGCGCAGCAGAGAGGGCGATGTCGGAGGAGACGGGCGAAAAGCTCGACAAGGCGATGCGTCGCTATGCCCGCCTCGACGCCGAGTTCGAGTCCGCCGGGGGCTATGCCGCCGAGTCCGAAGCTGCGTCGATCGCTTCCGCGCTGTCCCTGGAGGAGCGGCACCTCGACCAGACCTTGGCCACCCTGTCGGGTGGTCAGCGCCGACGCATCGAACTCTCCCGCATCCTCTTCTCAGGTGCGGAGACGCTGCTCCTCGATGAGCCGACGAACCACCTCGACGCAGACTCCATCGTGTGGTTGCGCGACCACCTCAAGGGCTACAAGGGCGGGCTCATCGTCATCTCGCACGACGTCGACCTGCTCGACACGGTCGTCAACAAGGTGTTCCACCTCGATGCCAACCGATCCGAGCTCGACATCTACAACCTCGGGTGGAAGGCCTACCTGCAGCAGCGCGAGACGGATGAGCGACGCCGGAAGCGCGAGCGCATGAACGCCGAGAAGAAGGCGTCGGTGCTCATGGCGCAGGCGGACAAGATGCGCGCCAAGGCGACCAAGACCGTTGCGGCGCAGAACATGGCCCGTCGTGCCGAACGACTGCTTGCCGGTCTGGAGTCCGAGCGGGCGAGCGACCGTGTGGCCAAGCTCCGGTTCCCGGATCCTTCACCGTGTGGCAAGACCCCTCTTCGGGCCAGTGGGCTCTCGCGTTCGTACGGATCACTGGAGATCTTCACGGACGTCGACCTCGCCATCGACCGTGGCTCCCGCGTCGTCGTGCTCGGGCTCAACGGCGCCGGCAAGACCACCTTGCTGCGGATGCTCGCGGGCGTCGATGCCCCTGACACGGGGCAGGTCGAGCCGGGCCATGGCCTGAAGATCGGCTACTACGCCCAGGAGCACGAGAATCTCGACGTCGACCGGTCGGTGCTCGACAACATGAAGTCCGCAGCTCCTGCGCTCGGCGAGACCGAGGTCCGCAAGGTCCTGGGTTCATTCCTTTTCACCGGCGATGACGTCGACAAGCCTGCGGGGGTGCTCTCGGGCGGTGAGAAGACTCGTCTGTCGCTCGCGCTCCTCGTCGTCTCGTCCGCCAACGTGCTCCTGCTCGACGAGCCCACCAACAACCTCGACCCGGCCTCACGTGAGGAGATCCTCGGCGCGCTGCGCACCTACAAGGGTGCCGTCGTCCTCGTGACCCACGACGAGGGCGCGGTCGACGCACTCGAACCGGAGCGGATCCTGCTGCTGCCAGACGGTGTGGAGGACCTCTGGGGTCCCGACTACAAGGACCTTGTCACCCTCGCCTGATCTCAGACGAGGACCTGCGGCAGTCGGCTCAGAGCCTGCGCCACGGACTCCTGGAGCTCGGAGTCCTCCCAGGTGTGGTCGGTGAGGGATCCCGTGAGGTAGGCGTCGTAAGCAGCCATGTCCACGTGACCATGACCCGACAGGGCTGTGAGGATGACCGGCGACTCACCGGCCTCCGTCGCCGCGTTGGCGGCGTCGACGGTGGCGGCGAGCGCGTGCGTGGCCTCCGGCGCCGGGATGATGCCTTCGCTGCGCGCGAAGAGGACTCCGGCAGCGAAACAGTCCTGTTGTCCCTTGGCGACCGCCTCCATGAGGCCCTCCTCCACGAGGTGGGAGATGAGCGGGCTCATGCCGTGGTAGCGCAACCCACCGGCGTGGATGGGGTCGGGAATGAAGTCGTGGCCGAGGGTGTGCATCTTCATCATGGGGGTGAGTCCGGCCACATCGCCGAAGTCATAGGCGTAGACACCTTGGGTCAGGGTCGGACAGGAGGCGGGTTCGACCGCGCGGATGACCGGTCCGGCACCTCCAGCCGCCAACGTCTCGCGAATGAAGGGGAACGTGAGGCCACCGAAGTTCGACCCGCCGCCGGTGCAGCCGACAATGAGGTCGACCGACTCGTCGATCTTGGCCAGCTGGAGCAGGGCTTCCTCACCGATGATCGTCTGGTGCAGCAGGACGTGATTGAGGACTGATCCCAATGCGTAGTTGGCGTTGGGGTCACCAGCGGCCGCCTCAACCGCCTCGCTGATGGCCACCCCCAGAGACCCGGGGGAGTCCGGGTGCTCGGCCAGTACCGCCCGCCCGGCCTCGGTGAGGTCCGACGGGCTGGGATGGATCGTGCCGCCGAAGGTCTCGATCATCATCTTGCGGTAGGGCTTCCCGTCGTAGGAAGCACGTACCTGCCACACCTCGCACTCAAGACCGAACTGAGCGCAGGCGAACGCCAGGGACGTGCCCCACTGGCCGGCCCCCGTCTCGGTCGTGAGCTTCTTGATGCCGGCCTTGGCGTTGTAGTAGGCCTGCGGCACAGCGGTGTTCGGCTTGTGTGACCCCGCAGGCGAAACGCCCTCGTACTTGTAGTAGATGCGCGCCGTGGTGCCGAGCGCCCGCTCCAGGCGGTGCGCCCGGAAGAGCGGCGACGGCCGCCAGAGGCGGTAGACGTCCTGGACCTCCTCGGGAATGTCGATGTAGCGCTCGGTGGAGACCTCCTGGAGGATGAGGTCCATCGGGAAGATCGGGGTGAGGTCGGCGGGTCCTATGGGTTGTCCGGTCCCCGGGTGCAGCGGGGGAGGTGGAGGTGTGGGGAGATCCGCCAAGATGTTGTACCAACGCGTCGGCATCTCGCTCTCGTCGAGCACGACCTTGTGTTGCGGGACCTGAGCCACGGCATTCCCCTTCGTCCTGGGTCGCGCCAGTGCGACCAGAGGTCATCGTCGCTGGCTGACCTGCGGGCGGCGAGAGGCGTCCCACATCGCGGAGACATCGAGGACGGTCTCGGGAATGCGGTGTCGGTGGGGAGTGGTTGAGTCGAGATGGCGCGAGGTGAGTGATTTGACCTCACGCGCACTTGAGGATCGAGGATGACGGACATGACGAGACCCCACGAGTCGACGACGGCGGCGGCACGATGAGCATGGCCGGATGGCAGGCGATGCAGAGTCTGAGCAAGGACTCCAGTGTCAAGACCAAGGACCTGGCACCGGGGACGGCTCGCCGAGTGCTGACGTATGCCCGCCCCTATCGAGGGATCATCACCGGATTCCTCACCCTCGTGGTGATCGACGCCATGCTGATCGTCGCGACGCCGCTGCTGCTCAAGAGCCTCATCGACGACGGGATCTATCCCCAGGACAGGGGCGTCGTGATCCGGCTGTCACTGATGGTCGCCGGTATCGCCGTGGTCAGCGCCCTGGTGACCCTGGTGTCACGATGGCTGTCGTCTCGCATCGGTGAGGGTCTCATCGTCGACCTCCGGACCCAGGTCTTCTCCCATGTGCTGCGTCAGCCGATCGCCTTCTTCACTCGCGCGCAGACCGGGGCGCTGGTGTCGCGCCTCAACAGTGACGTCATCGGAGCCCAGCAGGCGTTCACCTCCGTTCTGTCGAGCGTCGTGAGCAACGCTGTCTCCCTCGTGCTCATTATCGGCGCCATGCTCGTCCTTTCCTGGCAGCTCACCCTCGCCTCGCTCATCCTCGTCCCGCTCTTCCTCCTCCCGGCCCGCACGATGGGCGGTCGGCTCGCGTCTCTTGCGCATGATCAGATGGGTCTCAATGCCGACCTTGGCACTCGGATGACGGAGCGCTTCAACGTTGCCGGCGCCCTGCTCGTCAAGATCTACGGCAACCCGGAGGTCGAGAACAGCGAGTATGCCCAGCGAGCCACGAGGGTCCGGGACATCGGCGTCCGGATCGCCGTCAACCGATCCATCTTCTTCGTCGGGCTCACCCTCGTCGCGGCGTTGGCTACCGCCCTGGTCTATGGCTTCGGTGGTGTCATGGCGGTCGAGGGTGCCCTGTCGGTCGGGACGTTGATCGCGCTCACAGCTCTCCTGGCCCGGCTCTACGGCCCCCTCACGACCATCTCCAACGCTCGGGTCGACGTCATGACCGCGCTCGTCTCCTTCGAGCGGGTCTTCGAGATCATCGACCTCGAGCCACTCGTCGCGGAGGCACCCGACGCAACGCCCATCCCGGCCGGCCCGGTGCGGGTGGACCTCGACCACGTGGGCTTCGCCTACCCGTCGGCCGACGCCATCTCCCTGAGTTCGCTCGAGTCCTCGGCCACAGGTGATCGGTCCGCGGGCGACACGGTCCTGGAGGACATCGACGCGACCATCGAGCCGGGGCAGTTGGTCGCTCTCGTCGGACCCAGCGGTGCTGGCAAATCCACTCTCACCTCACTCGTCGCGCGCCTCTACGATCCCACCAGCGGAGCTGTTCGTCTCAATGGCTCCGATCTGCGCACCGTCACCCTCGAGTCGCTGCGCGACACCGTCAGCGTGGTGACCCAGGAAGCCCACTTGTTCCACGACACGATTCGGGCGAACCTCCTGTATGCCGCGCCCGCGGCCACCGAGGCCGAGATGGAGGCTGCACTGCGCGCCGCTCGTGTGTGGGACCTCGTGGACCGACTTCCGGCGGGTCTGGACACCGTCGTCGGTGATCGGGGCCATCGCCTCAGTGGGGGAGAGAAGCAACGGATCGCCATCGCGCGGCTGCTGCTCAAGGGCCCTCGCCTCGTCGTTCTCGACGAGGCGACCGCACACCTCGACAGTGAGAGCGAGGTGGCCGTCCAGCGAGCCCTGGATGCCGCTCTCGCGGGTCGCACGGCGCTTGTCATCGCGCACCGCCTTTCGACGGTCCGACACGCCGACGTCATCCTCGTCCTTGATGGCGGTCGCATCGTGGAGCGTGGCACGCACGCCGAACTGTTGGCCTCCGGAGGGCTCTACTCCGACCTCTACACAACACAGTTCGCCGAAGGCCCGACCGTCTCGGTCAGGTCCGGGACCTGAACTCACCAGCGACCCATCCACGCACACGCCCCGACCAAGGTGGCAGGATTCCGGTTCGGGTGGCGCGGCCTGCGCCGCCGTCTGGGGAATCATCTTGGGAGGAAGTCACACATGCCACGTCACATCGCGCGTCGTCTGTCCGGCGCAGCCGCCGGGTTGGCGCTCGTGGGTGCCTCGGGGATCGCCTTTGCCACCGCGGCGCAGGCAGACCCGAACGCGAACATCACCATCTGTCACGCCACGGGGTCCGCATCGAACCCGTTCGTCGTCATCAAGGTCGACGCCGCGTCGATCGTCAAGCAGGGGCACGACCAGCACCAGAACCGGCGCGACGTCATCCCTCCGTTCACCTATGTGGCGGAGAACAGCGGTGCCACGGTGTCGTACCCCGGCCTGAACTGGCACGACAACTGGGAGACCAACGGCGAGGGCGTCGCCATCACGAAGCCGAAGAAGACTGACTGTGTCGCCCCGGGTGGCACGACGCCTCCGGGTGGCACGACGCCTCCGGGTGGGACGACGCCTCCGGGTGGGACGACGCCTCCCGGTGGCACAACCCCTCCGGGTGGGACGACGCCTCCGGGTGGCACAACCCCTCCCGGTGGCACGCCAGCTCCCACCGGCCCGATCGTCGAGACCGACATCGTTGACGACTCCGGGGTGAGCCTCGGTCTTGTCGGAGGCGGGGCTGCGCTCCTGCTCGCTGGTGCCGGCGCGGCAGCCGCGGTGGCGCGTCGTCAGGGTATGCACTCCTGATCCTGCATTGACCCCTGCGGGGGCCATCGGATCGCTGCCCTCGTCCCGGATGCAGATCCGGGACGAGGGCAGCCCCGTCCCGGATCTGCACACGCGAGGGGGATGTTCACGCGGGGGGGGCGACGACGCCTAGAAGTCCTCCTCGTCCCAGATGCGCACCTTCTTGGGCTTCGCGGGACGGTCAGGATCGGCTTCGCGCTGCTCACGGCGCAGCCCGAGCCAGATGAGGATGAGGCCCACGGGCATCGAGAGCCACCACTGGAAGGCGTAGGCCTGGTGCGGCCCCAGACTGCGGTCGGGCTCCGCGAGCCGTTCCGGTCGAGGAGGCGTGGAGCCATCGGGGAGTCGTTCGGCGTCGAGAGTGACATAACCGTTCAGCAGTTCTCGGTCCCAGGCGCGCTCGAGGTCGGGAAGGGCGATGCTCGCCACCTGCCCTGCCGGGAGGGACTTGTCCTGGGTGCTCTCCAGTGGACGTACCCACCCCACCACCGTGACGTCCCCCTCGGGTGGCGGAGCCACTTCAGGGACAACCGCGGCCCCGCGGTCCGAGTTTGCGACCCAGCCGCGGTCGACCACCACGGTCTGCCCGTCCGCGAGTTCGAGGGGTGCCAGCACCTCGTATCCGAAGACACTGTGGTTCGGTCGGTTGCGCACGAGCACCTGTGGTCCGGCATACCGACCCGTCGTCGTCACACGCGTCCAGTCGTCCGACCCGCGGTCCACTGGACGGTCGGTGAGGATGCTGGTCGCCGGCACGGGGTCCGCGCGGTAGTGCGCGTCGAGCAGGGCGTTGCGCTCCACCTTGAACTCGTGGCGGCCGTACTGCCAGTGGCCCAACTGGTAGGCCGCGAAGGCAAAGACGATGGAGAGTGCGAGAGCGCCCAGCCAACGCGGGGTGAGCAGACGCCGTAACACGGACGTCACGGTACCCGGCATACGCTGGGGTCATGTCCACAGCCCTGCCTGCGCCACGACTGGTCGACCGTTTCGGTCGAGTCGCGCGTGACCTGCGGGTCTCGGTGACGGACAGGTGCAACCTCCGGTGTCGCTACTGCATGCCGGCCGAGGGACTGCCGTGGATGGCCAAGCCCGAGATGCTCACCGATGACGAGCTCGTCCGCCTCGTCGGCATCTTCGTGGGTCTCGGTGTCGAGCAGGTCCGTCTCACGGGCGGCGAACCCCTTCTGCGGCGTTCTCTCACTGATGTGGTGGCACGCATCGCCCAACTCCAGCCGAGGCCGCGCATCGCCATGACGACGAACGGTGTCGGTCTGGTGCGACTCGCCGCACCCCTGGCAGCAGCCGGCCTGGACCGGGTCAATGTCAGCCTCGACACGGTCGACCCCGTCGAGTTCGCCGACCTCACACGCCGAGACCGGCTGGCCGACGTCGAGGCAGGACTGAGCGCGGCTCGCGATGCAGGACTGGTGCCCGTCAAGGTCAATGCCGTCGCGATGCGCGGCATCAACGACCACTCTGTGGCCGACCTGCTCGCGTGGTGCCTGGAGCGCGGATACGAGCTCCGCTTCATCGAGCAGATGCCGCTGGACGCCCAGCATGGGTGGGATGCTTCCGACATGGTCGGTGGCGACGAGGTCCGGGCCCGACTGTCCGAGCGCTTCGCCCTGACTCCGCTCCCAGCCACTGACCGGGGGAGCGCGCCTGCCGAGCGGTTCCTCGTGGACGGCGGTCCGGCCACCGTCGGCATCATCGCCAGCGTCACCGCGCCCTTCTGCGGGGCCTGCGACAGGACGAGGCTCACGGCAGACGGTCAAGTCCGCAACTGCCTGTTCTCGCAGCGCGAGACCGACCTGCGTGGCCCCATGCGTGACGGGGCCTCGGACGACGAGCTGGCGGCCCTGATCACGGGGGAGATGTGGCGCAAGGCCAAGGGCCATGGCATCGGGACGCAGGGCTTCGTCCAGCCTCTCCGCCCCATGAGCGCGATCGGCGGCTGAAAGGCGGATCAGCCGGCGTCGGGCGGAATGGCGTCGACAGACACCGTGTCGCACAGGAAGCCGCGGAGCGAGAGGAAGTCGCCGAGGCTGACCCGGTGATCCTCACAGGCCAGCCACACCTTGCGTCGGTCCTGCGTGTGCAGCTTCGGGTTGTTCCAGAGGAGTGCCCACAGCGCCTCCTGGCGGCAGGCTTTCGCACTGCAGACCATGTCTGAGCGGGTCACTTCTCGAGCTGCTCACGGTGGGGTGTTCGAGGAGTCACGGGCGACAGTCGCCCGGCTGTGCGTGGGGCGCGTGCGTTGGCGAAAACCACGGCGATGTAGGGCAGCACCACGGCCAGGAAGACACACGTCCATCGCACCCAGCCCTGTGTGACGACGGCGAGGAAGAAGCAGGTCGTGCGGATCCCCATGGTGACGAGGTAGTGCTTCATCCTCGCGTTGATGTCGTCGTCAGCCTTCGACCGCACACTCGTCACCGACTGCACCGCCGGCTCACCTCGCCGCGTCGTGCTCACACCCCCACTGTACGTCCGGTTCCTGAGCGTCCAGGAGGGACATGGCGATGCTGGCTACCCACGGGTAGTCCACTAGCGTCAGGCGCCATGAGCCAGCCACGCAACGTCCTCGTCACCGGCGGCAACAGGGGCATCGGTCAGGCCATCGCAGAGGCGTTCGTCGCGGCTGGAGACACCGTCGTCGTCACCTCCCGAAGCGGCGAGGCACCCGACGGACTCACTGCAGTCACCTGTGACGTCACTGACACCGCGTCCGTTGATGCGGCGTTCGGCGCGGCGGAGGAGATCTTCGGGGGTCCTGTCCACGTGCTCGTCGCCAACGCGGGGATCACCAAGGACGGCCTCCTCATGCGCATGAGCGACGACGACTTCGACTCCGTCATCGATACCAACCTCGCGGGCGCCTTCCGGTGCGTCCGGCGTGCCAGCACCGGGATGATCAAGGCCCGCAACGGCCGGATCATCCTCATCTCCAGTGTGGTCGGCCTGTATGGAGGCCCCGGTCAGTCCAACTACTCCGCGAGCAAGGCTGGACTCGTCGGCCTGGCTCGCTCGGTGACCCGAGAACTCGGCGGTCGAGGAATCACCGCCAACGTCGTGGCACCCGGATTCATCGAGACGGACATGACCGCAGCGCTCCCGGAGGAGACCCAGAAGGCCTACAAGGCCGGCATACCGGCTGGTCGTTTTGCGCAGGCCACCGAAGTGGCGGCTGCGGTGCGCTTCCTCGCGTCCGATGACGCGGCCTACATCTCGGGTGCCGTCATCCCGGTTGACGGCGGCCTCGGCATGGGCCACTGACACTTCCCATTACATCCCGCGTCACCACTCGAAGGAGAACGACCCCGATGCTGCTCGAGGGCAAGAAACTGCTCATCACGGGAGTCCTCATGGACTCCTCGATCGCCTTTCACGTTGCCAAGCTGGCGCAGGAGCAGGGGGCCGAGGTCGTGCTCACCTCCTTCGGCCGCACCATGAAGATCACGTCGACGATCGCGAAGCGGCTGCCGTCCACGCCACCCGTGGTCGAGCTCGACGTCACGGACACGGAGCACTTGGCCAGCCTCGCCGAGCGCCTCGGCGAACACGTCGACCATCTCGATGGGGTCCTGCACTCCATCGGCTTCGCCCCGCAGGGTGCCTTCAACTTCCTCGAAGGCACCTTCGAGGACGTCTCGACAGCGATGCACGCATCGGCGTACTCGCTCAAGTCCCTGGCCGTGGCGGCGCTCCCGCTGATGAGTCCTGGAGCATCGGTGGTCGGGCTGACGTTCGACGCCAAGTTCGCCTGGCCCGTCTACGACTGGATGGGCGTTGCCAAGGCAGCCTTCGAGTCCACCAACCGCTACCTCGCACGCGACCTGGGGCCGAAGGGCGTGCGGTGCAACCTCGTGGCGGCCGGGCCGATCAGGACGACCGCGGCGAAGTCGATCCCGGGCTTCCAGACCTTCGAGGATTCCTGGGGCGAACGTGCACCCCTGGGTTGGGACGTGAACGACGCAGTCCCCGCCGCAAAGGCATGTGCCGCGTTGCTGTCCGACTGGTTCCCCGCGACGACGGGCGAGATTGTCCACGTCGACGGCGGCGTACACGCGATGGGCTTCTGAGCCCGTCTCGACGAACTAGGCTCGGCGAGTGACCAGCGACACCCGCGCCCGCCCTGCCGTGACCGCCACGGAGGTCCGCGTCCTCGAAGGGCCGAACCTCTACTTCCCGAAGCCGGCCGTCAAGGTCACCCTGGACCTCACGGCATACCTCGACGCCGACAAGGACGAGGTCCGTCGTGTCGCCCGGACAGCCGGGCTCGGTGCCATCCAAGCAGGAGGGCCGGGCACTGAACAGCGGCAGCGAGTGCTCGCCCGCCTGGCCGAGAGGGCAGTGCGCCACGTCTCGCGAGGATCAGGAACGAAGAGACTTGGCGTGCGGGCGCGCCCCGGCTCCGAGCGCTCCGTCGTCGTCGTGTCCTTCGTGTGGCGGCGCAGAGGATCCGCACAGGCTCTGGGGGAGTCGGTGGCCCCGGTCCTCGACGCCTGGCTCGCAGGACACGACATCGTGGCGGATCGGGCCGAGATGGTCCGGAACGCGCCGGACGGACCCCCGCCGCGCATCGTCACCCCCCACATCCCGGTGGCCTCGATCACGGGGACCAACGGCAAGACGACCACGACACGTCTTCTGGCACACATCGCCATGACGGCCGGGAAGCACACCGCCTGGAGTTCCACCGACGGTGTCGTCGACCACGGCACCATGATCGAGTCGGGCGACTACTCCGGCCCAGCCGGCGCACGAGGTGTGCTTGGTGCGCCTGGCGTCGAGATCGGCATCCTCGAGACCGCCCGCGGCGGCATGCTGCTCAAGGGGCTCGGGGTCTCGCACAACGACGTCTCGGTCGTGACCAACGTGACGGCCGATCACCTGGGACTGCAGGGCGTCGACACGGTGGATCAGCTCGCCGAGGTCAAGGCGATCATCACCCGCGCGACTCGCCCCGAGGGATGGACGGTGCTCAACGGTGACGACCCGCGGGTGTGGGCCATGCGCACAGGCGCACCTGCCAAGCCTTGGGTCTTCACCCTGGACGCCAACTCACCCGCGATCCGTGAGGCCCTTCGTGACGGGGGGCGTGGGATCACGGTCGTCGACGACAAGATCACGGTCATCACCGACGGCGCGCCGGACCAGTTGGTGCGCGTCGTGGACGTGCCGATGACGATCAGCGGTCTCTCCCGGCACAACGTCGCCAACGCCCTCGCGGCGGCGGCTGCGGCTCTGGGGCTGGGCCTCGACCGGAGCGCGGTCATCGACGGGTTGCGGACGTTCCGTCCGGACGCGGCTCTCAACCCCGGCCGGATGAACACCTACACGGCTCGCACTTCAGACGGCGAATGCACGGTCGTGATCGACCTCGCACACAACGAAGCCGGACTCGAGGCACTCATGGATGTCACGGACGGGCTCAGGCAGCCCGGATCCCGAGTGCACCTGGGTCTGGGGGCCAGTGGGGACCGCACGGACGAGATCCTCGACAACCTGGGCGAGATCGCCGGGCATCGTTCGGACCACGTGGTCCTGCTCTACAAGCCCCACTATCTCCGGGGTCGGACACGGGAGGACATCGAGGCCCGTTTCCGGATCGGTCTCCAGCGGGCCGGCGTGGCAGAGGTCGCGTCGTTCGACACCGAGCTGAGCGGCCTCCAGGCGCTCGTGGGGCAGGCACGCGACGGGGACGTCGTGGCCCTCATGTGCCATTCAGAACGCCAGGAGGTCTACGACTGGCTGGCGGAGATCGGGGCTGTCGCCGATGACGCCCGTGCGATCCGTCGCAAGGTGGTGGCGGCGCGGGGCGAGCACGAGGCCGAGGAGGAGATCACGGCCCTCTGGGAGGACGACGACGAGGAGCAGCGGATCCGCACGGCCGCCGCGTTGTCTGCCAAGTATCCGGGAGACGCACGGATCACCTACGAATATGCCGGGACGTTCGACTCGGCGGGGCAGGAGCCGCGGGCCATTGCGTTGTATCGCGATGCGCTGAACAGTGGTCTGCGCGAACCGTTTCGGCATCGGGCCGTGATTCAGCTCGCGTCCTCGCTGCGCAATGTCGGTGAGGCCGACGAAGCCGTGCGGCTCCTCCGAGACCTCTCCGCGGATCGGCCCGAGTCCGTCGGCATCGCCGGTTTCCTGGCGCTGGCACTGCACTCCGCCGGTGACTCCGGAGAGGCCCTCGGGCAGCTCCTGTCGGTCGTGGCACAGGGCAGCACCGACGACGACGTGCTGCGCTATCGGCGTTCGCTCACGGCCTACGCCGCCGAGCTCAGCGCCGGTCGCGACTGACAGAGTTCGGCTCGGTACTGGGCGAGACGGCGTCCATGGGTCTAGGTTCACAAGGGCAGACCTGCGTTCCGTCGAACAGGGGAGAGCCTCATGGCCGTCTCGTTGTCGCAGCAGCTCACGCGCAAGAAGCCGATCGCGCTCGCCACCGATCCGGAGCATCCCGAGCACCACCACGCCGGGCCGGAGCTCAACCGCACGATCGGGACGTTCGCCCTGACGATGTTCGGCGTGGGTGCCACGGTCGGCACGGGCATCTTCTTCGTCCTGCAGGAAGCCGTCCCAGACGCCGGCCCCGCCGTGATCGTCTCGTTCCTCATCGCCGGCCTCGCTGCTGGGCTGTCCGCCCTGTGCTACGCCGAGTTGGCCAGCGCGATCCCCGTGAGCGGCTCCACCTATTCGTACGCGTACCACGCGCTCGGGGAACTGGTCGCGATGATCATCGCGGCGTGTGTGCTGCTCGAATACGGCGTCGCGGCATCGGCTGTTGCCGTTGGCTGGAGCGGCTATCTCAACGAGTTCCTGGACAAGACGATCGGTATGCCGTTCCCGGACGCGTTGTCCTACAGTCCAATTCCGTTCGAGGAGAACACCACCGGCATCATCAACCTCCCGGCGGTGATCCTTGTCGGACTCTGCACCCTGCTCCTCATCCGCGGGGCGAGTGAGTCGGCACGGGCCAACACGATCATGGTCCTGATCAAGCTTGCCGTCCTGGTGATGTTCATCGTCATCGGCTTCACGGCGTTCCAAGGCGACCGGTTCGACAACTTCTGGGCCTCCGGTTCGGCAGGCATCAGCGCCGCTGCGGGCACAATCTTCTTCTCGTTCATCGGCCTGGATGCCGTCTCCACCGCGGGGGAGGAGGTCAAGGATCCGCAGCGAGCGCTGCCGCGTGCCCTCATGGCCGCCCTCGTCATCGTCATTTCGATCTACGTTCTCGTGGCCATCGCTGGGGTCGGTGCTCAGTCGATTGAGGCCTTCGAGGACGAGGAGCAGCAGAGCGCGGGTCTTTCCGTCATCCTGGAGAACATCACGGGCAACTCCGTCGCAGGAACCGTGCTCGCCGCCGGGGCTGTCATCTCGATCTTCTCCGTGACGCTCGTGACGCTGTACGGCCAGACGCGCATCCTCTTCGCGATGGGCCGTGACCGCATGCTTCCCGATCGCTTCGCGGCCGTGAGCTCGCGGACCTTGACCCCCGTCTACAACACGGTCGTCGTCGGGATCGTCGTCGCTCTCATTGCTGGGTTCGTGCCATCGGACTACCTCTGGGACACCGTGTCGATCGGGACTCTGATGGCGTTCTCGATGGTCGCGCTGGGCGTCCTCGTGCTCCGTCGAACCCGCCCAGATCTCCACCGCCCGTTCAAGGTCCCTGGCTACCCCGTGACGCCCGTCCTCACGATCCTCGTGTGCGCCTACGTTCTCTCCGGCCTGGCTGCCACCACCTGGATCGTCTTCGGCGTCTGGCTGTTCATCGTGCTGGCCTTCTACTTCGTGTGGGGTCGCAGGCACTCGCGGCTCGAAGCGCCCGAGGAGGAGGAATCGTGACCCTGGTCGTCGGCTTCAGGGGCGGGGTGGATGACCGCTCCGGACTGAGGCTCGCGGTCACGCTGGCCCGATCGAGAGGCATCGACCTCGAGGTCGTCACGGTCGTTCCTGCCTCGTGGCCCACCCCCGTCATGGGGGCGGCTGACCGTGACTTCAGGCGCTGGGCTGCAGAGCAGGGAGAGGCAGCCCGAGCCGAGGCCCAGCAGATCATTGACGAGATCGCCTCAGACCTCAGCGTGACGACGCGGTGGGTCACTGCGCGATCCGTGGCCAGTGGTCTTCTTGAAGCCGCCACGACCTCCGGCGCAGTCCTGATCGTCATCGGCTCGTCCGCCGAAGCCGGGCACGGTCAGATCAACCTGGGATCCACGGCCAGCCGCCTGCTTCACTCGTCACCCGTTCCGGTCGCACTGGCCCCGCGGGGCTACCAACAGCCGGAGGGCGCCCGAATCGGCCGCGCGACCTGCGCCTTCCGAGGTGATGTCGCATCGCGCTCCACGCTGGAACGGACCGCCGTGATCTGCGCGGAGGTCGGCGCCAGTCTGCGGATTGCCACCTTTGCCGTGCGTGGACGGACCATGTATCCGCCCGAAGTGAGCCCCCAGACAGAAGACGATGTGCTGAGCAGCTGGGTGGAGCAGGCCACCCGAGCGCAGGAGGCGGCAGTCGGTTCGCTCAAGCAACCGGACGGCATACCGGGCGATGTCTCAACGGTCGTCGGTGCGGGCCGGACGTGGGCGGGTGCCCTCGACTCCATCGGCTGGGAACGCGACGACGTCCTCGTCGTGGGGTCGACTCGGGAGAACCTCGTGGAGCGGATCTTCCTGGGAACCAGCGCCACGAAGATCGTGCGGCATGCACCGGTTCCCGTCATCGTCGTGCCCTGAGACGACCCCCGAAGGAGCGGGTGGCCAGACCCCGCCGCTCAGGGGCGGGTCACCGTCGGCACCTGAGCGGCGGGGTCGGCCACGTCGTCGGGGTGCTCCACCACAGGCGATGAGGGTTCCTCGGCGTCGTGCTCGGCGAGATCCTGCCCGGTGGCTTCCTCACCACTGACGTGGGCTTCGGCCGTGATGGTCGAGGGGTCGAGGTCGGGGTCGACGATCGAGTCCGCGGTGTGGGTTCCCGGCTGCGCCTGCTTCGTCATGGTCTCGAGCTCGTTCATGACGACTCCATGCTGGTCGACGCACACGACGACGATGTCGCCGGGGTTCGCCCGGGCCATGACGTTGCGCACAGCGGACAGTTCGTCGGTGACGATGTCGACCTGACGGCACCGGGCACCGTCGGCCATGGCGGCCCTGGCGCCTTCGGCGACGAGCCCGGCCGTCTCGCCAGACCTGCGACCCCGGAGGCGTTCGTCCTCGCGCACGACGAGCACGTCGAAGTGCTGGGCCGCAATGGCGCCCAGTTCGCGCATGTCCTCGTCGCGCCGGTCGCCAGCAGTGGCGATGACGCCGAGACGTGAAAGCTTGCCCAGTTCGGAGGCACCGGACTTCGCCGCGGCATAGCGCTCGACGAACTCGCCCAGGACCTTCATTCCGGGCGCGTTGTGGCAGTAGTCGACGATGACGTCGACGTTGTTGACGTTCACCTGGTTCATGCGCCCCGGGGAGAGGTAGTAGCTCGTCGAGAAGGTGCGCAGGCCCTGCCGGATCTCGTGCAGGCCCGTGCCCACGGCGAAGGCCGCGCCCGCGGCTGCCATCGCATTGGCGACGTTGAACATCGCGGTGCCACCGAAGGTGGAGGGCAGCAGGTGCGTCCAAGCGAGCTGCATGGAGCGCCGACCGTGCCTGATGACGATCATGTCGCCCTTCTCGGACGGCTCGAGGACGATCGCGCGTCCGCCGCGGCGGCAGTGCTCGTCGACGAAATCCCGGATGCTGGATCCGGGAGCAGACGTCGTGAACCAGACGATCGAGCCGGAGCACCGTCGTCGCATCTTCCGGACCAGCGCATCGTCGGCGTTGAGAACTGCGAACCCGTTGCGCGGGACGGCTTCGACGACTACTGCCTTGACGTCAGCGAGCTGTTCGACGGTGTCGATCCCGCGCAGGCCCAGGTGATCGGGGGCCACGTTGGTGACCACTGCCACGTCGTTGCGGTCGTAGCCCAGTCCCTCGCGCAGGATGCCGCCGCGCGCAACCTCCATCACCGCGAAGTCCACGCGCGGGTTCTGCAGGACCATTCGAGCGGACTTCGGTCCCGACGCGTCAGCCTTGAACACGAGCCGCTCGTCGACGACGATGCCGTCGGTCGAGGTCATGCCGACCTTGTGACCGACACCCTTCATGATGTGAGCGATCATCCGCGAGGTGGTGGTCTTGCCGTTGGTCCCGGTGACGGCCACGATCGGCACCCGCGAGGGGGCTCCCGGGGGGAAGAGCAGGTCGACGACGGGCTTGGCGATGAACTGGGGCTCGCCGATCGTCGGGTGTGTGTGCATGCGGAAGCCCGGCGCCGCGTTGACCTCGCAGATGGCGCCACCGGACTCGCGGACAGGGGATGCGATGTCCGGGCAGATGAAGTCGATGCCGGCGACATCGAGCCCAACCATGCGGGCAGCCTCCTCCGCGATCTCGACGTTGTCGGGGTGGGCGTCGAAGGTGCGATCGACGGAGATGCCACCCGTCGACATGTTCCCGGTGAGCGCGAGTTTGACCATCGTCCCCTGCGGCGGGATCTCGTCCATGGCGAAGCCCTGCTCGCGGACAAGGTCCTCGGCTGCCTTGTCGACCTTGATGCGGGTCAGGACCTTCTCGTGGCCGACGCCTCGACGCGGGTCGGAGTTCGTGATGTCGACCAGCTCGGACACGGTGTGCTCACCATCCCCGATGACATGAGCCGGCACGCGCTCGGCAATGGCCTGCATGCGTCCGCCGACGATGAGGCACCGATAGTCCTTGCCGGTGATGAAGGACTCGACGATGACGTTGCCGCGCCGAGACTGCTCGCGCGCGATGGCGAACGCCTCACGAACCTCATCATCGGTCTTCAGGTCGAGACAGACGCCGCGTCCATGGTTGCCGTCCAGCGGCTTGAGGACGACGGGGTAGCCGACCCGACGTGCCGCCGCGACAGCATCATTGGGGCCGCGCACCGTCTCCTGCTTGGGCACGGGCAGCCCTGCCGAACCGAGCAGCTTGGTGGTGAGGTCCTTGTCCGAGGCGATGTCGACCGCGAGAGCGCCCGTCTTCGACGTCATGGTCGCACGGATGCGTTGGGCGTGGACGCCCTGCCCGAGTTGCACGAGGCTGGCGCTGTTGAGGCGGATGTAGGGAATGTCCCTGCTCACGGCCTCCTCGAGGATCGCGTTCGTCGAGGGACCGAAGGCCGTGCGATCGGCCCGCCGGAGGAACGTGTCCAACTCCTCGCGGAAGTCGAAATCCTCCTCAGCCTTGACGAGGTGGTTGACGAGTCGCACCGCGAGCCTTCCGGCAGCCATGCCCACGCCCTCGTCCGAGTAGCCATAGATGACGTTGTAGCGGCCCGGCTGGCCCTTGACCATGCGGGTCTTGCCGCGCCGCTGGTCGTGGCCGGCCTCCTGCTGCAACTGGAGGGCGACGTGCTCGCTGACATGGCCGAGCCACGTGCCCTCGCGCAGTCGCTGCACGAAGCCACCCTTGACCCCGCGTGAGCACGTGTGGTTCTCGATGCCCGGCAGGAGTTCGAGGAGGTGGTCGGTGAACCCGTCGAGGACGTCGCTGGGGTACTGCTCGAGAATGCCGAGATCGACGACGAGATGAATGGCCGGGTCATAGGACCAGACGTTGCCGCCGCGATAGACACGGGACTCCACGATGGTGAGCTCGGGCGCGGCGGGGCCGGTGGGGGTCGGGCGATCCTGGGACATCGGACTCCTCGAGGCTGACAGTGGCGGTTCGGAGGTGGTGCCGGGCGCTTCGGTGAGCGCGGGTGTTGCTGGTGGAGAGGGTGGTGCGTGGTGTGCTGGGCAGTGAGGATCAGTGCTTCGCGGTGGCCAGGGTGACCTCGACATCGGGGTGCTGCTCCACGAAATCCACGAGACTGGCCGTGGCGAGATCGAAGGTTGCCCCGGCCGGGAGCGTGTGGATCACGGCACCGGACACGAGGAGGGGCGCGCCCCTCCGGGCGTCCGGGGCGTCGGTGGTGACGTCGCGACAGTCCATGACGATGACGCCGCCGCGACCGTGGACCGTGAAGCGAGAACCGTCGACCACCTCGATGGCGGTGTCCTCGTCGATCCCGATGCCGAGGAGATTCGGCGAGGCGGCCACGACGGAGAGGAGGCGACCGTAGCGCGATCGCTGGGCGAAGTGTTGGTCGACGATGACTCCCTTGAGGAGTCCAATGCCTGCACTCACCTGACTCCCGCGCTGGACCGGTGTGATGCCCTCGTCACCCATCGAGATCATGAACTCACTCATGATCGAGGCACCCGCTGAGGTGCCTGCGACGACCGTGCCTCGTGCGTGCGCCCGGTGAAGGGCCTCGCCCAAGGGCGTGCCGGGGAAGAACTGTGACAGGCGCAGCTGTGAACCGCCGCTCATGAAGATGCCGGTGGCACGGTCGAGCAGTTCGACGGCCTCGGGGTCGTGCGCTGCTCGCCGTGAATCCGGATTGACGACGTCCACGGTCTCGACCCCGAACCGCGTGAAGACCTCCCGGTAGGAGGCGACGACCTCGTCCTGGAAGGACGACGCAGTGGGGATGACGACGATGCGCGAACGACGGCCCCCGCTGATTCGGACGAAGCGCCGCAACAGCGCAGCCCGGCCAACACGATCTTCCGCACCACCGATGATGAAGAGCGTCGGGGTCGTGGAGGGATAGCGGGGCATTGGACCAGCCTAGAAGGTGTCAGCCGTGCTCAACGGCAGGTGCGGGGGTCGGTGTGCCGTCAGCGTCGTCGGCCTCCTCGATCTCTTCGCGGGTGATGCCCAAAAGGTGGAGTACTGCGTCAAGATAGGGGACGTTGACCGCTGTGTCAGCCTGTTCTCGCACGACGGGTTTGGCGTTGAATGCGATCCCCAAGCCAGCTGTCGCCAACATGTCGAGGTCGTTGGCGCCGTCACCGATGGCGACTGTGCGAGCAAGGGGAAGCCCTGCCAACTCGGCGAACTCCCGCAGGGCGCTTGCCTTGCCGGCACGATCGACGACGTCGCCGACGACCCTTCCGGTGAGCCGCCCGTCGACCACCTCGAGGCGATTGGCCCGGGCATGGTCGATTCCGAGGTCGTCCGCGATGGGCTGGACGATCTCGATGAATCCGCCGGAAACCAGGGCCACGGTGAATCCCAGTCGTTTGAGGGTGCGGACAAGGGTGCGCGCACCCGGCGTGAGCCGGACCGCGGCGCGGACCTCTTCGAGGACTGCAGCGTCCAGGCCCTCCAGCGTGGCGACGCGGGCGTGAAGGCTTTGCGCGAAGTCGAGGGCACCGGCCATGGCCTGTTCGGTGACTGCCGCCACCTCTGCCTCGCGTCCCGCATGCCGTGCCAGCAGTTCGATGACCTCGTCCTGGATGAGCGTGGAATCCACGTCCATGACGACCAGGCGCCGCCCCCGCCGCGCCAGACCCGCGGGGGAGACGGCGATGTCAACGGACTGCTCGGCAGCCACCAGTGACAACTCGCGGCGGAGCGAGTCGAGGTTGGCACCGCTGACGTCCAGTTCGAGCGTGGTGACGGGGTATCGCGAGAGCCGTCGGATCCGGTCGATGTTGGCTCCGTGTGTGGCCACGGAGCGTGACACTGCCGCGACTGCCTGTGCCCGCAGGGGCGCCCCCAGGACCACGACCGCGGCTCGACCGGTGCGCCGATGCCGGTTGTCGCCCCGCCCGTCCACCACGGTCACCGTGAGGTCGAGGTCCTCGGCCACCCTTCCCACGGCCTCTCGGACGTCCGAGACGTGACCCACCGGCTGCAGCAGCGCCGCCAACGTGAGCTGACCGCGCACGACGACCTGCTCGAGGTCCAGGACCAGGGTCCCGGTGGGTGCGACGGCATCGAACAGGGCACTGGTCACACCCGGTCGGTCGTCGCCGGTGAGGCTCACCAGCAGGGTGGGCGGCTGGTCTGGCGAGTTCGTCGTGGTCACTCGCTCAGGTTAGGAGTTCACGGTGTCACGCCACGCGAGGAGGTCACGGACCGGACCGAGGTCGTAGTGCGGACCACCCAGGCCCACGGTGAAGAGTCGGGTGCCCACGGCATACAGGGCCTGCGCCCCGGCCGCGTAGTCCCGGACATCCTCGGGGAAACGACCCGGCCGGGGACTGACCCCAGCGGATCGTTCGATGGTCGCCGGATCACGACCGACGCGCGCGCACCACTCGTCGAGGACGGCGTGCTTGTGGGCGATTTTCTCGGGACCGCCGAAGCCGTGCCAGATGTCGGCCTGCTCGGCGACGATCTTCAGTGTCTTGCGTTCTCCGCCACCCCCGACGAGGACGGGGATGCGTCGGGTCGGGGTCGGGTTCAGCTGCTCCCAACGACTCCTGATCAGCGGCAGGTCGCGATCGAGTGCCCGTAGCCGGCCCCCGGCAGTCCCGAATTCGTACCCGTACTCGGCGTAGTCGCGCTCGAACCATCCCGAACCCAGACCGAGGACGAGCCGCCCCTCGCCACTGCGGGCGGAGATGTGATCGACCGTGCGAGCCATGTCGGCGAGGAGTTGCGGGTTCCGGTAGGAGTTGCACGTCACGAGCGCGCCGATCTCGACCTGCTCGGTCGCCTCGGCCCAGGCCGCGAGCATGGTCCAGCACTCGAAGTGGGCGCCGTCGGGGTCACCGTTCAGAGGGAAGAAGTGATCCCAGTTGAAGAGCACGTCGATGCCGAGTTCCTCGAGCGCCGCGCACGTTCGACGGATGTCTGCGTATGCCGCGTGCTGGGGTTGGATCTGTACGCCGACACGCGCTCGGGTCATGGTGTGACGACCGTGCCCTTGCCGACGACGGTGATTCCTGAGTCGGTGACGGTGAATCCGCGCGCGCGGTCGTGCTCCGCGTCGAATCCGACGGAGGTGCCTTCCGGGAGGTGGACGAACTTGTCGATGATGGCGCGACGGACGCGGCAGTTGCGGCCGATGTCGACCCCGTCGAGGAGCACCGAGTCGTCGATCTCGGTGTAGCTGTGGACGCGCACGTCGGGGGAGACCACCGACGAGTTGACCCTCGCGCCACTGATGATGACTCCGGGCGACACCATGGAGCTCAGTGCCTCACCAAAGCGCCCCGAAGCGCCGTGCACGAACTTTGCCGGCGGGTACGGGCCATAGCTGGTGAACAGCGGCCAGTCGTAGTTGTAGAGGTTGAAGATCGGGTGGATCGAGATGAGGTCCATGTGCGCGTCGAAGTACGAGTCGAGCGTTCCCACGTCGCGCCAATAACCCTGGTCCCGCTCTGTGCCGCCGGGGATGACGTTCTTCTTGAAGTCGTAGGTGTAGGCAGATCCCTCCTTGACCAGGGCCGGCACGATGTCGCCACCCATGTCGTGAGTGCTGTCGGCATCCTCGGAGTCGCGGGTCACCGCCTCCTGCAGGACGTCCGCGTCGAAGACGTAGTTGCCCATCGACGCGAGGATCTCGTCGGGGGAGTCGGGCAGCCCGTCGGGGTCGGTGGGCTTTTCGCGGAAGGCCTTGATCCTGGTGTGGTCGTCGGCCTCGACCTCGATGACACCGAACTGGTCGGCCATGGCGATGGGCTGCCGAATCGCGGCGACGGTGACGCCCGCGCCTGACTCCACGTGCTGGTCGACCATCTGGGAGAAGTCCATGCGGTAGACGTGGTCGGCACCGACGACGACGACGATGTCCGGCCGCTCGTCGGTGATGGTGTTGAGGCTCTGGAAGATCGCGTCGGCGCTGCCTTGGTACCAGGACTTGTCGATGCGCTGCTGGGCGGGGATGGGCGCCACGTAGTTGCCGAGCATCGTCGACATGCGCCACGTCTTGGTGACGTGCCGGTCGAGGCTGTGTGACTTGTACTGCGTCAGGACCACGATTTTGAGATAGCCCGAGTTCACGACGTTGCTCAGCGCGAAGTCGATGAGCCGGTAGATCCCACCGAAGGGAACGGCGGGCTTGGCCCGTTCGGCAGTGAGCGGCATGAGGCGTTTGCCCTCTCCACCTGCGAGAACGATGACGAGCACCTTGGGTCCACCGCTGCGGTATGCCATGACCTCAACCTAGCGAAGGTCACCTCGGAATGTGACCGGCGTCTCGCCACGGTGGCACCACGTGGCTAGGGTCGAGACGTGCGCGTCGACATCCTCAGCAAGGAGTACCCACCCACGATCTACGGCGGGGCGGGGGTGCACGTCGCCGAACTCACCAGGGCGCTGCGTGAGCGCGGCGACATCGATGTCCGGGTGCGCGCCTTCGGACCACCTCGCGATGAGGACGGCACCACTGGGTATGCCGACCTCCCAGCACTCGAGGGTGCGAACGCGGCGCTCGTGACCATGGGGGTGGATCTCGCCATCGCGGCGGACTGCTCCGGCGCGGACCTCGTGCACTCGCACACGTGGTACGCCAACTTCGCTGGCCACACCGCGTCACTCCTCGAGGGCGTTCCGCATGTCGTGAGCGCGCACAGCCTCGAGCCGATGCGCCCCTGGAAGGCCGAGCAGTTGGGCGGCGGCTACCGGCTGTCGTCGTGGATCGAGCGGACGGCATACGAAGGAGCCTCGGCCGTGATCGCGGTGAGCGACGGCATGCGCAAGGACGTCCTGCGCAGCTATCCGTCCATCGACCCGGCCAAGGTCAAGGTGGTGCACAACGGCATCGACAGCGACCTCTGGAAGCGGGCAGAGGATCACGACATCGTGCGGCGGCATGGCGTCGATCCCGATCGACCCAGCGTCATCTTCGTGGGGCGGATCACGCGCCAGAAGGGCCTGCCATACCTCTTGCGCGCCGCGGCCGCGCTTCCTCCCGAGGTGCAACTCGTTCTCCTCGCGGGGGCGCCTGACACCCCTGAGATCAAGACCGAAGTCGAGGAACTCATCGCAGACCTGCGACGCAGTCGTGATGGCGTGGTGTGGGTGCCCGAGATGCTGCCCCGCCATGAGGTCATCGCATTGCTCTCTGCCGCAACGGTGTTCGTGTGTCCGTCGGTCTATGAGCCGCTCGGGATCGTCAACCTGGAGGCGATGGCGTGCGAACTCCCTGTGGTCGCGACCGCAACGGGCGGGATCCCCGAGGTCGTCGTCGACGGAGAGACCGGGTGGCTCGTCCCGATCGAGCAGGTCCAGGACGGCTCGGGGACACCTGTCGACTCGGAACGCTTCGTAGCCGACCTCGCCGGCGCGCTCAGGGACGCAGTCTCGGACGTGGATCGAGCAGGGCGGTTCGGGCAGGCAGGTCGACGTCGAGCCGTGGAGTCCTTCTCATGGGCGCGCATCGGCGACGAGACGCTCGCGGTCTATCGGGACGTCCTGCGGTGAGCCACGGCGGTGACGCCGGCATTGGTGGCGTCGGCCAGTGCGCGCTCGGCGACACGGCGTAGTTCTCGCAGGAGATCGACGCGGCGCTGCTGGGTCCAGCCGTCCGGTCCGTCATGCGGTCCGTCGAGTCCCGCAGCGGCGGCGTTGCTGATGGCCGCCGCGAAGGTGATGGCCCGCAGCGCCTGTCCGGGCAGGGCGTCGGGGAGTGCCCACTGCCCTGCGCGGGGGAGTGCGCCCCGGGCCGAGGCGGCGTCGAACGGCTGGCCGCCGAGCTCGTCGAGTTGCGTTGTCATCTCGAGGACCGTCGTGGTGAGGCTGCGCGTCGTCTCGCGCGGATCGAGCGCCTCGACCTTGTGGATCGGCACCGGATCGCAGTCGTATGCCGTCCAGTCCAGTCGCGTTCCCGCGTCGGCTCCGGTGGCCCCCGGGGCGCCGAAAGTCGACCACGACGGCACCAGGAGCGCGCCGAGTCCGGGTGCCACGAGGCACTCCTCGGCCTCCACTGCCGCAGCCAGTGCGTCACCGCCGCAGCGGGGGAGACTGCTCGGATCTCCACTTGAGGGCAGGGCCACCCACACGGTCTTCTCGCCGAGGTCGTGCCACAGATCGAGAGTGCGCACCCCAGCGCCGACGGCATCCACATCGGGAAGGGCCGACTCGATCGCGGCTTCAAGGCCGGAGGTGGCGCTGCCGGCATCAGCCCACGCCGACGTGACCCACAGGGCGATCCGAACCGACGCAGGCAACTCGGGCATGCCGTCATCGTAGGCACCTGCCGTTCAACTAGGGTTCCCGTCATGAGTGATGTGCTGGCGCTGGCGGGGGTGGGCGTCGTCCGTGACGGCGCAACACTGCTCGACGACGTCGACTGGGAGGTCGAGGAGGGCCAGCGGTGGGTCATCCTGGGCCCGAACGGTGCCGGCAAGACGACGCTCCTGCAATTGGCCTCGGGGCGCATGCACCCCACCCGGGGCGTGGTGGGTGTCCTCGGTGAAGTCCTCGGGGCAGTGGATGTCTTCGAGTTGCGTCCTCGGATCGGTCTGGCATCAGCGTCCCTGGCCGACCGGATCCCCGGGTCCGAGCGGGTCGCCGACGTCGTCGTCACTGCCTCCTACGGCGTGGTGGGGCGTTGGCGCGAGAACTACGACTCCCTGGACCACTCCCGAGCGCTCGAACTTCTGGAGGCACTCGGTGCGGCGCACCTCGTCGACCGGACGTTCGGCACGCTGTCCGAGGGTGAGCGCAAGCGCGTCCAGATCGCGAGGGCGCTCATGACGGATCCCGAGCTCATGCTGCTCGACGAGCCGGCGGCGGGGCTCGACCTGGGGGGACGCGAAGACCTCGTGGCGCGGCTCGGCGTCATTGCAGCGGACGTCATGGCGCCCGCCCTGGTGCTGGTGACGCACCACGTCGAGGAGATCCCGCCCCACTTCACCGATGTCCTGCTGCTCCGCGAGGGGCGCGTCGTGGCTCAGGGCCCGATCGAGATCACGCTCACTGCAGAGAACCTCAGCGCGACCTTCGGGCTTCCGCTCGAGCTCGAGCAGCGAGGCTCCCGCTACACCGCCTGGTCCCGGTGACGGGCACGGTTCGGACCATGGGATCGTTGTCCACACACACCGTCATGGGCGACGGGGACGAAAGGGGAATGTCATGGAATGGCTGACCGACAATCCATGGGTCGCGTGGGTGGGCGTCGCGCTGATCCTGGCCGCCATCGAGGCGGCCACAGTCGATTTCGTCTTCCTCATGCTGGCGGGCGGGGCGCTGGCTGGCGGTCTGGCGGCCGCTCTGGGTGGCAATGCGCCGGTCCAGGTCATCGTCGCCGTGCTCGTGGCCGGGCTTCTCCTGTTCGTCGTGCGCCCGATCATCAAGCGCAAGTTCACCGAGGGCGATCACGACGAGACGATCGGGGCCTCCGGCCTCGTCGGTCGTGAAGCACGAGTCCTCCAGACCGTCACCGACACCGATGGGCGCATCAAGCTCGCGGGGGAGACGTGGTCGGCCCGGGTCGCCGAGGGCACCGAGCCCCTGCGCCCCGGCGACGACGTCCGAGTCATCGCCATCCACGGAGCGACGGCCATCGTCGCCGCCGACCGTCACTGACCCGAGGGAATCACCATGATCGAGCTCATCATCCTGGCGCTGCTGCTGCTGTTCGCCGTCATCGTTCTCTATCGCACGGTGCGGATCGTGCCTCAGCAGACGGCGCTGATCATCGAGCGACTCGGTCGCTACCACAGCACCCTCGAGGGCGGCATTCACTTCCTCGTCCCCTTCGTCGACAAGGTTCGCGCCAACATCGACCTGCGTGAGCAAGTCGTCTCCTTCCCGCCGCAGCCGGTGATCACGAGCGACAACCTCGTCGTCAACATCGACACGGTCATCTACTACACGGTGATCGACGCGAAGTCGGCGGTCTACGAGATCGCCAACTTCATCCAGGGCATCGAGCAGCTCACCGTCACGACACTCCGCAACGTCATCGGCTCGCTCGACCTCGAGCAGACCCTCACGAGTCGCGACCAGATCAACGCCCAGCTGCGCGGCGCCCTCGACGAGGCGACGGGCAAGTGGGGCATCCGCGTCAACCGCGTCGAGCTCAAGGCCATCGACCCGCCCATGTCGATCCAGGAGTCGATGGAGAAGCAGATGAAGGCCGAGCGTGAGCGGCGTGCGCAGATCCTCAACGCCGAGGGTGTCAAGCAGTCCAACATCCTCACGGCCGAGGGTGAGAAGCAGAGCCAGATCCTGCGTGCTGAGGGTTCGGCGCAGGCGCGGGTTCTCGAGGCTCAGGGTCAGGCACGCGCCATTCAGCAGGTCTTCGACGCGATCCACCGGGGCAAGCCCACCCAGAAGCTCCTCGCCTACCAGTACCTCCAGGTCCTGCCCCAGATCGCGCGGGGTGACTCCAACAAGATGTGGATCATCCCGAGCGAGCTCACCGACGCCCTCAAGGGCATCGGCGGTGCACTGGGACGTGGGGACGGTGGCGGCGGCTTCAGTGACGGCGACAACGACGAGTGGGAGCCGGCCGAAGAGATGAAGACGCCCTTCGACGAGACGGCCCTCGTCGACCCGGCCCAGGCCCTCGCCGAGGCCCGCGACCAGGCCGGTGAGGCGCAGCGCGAGGCCAAGGACCACGCCACTCCGCCGGCCCGTCAGCAGCCCCCGCTGACCCCGCCGGCAGACGCAGTCCCGCCGCGCGAGAGCTGAGGTGGGTCCGGCCGAGGCTGCGCTGATCTTCGCGGCCGGCATTGCCGCCGGCACGATCAACACGGTCGTCGGATCGGGCACCCTCGTGACGTTCCCAACCCTGCTGTTCTTCGGGTACGCACCAGTCACGGCGAACGTGTCCAACTCCGTGGGACTCGTGGCCGGTGGCCTCACAGGATCGTGGGGCTACCGGCACGAGCTGCGCGGGGCGTGGCACACCCTCCTGCGCTGGATGCCGATGTCCCTCCTCGGAGGCGTCGTGGGCGCCGTGCTGCTCCTCGTCCTCGATCCGAGTGCCTTCGAGGCCATCGTCCCGGTCCTCATCGGACTCGGTGTCGCCCTCGTCATGGTCGGGCCCCGGCTCAGTGCGTGGACGGCTGCCCATCGCGGTGGCACGGCTGCCTCGGGGGCCTTGGGTGAGCACTCGCCCCAGCGTGCGGCAGCCCTTTTGGTTGGCATCTTCGCGACCGCCGTCTACGGGGGCTACTTCGGCGCTGCCCAGGGCGTCATCCTCATGGGAGTCCTCACGACGCTGACGAGTGAGGGCGTGCAGCGACTCAATGGCATCAAGAACGTCCTCTCGACGATCGTCAACGCCGTGGCTGCCCTGACCTTCATCATCGTCGCGCCGGAACACGTCAACTGGGCGGTGGCGGGGCTCATTGGGGCTGGCGCCTTGATCGGTGGCGTCATCGGGGCACGTGTCGGTCGCTGGTTGCCGCCAAACGTCCTGCGCGCCGTCATCGTGGTCATCGGAGTCGTGGCGATCGTGCGGATGATCTGGTTCTCGTGATCGACTGGTCCATCGTTCTCTGGCTCGGCGTCACGCTGGGTGTGGGCGCATTCGTCCAGTCGTCGATCGGCTTCGGCCTGGCCGTGGTGGCCGCCCCCTTCATCGTCGTGTTCGCGCCAGAGCTGGTCCCCGGGGCCCTGCTCGTCACGAGCTTCACTCTGCCGATCGTCCAACTCGCGCTGGCCCCGATCGACATCGCCTGGCGATCCCTGTCGTGGGCGTTGTTGGGGCGGCTCCTGTTGACGCCCGTCGGTGTCGCCGTCGTGGCTCTGCTCTCGGTGCGCTCGATCTCCATCATCGTCGCCGTCCTCATCCTGCTGACGGTCGCCACATCGCTCACGACCATCCGGATCCGCAACACGCCCATCACCGCCGCAGCAGCCGGGGGGATCGCCGGGGTGACCGGAACCGCCACCAGCATTGGTGGGCCGTTCCTGGCACTCGTCCTTCAACACGAGAAGCCTGACCGTGTGCGAGCGACCCTGGCGGCGTTCTTCCTCGTGGGCGCGGTGCTTTCGTCTGCCGCTCTGGCCATCGCGGGGGAGTTCTCACGCGTCCAACTGCTGGCGGGACTCATGTGGGTCCCGTTTCTTCTCCTCGGGTATGCCGCGGCGTCGCCGTTGCGCGCACGTCTCGACACGGCTCGGCTGCGCAGGGCCGTCCTCGCCTTCTGCGTCTTGGCCGGGGTGAGCATCCTGGTGCGGGCATTCGTGTTCTGAGCCCGCACCTTCTAGCCTCTGCACGTGCCGATCCGCATCACCGACCCCAGCGACGACCGTGTCCACGACTACGTCGGACTCACGGACGTTGCCCTGCGACGCCGCACCGAGCCGGAGCGTGGGCTCTACATCGCCGAGTCCGAGAAGGTCATCCGGCGGGCGCTCGCCGCGGGTCACCAGCCCCGCTCCTACCTCATGGCCGAGCGGTGGCTCACCGACCTCGATGACCTTGTCGCCGATGCCGAGCAGGGTGGCATCCCCGTTTTCGTGGCCGACCACGAAGTGATCGAGAACTTCACCGGCTTCCACCTGCACCGCGGTGCTCTGGCCTCGATGGAACGACCCGCGATGCGCTCGGTCGCGGACGTGGTCTCGGACGCGCGACGTGTGCTCGTCATCGAGGACGTCGTCGACCACACCAACGTCGGCGCGGTGTTCCGCAGCGCAGCAGCCCTCGGCATGGACGCGGTGCTGGTGACGCCGCGGTGTGCCGATCCGCTCTATCGCCGGGCGATACGGGTGTCGATGGGCACGGTGTTCCAAGTGCCCTGGACCCGAATCGACCCCTGGCCCGGCGGAATGGACCTGTTGCGGGACAACGGGTTTCATGTCGCTGCGCTCGCACTGTCCGACGACGCCATCGGTCTGGATGCACTCGCGGCCGACCCGCCCGACCGGCTGGCGCTGGTCCTCGGAACCGAGGGTGACGGGCTGGGCCGTCGCACGGTGGAGGGGGCTGACGTCGTCGTGACCATCCCCATGGCCGGGGGAGTGGACTCCCTCAACGTCGCTGCCGCGGGGGCTGTCGCTGCGTGGGCACTGCGCGCCCGCTGACCCACAACTGATCGTCAGCCGAGCTCGTCGCCGAATCCGTGGGAGGTCACGGGACCGAGCGGAGGGCTGCCGAGCCCGCGCAGGATCCGATGCTCGTAGTCGGGGATGGGCGCCGGCAACTGGCCCAGGTCGAACCACTCGAGCCCCGAGCACTTGGCCGGTTCCATGATCCGCGGCTCGCCCTCCCAGGAACGCGCGGTCCAGAACCAGTCGACCCGCTGCTCGATGGGCTCGTCGGAGCCGTTGGTGCGCTGCATCACCGTGACGAACGTGAGGTCCTGAGGTCGGACGCCCACCCCGAGTTCCTCCTCGACTTCACGGATCGCTGCCTCGAGGGCGGTCTCGCCGGGCTCGACATGTCCCGCGGCCCCGGCCACCCAGTGCCCGTCCATGTAGCCGGTGTTGGCGCGACACTGGAGCAGGACCTCGTCGCCGCGCCTCAGGTAGACGTAGGACGCGGGAACCAGAGCGAATGGGGCGTTCGGCGCGCTCATGAGGGCCGCCAGGTCTGGCGTGGTCGGAAGCCGCTGCGACGCAACCAGTGCTCGGTGTAGAGGATGCGACGCGGGGTGATGATGGTCAGCGGGTCGCGGGGAGGATCGTCGAGTGCAAGGCCCCGTTCGACGTGATCGGACTGCCAGCGCATGGCTTCCCAGTAGGCATCGACCTCAGGGTCGTCACGCTCGAGTGTTCGTGCGGTCCCGAAGATCTGCAGCCCGCGGCTGCTCGCCTGCCCGACGAGCGGTGCCACGATGCCGGCCGAGACCCGGGGATCGCGCCTCAGGTTGCGTGACTTCGCCGAGGCGTTCCAACTCGTGTAGAAGATCTCGAAGCCGAGGCTCGAATATCGCACCGGAGTGGCGGCTGGGCTGCCATCAAGGTTCACCGTGGCGATGACCGCGAGGTTGTGGCTCGACAACAGGTTGAGGATGCGCTCCTCAAGTTGCTCCCGTGGAAGGTCCACGTCCGGAGCGGGACCGGACAACCAAGGGTTCGTCAACGGCATACGAGATCGTCGTGCGTCAGCGGACGAGACGGTCGAGGAGGGTGGCGAGCTCGGCCTCGGGGTCCTCGGCGGTGCCGCCGTGGACACCGGACGGTTGGATGACCGTGCTGCGCGGCGCGCTGAGCCAGCCGAAGCGCTTGCCCGGGGTGCTCAGGTTCGGGCGCCCTCCGCCGCTGGTGCCGGCACAGACGTCGTCCACGACGGCCAGCGACGCCGTCACGGCGTCAAGGTCGAGATCGGGTGCGAAGGCCCGGAGACGCTCGGCATCCACGTGACAGGCCGACCGCAGGAATCCGGCTGACTGCGAATACAGGACGACGCCCACGTTGAGGCACTCGCCGCGGTCCACGCGGGGCACGCACTTGAGGACGACGTACTGGTACGGGTGGCTCATCAGGCGGCCTCCCACCAGGCGCTGGCGTTCTCGAGTCGACGGCTGAGGTGTTCGACGTATGCCGTCCGCACCGCTTCCGGGGTATCGAGACCAGGTGCCGGCTCGAGCCACTCGTCGGGGACGAGGGCGACGACCTCGGTCAGCACGGCGGGGGTGAGGGCGGCGGACGCCCGCCGGTGCGCCGCCGCAAGGTCACCGGCGACGTCCTTGAGGACGTGCTCCGAGGTATCGAACGGCTGGACGGCGAAACGTGAGGAGTCCGCCCCACGACTGGGCCAGGAGTGGTGGAACCAGATCGCCGCGCCGTGGTCGATGGCCCAGGCCTCGCGGTGCCAGACGAGGAGATTGGGGTTGGCCCAGGTGCGATCGACGTTCGCGGTGAAGGCGTCGAGCCACACAATGTCGGCAGCCTCGTCGGCCGGCGGCGTCCGCGATCCGTCGTAGCCAAAGGATCCGGGCAGGAAGTCCACGGCGAGGTTGCGGCCCAAACTCGCGTTGAGGAGGTCCTGAACCTCCTCGTCGGCCTCATAGCGGGCGATGGCCGCGGGGAGGTCGATGACGGCCATGGTGGGGACCCGGATGCCCAACCGACGCGCCACCTCGCCGACGATGACCTCGGCCACGAGGACCTTGAGGCCCTGACCGGCGCCGCGGAACTTGATGACGTAGGTGCCGCAGTCCGACGCCTCGACGATTCCGGGGAGGGAGCCGCCCTCGCGCAGAGGCGTGACGAAGCGCGTCGCGGTGATGTGGGGCAGCACGCTCACAGGTTACGGGAGGCACTAGGGTCGACTGAGCGCCCCACACGAGGAGAGGTATGACCCAGACCCACGGGCGGCTGCTCGGCGGCCGCTATCGACTTGGTGCACCCTTGGGGCGCGGCGGCATGGCCGTCGTGTGGCGCGCCGACGACGAGTTGCTCGGCCGCGAGGTGGCCGTCAAGACGTTGGATCTCACAGGCCCGGACAGTGACAACGCTGGCCAGCGCTTCAACCGCGAGGCGCGAGCCACGGCGATGCTCAACCACCCGAACATCGTCACCGTCTATGACACGGGTGTCGAGGACCACACGGCCTACCTCGTCATGGAGCTCCTTCCCGGCCCGACGCTCGCCGAGCGCGTCCGGGAGGAGGGGACACTTCCCGTGGAGGACGTGCGCACGATCGGTCATCAGGTCGCCGTCGCGCTCCAGGCCGCTCATGACGCGGGGATCGTCCACCGGGACATCAAGCCGGGCAACATTGCCTACGGCGCGGACGGCACCGTCAAGGTTCTCGACTTCGGCATCACGCAGATCGTCGACGAGGCGTTGGGCCATCACCATCAGCTGACGATGACCAACACGATCGTGGGGACCGCCGAGTACCTCGCGCCGGAGCAGGCGACGGGTCAGCGCGTCGACGCGCGAGCGGATCTGTACGCGCTCGGGTGCGTCCTGACGACCCTGCTGACCGGTTATCCGCCGTTCACGGCGCCCACGCCGGTGGCCATCCTCATGAAGCACGCGAACGAGCCGGCCAGGGATGTGCGCGAACTGCGTCCCGACACGCCGCAGGACCTGGCAGACCTCATCGCCGGATTGTTGGCCAAGGACCCGGCTCACCG
Organism: Knoellia sinensis KCTC 19936; assembly: GCF_000768705.1. GTDB lineage: Bacteria > Actinomycetota > Actinomycetes > Actinomycetales > Dermatophilaceae > Knoellia > Knoellia sinensis. The sequence continues at coordinate 209,375 of NZ_AVPJ01000006.1, forward strand.
CCCTCAGACGGGTCGCGACGTGGCCGAGATGCTGCGCTCCAGGTGGGCTCCGGCCCCCACGGAGGTGCTCGCTCCAGCGGTTCCGGCGGCAGCCACGACGCAGTTCCCGGCGACGGGACCGGTGCCGTCAGGTTCGGGTCCTGTCGACGAGCCGTACTACGAGGAGGACTACTACCCTCAGCGGCAGTCGCGGGGGTGGATGTGGCTCTTCGTGTTCCTGGCCGCGGCGATCGCTGCGGTCGGGCTGTACTTGCTCCTGGGCAATGGATCCGACGACCCGACCGATTCTCCGACGGGGTCGACGACGCCCACGACAACTCCGACTCAGACCACAGAGCCCTCGACCCCGACCCCGACACCGTCGGAGACCACGTCGACGCCGGCGCCGATCGTGACCATCACCGAAACCCCACCGCGCAGTGAGACGCCGACCCCGTCGGAGACCGTCGACACGGGCCAAGCAGTCACTGACGCATCCGCCGCCATGGGAGATGCGGTCCGCCGGGCGCAGGGGCAGGCCCTGGACCCGGAGGTTGCAGAGACAGTCCTCGGGTGGCTCGAGGATGTCGACCAGGCGGTTCAGGACGGCGACGGCCCGGCGGCCCGGTCCAAGGTGGACGACATCCAGAACGAGCTGGCGCAGGCCCTCGAAGACGGGAAGCTGACGCCGGAGGGCCAGGCGACGTTGGACGGTCCACTCGCGAACCTTCAGTCGGCAGCTGAGGCATTCCGGCCCTGAGGGTCACCTTCCGGGGGTAGCGTCCGCGCATGGACTCCGCCCTCATCACCATCGGCCTGCCCGTCGCGCTCGCCGTCATCATGTTCGGTCTCGGCCTCGCTCTCACGCCGGCAGACTTCACCCGGGTGGGTCGCCACCCTCGAGCCGTGGCGATCGCACTGGCCTGCCAGCTGGTGCTCCTGCCCCTCGTGGCCTTCGGGCTCGTGAAGTTCTGGGGGCTCGACCCACTGCTTGCCGTGGGCTTCATGATTCTGGCTGCGTCACCGGGCGGGACGACGGCCAACCTCATGAGCCACCTCTTCCGGGGCGACGTGGCGCTCAACATCACCCTGACCGCGATCAACTCGATCATCGCGATCGTCACGCTGCCCCTCGTCACGAACTGGGCCCTGGGGCACTTCCTCGACGATGGGAGCCAGATCGGGCTTCAGTTCGACAAGATGGCCCAGGTCTTCGCGATCGTCCTTGTGCCGGTGGTCATCGGCATGCTGGTGCGACGAGCGTCGCCGACCTTCGCCGCACGGATGGACCGGCCGGTCCGCATCGCCTCGGCGGTGCTGCTGTTCCTCGTGATCATCGGCGCGATGATCGGCGAGAAGGACAACATCATGGGCTACCTCGCCGACGTCGGGTTCGTTGCGGCGCTGTTCTGTGTCATCTCCCTCAGCGTCGGCTACGCCGTGCCGCGACTGCTCGGTGTCACCGAGGACCAGGCCATCGCCAGCGGGTTCGAGATCGGCATCCACAACAGCACCCTGGCGATCGCGATGGCGATCACCGTTCTCGAAAGCACGGAGATGTCCATTCCGCCTGCGGTCTACGGGATCCTCATGTTCCCGATCGCGGCGGCATTCGGTGTGGTCGTGCGCAACCGCGCGGTGCTGACGCCGTCCGAGAAGGTCGATGCACCGGTTTCCTGACGCTGCAGAAACGCTGATGCCCCGAGCCTCTGACCTGCAGAGACTCGGGGCATCTTCGGTGTCCGAGGGGGGACTTGAACCCCCACCCTCTATACGAGGACTAGCACCTCAAGCTAGCGCGTCTGCCAATTCCGCCACCCGGACGGGGTGATTGCCGGCCCCTGTGGGCGGTGCCTGCAACGCGTCGGAACATTACACGGCATACCGCCCGAACGAGAAATCGGCCCCGCCGCCTACGCTGGATCGCATGACGGAGACCACGAGCCTGCGCCCCGAGGACGAGGTCGTCGGCATCTGCCGGGACCTGATCCGGATCGATACGTCGAACTATGGCGATGGTTCAGGCCCAGGGGAACGAGCCGCCGCCGACCATGTCGCGGGACTGTTCCGTGAGGTCGGACTCGACCCAGAGATCATCGAGTCCGACCCCGGCCGAGCCTCGGTCGTGGTGCGCATCCCGGGCACCGACCGCGAGCGCGGAGCGCTCTGCATTCACGGACACCTCGACGTCGTCCCGGCGAACGCCGCTGACTGGGAAGTCGACCCCTTCGAGGGCGTCGAGAAGGACGGCTGCCTCTGGGGGCGCGGAGCCGTCGATATGAAGGACATGGACGCGATGATCATCGCCTGTGTCCGGCACCTCGCCCGCGGGGGCATCGTCCCGCCACGCGACCTCGTCATCGCCCTGTTCGCCGACGAGGAGGCGGGCGGGAAGAAGGGATCGCACCACCTTGTGGAGCACCGCCCGGACCTCTTCGCCGGCGTCACCGAGGCCATCAGCGAGGTCGGTGGCTACAGCGTGACCGTGCCGACCGCCGACGGAGGTGAGAAGCGCGCCTACCTGCTCCAGACCGCAGAGAAGGGCATCGCCTGGATCCGCCTCACCGCGACGGGGCGCGCCGGCCACGGGTCGGTCCCGAACGACGAGAACCCCATCGCGCGACTGGCCGAGGCGCTCACTCGCCTGGCCGCGCACAAGTGGCCTCGCGAGTTCATCCCGTCGGTGCGCACCCTGCTCGACGGGCTGAGCGAGCTCACGGGCGTGAACTATTCGGACGAGGACCTCGATGAACTCCTAGGCCACCTCGGAGGTGCCCAGGGCTTCGTGCGCGGCACCCTGCAGGACACGAGCAACGTGACGATGCTCGACGCCGGCTACAAGCACAACGTCATCCCGCAGCAGGCGCATGCGAATGTCGACTGCCGCTTTCTCCCGGGGCATGAGGATGACCTCATGCAGACGATCCGGGATCTCGTGGGTGAGCATGTCGAGGTCGAGGTCCTGCACCGCGACATCGCTCTCGACGCACCCTTCGAGGGGCCGCTCGTCGAGGCCATGGTGGCGGCCCTGCGTGCCGAGGACCCGGACGCAGAGGTGTTGCCCTACTGCCTGTCCGGCGGTACGGACAATAAGGCATTGTCGCTGTTGGGCATCACGGGCTACGGTTTTGCGCCGCTGCGCCTGCCCGCGGACCTCGACTTCGCGCCCATGTTCCACGGCATCAACGAGCGCGTGCCCACCGAATCACTGCGCTTCGGTGCGCGTGTCCTGCAGCGCCTGATCGAGACCTGCTGATCGGCGTCGGTTGGCAGGCGTCAGGACGCCCGCCGGACGCGAATGATCTTGCGTCGCAACCAGGTTCGCGTGATCCCGCCGATGTAGACACGGGTGCGGTGCAACTCCCAGTGGCCGTACTCAGCCTGCTCCGTGAGCGCCCGGCGAATGTCTCCGCGGCGGGTGTCGCGCCCAAAGGTCAGGACCCGATACTCATACTCCACCATCGACCCATTGTGCGGCACGAGGCGCTACGGTTCTGAACATGAGCGCCGACCCGCGTGCCGCCCTGTCCCTCCTCGTGTCCGCCTTCGAACGCCACCTTGAGGCGTGCTCATCTCGCCGAGGCGAGGACGACCCCACCGTGGCGGCGGCATACGACGACCTGCTCGACGCCTTCGAGACCTACGACAACGCGCTCTACGAGGCCTTCGGCGAGATGACTCCGCTCGACGTCTACACCGGCGACGACGAGGGTGACGACGCTGACGCTGACGCTGACGAGGACGAGGACGAGGACCAGGATCTCGACGAGGACGACGACGATGACGACGGCGTCTACTCGGGTCTCGATGACGAGGACTTCGACGACGAGTCGGACGAGTCCGACGACGACGGTGACCAGAGCGGCGGCGCACGCAGCCGCTGACCGACCTCGATGCGGAGCCCGATGGTCCCGCCACTACCGTGGGCGCCATGCGACTTGCGGTGAACCTCGGCTACATGGGCCTGTCCTCAAGCGACGACATGCTGGCTCTGGCCCGGGAAGCGGACCGGCTGGGCTACGACTCGGCATGGGTTGCCGAGGCCTACGGCAGCGACACCGTCACGTTCCTCTCGTGGATCGGCGCGACCACTCAGCAGATCGGCCTCGGTTCGGCTGTCATGCAGATCCCGGCTCGCACACCGGCGATGACCGCCATGACCGCCGCGAGTCTGGACCACCTCTCCGGCGGGCGCTTCCGGTTGGGCCTGGGAGTGTCGGGCCCGCAGGTGAGCGAGGGATGGCACGGCGTTCGCTTCGGCAAGCCTCTGGCGCGGACTCGTGAGTACGTCGAGATCGTCCGCAAGGCGCTGGCGCGCGAACGCGTGTCGTATGCCGGTGAGCACTACGCCCTGCCTCTCCCGGACGGTCCTGGCAAAGCACTCAAACTGACCATCGCGCCGACCCAGGACAGCTTGCCGATCTACCTCGCGGCGGTCGGCCCCAAGAACCTTGAGCTCACCGGCGAGGTGGCGGACGGGTGGCTCGCCATCTTCTTTTCGCCCGAGCATTCTGGGGAGATTCTGGGGTCCATCTCCACCGGCCGCCAGCGGGCTGGTCAGGGCTCCGAGGACGACCCGTTGCGTGGGTTCGACATCGTCCCCACGGTCCCCGTTGTCGTCACGGACGACATCGAGGCAGGCGCTGCAGCGGTCGCCGCCTACTCCGCCCTCTACATCGGCGGAATGGGCTCCAAGGAGAAGAACTTCTACAATCAACTCGCATGCCGCATGGGCTTCGAGGATGAGGCCGCACGCGTCCAGGAACTCTTCCTGGCCGGCCAGCACCGAGACGCCGCCGAGGCGGTTCCGTTCGAGTTCATCGACGCCACAGCCCTGATCGGCCCGGCGGAGCGCATCGGAGCGCGTGTGACGCGCTACGCCGATGCCGGTGTCACCACGCTTGGAGTGTCCCCGTTCGCCTTGACCATTGAGGAGCGACTCGAGACCCTCCGCGTCATGTCCGAGATCGTTCCGTCCACCCAGCCGAAAGCCACCACGTGATCCTCGCTGTCGACGCTCCTGTCGAACTGTCCTATTTCCAGGCCGTCGTTCTCGGCATCGTCGAAGGACTCACGGAATACCTCCCGGTGTCATCGACAGGTCACCTCACCATCGCCGAGAAGTTGCTCGGTCTGCCGGTCGACGCACCGGCCGTGACGGCATACACGGCTCTGATCCAGATCGGAGCGATCCTCGCGACGTTCACGTACTTCGGCAAGAAGATCCTGCGACTGTTTCTTGCGTGGATCCGTGGGCTGGGCAACGCGGAGGCGCGGGAGTCGCACGACTACCAACTTGCCTGGGCCGTCATCGTGGGGTCCATCCCGGTGGTGGTCGTTGCCCTGCTCCTCAAGGACCTCATCTCAGGGCCGTTGCGCAGTCTGTGGGTGGTCGCGGCGGCGCTCATCCTGTGGAGTGTGGTCATGTGGTTCGCCGAGCGACGCCACGACGTCCTCGAGTCACAGGGCGTTCAGCGTGGTGAGGATGCCCTGACGGTCAAGGATGGCCTCGTCATCGGCCTCGTGCAGTGCTTCTCGCTCATCCCGGGTGTCTCGCGCTCGGGCGCGACGATCTCCGCAGGGCTCATGCGGGGGATTGACCGCGTGACGTCGACGGAGCTGTCCTTCTTCCTCGCCATCCCGGCGCTCACGGGCGCCGGGATCTACCAAACGTTCGAGAATGGCGATGCGCTCCAGGCGCTGGGTGTTGGCCCCATCATCACTGGTTGTGTCGTGGCGTTCGTCGTGGCCTATGCCTCCATTGCGTGGCTGCTCAAGTTCGTCCAGAGCAACTCGCTCATGTCGTTCATCGCCTACCGAGTCGTGCTCGGCGCGATCATGTTCCTGGCGCTCGGCGCAGGCTGGATCAGCGCGACCTGATCGAGCCCTCAGGGTTGGCTCGAGGGCCGCACACGCTCTAGAGCCACTTGACCTTCTTGAAGGTCACATAGAGCCCGATGCATGCGGCGGCCATGACCCCGAGCACGATGAAGTAGCCGTAGCGCCAGTGGAGTTCTGGCATGTGGTCGAAGTTCATGCCATAGATGCCGGCGATCATCGTGGACACCGCAGCGATCGCAACCCAGGCTGAGATCTTGCGCATGTCGGCGTTCTGCTGGACCGAGATCTTCGCGAGGTTGGCGCTGAGCACGTCGCTCAGGAGCCTGTCGTAGGACTCGATCCGGTCGGCGACGAAGTGCAGGTGGTCGTCGATGTCGCGAAACAGCAAGCGCAGCTCGGGGTCGTGCACGGGACTGCGTGGACTCGTGTGCAGCAGTCGCAACGGCGCGCCCAGCGGCGTGATGGCCCGGCGGAACTCCAGCACCTCACGCTTGAGCCGATAGATCGTGTCCGAGGCCACAAGGCCTTCGGAGAAGACCGCGCTCTCGATCTCGTCGATGTCCCGGGCCACCTCGCCGTCGATGTCGCGGTACTGGTCGACGACACGGTCGACGACAGCGTGGAGAGCCGCCAAGGGTCCGAGGGCAAGCTTGTCGGGGTCGTCCTCGAGACCCTTGCGGACGCCGGCGAGGGGGCTCAGTTCTCCGCGGCGGATCGTGAGCACGAAGTGCGCGCCGACGTGCACCATCAGCTGCCCGGTCTCGACGTCAGAGGTCTCCTCGATGTAGCTCAACGTCTTGAGGACGACGAAGACGTTGGACCCGTAGAGCTCGATCTTGGCGCGCTGTCGCCCGCTGACCGCATCCTCGATGGCGAGGGGGTGGAGTCCCAGACCGAGTTCCTCGTTGACGTTCTCGAGCTCGGCCATCGAGGGGTCCTTGAGCCCGATCCACAGGAACGCTGCGGCATCGCCGGCTGCCCTGAGCGCGTCCAGCTCGTCGCTGAGGTCTCCGCAGACCTCACGCCGTCCATCCCGGTAGAGCGCCTTGTCGATGATCACGCGCGCCATTGTTGCCTAGAGTGGGCGCCGTGGCTCTGCTCCTGCTCGTCCGACACGGGCACTCGACCGCCAACGCCGAGGCCGTGCTTGCGGGGTGGGCCGAGGGTGTGGGTCTCACCGACCGTGGGCGCGAGGACGTCGCGCGACTGGCCGATCGACTGTCGGGTCTCGACGTGGCTCGTCTCGTGACCAGTCCGCTGCAGCGCTGTCGGGAGACTGCCGAACTGCTCTTCCCGGGAGCTCGCCCCGAGATCGTGGACGACTTGGGGGAGTGCCACTACGGCGCGTGGACCGGTCGGCCGATTGCCGAGCTCACGTCGGAACCGCTGTGGCGCACCGTCCAGGACGACCCCGCACATGCCCGCTTCCCGTCGAGCGACCGATTCGCCTCCGAGTCCCTCGCCGAGATGGCCGACCGGATCAACGGAGCGATCCGGCGCATCGACGCCGAGGTCGATGCCGAGAGCGGCCCGGGCGCCGTCTGGGTGGCAGTGAGCCACGGTGACCCGATCAAGGCGGCGATCGTCGATGCGGTCGGGGCGGGGCTGGCCGGGCTGCAGCGGGTTCACGTCGATCCCGCGTCGGTGTCGATCATTCGACGCTCGGGGGGGAAGGCGATGGTCATGGCCGTGAACTCGGCAGGGGACGGGGTACCTCGACACCGGAGCGGGCCAGCCGTCGTGCCGGAGGGTGACGCGACCGTTGGTGGGGGCACGGGCTAGAGTCGTTGTTGCGAACAATAAGCAACAAGCGAGAGGTCTGGCATGCATGTCCCGGATGGGTTCCTCGACGCGCCCACGTCCCTCGGCACGGCTGTCATCGCCGTCGGTGGCGTAGCGCTCGCGCTGAGCCGTGCCCGCCGTGAACTCGACGACCGTACGGCCCCCCTCGCGGGTTTGGTCGCCGTCTTCGTCTTCGCGGCGCAGATGCTGAACTTCCCCGTGGGGGCTGGCACGTCGGGCCATCTCCTCGGCGGAACCCTCGCCGCTGTGCTCGTGGGTCCGTGGACCGCCACCCTGTGCCTCACAGTGGTTCTCGCGGTCCAGGCCCTGCTCTTCGCCGACGGCGGGATCAGCGCCCTGGGGACCAACATCACGCTGATGGCGCTGGTCGGGGTCTGGGCCGGTTGGCTCGTCTTCGTGGGTCTGCGCCGGCTCGCTCGCTCGGCTGGATCGAAGGTCGTGCCAGCCCTCGCTGGTGTGGCTGCCTTCGCCTCGGTGCCTCTGGTGGCGCTGACCTTCACGGCGATGTATGCCGTGGGTGGGCGGGCGCCGATCCCGCTGGGCGACCTCGTCACGGCCATGGTCGGGTGGCACGCCCTCATCGGTGTGGGAGAAGGCCTCATCACCTTGCTCGCCGTCGGCAGCATCATCGCGACGCGGCCGGACCTCGTGCACGGAGCGCGAGGCCTCATCGAGCGGCGGGACCTCGAGATCCGGACGGAGGTCCCGGCATGAGCACCACCACGGGTCCGCAGATCTCGACGAGGCGACTGGTCATCGCCGGCCTCGTCATCTCGCTCATCCTTGCCGGAGTCGTCTCCCTCTGGGCGTCGGGCAACCCCGATGGCCTTGAGTTCGTTGCCGAGAAGCTGGGCTTTGTCGATACCGCCGGTGAGCACGCCACCGGCGAGTCGCCGCTGGCCGACTACGGCGTGGCCGGCGTCGCCAACGAACGGCTGTCCGGTGGCCTGGCCGGCATCCTCGGGGTGGTCGCCGTCGCCGTGATCGCCTTCGGGCTCATGTTCGTGCTGCGCAAGCGCGGCACCCGCAACGAAGGCTGAGATGGGCGCCGGACTCGGCATCCACCTCCACGTCGAGGGTGAATCGGTCGTCCACAAACTCCCTGCCCACGCCAAGCTGGTCGGGCTGGTGACCTTCGTCCTGCTGGTCGTGGCGCTCCCGCGTGACGCACACTCCGCGCGCGCGGCCCTTCTGCTCGTGGCGGGTGCAGTCGTCGTGTCGACGCGGGTGCCACTCAGGCACGTGGTGTCCCGGCTGGTGGTCGAGGTTCCGTTCGTGGTGTTCGCCCTCGTCCTTCCTTTCGTCGCCACAGGTCCGGCGATGAGGCTCGGGCCGTTCACCGTGTCGCGCGACGGCGTGGAGGCGAGCATCGCCCTGCTCCTGACAGCCACGACCAGCGTGCTGATGGCCGTCGCCTTCGCGACGACCACGTCGAGCCGGGACCTCGTGCGTGCGCTGCAGCACCTTCGCCTCCCGGACAGACTCGTCCAGATTCTCGCGTTCATGGTTCGGTACCTCGGTGTCGTCGGATCTCAGGCCCAGAGGATGAAGGTCGCCCGCGACTCGCGTGCCTTCCGGGCTCGGTCGCTGGGATCCTGGCCCGTGATCGCCTCCAGCGCTGGCGCGCTGTTCATCCGGAGCTATGAGCGCGGCGAACGCGTCCATCTGGCGATGATGTCTCGTGGCTACACCGGACGTATGCCGGTCACCGACCCCCTTTCGGCGACCGGACGCGATTGGGCAGTGGCCCACGTACCGGCGGTCCTCGCCCTCGCAGCGCTCACTGCGGTGTATGCCGCGTGAGCACTGCGGTTCTTGACGTGCGTGGCCTGGCCTTCGCCTATCCCGACGGCCACCAGGCCCTCTTCGGTGTTGACCTGCACGTGCACCGCGGCGAACGGGTCGCACTGCTCGGCCCCAATGGTGCCGGCAAGACCACCCTGGTCCTCCACCTCAACGGCATTCTCGAAGCGGGCGCGGGTGCTGTCGCGATCTCCGGTCTGCCGGTCACGCGTGAGAACCACCTGGAGATCAGGCGTCGTGTGGGGATCGTCTTCCAGGACCCGGATGACCAGTTGTTCATGCCGACCGTGCGCGACGACGTCGCATTCGGACCGGCAAACCTCGGGCTGCGTGGTGACGACCTGAACACCCGAGTGGAGGCGGCCCTGTCCGCGGTGGGCATGCAGGACCTCGCCGATCGGGCGCCGCACCACCTGTCGTTCGGCCAGCGGCGGCGCGTCGCCATTGCCACGGTGCTGGCGATGGAGCCCGAGATTCTCGTCCTCGACGAACCGTCCTCCAACCTTGATCCGGCGTCCCGGCGCGAGTTGGGCGAACTCATCGAGACGCTCGACGTCACGGTCCTCATGGTCACCCACGACTTGCCGTTCGCCCTGCAACTCTGTGAGCGCGCCGTCGTCCTGTCTGGGGGAATCGTCGCCGCGGACCGTCCGACGCGAGATGTCCTCGAGGATGCCGAACTGCTGCGGACCCATCGCCTCGAACTGCCCTGGGGCTTCACGGGTTAGTCTGCGAAGCATGGCGATCAGTGACTTCGACCCGCCAGAGCGCTTCGTCGCCGGCACCGTCGGGCCCCCGGGCGGGCGAACCTTCTTCCTTCAGGCTCGCGGACAGGGCCGACTCGTCTCCGTGTCCATCGAGAAGGTGCAGGTCAGCATCCTCGCGGAGCGGATCTCCGACCTCCTTGACAGCGTCGGTGGGATCGCGGCCTCGGATGCTGTCGCCGAGCACGTCGCCGACACCGAGGCTCTCGAGACGCCGATCGAGGACGAGTTCCGCGTCGACACCGTGAGCCTTGCCTGGGATGAATCCCGCTCGTCGGTGATCATCGAGTGCCATGACAGGGACCCAGAGCAGGACGCCGAGGGTGAGGCGGTGCGGGTGGTGCTCGACCCGACGCACGCCAGAGCCTTCGCGCGGCGATGCCAGGCCATCGTCGCCGCGGGCCGCCCGCCCTGCCCCTTCTGTGGGCAACCCCTCGACCCTGAGGGGCACATCTGTCCACGCGCCAACGGCTACAAGCGATAGGTGGGTGATGAACGACGTTGTGGACCTGCTCACTGCGGGCGAGGTCGAACTGCTCGGTCGGCTCGTGGAGTCGTCCAACGGCGCCGTCCTCGTGAGGGTCACCCATCACGATGACTCCCGACTGGCGATCCACAAGCCGGTGGCGCTTGAGAGGCCCCTCTGGGACTACCCGGACGGGACCCTCGCCGGCCGCGAGCGGGCGGCCTACCTCATCAGTGAGGCGGGAGGTTTCGACGTTGTCCCGCCCACAGTGCTCCACGAGGGCCCGTGGGGAACGGCGATGACTCAGGAATGGGTGGGCGAGCCGGACGCGTCCCCTGAGCCCGTCGTGGACGTCGTGGCGCCGAGTGCCGTTCCAGACGGTTGGCGCGAGGTTCTCCGGGGCGAGACTCCCGACGGCGACCCGGTGGTCGTCGCGCACTCGCTGGATCAGAGGGTGCGTACGGCTGCCGTGTTCGACGCCCTCATCAACAACTCCGATCGCAAGGGAGGGCACCTCCTGCTCGTCGACGACAGGCTCTGGGGCGTTGACCACGGCGTGAGTCTCGGTGTCGAACCGAAGTTGCGCACCGTGTTGTGGGGATGGGCCGGTGAGGTTCTCGACGACGCAGACAGGGCACGCCTCGATCAGGTGAGGGAGGCCCTCGACTCGGGGGTTCTTCGGGACGAGTTGACCGGTCTCCTCACCCACGAGGAAATCGAGGCGCTGCTCAGCCGAGCGGAGGACCTCTTGGCGCAGGGCCGTCACCCAGTGCCGTTGCCCGGGTGGCCCGCCATCCCGTGGCCAGCGATGTGAACGCCCGCCGTAGGCTTCGACCGTGATCTCGTGGCCGCCCCCGTTCCTGCCCGCCGTCCCCGGTGAGGGCACTCCGCTTCAGCTGCACGACACGAGCTCGGGCGAACTCCGGAGCATCGCTCCGGGTCCCGCCGCCCGCCTCTACGTCTGTGGGATCACTCCCTACGACGCCACGCATCTCGGTCACGCGGCGACCTATGTCGCGTTCGACCTGGTGGGTCGCGTGCTTCGAGACAACGGCCATGACGTCCACTTCACCCAGAACGTCACCGACATCGACGACCCGCTCCTCGAGCGGGCTGAGCGCGATGGGATTGAGTGGCGGGATCTTGCCGCCAAGGAGGGTGACCTCTTCCGCGAGGACATGACCGCACTCCAGGTCGTCCCGCCGCAGAACTACGTGGGCGTGGTCGAGGCGATGCCGACCATCGCGGACCTGGTGCGGCGCACCATCGAGAGCGGCACGGCATACGAGCTTGCGAACGACGACGCGGAAGGTCCGGATCTCTACGTCGACCTGTCCAAGGTGCCCGGGTTCGGGCAGGTCTCCGGCTGGAGCCGCGACGAGATGCTCGCGGTGTTTGCCGAGCGTGGGGGAGACCCTGACCGGGTGGGCAAGCGTGACGCCCTGGACCCGCTGCTCTGGCGTGCCGCGCGAGAGGGGGAGCCGTCCTGGGAGTTCGACGGCATCCCGGCGGGTCGTCCGGGATGGCACGTCGAGTGCACAGCCATCGCCCTGGATCGACTCGGGCTGCCGATCGACGTCAACGGCGGCGGCTCTGACCTGATCTTCCCGCACCACGAGATGACGGTTGCGCAGGCGAGCGCGATCGGCGTGGGGGAGTACGCCCGGGTCCACGCTCATGCCGGAATGGTCGGTCTCGACGGACACAAGATGAGCAAGTCCCGCGGCAACCTCGTCCTCGTGTCGCGGCTGCGCGCCGACGGTGTCGACCCCATGGCCATCCGGCTGCTGCTGCTCGCGCAGCACTACCGCACCGACTGGGACTACACCCCGGAGTTGCTGGAGGCCGCTCAGGCACGACTTGAGCAGTGGCGCGAGGCATTGTCCGTCAACGCCGCACCCTCGACTGACGAGGTTGTCGCCGCGATCAGGGCCGGACTGTCGAACGACCTTGATGCTCCGTTCGCCCTCAGTGCCGTCGACGACTGGGCGGTCCGCACTCTGACCGAAGGCGGCGACGACCCGAGCGCTCCGGGCGTCTTGGCGCGCGTGCTCGACGCTCTCCTCGGCGTCCGCATCTGATCCCGGTGGCAGTCGTCGGCTGGGTCGGCCCCTCGCGCTCTGCCTGAGGCGCTAGCGGACCTCAGTCGTCGAGCCCGCGCTTGCGCAGGTAGCGCTCGAACTCCTTGGCGATGGCGTCGCCCGTGGCCTCGGGGAGTTCGGCGGCGTCCTGGGCTTCTTCGAGTGATTCGACGTACTCGGCCACCTCCGAGTCCTCCGACGCCAGGGCGTCGAGCCCGTGCTCCCAGGCACGCGCATCGTCGTCGAGACCCGCGTGGTCGATGGCGGCGTCAAAGAGCCCCTCGAGGGTCGAGACCATGGCGCGGGTCGCCTTGGGCGATGGCGTGTGGTGCGCGTAGTGGGGGACCGCCGCCCAGATCGAAATGGAACTCACGCCCATCTGGACGGCCGCGTCGGCGATGACACCGACGATGCCGGTGGGGCCCTCGTAGGTGCTGGACTCGATGTCGTGCCGGTGGCGCGTGTCCTCATGGTCGGACGTCGCCGTGACCTGGATGGGTCGCGTGTGGGCTACGTCTGCCAGCAGGGCGCCCAGGGTGATGACCGTAGTGACGTCGGCCGCCTGGGCCAGCTCCATGAGCTCGATGGCGAAGGCACGCCATCGGAAGGAGGGCTCCACGCCCTGGACGAGGATGACATCACGACCGATCGGGGTGTCGGTCGCCACGAGGATCCGGGTTGTGCGCCAACTGATACGGCGTCGCCCGCCCTCGGACACCACACGCGGCCGGTTGACCTGGAAGTCGTAGTAGTCCTCCGGGTCCAGAGCGGCGACGGGCTCTGCGTCCCAGATCTGCGCCAGGTGTTCGATCACGCCGCTCGCGGCCTCACCAGCATCGTTCCAGCCCTCGAACGCCGCGATCATGACGGCGTTCTCCATCTCGGGCAGGTCGTCCAGCTCGATCACGCATCCTCCTCGGGTGTCACTGTCCACCCTATTCGTAGACTCGCGGCATGACGTTGCCTGCTGCGGTTCTCTGGGACATGGACGGGACCCTCGTCGACACCGAGCCCTACTGGATCGCTGCCGAGCACGACATCGTGGAGGAGCACGGGGGTGTCTGGTCCGATGAATTCGCCCATCAGCTCGTCGGCAATGACCTCATGGTGAGTGCCGAGTTCATCCGCGAGAACTCGCCCATCACCTGGTCCCCCGAACGGATCATCGACGAGTTGCTGGTGCGGGTCACCGCGCAAGTGCGTGAGCATGTCCCGTGGCGCCCGGGAGCCCGCGAGTTGCTCGCGTCGCTCATCGAGGCCGGGGTTCCCAATGCCCTCGTGACGATGTCGTGGCGCTCGCTGGCCACTGCAGTGGTCGATGCCCTGCCCGACGGAACCTTTGCCGTGCTCGTCACCGGCGACGAGGTCGAGCACGGCAAGCCGCACCCAGAGCCGTATCACGCCGCAGCGCGCCTGCTCGGCGTCGAGGCCAGGGACTGCATCGCCATCGAGGACTCGCCGACTGGAGTGCGCTCGGCCGTGGCGGCGGGCGTGCCGACGATCGCGGTGCCCCACGTCGTGCCCGTGCCGATCCTGCGCGGGGCCGTGCAGCTGCCAAGCCTGCGCGGCCTGACTCCGCACGATTTGGTGTCAGTCGTCGCCGACGAGCGCCTCGCCCGTGACGCTCGGGTCGAGGACGAGGCGACCGGCGTCGGCAGGTAGGGGAGGGGGGGTGCCGCCCCATTCGGGACACAACTCCCTGAAGTCGCACCAGTCGCACAACTTGGAGGTGCGGGGCCGCCAGTCACCGGTCTCACTGGCACGCACGATGGCCTGCCACACTGCCTTGACGTTGCGCTCGAGCCCGACGAGGTCGTGCTCGTCCGGCTCGTAGCGGACGATCTCACCGTTGCCGAGATAGACGAGCTGGAGTTGCTTCGGGATGACGCCACGTTGGCGCCACAGCACCAGCGCATAGAACTTCATCTGGAAGAGGGCTTTGCCCTCGAACGCCTCGTGGGGTGACCGTCCGGTCTTGTAGTCCACGACGCGCATGGCGCCGTCAGGGGCGATGTCGAGCCGGTCGACATAGCCACGCAATGTGAGCCCGTCGACCTCGGTCTCGACATAGAGTTCGCGCTCGGCCGGCTCCAGCCACTGAGGGTTCTCGAGCGTGAACCAACGCTCCACGAGTGCCCCGGCCGCCTTGAACCAGCCGTCCTCGTCGAGGCTCTCGTCGTCCTCGATCATGGTCGCGAGTTCCGGGCGCTCCTCGACGAGGCTCGCCCACCGCGGCTCCAGAAGGGCGAGGGCTGCATCGGGTGTGCGTTCCGCTGCGGGCAACTCGAAGAGGTGCTCAAGCACCTCGTGGACCAGGGTCCCGCGTGCGGCAGCCGGCGACGGGGGGCCATCGAGCTTGTCGATCGTCCGGAAGCGGAAGAGCAGCGGGCACTGTTTGAAGTCCGCTGCGCGGCTCGGGGACAGGGCGGGGACCATGGACGACACCGTATGCCGTCGCACTGACACGCACGCGCCTCACCTCAACACCCCGACTGCTTGCCCCGGACTGCACTGAGATGAGGGCGTCGGCCGAAGAACCGTGCAGTGCGGGGCAATCAGTCGGCCTTTCAGCTGACGGGCTGCTGCAGCTCGGTGACCCAGGAGTCCGGGTCGTCCTGCGGCGTCGAGATGTAGACCTCCCGGCAACGATCCGTGGGGGAGAGTCCTGCCGCCCCGATGTATTGCATCAGGGCCTGCCACGTGTCGCCGATCGTCTCCATCGACCCGTGGTGGACGACGGTCACGGCCCGTGCGGAGGCGGGCAACGTCTCCACCTCGTAACCGGGGATGGACTCGTTGGCCGCGAGCGGCATACCGGCCGCGAAGCGGAGCGTGTCCGCATCGCCGTCATACCAGGCGACAGTGGGCTGCTCGACGTCGAGGCCGGCGCGGCCCGCGTCGGTGAGCAACGCCGCGAAGAGCGGTCCGATGGCAGGACCGATCTGGGACTGGTCGGTGGCTGTCCCAGTGCGTTGCGCGAGCGTGAGCTCTGGCAGCGGCTTGGTGATGAACTTGAGGTCAGTCATGGTGTGCTCCTTCTCGATGGTCCGAAGGCGACGCTCGATCTCGGCGAGGCGGGTCTGGTCCTCCTCGATGCGTGCAGCGACCTGGCTGCGGCGCAGCGCCAGCATGGCTCGGAGCTCGTCCGCCGAGACATCGGCGTCGAGGATCGGTCCGATCTCGGAGAGACCGAACCCGAGGTCCTTGAGAGCCACGAGCCGGTTGAGCCGACTGAGCTGCTCAGCCGTGTAGCGCCGGTAGCCGCTGTGCCCATCGACCGCAGCGGGCACGAGCAGCCCGAGCGCGTCGTAGTGGCGCAGCATCCTCACGGATACCTGGCCATGGAGGGCGAACTCACCGATGCCGAGCACGAGGGTCCCTTCGTTCCTGGTCTCGTCCCCGGGTCCAGCGCCCGGGCGACACCGTCAGCAGACAGCCTGACACCGTGTGAGGGTCAAGCCTCTTTCACCGTATGCCGTCCGCTCGCCTCAGGCGGCGAGGACTGTCTCGTCGTCCAAAGCGGTCGACGGCGCGTTGCGCGCCATGTCGCTGGAGCGCATCACGGCCCGGAGCCGCCACGCGGCGTACACCGCGAGGAGACTGATCGCGAGATGGAGTCCGAGGAACCCGTTGGCGAGGCCCGCCCCCAGGAGAGCACCGGCAACGAGCGGGCCGAGGGCCGAGAACGTCGTCTGCAGTGCGGCGAAGATCCCGAGGGTCTGGCCGACCATTCCTGCCGGGGCAAGTGAGGCGGTCAGCGGGTTGAGGACAGGGCTGTACATCGTCTCGCCCACGGCGAAGATTCCGAACGTCGTGACGAAGAGCGCGGCGGCGATACCGGGTGCGAACTGTGCGGTCGAGAGGACGAGCCACGACACGACCCAGATGCCGCCGACAGCCATGAGCAGGGTGGGTGCACTGCGGTTCGCGGTGAGCCTGACGACGACGACCTGCAGGGCGACGATGACGATCGAGTTGACGGCTGCCGCAGTGCCGACCCCGGCTGGGTCGACATTGAGCTCCGTGAGCGCATAGGCGGGCAGCCCGGATTCGAACTGCGCATAGAACCCGAGGGCGAGAGTGACGGTGATGACCGCCGTCCAGCGCAGCGCCGGTGTGGCGAAGATCGCTCGCAGGGACTCGCGAGGGCTGGCGGCGGAAGGTGCCTCGGTCAGGGCGTCACTGCCCGCGTGGAGATCCGCGCCCCGGCCTGCCAGCCCGATGATGAGTGAGGAGATCGCGAATCCTGCTGCGGCGGTGAGGAATCCGAGGTCGAGTCCCTGAGGGTTCTTCAGATCCACCAGATGTCCGGCGATGTACGCGCCTGCGGCCATGCCGAGGGCCTCACCCGTGAACTTGTAGGCGAAGATCTTGCGGCGGTCGTTGCTCGGAACCCAGCGGAGCACGAGGACCTGCTTGGCGGGAACCGCCGCGGTGAGCCCGAGGCCGAAGACGAACATGCCGGCGAGGAACGCCTCGCGAGTGTCGACGAGGACAAGTGTGCCCACGCCGACCGCACCGACGAGTTGTGCCAGAACCGCGACGGTGACCGGGTTGAAGCGATCGCTGAGGCGTCCGGCGATCGGGGCCGCCACGAGCGCGCCGATGGAGAACAGGGAAGAAGCCGCGGCGGCGACGAAGGCACCCCACGCACGAGTCTCCGCGGCGTACGCGTACTGGAAGGGCAGGACGGCTCCCCAGCCGAGCATTCCGATGGATGACGCGAGGACGAGGAGTTTTGCGCGCATGACGAGTTCACACCCTTCAGGTGGTGGAGGTTGGGGGTTCGGAACGAGCCTTCCCGTGGAGGCTTCGATGCCAAGATATTCGAACTCGAAGGTTCGACATCGAAAGATTAGCATTCGAAGCTCGTTATGCAACACTGGGCCATGGCCCGACGCACGAAGTCCGCTGCACAACAGCACGCCGACGCCGTGGCGGCCTATGTCGCGGCCGGTGGTGAAGAGTCCGTGCAGCGCGTCATCACCGCGCTCTACGGTGTGACGAAGAAGCTCGACCAGTGGTACGCCCGTCAGCTCGCGGACCTAGACCTGACCCAGGGGGAGTGGGCCGTCGTCGCCGCGTTGGCCAAGGCGGGTGAAGAGAGCCTGACGCCGAGTCAGCTCGCCGAGCACACAAGCGTGGCCCCGTCGTCGATGACGCATCGGCTCGACAAGATGGCGCAGCGCGGCTTGGTCCTCCGCCGACCGGACGCGGACAACCGCACCCGCACCTTCGTGTCCCTCACGCCGGAGGGCTGGGACCTGTTCATCCAGTCCATTCGTGAGTCGGACGTCGTCGAGAGCGACGTGCTCCGCGGCCTGACTGCAAGGGAGCGCAACGAACTGGCGCGGCTCCTCGAAGGTGTCATCGCGCACCTGGACGACGTCGAGGACTGAGTGCTTCACGCAATGACGTCAGGTCGAGGGGCTCCTACCGGCTGATTCCCGCCAGAAGGGTGCGTCTCCTTGTCGCACGCCAGGCGCCTCGCCCGTAGGCACAGGACGAGCATGATGCCGCACGATACGACGTAGAACGCATGCAGCGCCCAGATCGGCCCGAACGGCAGGCTGAACACATACAACGAGTAGGCCGCGTTGGCGCAGTTGATCATCAGCAGGCTCGACACGCTGTACGACGCGACATCCCGAGTTCGCAGGGCCTTTCGCAGCATCGGCAGGTTGCTGACCGCGAAGACCACGGTCGAAAGCGTGCCTGCGAGGAGCGGGATGTCCATACCTCGAACAGTAGGAGCGGTAGGGAGTCGCCGCGTCGACCGAACAACGCAACCTCGTTGGCCGACCCCCGTGGGTAGAAGTGTGCAGACGCGCGGATCGGGATCCAACCCACGGCGGCACATGGACCCGCTGGCCGGGTCGAGTTCGGATCAAGATCCGATCAGGCGCGAGGTTGCACGAGTCCGTTCTCGTATGCGTACGCGGTGGCTGCGGCCCGGTTCGGGAGTCTGAGCTTGCCGAAGATGTTGCTGACGTGACGGGCAACCGTCTTCTCGCTGACCGAGAGCCGCTCGCCGATCGCACGGTTGGTGAGACCCGTCGACACGAGTCGCAGCACCTCGATCTCGCGTGGTGTGAGCACGCCGGTGCGGCGTTCTGCGCTTAGGTCATCAACCTCGGCGATTGCCGGGTTGGAGCCCAGTGCGACAAAGACCTCTCGTGCCAGGGCGAACTGAGCGAGTGCATCGTCGCGGTTTCCCAGATCCAGCAGCGCGCGTCCGGCCAGGACCGTGCTCCTCGCGCGTTCATACCGGGCGCCCAGGCTCCGCCACGCCTTGGACGCGGTGCGCGCGGCGACGAGCGCCGATGGTGCGTCACCTTCGGCGAGCAACACCTGCGCTTCGGCCGCCGCGACGATCGCGGTGAGCCACGACGAGGGCGTCGCACGGCTCGCCTCAAGAAGCTCGTTGAGCGCACGGCGGGCGGCCTCGGCGTCGCCGGCGGCCACCTCGATCTCGACGACGGCGGGGAGGAGAGAGGTCCGGGTGAACGGGTCTGTGCCCGCGACGGTACGCCGGATCTCGTCCTGGGCGACCCGCTGGCGCCCGAGGGCGAGGTGCAACAGGGCGAGTCCTGGTTGCGGCTCCCAGCCCGAGTCACCGGCGCGCCGGTAGGACTCCTCGGCCGAGTGGAATGCGCCCCGGAGCCGAGAGAGTTCGGCGGACTGGTACGGAGCGCCCCAAACGGC
The DNA here is from genome assembly GCF_000768705.1 of Knoellia sinensis KCTC 19936. Taxonomy (GTDB): domain Bacteria; phylum Actinomycetota; class Actinomycetes; order Actinomycetales; family Dermatophilaceae; genus Knoellia; species Knoellia sinensis. Next base: position 228,817 of record NZ_AVPJ01000006.1, read on the forward strand.
CCGATAGTCGCCGGAGCGGAAGCGCGACAGCGCGAGCTCGGCCGCGGTCGACGCCTCGGCCCATGCTCCCCTAAGCAGCAACAGCCCGGCCTCCAGTGCATGACGCTGACCGCTGAACGTGATGAGGTCTGGCTGGTGCCGGCACCAACGATCCAGAACATCCAGCCATTCGGTGGCCCGTTCCAGATCGAACGCCATGACCGCGTCGGAGATTGCCGAGCACGAGATCACGCCCGCCGCCACCGGACGGACCTCCCCGGTTGCCACCGCTTCCATGCACCGGTCGAAGCACGCGAAGCCCTCCGCCGTGGCGCCGAGCTCGATCAGGGCCTTGCCGAGGCCGATCATGGTGAAGGACGCGAGTTCGCTGTCGCCGTGGCGCTCGGCGATCGCAAGGACGGCCTCGAACTCGTGTCGCGCCTCGACCGGATTGCCACTGCCGAGTTGCGCCACCGCCGGTGCCAACCGCACGAAACCCGCGAGCGAGCCCGGCTCGGGCATCGTGCTCACGAGCCGCATTGCCCGGGCCCCCCAAGCGACGGATCGCGTGAAGTCGCCGAGTTCGATCAGGTTGAGAGCGAGCCAACCCGCCGTACGCGCGGCGCCCACCGTTTCGTCGTCAGCGAGGTACGCGTTGTACGCCCGCGAGAGCGCGTCAACCGACTCGGGAGATTTGCCTCTGAGCAGCGCGACCGTGCCCAGCAACTCGAGATCTGAAGCCTCGAGCCCGTGAGCGGCATCGACGCCCGCCAAGTGCTCGTACGCGTCCGCCCAGCGCCGATCAGCCGCGGAAGCACGGCCAACGTCGACTGAGCTGTACTCGGCCATGTCGCCCCCAACGGGTCGTGACCGTCCGGACCTCGGCGCCCGGCGTGCGGGAAAAGTATCGCCAAACCAGCAGACCGGACAAGGCCCGTGTCACAGGCGACACGAGGCAAGGCGACAGCTCAGTCCTCGGGCTGGTAGCCGAGGTTCGGGCCAAGCCAGCGCTCCGCCTCGGCGAGGGTCCATCCCTTCCGTGCCGCATAGTCCTCGACCTGGTCCCGGCCGAGCCGTCCGACGACGAAGTACTGGCTCTGCGGGTGGGAGAAGTACCAACCGCTCACGGCCGCGCCCGGCTGCATGGCCATCGACTCGGTGAGTTCGATGCCGGCCCGCTCCGTCGCGCCGAGGAGGCTGAACAGTGTCTCCTTCTCGGTGTGGTCGGGGCAGGCGGGGTAGCCCGGCGCGGGCCGGATGCCGGAGTACTTCTCCGCGATGAGGTCGTCGTTGGACAGGTGCTCGTCGGTCACGTGACCCCAGAACTCACGTCGCACGCGCTCATGCATGCGCTCGGCGAAGGCCTCGGCAAGTCGGTCGGCGAGGGCCTCGAGGAGGATCGCGCTGTAGTCGTCGAGCTCGTCCTTGAACGCCATGATTCGCTCGTGCGCACCGAGCCCGGCGGTCACCGCGAACGCCCCCACGTAGTCGCGCAGACCTGTCTCCTTGGGAGCCACGAAGTCGGACAGGTTGCGGTTGGGAACGCCCTCGCGGTGCTGCCCCTGCTGACGCAGGCCGTGGATCGTCGTGAGCACGGTCTCGCGGGACTCGTCGGCGTAGACCTCGATGTCGTCGCCGACACCGTTGGCGGGGAAGAGCCCGATGACGCCGTTGGCGGTGAGCCACTTCTCGTCGCAGATCCGGTCCAGCATCGCATTGGCGTCGTCGAAGAGCTTGCGGGCGGTCTCGCCGGTCGCCGGGTTGGCGAGGATGTCGGGGTAGCGCCCCTTCATCTCCCAGGCCTGGAAGAACGGCGTCCAGTCGATGTAGCGACGGAGCTCGTCGATGGAGTAGCCCGTGAACACCTTGGTGAACTGGGCCGCCGCGCGGTGCCACTTGGTGTCGGTCCGTCCCGACCACACGTCCTTGCTCTGCTGGGCGAGCAAGTGCGGACGAACCGGCCGGTATGCCGTCCAGTCGATGGGGGTGCGCGCCTTGCGGGCCGCGTCGATCGAGACGAGCGGCCGTTCGGTCGACTTCGCCGCGTGCCGCGCCCGCATGGAGTCGTAGTCGGCCTTGATGGTCTCGAGCAGCGGCCCGCGCTGGGTCTCGGACAACAACTGGCTCGCGACGGGGACCGACCGCGAGGCGTCCTTGACCCAGACCACGGGGCCGCTGTACTGGCCGTCGACCTTCACCGCGGTGTGGGCACGGGAGGTCGTGGCGCCGCCGATCAGCAGCGGGATGGTGAAGCCCTGACGCTCCATCTCGCTCGCGACACGCACCATCTCGTCGAGGGACGGCGTGATGAGTCCCGACAGCCCGATGATGTCGGCACCCTTCTCCTTGGCCGTGTCGAGGATCGTCTGTGCCGGGACCATGACTCCGAGGTCGACGACGTCGTAGTTGTTGCACTGCAGGACGACGCCGACGATGTTCTTGCCGATGTCGTGGACGTCGCCCTTGACGGTGGCCATGACGATGAGGCCCTTGCTGCTCTGGGTCGAGACGCCGGAACGCTCCTTCTCCGCCTCGATGAAGGGGATGAGGTGGGCGACCGCCTTCTTCATGACGCGGGCCGACTTCACGACCTGCGGGAGGAACATCTTGCCGGCGCCGAAGAGGTCCCCGACGACGTTCATGCCGTCCATGAGCGGGCCTTCGATGACCTCGATCGGCTGCCCGCCGGCAGCCTCGATCTCCTGGCGCAGTTCCTCGGTGTCGTCGACGACGTGGTCGTCGATGCCCTTGACCAAGGAGTGCGTGATGCGCTCGCGGACAGGGAGACCGCGCCACTCCGACTGGGTCGCCTCCGGTGCCGACTCTCCTGTGGAGTTGAAGCGATCGGCGATCTCGAGGAGACGTTCGGTCGAGTCGGGCCGGCGGTTGAGGACGACGTCCTCGATGCGTTCACGGAGCTCGGGGTCGATGTCGTCGAGGACGACGAGGGCTCCGGCGTTGACGATGCCCATGTCCATCCCGGCCTCGATGGCGTGGAACAGGAAGACCGCGTGGATCGCCTCACGGACTGGGTTGTTGCCGCGGAACGAGAACGACACGTTCGACACGCCGCCGGACACGAGGGCGCCGGGGAGGTTCTGCTTGATCCAGCGGGTCGCCTCGATGAAGTCGGTTCCGTAGGCCGCGTGTTCCTCGATACCGGTGGCCACGGCGAAGATGTTGGGGTCGAAGATGATGTCGTGCGGGTCCATGCCGACTTCGCCCACCAACAGGTCGTAGGCGCGTTTGCAGATCTCCTTGCGGCGCTCGAGTGAGTCGGCCTGACCGTCCTCGTCGAAGGCCATGACGACGACGGCAGCGCCGTACTTGCGGCAGAGCCGGGCCTGCTCCAGGAAGGGCTCGACGCCCTCCTTCATCGAGATCGAGTTGACGATCGGCTTTCCCTGGGAGCACTTGAGGCCGGTCTCGATGACCTCCCACTTGCTCGAGTCGATCATGAGCGGCACGCGGCAGATGTCGGGCTCGCTTGCCACGAGCTTGACGAACCGGTCCATCGCGGCGACGCCGTCGATCATCCCTTCGTCCATGTTGATGTCGATGATCTGGGCGCCGGCCTCGACCTGCTGACGGGCGACGGAGAGGGCTGTGGGGTAGTCCTCTTCCTTGATGAGTCGCCGGAAGCGGGCTGACCCCGTGATGTTGGTGCGCTCGCCGACATTGACGAAGAGCGAGTCCTCGTCGACCGTGACGGGCTCGAGCCCGCTGAGGCGCAGGGCGCCCGGGACCTCGGCCGGTGTGCGAGCGGTGCCCCGTGCCGCCGCCTCGGCGATGGCGCCGATGTGTTCTGGCGTGGTGCCACAGCACCCACCGAGGATGTTGACGAGGCCGCTCGAGGCGAACTCCCCGACGACCGACGCCATCTGGTCGGGCGTCTCGTCGTACTCGCCGAAGGCGTTGGGCAGGCCGGCGTTGGGGTAGGCCGAGACGAAGCAGTCGGCGATGCGGGAGAGCTCAGCGATGTAGGGACGGAGCTCGTCGGCGCCCAGTGCGCAGTTGAGGCCGATGACGAGCGGTCGGGCGTGGCGGACGGAGTTCCAGAACGCCTCGGTCACCTGTCCCGACAATGTTCGGCCCGAAGCATCGGTGATGGTCCCGGAGATGAGCACAGGCCAGCGGCGCCCCAGCTCGTCGAAGAGCGTCTCGAGGGCGAAGATCGCCGCCTTGGCGTTGAGGGTGTCGAAGATCGTCTCGACGAGAAGTGCGTCGGCGCCCCCGTCGACCAGCCCACGTGCCTGCTCGAGATAGGCCTCGACGAGGTCGTCGAAGCCGATGTTGCGAGCCCCGGGGTCGTTGACGTCGGGGGAGATCGACGCGGTGCGAGTCGTCGGTCCGAGGGCTCCCATGACCCAGCGCGGGCGGCCCGTCTGCTCGGAAACTGTGTCGCACGCTCGGCGCGCCAGGCGCGCCGCCTCGAGGTTGATCTCGTAGGCGAGGTCGGCCATGTCGTAGTCCGCCAGCGAGATGCGCTGGGCGTTGAACGTGTTGGTTTCCACGAGGTCGGCGCCCGCCTCGAGGTAGGCCCGGTGGATGCCCTCGATGATCGTCGGGTTGGTCAGGCTGAGCAGGTCGTTGTTGCCCCGTAGGTCGCTGGGCCAGTCGGCGAACCGCTCGCCCCGGTAGTCCTCCTCGGACAGTCCCTCACGCTGGATCATCGTGCCCATGGCCCCGTCGAGCACCAGCACGCGCTCGCTCAGCGCGGCAGTGAGGTCGGCAGTCGCGTCCGGGCGGTGGTCGATCAGGGTGTCGGTCGAGGTCGTGGTGGGAGCGCTCACCCGCTTGAGTATGCCGTCGTCCTTGTAGGGTCGCGCCATGGCTGCACCCACTGAGACGAAGTCCACGGGTCTCGTGATCGCGCGCATCGGGGGCGTGCCGGTGCAGATCGGCGCCAGTTGGTTCGTCCTCGCTGCCGTCATCACCGTCTTCGTGGGATCGCAGAACCCGCAGTTCGGTGCGGCGGCGTACCTCGTCGGTGTCGCGTGGGCCGTCTCACTGCTGATTTCTGTGCTGGTCCACGAGGGCGCCCATGCGGCCACGGCTCGGGCCCTCGGACTGCCGGTTCACAGAGTGGTCGCAGACGTCTGGGGTGGGCACACGGCATACGATCCGCGTCTGTCCACGCCGGGCAAGGCGGCGGCCATCGCGATCGTCGGCCCACTGTCCAATCTCGTCCTGGCCGCTGGCGCGTGGGCAGTGTCCCTGGCGCTTGGAACCGGCGTGTTCGGCGAGATGGTGTTCGGCCTGGCGTTCATCAACTTCCTTCTCGCGGTGTTCAACCTCCTGCCCGGGCTGCCACTGGACGGTGGCCAGCTCGTCGACGCGCTCGTGTGGCGCCTCACCGGGCGCCGTGAATCCGGACTCATCGCGGCAGGCTGGACGGGGAGGATCGTGACCGTCGGTGTCCTGCTGTGGTTCATCGCGAGACCGCTTCTTGCCGGCCAACAGCCATCGTTGTTCTCCATCGTGTGGATCGGTCTCATCGCGATGTTCATGTGGCAGGGCGCCACGGCCGCCATCCGCACAGGACAGGCGAGGCAGATGCTGGGTCGTGGCACGGTGGCCCAGGTCGTCCAGGCCGTCCCCGTCCTTCGGGCCGCCGACACCCTGGCTGCGGCAGCCGCCACCGCCGGTCTTGCGGTCGTGGTGGGCGAGGACGGGCGCCCGACGTCGCTCGTGCTGCCGCAGGACGCGTCGTCTGTTCCGCGTGAGCGGTGGTCGAGCACGCCGGTGTCGGCGCTTGCGCGGATTCAGCCGGAGGGCTGGGTGGCCGACACCCGAGGGAGCGACGACCTCACCGCAGTGGTCACCGCGATCCAGGAGTCGGAGAGCACTGTGGTCGTCGCACTCGAGGGAGACAAGGTGCTCGGCATCGTCACCGTCGAGGCGGTCAACCGCGCCATCGGCGGCAACTAGACTCACGCCCCATGAGTGCGACCGGTGCCGACCTTCGACGTGGACCCCTTGCCGAAGGTGAGCGGGTGCAACTCACGGACTCCAAGGGGCGACTCCACACCATCACCCTCGCCCCGGGCAAGCAGTTCCACACCCACCGCGGATTTCTCCAGCACGACGACCTCATCGGGGCCCCCGACGGGTCCACCGTGAAGAACACCGCCGGGTTCGAGTACCTCGCCCTTCGGCCCCTGCTGTCCGACTACGTCATGTCCATGCCCCGTGGGGCCGCAGTGGTCTACCCCAAGGACGCCGGTCAGATCGTGACGATGGCCGATATCTTCCCGGGTGCCGTCGTCGTCGAGGCCGGCGTGGGATCCGGCGCCCTGTCGATGTCGCTCCTGCGCGCGGTCGGGGACACCGGACGCGTCCACTCGTTCGAACGCCGCGAGGACTTTGCGGACATCGCCAAGGCGAACGCGCGGGCCTACTTCGGCGCCGACCACCCCGCATGGACCGTCACGGTGGGAGACCTCGTCGAGGCCCTGCCTGCTCACGTCGAGCCGGGGACGGTCGACCGTGTCGTCCTCGACATGCTCGCACCGTGGGAGTGCCTCGACGTCGTGGGAGAGGCGCTCGCCCCCGGTGGCGTCCTCATCTGCTACGTCGCCACCGCCACACAGTTGTCCAAGGTTGCCGAGGCCATGCGCGACGCGGGGAACTGGACCGAGCCCTCTGCGTGGGAGTCCCTCGTCCGCGGCTGGCACCTCGAGGGGCTGGCCGTCCGGCCGCAGCACCGCATGCACGGGCACACCGGCTTCCTCATCACCACGCGCCGCCTGGCGCCTGGTGTCACCCCGCCCCTTCGCAAGCGTCGCCCAGGCAAGGGATACGAGGGAGTCGACAGCGCCGGAGATGGTGACGTGACCGTGCCCGAGCCGATGCCCGGCGCCGACGATGCCGAATGGACCCCCGAGGCCATCGGAGAACGCATTCCGTCCGACAAGCGAGTCAGGAAGGTGCGTCGCAGCGTCACGGGTTAGCGTGGAGGTGTACGCCGAGCCCAGGAGGCCACGATGACCGAATCCACTTCTCCCTCCGACAGCGCCGCGCTGCGCCGCCTCGAAGGCACGGTCACGGACCTGCGCTCGCAGGTCAACACCGTCTCGGCCCAGAACGAACGCCTCGTGCGCACCCTGCGCGACGCCCGCGAACAGATCGTCACGCTCAAGACCGAGGTTGACCGGCTGGGTCAGCCGCCGTCGGGCTACGGCATCGTCGTCGAGACCTTCGACGACAAGACCGTCGATGTCCTCACCGGTGGTCGCAAGATGCACGTTGCGGTCAGCCCGACGATCGAGCCCGGTGAGATCGAGGTCGGTCGCGAGGTCATGCTCAACGAGGCCATGAACGTCGTTGCCGTGCACGGCTTCGAGCGCGCCGGGGAGGTCGTCCTGCTCAAGGAGCTGCTCGACGACGACCGTGTGCTCGTCCTGTCGCGCGCTGACGAGGAGCGCGTATGCCGGGTGGCCGCCTCGCTCGCGAACGTCAAGCTCCGTGTCGGCGACGCGCTCCTGCTCGAGCCGCGCAGCGCCTTCGTCTACGAGCAGATCCCCAAGGCCGAGGTCGCTGACCTGGTCCTCGAGGAGGTGCCCGACATCGCCTACGACGACATCGGTGGTCTCGGTAGCCAGATCGAACTCATCCGCGACGCCGTGGAGCTGCCGTACCTCCACCCGGACCTCTTCACCGAGCACCACCTCAAGGCTCCGAAGGGTGTGCTGCTCTACGGTCCGCCCGGGTGCGGCAAGACGATGATCGCCAAGGCGGTGGCCGCCTCGCTGTCGCGCAAGGTCGCCGAGAAGGAGGGGCGCGACCCGAGCAAGAGCTACTTCCTCAACATCAAGGGTCCTGAGCTGCTCAACAAGTACGTCGGTGAGACCGAGCGGCACATCAGGCTCATCTTCCAGCGGGCGCGTGAGAAGTCGTCCGAGGGCTTCCCGGTCGTGGTCTTCTTCGACGAGATGGACAGCCTCTTCCGCACCCGTGGTTCGGGCGTCTCCAGCGACGTCGAGACGACGATCGTGCCGCAGCTCCTCAGTGAGATCGACGGCGTCGAGGGTCTCGAGAACGTCATCGTCATCGGGGCGAGCAACCGCGAGGACATGATCGACCCGGCCATCCTGCGCCCGGGTCGCCTGGACGTGAAGATCAAGATCGAGCGCCCCGACGCCGAGAGCGCGACCGAAATCTTCAGCAAGTACCTCACCCCGGACCTGCCGCTGCACGCCGATGACCTGGCAATCAACGGTGGGTCACCGGAGGCCACGGTCGTCGCCATGCGCGAGGCGGTCGTGACGCGCATGTACGCCGAGGACGAGGAGAACGAGTTCCTCGAGGTCACCTATGCCGGTGGCGACAAGGAGGTCCTCTACTTCAAGGACTTCAACAGCGGCGCGATGATCCAGAACATCGTCGACCGGGCCAAGAAGATGGCGATCAAGGACTTCCTCACCACTGGTCAGCGAGGCCTGCGCGTCGACCACCTGCTCCGCAGCTGTATCGACGAGTTCAAGGAGAACGAGGACCTGCCCAACACGACCAACCCGGACGACTGGGCGCGAATCTCGGGCAAGAAGGGCGAGCGGATCGTCTACATCCGCACGCTCATCAAGACCAAGGAAGGGAACGAGCCTGGCCGCTCGATCTCGACGATCGCCAACACGGGCCAGTACCTCTGACCCAGATCCACCCACTGATTGCCCGTTCAGCCGTTGAAATGCACCACTGATTGCCCGTTCGGCCAGTCAGCAACAGCCAGGACGGGCCATCAATGGTGAGAGCGCTCACCAGACCTTGCGTTCGAACTCCTTGGCTAGCTTGCGTCGCCAGACTGCAAGCTCCGCCTCCACTTGGCACTCTGTCAGCGGGCTGTCGCAACACGAGCACCGGAACAATGCGGCGACGTTCTGGTGTCTCACGTCTCTGGCGAGGCTCTGGAATCGGGAGTGGATGGCGGTTCCGTCGATTGCGTCCCGCGGGGTCCACCGCACAAACCGAAGCCCCAGTGCCGCCATCGGCTCCTGCCGCAGCCGCTCGCGCTCGAGTGCCTGCAGAACCGACTGCTCGTCAGTACCCTCGAGGAGATATTTCTCGCTGCCGTCGGCCTCGCCGACAAGGCCGAGATCCGGCCAGAAGGCGTCCGGCCGCCCGAGGAACTCACCCTCCGGTGTGAAGACGTTGACCTGCGGGATTCCGGTTGGCAAACCCCACCGTGCCATCGACCAGGCGGAGACGGACTCGAGCCAGGTCTCGCGCCGACCGTCGGCAAGCAGGAGCACGTCGTTCGACCGGGCCACGTACGGCCATCGTCGTTGGTGCCGTCTCATGTCGAAAAGCTGCTCAAGACTGGTCATCCCGACGCGAAGCGCTCCGTCAGCGATGGCCAGCGCATCGCGAGCATGCACCTCGCGACAGCAATCGAGGACCACGCGTGGGGCAATGAAGCCGGGAACGCCGTGCCGGATCTCGATGTGCTCGGGCGGCGTGGTCCCGCGGTGGAATCGACACCAGGTGCTGCGCCTGCTGGTCCGAACATCGTCGAGAACCGTCATCCTCACACTGTCGGGTGGATGGGAGGGATGCGGAAGCCCGAGGAGGACAGCTTGGCTCGTGTGGCTCACGATGGCGTCCGGGAAGAGCCGCACCGCCGTGTCGATCATGAGCCGATGGCGCTCCCAGGGTGAGGCGGCGTCCCAGGGTTCGCGCACGGCATACAAGCCCCGGGCGGGGGACACGAGGAACGCAACTGACGAAGCGTGTTTGACGGTTGACCGAGGAATGTCGGCGGAGGTCGCCTCCCGTGCGGTGAAGGGCTGGGGCAGGTGCCGCAGAGCGTGGGCAGTGCGCGGATCCATGGCTGGGACCTTTGTGCCTGTTGGGGGTGTGAGGAAGCCCCAAAAGGAAGCCTGTGGATGGCGGTGGACCGCGGCGAGTGCCTGTGGAAACCGGCTGAACGGGCAATCAGTGGATCGGACCCACTGCCTGAACGGGCAATCAGTGGGGTTCAGGCCATGAGTTTTGCGATGAGGCGCCAGCCGAGCATGGTCACGGCGAGGAAGATCGTGGCGACGATGATGAACGACGGCGCGGTGCCGGAGGCAGCAAGACGTCGCAGCAGCATCCCGATGACGACCGTGGCGACAACGACAACGGCGCCGAACTGCCACGTGCGAGGGGAGGCGTCGAGGGTCAGGGAAGCCAGGAGCCAGCCCGCCGCCGTGCCGCACACGAAGGGGGCGGCTGTCTCGAGGACACCGGTCAGGGTGATGCCGTGCGCGTGGGAGCGGCGCCCGACGAGGGCAAAGATCACGACGGCGAGAATGTCGAGAGCGGGGGCGATGAGTCGGCTCATGCGGGGGTCAGCCTCCGACCTTGTCGAAGAGTGACGCCTGCGGTGGGGCATGCGTTGGATCGACGCCGTCGAAGAGGATGCTGACCGACTCACCCTCATGAATACGGGTGATGGCCTCGGCGAAGAGCCCGGAGACGGTGCGGACCTGAAGCGCTGGCCACCCACTGGGGGCCGGGACGGTGTCGGTCGTGACGACCTGGCTCACCATGGGGTGGTGGCGCAGGCGCTCGACGGCGCGGCCGGCGAAGAGTCCGTGCGTGCAGGCGACCGCGGCCTCCGTCACTCCGAACTCCGCGAGCTTGTCGAGCAGTTCGATGATGGAACCTCCGGTGGCGATCTCGTCGTCGAGGACGATGGCGCGCTTGCCGCGGACGTCGCCGACGATCGAGTCGATCACGACCTTGTCATCGCTCTTGCGCTGCTTGCTCCCGGCCGCGACCGGGAGACCGAGGAGCCGTGAGAACTGCGTCGCCTCCTTGGCGTTGCCGAGGTCGGGGGAGATGACGACCGAGTTGGACAGGTCGGTCCCGCGGAAGTGATCGGCGAGGACGCCCAGGGCGGTCAGGTGATCGACCGGGACGGAGAAGAAGCCGTGGACCTGGGGCGCGTGAAGGTTCATCGTGAGAACCCGGTGCGCGCCAGCAGTGGAGATCAAGTCTGCGACGAGACGACCACCGAGCGAGATCCGCGAGGCGTCCTTCTTGTCCGACCGGGCGTAGGCGAAGTGCGGGATCACCGCGGTGATCTGGGCGGCGGACGCGCCCCGGGCCGCGTCGATCATGAGCAGCAATTCCATGAGGTGCTCCTGCGTCGGAGGCACCAACGGCTGGACGATGTAGACGTCACGCTGCCGGCAGTTCGCGAGCAACTGTGCCTGGAGGCAGTCGTTGCTGAACCGCTTGATGTCGCTGCCTGACAGTGGAACGCCGAGCTGGTCGCAGATCTGCGCGGCGAGGGCGGGATGGGCGCTACCGGAGAAGACGACGATCTCGCGCATGGTCCGACCCTAGGCCAGAGCCGACCCGAGGTGGTGCTGCAGTTCATGGACGAGCTCCCACCTTTGCTGCCTTCCGGCGGCGCAGGCTCCGGGGAAGCTGGCGAATCCGTGGGGCACACGCAAATAGTTCGTATGCCGTGTGCTCACCCCCGCGGCCCGGAGCGCCTTGGCATACCGAGCTCCGTCGTCACGAATGGGGTCGAGGTCCGCGGTTTGGATGAGGGTCGGCGGAAGGCCTTCCAACCGGCCGAACAGCGGCGAGTGAAGGGGGTCTTCGAGAGCCTGCCCACCGGCATACAAGCTGCGGAAGGCAAGGATCGACTCCTTGCTGAGGATGGGGGCGTTCGCGTGCTCGTCGATCGACGGCGACTGCATGGTGAGGTCGACCGCGGGGTAGATCAGCGCCTGGTGCCGGATCCAGTCGGCGCCGCTTGAGGCCACGACCTGGGCCACGACCGCGGCCAGGTGTCCACCGGCGGAGTCGCCGCAGACCGCCAAGCGGTGCGTGTCCGCACGAAGGACGTCACCCTGGGCTGCGATCCAGGTCGTGGCGTCGACGGCGTCATGAACTGCCGTGGGGGCCCGGTGTTCGGGCGCCAAGCGGTAGTCGACGCTCACGACCACTGCACCGACCTCGGTAGCGAGGTGCGTGCAGAGCGGGTCGTAGTTGACGACGTTGCCGACGACCCACCCACCGCCGTGGAAATAGACGATCACGGGGACGTCGTCCTGTGTGTCGCGGATCGAGCGTGGGCGGTAGATGCGCAGCGGGATCTCATAGCCGTCTCGTGCCGGGGCGGTGCCGAACGTGATGCCGACAGACGGGTCCACCGGGCCGGTGATCCACGAGTGCGGCGGTGTCAGGCGGTACCTCGTGGCGCGCGCCTCGTGGCGATCCTCCTCGGTCATGCGTTCCACGGGAACCCGCATCCGGTCGATGAGGGCGACGATCGCGGTGGTGCGTGGCGACATTCCGCGGTAGTTGCGCATTCGAGGAGTATGCCGGGGGGCCGGGGCCGTGGAGCGGCCCGTCCGTGATTTCCTTGCACCCATGTCAGTGCGCCGCGTCATGGGGATCGAGACCGAGTACGGCATCTCGGTGCCCGGGCAGCCGGGTGCCAACCCCATGGTGCTCTCCGGTGACGTCGTGACGACGTATGCCGCCAGTCGAGGGATCCGTCCGGCACAGGCGTCGTGGGACTACGCCGACGAAGCTCCTCTGCGCGACGCCCGCGGCTTCGACATGGGCCGCGGAGCGGCACACCCGAGCCAGCTGACGGATGTCGAGGACCCGACGATGGCCAACGTCGTCCTGACCAACGGTGCGCGACTCTACGTCGACCATGCCCATCCGGAGTACTCCTCACCAGAGGTCACGACTCCGCGCGACGCCGTCGTCTGGGACAAGGCCGGTGAGCTCGTGATGCGCGAGGCGGTCCGTCGGCTGGCCACCGTCCCGCCGGGGGTCAACCTCTACAAGAACAACACGGACGGCAAGGGGCAGTCCTACGGAACGCACGAGAACTACCTCATGTCGCGGCGGACCCCGTTTGCGCGGATCATTTCGCAGCTGACGCCGTTCTTCGTCGTGCGCCAGGTGATGTGTGGTTCCGGTCGCGTCGGGATTGGCGTGGACTCCAGGACGCCGGGGTACCAGCTGACCCAACGGAGTGACTTCTTCGAGACCGAGGTCGGGCTCGAGACCACTCTCAAGCGGCCCATCATCAACACGCGCGACGAGCCGCATGCCGTCGCAGATCTCTATCGCCGACTCCACGTGATCCTCGGCGACGCCAACCACTGCGACGTGGCCAACCTCCTCAAGATGGGCTCGACCTCCCTCGTGCTCGCCATGATCGAGGACGACGCCTTCACGACCGACCTGTCGGTGCGGTCCCCAGTACGCACCCTCCAGGCCGTGAGCCACGATCCGACCCTGAAGTCGACGATCGAGCTCATGGACGGCCGCAGCATTCGGCCCGTGGAGCTCCTGCGCACCTTCCACGAGCTCGCCTCCGCCTTCGTGGAACGGAAGTGGGGAAATGATGTCGACGAGCCGACGGTCGAGGTGCTCGGGTGGTGGGACACGGTCCTCACGGCGCTCGAGGGAGATCCCATGGATGCACGTCGGTGGGTGGACTGGGTCGCCAAGCTCTCCGTGCTCGAGGGCTATCGCTCGCGCGACTCGCTGGGCTGGGGCGATCCGCGCCTCAAGGCGGTCGACATCCAATGGTCGGACGTGCGGGCGGACCGGGGGTTGGCACACCGCCTTGCCGCGACTGGGCGGCTCGAGGTGCTCGTGCACGAGGAGGAAGCCGCCCGCGCCATGGACGAAGCGCCCGAGGACACACGGGCCTGGTTCCGCGGCGCGTGCCTACGACGCTTCCCCGACGCCGTGGTTGCGGCGTCGTGGGATTCGGTCGTCGTCGAAGTGCCGGGGGAGCGAGCGCTGCAGCGCATCCCCATCATGGAACCGTTGCGCGGCACCAAGGACGCGGTCGGTGACCTCATCGACGGGGCGCCCGACATCCGATCACTTCTCGAGTCGCTCGCGGCGGCGGACAGGGGCTCGGACTAGGCTCGGTGGTGAGGGCACTGTCACGGTGCCGACGGCGACACGAGGAGGAGCCCATGGCCGGCCAGGAGCAGATCAAGCCAGGGCGACGCGACGACGGACCGGACGACACTCCCGAGCCCGCAGCCGCGCCCGCAGCGCAGACCGCTGATACCGACATCGACGACATCCTTGACGAGATCGACGGCGTCCTCGAGACCAACGCCGAGGAGTTCGTCCGCGGGTTCGTCCAGAAGGGTGGCCAGTGAGTCCGGTCGCTGACGGCGGGGGTCTCCCCGCGGCATACCTGCGCACCGGGTCGTCGTCGTTCACGGACTTCGTCGCCGAGCACGAGCCGCACCTGATCCCGTCGCGTCGTGGGCTTCCGCCCGGGGCGACGATCGACGCCCCCCACGGCACGACGATCGTGACGGTGACATTCGACGGTGGTGTCCTCATGGCCGGCGACCGGCGGGCGACGATGGGCAACATCATCGCCAACCGCGACATGGAAAAGGTCTTCGCCACCGACGAGTTCTCCGTCGTCGGGATCGCCGGAACTGCTGGTCTGGCGATCGAGCTCGTCCGGCTGTTCCAGGTCGAGCTGGAGCACTACGAGAAGATCGAGGGGACGCTCATGTCCCTCGAGGGCAAGGCCAACCGCCTCGCGTCGATGATCCGCGGCAACCTCGGGATGGCCATGCAGGGCCTCAGCGTGGTGCCGGTCTTTGCGGGCTACGACCATCAGCACGGCCTCGGGCGGATCTTCTCCTACGACGTGACCGGCGGGTGCTACGAGGAGCATGACCACCACAGCGTGGGGTCGGGATCCCTCTTCGCCCGGGGAGCCATGAAGAAGCTCTACCGCCCGGACATGACGTCCGACGAGGCCGTGCGGGTGGCGGTCGAGGCTCTTTGGGACGCCGCCGATGACGACTCCGCCACCGGTGGGCCCGACGTCGGTCGGCGGATCTGGCCGACGGTCGCCCTGGTCACCGCCGACGGTGCCCGGTTCATCCCCGACGACACGGTCGCGCCGGTCGTCGACGCCATCATCACCCACCGCCACGGCAACGCCGGCGGCCGACGCGACGGAGCTGACGCATGACCGCCGGGATGCCGTTCTACGTCTCGCCCGAGCAGCTCATGAAGGACCGCGCGGACTTCGCGCGCAAGGGCATCGCACGCGGCCGCTCGGTCGTCGTCCTGGGTTATGACCACGGCATCGCGTTCGTCGCGGAGAACCCATCGCGCAGCCTCCACAAGATCGGTGAGATCTACGACCGCATCGCCTTCGCCGCTGTGGGCAAATACAACGAGTTCGAGAATCTGCGGGTCGCAGGTGTGCGTTATGCCGATCTGCGCGGCTACTCCTATGACCGAAGTGACGTCACCGCGCGGGGCCTCGCCAATGCCTATGCCCAGACCTTGGGGACCGTGTTCACGCAGGAGTCGAAGCCCTACGAGGTGGAGATCGTCGTCGCTGAGGTGGGGCAGGACTCCGAGGCGGACCAGATCTATCGCCTCACCTATGACGGCTCCGTCGCCGACGAGCGTGGGCTCGTGGCCATGGGTGGCGCCTCCGACCAGATCGAGGAGCGGCTGACCGAGCAGTGGCGTCCGGGCCTCACGCTCGCCCAGGCGTTGCAGCTCGCCGTCGCTGGGCTGGCGCACGATCCGTCGGGCGGCCCGGACAGGAATCTGGGTGCCGATTCGCTCGAGGTGGCTGTCCTCGACCGCACGAGGTCACGGCGCACGTTCCGGCGGATCAACGGGGACATCCTGGGCTCGCTGCTGTCCGACGAGGACCCCACCGACGACGTGCCGCCGGTCGACCATGACAGCCCCCGGCAGGCCGCGAGCAACCCGCAGACGCAGCGGCACGGCGACGAGCCGACCCCGGACGCCGACTAGGACGTCACCTCACAGGGAGGTGCGTGGCGAGCCACTCAACGGTCGCCGTCCACGCCTCCGCGGAAGCCTCTGCGTGGTGGAAGAGCGGCGACGGGTTGTCGAACGCGTGCCCGGCTTCGGGATACGTCAGGAAGGTCACGTCCGAGTGGCCGTCCGTGACCGCGTGCTCGATCTCGCGGACGGTCTCCATCGAGATGTAGGTGTCGCTCTCCCCGAAGTGGTGCAGGCTCGGTGAGGTCACTTCCGGCGCCAGAGCGAGCAGGGACGGGAGAGCCGATCCGTAGTAGTTGACGAGCGCGTCCGGCTTCTGGTCGGCCGCGGCCGCGACGTTGAAGGCGAGCCCGCCGCCGAAGCAGAAGCCCAGTGCACCGACCCGGCCTGAGACCGCCGGGTGCTCACGCAGCGCTCCCAGTGCCGCCACGCCGTCTTCCACTGCGACCTGCCAGTCGAGTTCTTGCAGCAGCGCCATGGCCCGGGGGAGTCCGCCCTCATCCTCGTCGACGGCAGGGTCGCCGAGGCGCCCGTAGAAGTGGGGGATGAGTACGACGTAGCCCAGGTCGACGAGGTCCTGGGCGCGTGACCGGACGTATCCGGTGACTCCGAAGATCTCCTGGAACAGGACGAGGCCCGGTCCCGACCCCGACCCGGGGATCAGCAGGTCAGCGGGGATGTCGAGCGAGATGTCGTCAGCCATGGGGCAAACGTATGCCGTGCGATCCCGGGAACGGGACCACACGGCATACGTGACGCGGTGTGTCTCAGGCCGTGGGGGCCGCGGCGTAGCGGAGGTAGGGCTTGACCTCTTCGACGTCCTTGAACTTCTCGCGCGCGTCCTCGGTGGAGACAGTCGGGGCGACGATGATGCGGTCGCCCTTCTTCCAGTCCGCAGGGGTCGAGAACGGACCCGCGTCGTTGACCTGGAGGGCGTCGAGCGCACGCAGGATCTCGTCGAAGTTGCGGCCGGCGCTCTTGGGGTAGGTGAGCGAGAGGCGCACCTTGCCCTTGGGGTCGATGAGGAAGACGGAGCGGACGCTGGAGGTGTCGCCCTCGCCGGGGTGGATCATGTCGTAGAGCTCGGCGACCTTGCGGTCCTGGTCGGCGACGATCGGGTAGGTCAGGGCCGACCCACCGACCTCCTCGATGTCGGACTTCCACGCGTTGTGGTCGGCCAGGCCGTCCACGGAGACTGCCAGGACCTTGGCGTTGCGCTGGGCCCACTCGTCCTTGAGGGCGGCCACGCGACCGAGCTCGGTCGTGCAGACGGGGGTGAAGTCAGCCGGGTGGCTGAAGAGGACGGCCCAGCCGTCGCCCTTCCAGTCGTGGAAGCTGATCTCACCCTCGGTGGTCTCAGCGGTGAAGTCCGGGGCGTTGTCGCCGAGACGCAGCGTGGCCATCGGGCAATCCTCTCATCGGTAACACAGAGTTGTTGGAGTCCAAACATGCCGTTAGGTTCCGTATGGTGACACCTCCATCCCGGATGCTGGACGTCCGGCGAACTCTCGTGGCGCTGCGATCGAAGCCATGAGCGCGACTAGTGTGACTCCATGGAGCGACGGATCTTCGGGATCGAGAACGAGTACGGCATCACCGCCTCGTCCGAGGGTCAGCGCACGCTCACGCCGGACGAAGTCGCCCGCTACCTCTTCCGCAAGGTCGTCGCCTGGGGACGGTCCAGCAACGTCTTCCTCGCCAACGGCTCACGCCTCTACCTGGACGTGGGAAGCCACCCCGAGTACGCGACGGCCGAGTGCGACTCCCTGCGGCAGCTGGTGGCGCACGACCGGGCGGGGGAGCGCATCGTCGAGGGCCTCGTGGCCGACGCACAGGCACGACTCCACGAGGACGGCGTGAGTGGCGACATCTACGTCTTCAAGAACAACACCGACTCGGCCGGCAACTCCTACGGCTGCCACGAGAACTACCTCGTGCGGCGCGCGGGAGACTTCCAGGTCTTCTCGGACACGCTGCTTCCCTTCCTCATCAGCCGCCAGATCACCTGTGGCGCAGGCAAACTCGTCCGCACGTCCAAGGGCGTGGAGTTCGCCGTGAGTCAGCGCGCGGACCACATCTGGGAGGGCGTGTCCTCGGCGACCACACGGAGCCGCCCGATCATCAACACCCGCGATGAACCGCACGCGGACGCGGAGCACTATCGCCGACTGCACGTCATCGTCGGCGACTCCAACATGAGCGAGACGACGACGTTGCTCAAGGTCGGCTCCTGCGACCTCGTGCTGCGGATGATCGAGGACGGCGTCGTCATGCGCGACCTCACACTGGAGAACCCGATCCGGGCGATCCGTGAGATCAGCCATGACATGACCGGTCGTCGGCTCGTCCGCCTCGCCAACGGTCGTGAACTCAGCGCCCTCGATCTGCAGCGTGAATACCTCACTGCCGCAACGGCATACGTGGATCGCGAAGGTGCCAAGGATCCCGACCACAAGACCGTCCTCGATCTCTGGGAGCGCACGCTCGAGGCCGTCGAAACGGGCAACCACGCGCTCGTCGACACCGAGATCGACTGGGTCATCAAGCACAAGTTGCTCGACAACTACGCGGCCAAGCACGGGCTCACGCTGGACAGCCCCCGGTTGGCCCAGATCGATCTCGCCTACCACGACATCAACCGGCGCCGCGGCCTCTTCTACCTCCTGCAGGCCCGCGGGCGGGCTGCTCGGGCGGTGAGCGATCCGGAGATCTTCGAGGCCAAGGTCCGACCACCACAGACCACGAGGGCCAAGCTCAGGGGCGACTTCATCCGCGCTGCCCAGGAGCATCGTCGGGACTTCACCGTCGACTGGGTCCACCTCAAGCTCAACGACCAGGCGCAGCGCACCGTGCTGTGCAAGGACCCGTTCCGCAACGAGGACCCCCGGGTCGAGAGGCTCATCTCAGGGATGTGACAGGTTCGGTGGTTATGGTGGGCGCCATCCCACCACCGCTCGATCTGAGGTATCTCTGTGTTCCGCGCCCGTTTCACCCCTCTCGCCGCAGCCCTGACAGTCGCTGCCGTCGCCCTCGTCGGGTGTGGCGAGTCCACCGACTCCGCCGACTCGAAGGCCGGCTCCGGCCCGCTCGCGCAGATCACCGTCAAGGGTGATGCCGGTGCCGAGCCCACGGTCACCGTGGCTCCGAAGCCCCTCAAGCTCACGGGCGAGACCAAGCGCGTCGTGACCGACGGCAAGGGAGAGGCCCTCAGCAAGACCGACCTCGCGTCAGTCCACATTCAGGTGCTCAACGGCACCGACGGCAAAGTCGTGACGAGCACGTGGCAGGGGAAGCAGACGCTCGGCGTGGACCTCTCCAGTCAGGAGATGTTGCCGATCCTGGTGAACCAGATCCCCGGCAGCAAGCCCGGCGGGCGACTGTTGCTCGGCGCGCCCGCATCCGACGTCTGGGGCCCCGAGGGCAACCCCAACATGAACCTCAAGGCCGCAGACCCCGTGCTCTTCGTGGTCGATGTCATCAACGGTGGACCGTCCCTCAAGGAGGCCGAGGGCACCGCCGTGGCTCCCAAGGCCGGTCTGCCCACCGTGAAGTGGAACCCGGGCAAGGCGGCCACCATCACGATGCCCAAGACTGCCGCGCCGGCGAAGCTCGTCACCCAGCCACTCATCGCAGGCAAGGGCGCCAAGGTCGAGTCCGGCCAGACCGTGCGCGTGTCCTACACCGGTGCCCTGTGGCGTGACGGCAAGGTCTTCGACTCCAACGCTGACGGCTTCACCACCGCCATCGGTGTCGGGCAGGTTGTCCCCGGGTGGGACAAGTCGATCGTCGGCCAGCCGGTCGGCAGCCGCCTCCTGCTCGTCGTGCCGCCGGCGGACGGGTACGGCGAGAAGGGTCAGGGCGAGATCAAGGGCACTGACACCATGGTCTTCGTCGTGGACATTCTCGCCGCAGTGTGACCTCGACACCCATCCACGTACGACTCTCCGAAAGGACCTGTCATGGGTTTTGACCCCGCCACCACCAAGCCCGAGATCGACTTCCCGGGCGACGCGGCTCCTACCGAGCTCGTCATCGAGGACATCACCGTCGGCGACGGCGCGGAGGCCACGGTCGGCTCGACCATCTCGGCGCACTACGTCGGCGTCGCCCACTCGACGGGCGAGGAGTTCGACGCCTCCTGGAACCGCGGTGCGCCGCTGGACTTCCGCCTCGGCGTCGGCCAGGTCATCCGCGGTTGGGACGAAGGCATCGTCGGCATGAAGGAGGGCGGCCGTCGTCGCCTTCTCATCCCGCCGACCTACGGCTACGGCGACCGCGGCGCCGGCGCCGTGATCAAGCCGGGCGAAAGCCTGATCTTCGTCGTGGACCTCGTCAGCGTGCGCTGATCCGCTCCGCCGCGCAGACCCCTGCGACGGCGCTGACGACGAACCCGGCGAGGTCCTCCTCGAGGCCACGACCCATCGTGGAGAGCTTCACCGGACTCTGACGCAGTGCGTCCAGCAGACCTTCCGTGCCGATCTCGACGATGTCGAGATCAGCACGGCTGGTTTCGGAGAGTTTCGCCGCCTGGGTGCGGACCAGTGCGGCCATCTCGCCGCCGCTGGCCGGGACCGGCACGATCGCGGGGGAGAGCAAGGCCTTCCCGTATGCCGTCGTGCTGTGGTGCGAGATCCCGCGGTGCCGCGATCTCGGGTCGGCTCCCGAGACGCGGAGAGCCGCGATGCTCGTGCCACCCAGGACGTGTGTGGCGTGGAGGACGTCGGCCACCGCCACGCCGGAGTAGCCCCACGGTGTTCCCGTCCCGACGTTGCCGGGGCCCTGGACGACAACAGTGACGTCGGCACCCACGACGTGGCGCGCCGCGAGCAGACCGCTGTGCAGGGACACCGCTTCATGGTCACCACCGAAGGCCTGGCCGACCGTGATGGACGCCGCGATCCAGCCGGCCTCCTTGAGTCCGGCCACGGCACGGGAGAAGGCGAGGGGGAGTGCGCCGCCGTCGGTCATGACGTAGGCCACCTGCGCGTCTGGCTGCGTGCGTCGGACACCGGCGATGATCGCGGGGAGTGCGGAATGCAGGTCAGCCACGACGACGGGCATGGCCTCCAGCGACTCGGCGTCCCGCAGCACGTGATGGTGGAGGCTGTCCTGCTCGTCGACGGCGAGGAACATCTGTTGCTGAGGGGTATAGCGCGCCTTGACGATGTGCCCGGGCGAGTCGGGTGCGTCCGCTGGGAGTCGGTCCGGCACCGCGACGATGAACGCAAGGCCGCCAGTTCCCAAACCCTTGAGGAGCGCCGAGGCGTTGAGGACGACCCGATCCCCGGGCTCGGGACGCCCGACCATGCCCGTGTAGGCGAGGGCCCTCACCTCGGAACTGGTGTCCTCAGCGGAAGTCAGCCTCACGGCATACTCCACCGCCCCCGGCCACTCACGAATCTGTCGGTCGACCACACCCTCGCGCCACTGCATCACGAGAGGCAGGCTATCGAGTAGCGTCGGACCTCATGAGTGCAGCGACGGGACCGGCGGCCAAGACGGAGCGCCTCCTCAACCTCGTCCTGGTCCTCCTCTACACCCGACGGCCCCTGTCGAAGGCGCAGATCCGCGGTCTCGTGCCGCAATACGGCGAAACCGCGTCGACGGAGTCCTTCGACCGGATGTTCGAGCGGGACAAGGATGAGTTGCGCGCCCTCGGCGTGCCCTTGGTGACCGAAGAGATCGACGTCCTCCACGAGGACGAGCCGGGCTACCGCATCCACCAGCGTGACTATGCGCTGCCCGACCTCGAGTTCGAGCCGGACGAGCTCGCCGTCCTGGGACTGGCGAGCCGAAGCTGGGCCCAGGCCTCCATGGCCGGTCCGGCGGCGCAGGCATTGCGCAAGCTCCGCGCAGCGGGGGTCGAGCGGGACGAGGGCGCACTCATCGGGATCGAACCGCGGTTGCGGACGACGGAGCCGGCATTCGAGGCCGTCAAGGACGCCGTCCTGAGTCGCACGCCGATCACCTTCGCCTATCGCCGGCCCGAGCGTGGGGAGGCCCAGGTGCGCAAGGTCCAGCCGTGGTCGCTCGTGCAGTGGCACGGCCGCTGGTACCTCGCGGCGTTCGACCTCGACCGCGAGGACACTCGGGTCTTCCGCCTGTCTCGCATCGACGGAGCCGTGCGCAGCGCTGGCAAACCCGGTTCGTTCGAGGTGCCCGCTGGACACCAGGCCCGCGTCATGGTGGAGCGGTCGGCTCCTCGTGGCGAGGCACGCCCTGTGCGACTCGCAGTGAGGCCCGGAGCTGCCCATAGCCTCAGGCGGCGTGCGACGTCCTGCGAGGAGGCTGACAGCGGCTGGAGTGAGTTGACGCTCGATTTCCACGATGTCGATGGCTTTGCGGCCGAGGTTGCGGGTCACGCTGACGACGTCCGGGTGCTTGAGCCCGTCGACCTGCTCGAGCAGGTCCAGACCAACCTCAGAGCCACGCTCGCCGCCCACGAGGCAGGCCTCTGATGGCGACCGAAACCGCGACGAACCGGCTCGCGCGCCTGCTCACGATGGTTCCGTGGTTGGTCAACCGGCAGGGGATCGAGCTCGAGGAGGCAGCCCGCGGACTCGATGTCACGGTCGAGCAACTCGAGTCCGACCTGAACCTCCTCTTCCTCTGCGGCTACGGCCAAATGCCCGACGAACTCATCGAGGCGGATTGGGAGGAGGGCCGGGTCTTCGTCGGCAACGCCGAAACCATCTCGCGCCCACTGCGGCTCGGCGTCGACGAGGCAGTCACACTCATCGTCGGGCTCAAGACCCTTCTGGAGGTCCCGGGACTCACCGAACGCGACGCCATCGAGCGGGCCCTGGGCAAGCTCGAGGCCGCGGCGGGAAGCGCGGCAGAGCCGGCGACACGGGTGTCCGTCGACCTGGGTGATGGGGGAGTGGACAGTGAGCTACTGGCCCGCGCGCGTGCGGGTGTGCAGGAGCACCGACGCCTGCACCTGACCTACCACGTGCCCGGGCGGGACGAATCGACCGAGCGGGACGTCGATCCCATGCGGGTCATCGCAGCCGAGGGCCACTGGTACCTCGAGGGCTGGTGCCACCGTGCCGAAGGCGTCCGCGTGTTCCGCCTGGACCGCGTGGAGGCTCTCGACCTGCTCGACGAGGACGGCACCCCGCCCGAGGGAGTGGCGCCTCGCGAGCTGGGAGAGAGCATCTTCAGCCCAACGGAAGACGACCTTCTCGTGACAGTGCGCCTGCTCCCGGGCGCCCTGTGGGTGAGCGACTACTACCCGGTCGAGTCCTCGGTCGACGAGGAGGACGGCTCGCGCACCATCACCTTGCGCACCGCCGACACCGCCTGGATCGAGCGCCTCGTGCTCCGTATGAGCGGCCATGCCGTCGTCGTCGCACCGCGTGATCTCACCGAACGCATCGCCGCCAGAGCGCTCGCGGCACTGGCACCTCAGACCCACGACGTAGACTGACCACAGACCTCTCATCGGAAGAAGGCAACTCACCATGCTCCGGAACTTCGGCGCTCCCGAGATCATCATCATCGCGGTCCTCCTCATCGTCATCTTCGGGTGGAAGCGCCTGCCGGATGCGGCGCGCAGCCTCGGGCGTTCGGCTCGTGTCTTCAAGTCCGAGGTTGACGAGATGAAGGCTGACGGCAAGGCCAAGAAGCCGTCCGAAACAGTGCCTGGTGAGACGGTCCGTCGTGAGGCTGACGACGCCGCTCCGCGCGCCACGTCGCCGATCGACGAGAACGCCCCCCGCACGGACAACCAGTCGGGTCCCACGTCCGGCAACGTCGTCTGACGCACTCGTCGATGGCCCGAGTTGCCAAGTCCGGTCGGCCTCGCCTGCCCCGACGCCGCGAGCGTGACCCCGAGGGTCGCATGTCGCTCGGCGACCATCTGCGCGAGTTCCGCCGTCGTGTCCTCGTCGCGGCCGTCGCCGTCTTCGTTGCCGCAGTGGCTGCGGCGCTGAACTACGAGCGCATCTTCGACTTCCTCGCAGCCCCCTTCAATCACTACAAGACGACGAACCCGCAGAGCACGATCAGCCTCAACTTCGGCGAGGCGACCTCAGCGTTCTCCAACCTCATCTCCCTGTCGGTCTTCGTCGGTGTCATCGCAGCAAGCCCGATCTGGCTGTACCAGCTGTGGGCATTCATCGTTCCCGGGCTGACCAAGAAGGAGAAGCGGGTCTCTCTGGCGTTCATTGCGGCGACGGTGCCGCTCTTCCTGGGAGGGTGCTTCCTGGGCTACCTGGTGCTGCCGCAGTCCCTGCAACTCTTGTATGGCTTCTCACCGATGGGAACGTCGAACATCCAGCAGGTGTCGGCCTACTTCTCGTTCGTGACGCGATTCATCCTCGTGTTCGGCGCAGGCTTCCTCTTCCCGGTCTTCCTCGTGGCCTTCAACGCTGTCGGGATCCTCCCGGCGGAGAAGATGATTCGCGGCTGGCGTCCAGCCGTCGTGATGATCTTCCTCTTCTCGGCGGTCGCGACCCCGACGGCTGACCCGATGACGATGTTCCTCCTGGCGGGGCCTCTCATCCTTCTGTACTT
The DNA here is from genome assembly GCF_000768705.1 of Knoellia sinensis KCTC 19936. Taxonomy (GTDB): domain Bacteria; phylum Actinomycetota; class Actinomycetes; order Actinomycetales; family Dermatophilaceae; genus Knoellia; species Knoellia sinensis. Next base: position 253,093 of record NZ_AVPJ01000006.1, read on the forward strand.
CCTGGCCTACGGCATCGCCCGTCTGCTCGACCGTCGTCGCGAGTCCCAGCGCCCCGACTGGCTTGAAGCGGCCGACGACGAGGCCTCGGCCCTGTGACCGGGGGAGAGCGTCTGCGGATCGGTCTCGTCATCAATCCGACCGCGGGCAAGAACACCGGCGCCAGGATCGGACGTGAGGCTGCATCGCTCCTTGCCGCCGGAGGTCATGACATCGTCGACCTGTCGGCCATGGACGGGGCACACGCCCTCGAGCGTGGTCGCGACGCCATCGTGGGTCAGTCGGTCGACTGCGTCGTCGTCGCTGGCGGTGATGGCATGGTCCACCTCGGCGTGAACCTCGTCGCCGGGACCGACATCCCGCTCGGCATCATCGCCGCCGGCACCGGCAACGACAACGCCCGTGAGCTCGGACTACCGGTGCGTGACGCGGCCAAGGCCGTCGAGCGGATCACTCATGGTGCGACCCGTCGGATCGACGCCGTCCGCCACGTCACTCCACACGGCGACGAGCGATGGTTCGTCGGCGTGCTCGCTGCGGGCTTCGACGCCGTGGTCAACGAGCGCGCCAACGGGTGGAACTGGCCCAAGGGAAGGATGCGCTACAACTTGGCGATCGCCCGCGAACTGGGTGTCTTCAAGCCGATTCCGTACGTCGTCGAAATCGACGGCAGCCGACACGAAACGAAGGCGATGCTTGTCGCGGTCGCCAACGGGCCGGCATACGGCGGAGGCATGAAAGTCGTCCCTTCGGCGGAATTCGACGACGGACTTCTCGACGTCCTCATCGTGCACGAACTCTCGATCCCGACGCTGCTGCGCGTCTTCCCGAGAATCTTCAAGGGCACGCACGTGACCCACCCAGCGGTGGAGATCCTGCGTGGCGGACACGTCCGTCTGGAGGCCAAGGGCATCGTGGCCTATGCGGACGGCGAACGGTTCGAGCCGTTGCCACTTGAGTGTGAGGTCGTCCCGGGAGCGGTCACCGTCCTGACGTAGCCTGAGGAGCATGACGACACCGGGGCCGCATCTGGCGGCGTTCGCGGCCTCGAAGACCTTCCCGCTCGACGAGTTCCAGGTGCAGGGTTGCACCGCGGTCGAGGCAGGTCAGGGCGTCCTCGTGGCAGCGCCCACGGGTGCAGGCAAGACCATCGTCGGTGAGTTCGCGGTGCACATGGCCCTCGCGACGGGACGCAAGGCGTTCTACACGACCCCGATCAAGGCTCTCTCGAACCAGAAGTACCACGACCTCGTCGCGGCCCACGGCGTCGACAAGGTCGGGCTGCTCACCGGGGACTCATCCGTCAACGGGGAGGCTCCGGTCGTCGTCATGACGACCGAGGTGCTGCGCAACATGGTCTATGCGGGCTCGACCACGTTGGAGGGCCTCGGCTTCGTCGTCATGGACGAAGTGCACTACCTCGCTGACCGCTTCCGGGGTGCCGTGTGGGAAGAGGTCATCATCCACCTGCCCGAGTCAGTGCAGGTCATCTCACTCTCCGCGACCGTGAGCAACGCCGAGGAGTTCGGCGACTGGCTCGCCGAGGTGCGCGGAAACCACGCGGTCGTCGTCTCCGAGCACCGGCCAGTGCCGCTGTGGCAGCACATGCTCGTGGGCAGCTCGCTCTTCGACCTCTTCGTCGATGAGACAGCCGAGCCGCGCGAGGACGGGTCCACGCCACGCGTCAACCCCGACCTCGTCCAGGCGATTCGTGGCGCGGAGCACCGACGGCCCGATGACGGCTGGGTGCGTGGCAGCACCCGGGACCGGGGACGTGGCCGGGCACCGGGTGGAGCCCGCGAGCACCATCGTGATCACCACCGCGATCGTGGCCGTGGTGGTCGCGCCGAGGGGCGTCCAGCCGGGCGGGACGACCGAGCGTTCACCCGGGGGAGCCGGCCCGGCGGGGGAGCGACCCGTGCGGAGGTCATCGCGCAGCTCGACCGCGATGGACTCCTGCCAGCGATCACCTTCATCTTCAGCCGGATGGGCTGTGAGGCCGCGGTCGGCCAACTGCTCTCTGCCGACACGCGCCTCATCCCGCAGCGTGAGGGGGAGCGCATCCGCCGGTTCGTCGAGGAGCGGATGGACTCACTGGCCGACGAGGATCTTGGAGTGCTCGGCTACTTCGACTTCGTCGAGGGACTGTCTCGAGGTTTCGCGTGCCACCACGCCGGCATGCTGCCGCTCTTCCGGGAGATCGTCGAGGAACTCTTCACCGCGGGACGGATTCGTGCAGTCTTCGCGACGGAGACGTTGGCCCTGGGTATCAACATGCCGGCGCGCACGGTGGTCCTCGAGAAGCTCGTGAAGTTCAACGGTGAGACGCACGCCGACATCACGCCGGCCGAATACACCCAGCTCACCGGCCGCGCTGGCCGGCGCGGTATCGACATCGAGGGCCACGCCGTGGTGCAGTGGAGCAGGGGCCTCGATCCACTCGCTGTGGGCGGTCTGGCGTCGACCCGCACCTATCCTTTGCGTTCGAGCTTCAAGCCGACCTACAACATGGCTGTCAACCTCGTCGCCCAGGTCGGCCGTCAGGTCGCCCGCGAGATCCTCGAGACGTCGTTCGCCCAGTTCCAGGCCGATCGGGCCGTGGTGGGCCTCGCGACCAAGGTGCGGCGCAACGAGGAGGCGCTTGAGGGCTACGCCGAGTCGATGCACTGCCACCTGGGGGACTTCCGGGAGTACGCCGGGCTGCGTCGGGCGATCGCCGACGCGGAGAAGGACGGCGCCAGGCAGCGCTCCGCCAGCCGCCGCGCCGAGGCAGCCGTCAGTCTCGAGACCCTCAAGGTCGGCGACGTGATCAAGGTTCCTGCGGGTCGCCGCGCGGGATGGGCCGTCGTCGTGCAGTCAGCCAGGACCGGCAAGGGCGCACCCAGCGGTCCCGGTGTCGTCACGGAGGACCGCCAGTTCCGCAGGTTGACCCTCACGGACGTGCCCGTCCCCGTGGAGCCGGCCACCCGGATCACCGTTCCCAAGCACTTCAATCCCAAGTCGCCGAAATCGCGGCGGGACCTCGCAACCACCATGCGCATCGCCGTGCCCCACGACCCGCCACCGAAGTCGGCCAAGGAGGCAGGACGCGAGGCGGCCCAGGAGAACGACCGGGTCGCACACCTGCGAGCCGAGCTCAAGGCCCACCCGTGCCACCAGTGCCCGGACCGTGAGAATCACGCCCGTTGGGCCGAGCGTTGGTACCGCCTCAAGCGCGAGACCAGCGGCCTGCAGCGCAAGGTGGAGGGGCGCACGAACAGCGTGGCACGCACGTTCGATCGGATCTGCGTCGTCCTGACGCAGCTGGGCTACCTCGACGACGACAAGGTCACCGATCGTGGGGAGCGGCTTCGTCGGCTCTATACCGAGCGCGATCTCCTGGCGGCCGAGTGTCTTCGGCGAGATGTGTGGAAGCGCCTTGACGCCGCCGGCCTCGCCGCGTGCGTGTCGACGCTCGTGCACGAGCCGCGACACGAGCAGGCCGACCCGTCGCCCAAGATGCCTACGGACGAGGTGGCGACCGCCATCACGGAGATGCAACGACTGTGGAGCGAGCTCGACGACATCGAGGACGAACACGGACTCGAGACGACGGACGCCCCGGACGGCGGAATGGCATGGATGGTGCACCGGTGGGCCAGCGGCGAGAGGCTCGACGCCGTCCTGCGGGGCCATGACATGGCCGCCGGTGACTTCGTCCGTCGATGCAAGCAGATCGTCGACCTGCTCGGTCAGATCGCTGATGCCGCGCCCGACACGGAATTGCGTCGCACGGCGCGCAAGGCGATCGACGGGGTCATGCGCGGAGTGGTCGCGGCAGACCGCCTCGACTGACGCGATTCGAGCTGGATCCGTTGGAGCTCAGGGGATCTGGAGGGCCGCCAAGACTCGGTTGATCGGATTCGTGACGCCGTAGGTGGAGGCGAGTTCGCTCAGGAGTCGAGTGTCCGCCACTGCCGTGGGCACACTGATGTCGACGTCGGCGACAGGAGCGTCGCGAGCCACTCTCACGACGCGTGGTGCGACGTCGAGATAGTCGGCGGCCGCTTCGAGATTCGCGCGTCGCGCCCCCTTGATCGCCGGATCGCCATCGTCGACTGCCTTGCGCAGACCGTCCAGCGAGCCGTATGCCGCGATGAGCTGTGCCGCGGTCTTGTCGCCGATTCCCTTGACTCCGGGGAGGCCGTCACTCGTGTCACCGCGCAGGATCGACATGTCGAGGTACGCCTCACCGGACGACACGGCATACCGTTCTTGGAGGTACGCCTCCGTCCCCTGATCCGGTTCTCGCACACCGCCTTTGCCCGTGTAGAGCACGCGGACGCCGTTCGCGTCATCGATGAGCTGAAGCAGGTCGCGGTCACCCGTGACGACGTCGATGGGCATCGTGCCCCTGTGGCGTTCGACGAGGGTACCGATCACGTCGTCGGCCTCGAATCCGTCTGCACCGAGTCGGGCGAGACCGAGGGCCTTGAGTGCGTCAGCAATGAGCGGCACCTGAGGTGCGAGGTCGTCGGGTACCTCCTCGGCGGCGGTGTCGTCTGATGCCGGGTGGGCTTGGTCGGGAGCGTCGCCCACGGCAGGAACCGTTGCGGCAACTGCGGGCTCGGCGACTCGGTGAGCCTTGTAGCTCGGGATGAGCTCGACCCGGAACTGCGGGCGCCAGTCGTTGTCCCAGCAGGCCACGAGATGCGTGGGCTTCTGCGCGGTCACGAGCGTGGCGATCATGTCGAGGAAGCCGCGGAGCGCGTTGGTCGGTGGTTCGGTCGGTGAACTCCTTTGGTCCGGAACGCCATAGAACGCGCGGAAGTACAGCGAGGCGGAGTCGAGCAAAAGTAGCTTCTGATTGGTCATCTCAACGATTCTCGTAGGGGTTCGTGATCCATGCATTCGATCCTTGCGCATGAAGCAGGTCCGCCTGCGACTGCCAGTCCCAAGAATCGGTGGTGTGGATACCGCCCTTGGACACGAGGACGGTGGTTGGAGCGGTTGTGACCCCTTGGAACAGAACGCGACCGTCGCGCCCGATGACGACCTCGTATGCCGGCCGGTTGCGGAGAAGCAGCCCCCGGCGGCGGGTGCCCACACGGCGCATCTTGATCATCGCGTCGCTCACTGGACCGCCCTGTTCCCAGTCATGCGCGCAACGATAGTATGAGTCCCGTGGAGTGGTGGGCTTTGA
>NZ_AVPJ01000007.1 GCF_000768705.1 Knoellia sinensis KCTC 19936
ACGCCTTGTCCCCCAACGACCCGAGCTTCGGTGCGAGGTCGGCGTCGACCTGCGCCCGATGCTCCCGCGACAGGCACGCCGTTTCGCGGACCATGATCATCGCCCGCCGCTCACTGATCTCCCCCGAGGTCAACGCGGCCAGGGTGTGTGGCATCTCCTCCACCAATGCCCGCGCGACCCCGACGTGCTGGTCCGCCACCGTCGGCGAGCACTTCCTGGCCAGCGCGATCTCGGCACGGACGCTGCGAGAGTCCTCACCCAACGCCTCCCGGTCCACGACCGCGGCCTGCGTCAGCCGGGCCTGCGCCGCGGCCGCGGCACCCTTGATCGCCTCCAACGCCGACACCGTCGCGACCCGCTCGGCCTCGGTCAACCCCTCCGGGTTCACGTCGGCCAACGAGGACACCACCGAGCGCACCTGCGCTTCACGTGTGGTCGTCACCGGTGTCGTTCCCATGCCTCAAATCGTACACGCGTTCGGTGACGCGCTGTGGGCTGTCCACAGGCGAATTCCATTGGGACACAACAGCACTGGCACAGATCAGGGCATCCCGAACAAGCCCCATGACCGGGCCACGAACACAGTGCACCACCCACCACCGACAGCGATGCTGGCACGGTGCGCGGACGGCATACGGAAACCGGTTTTCAGTCCGGAATCACGCGACCCCGGCCGGACTTGAGTTCGCCACGGCGCTTCTTGAACTCAAGCCGGCGGCGCTGTGACCCCTTGGTCGGACGGGTCGGCCGCCTCGCCGGTGGCGCTGGCGCGAGTGCATCGCGCAACAGGTTTCCCAAGCGCTCCCGCGCCGCCGCGCGATTTCGGAGTTGGGAGCGGTGCTCGGTCGCCACCACCACGATCCGGCCCTGCACCAGGCTCGTTGCGAGTACTTCGAGAACCCGCTCGACCTGTGTGGGCCGCAACGACGTCGAGGCCCCCGGATCGAAGGTGAGCTCGACGCGACTGTCAGTCGTGTTGACCCCTTGACCACCTGGACCGGACGAGCGACTGAACCGCTCGGCCAACTCACTCGCATCGATGACGAGACCACCCGGGAGCCCCGGGCCGGGACGGACGACGAGGTCGCCGGTGCCAGAGCTCACAGCAGAGAGGCGGCTCGCGCCGCCCACAGCTCGGCCATGGAACTCCCCCTGGTCGTCGAACCGGCGCCGTCGACGACACCCTCGTCAATGTCCATGTCGTGGCCCACCTCAGCGGATCCAATAGCGACGCGTGCCCTGGCGACTGTCTTCATAGACACCCCCGTTGGCTTCGATGACCGCTCGCGACGATGGGTTGCCCTCGTCGCACGTGACCAGCACCGGGCTGACCTCCACTGCGTGAGCCAACGCCACTGCCTGGCGCAGTGCCTCCGTGGCGATCCCCTCACCGCGCCGGCTCGGCCTCACGGAGTGGCCGATGTGACCGCCCTGTTCCAACAGGAAGTCATCGAGGTCGTGCCGGACGGCGACGAAACCCACGAGCTCATCACCATCGGCAATCCAGCGAAAGGAGCACGGAACGTGACCCTCGGGGCGCGGCCCGTCCGGCAGCTCCTGCGCGCGCCGGTCGACGACGATCTCCGCCATCGTGTCGACGTCCAACTCATGGTCGACCGCCGCGAAATAGCCGCTGCCGTCCATCGGCCCACTCCCGAACTCCTCGATCATGTCCTTCCACGACTGGTGGAATCGGACGTCCGGCAGTTCCAGCGAAATCGGCATTGGCCCAGTCTCGCTGACGGCACACGGCGTGCTCCACCGACTTTGGCCGCGGACGTCAGCGCGCTGGCACCCCAGCCCGCAACAACCCGTAGGTCACGCTCTCAACGAGTGCCATCCAACTGGCCTCGAGGATGTTGGGTGCGACGCCGATGGTCTCCCACGTCGTCTCCCCGTCACTGGTCTCGATGAGGACCCGCGTCACCGCATCGGTGCCGTGCGCTGCATCGAGGATGCGCACGCGGAAGTCGATGAGTTCGAGGTGCTCGATCTCCGGGTAGGCCGTCGCGAGCGCCAGCCGCAACGCCTGGTCCAAGGCATTGACTGGACCGTTTCCCTCGCCGGTGCGGAGCACGCGCTTGCCACCTGCACTGAGCTTGACGGTCGCCTCCGACAGCGCGTCGCCGTCCGGTCGGGAGTCGGTGATGACCCGCCACGACTCGATGTCGAAGAAGGTCGGCAGCGCCCCCGCGATCTCACGGCGCAGCAGCAGTTCGAAGCTCGCGTCGGCGGCGTCGAAAGTGTAGCCGCGCAATTCGAGTTCCTTGACCCGGGCGAGGACCTTCTGCACGAGCGCGCTGTCCTCCTCGTCCTCCGGGTCGAGGTCGAAGCCGAGTTCGCGCGACTTGAGCTCGATCGACGCGCGACCGGCCATGTCGGAGATGAGCATCCGCATGTCGTTGCCGACGTGCTTGGGGTCGAGGTGCTGGTAGAGATCCGGGTCGACCTTGATCGCGCTTGCGTGGAGGCCTGCCTTGTGCGCGAACGCGCTCGCCCCGGTGTAGGGCTGGCGCGAATAGGCAGGCACGTTCGTGATCTCGCTGATCGCGTGACTGATCCGCGTCGACTCCTGGAGCAGGTGCGGGTCCATCACCTCACGCCCCTCCTTGAGCTGGAGATTCGCGATGACGGTGACGAGGTTGGCGTTGCCGGTGCGCTCGCCGTAGCCGTTGATCGTGCCCTGGACGTGTGTCGCGCCGGCGCCGACGGCGGCCATCGAGTTGGCGACCGCGCAGCCGGTGTCGTTGTGGCAGTGGATGCCCAGGCGTGCGTCTCCCGACGCCCCGCCGCCCGGCCCCGATCCGAGAGCAAGGGCTGCCACGACGTCGGTGACGACGTCCCAGACCTGCCCGGGGAGCATCCCGCCGTTGGTGTCGCACAGCGCAGCCACCTCGGCACCGGACTCGAACGCGGCGCGCAACGCTTCGAGAGCGTAGGCGCGGTCCACGGCATACCCGTCGAAGAAGTGCTCCGCGTCGAGGAAGACGCGCCGCCCCTCCCCGCGCAGGAACGACACCGTGTCGCGGATCATCGCGAGGTTTTCCTCGCGGGTCGTCCGGAGCGCGCGCTCGACGTGACCGATGTGCGACTTCGCGACGAGGGTGACCACCGGCGCCCCGCTGTCGACGAGCGCCCGGACGAGCGGATCGGTCGCGGCCTTCCCACCGACTCTGCGGGTCGCACCGAACGCCGCGAGCGTCGCGTTCTTGAGCCTGAGGTCGGTGGCGGCCCGGGCAAAGAACTCGGTGTCCTTGGGATTCGCGCCGGGCCAGCCACCTTCGATGAAGCCGACGCCGAGGTCGTCGAGGTGCGAGGCGATGGCGAGCTTGTCCGCGACGGAGAGGTTGAGCCCCTCCTGTTGGGCACCATCGCGCAGCGTGGTGTCGTAGACGTGCAGGTCACTCATCGTGTCTCGCCTCGATCGGTCTCGTGCATCGGTTCGGTACTGCTGGTCTCTCAGGTGCCATTGTCGAGGAGCGCTGCCGTTCGGGGGCCGGGGTGTGGCCGACTGAACGTTTGTCCGGGCGACTCCGGCGCACCGTCATCGACCAAACAAAAAGACCCCCCGGGTGTGGGAGGTCTGCGCGACGAACTGTGTGTTCGTCGCGCTAGTCGATAATGACGGTGGCGGTGGCCACGGACATGAGAGTCACGGGGAGAGCGTGGCACGCGCCGGCACAGGCCGGGAAGGACTGTCCACATCGCGGTCATCGCGAGTGTTGTTCTTCTGTATGCCGTCCGCCCGCCTCCCGTGGCTAGGCTCGACTTCCATGGGAGAGACGTTGCACCTCACCGCTGTCCTCGAGCCGATGGGCCCCGCCGGCGGCTTCGCCTTCACCGACGAGCAGGTCGCGGCGATGGGTGAAGGGGCCAAGGTCTTCCCCGTCATCGTGACGATCAAGGGCAAGGAGATCCCACTGCGATTGGCACGCATGGGCGGCGAGAACATCGTGGGCTTCAGCAAGGCCAACCGCGCCGCAGCCGGGGTCGAGATCGGCGACGAGGTGACCTTCGACATCGTGGCGGACCTCAAGCCGCGCACCGTCGAGGTGCCCGACGACCTTGCTGCGGGTCTGGCGGCGGATCCCGCGGCGGAGAAGGCGTTCGAGGCCTTGGCCTACTCGCATCGCAAGGAGTACGTCCGCTGGGTCACCGAGGCCAAACGAGAGCAGACCCGGACTGATCGGATTGCCAAGACGGTCGCCATGGTGCGAGCCGGGAAGACCCGCTGACCCTCAGCCCGTGCGTCGTCGTCCCACCCGGTCTCGAGGTGCTGTCCCGTCGAGGCTCGCCTGATCTGCCGCAGCTCGTCCGATGTGCCACCCCTCGGCGTCACGCACCGGCTGAGTCCGCCTCCGTGTCAGTGAGGGGAACCACTCACCCACGGTCTGCTCGACCTTCTTGTTGCGCGCCGCCAGGAGCGGCACGAGCGCCTGCCCCTTCGAACTCGCCTCCGGGGCCGCCGACTCCATCTCGGCCTTGGCGACCTCGCGGAGACGCTCGCCGATGCGGTGGGCGTAGGCCGTGAGGAAGCTCGACCGGAAGGCCCGCGTGCGGCTCCGCCCGCGGAAGTCGGCGCGCTTGCCCTCGGCGAGCATGCGTGCATTCGCCTGCACGAGCAGCGAAGTGAAGAGCAACTCGACCGACTCCAGGTCTGCCTCGTAGCCGATCACCGTCCCGAAGCCGAGTTCCTTGGTCCACACCGTCCGGCACCGGTTGGCCGACGCCACAGCGCTGAGGAGGGACGCCTTCGGCCCCTCATAGGGCGACTCGATCCCGATTCGGCGCCCCTGCGGCCCATCCTCGGCGCTCTCCTCTCCGGCCGACGCCGCGAGCAGTGCGGCATCGATGCTGTGCCGCGCCATCAGTGCCTGAGCTCCCGCAGTGAAGGTCTCTGCCTCGGCCTCGAAGGTGGTCGACTCCGCCTTGGCGAGCAACATCCGCACGCGCTCGAGAACCCGCACGTCGACGCTCGCGAGCGTCGCGCGGCGGTCGCCAGCAGATCCGTTGCCATCCTGGGCAGGTCGGACCTCCCCGGGGAGCGGTGTCAGCCGTTCGATGCTCGGGAGCGTCTGCACGAGGTGCAGGACGGCCATCGACTGGGTCACCAGCGTGAGCCAGTCGGTCCCACTGCGACGTCGGGCATCGAGCCATGTCTGAGAGCGCTGCCACCAGATCCGGCTCTCGATCGCTGTGAGCTGGCCGAGCCAGCGCGGGTCGACCGTCTGCGCGGCGTAGCGATCGAGCTCGTCGGCCATCACGTCCCGTGCCACCTCCTGCTCAGGCGCCGTCAACGTCCTTGCGCCCATCCGCTGGATGTCGCTCGGCTGCCAACCGCGCTCCCACGCCGCCCGCACGGCGTCCCGCATCAGCGTGACCACTGTGGCCACGACCGCGTGGGCGCCGACGCCCGTGGCACATCGAGTGGCGAGTTCCACCGTGACGTCGTCGAAAAGGCGCGGCCGGTGGCTCCCCAAGGCGTGGACGGCTCGCGCGACAAGTTCGGACTCGGAGCCTCTGGTCGGCTCGGTGTTGTGGTGCATGGTCTCCCCCACTGGATGCATCGACGAAGGGCATCAGCATGGCAGCGCCCTCGGACGGCGCGCCCCGCCGCAGGGCGATCTGTGGATGACCACGGTGCAATCCAGCATCTGTGCACACGGTGTCAACGTTCAGTTGACACGCTCGTTCTGTCAACCTACGGTTGACGCATGGCAAAGACTCTGGGTCTCCGAACCTCCAAGGCGACCGACCTCACCTCCGGCACCCTCTGCGTCGTGCTGGGGTTCGCCGCCTTCCTCCTGTCGCGCGGCAGGGACGGCTTCGACAAGGGGCTGTTCCAGGGCGCCACCGTCGCGCTCATGGTCCTCGGCGCCTACCTCCTCGGGTCAGCGATGTGGGCGCGACGCGAGACCCCCGACCCCGACTCCGAGCACGAGCGCCCCGGCGACGACGACCTCTGGCTGCCGAGCCGTGACGACCGCTGAGACCGGCCCGGACGCCGAGCTTGTCGAGGCCATCGGCACCGCGATCCTCAGGGCAGCACCACAAGACGACCCCCTCGCTCTCGTCCGGCATGCCGCGTCGGCTGAGAGCGCCGCTCGTGACCTCCTGCAGCAGGCGGTCGGCGCCGCTCGCTCAGGTGGCCACAGCTGGGCCGCCATCGGAACGGAGCTCGGCATGAGTCGTCAGGCCGTCCAGCAGCGCTTCGGCGATCGAAGCGGCGCAGACGCCCCCTCCGCGGAACAGCGGTGGCTCGGCCCCGTCACTGCCTTCGACGAGATGGCCGAGCTCGAGATCGCCGGTCGTCGGGGGTGGCACACCATCCGCGCCGGGATGCTCCGCCACCTCATGGTGCACACACCCACGCAGTGGGAGCACAAGCGTGTCGTCTGGACCGGCTCCCTCAAGCGTTACGAGCAGGACGGCTGGGTCGTCGGCTGCCGCGCACTCCCGTGGATCTACCTCGTCCGCGACACGGGCATTCCAGCCGAGAGCTGACTCAGCCTCAGGTGACCGAGCGCCACCAGAAACTCGGCCCATCCGGCAGCGCCGACACGTCGACTGGCTCCCCCGGCCGCGGCACCACGACCCGCATCCCGTGCCTCTCGGCCTCGACCAGGACCCGTTCGATGGGCTCGCTCCACGGGTGGAACGCGAGGTTGAACGTGCCCCAGTGCACCGGCACCATCGCCGCGGCACCCACGTCCATGGCTGCTTCGACACCGTGCTCAGGCGTCATGTGGATCGTCGGCCAGCCCGTGTCATAGGCACCGACCTGCACCAGCGCCAGGTCGAAGGGGCCGTAGCGCTCGCCGATCTGCGCGAATCCCACGAAGTAGCCGGTGTCACCCGAATAGAAGACCTTGCTGGTCTCGCCCTCGAGCACCCACGAGGCCCACAGCGTCCCATCGCGCGACAGGCCGCGACCCGAGAAGTGCTGTGCAGGAGTCGCGACGAGACGCACGCCCGCAACCTTGGTGTCCTCATGCCAGTCGAGTTCGTCGATCCGGTCGGCGGGCACACCCCACTTCTCGAGGTGGGCGCCGATGCCGAGCGGGACGACGAACCGCGTCTCGTGTCGCAGTCGCGCGAGGTCCTTGATGGAGTCCATGTCCAAGTGGTCGTAGTGGTCGTGCGAGATCACGACGGCGTCGACCGGCGGCAGGTCGCGAAGCGCAACCGGCACGGGGTGCAACCGGCGCGGACCCACCTGCTGCGATGGCGAGCAGCGGTCACTCCACACGGGGTCGAGCAGGACGACCGCACCGTCGATCTGGACCAGCACCGTCGAGTGCCCCAGCCACGTGACGCGCGTTCCCTCGGGCAGCGCCCCCAGAGCGCCTCGGACCAAGGGCACGTCACCGACGGGATGCCGACTCTGACGTCCGGAGACGAAGTCCTTCAGACCACCCGCGAGCGACCGCGACGACGGCTCGAACCGCAACTGCTGGTTGTGGAACCTCCCGTTCGACCATTCGGGCGAAGCCGCCATGCGCGCTGCCCGCGCTCCTGTGGCGCGGCCACCCATGGCTTCCGGCACGGGGCGCCCTGCCTTGATGAGCCAGGCGGCGAGCCCGACACCTCCAGCGGCGATCGCGATTCCAGGTGCTCTCACGGCATCAGTGTCACTCACGACCGCCGATCGCGCCGCACGACGCCACGAACGCTTCGAAGAGTCGTCCGTCGTCCCCCGCCTCCGGGTGCCACTGGACGGCCAGACGGAACGGGTATGCCGTGTCCTCCATCGCTTCCACCGTCCCGTCCTCGTGCCACGCCGTTGCGACATATCCGGGATGGGCAGCCACCGCTTGATGGTGATAGGTCGGCACCACGTGGGCCCCGGCACCGAGGATGTCCGCGAGCCGACTGCCCTCCGCGACCGTCACCGGATGCGACGCGTAGGCCCCCGGGGAGGGGCTGTGCTCGTCGTGCCCGACGCGATCGGGCACGTGCTGCTCGAGCGTCCCGCCAGCAGCCACAGCCATGACCTGCATCCCGCGACAGATCCCCAGCAACGGCAGGCGACTCTCCGCCGTCACCCGCGCCACGGCCAGTTCGAAAGCGTCCCGGTCCGGGCGAGGTGACTGGACCCGGGAGTCGGGGACGGCGGCATACCGGCTGGGTTCGACGTCGGCGCCGCCAGCGATGACGACACCGTCGAGTCGCGCGAGCAGGCCTGCAACGAGGGCGTCGTCAGCATCCAGCCGCGGCGGCAACACCACCACCGACGCACCAGCGCGCTCGAGGTGCTCGACGTAGTTGTGCGGCAGGACGGTGCTCGGCTGCCCGTCCCAGTCACCGCGCACGACGGGTTCGACGTAGGACGTGACGCCGATGACGGGACGGGCAGCCATGACGTCAGAGGGGCGTGACGTAGGCGCCGGAGATGCCGCCGTCGACGAGGAACGTGTTGGCCGTGATGAAGCTCGACTCGTCGGACGCGAGGAAGAGGACCGCGTTGGCCATCTCCTCGGGCTCACCGAAGCGCCCCATCGGCACGTGCACCAGGCGGCGCGCCGCGCGCTCCTCGTCCTTGGCGAACAACTCACGCAGCAGCGGCGTGTTCACCGGCCCCGGGCACAGGGCGTTGACCCGCACGCCCTGGCGGGCGAACTGCACACCGAGCTCACGCGACATCGACAGGACGCCACCCTTGGACGCGCTGTAGGAGATCTGCGACGTCGCCGCGCCCATCACCGCAACGAACGAGGCCGTGTTGATGATCGAGCCCTTGCCCTGCTCGAGCATGTAGGGGATCGCGGCCTTGCAGCAGAGGTAGACCGAGGTGAGGTTGACCTCCTGCACCTTGCGCCACGCATCGAGATCGGTGTCGAGGATCGAGTCGTCTTCGGGTGGGCTGATCCCGGCGTTGTTGAAGGCGATGTCGACGCTGCCGAACTTCTCCTTGGCGGTCGCGAAGAGCGCGTCGACCTCCTCCTTGGAGGTCACGTCGCAGTGGACGTAGGCACCGCCGACCTCCTCGGCAATGCGCTCACCGTTCGCGTCGTCGAGGTCGCCGATGACGACCTTGGCACCCTCCTCCGCGAAGCGGCGGACGGTCGCGAGTCCGATGCCGGAGCACCCTCCGGTGACGACCGCGACCTTGCCCTCAAGACGAGTTCCCATGTGTGGTGATACCTCTCAGTTGTCCGTGCTGATGAAGACGTTCTTGACCTCGGTGAACGCGTCGAGTGCGTCCGGTCCGAGTTCGCGTCCGATCCCGCTCGCCTTGAATCCCCCGAAAGGGGTCGAGTAGCGGACGCTGCTGTGGCTGTTGACGCTCAGGTTTCCCGCTTCGACCGCGCGCGAGACGCGGATCGCTCGCCCGACGTCGCGGGTCCAGATCGAACCCGACAGCCCGTATGCCGTGTCGTTGGCCTTGGCGATCGCATCGGCTTCGTCGTCGAAGGGCATGACCCCCACGACCGGACCGAAGATCTCGTCCTGCCAGACGCGGTCCTTGGTGGAGGTCGGGAGGACGACGGTCGGTGGGTACCAGTAGCCATCGCCCTCGGGAGCGCTGCCGCGGAAGGCGACGTCGACGGTCTCGTCGGAGTTCTCGACGAAGCCTCGGACCGTCTCTCGCTGACCAGCGCTCACCAGTGGCCCCATCTGGGTGGCCTCGTCACCAGGGTCGCCGACTCGGACGTCCCTCATCGCGGCCTCGAAACGCTCCATGAACGCGTCAAAGACGTTGCGCTGCACGAGGATTCGCGTGCGGGCACAGCAGTCCTGTCCGGCGTTGTCGAGGAAGGACATCGGCGCGGCGGCGGCAGCGGCGTCGAGGTCGGAGTCGTCGAAGACGATGTTTGCCGACTTGCCGCCGAGCTCGAGCGTCACCCGCTTGAGCTGGTCCGCGGCCTTGCGCATGATCCCCTGGCCGACGGCCGTCGAGCCGGTGAAGCAGACCTTGCGGACATCGGGGTGGGTGACGAACCGCTCCCCCACGACCGACCCCTTGCCGGGGAGGACGGTGAAGACGCCTTCGGGGATGCCGGCCTCCAGCGCGAGTTCGCCGAGGCGCATTGCCGTGAGCGGCGTGAGCTCGGCGGGCTTGAGGAGGACCGTGTTGCCGGCCGCGAGCGCGGGTGCGAAACCCCAGCCTGCAATGGGCATCGGGAAGTTCCACGGCACGATCACGGAGACCACGCCGAGCGGCTCCTTGAAGGTGACGTCGAGGCCGCCCGCGACGGGGATCTGCTTGCCGAACAAGCGTTCCGGCGCCGCCGAGTAGTAGGCCAGGACGTCACGGACGTTCCCTGCCTCCCACCGCGCGTTGCCGATGGTGTGTCCGGCGTTCTCGACCTCGAGGAGGGCGAGTTCCTCGAGGTGGTCGTCGACGACAGCACTGAAGCGCCGCAGCAGACGGCCGCGGTCGGCGGGAGCAAGACCACGCCATTGGGGGCCGACCTCGACCGCGCGGGCCACAGCCTCGTCGGTCTCCTCGACACCGACGAGGTCGATGCTGCGCACCGTCTCCTCGGTCGCCGGGTTGATCACGTCATGCGTGCTCACTGCAGGGATGTCCTTTCCGAAGTGTTCAGAGCCGCTCGAAACCGCGAATGCGTTCCCAGTCGGTGACCGCTGCGTCGTAGGCCTTGAGCTCGACGTCGGCGGCGTTGACGTAGTGGTCGACGACGTCGTCGCCGAAGACCTCGCGGGCGATCGAGCTGCCCGAGAGGAGGTCGCGGGCCTCGCGGAGGGTCGAGGGGACGGTGGCGACGTCGGAGTTGTAGGCGTTGCCCTCGAAGGCGGGCTCGAGCTCCAGCTCGTTCTCGATCCCGTAGAGGCCACCAGCGAGCATCGCCGCGACGGCGAGGTAGGGGTTGACGTCACCGCCGGGCACGCGGTTCTCCATGCGCAGCCCGGCACCATGACCGACCACGCGAAGCGCACAGGTGCGGTTGTCCCGTCCCCACGCGATGGCCGTGGGTGCGAAGGACCCTGGCTGAAACCGCTTGTAGGAGTTGATGTTCGGCGCATAGAAGTAGGTGAATTCCCGCATGGTCGCGAGAACCCCGGCGAGGAATTGGTCGTGCAGGACGCTTTGCCCACCGTCGCGTTCCTTGTCGGAGAACACCGTCTCCCCGTCGAGCCCACGCAGCGACAGGTGGATGTGGCACGAGTTGCCCTCGCGCTCGTCGTACTTCGCCATGAACGTCAGCGACATCCCGTGCCTTGCGGCGAGCTCCTTGGCCGCAGTCTTGTAGATGACGTGGTTGTCACAGGTGCGCACGACCTCGTCGTAGAGGAAGCCGATCTCGTGCTGCCCGAAGTTGCACTCCCCCTTGGCACCCTCGACGGTGACGCCCGCGGCATACAGCTCGTTGCGGATGTCCCGGAGCAGGGGCTCGACGACGGTCCCTCCAGTGATCGAGTAGTCGACGTTGTAGCGGTTCGCTCCGGTGAGTCCGACGTAGCGGCGGTCCCAGGCCGACTCGTAGCTGTCCTCGAAGACGATGAACTCGAGTTCGGTCCCGGCGAGCGCCTGCCACCCCCGCTCGGCAGCGCGTTCCACCTGGTCCCTGAGGATGCCTCGGGGGGACTGTCGGACCGGCCCCGAGCCGTCGAGCCACGCGAGGTCGCACTGGATCGTCACGGAGTTGGGCGCGCCCGGCGTCCGCCGCAGGGTGTCGAGGTCGAGGACGAACTCGAAGTCGCCGTAGCCCTTCTCCCACGAGGACATCGCGTAGCCGTCGACCGTGTTCATGTCGACGTCGACGGCGAGGAGGTAGTTGCAGCCCTCGACCCCGCCCTCGAGGACATGCTCGAGGAAGTATGCCGCGTGCAACCGTTTGCCCGTGAGCCTCCCCTGCATGTCGGTGAAGGCCACGATGACGGTGTCGATCTCGCCGCTCGAGGTGCCCCTTCGCAGGTCGTTGAGGGTCAGGTGCTTCGGTCCCCCGGTGTGGATGGATCCGCTCATGCGTCGATCTCCTTGGTCATCCGATGAGTCCTCTGAGCAGGGCTGAGGTGGCGTCGCAGTGTTCCTCCATGGCCGCCCGGGCGGCTTCGGCGTCGCCGCCGAGGATCGCGGTCACGACGGCGTCGTGTTGTTGGCACGAATGCTCGATGTTGCGTGGCAGCACCGGGATCGCGCCGAGCATCTCGCCCAGTGCGGCCTGGGCGCGCGTCACCGACTCGATGAGCATCGGCGATCCCGACACGGTCGCCACCGCAAGGTGGAAGCGGCTGTCGGCGATGCGGTGTGAACCCGCATCCGGAGCGGTGCGCACCGCTTCAGCGGACTCGACGAGCCACGACCGCTGGTCTCCCGAGAGAGACTGCTTGGCCGCCAGCCAGGCGGCGCCCGGCTCGACGATCCGCCGGAAGTCGAGCGCGTCGGCCATGGCCGCACCCCGGCGGACGGGGGCCGTCGACGACCCCGGCTGAGGCGGGACGTGGGTGACGACGGTCCCGCCGCCACGCCCACGTCGAGTCTCGACGAGGCCGCTGTCACGCAGTGCAGCAATGGCATCGCGCAACGTGTTGCGCGAGACACCAAGTCGCTCCGCCAGTTCGCGCTCCGGAGGCAGTTGTTCGCCGTCGACGAGGACACCGAGACGAATGGCCGTGGCCAGCTGCTCAACCGCCGACTCGAAGACGTTGGAGGTCGCGGGACGAAGGACGGCGTCGGAGAGCCGCCCTTCGTCCTGCGGGTGTGCGGTCACGCTCACTCGAAGATCTCGGCGGCCGGCTTCGTGTCGTGGCCCGAGGGCACGTCGACCATGAAGTGCTTGCGTCCCCGCACGAACCAGAAGATCGTGGCGAAGAGCAGCACCGCGCCGACCGCGACCGGGGCGTAGTTGAACGTCGCGTCACCCCAGGTTCCGGGGGCGTAGGCCGGGAGCATGAAGAGCACGACGATGATCGCAACCCACACGATGGCGATCCAGCCGATCGGGGCGCTCCACTTGCCGAGGTTCCAGCGGCCGACACGGAAGTCGGGGTGGGTGCGGCGCAGGTAGACCGGGATGACGTAGGCGATGTAGAGCCCGATGACGGCGATCGAGGTCACCGCTGCGTAGGCCACGATGCTCCACAGCGCAGGCAGGGCGACGAGGATCGAGCCAGCGACGCACAGCCAGATGGAGTTGGTCGGGGTTCCGGTGCGCGGGTTCACCTGCGACCAGAGCTTCGAGCCCGGCAGAGCGTTGTCCCGCGAGAACGCATAGGACATGCGCGAGTTCGCCGTCACCGACGCCATGCCGCAGAAGAACTGGGCGACGGCGCAGATGAAGAGAAGCGTCTTGCCGAGTCCAGCGCCAGCGGCGTCGATGAAGATCTGCGCCGGCGGAAGACCGGTCTCGGTGGCGCGCTGTGCGTCGTAGTCCTGGATCGCCGCCGTGACGGACACGAGGAGGACCCAACCGGCAAGGATCGAGACCCAGACGGAACGCACGATGCCCTTCGGCGCCTCGACCGACGCGTTCATCGTCTCCTCGGCCACATGGGCCGAGGCGTCGTAGCCGGTGTAGGTGTACTGCGCCATGAGCAGACCGACAAGGAACGCGTACGGCAGGATCCCGAAGATCGTGCCCTCGAAGCCGGTGGCGTTCCGGTATTCCGTGAACGTCCACTCGAGCGTCTGGTGCTGGTCGGGGACGAGCCACAGGACGGCCACGATGATCGCGACACCGACCAGGTGCCACCAAGCGCTGACGTTGGAGAGCACCTTGACGAGGTTGACGCCGAAGGTGTTGAGGAGCCCGTGGAGGGCGATGATGACGACGAAGGCCACAAAGGTCGACGCGAGCGTGACCTCGACGCCGAAGACGAGGTTGAGCAACGCCATCCAGGTCACTGCGGCGCCGTAGTCGATGGCCGCCGTGACGGCGACCTCGCCGAGGAAGTTGAACCAGCCGACGTACCAGGCCCAGATGCGCTTGTTGCGACGGGCGAGCTTGCCGGCCCAGAAGTAGAGCCCACCAGCCGTGGGGTAGACCGAGCAGACCTCGGCCATGGCCAGGGCCACGCACAGGACGAAGATGCCGACGAGTGGCCAGCCGATCGAGATGGCGATCGGGCCGCCGGCATCCATCGCCAGGTAGTAGGTCGTGATGCAGCCCGCGAGGATCGAGATGATCGAGAAGGACACGGCGAAGTTGCTGAAGCCGCTCATCCCACGATGGAGCTCCTGCTTGTAGCCGAGCTCGGCCAGCATGGCCTCGTCGTCATGGTGCCCACCCGGGCCGCCCTGCTGTGTGCCGCTACCTACCTCTGTCGCCATGAACACTCCCCATCAAAGGTCTGTTTCAGAACCTCTTTGTCCCGAAACGTCAATGACGGACAGCAAACACCACCACGGCATACGCCGTCAATGGTTCTGGACTGAACCTTTTGGATCAGGCCAGCTGGGTCATCCAGCCGCGGGTGTCCTCGGAGCGGCCGTACTGGATGTCGAGGAGGCGCGAGCGGATCGCGCGCGTCACCTCTCCACCCTCGGGGCCGCCCACGGCCGGCGCGGAGCCGCCCGCCCAGCGCAGCTCACCGACAGGCGTGATGACGGCGGCCGTGCCGCAGGCGAAGATCTCGACGATGTCGCCCGAGGCGACGCCGTCCTTCCACTCCTGGATCGGCACCTTGCGCTCGACCGGGCTGAGGTCGAGGTCCTTGGCCAGCTCCAGGATCGAGCTGCGGGTGATGCCCTCGAGGATCGAGCCGGAGAGCTCGGGCGTGATCAGCTCGTTGTCCTTGGTGAGGAAGAAGAGGTTCATGCCCCCGAGCTCCTCGATGTACTCGTGGGTCCCCGAGTCGAGGAACACGGCCTGGTCGCACCCGTTCTCGATGCCCTCGAGCTGGCCGGCGAGTGAGGAGGCGTAGTTGCCACCACACTTCGCGTTGCCCGTGCCACCCGCACCTGCGCGAGCGTAGTCCTGCGAGATCCACAGCTTGACGGGCTTGAGACCGCCCGCAAAGTAGGGACCAGCCGGTGAGGCGATCACCGAGTAGGTCACCTCGTTGGCCGGGCGCACGCCGAGGAACGCCTCCGACGCATACATGAAGGGACGCAGATAGAGACTGGCCTCGCTGCCGTCGGCCGGCGGCACCCAGGCCTCGTCGACGGCCAGGAGAGCCTTGAGGGAGCCGATGAAGTCGGCCTCGGAGATCTCGGGCAGGGCCAGCCGGCGGGCGCTGCGGGCCATCCGCGCCGCGTTGGCCTCGGGACGGAAGGTCCACACCGAACCGTCCTCGTGTCGGTAGGCCTTCATGCCCTCGAAGATCTCCTGCGCGTAGTGCAGCACCGCCGCGCTGGGCATGATCTGGATCGGACCGTAGGCGGTGACGCGCCCGTCGTGCCAGCCGCCGTCCTTGGTCCACGTCGCCGAGACCATGTGGTCGGTGAAATGGACACCGAAGCCGGGGTTGGCGTGGATCTCGGCGCGACGCTCGTCGGTGGCCGGGTCCGGACGTCGCTCGACGCTGAACGAGAGGTCGGTCATCTCAGGGTCCTTCCAAGGCTGCGGGGGCTCTGCTCGAGCCTATGACAGGCGTGCTGCGACGGCGTCACCGATGGCGCTCGTCGTGCGTACCTGCCCACCGCGCTCGGCGAGATCCGCCGCAACAGCCGCCTCGACCCGCGCCGCCTCGTCCGTCCGACCGAGGTGCTCGAGGAGCATCGCGACCGAGAGGATCGTCGCCGTCGGGTCGGCCTTGCCCTGGCCGGCGATGTCCGGCGCGGAGCCGTGGACCGGCTCGAACATGCTGGGGGCTTCACCTGTCGGATTAATGTTGCCGCTCGCGGCGAGACCGATCCCACCCGCGATCGCAGCCGCGATGTCGGTGATGATGTCGCCGAAGAGGTTGTCCGTGACGATGACGTCGAAGCGCCCCGGGTCCGTGGCGAGGAAGATCGTCGCCGCGTCGACGTGCTGGTAGGCCGTCTCGACGTCGGGGAACTCAGCACCGACCTCCTCGACCGTCCGCCGCCACAGGTGGCCGGCGTGCGTGAGGACGTTGTGCTTGTGGACCAGGGTGAGGTGCTTGCGCGGGCGCGCCTGGGCGCGAGCGAAGGCTTCGCGAACGACGCGCTCGACGCCGAACCGCGTGTTGACGCTCACCTCGGTCGCGATCTCGTGCGGGGTGCCGGTGCGCAGCGAACCGCCGTTCCCGACGTAGGGACCCTCGGTGCCCTCGCGCACGACGACGAAGTCGATGCCGTTCGGGGCGACGCGCTCGACGGCGAGCGGGCTCTCGACACCGGGGAAGAGCTTGGCCGGGCGGAGGTTGACGAAGTGGTCGAGGGCGAAGCGCAGCGGCAGGAGGATGCCGCGCTCGAGGACACCGCTCGGGACGCTCGGGTCGCCGATGGCGCCGAGCAGGATGACGTCGTGGCCGCGCACCTCGTCGAGGACGCTGTCAGGCAGGGTCTCGCCCGTCGCGTTCCAGCGCTTCGCGCCGAGATCGTATGCCGTGCTGCTCACCTTGGTACCGCTGCCGGCGGTGGCAGCCTCGAGGACCTTGAGCCCCTCGTCGACGACCTCGGGCCCAATGCCGTCACCCGCGATGACCGCGAGGTTGATGTCCGTCGAGGGGGTGTCCGCTGCAGTGCGATCCGTCATGGCATCACCTTAGAAACTCATCTCGTCATGCGGGACTGCGGTCCCACAATGCGAAACCCCGCCGTGCGCATGCTCGGCGGGGTTTTCGCTGGTGCTGGTCAGGCGTCCGTGTGGTCCTGGTCGCGCAGGTCCAGCGACTCCTGCAGGGCGCGCTGCGCCTGCTTGGCTTCTTCGCTCATGGTGTTCCGTCCTTGTGACATGTGGCAGGTGGAGGTCGGTCGGCTCGAGCCCGTCGTGTGGGCGAACCGGTCAGCGGCGTCGCGGGGTCTCCGCGGCGAGGGAGCTGACTACCGGACCTCGCCGCGGCTGGCGATGAGGAGTACCTGCCGCTGCATGCCTTCGAGGTTAGGAGGACGTCCAACTATCGGGAAGTGGCCTTCCACGTTGTGAGATGTCGTCTCACGTGCACATTCGGAGCCGCTCAGGCTCCACACGCACGTATGCCGTGCGCTCACCGAGAGGGTGAGCACACGGCATACGTGAAAGGCGTGAAGCCTCAGGCCTTGGCGAGCTTGCGCTTGAGCTCGGCGCCCGGCTTGAAGGCGGCCGACGTGCTGGCCGCGATCTCGAGGGCCTCACCGGTCTGCGGGTTGCGGCCGGTGCGAGCCGCGCGGCTGCGCGTCTCGAAGATGCCGAAGCCAGGCAGCGAGACCTTGTCGCCGTCGACGAGCGCGTCGGTGATGGCGCCGATCACGGCGTCGATGGCGCGGTCGGCGTCGGCGGCGCTGACCTCAGCGCGCTCGGCAACCTTGTTCTTGAGCTCCGTACGGTTCAACGAACCCTCCTGAATTGCGTGCAATTGACGCCCAACCCTAAGCACAGACACCGACAGTCCTCACAACTGCCCAGACACACGTATGCCGTGCGCTCCCCACGAGAGGTGAGCACACGGCATACGTGAATCGCGTCAAAGACGCTGTGTCACAAGCGAATTCAGTCCACCAGATCGACTGTCTGAACCTCTGCGTCGACCTCGGAGGCGATCGCCTTGACGACGTCGGCAGGGATCTTGTTGTCGACGGTGAGGACGACGAGGGCGGTGCCGGAGTCGTCGCGGTCGACCTGCATGCCGCCGATGTTGACATCGGCATCGCCGAGCAGTCGGCCGATGACACCGACGACGCCGGGGCGGTCCTTGTAGGAGAAGAAGGCCATGTGGTCGCTGATCGGGACCTCGAGGTCGAAGCCGTCGATGCCGATGACCTTCTGGACCATCTTGGGGCCGGTCAGGGTGCCAGCGACCGAGATCGTCGTGCCGTCGGCCAGGGTGCCACGCAGGGTGGTGGTGTTGCGGAACTCCTCGGACACGGCGTCGGTGAGCAGGCGCACCTCGCAGCCGCGGTCCTTGGCGAGCAGGGGCGCGTTGACGTAGGTGACCGGGTCCTCGCTGATGTCCGTGAAGATCCCCTTGAGCGCCGCGAGCTCCCACACGGAGACGTCGTGCTCGGTGATCTCGCCGCGCACGTCGACGTCGAGCTGGACCGGGACCGACCCGGCCAGACCGGTGAAGATGCGGCCGAGCTTCTCGACGAGGTCGATGCCCGGACGGACCTCCTCGGCGACGACGCCGCCCGAGACGTTGACGGCGTCCGGGACGAGGTCACCACCGAGCGCGAGGCGCACGGACTTCGCGACGGCGACGCCGGCCTTCTCCTGGGCCTCCTCGGTGGAGGCGCCGAGGTGCGGCGTGACGACGACGGACTCGTGCTCGAAGAGCGGGCTCTCGGTCGTCGGCTCGGTGGCGAAGACGTCGATGCCGGCGCCGGCGACACGGCCGTCGCGCAGGGCCTCGGCGAGCGCCTCCTCGTCGACGATCCCGCCACGGGCGGCGTTGATGACGCGCACCGACGGCTTGACCTTGGTGAAGGCCTCCTTGCCGAGCAGACCTGCGGTCTCGGGGGTCTTGGGGAGGTGCACCGTGATGAAGTCGGACTCGGCGAGGAGCTCGTCCAGGGTGACGAGGCGGGCGCCGAGCTGGCCGGCCTTCTGCGCGGAGACGTAGGGGTCGTAGGCGAGGATCTCCATGCCGAAGCCCTTGAGGCGCTCGGCGACGAGCTGGCCGATGCGACCGAAGCCCACGACACCGACCTTCTTGTCGAGCAGCTCGACACCGCCGTACTTGCTGCGCTTCCACGCGCCACCCTTGAGCGCCTGGTTGGCCGGGGCGATGTTGCGGGCAGTGGCAAGGAGGAGGCCGACCGCGAGCTCGGCGGCACTCGTGATGTTGGAGGTCGGGGCGTTGACGACCATGACGCCGGCCTGGGTGGCGGCGGGCACGTCGACGTTGTCGAGGCCGACGCCCGCGCGGGCGATGACCTTGAGGTTCTTGGCCGCGGCGATGGCCTCGGCGTCCATCTTGGTCGCCGAGCGGATGAGCACGGCGTCGACATCGGCCAGCGCGGGAAGCAGCTGGGAGCGGTCGGACCCATCCGTGTTGCGGACCTCGAAGTCGGGTCCGAGGGCGTCGATGGTGGCGGGGCTGAGTTCCTCGGCGATCAGGACGATCGGCTTGCTCACGTGCAGTCCTTAGGGGTTCACGGGATGGGGTCCGTAGGGGGTCACGGGAAAGGGCGGCACGACGCTGTGCGCAGCCCCGAGTCTAGGGCCGCGTTCAGTATGTGGATGGTGCCGACCGGTATGTGACACGACACAACGCCGGCTCGCTGCACGGGTCCGCGATGTGATGCCTGCCTCGTCGCCCAGTGAGTTGAGGCGTCGTGGGGGGAGCAGGATGTCTTCATGCGCATCGTCGTGACAGGTGGATCGGGCGACCTCGGTGGTCGCGTCGTCAGGGTGCTGAGGGCGAGGGGGCACGAAGCGGTCTCGGCGAGCCGACGGTCCGGGGTCGACCTGTCGACCGGCGCGGGGCTTGAAGCCGTGCTCGACGGGGCAGACGCCGTCGTCCACGCGGCAGGCTCCTATGTGAAGCCCCAGAGCGTTGACGTCGCAGGGGCCCGGCGAATCGGTGAGTCGCTGAGCCGACTCGGGTCCGCTGCCCATGTCGTCTCGATCTCCATCGTCGGGGCGGACCTCACGCACTACCCGTTGTACCGGGCCAAGGTCGATTCGGAGACGGCTCTCGAGGTCGCAGGCGTGCCCGCGACCATCGTGCGGGCCACCCAGTTCCACCCCGTGGCTGCCCTCGTCGGCGGCGCTCCGCGTGTGGGGCCGGTGGCCTTCCGCCTCGGGGACATGCGCATCCAACCGGTCGACATCGACTGGGTGGCCGAGCGCCTCGCCGACCACGTCACTGGACCCACGCCCAGCGGGTTCACGCGCGCCACAGACCTCGCCGGCCCCACGGCATACGACCTCTCGACGATCTCGGCGCTCATCGCGGCGCACGACGGACGCAAGCCCCCGCGGATGGTTCGGGTACCCCCCATCGGCGGGGTGATGCGCGGCTTCTCCGAAGGAAACAACCTCCCTCGCCCAGACGTCGAGACCGGCGGGAAAACCTTCGAGGAGTGGCTCGACGCGCAGCCGCGCCCACTCCCCCGGGCGATGCACACAGCGATCTGACGGGCAGGGTCAGACTGTCGAGTTGGATCGGCGCTTCGCGGCCCGGCTGAGCCACTCGGTCGCTGCGGCCACCAGCCCCAGCACCGCCAGTGCCACGAGCAGCCACCACCAGGAGCCTCCGGTCAGCGCCGCCCACAGGGCGGCCCCCACGGAGGTGTAGAGGGTGGCCCAGAGCAGGGAGCCGACGGCCGTCGCGGGCAGGTAGTGCGGAAGCGGCATCCGGAGGGCGCCGGCGGCAGCATTGATGAGGGTCTGGACCCCGACGGTGAGGAAACTGATGGCCACCACCGGGGCTCCCCAGCGATCCACGAAAGCCTCGGTCCGGTGGACCGCTGGACGGTCGAGGGTTGCGGCCAGCCGGGTGTGCCCACCCCCGGCGCGCAGCCCACGGCCGGCCCAGTAGGTCGCGTTCGAGCGCAGCATGGCGATGACCCAGAACGCCACGAAGACCGCCCACAAAGGCCAGTCGTCGATGAAGTCAGTCACGGGGACACTCTAGGTAAGGCCACCCTCACTGCCACCCTGGGGCTACTACTTCGGGCACGTCTTCCGGTACGGGATTGACTCGCCGAAGATGCCCCGCCACTCGTCGGTCGTCAGGTTGCGACCCGCCCGGGCACAGGCAAACTCAACCCAGGTCCGCGGGTCAGTGTCCCAGCGCCGGACAGTGCCATCGGCCGCCGCCAGGAGCAGGGTCCGACTGTCCGGAAGGAAGACTGCCGACGCGGCCGTGCGTACTCGTGAGACGAGGATGGACTCGCTCTGGTCACCCGTCAGGCCGTCCCAGACCCGTACCCATCCGTCGTGTCCGGTCGTGACGATCCGGGCGCCGTCGGGCGAGAAGTACACCCGGCCGATCGAGTCCTGGTGCTCGGTCGTTGGCTCCCTCAGCCAGTCCCCGGTGGCGAGGTGGACGATGCCGAACGCCCCCTTTGTGCCGCCGATGGCGAGAAGACGCCCATCGGGGGAAACGTCGGCATGGCCAGCGTCGAAGCCGAGATCCTGCTGCCGGACGACACGACCGGCCTCGACGTCCACGAGCGCGAAGCCGTAGCTCTGATCGCGTTCGAGGAAGACCACCGCCCGCCCCGGTCCACCCCACACCACCTCGCGCAGGTCGCCGTCCACGTGGACACGGGGGCCGACGGGGACGAGCGTGTCGGCGTCCACTTCGTAGACCCACCCGGCACGTTCCCCGACGACGAGACCGCGCCCATCGGGCGTGTAGGCCAGGGCCTCGATGGCTCCGACTCCGACGTCCTTCTCCATGACGCGAGTACTGCTGCGCCAGTCCCAGACGCGAATCGTCCGGTCACCAGGCACCGCAAGCTGGTCGAAGTCAGGTGGTCGCCAGACACCCCAGTTCTGGTAGATGCCCTCAAGGGGCGGGAGCATCTTGCCGGCGACAACGTCGAGGAGCTGAATGGTCTCCGCACGATCCCCTGATCCGGGAGTCGGGGAGGAGAACGCGACGACCTCTCCGTCGGGCGACGGAACGACAAGGTCCCCATGGCTCTCCGGTCCCCCCGGAACGACCGGTTGGAGCAGGCGACGCTCGCCGCTGACGTCCCAGGCGCTCAGCCGGTCGAGAGTGACCGTGTAGAGCGTCGAGCCGTCCGGGCTGAACGCCATACTCGACAGGTCCTCCGAGAACCCTGAGATGCGCTCGCGCCCGGCCCCCTCGACGTCCCACACCGTGACGGTCAAGTCCTCGGCGCCACCGGCGAGCTTGGAGCCGTCCGGGGAAAAGGCCAGGCTGCGGGTGAAGTCGGTGGGGTTCGGCAGGCGCCTCGTGACCTTGAGGGACGACGCATCGATGACGAGGACCTCGTCACCACCGAGGGCGAGGCTGCGGCCGTCGGGACTGATCGCCAAGGGCCCGTGGACCACGCCGTCCACGACGCCCTTCCCCAATGCGGCGGCGGTGGCCGTCCCGATCGTGCGTCCACTCCCCACGTCGAAAGCGAAGAGTGCCGGCGGCGACTCGACCCATGCGTAAAGGGTGGCGCCGTCGGGGCTCAACAGCCCTGCCCCGATCCGCTGCGGGGGGAAGGTTCGCACGAGCCGCGTTCCTTGCCACACGGACAGGCGACTCTCGTCCGTCGAGGCCTGCCAGCCCGCGGCCCCCAGAACCGTGCCGTCGCCACTCGCCGAGAGGCCCCAGAATCCATCAGCCGACATGCCTGTGAAGGGTTCGCGTGCCCTGGTGGCCAGATTCACGACGCCAAGGTCCCCGTCCCAGGTATTGATGGCCACCTCGTCACCCCGGCCGAGGAAGGCGACGCCGTTCGCAGGATGCGCGACGCGTGCGGTCTCGGCAAGGGAGGCAGGGTCCCGGATCGAGACGTGCGTTCCCTCCGCCAGAGCCAGAGAGCCGTCCGCCCCCACGGCGATCTCGAAGGCTTGCGGCACGCGCACCGACGTGATCAGGGCGGGCCATCGCTGCAGGGCCGCCAGGAGTGCGCTCCGCGTCTCTGCACCGTCACTGAGGCCGATCGCCTCGACCCCGGCCAAGGCGGCAACGGCCGGGTCCTTGCCGTCGTGGGCGGCGGCAATCGTTCGGGCTGCGGCGGCTGCTCGGGCAGCCTCGTCCCGCTGGCGAACCCCGAAGGCCACGGTCACGGCGGCCACGATGGCGAGGGTCGTCAGCCCCGCGACGAGACCGCGCGTCGTCATGACATGCCTGCGCCGTCGGCGAGCAGCCGCGGTCTCCCGGGAGAGTTCCTCGGCGTCGCGGCGTTCCGAATCGGTCAGGAACACCTCTTCAACAGGAGTGAGCTTCGCCGCCGACCGCCGCCTCCACTCCAGGGCTCGGCTGAGCCGGACACCGCGATAGAGCTCGCTCTCGGGTCGGCCGAGGCTGTCCCAACTGTCGGCCGCGCCGGCGAGGTGACGCAGGACCCGCTGGCCCTCGATGTCGTCGTCGAGCCACTCCTTGAGGCGAGGCCAGGCCCGGACCAGGGATTCGTGGGCGACTGCGACGGCCCCGTCCGCAACCGTGACGAGCCGGGCCCGCACGAGCACCTCGACGAGTTCCTGCACCTCCCCCGCCCCGAGGACACGCGCCGGGATCCAGTTCCGGACCGGCTCTCCGTCGGGTGCCACGGACACCAGGCGAAGCAGCAGGTCGTGCAGTGCCGCGCGTTGGTCCTCACCGAGACTTTCGTGGACGCGCTCTGCCGATCGCGCGACGGCTCCTCGGATGCCGCCGGACGCGCGGTATCCGTCGACGGTCAGGGTGCGACCCTCGCGGCCCTTCCAGGTCTGGTGGAGAGCATGCGCCATCATCGGCAGGCCCCCCGGCTCGTCGAACACGTCGCCCACGAGCACGTCGACGAGGCCTGGCTCGACCACGAGGGCCGCTTCTGCCGCCGGGCCCTCGATTGCGGCCCGGAGGGACGCCTCGTCCATCGGGCCCAGCAGGAAGAGGCCGCGTTCGACGAGTCTGGCCAGGGCGGAAGGTTCGGCGACGTCGCCCACGTGGTCGGCGCGAATCGCGAGGACCAGGCTCCCCGTGTCGGCGAACTCGACCAGGCCCGAGTTGAAGGTGGCCTGCTCGCGGTCGTCGCTGCACGAAGCCACGACCTCCTCGAACTGGTCGACGACCAACGTGCGTCCGGGTGGCCCGGC
The DNA here is from genome assembly GCF_000768705.1 of Knoellia sinensis KCTC 19936. Taxonomy (GTDB): domain Bacteria; phylum Actinomycetota; class Actinomycetes; order Actinomycetales; family Dermatophilaceae; genus Knoellia; species Knoellia sinensis. The sequence continues at coordinate 23,721 of NZ_AVPJ01000007.1, forward strand.
CAATACGGAGTGCAACGCCTCGACCGGCCTGTCGCGCACCGGCAGGAGTTCGACCCGACGCCCGTCACGACGCAACGAGGCGATGATGCCCGCTCGGACCAGGGAGGACTTGCCGCAACCAGACGGCCCCACGAGCACGAGCACACCGGACTCGTGGAGTCGGCGAAGACACTCGTCGAGCTCCTTCTCCCTCCCGAAGAAGTACTCCCCGTCGTCAACGTCAAAAGCTCGGAGACCCGGGTACGGGTTCTCGGGTCGGGGCTCCGGTAGGGCGACGGCTGCGACGAGCGAGGCATCCTGCCGCAGGATCGCGTCCTCCAGCTGGGCGAGCTCAGGACCAGGATCAAGCCCGAGTTCCTCCGCCACGTGACGGCGTGCGTCCCGGAGCGTCTGGAGGGCATCTCCCTGCTCCCCCGAGAGGTATTGGGCCACTGCCAGCAGGGCCCAGCGACGCTCTCGCAGCGGTTCCTGCGCCACCCTGGCCCGCGCCTCCGCGATCACCTCGGCATGCAGGCCCGCACGCAGGCTTGCATCGAGCACCGCTTCTTCTGCGTTTCGGCGCATCTCGTCGAGCCGTTCCGCCTCGAAGCGGCCGGGCTCCCAGTCCGCGAGTTCGGCCAGCGCTCGACCTCGCCACAGCCCCAGGGCCTCCCTCAGCACGTGGCGCGCTCGGTCAGCATCACCGGCTGCCAAGAGGGAGTGACCACGGTCCACCAGGCGCACGAAGCGCACCGCGTCGACCGCATCACCGTGGGCGGTCAGGCGGTAGCCGTGGGACGTCGTCTCGATGGAGTCGGAACCGAGGAGCTTGCGGATGCGCAGGATGCTGCTCGGGATGAGTTTCTTCCACGACGCGGGAAGAACCTCGCCCCACAGGGCCTCGGCCAAGCTTTCCGCACTCAGCGCCTGACCGCCGGCAGCGACGAGTGCCTCGAGGACCACTTGGTCGCGCGGAGACAGTGCGTAGTGGTCATCGACGAGGAGCGGACCGAGCACGGCTATGCCCATGGTGCTCAATGTCCGCCCCTCTCAGAACCCTGTCAATTGCCCCGATATCGAGCCGATATCGAGACAGCGAGGGCAGCCGACATCCGGCATCAGACCGGTATCTGCCTGCACTCGAATGGTGCACAAGCCGCACCCGCCCGGGGCGGTTCCGGACCGACCAAGCCGGTCACCAGGAAGGAGCGCGTCATGCGCACTGACAACCGCAGGACCACTCGCCGCGTCGCAGCGGCACTCGCCACGATGGCCCTCACCGGGCTCATCACCATGACCCCGGCCCACGCCGAGACCGACCTCAACGGCGACGGAACCATCTCCCCCGCCGAGATGAAGATCTGGGAGAACCAGCAGGGCACCACCACCCCGGTCGTGCCAGCACCTGCCCCAGGTACCGGCTCGCTGGTCCCCACCGACGACAACGCCATCGAGTACCTGCAGGTCGCGCTCGGCGTCGTGGGCGGCATGGTCGTGGTCGGCAGCGTCATCGCAGCCACCTCCGCCCGCCACCGTCACCAGGCCCACCCCGCATGAGCGCGCGTGAGGGCGCGGTCAGCACGTTCCCCCGGAGACGCTCCGGGGGAACGTCGCGTTAATGGCCTCGCGCGTGTCGGTGCCCAGACCTAGGGTCGAAAACATGGACACCACCACCTTGCCCAGCATCGTTCTCGTCCCCGGACATTGGCTGAGCGCTTGGGCGTGGGCGGACGTCGAAGCCAGGCTCACCGACCTCGGGTTCACCGTCGACGCTGTCTCGCTCCCGGGCACGTCCCCCGGCGACGGCGACGGCGAAGACACGACGCTCGACGATCAGATCGATGCGCTGTCGGACGCTGTTGCCCGACAGCCCACTCCCCCGGTGCTCGTCGCGCACAGCGGCGCAGGTCGCGTCGCTACGGGTGTCAGCGACCGGGCGCCCGAGTCCGTGCGCCGCGTCGTCTACGTGGACAGCGGTCCCGCTGCCGACGGGTCGGCTTTCGACGAGTCCGCTGGGGACACCCCGGGCGAGTTACCGGAGTTCGCTGACCTCGAGGCCGGGGGCGCGAGCCTCGAGGGCATCAGCCCGGCTGCCCTCGAGGAGTTCCGGACACGGGCCGTGCCCGTGCCGCCGGGGGTTCTCATGGGAGTGCTTGAGCTGACCAACGAGGCCCGGCTCGACGTGCCGAGCACGATCATCGCCAGTTCGATCCCGTCGGAGGCCATGATGGGCCTCGCCCAGCAGGGGCACCCCATGTTCGCCGAAGTGGCCCGGTTCCGTGACCTCGGCCTGGTCGACCTCCCCACCGGCCACTGGCCGATGTGGAGCCGGCCGCAGGACCTCGCCGACGCGATCGCCGCCGCCGCGCAGGGTTGACCCCGGCGTCACGGGCGCCTGCCGATACCAGACGGATACCGGCAGAGCACCGCCCCGATACCCCTGAGGAGTCCAGTAGTGGGTGCCAGACCCGACCGGGTCCGGTCTCCGATCGGTCCGCCGGTCACCCACGAAAGGACGCGTCATGCGCACCAGCACCACTACCCGGCGGGCAGCCGGGATCCTCGCCACCACCGCCGTTGCCGGACTGCTCACCGTGAGCCCGGCCTTCGCCAAGCCGGATTCTGGAGGGCCGATCCAGCCGGGCGGCACCACGTCGACTCTCTCACCGGCAGACGTCAAGGTCCACGACAGTTCGAGTGAACGGAGGGTCTTCGAGAGCGAGATCATCCAGAAGAACCTCGACGACCTCCGCAAGGACAAGGGGTCGGCGCCGGCACCAGGCCCGGCCGCGATCACCCTCCCCGACAGCGGTGTCAACTACCTCCAAATCGGTCTCGGCGCCCTGGGCGGCATGGCAGCCGCCGGCGCCCTGGCAGCAGCAGTATCGGTCCGCCACCACCGCCACGCGGCCCACCCCGCGTGAGGGCTGCATGCTGCCGGAGGTCAACTGAAGGGTCCGGAGGGAAATGTTCCCTCCGGACCCTTCACGTTCCCTCATGGGGAGCAAAAGTTGAGGCTCAGCGGGCGGCCGAACCCTCGACGTAGTCGCTGTCGGTCTCGGCCGACTTCACCCACGACATGAGCTGGCGGAGTTCCTTGCCGGTGCCCTCGATCGGGTGCTGAGCACCCTTCTCGCGCAGCGCCTTGAACTCGGGCGCACCCGCGTCCTGATCGTCGATGAAGCGCTTGGCGAACGCGCCGTTCTTGATGTCCGCGAGAACGGCCTGCATGTTCTCCTTGACCGAGGGGTCGATGACGCGCGGGCCTGAGACGTAGTCGCCGTACTCCGCCGTGTCGGAGACCGACCACCGCTGCTTGGCGATGCCACCCTCGATCATGAGGTCGACGATGAGCTTGAGCTCGTGCAGGCACTCGAAGTAGGCGACCTCGGGCTGGTAGCCCGCCTCGACGAGCGTCTCGAAGCCATACATCACGAGCTGCGACGCGCCACCGCAGAGGACGGCCTGCTCACCGAAGAGGTCGGTCTCGCACTCCTCCGTGAACGTCGTCTTGATACCGCCGGCGCGCAGGCCACCGATGGCCTTCGCGTAGGACTTCGCGAGGTCCCAGGCGGCACCCGACGCGTCCTGCTCCACGGCGACGAGCACCGGCACACCACGACCGTCGACGTACTCACGGCGCACGAGGTGGCCGGGGCCCTTGGGGGCGACCATGATGACGTCGGAGCCGGCCTCGGGCGTGATGTAGCCGAAGCGGATGTTGAAGCCATGGCCGAAGAGGAGCGCGGCGCCCTCCTTGAGGTTGGGCTTGATCTCGTCGGCGTAGACGGTGCGCTGCACCTGGTCGGGCGTGAGGATGACGACGAGATCGGCCTCCGCGGTCGCGTCGGCGACGGACTTGACCGGCAGACCCTCGGCCTCGGCCTTGGCCTTGCTCTTGGAACCCTCGGCGAGGCCGACGCGCACGTCGACTCCGCTGTCGCGCAGGCTCAGGGCGTGAGCGTGCCCCTGGCTGCCGTAGCCGATGACGGCGACCTTGCGCCCCTGGATGATCGACAGGTCGGCGTCGTCGTCGTAGAACATCTCAGCCATGATTTCGGCTTCTCCTCGTGTGTGATTGCGTTGGTCTGTGGTGCTGAAAAGCACTGCGGCGTATGCCGTGTGCTCGCGTTCGTGGGTCCCTCGCGGGCGGTGGTGCTCAGGCTCCGCGCAGGGCGCGGTCGGTGATGGATCGGGGGCCTCGTCCGATGGCGACGATGCCCGACTGGACGAGCTCGCGGACGCCGTAGGGCTCGAGCACTCCGAGCAATGCGGTGAGCTTGTCGCCGTGACCGGTCGCCTCGATCGTCACCGATTCAGTGGCGACGTCGACGACCTTGGCGCGGAAGAGTTGCACGAGTTCGAGGACCTGGCTGCGAGTCGCCGAGTCGGCCCGGACCTTGATGAGCATGACCTGGCGCTGGACGGCCGACGACGCGTCCAGTTCGACGACCTTGAGCACCTCGACGAGCTTGTTGAGCTGCTTGGTGACCTGCTCGAGCGGCAGATCCTCGACGTCGACGACGACCGTGATGCGCGAGATTTCCTCGTGCTCGGTCTCACCGACCGCGAGGCTGTGGATGTTGAAGCCGCGCCGCGAGAAGAGGCCCGCGATGCGGGCGAGGACACCGGGCTTGTTCTCGACGAGCACCGACAGGGTGTGCTGCGACATCTCAGTTCTCCTCGCTGTTGTCGGCGTCTTCGTCCTGCTCGAGCGCCTCGGAGTCCTCGCGGTCCCACTGCGGCGCAGTGTCCTTGGCGACCTGGATGGCGTCATTGCTCACGCCCGCCGGGACCATGGGCCACACCATCGCGTCACGGTGGACGACGAAGTCGACGACGACGGGGCGGTCGTTGATCGCCATCGCCTGACGGATCGTCTCGTCGACGTCCTCGGGTCGCTCGCATCGCAGCCCGGCGCAGCCGTAGGCATCCGCGAGCTTGACGAAGTCGGGGATGCGCGACCCGTCCGCGGACGTGTGCAGGTCGGTGTTGGAGTAGCGCTCGTTGTAGAAGAGCGACTGCCACTGGCGCACCATGCCGAGGCTGCTGTTGTTGATGACAGCAACCTTGATCGGGATGTTGTTGATGACGCAGGTCGCGAGCTCCTGGTTGGTCATCTGGAAGCAGCCGTCACCGTCGATCGCCCACACGGTGCGGTCGGCCTCGCCGACCTGGGCACCCATGGCGGCGGGCACGGCATACCCCATCGTCCCGAGACCACCGGAGTTGAGCCACGCACGCGGACGTTCGTACTGCACGAACTGTGCCGCCCACATCTGGTGCTGCCCGACGCCCGCGACGTAGACCGCCTCTGGACCGGCGATCGCGCTGAGTCGTTCGATGACGTACTGCGGGGCGAGGGTGCTGCCTTCGGGCTCGGTGTAGCCGACCGGGAAGTCGCGCTTCCAGCCGGCAGTGCGCTCCCGCCACTCGGCGTAGTCACCGGCGCGGCCGGCGTCGATGTCGGAGTCGACCGACTCGATGAGGTCGATGAGGACGTCCTTGCAGGAGCCCACGATCGGCACGTCGGCCTTGCGGTTCTTGGAGATCTCGGCCGGGTCGATGTCGGCGTGGATGACCTTGGCCTCGGGCGCGAACGACGCGAGCTGGCCGGTGACGCGGTCGTCGAAGCGGGCGCCGAGCGTGATGAGCAGGTCGGACTTCTGCAGGGCCGTCACCGCGGCGACCGAGCCGTGCATACCCGGCATGCCGAGGTGCAGTTCGTGACTGTCGGGCAGCGCGCCGCGCGCCATGAGCGTCGTGACGACCGGAATCTGGGTGAGTTCGACGAACTGGCGCAACTCCTCGCTCGCGTCGGCCCGGATGACGCCGCCGCCGACGTAGAGCACAGGACGGCGAGCAGCCGCGATGAGCTTGGATGCCTCGCGGATCTGCTTGGTGTGCGGACGGGTCACTGGGTGGTAGCCGGGCAACTCGATCCGCGGTGGCCACGAGAACGTCGTCTTCGCCTGGAGCGCGTCCTTGCTGATGTCCACGAGCACCGGACCCGGGCGGCCCGTCGAGGCGATGTGGAACGCCTCGGCGATGACGCGTGGGATGTCGGCCGCATTGGTGACGAGGTAGTTGTGCTTCGTGATCGGCATGGTGATGCCCCGAATGTCGGCCTCCTGGAAGGCGTCCGTGCCGATGGAGGCACTCGCCACCTGACCGGTGATGGCGACGATCGGGACCGAGTCCATGTGGGCGTCCGCGAGCGCAGTGACGAGGTTCGTCGCGCCGGGTCCGGAGGTCGCCATGCAGACGCCGACCTTGCCCGTCGCGGAGGCGTAGCCCTCGGCCGCGTGCCCAGCGCCTTGCTCGTGACGGACGAGGATGTGCCGCACCTTGACCGAGTCGAGGAGCGGGTCATAGGCCGGGAGGATCGCACCGCCCGGGATGCCGAAGACCGTGTCGACCTCCATGGCCTCGAGGGAGAGTACGAGGCTCTGGGCTCCGGTCACCTCGAGTGGAGCCTTGGCTCTGGCCTGCTCGGCGAGCCGCGCCGGTGTGGGCGCTGGGGAGGCTGCGTGGGTCTCGCTCACGTCGTCACCATCTTCGGTCGTGGGTGCTTGCTGGGTCCTGCGTGTGGCCACAAAAAAACCCTCCCGTCCCACGTGGTGGGGACGATGGAGGGAGGCGCCTGGCCGGTCCTGTCAGAGGAGGCCGGGCGCCGGGGGAAGTACGAGAATTCGGGACACGTGATGACTCTCCCCCGCCGTGGACACCGTGTCAATGTGTGAGACGCCACGTCCCACGATGCGGTCGCGTCGTGGGACGTGGCGGTGCATCAGTCGCAGACGGCGCCGTTGCTCGCGGAGCCGACGAGCTTGCGGTACTTCGCGAGCACGCCGCGCGTGTACTTCGGCTCGGGGTGCGTGACACCGGCACCCCGGCGGCGCTGGAGCTCGGCCTCGTCGACGAGAAGATCGAGGGTGCCGTTCGCCACGTCGAGGCGGATTCCGTCGCCGTCCTGCACGAACGCGATCGGGCCCTCGTCGACCGCCTCGGGCGCGACGTGACCGACGCACAACCCGGTCGTGCCGCCGGAGAAACGGCCATCGGTCAGCAACAAGACGTCCTTGCCCAGGCCCGCGCCCTTGATGGCACCGGTGACGGCGAGCATCTCGCGCATGCCGGGTCCCCCCTTGGGGCCCTCGTAGCGAATGACCACGACGTCCTGCGGCTTGAGCTGACCCTGCTCGACGGCATCCATGGCCGCGCGCTCACCGTTGAAGACGCGGGCAGTGCCCTCGAAGACATCGGTGTCGAAGCCGGCCGACTTCACGACCGCGCCTTCCGGAGCCAGCGACCCCGAGAGGATCGTCAGGCCGCCCGTCTTGTGGATCGGCTCGGCCATGGCCCGCACGACGTTGCCGTCAGGGTCGGGCGGGCGGATGTCGGCGAGGTTCTCGGCCACGGTGCGACCGGTGACCGTGAGGGCGTCGCCGTGAAGCAGTCCGGCGTCGAGGAGCGCCTTCATGACGACCGGCACACCGCCGACCCGGTCGATGTCCGTCATGACGAACTGGCCGAAGGGCTTCACGTCCGCCAGGTGCGGGACCTTCGCGCCGATCCGCTGGAAGTCGCCGATCGACAGGTCGACCTCGGCCTCGTGCGCGATCGCGAGGAGGTGGAGCACCGCATTCGTCGAGCCACCGAAGGCCATGACGACGGCAATGGCGTTCTCGAACGCCTCCTTGGTCATGATCTGACGCGCGGTGATGCCGCGCCGCAGCAACTCGACAACCGCCTCACCGGACTTGCGGGCGAACCCGTCACGGCGGCGGTCGGTGGCGGGCGGGGCGGCCGATCCGGGCAGGGACATGCCCATCGCCTCGGCGACCGACGCCATGGTGTTGGCGGTGTACATGCCGCCACACGCGCCCTCGCCGGGACAGATCGCACGCTCGATGGCGTCGACGTCCTCGCGCGACATCTTCCCCGCGGCGCATGCACCCACAGCCTCGAACGCGTCGATGATCGTCACGGTCTTCTCGGAGCCGTCCGAGAGCTTCGCGATCCCGGGAAGGATGGACCCGGCATACAGGAAGACCGACGAGAGGTCGAGACGCGCGGCGGCCATGAGCATGCCCGGCAAGGACTTGTCGCAGCCGGCCAGGAGGACGGAGCCGTCGAGGCGCTCGGCATTCATGACCGTCTCGACCGAGTCGGCGATGATCTCGCGCGAGACGAGCGAGAAGTGCATGCCCTCGTGGCCCATCGAGATGCCGTCGGACACGGAGATCGTGCCGAACTCGAGGGGGTAGCCGCCGCCCGCGTGCACGCCGTCCTTGACGGCCTTGGCGAGGCGGTCGAGCGAGAGGTTGCAGGGAGTGATCTCGTTCCAGGAACTCGCGACACCGACCTGCGGCTTGACCCAGTCGTCGTCGCCCATGCCTACGGCCCGGAGCATGCCTCGAGCGGCGGTCTTCTCCAGGCCGTCGGTGACGTCGCGTGAACGGGGCTTGATGTCGGGCTGGTCGCTCATGGGGTCACTCTAGGACCCGTGTCCACGGGGTGGGACGCCGATCTCACTCTCCGGCTCAGGCCTCGGCGGACTCGCGGTCGTCGGCCCGCGCGACATGGAAGCGGTCGAGGCGCGCGACGCCTGCAGCAAGGTCGGACCAGTGACCGGAGAAGCGGAGCACCGCCACTCCCGCCGTCGGGTAGCCCTCGCTGAGGGCATCGTGCGCCCGCTCGCTTCCCTGGCCTTCGGCCAGAATCGACGCAAGGGCCGGTATGCCGGGTGCGTGCCCGACGATCATCACGACATTGGCGTCCTGGTCGGCTTCACGGGCGACCTCGAGCAGCCGCTCGGCAGAAGCGTTGTAGATACGGCGGTCGTGGTGGACGTCCGCCTCCGAGCACCCGGCCTGCCACACGCCCTCGCAGGTCTGCTGGGTGCGCGCGGACGTGGAGCACAGGACCTCGTCGACCCCGATGCCCTGGTCACAGAGCCACCGGCCCACCTCGCGAGCGTCACGCATCCCGCGCTTGGTGAGTTCGCGCTCGTGGTCGTTGTCATAGCCGCCCTGCTCGGCCTTGGCATGGCGCACGAGCACGAGCGTCCTGTCCTCAGCAGCAGCCGTCATGCCTTGAGTCTGCCCCGCCCCGGCGAGGTTGTCAGGTCTTGACAATCGGCCTGACGAGGTGGCGTGGTTCGTGTCCCTGGGCCAGCCCACCGAGCTGTTCGCGCAGCAAGGCGGCCATCATCGGCACGAGCGCGTCGGTGTTGCCGCCCGCGTGCGGAGTGATGAGGACGTCGGGGGCCGACCAGAGCGGATGGCCGTCGGGCAGCGGCTCAGGATCGGTCACGTCGAGGGCGAGTCGGAGACGTCCGGCATGCCTCACGAGAGCGTCGGTGTCGGCGACCGGGCCACGGGCGACGTTGACGAGGAGAGCCCCGTCCGGCATCGCCGAGAGGAAGTCGTCGTCGACGAGCGCTGAGGTCGAGTCGTTGAGCGGGACGATGACCACGACCACGTCCTGGTGGGGCAGGAGGTCGGGTAACTCCTCGATGCCGTGGATGGTGTCGACGATGTCGTCGCCGGCCCTTGCGCGTGACGCCGCGGCGGTCAGCCTCACGTCAAAAGCGTTGAAACGATGGGCGATCGCCTTCCCGACCGCTCCGTAGCCGACGACGAGCACGCGACGTCCGACCAAGGACGTGCGCTGCCCGAGCGGCACCCACTGAGCCTGGTCCCCCCGCCGCACCGCGTCAGGGATTCCGCGCAGGGAGGCGATGGTCAGCCCTACGGCGAGCTCCGCCGTCACCGCGTCATAGACCCCTGCTGCGTTGGCCACGGGGACGTGTTCCGGGACGACCTCGAGCACCCCGTCGAACCCGGCCGACTGGAGCTGGACGAGTCGCACGTTCGGCAGGTCGGCGACGGGCGCGAGCTTCTCCGCCGCCCCCAGATAGGGGGCAACGACGACCTCGATGCGGTCGTCCGGCGCCGGGCCCGAGCCCGGATCCCACAGGACCGCCTCGATGCCGCCGACCTCACCGACGGCATCACGCAGGACAGGGTCCGGGAACGACACGACGAGCATGGCCCGAATCTAGGCGACGGCGGCGTTCCCATGGAGTTCCGGGCTGTTTCACGACAGGATCGGGTATGCCGTCCGCTCACCTCGCGCTCCCCGCCCGCCGTGGCATCGTCCCCACCGGAGTCGGCCTGACCCTCGCCCTGGTGCTGGTGGGGTGCGGCGGATCCGGCGATGGGACTGAACCGCCATCGACCTCTCCCCCGGCCTCCGCGAGTTCCACGGCACCGTCGCCCACTCCAACCTCAACGTCGACCGGCACACCCACTGGACCCATCCCGACCGGGGCGCCCACCGACGTGTCGACGGGCCTGGACGTGCCGTGGGGGATCGCCTTCCTTCCTGACGGCGATGCACTGGTCACCCTGCGCGACCGCGCCGAGGTCGTCCGGGTCGCCCCCGACGGCAGCCGCACCAGCCTCGGGAACATCGCAGGCGTCGATGCCAGCGGAGAGGGCGGCCTTCTCGGCGTTGCCGTGTCACCGACGTTCGCCACGGACTCGACCGTGCACCTCTACTTCACCGCCGAGGGCGACAACCGCGTCGTGCGCACGACCCTCGGGGCAGATGGGTTCGGTTCTGTGACACCGGTGCTCACCGGCATACCGAAGGCTGGGAACCACAACGGCGGGCGCATCGCGTGGGGTCCGGACAGGTTCCTCTACGTCGCGACGGGAGACGCTGCCGAGCCGTCGCGTTCACAGGACCGGGCCAACCTGGGCGGCAAGATTCTTCGGATCACGGCGGATGGATCGCCCGCGCCGGGGAACCCGTTCGCTGGGAGCCGCGTCTGGAGCCTGGGGCATCGCAACGTCCAGGGCTTGGCCTGGGCCGAGGACGGGACGATGTATGCCAGTGAGTTCGGTCAGAACAGCTGGGACGAGCTCAACGCCATCGAGCCCGGCAAGAACTACGGCTGGCCCGAGGTCGAGGGCATCGAGAGCGGTGGGGACTTCGTCGCCCCGATCGCGCAATGGGCAACGTCTGACGCCTCCCCCAGCGGAATCGTCGTCGGTCCCGATGGCGCCGTCTATCTCGCAGCCCTGAGGGGCGAGTCGCTCTGGAAGGTTCCCGTGGATGCAGGACGGCGCACGGGCGAGCCGGTTCGCTTGTTGCAGAGCCGGTTCGGGCGGATCCGGGACGTCGTGACGGCACCGGACAGGAGTCTGTGGATCCTGAGCAACAACACCTTCCGCGGCGACCCGCGGCCCGGCGACGACCGCATCGTGCGGGTTCCGGTCGGCTGAGGGGTTGGCTCGCCGATCGGAGCGAACTCCCCGCTCACGGCGGCGTGGTGGTTAAGTTGAGTGCAGTGGTGGGCGCCGAAGCCCACCGGACCCACGAGAGGTGGCACCACACGATGGCCGCAGTTGACGAGATCCTTCAGAACCTTCCCATCGACCAGCTCGCGCAGCAGGTCGGCGCCGACCCGCAAGAGGTGCAGCAGGCCGCCCAGTCGGCCCTGCCCGCGCTCCTCGGCGGTCTCCAGGCGAACGCACAGGACCCGGGTGGCGCGAGCTCGCTCCTCGAGGCACTCGGCCAGCACAACGACGACATGCTCCAGGGTGGCGTCGACCTCGGTCAGGTCGATGAGGCAGATGGCCAGAAGATCGCCTCGCACATCTTCGGGTCCAACGAGGAGCAGGTCTACTCCGCGCTCGGTGGCACCGGCGCCGGCGGTGGCCTGGTCAAGAGGCTCATCCCGATCCTCGCCCCGATCGTCCTGTCCTACATCGCCAACAAGGTCCTCAAGGGTGGCGGCGGCGGCCTCGGCGGTGGCGGTGCCGCGCCGGCCCCCGGTGGCACGGACAACACGGCCCAGGGTGGTCCGGGCTCGCTGGACTCGATGCTGCAGGACGTGCTCGGCGGAGCAGTCGGTGGCGGGACGACGCAGACCCAGCAGGCACCGCAGCAGCAGGCTGGAGGCTCGATCCTCGACGTGCTCGGTGGCCTCCTTGGCGGCGGCCGCCGCTGAAGGTGAGTCGCCTCGGCTGAGAAGCAGTCGAGAGTAGAAGAAGTCCCGCCCCGGTACGCCCGGGGCGGGACTTCTTCTACTCTCGACCGGGCGTGGGGCCCGTCGGCGGCGCGGTGGCGCGGATCAGACGCGGGGGAAGGCCGGGGGGTGGACCTTCGCCATCTCCTCAAGGACGCGCACGACCTGGCAGGAGTAGCCGAACTCGTTGTCGTACCAGACATAGAGCACGCAGCGATCGCCGGACGTGATGGTGGCGCGGCCGTCGACGATGCCGGCGTGACGGTTGCCCACGAAGTCGGTCGAGACGACGTCGGGGCTGTCGATGAAGTCGAGCTGCTTGTGCATGTCACCGTAGAGCGACGTGTGGCGGAGGTAGTCGTTGAGCGACTCGCGCTCGACCGCCTTGTCGAGGGTGAGGTTGAGGATCGCCATCGACACGTCCGGGGTGGGGACCCGGATGGAGTTGCCGGTGAGCTTGCCCTCGAGCTCAGGGAGCGCCTTGGCGACGGCCTTGGCGGCACCCGTCTCGGTGAGGACCATGTTGAGCGCGGCGGACCGACCGCGGCGCTCGCCCTTGTGGAAGTTGTCGATGAGGTTCTGGTCGTTGGTGAACGAGTGGACCGTCTCGACGTGGCCGCCGACGATGCCGTACTCGTCGTTGATCGCCTTGAGGGCCGGCACGATGGCGTTCGTGGTGCATGACGCCGCCGTGACGATGCGGTCGTCGTCGCCGATCGCGTCGTCGTTGATGCCGCTGACGATGTTGGGCAGGTCGCCCTTGCCCGGCGCGGTGAGGAGGACGCGCGCGACGCCGGGGCACTCGAGGTGCTGGGCGAGCCCCGCCTCGTCGCGCCAGCGACCCGTGTTGTCGACGACGATCGCGTCGTTGATCCCGTATGCCGTGTAGTCGACGGTTGCGGGGTTGTCCGAGTAGATGACCTGGATGAGCGTGCCGTTGGCGAAGATCGTGTTGTTCTCCTCGTCGACGGTGATCGTGCCGGCGAAGGAGCCGTGGACCGAGTCGCGGCGCAGCAGGCTGGCCCGCTTGGCGAGGTCGTCGTCGGAGCCCTTGCGCACGACGATGGCGCGCAGCTTCAGGCCGTGGCCGCCGCCTGCGTGCTCGATGAGGATGCGTGCCAGCAGTCGGCCGATGCGACCGAACCCATAGAGCACGACATCGGTGCTGGGGCGAGCGTCGCCGCCACCCTGACCGACGACGTCACCGAGCTCATTGCGGAGGAACTCCTCGAGGGCAACGCCATCACCGGCCTCGAGGCGACGGCGGTGCAGGCGGGCGATGTCGATCGACGCCGGGCCGAGGTCGAGCGTCGCGAGCGCCTCGAGCACGGGAAGCGTGTCGACCACGTCGAGCTCGACGTCGACACGACGCGCGAACCGGTGGGCCTTGAGGATGTCGGTCGTGGACTGGCCGAGAAGGGGACGGCCGTGGATCGAGGTGACCACGCCGTTCTCACGGTAGAGGCGGCCCACGAGGGGGATCATCGCCTCGGCCTTGGCCTGCCGGTCGGCCCACTCGGCCAGGTGCTCGTCTGCTGGGGTGCTCTGTTGCGTCATCGTCACGAGCGTTCAGTCTAATGTCCCCGTGGACCACCTCTTGACACGACAGAGGCCGGGGTGGCTGACCTCACCCCGGCCTCACAGCGTCGAGCCTCAGCTCGTGAGCTTGGCGAGGATGATCTCGCGGGCCTTGCCGGCGTCGGCCTGGCCCTTCATCTCCTTCATGACCTGACCGATGAGCGCACCTGCGGCCTGCACCTTGCCGTCACGGACCTTCTGAGCCACATCGGCATTGGCCTCGATGACCTTGTCGACCGCCGCCTCGAGGGCGCCGTCGTCCTGGACGAGTTCAAGTCCGCGGGCGTCGGCCACGGCGGTCGGGGTGCCCTCACCGTCGAGGACGCCCTCCCACGCCTGACGCGCCATGGAGTCGTTGAGACGACCCGCCTTCACGAGGCCCTCGAGCTCGACGACGTGGGCCGGCGTGATGGAGCGCTCCGCGGCATACGACGCAACATCGGTCGCGCCCTCGGCGTTGGCGCGGCGGGCGATCTCACCGGACCACCACTTGCGCGCGCCGGCCGGGGTCGCGCCCGCATCGACGGTCTCGCCGATGAGGTCGACGAGGCCGGCGTTGAGGACGTCGCGCATCTCGAGGTCGCTGAAGCCCCAGTCGGACTGGAGGCGCTTGCGGCGCTGCGCCGGCGGCTCGGGGAGCGTGGCGCGCAGTGACTCAACGGTCTCGCGCGACGGCGCGACCGGAACGAGGTCGGGCTCGGGGAAGTAGCGGTAGTCGTCGGCGTCGGACTTCGGGCGACCGGACGTCGTGGCGCCGGTGTCCTCGTGCCAGTGGCGCGTCTCCTGGAGGATCGAGCCGCCAGCCTGCAGGACTGCTCCGTGGCGGCACATCTCGTAGCGCACGGCGCGCTCGACCGAGCGCAGCGAGTTGACGTTCTTGGTCTCGGTCCGGGTGCCGAGGGTCGTCGAGCCCTTGGGCATGAGTGAGAGGTTGACGTCGCAGCGCATCGAGCCCTGCTCCATCTTCACGTCGGACACGTCGAGCGCCTTGAGCAGGTCACGCAGGGTGGCAACATAGGCACGCGCGACCTCTGGCGCCCGCTCCCCCGCGCCGAGCATCGGCTTCGTGACGATCTCGATGAGCGGGATCCCGGCACGGTTGTAGTCGACGAGCGAGTGCGTCGCACCGTGGATGCGACCGGTCGAGCCACCGACGTGCAGCGACTTGCCCGTGTCCTCCTCCATGTGGGCGCGCTCGATCTCCACGCGGTAGGTCGTGCCGTCATCGAGTTCGACGTCGAGGAAGCCGTTGAACGCAATCGGCTCGTCGTACTGCGACGTCTGGAAGTTCTTGGGCATGTCCGGATAGAAGTAGTTCTTCCGGGCAAACCGGCACCACTCCGCGATCTCGCAGTTGAGCGCGAGACCGATCCGGATCGCCGACTCGACCGCCGTCTCGTTGACGACGGGGAGCGCTCCGGGCAGGCCGAGGCAGACCGGGCAGACCTGGGTGTTGGGCTCGGCGCCGAACTCGGTCGCGCAGCCACAGAACATCTTGGTGTTCGTGCCGAGCTCGACGTGCACCTCAAGACCCATGACCGGGTCGAAGGAGGCGAGGACGTCGTCGTAGGAGATCGTTGCTTCGGTGTCCACAACAGTCATGTCAGGCCCCCATCGAGGTCGAGCGTGCAGCGGAGAGTTCGGGTGCGCGGCCGAGCAGTGGACCGCCCCACGACGCGAGCAAGCGCTGCTCGAGAGCTGCGCCCACGGCATACAGGCGCTCGTCAGCAGCGGCGGGCGCGAGGATCTGGCAGCCGGCCGGAAGGCCGTCCTCGTCGGCGAGGCCGCTGGGCAGCGACATCCCGGGGACGCCCGCGAGGTTGGCGGGGATGGTCGCGACGTCGTTGAGGTACATCGCCATGGGGTCGTCGATCTTGTCGCCGAACTTGAACGCGGTCGTCGGCGCGGTCGGTGAGACGAGCACGTCGGCGGCCTCGAACGCACGGTTGAAGTCGTCGGCGATGAGGCGACGCACCTTCTGGGCCGAGCCGTAGTAGGCGTCGTAGTAGCCCGACGACAGCGCATAGGTGCCGAGGATGATGCGGCGCTTGACCTCGTCACCGAAGCCGGCGTCACGCGTGGCCGCCATGACCTGCTCGGCGCTCGGGTCGTCGAGGCCCTCGGGGAGCACACGAAGGCCGTAGCGCATGGCGTCGAACTTCGCGAGGTTCGACGACGCCTCGCTCGGGAGGATCAGGTAGTAGGCCGCGAGGGCCGCCGTGAAGCTCGGGCACGAGACCTCGACGACCTCGGCTCCGGCATCGACGAGGTGCTGAACCGACTCGTCGAAGCGTGCCTGGACACCGGCCTGGAAGCCCTCACCGGTGAGCTCGCGGACGATGCCGATCTTCATGCCCTTGACGTCGGCGCGGCGAGCAGCCTCGACGACGGCCGGGACGGGCGCATTGATCGACGTCGAGTCCAGCGGGTCGTGCCCACCCATGACCTCGTGGAGGAGGGCGGCATCGAGCACGGTGCGGGTGCACGGGCCGGCCTGGTCGAGCGAGGACGCAAGCGCCACGAGGCCGTAGCGCGAGACACCGCCATAGGTCGGCTTGGTGCCGACGGTGCCCGTGACGGCCGCAGGCTGCCGGATCGAGCCACCGGTGTCGGTGCCGATGGCGAGCGGCGCCTGGAACGACGCGACGACTGCGCTGGAGCCACCGCCGGAACCGCCGGGGATGCGCTCGAGGTCCCAGGGGTTGCGGGTCGGGCCATAGGCGGAGTGCTCCGTCGACGACCCCATCGCGAACTCGTCCATGTTGGTCTTGCCCAGGATCGGCATACCGGCCTGCTTGAGGCGCGTCACGACCGTCGCGTCGTAGGGCGGGATCCAGCCCTCGAGGATTTTGCTGCCGCACGTCGTCGGCAGGCCCTGGGTCGCCATGACGTCCTTGACCGCGATCGGCACACCGGCGAGCTGGTGCAGCTGCTCCCCCGCCTGACGGCGCGCGTCGATGTCACGCGCGGTCGCGAGGGCGCCCTCACGGTCGACGTGGAGGTAGGCGTGGACGTCGCCGTCGACGGCGTCGGTCCGGTTCAGCAGCGCCTGGGTCACCTCGACCGAACTCGTCTCACCCTTGGAGAGGAGGTCGGCAAGATCGGCGGCGCTGGCGCGGGTCAGATCGGTGGTCACGTCGGTCCTTGCGGTCTTGAGTCTGTGGCGGTGCGGGGAAGAACGGTGAGGTATGCCGTGTGCTCACCACACGGCATACGCGCGGCTTTCAGTCCTCGTCGAGGATGCGGGGAACGGAGAAGCGCTGCTGGTCGGCCTCGGGGGCGCCCGCGAGGGCGGCCTCGGCGCCGAGGCTCGGGCGCACGACGTCGGGGCGGGTGACGTTGACGAGCGGCATCGGGTGGCTCATCGGCTCGACACCCTCGATCGGCGACTGCTGCACGGTTGCCACGGACTCGAGGATGACGCCCAGCTCGCCGACCATCTTGTCGAGCTCGGCGTCGGAGAGGTCGATACGGGCGAGACCGGCGAGGTGCGCCACGTCGTCGCGGGAGAGTTCAGCCATGCGCGCCAGTCTAGGCGGGATCCGAGGCAGGCCTTGCCGCGGTCCGACCGTCCGCTGACCCTTGTGGCACGTGGGTAGGGTGCTCGCCATGTCCACGACTCCAGAGGAAGACCGGCGTCGCGCGCGCCGGTGGGACGATCCGGACGGCGCCGTCGAAGCGGCACAGGAACGTGCCAGACTCGCGACCGACTGGAGTGCCCAGATGATGGCATTGACCGGGACAGGCGAGGCCGAGCGAGGTGGGATCTCCGTCGAAGTGGACGCCGAGGGAGTGCTGCGGCGACTGAGCGTGACCGACGTCGTGGCCTCCAAGGGCGGCCGAGTGGTCGAGCTCGGCGTTCTCACCGCGGTTCGCGCCGCGCAGTCCGACGTCGTGCAGCAGGCCGAGGCGCTGACCGCCCAGGCCTGGGGAGCCGACTCGCGCACCGCGCAGATCGTCAGCCAGGAGTACGGCGCGAACCTCACGGCCCCCAGCACTCAGGCGCTGCCCAACACCTCTGGTCCGGACGGAGGCACCTGGTGAGCGCCCCCGGATCACGTGACGGCGGCCTCGAAGGCGACATCCCCGCTCAGGGAGACCTCGACCGTGCCGTCGCCAAGGCCCGCGCGGCCTTCGCCTGGCGCGCCGAGGTCGACAGCCTCTCCGGAGAAGGAGTCGCGGACGGAGTACGCGCCGAGGTGACCGGGTCGGGAGGGCTCCGGGCTCTGACCGTGCCCACAGCAGCCTGCCGGGAAGGTGGGGACGCGGTGGCACGCAGCATCATGGCTGCAGTCGGCGAGGCGCAGAGGGACGTGTCTCGCCAGATCCGTCAGAGCGCCGCGGCGACCTTTGGCGAGGACTCGGGAGAGGTCACGTCGATCAGCTCGTCGCTGGCCACGAAGTTCGGCTTCGTCGAATAGGTCCGACGCCTGGTCCGCCACCGCGCCTCAGGACCAGGCGCGCACGACCAGCCGGGCCAACTGCCACACCGCTCGGGCCATCCCCAGCGTCAGCCCGATGGACACCATGGTCCAGAACCCCCATCGGATGAGGAGACCCCCGCTGCTCCCGGGTTGCGGGGCTCGCATCGCGCTCCACCAGTGGTTCTCGGCGAGCGGCCCATAACCCCCGTCCGACTGGGGAAGAAAGGGCAACCACCAGTCCCCCGCCTCACGCGCCCGCAAGGCCTCCGCGATGACGGGTCGGACGATGACCCACCACACGGCGGCCAAGATGGCCGCGACGCCGAGGAGTGCGAGGAGTGCGAAAACGCGCGCGCCCCACACAAGGAAGTCAGTGTCGGTCTCGGTTGGCACGCAGCGACCCTAACTCGGCCAGGCCATGCTCCTGCGATGGGGAGTGCTCCCCATCGCCGCACCGCCGACGGCTCCCTAGGATGACTCCGCACACTGTCCATGGGAGGGGCTCAGACATGCAGTTTCACGTACGACCGGACGACATCGGCGGTCACGCCAAGGAGGTCGGCGGTTACACGACTCGGCTGAGCGCGGCTGCCTCCGCGGGGGAGACCACGCTCGATTCCCAGGCGTTCGGCCTCATCAACGTCTTCCTGGCAAGCGCGGCGACGGCGATCGCGGGCGCGGCGCAGCGTGGCGTCGAGAACAGTTCCAAGGACATGACCGAGACCATGAGGAACCTCAAGCAGGTCGTCAGGCAGTACGACAGCGACGACGACTCTGCCAAGAGTCGTGTCAGCAAGGCGGCAGAGAAGTGAGCAACAACCCGTTCGTCGTCAACCCGGAGGCCCGCAGCTGGCACAGTGGAGCCGGCCTGCTCGACTCCGGCATGGGCGTGGTGAACGCCATCAACGACGAGAGCTGGGTCGACTTCGCCCTCTCGGGTGTGGCCGCCGGCTTCGACGTCGCGGCCACGATCTCAGACCCCCTCGGAAGCCTTTTCGCTGCCGGGATCGGTTGGATTATCGACCACCTCGACCCGATCAAGGGGTGGTTCGACGACCTCACCGGCAACCCCGAAGCCGTCAAGGCCTTCGCCGGCACGTGGCTCAACGTCTCCATTGGTGTGGGTGGTGTTCGGGACGACTTCAGGGAGGAGTCGAACAGGAGCCTGGAGGGCATGACCGGCCCCAACATCGAGGCCTATCGCGAGCATGTGCGAAATGAGCTCCGCAAGCTCAAACTGCTCGAGGTCGGCACCGGTGCCGTATCCGTCGGGTTCGAGGCCTGCGCCGTCATCGTCGCCTTCGTCCACGGGTTGCTTCGTGACGCGCTCTCGCAGATCGTGGGGGCGATCTGCAGCTACGTCGCCGAGCTCGTCATCACCTTGGGCGCCGCAACCCCACTCGTCATCCACCAGGCAACGACGCGCGTATCCGCTCTCGCGTCCGAGATCATCCCGAAAATCAAGGGGCTGAAGAACTCGGTGCGTGACCTCGACGACCTCGTGAGCCAGCTCAAGGACATCCTCAACGACATCCCGCGGTTCTTGGGTGACCGCTACAGCGTCCCGAACCACCCGAACCTCAAGTGGCGCTCTGTGCTCAACGAGGATGGCGGCTGGCTCAAGAAGATCCCCGGCATCGACAAGGCCACCGTCAGCGAGCAGTGGGCAGTCGTCCAGGCGCGCCAGCAGTACCAGTGGCTCATCAACCGCGACCCGGCACTCTTCGACAAGGCAGTCGCAGAAGCGCTCACGAATGCGAAGCCGACCAATGTCATGGACGCACTGAAGGCCATCTCGGCAGCGGTCGACCGTCAGACGAACCGGGAGCCGGTCACGAGCGGCTGAGGACTGAGAAAGCCCGATGCCGCGCATGACGGGGATGACGGGGATGACGGGGATGACGGGGATGACGTCAAGGGTCGTGACGAGCACCAAAGGCCAAGAGCGCAAGGGGACGTTCCACGTCAGTCGTCAGTCCAGTCGGTCGTGTCCAGCGTTCGAGACCAGCTCCACGCCCAGGACCGCGGCCGTCGACTCATCTCGGACCACCTGAGGGCGTATCGACGCCCAATGACGCAACATCGCCACCGCGGCATCCCAGTCGGCCTCAGCACGAGTCACTCGGGCGATGAGTCCTGACGCCTCGGAAAGCACCTCGAACCGCTCTGGGCGGTTCGCGGCATTGACCGGCCCTCCTTGAGGCACCCAACGAACCGTCTCGATCTCGGGGAGGTCGAAGCGGCCACGACCGAAGGGTGCCTCGACACCGTTGACGTCCAGGACAGAGCGATACGTGAGGAGCACCTTGATGCTGGGTGGGAGGATCAGGAGGAAGAACAGGACGATGACCCACCCGACGATTGCCCCGACCACGCCGAGCCCCGAGTCACGCACAGGAGCCATCCAGTCGCGCTCACGGAAGGCGAAGACCACGACAGACATCATCGCCAGCCACACCCCAAGAAGGAGGATGGGCCCGAACCAACGCATCCACCCCGGCGGTCCGATGATCACGGGCGCAGGATGACTGTCTCGGTCCTGCTGCTCCATGTCCTCCACCCCACCCAGTCTGCCGGACGGTCCGTGGGTCACGGCGCTCAGGCTGCTCCACCTCTCAACTCCCGCCGAGCTGTGCCAACCTGATCGCCAGCATGAGCGGGTAGTAGCCGAGTCCGGCAACGACGTAGGTCCAGATCAACCATCGCGTCACGAGACCCAGCATCGTGCGCCTGTGGGGTGCGGGCGCCCTGAAGGACGCCAGGGAGCGAGAGTTCGCAAGGATCCCGTAGCGACCGCGGGCATTCTGCTCGAAGGGGCGCCACCACTCGCCTGCGCGCAGACCCGCCACGACCCCCCTGGCAAGGGGAACGGCAACCAACAGCCAGATTCCGCCGAAGAGCGCCAAGCTCAAGAGCATCGACACAGCGACAGCACGATCAGGGTGTAGCCCTGTGATCACGCCTCGGACCCAGCCCCGGCAGAACCGGATTCGAGCAAGGTGACGAAACCGGCCTCGTCGAGGATCGTCAGCCCCAACTCGCGTGCCTTGGTCTCCTTGGACCCTGCGCCCGGGCCGACGACGACGTAGTCGGTCTTCTTGGAGACCGACCCCGACGCCTTGCCACCACGGCTCAGGATGGCCTCCTTGGCCTCGTCGCGGCTGAAGCCCTCCATCGACCCCGTGACGACGACGGTGAGCCCGGCGAGGGTCTGCTCGATCGACTCGTCGCGCTCGTCCTCCATGCGCACACCGTCGGCGGCCCACTGGTCGACGATCGCGACGTGCCAGTCGTTACCCTCGCGGTCGAACCAGTCGCGCACCGAGTCGGCGATGATGCCGCCGACCCCTTCGGCGCCAGCAAGTTCCTCGACGCTCGCGGCCCGGATCGCGTCCATGGAGCCGAAGTGTTGTGCGAGTGCTCGAGCCGCCGTCGGTCCGACGTGGCGGATCGAGAGCCCCACGAGGACCCGCCAGAGGGGTTGCTTCTTGGCCGAGGCCAGGTTGGCGACGAGCTTGGCGCCGTTGGCTGACAGCACCCTGCCGTCGATGACCGCCTCGACGGCATCGGTCTTCTTTGCCGCGCGGGTGTAGAGCGGGACGCGCGCGATGTCGGCCTCGGTCAGTCCGAAGAGCGTTGACTCGTCAGTGAGCACCCCGGACTCGAGCAGCGCCACGGCACCTTCGTAGCCCAGGGCCTCGATGTCGAACGCCCCACGCCCGGCGAGGCTCGAGAGTCGCTCGCGGAGCTGCGCCGGACACGCGCGAGTGTTGGGGCACCGGATGTCCTTGTCGCCCTCCTTCTCCGGGGCGAGCGTCGTGCCGCACGCAGGACACTCGGTCGGCATGACGAACTCGCGCTCTGTGCCGTCACGCAGGTCGACGACCGGGCCGAGGATCTCGGGAATGACGTCGCCGGCCTTGCGCAACACGATGGTGTCGCCGATGAGCACGCCCTTGCGCGCCACCTCGGTCGCGTTGTGGAGGGTCGCTCGCTCGACCGTCGACCCCGCCACGACGACGGGCTTCATGACGCCGAACGGTGTCACCCGACCGGTTCGCCCGACGCCCACCTGGATGTCGAGGAGGACGGTGTTGACCTCCTCCGGCGGGTACTTGTAGGCAATGGCCCATCGCGGTGCCCGCGACGTCGCACCGAGCTGCCGCTGCATCGCGATCTCGTCGACCTTGACGACGACCCCGTCGATCTCGTGCTCGACGTCGTGCCGGTGCTCCCCCGTCGAGACGATGAACTCGTTGACCGCCTCGATCGTGTCGACGACCCGGAAATGGGTCGAGACGGGCAGACCCCACGCCTGCAACGCGGCATACGCCTCGCTCTGTCTCGTGAGGGCGAAGCCCTCGCGCTTGCCGATGCCGTGGACGAGCATGCGCAGCTGTCGACTCGCCGTGACCCGAGGGTCCTTCTGCCGCAACGATCCTGCGGCCGTGTTGCGCGGGTTGGCGTAGGGCGGCTTGCCTGCCTCCACGAGTTGCGCGTTGAGCTCAGCGAACGCCTCGATCGGGAAATAGACCTCCCCGCGCACCTCGACGAGGTCCGGCACCGGGTGCTTCCTGGTCCCCTTGAGTTCGGTCGGTATGCCGTGCACGGTCCGGACGTTGAGCGTCACGTCCTCGCCCGTCCGGCCATCACCGCGGGTGAGCGCGCGGGTGAGTTTGCCCTTCTCGTAGAGAAGGTTCACGGCGAGCCCGTCGATCTTGAGTTCGCAGAGGTAGTGGAAGCCGTTGCCGGCGTCCCGCGTCACACGGGCGTTCCACTCCAGCATCTCCTCCGGGGAGAAGGCGTTGTCGAGGCTGAGCATCCGCTCGAGGTGATCGGCGGCCTGGAAGTCGGTCGAGAAGATCGCGCCACCCACGGTCTGCGTCGGACTCTCCGGGGTACGCAGTGACGGGTACTCGTCCTCGAGCGCGTTGAGTCGCTTCATGAGGGTGTCGTACTCGCCGTCGCTGACCGTCGGGCTGTCCTTGACGTGGTAGGCGAACTGGTGCGCGGTCGCCTGCTCCGCGAGGCCGGTCCACTCGTGTCGGACCTCCTCGGGCACCTCGGCTGCGGGTTCACCGGCGGACTCGGACACCACGGAAAGGTCGCTCTCAGTCACGCGCTCATCCTGCCGCACACCACCGACATCAACGTCAGCGCGATCGGACCGCTGGACGGCTTCCCTGACGTATGCCGTCCGCGCGCCGTCGTCCGCGCATCACGGTTGCGTTTCGTTGCACCAATACACCCCCGACATACCGAGTATGTGTCACAGTTCTTCCCACTGCTCGTTCAAGCCAGGGGGCTCGATGACGGATCCATATCGCGACGCCATGACACCGCACCAGGTGTCGGTCGCCGACTTCCTCGCCTCGTTCGGCGGTGACGTCGACGCGGCCATCGCGGCCCTGCGAGCGCACCATCCCGCGCCGGCGCCGGCGCCCATCCCGCGACGGCCGCGACGGGAGCGGTCGGGGGACCACATCATCACCGTCACCGACCTGCACAAGACCTATCGGATGGGGCGGCAGAAAGTCGCCGCCCTGGGCGGGGTGTCCCTCGAGATCGACCGAGGAGAGTTCGTCGCCCTCACGGGGGCCAGTGGCAGCGGCAAGAGCACGTTGCTGCAGCTCATTGGCGGCCTCGACAAGCCCAGCGGCGGGACCGTCATGGTCGACGGGGTCAACATCGGCAAGCTCAGTGACGCCAAGCTGTCGCGGTTCCGCAACCGGACGATCGGCTTCGTCTTCCAGTTCTTCTACCTGCAGCCGTTCCTGCGGCTGACGACCAACACCGAGGTGCCGGGCATGTTTGCCCGAACGCCCCGCAAGGAGCGCCGCGCACACGCGGGCGACCTCATCGAAGCGGTGGGCCTCGCGGACCGCTCGAAGCACTTGCCCCGCGAGATGTCCGGAGGCCAGATGCAGCGCGCCGCCATCGCTCGCGCCCTGCTCAATCGGCCGCCCCTGCTGCTCGCGGACGAGCCGACCGGCAACCTCGACAGCGCCACCGGCGCCTCGATCATCGAGCTCTTCGAGCGAATTCGTGACGAGTTCGGGACCACCATCGTCATCGTCACCCACGATGACGACCTCGCCCGGCGGGCAGACCGCACGATCCGGCTCAGCGATGGCCGCATCGTCCCCGAGGGCGTGGTCGCATGATCGGCTTCCGCGACTCGATCACGTTGGCGCGAACCAAAGTCCGCTCGAAGCGCATCCGGCTCCTCGTCACGACCATCGTCTCGGGGCTGCTCTTCGGCATCATCGGTGGCGGAGTCCTGCTCTTCTACGGAACCTCCGCCAGTGTCGACCGCTTCGCCGACCAGAACCTCGGCGGCCGCTACCTCGTGCAGGCCACGCCCGTCATCCCGTCCGAGCAGCTCTACCCCTTCCCCGAGGACCCCAAACTCGTGAAGGAAATGGCAGCAGCGCACACGGCATACCTTGCTGAGCGCAAGGCCGCCGCGAAGAAGTACGGCATCGACGACTACGACGAGAAGAGCGAGACTCCGGCGGTCGTGGACAACCCCTACGGCGACCCGAGCATCCCCGCCTCCGAGCGGAAGATGGTCAACCAGGAGTCGGTCGTGTGGAAGCGCCGCATGGTCGAGGTGGTGGCGAACGCCCAGAAGAACTCGAAGAGCACCCCCGAGGCGTTCACGGCTGCCGCCCGTGGCGCCGGCGCCACGGACACCTACAGCCCCAAGCACCTGCAGACCTTGGGGCTGAAGTACCTCAAGGACGGGCGGGAGGACCTCACCAAGACCGCTGACACGACGGCGGTGAGCGACGGGTCGGTGCCCGAAGAGGCCATGGACTCGAGCATCGCCTCATCCAGCTTCACGATCATGGACGACGACCTCGTCCGCGCGTTCATCGCCGAGCCCAATGCGGCTCGGGCCACCCCCAAGGGCATCCCGGTCCTCGTGCCTGTCGACGACGTCGTCACCACCTTGGGCAAGAGCCTCGACCTCTCAAAACGCCCGCGGGACAGTGCGGGCCAGATCGACTGGTATCGCGGAGTCCGCGACAAGGCCAATGGCGTGACCTTCACGGCCTGCTACCGCAACGACGCCGAGCACGCACGGATCGATGAGGCGCGACAGCAGGCCGCCGATGCCGCTGCCAACGCGAAGACGCCTGGCTGGGTCAAGCCCGCGCGCACCCTCCAACTGCCCAAGACACCCTGCGGTGAGGTCACGGTCGCGTCCGACCGCCGCACCGAACGTGAGAAGAGGGCCGATGCCAATCGCGCGGCCTTCGACGCCGAGGTCTCGCCAACCGTCGAACCTCGCGCCGAACTCCTCACGTTCCAGATCGTCGGCGTCCTCCCGACGCAGCAGTCCGGTGGCAGCACCTTGGACGCCGTGATCTCCGGGATCGTCGGCACGAACTACGGCTACGGGTCCCTCATCCCCGCAGACCTGCTGGCCGCCGTTCCGGCGCAGCTTCGGCATGCCGACCTGCTCCAGACGCCTCCCCCGCAGACCCCCGAGCAGCTCATGATGTTCGGGCCCATGGGCCCGGAGGCTGCCCACATCGCGTCGTTCCCCACGGTCGAGGGAGCCAAGGCGTTCATCCAGTCCCAGGCCTGCCCGGGCAGCTCGAGCGGTTTCGGCGGCGACTTCTACACCGAGTGCGGCAAGCCCTTCTCCGTGGGCACGTACGGCACGAGCTACCTCGTCGTGGACGACATCGCACGCGAGGCACGTCCGTTCCTCATCGGCATCCTCGGGGTGCTCTTCGGAGTGGCCACGATCATCATCTGGGCCATGATGGGCCGCGTCATCGCCGACTCCCGCCGCGAGACGGCCGTCTTCCGCGCGATCGGTGCCAAGCGCACCGACATCATCAAGGTCTATGTCCTGTACTCCATCTGGGTCGCGCTCAGGATCGCCCTGTTCGCTGGCTTGCTGGCGGCAGCAATCGTCGTCGCCATCGAGGTGCTGTTCACCCAGAGCGCGACTCGGGCCGCGCAACTCGCCTATGGCGTCTTCGACGGCGACGCGCGCTTCCACTTCCTCGGGGTGCCTGGGCCGGTGTTCTGGGCGATTCTGGCGGGGATCCTCCTGATGTCGCTCGTGGCGATCACCCCGCCGCTGCTGCGCAACATCCGCCGCAACCCCATCCGGGACATGCGCGACGAGTGACCCAGCTGCGTCCTCCTACTTTGGATGGACGCAGCTGCGGTGACCGGAGTCGTACCGTGAAAGCGTGAGCCGAGCCACGGCCTTCCTCGCGAGACACGGCCTCGACCTGCTGGTCGTGGTCATCGCCGTGGTGACCGCGGTGTGGACCGTGGTTCGTGACGACCTCGAGCACCCAAGCGGGCCCCGGTTCGTGCTCGGCCTCGTCGGAATCACGGCGGCGGTACTGGGGCTGCTGGCCCGGGGGCGCTTCCCCTTCGCGGCGCCGGCATCGCTCTGGCTGGGGTGCACCGCGCTCTCCTTCCTCGACGGACAACTGATCGTCAACGGAGCCGGCATCCTCGTCGCTGGCATGGGCGCCGCAGTCCTGCTCGGGTCTCAGCGCAAGGTGTGGCTCTCCCGCCTGGGATTGGTGATCGTCCTGGCGGGGGCCGTGACCGTGGTGCGCAACGGACCCGGTTCCACCACCGACGACCTGATCTCCGTCCCTGTCACGTTCGGGATCGGGTGGCTCGTCGGGTGGGCCTTGCGCGAACGCACCGAACGAACCGAAGCCGCCGAGGAACGTGCCGTCCGCGCGGAGCGGGAACGGGAGGCTGCGGCGCGGGTGGCCGTCGCCGAGGAACGCGGCCGGATCGCACGCGAGTTGCACGACATCGTCGCGCACAGCCTGAGCGTGATCATGCTGCAGGTCGGAGCCGTTCGGCACCGGATGCCAGACAGCGCCGAGGCAGACCGGGAGGCGCTCAAGAATGTCGAGGAGGCGGGCCGGACGGCACTGATGGAGATGCGCCGCCTGCTCAACGCGATGAGGGAGGACGGCGACCCGGCGGAGCTGATGCCCCATCCCGGACTGGCCGACGTGAATCGCCTGGTGCACGACGTCGAAGCAGCCGGTCTGGCAGTGCGGCTTCGGATCGTCGGCGAGCCGTCTGCGTTGCCACCGGGCCTCGACCTTTCGGCGTACCGCATCCTGCAGGAAGGTCTCACCAACAGCCTCAGGCACTCAGGGTCCGGCGCGGCAGACGTCACCGTGGACTACGGCGACGACGAGCTTCGTCTGGAGGTCCTCGACTCGGGCGCCGGAGAGACGGTTTCGGGTGACGTACGAGGACACGGTCTCGTCGGCATCCGGGAGCGGGTCAAGCTCTTCGGCGGTGAGATGACGGCCGGACCAGCCCCGGGCGGCGGGTTCCTCGTCCGGGCACGGCTCCCGTTGGGCGGCGATCCGCCATGACCATCCGGGTGCTCGTCGTCGACGACCAGTCCATGGTGCGCGCAGGCTTTCGGCTGCTGCTCGCCGACGAGACCGACATCGACGTCGTCGCCGAGGCGGGCAACGGTCGTGAGGCGATCGCCCAGGCAGCGCGCTTCCACCCGGACGTCATCCTGATGGACATCCGCATGCCCGAACTCGACGGGCTCGAGGCCACCCGCCGCATTCTGGGGACCGACACGACCGCCCGCATCCTGATCCTCACGACCTTCGACCTCGACGACTACGTGTTCGAGGCGCTGCGCGCCGGGGCCAGCGGCTTCGTCCTCAAGGACGACCCTCCCGAGCAACTGCTCGCCGCCGTTCGCACCGTCGCGGCCGGCGAGGCCCTGCTCTCACCTGCCGTCACCACGCGGGTCATCCGGCACTTCACCAGCGCCCGCCACCAGGCACCTCCGGCGGGGTTCTCCGAGCTCACCGCTCGCGAGGTCGAGGTGTTCGAGCTCATCGCGCGCGGGCTGTCCAACGCCGAGATCGGCGAGGAGCTGTTCATCAGCGACACCACCGTGAAGACCCACGTCACGCGGCTGCTCCAGAAGCTCAGCCTGCGGGATCGAGCCCAGGCGATCGTGCTCGCCTACCAGAGCGGACTGTTCGAGCAGTCCTGAGTCACACCCGAGGACGACTCCCCCTCCTGCTTTTGTCGCACCACGGACACGACGTCTCGACGACGCGCCCGGGCGGCGACGTCCCTAGCGTCGATGGCATCCCTTCCAGAAAGGAATCAGCACATGATCACCATCGACAACCTGTCGAAGAAGTACCGCTCCACCGTCGCCGTCGACCACGTCAGCTTCACCGCCAAGGAGGGCCGAGTCACCGGCTTCCTGGGCCCGAACGGAGCCGGCAAGTCGACTTCCATGCGGATGATGGTCGGCCTCACCAAGCCCACGACGGGGACGGCGACGATCGCCGGACGCCGGTTCGCGGACCTCCCCAACCCCGGTCTCGAAGTGGGGGTCATGCTGGACGCCTCAGCCCAGCACGCCGGCCGCACGGGCCGGGAGATCCTCACCATCGCCCAGCAGACGATGGGCGTGCCGGCCCGGCGCGTCGACGAGATGCTCGACCTCGTCAGCCTGACCGCGACCGAGGCCGAGCGCCGGGTCGGCAACTACTCACTCGGAATGCGCCAGCGCCTCGGGATCGCCACCGCCCTCATCGGGAACCCGGGCGTCCTCATCCTCGACGAACCTGCCAACGGGCTCGACCCCGCAGGCATCCGCTGGATGCGAGACCTCCTCCGCGACTTCGCGGACCGGGGCGGGACGGTTCTGCTGTCCTCGCACCTGCTCAGCGAGGTCGAGATCATCGCCGACGACATCGTGATGATCGGCGCCGGCCGGATCGTCGCCGAGGGCTCCAAGGCCGACCTGCTCCGCGGTGTCGGCAGCCTCGTCGGAACCGCGGACCTCGGCGCGTTGCGGCGGGCGCTCCACGCCGCGGGACATGACACGTCGGTGTCCACGGACGGCACCGTCAGCACCGACGCCGAACCCGCCGTGGTCGGGCAACTCGCCTTGGCTGCGGGCGTGCCTCTCACTCACCTGCGCACGGCCGAGGGCGGCCTCGAGGACAGGTTCCTCGAGCTCACCGCAGACACAGCACGAGAAAGGACAGCAGCATGACCGCCACCGCACTCACCCACGTTCGCGAGGAGCATCAGGCACGACTCGCACCGGTCCCACTGGCCCGCGTCGTGCGGGTCGAACTGCGCAAGATGTTCAACACCCGCTCAGGGTTCTGGCTGATGGCCAGCATGGTGATTCTGGGCGTGCTCGCCACCATCGCGACGGTCCTCTTCGCGCCCGACGAGCAACTCACTCACAACACCTTCGCCAAGGCGATCGGCTTCCCGATGACCATCCTGCTCCCGATCATCGCAATCCTGTCGATCACCGGAGAGTGGAGTCAGCGCACCGGGCTCACCACGTTCACGCTGGTCCCGCACCGGCGGCGCGTGATCCTGGCCAAGACGATCTCCTCGGTGATAGTGGGCATCGCCGCGATGCTGGTCGCGCTCGTCGTGGGAGTGCTCGGCAATGTCGCCGGCACGGCCATCGCCGGCACCGATCTCGTCTGGGACGTCTCGGTTGCGGAGTTCGGCACCATCATCATCGGCAGCCTGCTGTGCCTGCTGACCGGAACGATGCTGGGCCTGCTTTTCCGGAGCACGCCCGTCGCACTGGTGACCTACTTCGTGATCACCCTGGTGCTCCCGACGATCTTCGGGATCCTGGCCAGCAACGCACCGGACTTCGCGGATGTCCGCCCCTGGGTCGACGCCGAGCTCGCCCGGTCGTTCCTCTTCGAAGGACCACCGGTCGGCGAACAGTGGGCACAGGTCGCCACCACCGCGGGCCTGTGGCTCGCCCTCCCGGCACTGCTCGGCCTGCGGTTCGTCATGAGGTCTGAGGTGAAGTAGTCACCACACCACAACGACCCGGCCGGGACGTCGCACTCGCGAGTCCCGGCCGGTGTCGTCTGTGCGCATGCATCACGACCTGGGGCGCGGCGGCATGAAGTCCGCCGGGTCGTAGGCCAGTGGGTCGTCGGACGACCGATCTGCCGCCGACGACGGCTCTTCAGCCCCGACCGCCTCTGGGCCGTTGCTGCGCCCTGCGAGGAGCGCCGCAATCACGAAGCCCCACGCAATCAGGGTCAGGAACACGAGGGCCGACGACACGGACCCGACCAGAGTCCCGAGCCCCTGAGCACTCTGGTCGGTCGAGGTGAACACCACAGCATTCAGGGCCATCTGAGCGACCCCGCACACGGCCCAGAGACCGAAGCCGACGAGGGCCCACGTGCGCCAGCGCCCCCGGCCCGGATGGCGCAGGACGAGTGCAAGTCCGACCGCGCCTGGGGCCACTTGCAACACGATGCCGTAGAGCCAGAACCAGCCCATCAGAGATCTCGTCCGTCGGCGTGGGCCTCCGAGGCAAGGACGGCGTCGCGCGTGATCTCGAGGTGGCCGAGGTGCTGGGCCAGCTCCTCATAGACGTGCACGAGGACGGCACCCTGCGTCGCGTATGCCGTCCGCCCACCTTCCGTGGGCGGGTTCACCGGCGCTGCGGCCAGATCTGCGGCTCGCGCGTCCTCGTGGAAGCGAGTCCGCGCCATGTCCAGGAGGGCCAACGCCTCGTCGACCGTCCCGGTCGCCGTGAATTCGGCGTCGCGGTCACGCGGGACGACGATGCCTCGGTTGACGGTCCTCCCCCACCGGCCCATGACACCGACGATGTGCGCCACGAGGGCGAAGGCCGAGTTCGACCCCTCAATCGCGGTCCCGTTGGAATCGGTGAGCGACGCGTTGACGTGAGCGTCGCCCAACTGACGGACGCACACGGCATACCCGTTCAAGGCCTTGTCGCAGAAGGCGAGGTACTCGTCGATCGTGATCACCAGGTGAGTCTTTCAGGCGCACACCTCGCCAAGAGGCGATACCCGGGTCACAATGACCGCGACCCCGCCAGGCAAAGGAGCCAGTCACCATGGGCAGCGCAGAGTCCAACCTCGCATCGAACCTCGTCCGCACCGCATCGGCCATGCCGGAGAAGCCGGCGCTCAAGATCAACGGACAGGACCTGAGCTATCAGCAACTGCACGGGATGGGCGCGAAGCTCGCGGGAGCGCTGCGCGCCAACGGGATCGAGCCCGGCGACCGCGTCGCGCTGATCCTTCCCAACGTTCCGGCGTTCCCCGTGGCGTTCTTCGGGACGCTCCTCGCCGGTGGCGTCGTCGTCCCGATGAACCCCCTGCTGAAGTCCGGCGAGATCGACTTCTTCTTCACCAACTCCGGGGCCAAGGTCGCGTTCGTGTGGCCGGACTTCGTCGAGGAGGCGACGAAGGGTGCCGAGAACTCGGGCACGCGCATCGTCGAGTGCGGTCCGCTTGGGCCGGTCGAGGGCTCCTTCGAAGGCGGCGAGCCGATCAGTGAGCCGACCGAACGCGATGGCGACGACACCGCGATCATCCTCTACACGTCAGGCACGACGGGCCGCCCGAAGGGCGCCGAGCTGACCCACGACAACGTCAACCTCAACGCGAAGCGCTGCGCCGAGGTCATCCAGGAACTCACGTCTGACGACGTCATCATGGGCTGCCTGCCCCTCTTCCACGTCTTCGGCCTCGTGGTCGGACTCAACGCCGCTGTGCGGGTGGGCGCCTCGCTGGCGCTCATCCCTCGCTTCGACCCGGCCGCAGCCATCAAGGTCATCGGCGACGAAAAGGTCACAGTGATGCAGGGCGTGCCGACGATGTATGCCGCGATCCTCAACCACCCCGATGCCGACTCACTCGATGCGTCGTCCCTGCGCACGTGCGCCTCTGGCGGGTCGGCCATGCCGCTCGAGGTGATGAAGGCGTTCGAGGAGAAGTTCGGCTGCGTCATCCTCGAGGGCTACGGCCTGTCCGAGACGTCGCCCGTCGCGTCGTTCAACATGCCAGACCGCGAGCGCAAGCCCGGCACGATCGGGCTTGCCATCCCCGGCTGCGAGATGAAGGTCATCGACGTCGACGGCAACGAGGTCCCCCACGGCGAGGTCGGCGAGATCGCGATCCGCGGCGACAACATCATGAAGGGCTACTGGGCCAACCCCGAGGCGACTGCTGAGGCGATCCCCGACGGGTGGTTCCGGTCCGGAGACATGGCCACCCAGGACGACGAGGGCTACTTCACGATCGTCGATCGCAAGAAGGACATGATCCTGCGAGGCGGCATGAACGTCTATCCGCGCGAGGTCGAGGAGGTCATCTACCAGCACCCGGACGTCCTCGAAGTGGCCGTCGTGGCCGTGCCCGACGATCTGCTCGGCGAACAGGTCGGGGCCGGAGTGGCTCTGCGGCCCGGCGCGACCGCGAGCGCCGACGACATCATCGAATTCACCAAGGAGCGGATCGCGGCGTACAAGTACCCACGGCAGGTGTGGTTCCTCGACGAACTCCCCAAGGGTCCGACGGGCAAGATCCTGCGGCGCGAGGTCAAGGCGCCAGCGGAGTCCTGATCCGGGCTCCCGGCCAGTCGAAGTAGTACGAAACGCCGATCCGCAGGCTGCGGGGTCGGCGTTTCGTACTATCTCGACCCGGTCGGGGTCAGTTCGGCCGCGCCCGCAGGTGTGGCCACCCGCCGGGCCGGGGCGTTGATGACCGCCGCGGCGCCGAGGACGATGACGAAGCCCACGAGTTGCCAGACGCCCAGGGACTCACCGAGGACGAGAACGCCGAGCAGCACCGACACGATGGGGATCAGATAGGTCAGCGTCGAGCCGACGATCGGACCCGCACCACGGATCACGTCGAAGTTGAGGATGTAGGCCGCGCCGGTGCCGATGATCCCGAGCGCGAGGATGCAGAGGAGCGGCAGCCACGGCCAACCTCCGCCAGCACTGCCCGCCTCGATCCCTGACGTGCCGAGCCGCGCCTGGTCGTAGGCCCAGATGGACGAGATGCCGCGCGGCTGCAGCAGCCCCCACACGAGCGTCACGGGGATCATCAGGATGGTGCCCATGAGCAAGGTCGCAGCAGGCTGGCTCAGTCCGCCGAGGTCGGCGCTGGCCAGGAAGCGCCGGTTGTAGGTCCAGCCCAGGCCATAACAGGCACCACCGAGCACCGCCATGCCGAAGCCGAGCAGGTCGGGGCGACCTGCCGACCAGGGCTGCATGATCGTCACGACCCCCAGGAAGCCGATGACCACCGCGACGACCTTGGGGCGAGTCGTGCGTGCCCCGGGCAGGAAGGCGATCGTCGCGAGCACCGTGGCGATCGGGGTCGTCGAGTTGCCGATGCCGGCGAGGGCCGAGCTGACCCTGGTCTCCGAGAGGGCGAAGAGCGTGAAGGGCAGTGTGCCGAGGAGCAAGCCGGTCACGATGAGGTGGCCCCAGACCCAGTGCTCGCGTGGCAACGAACCACCACGGATCCAGAGCAGGACGAGGATCGTCGCTGCGCCCGTCACCAGACGCAGAGCAGAGATCTGGACCGCCGAAAGCGACTCGAGGCCGACCTTCATGAGCAGGAAGCTGGACCCCCAGATGAGGACGAGGGCGAGGTACTTCGCCTGCCAGGGGACCCGCGGTGCCGGTGACATCAGCCCTGCTCCTTGTCGGTGAGTTCTCGGGCGGTGTCCACCGCCACACGGTGAACGGCGACGGCCCCCCGGGGTGTGAGTCCCGGGACGCCACATGCCGGTGTCACCGTGACGTCGGCGAGCAACGACACCGGCAGCCCGACGCGACCGAACCCGTCCGCGACCCGTGAGACGGCCGCGCGGACGGCGTCTGCCGACGAGGTGGCTTCGGTCGTCGGGACCACTCCGGCCCACAGCCGGGTTCCGGACTCGACCGCGGCCGCAATCGCCTCCCACCGCTGCGGTGAGGCGTCGGTCAGGTCGAGCGAGAGAGCTGTGACTCCCGTGCCGGCGAGGAGTTCGACGGGCGCCGCGGGGTGGCACGCGTGCAGGACGACATCACCATCGTGCGAGTCACGAACTTCTTGTATGCCGCGTGCGACCTCCGCGCGGTCGACCGCGCGGACGCGACCGTAGCCCGAGGCCGTGGGGAGTTCGCCGCGCAGGACGGACACGACGGAGGGCTCGTCAATCTGGAGGGTGACCGTGGCACTCGGCACAAGGCGTCGCACCTCGGCGACGTGCTGACGGACGCCCTCGGCGAGCGACCCGACGAGGTCCCGGCGGGCTCCCTCGTCGGTGACCGACCGCTCGCCCCGGTTGAGCTCGATCGACGCGGCGAGCGTCCACGGCCCGGCCACCTGGATCTTGAGCGGGCCGGCATACCCGTCGTAGGCCTCTGCGAGCTCGTCGAGGTCCTGGCGCCAGAACGACCGGGCCCGAGCGAGGTCTCGGCCGGGGCGGTCGGTGAACCGCCAGCCCGACGGTTGGAGGTCGACGGCAAGGTCGGCCAGCAGCGCCGCCGATCGGCCGATCATGTCGGATCCCGGCCCGCGAGAAGGGGTTTCGGGAAGGTAGGGCATGCCCAGTCCGTCCGCGTCGACGAGAAGGTCTCGCACGGTGACGACTGCTTCTCGTGCCGACTCGCCTGGCCAAGAGCCCACTCCGGATGCGTATGTCACGCCAGAACTCTCGCACCGGCGAAGTCGAGCACGGAACGGGGCACCTCTTCGGCGGTGGAGGTGGGTGCTGGGGCGGGGTCGAGCGCCACGGTCCGCAGCTCGACGACGCCGTGCCACGCGTCGGTGTGCTCGTCGGGTGGGCTCGCCGTCCCGGAACGGGTCTTGACGAGGAACTCGCCGTCGACGATGGGCATGGCCATGACGAGGGTCTTCGCCTGTTCCTGCCGGGTCATGGGGCGGACCTCCGCGTTCCGTCCGGGCAGGATCCGTTCGGAGAGGGCATCCAGTGCCTCCGCTCGCTCCCGATCGGGAAGCGGAGTGAGCGTGCCATGCACGACCGCTGAGCGATAGTTGGCGGACGAGTCGAACGTCGTGTGTCCGACGACGAGGGCGTCGACGGCGATCACGGCAAGTGCCGCCGGCGCACCTGCGGCGACGTGGCGCAGCGCCCCGGCACCGGTCGATCCGTGGAGCAGGATCCGGTCGCCCTGACGTGCGAAGAGCATCGGCACCACCCACGGCTTGCCGTCGACGACGGTGCTGAGCGTGCCGGCGAGGACATCGTCGAGGAGGGCGTCGAGCGCAGCACGTTCGGTGCTGCCGCGCTCACGGAGTCGGTTCAGGGCGAGCTGGGGCATGGCTCCATGATCGTCGCAAAGTGGATCACCCATGAGAACCACTATCGACAGACACACAGGACCAGTATTCTGGGGACGTGCCTCGCGCTCCCCGCTCGGTCAGCCTGCCACTCACTCTCGACGGCGGCGACCGACCGCTGCGTCACCGGATCGCGGATGCCGTCGTGGCCGAGTTGCGTGAGGGTCGACTCCGACCCGGGGATCCACTCCCTTCGACGCGAGTGCTCGCCACGGAACTGAAGGTGTCCCGCGGACCGGTCGTCGCGGCATACGACGAATTGGCTTCGGCTGGATTCATCGAGACGCGTCCGGGTTCGGGGGCGGAGATCGCGACGGGCGCGGATCGTGCCGCCCGCGCCGGGGCCCTGTCGTCCGTGGAGCCCATGGAGCCCTGCCCCACCGCGCCCATTCGACCTCCGCGTCACGAAGTCCGGTTCGACCTGCGTCCCGGCCGACCGGACGTCGGCTTCCTCGACCAGGCGGCGTGGCGGCGGGCGTGGCGACACGCAGCCTCCCTCGTCCCGACGAACGACATGGACCAGGCCCCACGGCACAGTCGCTTGCGACAGGTGCTCGCGGACCACATCCGGCGCAGTCGCGGCATCGCCGTCGATCAGGACGACCTCCTCGTCACACCCGGTGTCAGCGCAACCTTGCAGGCGCTTCCGTCCGCCCTCAACCTCGCCGGTCGCACCGTGGCTCTCGAGGACCCGGGCTACGTCGAAGCGTGGACTGCCTTCTCCGACAACGGGGTTCGCACGCGCTCAGTGCCCGTGGACGACGACGGGCTGGACGCGGGCCAACTCCGGCCCACGGACGCCGCGGTCTATGTCACGCCTTCGCACCAGTACCCTCTCGGCGCCCGAATGCCGGTCGTCCGCCGGACGGCCATGCTCGACTGGGCGCAGGAGTCCGGGGGCCTCATCATCGAGGACGACTACGACGGCGAGTTCCGCTACGACGTCTCCCCGTTGCCGGCGCTGCGCTCACTCGAGGGTGCCGATGACCACGTGCTCTACATGGGCACGGCCTCCAAGATCCTTGTCCCCACGCTGCGCGTCTCCTGGGTCGCTCCCCCGCGACATCTGCGCGATCAGGTGCGCCTCGAACTCGAGCGCCGCAACCTCGTCGTCAACGAGATGACCGGCGAGGCACTCGCCGAGTTCATCGCCAACGGGTCCCTGGCCGCTCACCATGCGCGCGCTGCGCGGACGTATGCCGGTCGGCGGGCTCGGCTGGTGACCGCCCTCGCGCGTCACCTCCCCCACCACGGCCTCAGCGGCGTTGACGCCGGACTGCACCTCGTCCTGATGCTGCCCGACGACGTCGACGACCACGAGGTCGCGACCTCACTCCTGCGTCACGGCGTCGCGGTGAACCCGTTGTCGGCCTATGCCGTGGAGTCGGACCGTCGCGGACTGGTCATCGGCTATGCCGGCCTCCCCGAGTCGCGCGCAGAAGTCGCGGTGCGCGCCCTCGCCGCGGGGCTCGACTGAGATTGGCCCCGGTCGGCCCGCCACCGCGCATTTCTGCGCCGCTGGGGCGACCCGCGCAGACATTTGTCAGCCGCGCACACATGCGGAAGTTGTCAACCTGTCTTGGACAGATTGATGCCAGTGGGGTCGGGGAGCTGGGGTGCTCTGGGTGCTTTGGCGTAGCGAGCCGGGTATGCCGTGTGGAGCTGGTCGAGGCGGGCTTGCCGTGTGTCGCGGACCTTGTGTGCCGTGCCGGTGAAGACGTCGTGCGGGGTGTGCCGGTTCAGGCCGACGTGACGGTGCTCGCGGCAGTAGTGGTCCAGGAACTGGGTCATCCACGCTCGGGCGTGCTCGATGGAGTCGAAGTGCTCGGGCATGCCGGGGTCGTACTTGATGGTCTTGAACAGGGCCTCCGAAAACGGGTTGTCGTCGCTGACGTTGGGCCGGGAGTACGAAGCGTCGACGACATCGGCCAGGAGGTTGCGTAGTTCGGTCGAGCGCATCTGGGTGCCGTTGTCGGCGTGCAGGACCTGCGGCAGGCCACAACGGCCGAACGCATCAGTGAACATGTCGACGGCGTGGTCGTGCAGGGAGCGGTGCTCGATTCGCCATGCCACGGGGTAGCGGGAGTACACGTCGATGGCCAGGAACAGGTGGTAGCGGACCCGGCCCGGGCCGCGCAGCTCGCTGATGTCCCAGGACCACAGCTGGTTCACCTCGCCCGCGGCTGCGACCGGTTTCGGGCGGCCCGGGCCGGTGCCACGCGGACGGCACGGGCGGCGGTCACCGACCAGGTCGCGGGTGCGAGCGATCCGATAGAACGCGCTCTGCGAGCACGTCAGGCGGCCGGCGTCGAACCCGATCCAGTACGCCTGACACACCGACGCGTCCGCGAGGTCGGGGTCGGTCATCACCTGCACGGCCGCGTCGATCTCGTCCTGCGTCAACGCGTGCGGCTGCACCACGTGCCCGCGGGCGAAGGACGCAACACGGTCGGCGAGCGGGCCCTTGCTTTGGCGGTGATAGAACGTCGAACGAGGCACTCCCAACAGCTGACAGGCCCGCGACGTCGACCACGCCCGAGCCACAGTCGCGGCCGCGTCGGTCAGGAGGTCTTGTACCTGTCGAGCCAGGCCTGATACTCCTCGACGCTCATCAACGACACCGGGACCTCGTCCTGCCCGAGCGAACTCTTCAAGGTCCCGTCCAAGAGCTCGTGTGCTTTTCCCATGATCACCAACGCCGCCTCAGCCGCCTCAACCTTGGCGCGCAACCGCTCGTTCTCCCGCTCCAACGCGACCAAGCGGGCCCGCTGCTCACTCCCCATGTTCAACCGTTTCGTCGGTGCTGCAGGGCCCAAACGGCCCTCCTCGGCGGCCATGACCCACTGGCGACCCACCTCAGCATGCAGATTCCACCGACGCAACAGCTCCGTCTTCGCGCCCCACTCCACACACTCGTGGAACTCCTTCACGAACTGCTGCTTCTCAGCCAGAGTGTGCATCCGCAGACCCTTCGACGACCGACCCGGCACGACCACTCCTCACGTTGGAAACTGTCCAACGCGAGTCTGACAACGACCGCATGCCAGCGCGGCTGGTCACCCTGTGCGCGGCTGGCACCAACCGCGCAGGAACGGGCCTCAGGGGTCAGGCGTCGCCCTGGGTCAGAGGACGTCGTGGCCGGGATGTGGCTCCGTCGGGATCGTCCCGAGTCGCCCTGCCTGGAAGTCCTCGAACGCCTGCATGAGCTCAGCCCTCGTGTTCATCACGAAGGGGCCATAGGCCGCGACGGGCTCGCGGATGGGCTGCCCACCCATGATGTAGAGGTCGAGGCTGGGGCTGCGGCTCTCCTGCGTGTCGTCGGCAGCCACCTCGAGCACAGCACCGGCCCCGAGGACGGCAAGCTGACCCATGTGGATCGGGCGCCGTTCACTCCCCACGGTGCCCCGGCCGGCCAGCGCATAGACCAGGGCGTTGTAGCCGGGGTTCCACGGCAGGCGCACCTGCGCTCCCGGAGCGAGCGTGGCGTGCACGATGCAGATGGGCGTGTGCGTCACACCCGGGCCGCCGTGACCGTCGAGGTCGCCGGCGATGAGCCGCAGGAGCGCACCACCGTCGGGGCTCGACAGGAGGGCGACGTCGCCGCCTCGGATGTCCTGGTAGCGCGGTGGCGACATCTTGAGCGAGCTCGGGAGGTTGACCCACAGCTGGAGTCCGTGGAACAGGCCTCCGCTCAGGACCAACGACTCCGGCGGCGTCTCGATGTGGAGCAGTCCTGAACCTGCGGTCATCCACTGGGTGTCGCCATTGGTGATCTGCCCGCCACCACCGTGCGAGTCCCGGTGCACGAACGTCCCGTCGATGATGTAGGTCACCGTCTCGAACCCGCGGTGCGGGTTCCACGTTATCTGCATGATTCGAGGATCGGATGGGCGGTGACCTCGGGTTTCATCGTTCACTCGCGTGGAGCCACGTGAGTCACGGGCCGATGAAAGTGGCCGGATGCGTTAAGGGCTTCGCTCGGGCAAGAGCTCATGGAGCAGGTAAAGGCAGAGTAAAAGTTCGCCGTTCAAGTTGCGGGAGAGCAACTCTTGCCTTCACTGTTCTCGCTAGTTGGCCCTGCTGGGGGGCTGTTCGTAGTTCAGGGGTTGGGCCATGACGGCTTCCTCAGGTTTCTTCGACCGGTTGTATGTCGGTGGCCTGTTCCGGCCGGCGTTGCGGGGTGTGGCGTATGCCGCGTCCGCGGCGCTGGTGGTGACGATCGCACCGATCGCGGACGCCACCCCCACGGCCACGGCTGCCGCGGCCCCGGCGGCGAAAGCCCCGGCGGCGACGGTGTCCTCGCGCCCGGACGCGGTGTCCGCGCGGGTCGCGGCGAAGGCACAAGGCAGCCGGGTCGAGGTCGAGGGGTTGCGGTCGGGGTCGTCGTCGACGTGGGTGAACCCGGACGGCACCTGGACCACGCAGCAGCATCAGGGCCCGATCCGGTTCAAGGACCCGAAGGCGAAGGACCCGAAGACCGCGGCCTGGGTGAACGTCAACCTCGATCTGGAGGGCAAGTCGGATGGCACCGCTGGCGCAGTGGGTCACCCGGCCGGGCTGTCCCTGGCCGGCAAGACCGCCGGCGCGGGCAAGGGTGCGAAGGCGGCGGCTGGGTCTGATGCGGTCGCGGTCGACGAGAAGTCCGGCCGGACCGTCTCCATGGCGTGGCCGGGCGCGTTGCCGACACCGGTGATCAAGGACGAGTCGGCGACGTACCCGGAGGTGCTGCCGGGGGTGGATTTCGTGGTGCACTCGCGCCGGTCCGGGTTCGAGTCCGATGTGGTCATCAAGACCGCCGCGGCGCGGGACGCCCTCGTCGCGAAGGCCGGCGAAGGACCGGTGTCGTTCAGCTTCCCGCTCAGGACCAAGGGTTTGATCGCCCGCGCGGAGAAGGACGGCAGCGTCTCGTTCGTCGACAACAAGGACGCGGTGGTGTCGTCGTTCGCGGCGCCGATGGCGTGGGACGCGAAGGTGGACGCGAAGTCGGGGAACCGGGTCAACGAGTCCCCGGTGACGATGACCGTGGCGCAGAAGAACCCCGGGAACGCGATGCTGACCGTGACGCCGGATCGGGAGTGGCTGACCGACCCGGACCGGGAGTTCCCGGTCACGATCGACCCGACCTACGCGACCGGGACCAGCATCACGACCAGCTTTGACACGTTCGTGTCGAAGTCGTGGGCGGAGTCGACGACGCCGCAGACGATGACCGAGCTGCGGGTCGGCACCTACAACGGCGGCGCCGACGTCGCCCGCTCGTACCTGAACTTCCCCATTGCCGGGATGCAGGGCAAGGACATCACCGCGGCCTCGCTGAGCTTGTACGAGTTCCATTCGTTCTCGTGCACCGCGATGCCAGTGACGGCGCACAACTCCGGTGCGGCCGGAACCTCCACGACGTGGGGGAACCAGCCCACCCAGTATGCGCTGGCCGGATCCGTGTCGGTTGCGAAGGGCGCCACCGGATGCGCCGCCGGGCGGATCTCGGTGCCGATCACCCCGGTCGCGCAGGGCTGGGCGTCCTCGGGTGCCGCGAATGGGTCGTTGAAGCTGTCGGCGTCGGAGACGAACAACAACGGGTGGAAGAAGTTCTACTCCCTGGAGTCCAGTTCGGACCCGTACGTCACATACACGTACAACCGGAAGCCGAACGCGGCCGCCCTGCCCACTGTGGCGGGGGCGAACACGTACACCGTCCCGGGGACGAGCACGTCGTACGTGTTCACCAGGGACACCAAGCCGGCGTTTGAGTCGTCGGCGACCGACCCGGACGCCTCCAAGGTGCGGGTCACGTTCGAGGTCCACAAGGACACCAGCGGTGCCGCCGCCTCACGCGTCACCTCGTGCGAGACGCCTCTGGGGAACTCGGCCGCGACGGTGTCGTGCGAGGTCCCGGCCGCGTTGGCGCAGAACACCTCGTCGCAGCCGGCCTGGTACGTGCGGGCCGCGGTCCGCGACGAGCGGGGCCTGTGGAACGGGACGTGGTCGCCGTGGCGCACCTTCTACCTGCAGACGGGCGCCCCACCGGCGGCGGCGGTGTCCTGCGACCGCGGGTACGCCGCGGGGACGTGGACCGACACGGACCCGACCGGTGAGGTCACCTGCACGGTGACCGCGGCCGGTGTCAATGGCGGCTACTCCGCCCCGGGCTACCTCGACCTCACCGTCGACGGCGTCGCCCAGCCCGAACCGCTGCGGATCACCGCCACCAACGACACCACGAAGGTGCACTTCACCAAGAAGTACCCGGCTTCGGCGCGCGGGTATCACGAGATCACGGTGACCCCGATCGGGCGGTCCCTGGTGCCCGGTCCGACGACCACGCACGGGTTCGGGTGGGGTGCCGCGTCCATGACGGTCCCGACTGACGGCACCACGTCGTCCGGGAAGATCAAGGTCGACGCCGGCGGCGCCCCGCGCGGGTCCGCGACGGCGGTGTCGGCGAAGGTGCAGTGGCGGGTCGCCGGGTCCGGCAACGAAACCACCGGCTGGACCGACGCCGCCGCCGGGGAGACGGTTATCACCCCGGGGTCGACGACCGTCCCGGCCGAGTACAAGAACAGAATCTTCGACCTCACCACGGCTGTGCGGGAGGCGGGGGCGTCCGCGGACATCCCGTCCCGGACCCCGGTCCGTCTCGACGTGCAGGTGTGCTTCATCTACAGCGGCGGGTCGGGTGCCGGCACGCAGTGCACCTGGTCCCAGTCCCCGGTGACGGTGACCAGGCTGCCGCACGCGTTTGGGGCCGGGTACCCGGTCGCCGACGCCGGGGTCGGGCAGGTTGCCCAGTACACCGGTGAGGTGTCCCTGTCCGGGACCGACGTGTCCGTGCCCGGGTACACCGGTGACATCTCCATCTCCCGCTCCCACACCTCCTTCGCCGGAGACGGGTCCGTGACGAACTGGCCGTCCGACCCGGTGACGGGTGTGTTCGGGCCCGGGTTCACCGCCAACCTCGACGGCGGCGAGGCCGGCCTGGCCGGGCTGACCGTGGTCGACAACACCGGCGT
Organism: Knoellia sinensis KCTC 19936; assembly: GCF_000768705.1. GTDB lineage: Bacteria > Actinomycetota > Actinomycetes > Actinomycetales > Dermatophilaceae > Knoellia > Knoellia sinensis. Next base: position 65,923 of record NZ_AVPJ01000007.1, read on the forward strand.
CGACGGCTCGATCGTGTTCATGGACGAGGAGGGCGAGCCGCTGGTCTATGTGAACCCGGCCGGGACCCGCACCTACCCCGCCGCGGGCACCACCTACGACGCAGGCACGGATGACACCGAGGATTCCGGCACCCTGCTCAAGCTCACCGGCACCGGCACGTCCACGGTGCTCACGTTGACGGAGGAGGACGGGACCGCGACCACCTGGAAGCCGCTTGCCGCACCGTCGACGGCGTCGGCGACGGTGTGGAAGCCGGACACGATCAGCGAACCCGGCCAGACCGGGAAGACCACGTTCGGTCACGACGCGACCGGGCGGGTGACCCGGATCGTCGCCCCCGTCCCGGACGGCCTCGCGGGCTCGTCCTGCCCCACCAGCGGGCCCCTGGTCAAGGGGTGCCGCGCCCTCGACGTCGCCTACGCCACGACCATGACCGCGACCGGCACCACACCGGGTGACTTCACCGGGCGGGTCAAGTCGGTCACGGCGCAACTGTGGGACCCGGCCACGTCGTCGATGAAGCCCACCGTCGTCGCGGTCTACGACTACGACATGTCGGGGCGCCTCGTGCGCGTCACCGACCCGCGCTCGGGGCTCGGCACCACCTACACCTGGTCCGGTGCCACGACCCGGATCGCGTCCGTCGCCTCCGCTGGCTTGGCGGCGACCAAGCTCACCTATGACACGGGCGGTCGCCTCACCCAAGTCGCGAAGGAAGCCCCGGCCGCCGGTGGCGCCGACGTCACCACCAGCCGGTACGTCTACGACGTCCCCACCTCCGGCAGTGGGCTGCCGACCGTCGACGACGCCGACACGGCGTACCGGCAGGCCAAGGAACCGGTGACCGGGTTCGCGGTCTTCGGGCAGGACTACACCGGCCCCACCAGCGGGGGCGGGACGGACTGGACCTACGCGGACCTGTCCTACGTCGACGACCTCGGGTACACGGTCAACACCGCCTCCTACGGCGTCAACAGGTGGCTGATCACCTCCACCGACTACGACGCCCACGACAACGTCATCCGCACCCTCGACGCGTCCGCCGCGCAGACCGCCCGGGACAACCCGGCCTGGAGCGTCGACCAGGTCAACGCGCTCTCCACCCAAACCGTGTTCAACGCCGAGGAGAAGAACGCCGCCGGCGAGGTCATCCTCCCCGCCGGGTCCCGCGTCACCGACACGTTCGCGCCCGCCCGCACCGTGTCGCTGGCCGACGGCACCACCGTCCCGGCGCGACCGCACACCCGCACCCTGTACGACGAGGGCGCACCCAACGGCGGGATCAACCCCGCCACCGGGCAGCGGTACTCCCTGGCCACGACCGAAACCACGGGTGTCTCGGACGCGGTCGCGGCATCGGGCGCGACCGACCTCGAGGTCCACTCCACCACCAAGACCGAGTACGGCAAGCACGACACCGCCGACGCCACCGAAGGCGACGGGTGGGCCCTCGGGACCGCGACCCGCACCACCACCGTCAAGCCCGGCGACAGCGCTGGGAACATCGTCAAGAGCACCCGGTACGACACGATGGGTCGGGTCACCGACACCCGCCAACCCCTCTCCAACGGTAACGATGCCGGGGCGACCAAGACCGCCTACTACACGGTCGCGGCCCAGGGCGCACCGAACGCCGCGTGTGGTGGGAGGCCGGAGTGGGCCGGTCTGACCTGCCGCACCCACCCGGCCGCCCAGCCGGCCGGGACCACCCTGCCCGACAGCGCCACGACCGGGTACTCGATGTGGCTCAAGCCGACCAGCGAGGTCGAAACCTCCGGGTCCTCGACCCGCACCACCACCACGACGTATGACGCTGCCGAACGCGCCGTCTCCTCGAAGGTGGTCGCGTCCGGGATCACCGGCTCCACGGCTCGTCCGGGGACGTACACCAAGTACGACACCACCACCGGGCTCGTCATCTACACCGGGCACCTCAACGCCGGCGGCACCGATGCCGACGGGACCGGCCGCACCACGAACACGCACGACCGGTGGGGACGGGTCACGAGCCAGTCCGGGGACGCCGGCCCGGTCACCACCGCCTACGACGCGGCCGGCCGGGTCAAGACCGTCACCGACGCCAAGGGCACCACCACCTACGGGTACGACGGCGACGGTGAGCGCCGTGGTCTGACCACGTCCCTGACGGTCACCCGCGGCGGCACCGCCGGGAGCCTGACCTACGGTGCCACGTATGACGCCGACGGGAACATGACCCGCCAGACGCTGCCCGGCCAGCTCACCCAGGTCACCACGTACGACGAAGCCGGTGAGGCGGTCGGGTTGCAGTACCTCGGCCAGGTCACCCCCGTGACCGAGACCATCGACCCCGACACCGGCGAGACCACCTGGACCCCCGGCACCCCGGTGCAGGACCAGCCGTGGCTCACCTGGTCGACCGTCAACGACGCCGCCGGCCGGGCCCGGTTCGAAGCCACCGGCACCGGTGCCGCGTTCGACAACGGCAACGGGGTCGCCACCATCGACGACGTCACCGACTGGACCGCCGACGCGGCCGGGCAGGCCTCCAGCTACGGGCGGGAGTACCGGTACGACTTCGCCGGACGCCTCAGTTCTGTCGAGGACGCCTCCTCGGCGCTCGACCCGGGCGCCGGTGAGCTGGTCGCCTCGTGTGCGACAAGGGCGTACACGTTCGACAAGAACGGGCGTCGCACCCAGCTCGCCACCACCACGCGCGCCGGCGGCGACTGCACCGCCACCGGCACCTCGACGACCGTGGCCACGACCGGGTACGACGATGCGGACCGCCCCACCACCGGCAAGGGCGGCGCCGGCACCTACGTCTACGACACCTTCGGGCGGCAAACCACCCTCCCCGCCGTCGACGCCCCCGACCCGACCAAGGGCAACATCACCCTCGGCTACTACGACGACGACCAACCCCGCACCGTCGCCCAGGGCGGGACGTCGACGACGTTCACCCTCGACGCGAGCGGGCGACGGTCCGTCCAGACCACGACCGACCCGTCCGGGACCACTACGACCACCCGGCGGTACACCGACGACGGCGACAACCCCGCCTGGATCGACACCACCGGACCCCAGGGTTCGTCGACGACTAGGTTCACCGAGTCCCTCGGCGGCGACCTGTCCGCCACCATCAACGACGACGGCGGCCTGTCCCTGTCCCTCGCCAACCCGCACGGCGATGTTGTCACGACCGTCGACATTCCGGCCGCCCAAACCAGCGACACCGCGGCGACCGCGGTCACCGGCTGGGCCGCCTACGACGAGCACGGCAACAAGGCCTCCGCCGCGGATGTGGATGCGGTCGACGGGCCCCTCGGGTACGGCTGGCTCGGTGCCAAACAACGCGCCACCAGTACCGCCACCGCCGGGCTCACCCTCATGGGGGTGCGGTTCTACAACGCGGCACGAGGACTCTTCACGTCACTCGACCCGGTCCCCGGCGGCAACGACACCGCCTACAACTACCCCAACGACCCCATCAATGAATCCGACACCGACGGACAGTGGAAGAAATGGAAGAAGTGGGGTCGGAACATCATGAGGTGGGGTGCCGGTAACTCGCGGAGCGCACGGTGGTTCCGAGGAGCATGCGGGTGGGCTCCGGGACTCGCGGGAACGGCCTGTGGTGCGTACCTTGCTGGATCCTACGCTTACTCCGGAAACCGGCGCCAAGCGGGTCGTTGGGCCATTAACGCCGCTGCATCGGCGTTTGGTGGCGGTCTGGTGAGCCGCGGCCTGACGCGAGGCCTCTGGGTCGCAAAGAGTTACAAGGCAAGCCGGAGGCTGTCGAAGAAGTCGCGGCGGTTCGGTGTGCTGCGCAGTGCGCGGTACATGTCCGCCCATGTTCACGGACTGGCGGCTAGCGGCGCCTCCAACCACGGCTACAGCGCATGGAATCGGAGGAGTTACCGGAACGCTTCCCGGAAGAGCTGGCGCCCTCGCGTCAACAGAGGCCTCCGTTGAACAGCAGCGACGCACAGGTGCTTCCCGATGGACTTCTGGGGGCAGTTTGGGGCTCCTGGCCCTTTCTTGGGATCGCCATCGCTGGACTGCTAGGCGCGGGCCGACCGGTTAGCGAGGATGCGCTCCTGTTTTCGGCGGTGTTCTTAGGTTGTGGGCTGATCAGGGCGGGCCTGTGGCTACGACATCGACGGCGTAACCGCGTCGTCGTTCGTCGCGATCACATCAGCATCGTTTCAGGTGGTCAGGCGGTCGACGTCGACCTTGCTGATGTGGTGTCGGCGGAATGGTGGTTTGGTCATCCATCGACCACATTCGACAGGATGCGGGACTACGCCATGCTGACTCTTGAGGCTCACGGCGAAGAACTAATCGTCGATCTGCTTCTATCGCGAGTCTCTGAGCAGAGGCGAGCTCTGACCGTCTTGGGTGCCGCGATGCCTACCGTCCCGTGGCGTGTCGGCTGGTCGACGGTTGGTGACAAGACCGTGGTCTGGGATCCAGGCATGAGCCCTAAGCCACCAACACGCGCCTTTCACGGGTAGGTCTTCGCCGTTCGTGAACAATCCGGCGTGGCATCCACCGGGGGAGTCGTCCCGTCTGTCTCCAGCCGTTCTGCGGGCCTGGCCGGTCACCCAGTTCGGAAGTGCGAACACAGACCACATCCTCGGCCGGGCCCGGTTCGAGCCAACCGGCACACCGCTCGAAGAGTTCCTCCAGGTGGGTAGGTTGGACGCTTCAATCAGCTGCAACCAGTCCAGAACGACACCTCATGAGCCGCAACATCTATTCGACTCGCCATGGTTCTCGTGCTATCCGAATGTCGAAACCGGTATAGCCACGGTGAGTCGCATTGCCACCGACGCGGTCTACGCACGATCTGCCAAGGGGGAACTGACTACTCCGGAAAGCCGGGACAAATCTCTCATGAGTAGCCGATTGGCGTCCGATTGAGCTTGGACCTGCGCTGCTAGTTCTTGGTTTTCGTCGGTCAACCGCCGGAGTTGCGGGCCGGTCTCCTCCCGCTCTCGATTCAGTGCCGCGACGGCCCCTTCGAGGTCGTGGATGCGTTCGACGAGTTCCGCTTGGGAATGCGTGCTGACTTCGGCGCCGAGCGATTCCTGGAGTCGTCGCCGGAGACGTGCGACCTCATGCTGCGCATCCTTCAGGTGTTCCCTGGCCAACGCAAGGTCGGTGCGGAGCCCCACAACTGTGGCAGCGTCCACCGCGCCTGGCTGGGCTTGAGCCGATTGTTGGGCACGGGTGATTGCGGCGTCCACGACAGCACGAAGCTCGGGCACCTTGTAGACCATGTGGGTGCTGACTCGTGCGCGCGCGGTGATGGAGGCCCGGGTGATCACGCCACCTTCGGCTTCGATTTCCTCGATGGCGCGCAGGACCCGGCCACGTTTGACCGCGCTGTCACGGCGGCGGGCCTCTGCCATGGGGGCGGTCTCAGGCATTCTGACTCCTTCGATCGATCACCATGAGGTCGAGGAACCGGCGGCTCTTCCGGATCTCGGCGTGGAAGGTTTCGTAGATGGCCTGCTCCTCAGGTGTGAGCGTGGTCAACTTCTCGTGCATCTTCCGCAGCACGGCCTGCATCATGCCGACGTTGTACTCAAGGTTCTCCACCACCGGCCGGGTGGCGCTGAGTTCGGCGATGGCGATCTGGGCGCGCAGGTTCTTGATCTCCTGCTCGATCTCGGGGATGTAGGTGGGGTCGGGTCGGTAGTGGTTGCACGCACCGCACTGGAATCGGATGGGGCAGCTGCGTCCTCCGGCCTTGACGTTGGATGGTTCGACGCATCCACCCAGGATGGTGGCCACTTCGGTGCGTTCGTAGGCCTCCAGGTCGCGGACCGGGCGGCTGCGTCCGTGGGTGTCCACGCGCAGTTTGTTGAGCACCTCGATGGCTTCACGCTTTCGCTTGCGGCTGACGTGGAAGTAGCCGGTGGTGGTGTCCAGGCTGCGGTGGTCCATGAGTTCTTGAAGGATCACCGGATCGATGCCCGCGTCCGCGGCCAACTGGGCGTACGCGTGCCGGAACCCGTAGAGGACGAGCTGCTCGTCAAGGAAGGGATCGCCCGCTGCGTCAAGCCGGGCCAGGAGTTGAGGTAGTTCGTCTAGGCTGCTCGTCCACTTCCGGAACGCCTGCCCGAAGTAGCCGCTGGTGACTGGTCGCGTGAAGGTGGTTCGGACGGTCAGCATGGGGAACAGTGGCCCCGAGGGGTCAGGATTGGGGACCTTGGATCGCAGGAACTCCTGCCAATCGAGGATGATGTCGACAGTGCTCCGCCAGATGGGGAGCCTGCGACCGAGGCGCTTTCCCTTGCGGTTGTCCCAGATGAGCAGTCCGCCCTCGTCGTCGACGTCACGCAGGCAGTTGAACCGCAGTTCCGTGGCCTCGTAGGGCCGCCGGCCGGTGTCGCGCAGGACTTTGTAGATGGTTTGCCACAGGTGGCCGTAGTCGTCGTTGGTCCAGCCATCGGCGCGGTGGCTGCTGCGGAAGTTCGGCTTGAACGAGGCCAGGTTGTCGTCCAGGAAGGCGATCACGTCTTCGGGGATCGCGTCACCGGGCTCCTCGTACGGCTGGGTCTTGTTCTGCTTGCGCATCCGGTGCATCGGGTGGAACGCGAACCCCTCGGGTATCCCGGCCATGTATCCGGAAGTCCTGCAGTGCAGGAGCATCTGCTTGAGCCGTCCAGCCATGCGCGTGGCTTCGGTGTAGGACAGGCCGCGGACAGTTTCGAGGTCTTTCACGATGCGCGTCATGTGGCGGAGGTCGGCCTGGGTGCGATCGTCAAAGGCCGGGGTTGCCCGCAGCGAGGCCGAGGCCGCCTTGCATGCCCTCAGGTACTGCGTCACGTCCTCACGACGCGGCAGGGTGTCCGCGACGTAGCGCTTGCCCAGGTCGCGGAGCCAGAGGCAGTCCACGTCGCACCAGTCCCAGCCGGTGCGTGGGACAACTCGGCGTTCCTGCGATGACGGGAAGAGGAACTCTGCGTGAGGTGGCCAGACGTCGCCGGCCAGCACATCGGTGCCGGTGTAGCGGTCGTGCAGTTCCGCGACGTAGGGCCGGAGGTTGTCGACGCACTGCGCGGCCTTGTGAGGCAGGACGCTGGTGTCGACGTCCAAGAGGGATATGCAGGACTCGATGTGAGGCATGAGTTGTCGGATCAGGAACGGGGCCACGGCGAACTCGGCCAGGTCGCGACGTTGCAGGCCGTACAGAATCTCGGCCCGCAGTGTCTCTGAGCAGTACTCCAACGTGAAATGGTGCGCGGGAAGGACACGGCGAGCCTGTGAAGCGAAGATGCGCGGCTCGACATCGAGGCTGCGTGCCTCGGCGTGATGGGTCCGGCACAGCTCCGTGTTGCCCGCAGTTCGCTGCTTCACGCATCCGGCGACATCGCATTCGCCCAACGCGGGCAACGGGGTCTGCGACATCGCCCACGCAATGATTGCATCGTCGGACCACTTTGTGCCGCCGACCTTGTGGAGGGCGCTGTAATGGCGGCGACAGAGCCCATGCACGCAACGGACCCGTTCGCATCCCGGGACTCGCCCCTGCCCGCACACGGCGTCGTCCAAGGGCTTGGCGACCGGCGTTTCACCGCGGGAGACTGCATTGCGGCAGCGAGCACAGTGGCCCTTCTTGACGATGGCGGCCGTGTCGCATCCGGGGGTCATACATCCGTACGCGATCGTCCTCGGGTTCGTTTGGTCACTGGCGAAGATGTGCGTTTCTTCGTGCCACTCGCTCGGTCTCCACCCGTCGTCGAGGTGGCGGGTGACGAACGCCGTCCAGGTCTCGCCGGGTTGCGGAGTTGGTGTCGCCAGGACTCTCAGTGCACCCCCACCACCGGAAGGCCGTGCCATCAGCGGGTCCTCGACCGGGCTGCCTGCAGGGCCGTGAGTGCTTCGCGCTTCCCCGCATCTGAGGTGTGCCGGTACACGGCCGTGGAGGCCAGGCTCGCGTGGCCCGCGAGCTCTGCCACCGTGGCGATGTCGACGCCTCCGTCCATGAGGTCGGTGACGTAGGTGTGCCGAAGCATGTGCGGACGGAACTCGACGCCCGACTTTCGCGCCAACCGATCGAAGCACCGTTTCGCGTTGCGGTAGCGCAGCGGCGAGGTCCGGTTCTGGGTGAAGTACAGGTTGATGAACACGAACTCCGAGCAGTCATCGGGCACCAGTACGTGCCGTTCAAACTGATAGACGCGGTAGGCGTCGACGACCTCATCGGTGACGGGCACTGCCCGAGGGTGGACACTTTTCGCCCATGCCCCGTTCTCGTTCCGCCGTCGAAGCACGTGCACGTGCGGGCCGCAGATGCGACACCCCAAGCTGGTCGAATCGCTGAGGAAGTGCATGTCGCCTCGATGCAACCCGATCGCCTCACCGATCCGGACACCCGTATCGAGCATGAGCTGCACGAGGAGGTCATCACGGGCAGTCCTCGAGGCCCTGAAGACCTGGTCCAGCTCACGGCTCGACAGCGCCTCTGGTGGTCGCCGCGGGTTGCTCACTCTCAGCGCGCTCGACCTCCCGTTCCGCCGCCGGAACTGGCCCTGCTCGCCCTCGAGCTGCCCAGGACGGAGGTAGTCGATGAACGTGGAGTCAGTGCTCAGCCGCGCGAACACCGCGGCCCCCATGAGGCCGCTCGACGCCGCGTACTGCAGGAAACTGTGGATCGCCGTGAACATCAGGGACACCGTTCCCGGGGCGGGAGGCCGACCGTAGCGCGTCGGCGATGACTCAACGAGGTGCCTGAGCAGGACGAGCTGCCGCAGACTGGCCTTGGCCCAATCGATGCCCGAGTCGTGGCAGTAGTTCAAGAACATGGCCACGTACGGCACATACGACTTGAGGGTGTTCTCAGATCTTCCCGCCGCCTCGAGCGCCACGACCCAGTCCCGCGCCGGCACGAACACGCGCAGATCCGAATCCAGGACGAGCCACGTGTCAGCAGCCCCCGACCTGCGGGCCCTCTCCACGACATACGGCGGCACTCCGTGACGGTAACCCGTGCCTCAAGACGTCCAGACTATTTCGAGCCACGGCGTGTCCGGCTCCAGGCTCTCACGTCAATCAAGGCTCCCGGTCCATTCAGATAAGCCACGGCGTGCCCTTGGGCTCGCCCGGCGCGTATTCCACCTCACCCATCTGGTCCATGTGGATGAAGGGGTCGAGGGCAGCGAGGTCGACGCCGGCGAAGGCCCGGCGGACGGGGAAGCCCTCCCCCTCGAAGCCCTGCGGCGCCGTCGTCACGCCGCTGACCGGTCTGGTGACCGCGTCGGCGCGAGGCTCCGCGACGCGGGGCAGCGCGAGGATGTTCTCGACAGTCACTGCTGGCATGACAGCTCCCTCGCGCGGTCGTCGCCGGATGCGGCGGCTCACCTCTGGCCGAACCTAGTTGAAGCCTTCACGAGCCCACAAGACCCCGGCCCCAGTGGCGCAGGTCAGCGGGGGGAGGTCACGCTGGCGCGGTCGGTGGAGGCAATGGTCGCCGATCCGACGACACGCGTCCCGTCGTAGAGCACGACCGACTGGCCCGGAGCGACGCCACGGATGCGCGAGTCGAGCCGCACGTGCACCACCTCGGGGTCGTGTTCGTCGACCCAGGCCTTCGCGGGGTACTCCTCACCATGGGCCCGCACCTGCGCTCCGACGCGCACCTCACCGACCGGCGCGGCGCCGCACCAGCGCGCGTGGTCGGCCTCGATGACGTCGACCCCGAGCAGGTCCTGGGTGCCGATGAGCACGCGGTTGGTCGACGCCTCGACACCCACGACATAGCGCGGTTCGGCGTCGAGCGACGACCGGTCGAGCCCGAGGCCACGGCGCTGGCCGACCGTGAAGCCATAGGACCCCCGGTGCTCACCCACCACCTCGCCCGACACGGCGTCGACCATCTCGCCGGGCTGCTCCCCCAGTCGCGACGTGAGCCAACCGCGGGTGTCGCCGTCGGCGATGAAGCAGATGTCGTAGGAGTCCGGCTTCTTGGCCACGGAGAAGCCGCGAGCGGCAGCCTCCTCGCGGATCCGGGGCTTCGTCGTGTCGCCGAGCGGGAAGAACGCCCGCGCCAGCTGCTCGTCGTCGAGGACGCCCAGCACATAGGACTGGTCCTTGGCAGCGTCCACTGCCCGGTGCAGCTCCCGCACCACCTCGCCGTCGGCGCCATCGCGCTCGACGATCTGCGCATAGTGACCCGTCGCGACCGCGTCGAACCCCAGCGCGAGCGCCCTGTCCAGCAGCGCCGCGAACTTGATCGACTCGTTGCAGCGCAGGCACGGGTTGGGCGTGCGCCCGGCTTGGTACTCCGCCACGAAGTCCTCCATGACGTCGCGCTGGAAGCGCTCGGCCATGTCCCAGACATAGAACGGGATCCCCAGCCGGTCGGCCACACGCCGCGCGTCTCCGGCGTCCTCGATGGTGCAGCACCCACGTGCCGACTCGCGCAGCGTGGCCGCCGAGCGCGACAGCGCCAGGTGCACGCCGACGACCTCGTGCCCGGCGTCGAGCATCCGGGCGGCCGCGACAGCCGAGTCCACTCCGCCGCTCATGGCAGCGACGACACGCATCAGGCTGCCCCGCTCGCACGTCGAGCCCGCTCGACGACGCCGGGGAGGGCGCCGAGGAACGCAGCGACATCCGCCTCTGTCGACGTGTGCCCCAGTGACAGCCGAAGGGCCCCGCGCGCCTCGGCCTCCGGGTAGCCCATCGCCAGGAGCACATGGCTCGGCTGCGGCACCCCGGCCTGGCACGCAGACCCGGTCGAGCATTCGACGCCGGCAGCGTCGAGGAGATAGAGCAGCGAGTCGCCTTCGCATCCCGGAACGAGCAGGTGGGCGTTGCCCGGAAGCCGACCCGCCGCATCACCCTCGGACCAGGACCCGCTCACGGAGATGCCCAGACCGAGCCCGAGCGCCCCGAGGATGAGGCGGTCGCGCAGGGCCGTGAGCCGCGCGGCGTGCGCTTCACGCTCGCCGACCGCTTCGACCAGGGCCACGGCGAACGCCCGTATGCCGGCCGCGTCCAGGGTCCCCGACCGCACCTGCCGCTCCTGCCCCCCTCCGTGGACGAGAGGCACGAGTCGCGCGTCGCGTCGCGCGAGCAGGGCCCCGACGCCGACGGGACCGCCGACCTTGTGGGCCGACACGGTCATGAGGTCGGCACCGCTGGCGGCGAAGTCGACGGGCACCTGACCGACGCCCTGGACGGCGTCGGTGTGGAACGGCACGCCGTGCTCTCGGGCCACGGCGGCGAGTTCGGCCACGGGCTGCACCGTGCCCACTTCGTTGTTGGCCCACATGACACTCACGACGGCCACGTCGAGGTCGGGCGTGAGCGCCGCGCGCAGGTCGTCGACCGCCATGTGTCCGTCACGGTCGGGCTCGAGCCAGGTGACCTCGGCCCCCTGACGCTTCACGAGGTACTCGACCGGGTCGAGGACGGCGTGGTGTTCGATGCCGCTCACGACGAGTCGGGAGGCGCCCACGGAGTGGAGGCGGGCGGCATACGTGCCCTTGATCGCGAGGTTGTCGGCCTCGGTGCCGCCAGACGTGAAGACGACCTCGGACGGCCGCGCGCCGAGCGCTCCGGCGATCTGTTCGCGTGATTCCTCCACGACGGCCCTGGCAGCACGGCCGGAGGTGTGGAGCGACGACGGGTTGCCGCCCCGCTCACTCTGCTCGATCCACGCAACTCGAGCAGACGCCCGCATCGGGGTCGTCGCTGCATGGTCCAGATACACACTCACCGGACAATCCTACGTTCGCCAAACAGAAACGACTTATTGCCCGTTCGGCCACCATCGCGCGCGGCGCACCGCCGCTGGGACTGGCCGAACGGGCAATAAGTCGAACTCAGGCCTTGGCCTTCTTGACGGCTTCGGTCGCCTGCGGCAGGACGGTGAAGAGGTCACCGACGACGCCGAAGTCGACGAGCTCGAAGATCGGGGCCTCCTCGTCCTTGTTGATCGCGATGATCGTCTTGGACGTCTGCATGCCGGCGCGGTGCTGGATGGCACCGGAGATGCCCGCGGCCACGTAGAGCTGCGGCGAGACCTGTTTGCCGGTCTGGCCGACCTGGTTGCTGTGCGGGTACCAACCAGCGTCGACGGCGGCGCGCGAGGCACCGACTGCGGCGCCGAGGCTGTCGGCGAACTCCTCGACCGGGCCGAAGTCACCGCCGGTGCCACGGCCACCGGAGACGACGATCGACGCCTCGGTGAGCTCGGGACGGCCGGTGGCAGCCTTGGGCTTGGACTCGGTGATCTTCGCGGCCTTGGCAGCGTCCGAGAGGGTGACCTCAATCTTCTCGACCGCGCCGGCAGCGGGGGCCGGCTCGATCGGGACAGAGTTCGGCTTCACCGCGACGATCGCGGCACCCTTGGTCACGGTCGCCTTGACCGTGTAGGAACCGGCGAAGACGGACTGCGTCGTCTCCACGCCCTCGGCGCCCGCGACCACGTCGACGGCGTCGGTGATGACACCGGACTCGGTGCGGACGGCGAGACGGGCGGCGATCTCCTTGCCGGCCGAGTTGCTCGGGATGAGCACGGCAAGCGGAGAGGTCTTCTCGACGACCGACGCGAGGATCTCGGCCTGGGGGGCGACGAGGTACTCGAGCGCGTCGGGGGCGTCGTAGACGTAGACCTTGTGGGCGCCGTACTTGGCGAGCGTGACCTGCGCCGTCTCGGCATTGGGGCCGATGAAGACGGCGGAGGGCTCGCCGAGGCGGCGGGCGATCGTCAGCAGCTCGGCGGTCGCCTTGCGGATCTTGCCGCCGGCGTGGTCGACGAGGACGAGAACTTCAGCCATGGGTGATTTCTCCTCAGAGGAACTTCTGGGCGGACAGGAACTCGGCGAGCTTGGTGCCACCGTCGCCCTCGTCGGTGACGATCTGGCCCTGCTCACGCGGGGGACGCTTGGCGAACGACGTCACCTTGGTCCACGCGGCGTCAAGGCCGACCTGGCCGGCGTCGACGCCCAGGTCCGCGAGGGTCCACGTGTCAACGGGCTTCTTCTTCGCGGCCATGATCCCCTTGAAGGAGGGGTAGCGCGGCTCATTGATCTGGTCGGTGACCGAGACGAGCGCGGGCAGGCTGGAGACGATCGTCTCGGAAGCGGCGTCGCCGTCGCGGCGGATCGTCACCGACTCGCCCTCGAGCGTCAGCTCGGAGGCGTAGGTGACCTGCGGCAGGCCGAGGCGCTCGGCGACCATCGCGGGAACGACACCCATGACGCCGTCCGTGGACGACATGCCCATGAGGACGAGATCGGGGTTGCTGCCACCCGCGGCCTTCTTGATGGCCTCGGCGAGGATGAGTGAGGTCGCGGCGGCGTCGGAGCCGTGGATGGCCTCGTCGCTCACGTGGACGGCCTTGTCGGCACCCATCTGGAGAGCCTTCTTGACCGCGTCGACAGCCTGGTCGGGGCCGACGGTGACGACGGTGACCTCGCCCTCGCCGGACTCGGCAAGCTTGAGCGCCTCCTCGACGGCGTACTCGTCGATCTCCGACAGGAGACCCTCGACGCCCTCACGGTCCGTCGTGTTGTCGGCCTCGTTGAAGGTGCGGTCGGACTGTGCGTCGGGCACGTACTTGACGCAGACGACGATGTTCATGCGTGCCTCGTCCTCTTCTCGGGGTTGGTTTCGGTGGGCTTGACGCCCTTCCACGAGCGTATGCCGGGTGCTCCCCGTCGCGATAATCCTTCGGGCGTGATGGTGGGCACAGAAAGGATTACCGCTGTGCTCCGGCCCACACGCGGCGGCAGGTGAGAGACCATCAAAGGGACGTCAAGAAGTGGCGCTGGGAGGTGCGTTGTGTTCAAGGTGCTCTTGCTCGAACTCGACGGTGTCCTCCGATTCTGGGACCCCACCCTGACCGAGGCCGTCGAGGCGAGCTACGGCCTCCCGGCGGGGGCCCTCGCGCTCGCGGCCTTCGCCCCCCACCGGTTCGACCCGGCGCTGACGGGGACGATCGACGACCAGACGTGGCGCGAGTCCGTGGCGCGCAATCTCTCCCTCGACGACGTCGACACGGCGCGCGCCGCGGTGCAGGCGTGGATGGGGCCAGTCGGTCGGGTCGATCCCGACGTGCTCGACGTCGTCCGCCTGGCACGCACCACGGTGCGGGTGGTGCTGCTCACCAACGCCACGAACCGCCTCCAGGACGACCTCGAGCGCCTAGGACTCACCGACGAGATCGACGATGCGATGAGCAGCGCCCAGCTGGGGCTGGCCAAGCCGGACCCGGACGTGTTCAGCCGGGCAGCACTGCGCAACGGCCTGATGTTCAGCGAGATCGCCTACGTGGATGCTTCGCCGGTCAACATCGCGACCGCCGAGATCCTCGGCATCAGGTCACACCGCTACGTGGGCGTCGACGAGTTCCGGACGTTCGTCGACGACGTGCTCATCGACGCCTGACGCAGACTTCAGGCGCCCTCGAAGGTTGCCTTGCCCGGCCCGTTCTCGATGAAGGACTTCATGCCGGTCGTGCGGTCCTTCGTGGCGAACACCGACGCGAAGAGCATCCGCTCGATCTCGAGGCCGGTCTGCAGGTCGGTCTCGAGACCCGAGTCGATGGCCTCCTTGGCGGCGCGAAGAGCGTAGGCCGGCCCGCCGGCATACTGCTTCATCTTTGCCTTGGCGGCGACCAGCACAGCTTCGGAGCCCCGCTCACCGGGGTCGACGACCTCGTCGACGAGGCCGATCGCGAGGGCCTCGTCGGCGTCGACGAAGCGTCCCGTGAAGATGAGGTCCTTGGCCTTGGCCGGACCGATGAGGCGCGCAAGGCGCTGCGATCCACCTGCACCCGGAATGACGCCAAGCAACACCTCCGGCTGACCGAGCTTGGTGCCCTTGGCCGCGATGCGGAAGTCACACGCGAGGGCGACCTCGCACCCGCCACCGAGGGCGTAGCCGGTGATCGCGGCGACGGTCGGCTTGGGGATCGCCGCGAGTGCCTTGGTGAAGTCCTGGAAGAGCGCGGAGTGGTCGACCATGTCGGTGTAGGACCAGTCGGCCATCTGCTTGATGTCGACACCCGCGGCGAAGACCTTCTCACCGCCGTAGAGGATGACGGCGAAGACGTCCTTGCGCTCGGTCGCCTCGGCCGCAGCGGCGATGATTCCGCGCTGGACCTCGTCGTTGAGCGCGTTCATCGGCGGGCGGTCCAGCCGGATGATGCCGATGCCGTCCTCGACCTCGAGGCGCACGACCTCCGTCACGACTGACCCTGGCCGGGCGTGGACCCGTTGACGTCGGGGCCTTCCTGACCCTGCTCACCCTGGGCACCCTGACCCGGCTCGAGGCCGAGCGCACGCTCGTGCCACAGCTGCACCGCCGAGAGGATGATCGACGTGCTCACCTGGACGAGCGTCGACAGGTCGGCTCCCTGGACGACGAGGTGCTCGCTCGTGACGACGAGGGTGTTGTTGGCGACGCCGGTCTTGACGCAGTTGAGGGAGAGGTTGACCTCGTTGCACGTCTGGGAGACCTTGGTGGCGTCGGCGGCGACCTCGTCGGGGAGGGTCCACTGGCCGAAGATCCGCATGACCGGAAGGTCACCCTCGGTGACCCGGACGAAGACCGTCTGCTCGTTGGCCTGATAGGCCACGTCGCCGTCCGTGTCGATGTTGGGCTGCGCGCCCATGTCGACGAGCACGTCGAGGACGCGACCCCGCAGGGGGTGCTCGTCGGCGGGCGGCGGGAAGTTCGGGAGGGAGGTCGGATCACTCATGGGTCCACCTTGTCACGGGTGCGATCCGACGCGCGCGGGAGGCAGCACAAACGATGCGACCGTCACATGGCCTCTCTAGGCTGCGACCCATGACGCCTCTGACGTCCGCCGCCGCCGCTCCCGCTCTGCGCATCCCCCGCGACCTACCGCCAGCTCCCGGCGTCACGGTCGTCGAGGGCGGCGTCGAGGTGAGTGTCTATGCCGGCCACGCCGAATCCGTGGAGTTCTGCCTGTTCGAGCCGGGAGACGTCGCCGGCACCACGGAGCGGCGCATCCCTCTGGTCGACCATGCCTTCGGCTGGTGGTTCGGGTTCGTGCCGGACGTGGGTCTGGGCCAGCGCTACGGCTTCCGCGTGGGCGGCGAGTGGGATCCGGAGCAAGGGCTGCGCCACAACCCCGCCCAGCTACTCATGGATCCCTACGCGCGGGCCATCGAGGGAGAGGTCCGCTTTGGCCCGAGCGTGTTCGGCCACGTGGTCGACGACGCGTCGTGGGAGGGTGACGGCTTCGCCCGCTCCGACTCCGACTCTGCCCCCGACATGCCCCGCTCCGTCGTCGTCGACCAGTCCTTCGACTGGGGAGGCGATGCGCCCCCAGAGGTGACGCGCTCCGAGACCGTGATCTACGAGACGCACGTCCGCAACCTCACGATGGAGCTCGCCGGCGTCCCCGAGGAGCTCCGCGGCACCTATGCCGGCATGGCCCACCCCGCGACCATCGCCTACCTCACCTCACTGGGCATCACGGCCGTGGAGCTGTTGCCGATCCACTCGTTCGCGTCCGAGCCGTTCCTCGTCCAGAAGGGCCTGGCCAACCACTGGGGCTACAACACCCTCGGGTTCTTTGCGCCACACGCGCCCTACGCCGCGGCGAAGGACCCGCAGGGAGTGCTCGACGAGTTCAAGGGCATGGTCAAGCTCCTCCACGCAGCCGGCCTCGAGGTGCTGCTCGACGTCGTCTACAACCACACGGCCGAGGCGAGCGGCACCGGCGCCACGCTGTCGTTCCGCGGGCTCGACAACCGGGCCTACTACCGCCTCGACGAGCGCGGACGCGACATCGACGTCACGGGCACCGGCAACACCCTCGACCTGCGGCACCCAGTCATGTGCCGCCTCGCGCTGGACTCCCTGCGCTACTGGGTGCAGGAGTGCCACGTCGACGGCTTCCGCTTCGACCTCGCCGTGGCCCTGGGGCGCGGGCGGACCGACGAGTTCGACCCCGACCACCCGTTCCTCGTCGGCCTGCGCACCGACCCCGTCCTGTCCCGGACCAAGCTCATCGTGGAGCCCTGGGACGTCGGCATGCACGGCTGGCGTACCGGCCAGTTCCCCCCACCATTCTCGGAGTGGAACGACCGCTTTCGCGACTCGGTCCGGGACTTCTGGCTCGCTGACCACCGTCCCGGCGTCCCCGGCCAGGCGCCGCACGGCGTCCAGGACCTCGCCACCCGCCTCGCCGGGTCGCGAGACCTGTTCGGGACCCGCGATCGCGGCCCCACCGCGTCGGTGAACTTCGTCGCCGCGCACGACGGGTTCACGCTTGCCGACCTCACGGCATACAACGAAAAACACAACGAGGACAACGGCGAGGACAACAACGACGGCTCCAACGGCAACCGGTCCTGGAACCACGGGGTCGAAGGCCCGACCGAGGACGCACAGGTGAACGAGCTCCGGCGCCGTTCGATGCGCAACCTGCTCGGCACGCTGTTGCTGTCGTCCGGGATCCCGATGGTCAATGCCGGCGACGAGCTCGGGCGGAGCCAGGGCGGCAACAACAACCCCTACAACCAGGACAACACCACGACGTGGTTCGACTGGGATCTCGCGCCGTGGCAGGAGGACCTGCTCGCGACCACCCGGCACCTCACGGCGATCCGGCGCGAGCACCCGGCGCTGCGTCAGCGCACGTGGGCCGAGGGCAAGGAGGTCCACGAGGACGGGTCGATCGACCTCGCCTGGTATGCCGCCGACGGCTCGCCCATGCAGGACTGGTCGGCTCCCGGTCAACGGACGTTGCAGATGCTCGTCAACGGAGCCTGGTTGGGCCACGAGTCGGTGCTCGTCGTGCTTCACGGTGGACTCGACGAGCAGGCCGTGTCGTTGCCGGAGGCTCCCGGACTGTCCGCCTATCGGCTCCTGTGGGACAGCACGTGGGAGCGGCCCGCAGACGGCGAGGTGACCCGCGCCGGCACCGACGTCACCTTCGCGCCGTTGAGCATGCGCGCGTATGCCGTGACCGACCCGACCTGAGAGCACTCACCTCCGGGGCGGTCAGGTCGCCGGAAGGTGCCGTTGCCGGGCGGTCCGGTTGCCGGGCGGTGCGGTTGCCTGACCGCCGCGTCGACCCTGTGGAAAAGTCCGCGGCCGGTTCGCCGATCTTCCCTACCGTTCTGGACATGCCGAGTCCGCCGTCCGCTCCCGCAGCGAGTCCCACCCTGTCGTTCGACGTCACGGTTCGGGCCGCTCGCCGCCGGGACGAGAGCATCGACGTCCGCATCACCGCCCCGGCTGGCTCCACCGTGGCCGACGTGCTCCCCCTGCTCGCCGACATCACGGGCACGGTCCCTGCTCGTATCGCGTGCCGGGGAGTCGGCGTGGCCCCCGACGCCCTGCTCGGGATGCCACCCTTGGTGCACGGCGCGACGCTGGTCCTCGACGACGCGTCGACCCCGTCCACATCGCCCACTCCGCCCACGTCTCCGTCGCGGACGTCATCGGCGCCGATGGACCTCGTCGTGGTGGCTGGCCCGGATGCCGGTCGCCGCGTGCCCATCCCGCGGGACGGCATCGTCGTGGGGCGGTCCGCGGGGCTGGGTCTCAGTCTGGCGGACGTGCGCCTGAGTCGCGGTCATGCCCGAATCACGCCTGCGGACAACGGTATTCACGTGGTCGATCTTGGATCCACCAATGGGACGCGGTGCGGCGAGATGGTGCTGCGCGACGGCGCCAGCGCCCACCTCGACGGGTCCGAGGCCATCTCCATCGGCGGTTCCATGCTGCGAGTGATGCGATCGCTCGGCACGACGTCACCGACGGCGTCCCAGGGCGACGGTCACGTCGCCGTGAACCGCTCACCGCGCCCCCGCCCGCCCGAGCTCACGGTGGCCGTGTCGGCGCCCACGCCTCCGACCCCGCCGCACGCGGGCCGTATCCCTTGGGTCGCGGCCGCACTCCCCCTGCCCTTCGCCGGCGTGCTCGCCGCCTTCTTCGGGCCCCAGATGCTCGCCTTCGCACTCCTGTCGCCACTCATGCTCGTGGGCAACGTGCTCGGCGACCGTTGGGGTCGGCGCCGCGACTACGCCCGGGAACTGGCCGCCCACGACGACGAGCTGGCCCAGCGCGAGTCCGAGTTCGCGACCCTGCGGCGACTCGAGCGTGATCAGCGCTGGGCGGACGTCCCGGACCCTGCGGCCGTGCTCACCACGGCACTGGGACCGGGGACCCGCCTCTGGGAGCGTCGCAGCAACGCCGCCGACGTGGGACGGGTACGCCTGGGGGTCGGCGAGCTCCCCTCCCGGGTCGGGTGGGCGCCCGCCGGGGGCGGCCCCGTCCAGCACACGCTGCTCGCCGACCTCCCGGTCGAAGTGGACCTTCGAGCGGTCGGTGGGTTGGGGATCGCTGGTCCCCGGGATGAGGTCGATGGGATCGTGCGCCACGTCCTCGGACAGGTCGCAGTCCTGCATTCGCCGAGGGACGTGCACATCATCGTCCAGGCCGAAGGCCCCGGGCACGCGCTCTCGTGGGCGAAGTGGCTTCCGCACACCACGGCATACGGTGAGCGTGCGACGTGCCTGGACGCCCTCCGGCATCTCGTTGCAACCCGCGAGGGAGACGGCGAGCGAGGTCGCCAGGCGACACACCCCGCGGTGCTGTTCGTGCTCCCCGACGCGGGGGCCGATCTCGGTGCCGGAGAGCTCGCCGATCTGCTGGAGCGGGGGCACGCCCTCGGCGTGTGGTCCGTGGTCGGCGCACCCACCGCAGCGTCACTCCCCGCCTCGTGCCGCGCCGTCGTCGGGGTCGGGCAGGGGGCCGCAGATGGCACATCTCGGCTGGATGTGGACGGCGCTGCCCCCGTGCCGTCCTTCCGCCCCGACGTCGTGGGCTCGTGGTGGGGAGAACGGGTCGGCCGTGCGCTCGCGCCGCTCGTGGACGGTTCCGGCCGGGGCGACACGGTGCCCGACTCCGTCGACCTCCTCGACCTTCTTCCCGGACTCACCGATGGCGTCACCATCTCGCCGACGGCCGTGGCTCGGCAGTGGCGTGCCGGAAACGGTGCACCGAGAGCACGCCTCGGCCGCCTCGCCGGAGACGACTGGGTGGTCGACCTGGCAGCGGACGGTCCGCACCTGCTCGTGGGCGGGACGACCGGTTCGGGGAAGTCGGAGCTCCTGCGCACGCTCGTCACGTCGCTCGCCCTGCACAGCTCGCCGGCCGACATGACCTTCGTCCTTGTGGACTACAAGGGCGGGTCGGCCTTCGGTGAGTGCGCTGACCTTCCCCACACCGTGGGGCTCGTGACCAACCTCGACGAAGGTCTTGCCCGCCGCGCCCTGGTGAGCCTCACGGCCGAGATCCATCGACGCGAAGCACTGCTGGCGGCGTCCGGCGCGCGAGACTTCGACGACCACCGACGCCGCGCGGGAGGTCTGCCACGACTCGTCATCGTCATCGACGAGTTCCGCCTCTTGGCCGAGGAGCTCCCGGACTTCGTCGACGGTGTCGTGTCCCTCGCCGCCGTCGGACGGTCCTTGGGCGTCCACCTCGTGCTTGCCACACAGCGACCCGCTGGGGCGATCACCGCCGACATCCAGGCCAACGTCAACCTCCGCATCGCCATGCGCGTGCGGGACGTGGCCGACTCGACCGACGTCATCGGGGCACCGAACGCCGCGCGCCTTCCCGTGGACCGTCCGGGCCGCGGAATCGCCTGCGGTGGCGATGGCGAACTGGTCGAGTTCCAGGCAGCGCGCGTCGGGGCCGGGTCCGCCACTGCCACAGCACGGCTCGCGGTGCTCGGTGCCGACGGTCGTCCCCTTGTCGTCCCGGGCGAAGAGCCCCGAGGAGGCGGTTCGACCGACGGCGGACTCGACGCCGAGCCCACCGGGCTCGCAGCCCTGGCGTCCGCCGCGCGGACTGCCGCCGGACACGAGCGGGTGCCGACACCCCACCGCCCATGGCTTCCGCCCCTCGCCGACGAGCTCAGCGCTGCAGACGTGGGGCCCGACGCCCTCGGCCTGCTCGACGATCCGAGCCGACAGCGTCAGGCCCCGTTCACCCATGGCGCCGACGGTCATTGGCTCATCGCCGGGGGTCCGCGCTCCGGCCGGACGAGCGCCCTGCGCACGATCCTCGCGGCTCACGTGTCCGACCCCGCCTGCCCTGACCACGTCTACGTCATCGACACGACGGGCGAACTCGCTGACCTCGAGTCGTTGCCGCACGTCGGAGCGGTGGTGCGCGGCCACGACGCCTCACGGCTGCGCCGACTGCTCGACCGACTGCAGGCGCGGTCGACACGTGGGTTCTCGGCCCCCGGAACCCCGGTGCTCCTCCTCGTGGACGGATGGGACCGCCTCGCCTCCGACTCCGAGGTCGCCGTCGACGGGATCCGCGACGCTGTTCTCGATCTCCTCCGCTCCGGTGAGTCCGGGTTGCGCGCGGTGATCACGGGCGACCGATCCGTGCTGAGCAGTCGCCTGACCGCGATCGCGACCGAAACCTTCCTGCTCCCCCTCGCGGACCCGGCCGATGCCACGTATGCCGGCCTCTCCCGTCGCGACCTCCCGTCCAGCCGGGTGCCAGGGCGGGCCCTGTGGTTGCGGGACCGGGTCGAGGTCCAGTTCGCGTTGCGGGACCCCGGCGCCGAGGCCGCGCCCCGTGGCACGTCCCTGGGCGAGCCGTTCAGGCTCCCTCAACTGCCCGACCTGATCGACCACGCGGACCTGCTCGCCCGCGCAGATGGCCCTGACCTCTGGGCCGGTCCGGGTCCCGTGCCGTTCGGCCTGTCCGCGGAGACCGGGTCCGTGGCGGCCTGGGATCCGGAGCAGCACGGGCGCAGGATGCTCGTCCTCGGGCACGCCCGGTCCGGCCGTTCCACGACCCTCGCGACACTGGCCCGGTCCTTGCTGATGTCGCGTCGACCGGTCGCCGTGATCGAGCGTCGAGGTGGGCGGATCGGGGCCTCCGCCGAGGTCGACCCCGGCGAGATCGGACCCTCCGGATTGCTCGTCATCGTCGACCCTTGGGATGCCGAGTCCCTCATTGCAGCCAAACGGGCGCACCCCGACCTCGCCGTCCTGGTCGACGACGCCGACGCCATCGACGGAACCCCCGTCGAACCGGTGCTCACCGAGATCGTCTCCCTCGTGGACCGCGACGGGGGCCTCGTCGTCGCGGTCGGCACCCCCATGGCGGCCGTCACCCAGTTCCGCGGCCTGCTGCACGCGGTGGCGCGGGCTCAGGCAGGAATCCTCCTCGCGCCGCGCACTCCCTCGGACGGCGAGGCCTTGGGGATTCGAGCCCCTCGGGGACTCGCCTCGGTGCCGGGCCGGGCGCTCCTCGTCTCGGGCCGTCACCAGACCGAGGTCCAGGTGGCTCGATCGCGCAGCCGCCTGCAGGCCGCAGCGTGAGCGCCGCCGGAGCCCCGCCGGTGCCGTCACGGAACGCATCACTTCGGCCGCGCGTTGAGCCCCACGAGCCCGATATCCCGGGTTCGACGGAAATAAGTGCCCCGAACCCGGTGCGGAATTGGGTCGCAGGGTCTAGGCTGAAGGTTCGGACGTCTGCGTGTCTACGTCCGAATTGGTATGCAAGGACGCAACCGCCGTTGGTTCTTGCTCCCCCTGCAAGCGGCCAGCACCACTGAACTCCACGGACAAGGAGCACCACCCATGGATTGGCGCGACCGCGCTGCCTGCCTCGATGAGGATCCCGAGCTGTTCTTCCCCATTGGGAACACTGGCCCGGCGATCATGCAGATCGAGGAAGCCAAGGCCGTGTGCCGCCGCTGTGAAGTCGTTGACACCTGCCTCAAGTGGGCGCTGGAGTCCGGTCAGGACGCTGGCGTCTGGGGCGGTCTCTCCGAGGACGAGCGACGCGCACTCAAGCGCCGCAATGCCCGCGCCCGCCGCGCTGGCTGACCCACAGCTCACACACTCGACGGCCTCGCCATCGGGCGAGGCCGTTCTTGTGTCCGCGCACCGCCGCCCCCTCCTCAGCGAGACGACAGGGGCCTCAACCGAGCCGTGAACTCCACCCGAGTCCCCTGCGGCTTCGCCGGCTCCCACCGGATCCTGCCCTGAAGGTCCTGCACGAGCGAGGTGACGATGCGCGTCCCCAGCCCCGCGAGCACAGGGCGAAAGCCGGCCGGGAGGCCCGTCCCATCGTCGGTGATCGTGACCGTGAGCCCGTCCACACCGGGTTCGACCTCGGACCTCTCGACCTCGACCGAGATCGTCCCGCCGCGCGACGCCAGTCCGTGCTCCACGGCATTCTGGACCAGCTCGGACACGATCATCGCGAGCGAGGTCGCATCCTCGGCGCGCATCCGCCCGAACGACCCGCTCACGTGCGAATCGACGCGGTGCTCCGTGACCGCGACATCGACGACCGCTCGCAGTCCACGGACGGCGATTTCGTCGAAGTCGACGGTCTCGTCGATCCCCTGACTGAGGGTCTCGTGCACCAGTGCGATCGTGCCGACCCGCCGCACGGCCTCGTCCAGGGCGTTGCGTGCGGTCTGGTCGGGGATCCGCCGGGACTGCAGGCGCAGCAGGGCAGCGACGGTCTGGAGATTGTTCTTGACCCGGTGGTGGATCTCCCGGATCGTCGCATCCTTGGTGATGAGCTCCTGCTCACGACGGCGGAGCTCGGACACGTCGCGCAGCAGGAGCATGGCACCTTCGCGCGCCCCCTGGTCGGTGAGCGGGATCGCGCGCAGGGTCACGCTTGCGGAGGGCGTCCCCACCTCGGTCCACCAGGGCGCACGCCCGGTGATGACGACCGCCAGCGACTCGTCGGCTGGCGACCCTGATTCCTGCAGGAGGTCCGCCACGACAGTGGCGAGCACCTCGCCGATGACGTCACCACGATGACCCAGACGGTGGATCGCACTGATGGCGTTGGGGCTGGCATAGAGCACCACCCCATCGAGATCGAGGTGGACGACACCGTCTCCGACACGAGGGGCCCCACGCCGAGCACCCGTGGGGGCCGACGTGCTCGGGAACTCCCCCGCGGCGATCATCCGGGTCATCGCCTGGGCCAGGTGCCGATAGGTCAGCTCGAGCCGACTGGGCGTGCGGCCGCTGACAACATTGGTGTGCTGCGTGATGACCGCGAGCGCGCGGCCTTCTCGCACCACCGGAATGGCCTGCTCGCGCACTGCCATCTCGCCCTGGCGCTCGGGCTCGCGACCGGCCACGATGCGCCGACGCCGGTAGGCCTCGTTGAGGATCGGGTCCCGCCACCGCCCTGACGTCCGTCCGACGACGTCCTCATAGAAGACCATCGGCCCGGTGTTCGGGCGAACGTGCGCGACGGCCTTCCATCCATCGAGGCCCGACGGCACCCAGAGCACGAGGTCGGCAAAGGCGAGGTCGGCGATGAGCTGCCAGTCGCCGACCACGAGGTGGACCCACTCGATCTCGTGGTCCTCGAGCGTCGTCGAGGCGCGCAGGGATTCGGCGAGGGTGCTCACTCGGCGAGCCTAGATCCTCGGCCTCTCAACTCCCCGAACGGACCACGGATCGGAGTGCACGCAGGGCCACCGACAGAGCAGCGATGTTGGGCTTCTCGAGCGACCGGATGCCGGTGAGCTGGCCGCTGGCCCGCGTCACACCGTCGGCATTTGCCACGTCCCACGCGTCGATGCGTTCGTCCGCGGTGACCACGCCGTCGCCGTCGAGATCGCGGTTGAACTCGAAGGCGTTGCGCGTCACCGCTTCGAGCACGGCGTAGAGGTCGTCGCGGAGGGCTCCGCGCGCAAGGGCGTCCCAACGGTCGTCGCGCGGGAGCGCCGCGACTCGGTTGAGCATGGCGTCGATCCCGAAGCGCTCGGACATCTTGAAATAGACCTCGGCCACCTCGTCGGGCTGGCGGCCCAGGTCCGACGCGATCTCGGTGACATCCAGCAAGGAGTAGCTGTCGAGCAGTGAGGCACCCCGCTGGGCCAGGTCCTCGGGAACGCCGGCGTTCGTCCAACGGCCCACTTGGGTGGTGACGCGTTCGCGTTCGGTGCCCTGCAGCAGTTGTGGGATCCGCGGTGCCAGCGCCTCGACGACCGGGGTGAACCGGTCGATCTCGGTCGTGATGTCGAGGCCCGACGGGCGCGCCACGAGCAGCCATCGAACGGCACGGTCGAGGAGTCGGCGGAACTCGAGATAGAGCTCGGTCTGGACGCGCGTCGGGAGCTGGTTGTCGAGCGCCTCGATCGCCTCCACATAGGTCCGCAGGCCGAAGACCTCACGGCACACGATGTAGGCGCGGGCCACCTGTTCCGGCGTGCTTCCCGCCTCCTCCTGGGCCCGGAAGGCGAAGGTGATGCCGCCGCGGTTGACCATCGAGTTCACGACCGAGTTGGTGATGATCTCGCGGCGGAGGGGGTGCTCTCCGAGCTCCGCGGCATACGTCTCACGCAGTGCTGCCGGGAAGTAGTCGGCCAGGGTGGCGCTGAAGTACGGGTCGTCGGGCAGGTTGCTCTCGAGGATGTCGCGCTTGAGAGCCAACTTGGCGTAGGCGACGAGGACGGAGAACTCGGGTGACTTCAGCCCCAGGCCCTCCGACGCACGCTTCTCGATCTCGGCGTCGCTCGGGAGGAACTCGAGACCACGGTCGAGCTCACCGCGCCCTTCGAGCCACCCCATGAGCCGGACGTGCACGGGCACCATCGAGACCTCTTGGGCCCGCGCGTTGCCGAGCAGGACGTTCTGCTCGTAGTTGTCGCGCAGCACGTGGTCGGCGACGTCGTCGGTCATCGACGCAAGGAGGGTGTTGCGCTCCTCGGTCGTGAGGTCGCCGCGGCGCACCACATCACCGAGGAGGATCTTGATGTTGACCTCGTGGTCGGAGGTGTCGACGCCCGCACTGTTGTCGATGGCGTCGGTGTTGACGCGCACGCCAGCCAGCGCGGCCTCGATGCGCCCCAACTGCGACAGCCCGAGGTTGCCGCCCTCGCCGACGACCTTGACACGCAACTCGCTGCCGTTGACGCGGATCGGATCGTTGGCGCGGTCACCGATGGCGAGGTGGTCCTCGGTGGAAGCCTTGACGTAGGTGCCGATCCCGCCGTTCCAGAAGAGGTCGACCGGCGCCAGGACGATCGCGTGGATGAGCTCGGTCGGCGTCATCGTCGACACGTCGTCGTCGAGGCCCAGGGCAGAACGCATCTCAGGGGTGATCGAGATCGACTTGAGGGACCGCGCGAACACGCCGCCACCGGCGGAGATGAGGGAACGGTCGTAGTCGTCCCAGGAGGAACGGGGCAACTCGAAGAGCCGCTTGCGCTCTTGGAACGACGTCGCCGCGACGGGATCGGGGTCGACGAACACGTGCCGGTGGTCGAATGCCGCGACGAGGCGGATGTGTTCGGACAGCAGCATGCCGTTGCCGAAGACGTCACCGCTCATGTCACCGACACCGACGACCGTGAAGTCCTCGGACTGGGTGTCGACCCCCATCTCGCGGAAGTGCCGCTTGACGGACTCCCATGCGCCGCGCGCCGTGATGCCCATCGCCTTGTGGTCGTAGCCGGCGGAGCCACCCGACGCAAAGGCGTCGTCGAGCCAGAAGCCGTAGGACTGCGCCACACCATTCGCGATGTCGGAGAAGGTGGCCGTGCCCTTGTCGGCCGCGACCACGAGGTAGGGGTCGTCCCCGTCGTGCCGCACGACGCGTTCGGGCGGGACGATCTCGGTGCCGACGCGGTTGTCGGTGAGGTCGAGCAGACCGGAGATGAAGGTGCGGTAGGCCGACTGGCCCTCGGCGAGCCAGGCCTCGCGGGACACCGCGGGGTCGGGGAGCTTCTTGGCATAGAAGCCACCCTTGGACCCCGTGGGCACGATGACGGCGTTCTTGACCATCTGCGCCTTGACGAGGCCGAGGATCTCGGTGCGGAAGTCCTCGCGCCGGTCACTCCAGCGCAGGCCTCCGCGCGCCACCGATCCGAAGCGCAGGTGCACGCCCTCCACCTGAGGGCTGTAGACCCAGATCTCGTAGGCCGGCCGTGGAGCCGGCAGATCGGGAATCGCCTTGGGATTGAGCTTGAGCGAGACGTAGGGCTTGGGCTCCGTCTCGGGCGAGTCCGCATCCGAGCTCCCGGCGGCGGCTGCACCGGAGTGCTGGAAGAAGTTCGTGCGGAGGGTCGCCTGCATCACCGCGAGGAAGGACCGGATGATGCGGTCCTCGTCGAGCGAGCTCACGTCGTCGAGGGCAGCCCTGATGCGGGTGGCGATGGCCTCGGACTCAGCCTCCCGGTCCTCATCGGCCTGACCCGCGAAGCGGTCCGGGTCGAACCGCGCTTCGAAGAAGGCCACGAGGTCCGCGGCGATCGAGGGGTTGGTGACCAGGGCGTCTTCGAAGTAGGACTGGCTGAAGGTGGCCTGCGTCTGCCGGAGGTACTTCGCGACCGTGCGCAGGATGACGACCTGACGGCAGGTGAGGCGCGCGGCGAGGACGAGCTGGTTGAACCCGTCGGACTCCGCCCGGCCATCCCACACCGCGAGCACGGCACCCTCGAACAGGTCGCGCAACTCCTCGTGGGTCACCCCGGACCAGATCTCAGGGTCGTTGACGCGGAGCCCGAAGTCGTAGACGTGAAGCTCCGAACCGTCGGAGCGCGTCACCTCGTAGGGCTGCTCGTCGACGACCTCGACACCCATGTCGGTGAAGATGGGGAGGATGTCGGTGAGCGA
This sequence comes from Knoellia sinensis KCTC 19936, assembly GCF_000768705.1. Classification (GTDB taxonomy): domain Bacteria; phylum Actinomycetota; class Actinomycetes; order Actinomycetales; family Dermatophilaceae; genus Knoellia; species Knoellia sinensis. The sequence continues at coordinate 93,544 of NZ_AVPJ01000007.1, forward strand.
GAGCGGGTCGACGCGGAAGAGCTTGAAGCGGCGGATGTTCTCGGGCGAGTCGGTCGGCCGATAGAGCGCGACGCTCGTGCGCCGATCGTCCCCGAGTCGGTCGAGGTGGCTGAGGTCGGCCACACCCTGGACGACGGAGAAGGTCTCCTCGTAGGCGGTGGGGAAGCCTCGGCCGAAGCGGTCGAGCAGGCGGTCGCCCTCGACCTCGCCGAGCCGGTCACGCAGCCCGTCTCCCAGGCGGTCGGACCAGTTGCGGCTCACCTCCACAAGGCGCCGTTCGAGGTCGGCCTGCTGGGCCTCGTCGAGGCTGCGCACGCGCTCCCCCACAGGAACCCGGACGACGAACTGCAGTCGCGACAGGGCCCGCTCGCTCACGCTCGCGGTGAACTCGACGCTCTCGCCGCCGAAGGCCTCCTTGAGGATCGAAGCCATCCGTGTGCGCACGCCAGTGTTGTAGCGATCACGCGGGATGTAGACGAGGCAGGACACGAAGCGACCGAAGTCGTCCTCGCGCAGGAAGAGCTTGGTGCGTCGTCGTTCCTGCAGCTGGGTGACCGCCATGGCCGTCTCGAAGAGCTGGTCCGGGCTGGCCTGGATGAGCTCGTCGCGGGGGTAGGACTCCAGGACCTCGACGAGATCCTTGCCGGTGTGCGAGTCGGGTGCGAGCCCGGACCGCTCGAGGACCGCCTTGACCTTCTCGGAGACGACGGGCAGGCGCATCACCGACTCGGTGTAGGCGGTGGACGCATAGAGACCGAGGAAGCGCTTCTCCCCCAGCGTGGTCCCGTCGGGTGCGTAGGTGCGGACACCGACATAGTCGAGGTATGCCGGGCGGTGCACTGTCGAGAGCGAGTTCGCCTTCGTGAGAACGAGGACCCCCCGCTCGCGGGCCTTGCGACTCGACTGCTCGGAGAGGGGCTTGATCGCCTTGTCCGCCGGCGGGTCCTCGTGCAGCATTCCGAGTCCGGTCCCGCCAAGCGGTCGGATGACGTCGCCCTCGGCGGTGGCCTCCAGCGAGTACTCCCGGTAGCCGAGGAAGGTGAAGTGGTTGTCGGCCATCCAACGCAGGAACGCGACGGCCTGCTCGACCTCGGCACGGTCCACGTTCGCCGGCGGCGCACCCTCGAGCTCGGCGGCGATGACGAGGCACTTGGTGCGCATCGCAGGCCAGTCCTCGACGGCCTCACGGACGTCACGCAACACGTTCTCGATGGCACCCGTGATCGTGGCGCGGGCCTCCTCGTCGCCCAGTCGGTCGATCGTGAGGAGCATCCACGACTCGGTGATGACGCCGTCTGCGTCGCCGGCCCCGGCGCTGCCCCGATCGAGCACCTCGAGGAGCTCACCGGCATCGTCGCGACGCACCCGCATCTGCGGGTGGATCACGAGGTGGATGTCGATCTCGCGCTGCACGAGCGAGGCCGTGACGGAGTCCACGAGGAACGGCATGTCGTCGGTGACGACCTGGACGACGGTCCGCGAGCTGGACCAGCCGTCGGTCTCCGTCGTGGGGTTGTAGACGCGCACGGCAGCCGAACCCGGGACGCGCGTCGCCGCCAGCTCGAGGTGGGACTTCAGCGTCCCGGCCAGCATCTCGGGCGGCCGAGCGGTGAGCTCCTCGTCGGGCACGTGGCGGAAGTACCGAGACACGACGACCGACCCGTCAGGCCGTGCGTCCACCTCGGCGAACGCCGTGACGATGGTGTCGAGCGTGGTCGATCGGGGTTGGACCGATGACTCCGTCATGGTGCGCTGCAGTTCCTTAGTTCGCTACGTCACCGATGGCCCTCGGTGAGACACGTCACAGTGTCCGAGACCGAGACTACTCATCGCATGGGGGCTGTGGATGACGGGTCGGGTTACCCACCAGTCGCACTACAGTGAGGTGATGCCCACGCCGCTGGACCCTTCCGCGCTCGCCGAGGTGAGCACGGCTCTCGGCGGCCTGTCCGACAGGGTCACAGCGGCGGAGGCCGACCTCCTGTCGTGCCTCGTCGTGATGGGCGAGCCCGACGCCCAGCAGGCCGTGGACGGCTGGATCGACCAGGTCGTCGATCTCCTGCGTGCCGTCGACGAGGTCACCGCCCAGCACCTCACCACGTTGTCGCGGGTGTCCAGGCGTCACGACCAGCCTGTCGCGGCCCATGCGCCGGCTGCCACCGCGTCGCTCCCCTCGGACCCGCGATGAGAACCCCGGTCCCCGGCGACCCCGGGTCACTGGCAGCGGCCGGTGCGGTTGCACGGCGTGCGGGCCGCGATCTGGTGGCGGCACGAAAACGCAGCGCGACGGCATACACATCGCTCAAGGCCGTGTGGGGCACCTCGACGTCGGTCCGCACGCGCAAGGAGGGGACGCGGTCCCTCGCGGCCCTCGCCGAGGGCGCGCGGCACGCCGACGCGGTGGGCGCGGTTCTTCAGGGGTATGCCGTCGAGCTGAGTGAGCTCCAGACGCGCGCTCGTCGTCTGGTCGAGTCCGTCGCGGCTGCCGGCCTCACCGTGGAGGGCGAGCGCATCGGACTCGGGTGGGGCGTCACTGGCGAAGCTGACGCCGCGGCTGCGCGAGAGCGGGAGGGCGTTCGGGCCGCGTTGCAGCAGGAACTGGACGCCTTGCTGGCGCAGCATCGTCGGCGGCGGGACCGCCTCCTCGCCGAGGTCGCCGGATCGACCCATGACCTCGAGCGCCTCGCGCGCGAACTACGCCTCGGGTGAGCGCCTCGGTGAGAGGATCGGCTGCACCCGTCACATGTGAGGAGACCTCTTGAAGTTCACCCATCGAGCCGAGTACCCCGCCAGCGTGGACGACGTGTGGGCCGTGATGAGTTCGCAGGAGTTCCAGGACGCCAAGTGCGAGGCGACGACGACCGGCGACTGGACGTCCCGCGTCGAGACGTCTGGGGACCGCACGACCATGACGAGCGAGCGCGTCCTGCCGACCGATGACCTGCCCGACATCGCGAGGTCGTTCGTGGGCTCCACACTGACCATCGCGGAGGTCCAGACGTGGGGCTCGCCCGCGCCGGACGGCACGCGCGTGGCCGAACTGCACGTGCAGATCAAGGGCGCGCCGATGACGCTCAAGGGCACGGTTCGGTTGTCCCCCAATGGTTCTGGGAGCGTTCAGGAGATCGACGGCGACGTGAAGGTCAGCGTCCCGCTCATCGGCGGCAAGCTCGAGAAGGCCGCGTCCGACCCCCTGCTCTTCGCGGCCAGGACCGAGACGGACCTGCTCCGCCAGCGCGTCAGCTGACGGCCCCATGGGCGACTTTGTGCCCCCATGGGACACGCTTGGTCGGCCGAAGGCCTCCGTCGCGTGTCCCATGGGGGCACAAAGTCGCGGCTCGCGTGCGGGCGTCAGCCCATGTGCGGGTAGGTGTGGTTCTTCGGCGGCACGAACGTCTCCTTGATCGAGCGCGGGCTCGCCCAACGCAGGAGGTTCTGCGCCGAGCCGGCCTTGTCGTTCGTGCCGGACGCGCGGCCACCACCGAACGGCTGCTGCCCGACGACGGCACCGGTCGGCTTGTCGTTGATGTAGAAGTTGCCGGCGGCGAAGCGCAGTCGGTGGCTCGCCTCGGCCACGGCGGCGCGGTCCTGGGCGATGATCGAGCCGGTCAGGGCGTAGGCCGACGCGCTGTCGATGACGTCCATGATCTTGCCGAACTGGCGGTCCGGATAGACGTGGACCGACAGCAGCGGACCGAAGTACTCGGTCGTGAAGATCTCGTCGTGCGGGTCCTCGCCGACCATGATCGTCGGACGCACGAACCAGCCCTCGGAGTCGTCGTAGGTGCCACCCGCGACGATCTCGATGTTGCTCGCAGCCTTGGCCCGGTCGATCGCCGCCTTGTGCTTGGCGAAGGCGCGGTCGTCGATGACGGCGCCCATGAAGTTCGACAGGTCGGTGACGTCGCCCATCGAGAGACCCTCGGTGAGCTCGACCAGGTCCTTCTGGATGACCTTCCAGATGCTCCTCGGGATGAACGCACGCGAAGCGGCGGAGCACTTCTGGCCCTGGAACTCGAACGAGCCACGGATGAGCGCCGTGCGCACGACGTCGGGGTCGGCACTCGGGTGCGCGAGGACGAAGTCCTTGCCGCCGGTCTCGCCGACGATGCGCGGGTAGTGGCGGTAGGTCGTGAGGTTGGAGCCGATCTCTTGCCACAGGTGCTGGAAGACGCGGGTCGAGCCGGTGAAGTGCAGGCCAGCGAACTCGGGGTGCTTGAGGACGACGTCCGAGACGTCGGTGCCGTGGCCGCCGACGAGGTTGATGACACCCGGGGGCATGCCGGCCTCCTCGAGGATCTCGAGGACGAACTGCGACGCGAGCTGCTGGGTGTGCGACGGCTTCCACACCACGGTGTTGCCCATGAGGGCCGGAGCCGTCGGCAGGTTGCCCGCGATGGCCGTGAAGTTGAACGGCGTGACCGCGTAGACGAAGCCCTCGAGCGAGCGGTAGTCCGTCCGGTTCCAGATGCCGGGCGCGTTGGCCGGCGGCTGCTGCTCGAGGATCTCGCGCGCGAAGTGCACGTTGTAGCGCCAGAAGTCGATGAGCTCGCAGGCGCTGTCGATCTCGGCCTGGTATGCCGTCTTGCTCTGTCCCAGCATCGTCGCCGCGTTGACCTTGGCGCGGTAGGGACCGGCGAGCAGGTCGGCCGCCTTCAGGAGGATCGCCGCACGGTCGTCGAAGGACATGTCGCGCCACGCGGGGGCTGCGGCCTGGGCGGCATCGACGGCGGCCTTGGCATCGGCCTTGGTCGCGTCGCGCAGGACACCGACCTTCTTCTTGGTGGCGTGCGGCTGGGTGATGGTGATCTTGGCGCCACGGCCCTCGACCCGCTTGCCCCCGATGGTGTGCGGGAGGTCCCAGGTGGTGCTGCCGACCTCGGCCAAGGCCACCTCGAGGGCGGCGCGCTCAGGGCTCCCGGGCGCGTAGTCGCGAACCGGTTCGTTGGTCGGGGCGGGGACGTGGGTCACAGCGTCCATCGGTGGCTTCCTCGATTCCGTGTGGGTGAAGGTTTCGTCCCATGTTCCCACGGTGTGACGCGCGCAACTTCCCGCCCCTTCCGCTTGCGTCAGTGCCGACGGTCGCCCTAGCAGCCGTTCCCGCTGACGTTGCGGGACGGGGGTCAGCCGAGAAGGGCGATGACGTCGTCGAGTTCGGTGACGTCGTACCAGAGCAGGTCGGCGACATCGCCGCCGGCTTCCTCATCGATGTGGAACGACGCGATCCGCGGCAGCGGCACGGCGCTGCCCACCTCGACTGCCGTCCCGTTCTCATCGATCCGGCTCACCACCGCCGCGTCGACATCAGCCGACGCGATGACGCGCCGATTGCCCTGCGCCGCAACGGAATCGGCGTCAGAAGCGGCAGCCGACCACGCGGCATACTCTCGATCTTCTTCGTCGTTCCCGAGTCCGGGCCGCGCCACGGCGGGCAGGGCAGCGTGTGCCGCGACGGGTGCCGGGGCGAGTTCGCCAGAGGTGCGCAGGCCGGCGAGGGTCGCCGAGTCGAGGGGGAGATAGACGCGGACGAGGGGCACGGGCGGGTCCTTTCAGCGGGCGCGCGAGCGCGGGGCCTCGAGCAGCTCCTGGAGCCCATCGACGATCGACTGGCCGAGGACGTCGGTGTCGGGCAGGGCGTCACGGTCGGCGTAGAGGCCGTAGTAGACGCCACCGTCGTAGGACGTCAGGCCGATCGAGAGTCCCTTGGACGCGCTGAGCGGCATGACCGGGTACGTCGACACCATCTGGGCGCCGGCGATGTAGAGCGGGTGCTGGGGGCCGGGCACGTTGGTGATCGCGACGTTGTAGAGGCGCCGCGACATGGCGCCACCGAGACGGGCCGCCAGGGTGTGCATCGTGGGTGGGGCGAAGCCGCCGAGTCCGGAGAGGGTGTCGGCGCCGACGGCGCGACCCGCCTCGATCTGCTGGCGCATCGCGAAGGCGATCTGGTGCAGGCGCATCGAGGCACCGGGCTCCCCCACGGGCAGGTCCACGAAGGCGGCATCCAGCTGGCGGCCGTTGGACGGGTCACCCTCTTCGTCGTGGACGCTCACGGGAACCATGGCCCGGATGGTCGTCCCACCATGGACGCTCTCTCCTCGGGTCATGAGCCACGTGCGGAAGGCACCGGTGATCGTCGCGAGGATGACGTCGTTGATCGTCACGTCGTCGGCGAAGGCACCCTTGGTGAGGCGTGACCGGATCTTCTTGTAGTCGTCGAGGTCGGTGCCGACCATGACGAAGCGGCGGGCCTTGCCGATGCGGGCATTCAACGGCGACGTGGGGGCCGGCGACGTCGACGCCCGGGCCAGGGTGGATGCGACCTCTCCGGCCGTCCCGAGCAGGCGTCCGGCGGTGGCCTTGACGTCGGTGATGCCGGACTGGACCGTGTCGACGATCTGGCTCGGCGTGCGCACCGAGTCGGCGAGCGCGCTGACGACGAGTTCGGTGTGCGACGGTTCCCGGCTCGGACGCCAGGTGTCGTCGACGCTCTCGGCGCTCGGCGTCTGCGAGTCCTCGAGGATGAGGTGTGCGATGTCGACCGCGTTGACTCCGTCGACGAGCGCCTGGTGGGTCTTGGTGATGATCGCGAAGCGGTCCTCGGCCAGCCCCTCGACGAGATAGACCTCCCAGAGCGGCCGAGTGCGGTCGAGTGGCCGCGGCTGGATGCGCGCGATGAGCTCCTCGAGCTGCTCGTCACCGCCGGGCCGCGGCAGCGCCGATCGGCGCACGTGGTAGGTCACGTCGAACCGCTCGTCGTCGATCCACACCGGATTCGCCACCCGGCCGGGCACCGTCCGCACCCGCTGCCGGTAGCGCGGGACATAGGCGATGCGACGGGCGATGATGCCGACGAGCCGGTCGTAGTCGAAGCCCTCGGTCGGTGCGTCGAAGACCATCACCGATCCCACGTGCATGGGGGTGGTCGGATCCTCGAGCGCGAGGAAACTGTTGTCGAGGGTGCTCAGGCGGTCGGACACCGCCCCATCGTGTCAGATTCGCGGGCCGAGTCGGCACGACGCGTGCACGGTCGACCGGTGCGACGCATCACCCTCTCGCCGCCTTGGCGAGGTCGGAGCTGTCGAAGCCGAGGATCGTGTTGCCGGTCCGACCCACCGCCCAGAGCTTCCCCCCGGCCACGGCCAGTGTCCCTCCACCGTCGGGGAGCTCCAGCGTTCGGACGACCTTCCTGCTCCGCGGGTCGAGAAGGGCGAGCGCCGTCCGGTCGGTGACCATCTCGCCGGTCACGTCCGACTCGACCGCGATCGAGGCCCAGAGGAACCCGTCGACCAGAGCAACGTCCTCGCTGTATCGCTCACCGAGCGAGATGCTCCCTGCAGACCGCCTGCTCGTGGTGTCGAAGCCCACGACCTGCTGGCCCGAGAAGCACCCGGTCGCCCAGATCACGGCCCCGACCTTCTCCATGCCACCGCAGGCCAACGCCTCGCCACGGAGCTGCGCCGTTGCCCCCGTCCTTGGGTCGATGCGATAGAGCGCGCGGTCACGTGGAACCGTGACGTAGACCGCGGCGTCGTCCGCGAACAGCGACTGCGGGCCTGCCCTGTCCTTCTTGACCACCTGCACCTCTCGGGTCTGGCCGGTGATCGGGTCGATGCGCAGCACGGTCCCCTCGTGGTGCTGCGAGACCCACACCGAGCCGTGAGCGATCACGAGGTCCACGGGCTTCAGCGCCGGGACCACGTTGCCCTGCTTCCCGTCGGGCAGGTGGTACTGGACGACGACGCCAGCGAGTTCGCCTGTGGCCCAAGCCCATTCACCGGTCACGGCGATCCGATCGACTCCACCCTGCACCGGGAAGGAGGAGAGTTGTGCTCCTGTCCTTGCGTCGAGGTTCACCGCGTGACCGTCGACAACCGTCCAGATCGTGTCTCCCTCCACGTTGAGCACGCCGGCCACGCCCTCGCCGGTCCCGATGATGGCGGAGGGTGTCAGGCCGCTTGGCCACGGAGCCGATGGCGGACTCGGCGGCGGCAGGGCGAAGGGGACATGCTGCGGCGTGGACACGGCCGACGAACCACTGGCCCGAGCCACGGGATCCGTCGTCGACATGCCTCCGTTGCACCCGGCGACCAGGAGCGTTGCTGCGAGGACAACCCCGACAGGCACTGCACTGGCCCGTCGCCCCTCCCCTCGGCTGTATCGAGTGGACACGGCGCCTCCCAGACCTGGCAGGTCGGCGGAGCGCCGACGTCCCGATCCTGACAGCGCGTGATCGCCGACGGGTCGCCTTCGGCCGAATCCGTAGGACGCCTCAGCGTGCGAGGACACTCAGGAAGCGAGCACAGCGCTCCATCACGTCGTCGGCCGTCAACTCGTCGTGCTCCTGCCAGAACCGCATCGTCGTGGCCACTGCTGACTGCCAGAGCCGGTCGACGAACTCGTGGTCCAAGGGGTCGTCGCTACCGGCGGCCCTGACGATCTCACCGCTGCCGGTGGTGCCGAGCGAGCCGAGTTCGTCGCGGTATGCCTCCGCCGCAGCCGCCGCGGCACTGCCGACAGGCAGGGACGGGTCATAGACGACTGCCCAGCCGTATCGGTGCTCGCTGAGAACGCCGAAGATCGCCGCCAGCGTGTCCAGCGCCCGTGGGACGGGGTCGGTTGCGACCTGGGCGTCCCGGACGGCGGAGACCAATGGCGCACCGACCTCCTCCAGGCAGGCAAGAGCCAGACCCTCCTTGGAGTCGAAGAGGTGATAGACCATCGCCTTCGAGACCCCCGCCGTCGCGGCAACCTCGGCCACGGACACCTGCGCGTAGCCCTGTCGGCCGAAAGCCTCGATCCCGCCGTGCAGCAATTGGCGCCGGCGGTCCTCCCGCGGCACGCCCTTGGTCCCGGCCTCGCCCATCCACCGACTCCAGATCTTGTGGTTCGACCGAATTGACCCTATGGTCAATTCCAGTCCCGACCCCCGCAGTCTGACACCTGCCCGCGCCCCGCAAGGACCTCTGCATGAAGCTCGACCTCACCGTCCTCGCCATCCCCGCCTATGTGGGCGCGATGGCTGCCGAATACGTCTGGCAGCGCAAGCACCCGGTGGAGCCGGGGACGCGCGCCGGGGACTACGAGTTCGCGGACACCATGGCCAACCTGACGATGGGTCTGGGCAGCCTCATCGCGCCCCACGTCTCGCGCCACCTGCTCGGCCCGGTCGAGCCCCGTGGCGGCAAGTACGCCAAGGCACTCATGGCGACTGCGGTCGCGGCCGGTCTTGCCACGACGGCCGCCGACGTGATCCGACGGCACCGGAGCACCGGCCTTCCGCGCGCCGGCACCGTCCCCGACTGGGACCCACGAGAACTCCAGGCAGCCCGCGAGACCACCACGGCAACGATGGAGGCGACTCCCCCAGTCCTGCGGCGCATCACGGCGGGCGCCGCCGTCACCGCGGTCGCCTCGACCGTCGTCAGCGTCTCCGCTCTCTGGGGTGCCGAAACCACGGGCCGTCGCATGTTCCGTGCCACTCGCGCGGACCTGGGCTCCGGGGCAGCGGCCACTGCGGTCGCGATCCTCGGCTGGGACCTCATCTACTACTGGAACCACCGCGCCGACCACGAGGTGCGCTGGCTGTGGGCCATGCACGTCGTCCACCACTCCAGCGAGCGCTACAACCTGTCGACGGCCCTGCGGCAGCCGGTCGCCGACACCCTCACGATCTATGTGCCCTACGGCCTGCTCGCCCTCGCCGGCGTCCGGCCCGAACTCATCGAGCGAGCGCGCGCCCTCAACCTCATCTATCAGTTCTGGATCCACACCGAGGCCGTGCGCTCCATCGGCTGGCTCGAGCGCTACCTCAACACCCCCAGCCACCACCGCGTGCACCACGGCAGCAACAGCGAGTACCTCGACCGCAACCACGGCAGCATCCTCATCATCTGGGACAAGCTGTTCGGCACGTTCGAGCAGGAGGATGCCCGGCCGGTCTATGGGTTGACGAAGAACATCAACACCGACAACCCGGTCACGATCGCGACCCACGAGTGGCGGGCCATCCTCACCGACATCGCCCGCTCCGAGACCTGGCGGGACCGATGGTCCTTCCTGCTGCGCGGCCCGGGTTGGGCCCATGACCGACGCATCGAACTCGACGACAGTCCTGAACCCCGCAACCCCGACGACTCACCACGGGAGATGTCACCGGCAGCGATCGGCGCAGCCTGACTCGATCAGGCCGTGCGCCGAGACCCGCGCCCGAAACGGCCGCTCGCCCTGCCGCGCCCGGACAGCGCCTCCGTGCCCGACGCGACCTCCGGGTGGACCCGAGTGGCAACGCGTGAGACGGCGCGGGTGATCTCCGCCGTCGGGGCGGACTCGACGAGGCTGCGCCCGGCAAGCAGGGCGGCGTCGCACACGTCAGGTGCCCACGGGACGAAGACAGGGTCCTCGAGTCCGGCGAATCGTCCGAGGACCTCGGTGATCGCCCGCTCGGGCTTGGGTCCGGTGGCCGACGCTCGCACCTTGTTGATGACGATGATCGGCTCGGGTGACGGCACGACCCCGACGTCCTGCACCGCACGCACCAGCCGCTGCAAGCCGATCGGGTCGGCGGCGCCCACCGCCACGAGGTTGTCACTGACCTCCAGTGCGGCGAGGGTGGTGGCGTTGCGTCGCGGCGCCGCCGTGTCGTAGCTCAACTCCTCGTCGTCCTCGATGGAGAACCCGCAGTCGACGACGACGTGGTCGACGAGCCCCCGCGACTTCTCGAGGACGTCCTCGATTGCCGCGGCTCGCAGTTCAGGCCATCGATCAGGCTTCGGTATGCCGGTCAGCACCCTGAGTCCGGACGTCACCTCGGGTGCCACTCGGGACAGCGAGGCGCTGTCGAGGGTGCCCTGCTCTGAAGCGCGGGCCGCGGCGGCGACGCCGGGCGCCTCGTCGATGAGGGCGAGCGACTGGGCGATGCTGGCGCCCCACGTGTCGAGGTCGACGAGCAGGGTGCGCACGCCGCGTGCGGCGAGGTCTGCGGCCAGGGTGACCGCGATCGTCGTGCGCCCCGGCGACCCGATGGGACCCCAGACAGACGTGACGCGGCCTCGCCTCGGCCCCTCGGGGACTGGATCCGCGTCGACCGGTCCCGCATCGTGGCCGAACCTGCCCAGTCCGCTGCCACCGGCGTCGTTGTTGCCGTCGAGCCAGCGAGCGAGGTCGCCATCGGTCAGTTCGAATCCGCCCCGGGCGGACGCAGGGCCGCCAGCTGACGTGGTGACGTCCGCGGAGGCTCCTGGTCGGGGCAGCCCCATCTCGGCGCCCCCGCCTGCGAGTGCCTCGAGGACGCGGATCAGCTCGTCGGATTCGGTCCCCGGGCGAAGGAGGGCGGTGATTCCCAACTGTCGGAGCCGAGCCTCGGCGGCGTCGTCTCCCGTCGCCACGAGCCCGGCCACGCGCACGCCGTGACCGGACAGGTGCCGCAGGGCGTCACGGTCCAGACCACGGAAGTCCGCCGAAACGATGGCGACGTCCGCGACACCCGAGGCGCCGGTGGACAGGAGTTCGGCGACGTCGGCGCACCTGCGCACGACGCTCGCGGCGCTTGCGGAGTCCAGCGCGGCCACGAGTTCCTGCTCGTGGTGGTGCGAGACCCCCGTGATGACAGCGGTCGTCATGATGCGTTCAGGGTGGTGGCGCCGGGGACCGCGACGAGGGTGATCTTGGCGCCCAGGTCGACGTCGCCGACGACCTGCTTGACCTTGTCCTTGGGAACCATGATCTGCAGGGCACGGGTGTCCCCCGATCCGCCCATCACCCCTCCGTCCTGGGGCACGGCCACCACCGTGACACCGGCCAGGGTGAGCACGGGCCCGGAGAAGCCGGTCGAGCCGATCGACCCCTTGGCCGATGGCAGGGGCCGGTTGACATAGACGTCGACGACCGAGCCGACCTGGAGGGTGGAGGCCGACGTCGCGTCGACCTGCAGGGCCACGGGCTGTGCCGTCGCCTCGTCGCGGCTCCCGACTGCGGTCGCCGGGATGAGCTCGCCGGCACGCACCTCCCGCAGCACGAAATGGTCCGGCGGCACGTCCGTTCCGGCGCTGACGTAGTCGCCGGCCGACTCGCCCAGCTGGACGTCGACCCGCACGACGTCGTCGGCGGTGAGTGGCTGACCGGCCACGAGACCGGACTTCGCGGCATACATCGGCATTCGATCGTCTGCGCGACTCACGACGTAGGCGCCGATCGCGGTCGACGCGAGGACCAGGAGGAGCCCGATGAGGAGTCGGCTGTCACGCCAGGACGGCTTGTGCAGTCTCTGGGCTGAGGGCGTGGGCAGGTCACTCATCGTGGTGTGCTCCATGAGGCGAGTCGGCGATCGGGCAGGGACGTGGAGGATCGCGAACCCAACCCCCCGCAGAGATTGTGGCCCACGCGAGCCGATCATGCGCGCCGAGGGCCACCCCTTGTGGACAACCACCCGCTGAGGCGCGCCCTGTGGACAACTGCCCCGGCGGGCGAGGCCGTGCGTGGCAAACTGGAGCGAGACGCACGACTGGTGCGGCCGGCATACGGGATTCGGGTCGGCGACGAGACGCACATCAGGAGAGGAGAAGCCGTGGCCAAGCGGTTCATCCCGCTCACCGAGGTGTCCGAGATCCTCGACATCTCCTCGGCACAGGCCTACGCGCTCGTGCGCTCCGGTGACCTCCCCGCGATCAAGGTCGGCGGGCGCGGCCAGTGGCGGGTCGAGACGACGGTGCTCGAGGACTACATCCAGCGGATGTATTCACAGACTCGGGATTTCGTCCGCGCCAACGGCGACGACTGAGCCGACAGGCGCCGACAGCCCCTCAGCGAGCCTCGATGAGCGCCACCGCCGCGAACGGCACGGTCTGTCGACCACGCACGTTCTCGGTCCGACGGCTCTCCTCCGGAGCATGCTCGGAGAGGTCGAGTGAGTCCGCGCCCACGATGTCGATCGTGCCCGTGAGCACCTGACCGCTCGTGTCGGTGAGGGCGACGGGCGTCCGGTCGCGCGACAACCCGCGCAGGGCGTAGCCCAGCCCGAACCGGCGGGCCGTCCGCGCTGCCGACGCGCGCAGGGGAAGCCCCACGATCCCCGCCACGGCATGAATCGGGACAACCGCTTCACGACCGGTCTCCAGCCGGAGCAGCAGCCAGTCATCCCCGAGGTCGAGCAGCTCGCCCTGGACCTGCGTGCGCGAGACGAGCCGCAGGCGCAGGCGCTCCCCCACCGCCGCCGCGCAGCGTGCCGCGAGCTCGACGCTGGCGCGCTCCCGACGCGTTCGATCGGCGATCTCGGAGTCGCGCTCTCGGCGTTCCTCCGCGCCGAGTTGTGCCTCGAGGTCGTCGAAGAGTTGGTCCCACCGCATGGCGCCGAGCGTAGAGGCACGAATTCCTGCCCACACCTTGCGCACCCCATCAGCATGAAATACGGTCATCATCATGCAAACCGCAGCAAACAGCATCAAACTTCACTCAAAGGCCTCGAGCGCCACCGTCGCTGGTCGCCTCCTCGTGACGTCGCTGCTCGCTGCGGTCGTGGTGGGCGCCGCCACGTGGCTCCTCGCGGTGGCGTGGCTCTGGGCGCACGCTCGTGTCACGGCGGCTGGACCCGCCGCGGTCGATGAGGTGCTGGCTCTGGCCCTGGCCACGCTCGCCGCAGCTGTCGGCGCATGGCTCTTCGTCGGCGTCGCCCTCGAGGTCCTGTCCCACGCTCCCGGGCGCCTCGGACTTCTGGCCGGGCATTGCGCCGATCGCCTGACCCCGGCACTGGCGCGGCGCGTCGCCGCGTTCATCCTCGGCGTCGGCATCGGAGTCGCCGGCGGACCCACCCAAGCGGTTGCCGCGCCACGCAGCACCGTCGCCTCCGCAACCGACAGTCCCGGAGGGGTCACCGTGGTCGCCGACCCGGGGTTCGTGCCGACCCGAGGGACCGCGCCCGAGGCGGGCTTCGAGAGCCTCACCCGACCGGCGACTCGAGCCGCAACGTCCCAGAAGCCTTCACCCGCGCCGGCTCCCGGGTTCACCCCGAGCGCGCCTCGTGTCCGCCCCCAGGCCGACCCCGGACTCCTCGGCAGCCGTCCGTCGAACGCTCCCGAGCTCGAGGTCGTCGTCCACCGCGGCGACTCGCTCTGGTCGATCGCTGCGCGTCACCTCGGGCCCGATGCGACCGACGCCGAAATCGCGCGGTCGTGGCCCCTGTGGTTCGAGACCAACCGTGACCGCATCGGCGACGACCCCGACGTCATCCTTCCCGGCCAGATCCTCCGCATCCCCAGCCCTGAGCAGACAGCGAGTGTGACCCGATGAGCCCGACCGTGACGTCCCACCTTCGCTCCGTCAACGTCATCCCGGCCCCCGGGCCGCGCCCACCGGCCATCCCCCTCGGTGAGGCACTCCGACGGTCGGCCGACCACGTCGGCCACCCGGCCTACGTCCAGGACGCCCTGGCCGTCGACCTCGCCCACGCGAGCGACGAGCAGCTCTTCGGCCCCCAGAGGACGGCCCGGGCCGACCTCCCGGAGCCGGGGCAGTGGGTCACCCAGATCGCCCAGGCGATCGTGGAGGTCATGTCCGGGCTGCGCCCCGCGGCTCAGGTCGTCCGTTGGACGACGCCCCAGGTCTATGCCGTGATCGCCCGACGGGGCGCCCTCGCCGCCCGTCGCCGCGCGTCGGGAACGCGCGCCACCGCTCAGCGGGCCCGGGTGATCTCGGTGCGCGTGTGCGAGCCGGCCGACGGCGTCGCCGAGTGCGCGGTCGTCGTCAGCGAAGGCGTGCGGGTGCGTGCCATGGCTGCCCGCCTCGCCGGACAGGACGGCCGCTGGCGCGTGGAAGCACTGCAGATCGGCTGAGACACCGACGACCTCTTGCGCCAGGACCACCGTCGCGCACCAGATTTCGGCGCGCTGCGGTGGTCCCGGGGCAATGAGTCGAGCTGAGGGCAGCCGGTCAGGCGTCCTTGCCGTGGCACATCTTGAACTTCTTGCCCGAGCCACAGGGGCAGGGTGCGTTCTTCGGCGTCGAGGCCATCTGCTCGGCAGTGAGACCACCGTTGCTGCTGACACCCCCGCCACCAAAGGGCACGTCGCGCTCCTCGGCTTCACCGGTCTCCGACGGAGCGACGTAGTGCAGCTGGGCAGGCTGGCGCGGACGCTCCAGACCCACTCCGGCGACCTCCACATGCGGGGCAGCATCGCTCGGCACGAAGTCCGGCTCCTGCGTCCCGTCGCCCTCGGAGCTCGCGAGCCCGCCGAACATGTCGGACACGTGCTGCGGGGCGGTCGCCACCTGGGCCGGCTGTTCGACCTGGACGTCGACGTGGAAGACGAGACCGACCGTCTCCTCCTTGACCGACTCGTTCATCGCCTGCCAGAGCTGGAAGCCCTCGCGCTGGTACTCGACGAGCGGGTCACGCTGGGCCATGGCGCGCAGGCCGATGCCCTCCTGGAGGTAGTCCATCTCGTAGAGGTGCTCACGCCACTTGCGGTCGAGGACCGACAGCATGACGCGACGCTCGACCTCGCGCATGACCTCGCTGCCGAGGGCCTCCTCGCGAGCGTCGTAGGCGTGGTGCGCGTCGGAGAGCAGTTCCTCCTTGAGCGTGTCGGCCTTGAGACCGGAACGACCGCCCGCAGCCTCGACGACCTGCTCCTGAGTGAGCGAGACGGGGTAGAGAGCCTGGAGCGCGGTCCAGAGACGGTCGAGGTCCCAGTCCTCGCCGAAACCCTCGGCGGCCTCGGCGTCGACATAGCCACCGACGACGTCGGTGACGAAGAAGCGCATCTGCTCCTCGAGGTCCTCGCCCTCGAGGACGCGGCGGCGCTCGTCATAGATCACGGTGCGCTGGCGGTTGAGGACGTCGTCGTACTTGAGGACGTTCTTGCGGATCTCGAAGTTCTGCGCCTCGACCTGGGTCTGCGCCGACTGGATCGAGCGCGACACCATCTTGGACTCGATGGGCGTCTCGTCGTCCATGCCGGCGGTGCTCATGACACGGTCGACCATGCCGGCGTTGAAGAGCCGCATGAGGTGGTCCTGGAGCGAGAGATAGAACCGCGACTCACCGGGGTCACCCTGACGACCGGAACGTCCACGCAGCTGGTTGTCGATGCGTTGCGACTCGTGGCGCTCGGTGCCGAGGACATAGAGGCCGCCGAGTTCCTGGACCTCCTCGTGCGCGGACTTCACGCGTGCCTCTGCAGCCTCGAGGGCGGCGTCCCAGGCAGCTTCGTACTCGTCGGGCGTCTCGACGGGGTCGAGCCCACGCGACTTGAGGTCGGCGACGGCCATGAACTCGGGGTTGCCACCGAGCATGATGTCGGTGCCTCGACCGGCCATGTTGGTGGCCACGGTGACCGCACTCTTGAGACCGGCGTCGGCGACGATCGCGGCCTCACGCTCGTGGTGCTTGGCGTTGAGGACGTTGTGCTTCACCCCGCGGCGGCGCAGCTGCTCCGAGAGGTACTCGCTCTTCTCGACGCTGACCGTGCCGACGAGGACCGGCTGCCCGGCCTCGTGACGCTTGACGATGTCGTCGACGACCGCGTTGTACTTCGCCTCTTCGGTCCGGTAGACGAGGTCGGCCTGGTCCTTGCGGATCATCGGACGGTTCGTGCGGATCGGCACGACTCCGAGCCCGTAGATCGAGTTGAGCTCGGCGGCCTCGGTCATGGCCGTACCGGTCATGCCCGAGAGCGTGTCGTACATGCGGAAGTAGTTCTGAAGGGTGATCGTCGCGAGCGTCTGGTTCTCGTTCTGGATCGTCACCCCCTCCTTGGCCTCGATGGCCTGGTGCATGCCCTCGTTGTAGCGGCGGCCCTTGAGGATGCGGCCCGTGTGCTCGTCGACGATGAGGACCTCGCCGTCCATGACGACGTAGTCCTTGTCGCGGGTGAAGAGCTCCTTGGCCTTGATCGCGTTGTTGAGGTAGCCGATCAGCGGGGTGTTCGACGACTCGTAGAGGTTGTCGATGCCGAGGTAGTCCTCGATCTTCTCGATGCCGGGCTCCAGGACGCCGACGGTCTTCTTCTTCTCGTCGACCGCGTAGTCACCCGTGCTCGGGATGCCGCGCATCTTGTCGCCGTCCTCACCACGCTCAAGGTGCTGGACGGCCTTGGCGAACTCGCCGTACCACTTCGTCGGCTGGTCGGCCGGGCCACTGATGATGAGCGGCGTGCGTGCCTCGTCGATGAGGATCGAGTCGACCTCGTCGACGATGGCGAAGTTGTGGCCACGCTGGACGAGCTCGTCGGTCGACCACGCCATGTTGTCGCGCAGGTAGTCGAAGCCGAACTCGTTGTTGGTGCCGTAGGTGATGTCCTTGGCGTACTCGGCGCGCCGCTGGTCGGGCGTCATGCTCGCGAGGATGCAGCCGGTCTCGAGGCCGAGGGCGCGGTGGACGCGACCCATGAGCTCGGCCTGGTACTCCGCCAGGTAGTCGTTGACCGTGACGACGTGCACGCCCTTGCCCTCGATCGCGTTGAGGTAGGACGGGAGCGTCGCGACGAGGGTCTTGCCCTCACCGGTCTTCATCTCGGCGACGTTGCCCTTGTGCAGCGCTGCGCCACCCATGATCTGGACGTCGAAGTGGCGCTTGCCGAGCGTGCGCCGACCCGCCTCACGAACCGCGGCGAAGGCCTCGGGGAGGATGTCGTCGAGGGTCTCGCCGTCGGCGAGACGTGCCCGGAACTCGTCGGTCATGCCGCGCAGCTCGTCGTCACTCATCGCGACGAAGTCGTCCTCGATGGCGTTGACCTGGTCGGCGATGTTCTCGAGCTTCTTGACGGTCCGGCCTTCACCGGCGCGCAGCAGCTTCTCGACGATCTTCACCACGGGTTGGACTCCTCGTTGAACACAATGTCTCGCTCGGCCGCCTCGTTGACAGTCGACGAGACCTGCCAAGGGTAGTCGAGTCAGTGGGCCGGACCACACCTGATGCGGGTCTCCACCGTCTTCCAACGAGCCGGGCCGGTGAATCGGTTCCGGCTGTCGGCGTTCCGTGATGACATTCCCGTATGCCGTTCCCGGACTCCGTGCCCACCCTCACCGATGGCGTCGTGCGCCTCCGAGCCCACTCCGAGCACGATGTCGACCGCATCGTCGAGCAGTGCACCGACCCCGAGAGCCTGCGCTGGACGACCGTGCCGCGCGGCTACACGGCGGAGATGGGCCGCGAATGGATCGGTGAGATCGCGAAGGGCTGGGACACCGGTGGCGACCAGCTCTGGGCCATCGAGGACGTCGCCGATGACGGGACGGACCGCGCCCACCGGTTCCTCGGCACGATCGATCTGCGCCCGAAGGAGGCCGGTCGGATGGAGATCGGCTACGGCCTCCACCCGGACGGTCGCGGTCGGGGCCTCATGGCGCGCGCCCTCAAGCTCGTCTGCCAATACTGGTTCGACGCCGGCGGCCAGCGGGTTGACTGGTACGCCGAGGTGGGCAATTTCGCCTCGTGGGGTCCGGCACGATCGGCGGGCTTCGAGTTCATCGCGACCCTCCCCAAGCACGTCGCCCACGGCGAGGGACAGCTGGTCGACGCATGGTTCGGCAGCCTCGGCCGGGATGACGCGATGGAACCACGCACGGAGTGGATCGCTCCCCCGGTTCTGGAGGCGGACGGCATACGCCTCCGCCCGTGGCGGGACGCCGACCGTGACAGAGCAGAGGCACACGACCACCCCGCGCACCATCTGCCGGCCCGGGCGATCCCGACCCCCGACACGTGGGACGACTGGCTCGTGCGCCGCCGCCTCTTCATGGCCCGCGGCTCCAGCGTGAACTGGTGCATCGCCGACGCCGAGTCCGATCGCGCGCTCGGCGAGATGCTCGTCTTCGTGCACGCGGGCGCGCTCGCCGACGGCGACACGGCGGAGCTCGGCTACTTCCTGTTCCCGTCAGCACGAGGCCGCGGCGCCGCCAAGGCCGCAGCGCGACTGGCCGCGCACCACGCCTTCACCGCCAAGGACGACGGTGGGCTCGGACTGCGCCGACTCGTCGCGGAGACCGCCGCCGACAACGCCGCGAGCAACGCGGTGCTCGAGTCGACGGGCTTCACCCGCTGGGGTCACGAGAAGGCTGCGACCGCACCGGACGGATCAGTGACGGCGGCCGACCACTGGGAGCTCATCCGCTCCTGACGTCTCCGCCGACCGCTCGGCGTGGGGCCGGGTGAGCGCAAACGCGATGAGGCCCAGACCTGTGAGCTGTGTTGCGGCGCCCAGGACCGACGTGATCACGATCATGGCGGACAGGAGCCCTTCGCCGAAGCCGGGGATCCACGGCGTGGCGATGTTGATCAGCCATTGAGCCACCATGCCCAGCGCGATCACACCGAAGCCAGCGGCGCCGAGCTGCCCCCGACGCGCGAAGGACCCCCGCCTGAGCATGAAGGCCAGTCCCGCGAAAGTGGCCAACGACGCCAGCGAGAGCAGGGTGGAGACGATCCCGAAGATCTGAGGGGTCATCGCCCTCCCTCCTCACGGGCGGCGGTGGCCACGGCACGTCCGAGGATCAGGGCCCCGGCGATGGCGATCACGGTGCCCAGGACGTTCTGCAAAAGCGCGACCGACAGTCCGTCGAACGACTCATCGCCACGCGCCTGCCTCGTCAGCGACATCGCACCCAGGAGCGCGAACGCGCCCAACCCCACGACGCCCCAGGTCCGCGTCCGGCCACGAGTGCGGATCAGCACCCAGGCCATGAGAGCGAGTACGCCGAGCAGCACCACCACGGACACGGCAAGGTTGACCGCTTCAGCCGCTCCAAGAGTCATGCGCTGGAGTGTGACACACCCGAGAGACCGAGCCACTGCGCCATGAGGCTCAGTTCCTCTTGCAGCTCGCGAGTGTCGTCAGCTCCCCCGCGACCCGGCTCCCACGTGATGCGTCGCGCGAGCAGCCGACCAGCCGCACGGTCGGCCTTGAGGTCGACGCGTGCGACGAGGTCCTCGCCGAGGAGGAAGGGCAGCACGTAGTAGCCGTGGACCCGCTTCTCCTCGGGCACATAGATCTCGAGTCGGTAGTCGAACCCGAAGAGCGCAGACGTTCGATCCCGTTGCCAGACAAGGGAATCGAAGGGAGACAACAGCGCCCGCGCGGAGATCCGTCGTGGTCGCCGTGCGCTCGGATGGAGGTATGCCGGCCGCTTCCATCCGTCGATCGTCACCGGTTCCAGCTCACCCGCCTTGACGAGCGAGGCGATGGCGGGTCGGGCCTGCTCGGGCTTGAGCCTGAAGTAGTCGCGCAGGCACTGCTCGGTGCCGACACCGTGGGCGCGGGCGGCGATCCGGATGAGGTCGACGAACGCCTCGTCGTCGCGGGGACGTGCCTCCGGTGACTCAGCCACGTCGCGAAGGTTCGGTGGAAGGACGCGGGACGGGACGGCATACCGGCGTTCGAATTGGCTGGTGCGTCCGGCCGAGCTGACCTCCCCTGCCCAGAAGAGGTGCTCCAACGCCTGCTTCACGAGGGACCAGTTCCAGCCCCACTGGTCGCGCTCGCGCGGCAGGTCATGGGCCAGTGCAGCCTCGAGTTGTCGACTGGTCAGAGGGCCCCGGGTGCGGACCTCGGCGAGGACCGCGTCGACGAGTTCGGGGTGGTTGCGCTTGACGCTCTGCATGCCGCCCCAGGACTCGTCGTGGGCGCGGAGCATCCGGAAGTTGAGGAGGGGCCACGTCGCCGGGGGGACGAGCGAAGCCTCGTGCGCCCAATATTCCACCAGGCGGCGCGGCGCCCGGTCGCGGGCCCGGTCGACGAGGGCGCTGTCATGTGGCCCCAGCCGGGAGAAGAAGGGCAGGTAGTGGCTGCGGGAGACGACGTTGACGCTGTCGATCTGGACGATGCCGACCGTGTCGATGACCCGCTGCACGTGGCGCGACGTCGCGGACCACGGCTCCGGCCGGGACATCCCGAACCCCTGTGCGGCGAGCGCGATGCGGCGCGCGGCAATCGTGCTGAGTCGCATGGACCCCATCATGTCGGCCGCCACCGACAGGCCCATCTCCGCCTTACGCGTCAGGTTCGATGAGGTTGCGTCGCAGCGCATACAGCGCAGCCTCGACGCGGGAGTGGAGCTGGAGCTTCTCGAGGATGTTGCGCACGTGGTTCTTGACCGTGTTCTCGCTGATGAACAGCTGGGATGCGATCTCCTTGTTGGCCTTGCCGCGGGCGACGAGCGCGAGCACCTCGAGCTCACGGTCGGTGAGGCGCGGCCCGGACTGAGCCTCCTTGGGGGGCTCGTTGCTCAGGCGCGAGAACTCCGCGATGAGCTGGCTGGCCATGTGCGGCGGGATCATCGACTGACCCGAGTGGACCAGACGGACCGAGTCGGCGATCTGCTCGGTCGGCAGGTCCTTGAGGAGGTAGCCGCTCGCTCCGGCCTTGATCGCCGAGAAGAGGTCGGACTCGTCGTCGGAGGCGGTGAGGATGAGGATCTTGGTGCGCGGCGCCTTCTCCTTGATCGCCGTGCAGGCCTCGATGCCGCTGTTTCCGGGCATGCGCACGTCGAGGAGGACGACGTCGGGGTCGAACTCGAAGACCTTCTCGACCGCCTCGGCCCCGGAGCCCGCCTCAGCGACGATCTCGAGGTCGGGCTCAAGTCCGATGACTGCCTGCATGCCACGCCTGTAGAGGTCGTGGTCATCGGCGATGACGATGCGGATTCGGTCGCTGGCGTCCCCCACGGACGAGGACCGCGATCCGTTCTCGGACTGGAGCGGGCTCACTGCGTCATAGTGACACGGCGAGCCCGCTCCTGTCCGGCCATTGGACAACTGTCAATGACGACTTCGGGGCACCTTTGGCAGGTGACCGAGTGTGCGGGTCACGGCGTAGCCGCGTCGCACGTCAGGACGCCGCAGCGCGCTCCCGATCGGTGTCGTCGGCGGATGCTCCGGCGGACGCCGGGGCCTCGCCGTTGAGCTCGAGGTGAAGGACGCCGTAGGACCACCCGCGGCGGCGGTAGACCACGCTCGCCTTGTCGGTCTCGAGATCGTGGAAGAGGTAGAAGTCGTGGCCCACGAGCTCCATCTCGCGCAGGGCCTGTTCGAGGGTCATTGGGGCCGAACTGTGGACCTTCTCGCGGACGTCGATCGGCGAGTCGCCGAACACTCCGCCGTCGTCCTCGTCGGCCTCGGCACCGTTGACGGCGGGCTCGGGCGGGACGAACGCGGTCGCGCTGGCGACCGACTCCTGGTGGCGCCCGCGGCGGACCGTGCGGTCGTGCTTGCGGCGCAGTCGCTCGAGGAGCTTCTCGAGAGCGACGTCGAGGGCGGCGTACTTGTCTTCCTGGCACGCTTCTGCGCGCACGACGGGTCCCTTGATGTGACACGTGATCTCCACGCGGTCACAGGCCTTGGACTGGCGGCGATTGGCTTCGTGGCTGATCACGACTTCGATCCGGCGGGTGCGGGGGGCCAATTGCTGAACCTTGTCGAGCTTGTCCGCAATGTGCTGCCGGAATCGGTCCGAGACGGTCGTGTGACGTCCGGTAACGACGATGTCCACTAGTCCTCCTAGGGTCTGGGCGTGCCTGTCTGTGCCTGTCGAGGGCTAACGGCGGCGGCACCACCTCCGGGGGAGGAGTCGTCTCATGCACTGACGTTAGACCCCTCCTCGGACCCTTTCAAGGGATGGGACTGGCAATCTGCTGGCAACCTCGGCGTGTCGCCTCGTGGCCCCGATCGCGGCCGCCACGACATGCCCGGAACCCGCCGCACGAAGCGCCCGAGCGGCCTCCGCGAGGGTCGCTCCGGTCGTGACGAGGTCGTCGACGACGAGGCACATGGCCCCCTCGACGACGGGCCCGTGCCTGACCCGCACAGCCATGGCACCGCCGAGGTTGGTGGCCCGCTCGGTCGCCGAGAGGCTGGACTGGTCACGTGTCACCCGGGTCGGCTCGAGCACCTCGGCGACGACGACCCTGCCCGGCAGGGCTCTCACGGCATCGGTCACCAGGGGCAGCAGGGGCACGTCCCCTCGTCTGCGCCGCGCCCTGGGCGATCCCGACACGGGCACGACGAGCAGCCCCCTCCCCCGCAGGGCACGCCGCAGCTCCGGGCTCGACGACGCGGCCGCGCGCAGAGCTGGCGCGAGCCACTGCGACAGCGTCACGCGCAGTTCCCGCCGATCTTCGTCCTTGTATGCCGTGACAACGGCCCTGAGCGCTCGGCTCGCCTCCCCGGCAACCCAGCAGGACGGCATACCGGGCGGAATCGGGTCGGGCATGGTGAGGCGCGGCACCGGGTGGAGGGACGAGGTCGCGGCACTCCGGCAGCCCGGACACAACGGCCCGCCCGGCACGTGGCACAACGCGCATGTGGCGGGAAGGACGAGGTCGACGAGAGCGGCTAGCACCCAATCAGCCTGCGCGACAGGCCCGCTCACCCGCTAGCCCATCAGATCAATCTGTGGACAACTTCCGCAGGACGCCAATCCCTGTGGAGAAGTCAGTTAGGAGCCCTGAGCAGGACATATCTCTCGCCTGCTCGGACGACGGACCAGCCCTGCTGATGCACAAGGCCAGCGGCGGGAGCGTCCGTCTGTGCCAGCAATGCGAAGGAACAACCGACCCGGCCGACGTACTCCTCCCAGCCCGGAGACCCCGACTGGAATTTCAGATAAGCCTTGAAGTAGTCGAGTCCATAGATCTCGGTTCGGCCGTCGACTGCGGGACGGATATTCGGGTGCTTCCAGATCAGCCAGCCGCCGAGCACGTAGTCGTTGCACACGGTCGTTCCCGCTGGCAAGGTCGACAACTGCGAATCGAGGTCGTTCGCACCGGCACCGGGCTTTGCTGATGTGCTGGGTACTAGGGCGCCTGCGAGTGTGAGACCAGCCAGTGCGGCCCCCAAGGTCAAGCCGACTTCGCGTCGGCTGACCTTTTCTCGTAGCAACGGGGTGGCTTTTTGAATCTCGAGCGCGGCAACCGGCGCGAGGATGGCCATGCCCACGGGCACGGTTCTGGCGTACAAGAGTGCCAAGCCCACCGCACTGCCTACGAGGAGGACCCTGACCCAAGGAACCGGCCGCCCCCGCCGCGCCCAGATCAGCACAAGGACGCCACACAGGGCCACGAACGCAGCGAAGCCGACGTCGCGGATGGATGGGGACTGCCACTCTTGGACGTACGACGTGTATTCACTGACCTCGAAAGGGCTGAGGAGAAGTCCCGGCCCAACCGGGGTTAGGCACGCGGCTATCACGGACGCGATGGGGACGAGCACCAGCCGCAGACATGCGCGAAGGTCGAGGCGGCGATCAAGGCACATGCCGACAACCACGACGACCCCGATGATCGGCCCGATGAACCACATTCCATGGCTGCAGGCCCAGACCCAGGTCACGGGCACCAGCCACCAGCGAGATTTGCCATCCAGCGAGGTCTGCAGCCACGCCCCCGACGTAACGACAGTCAAAGCAAAGGTCACGAGGTGCGGCCGGAGGGAAAGGCTGCCGCTCATGCCGACAAACACCACCGCCATCAACAGGGCCGTGATCAGGAGGGACGTAGATCTACGCAGCCACCACCACAGGCTCAGCAGGATTGCGACCACTCCCACGGGGAGGAGCCACGCAACCGCGGGCAATCCGGCGGCGTCGTACAGAGCACTCATTCCCAACTGGGGAAGCCACTCATGCAGGCGCCAAGGCTGGGTGGACATGTCGCTCCACGGGTCCGGCCCGCTGAATGCCCAATGCTCCCAGAGGTATCCACCAGCGGCGATATGCCAGAAGGTGTCAGGGTCGGACACGGGTTGCAAGGCCCTGACGGCGCCCATCAAAAGCACCAGGCCCGGCAGCATCTGCCGCAAGATCAGTGGCAGAGCGCTTGGTCGGTCCTGCGTCTCCTCTTGGAGCCGAGTTGCGGGCAGTTTCGGTCCGCGCTGCGCTGTCCCTGTACTCGCCTGCTCGGTCCTCACACGGAGATGATTCCCGGTTGCCCCGTCGCGCTGAGTCAAATCGACAAAGTGCTTTCTCCCGACTCAGCGCGGGTCACGATAAGGCGGCACTTGGGACGGTAGCAGTCGCCGGACTACGGTTGGGACCCGCGCCCGTCGCGGCCGCACGGAGGATCGCTTCCACAATCACACCCGACTCCACGGACTTGAAGAGGTAGGACGTTGCCCCAGCGGCGAGCGCAGCATCGATCTCTTGAGGGTCGTCAGCCATCGTGAGCATGAGACACCGTGTCGCAGGAGCCAACTGCCCGATCCGCGCGCAGGCTTCGACCCCTCCGACACCGGGCATGCGTGCGTCGAGAAGCACGACATCTGGTTCGAGGTCCTCGACCATCGATACGGCCTCTGCCCCGTCCGATGCCTGACCGATGACGGTGATCCGCGGGTCGAGAGCCAGCACCATCGCCATTAACTGGCGGTGACGCACGTGATCATCAGCGATGACGACCCTGACGGCCGCCTCCGACCACAAGCCCTCGCGAATCTGGTGCACGGCTCAACTATGACGATGCATCTTCGGCACGTGGCGCACTTCGGCGAAACCGGTCCGAAATGACCAGCGATGAAGGACCATGGCGAGAACCCCTGTTCGTTGCTCCGGCTCAAACCCCTGAGGAGCCACGTGCCGTCGAAAACGCCACGCCAGCTGAGAGTTCCCATTGGACTCCTCGTGCGTGTCTGTCTGGCCGCCATCGCGGTCCTCCTGAACCACACCGCGACGGGGTCGATGGGACTCCTCCCGTGGGCGTTATTGGTCGTACTCGTCGACATCACGGCCTCGTATCTCTTGGACGGACCGGTGCCGATCCTGCGTTCACGTCACCTGGCGGAGTGGACGGTCGTCGCGGTTGCGGGGTTGGCGAGCGCTGCGGCGGTGAGTGCCGGTCCCGGGGCACTCGTTCTGCTGCTCGTCCCAGCGGCGATGGCCGGGCAGCGACTCCGTCCGCTGGGCGCTGGGTTGGTCACAGCGCTCGTTCTGGTCTTGACCCTCCTCATAGCGTCGCGAACTGACCTCCTGACTTCGCCCCAAGCCATCACCTTCCAGCAGCGTGTTGGGCTGGTGTCGATCGGCGCGTTCCTCGTCGCGTGGGCCTTCGCTTCGCGGCACGCAAGGACTGACGAGGGGCAGCTGCGTGCAGGTGAGGCCGCGGAGATGCTGGAGCACCTCACCCACTTGGCGACGGGCTTCAATCGTGGATTCGACGGACCTGCTCATGCTGAGGACGCCCTATCGCACTTCGTACGCGAACTATCCGCGGAAAGTGGCCAAGTGAGTGTGGCTGACCCCGACGGCCGAGCCCAGACGTGGGCCCTGTCAGGTAGCTGGGGTGAACAGTGGCCGGAAGTCGACACGCCCGACTCCCCCTTGGCCATGGTCTGGGAGGGCAAGGCCATAGCGATCCCGCAGTGGCAGGACTCGCGTGGCCGGGTCAGGGCTCTTCTGGCAGCACCTCTGTCGGCGAGGGACGGCTCGGTCATCGGCCTCCTGATCGCGAGCCGGCAGACCAACCGACCGTTCACCGACGCCGAGGTGGCGTTGGGCAGGCGGGTCGCCCGCCACCACGAGACGTTCATCGAACTGTCCTCCCTGTTCGCCTGGCTGCGGGATCAAGCCCTCTTCGAGGAGCGTGACCGGCTCAGCCGTCAGATGCACGACGGGATCGGCCAGGAGATCGCCGCCTTGGGCTATCAGCTCGACGCGGTGAGGATGCTCGTGCAGGAGCGCGAGCCTGACCTCGAACCCCTCATCGCGCAGGTGCGGTCGAGCTTGTCGGAGGTCGCGTCGGACGTGCGTCTGCACATCACCGACCTGCGGCGCCGGGTGCCGTCGGTGCCGCGCGCCCACCTGGCCATCGAAACCCGGCTGGCAGCCTTCCGAGCTGCTACGGGTGTCCCGACCGTCGCCGCGCTGGGAGCCACACCGAAGGATCTCGGCACGGGTGCAGAGCTGGCGCTGTACCGCGTCGTCAACGCGGTCCTTCGGGATGCCGCAGAATGCGATCCGACAAGAGTCTCGGTGCAATTGCAGACCCGCGCCGACACCGTCACCCTTGTCGCCTCCCACAATGGTGCGACACATCTGACGTTGGAGAGCCTGCTGCCGCATACAGCCATGGTTCCTCGTGCCGATGTCTCGCTTCCCGAACGCTCAGAGGACGGCGTTGTGGTGCGGGTGGTACTTGTCGTGCCCCTTGAACCGAGTGATCCCACGCCTGACCGGAAAGGGCCGAACCGGGGCGCTACGGTGACCGGGGCAGTGAGTGCTCGCTGAAGGAACGTACGACGGAAGGGGTTGGCCCGATGGCGATTCGAGTGCATCTGGTCGATGATCACGCGGCCATCCGACAGGCAATGGCCCATCTCATCAACGGCGAAGATGGACTCGAGGTGGTGGGCCAGTCAGGCAGTCTCGTCGAGGCGCGCAGCGCAAACCCGGGGAGCCGTGCCGACGTCGTAGTCATTGACGTCAATCTCCCCGATGGAAGTGGACTCAATCTCGTCAGCGAACTGCGTGTCGCCTCCGAACAGCTTGGTCTCGTGGTCCTCACCATGCTCGATGACGACGACACCCTGATACGCGCGCTGGACAGTGGGGCCTCGGCGCTCGTCCTCAAGACTGCACCCGCCGAACATGTATTCAGCGCCATTCTCCATGCCCACCGTCAACCCGGCGCGTTCAGCGCCGAAGGCTTGTCCGCGGCTTTGCAGCGTCGCCGCAGCGCCCCTGCCGACCTTCTGACGCCGCGCGAGCGAGAGGTCGTTGCTGCCCTGCTTGCGGGCCATTCCGTAGACCAGGTCGCCGCGCGGCTCTACATGAGCCGCTCGACGGTCAAGACCCACGTGAGCAAGGTTTACGACAAACTCGGTGTGCACAATCGCGCGGGCCTGGCTGTGCAGGCACAGAAGCACGGCATCTTGCCAGACCCCTGACGGAGCGTCGATCAAAGGCGTCCAGAGAAGGCTTCCATCATCTGGATCACGCCGGGGCCCATGACCACGATGAAGAGCACCGGGAGAATGCACAGCATCAGCGGGAAGAGGATCTTGACTGGGACCTTCTGAGCCTTCTCCTCGGCGAGCTGCCGCCGCACCAGCCTCATCGTCTTGGCCTGCTCGCGGAGCACGCCGGCGATGGGGACTCCGAGGCGATCCGCTTGGACGAGGGCGCTGACGAAGTTCTTGAGCTCGGCCACCGAGGTACGATCCGCCAGCGCCGAGAAGGCGTCAGCGCGGCTCTTGCCCAACTGGATCTCCGAGATCACCCGAGCGAACTCGCCGGCGATGGGTCCCTCCACGGAGCGCGCGACTTGGAGGAGTGCTGCGTCAAAACCTTGGCCTGCTTCTACGCACACGGTGAGCATGTCCAGAGCGTCGGCCAGACTGCGCTGCACGGCATCCTTGCGGCGCAGTGCCACGTTGTATAGCAGCACGTCGGGAAGGAAAAACAGGCCTGCGCCGAGGACCGCCGACAGGAACAGACTCTTGATGGTGAGCCCGCCACCGTAGACAAGGCCCAACAGAGCGCCCACGAGAAGAGCCGCACCCTTGGCACCCATGATCCGCTCAACGGGCCACGCCGGTGGGTTGCCGATGCGGTCCAAACGGCGAGCAATCCGGTCGGTGGTTCCGGCGGGGGACAGCCTTGTTGCCAGGCCGCGGGTGGCGTCGAGGAGAGGGATGAGAATTCGGTCTCTGCCACTCAACTCGGCCTTCGCGACCTCCCTCCGGTCGAGGCTGTGCTCGATGAGGACGAGTGAACGGGCCACACCCGTGGGTCCGCCAGTGGACAGTGACACGGCCAGGACGCCGATGGCCGCCAGGATGATCCCGAAACCCAGTACGAACAGCATCAGACCTCCACCTTGACCGTTTTCGACATCCAGAACGTGCCGACTGCCAGGAGGGCCACAGCGGCGAGAGTCATGAGCAGCCCGAGGGGCGTCGTCCACAAGAGAGCCACGTAAGGCCGGTTCACCATCAGCATGTAGACGAAGAGCCCGATGGGCAGCGCAATCAGGATGTAGGCGGACAGCTTGCCCTCCGCCGAGAGTGCCGCGACGTGCCGCGTCAAGGAGTGCCGATCTCGGATCGTCTGGGCCGTTGTCCTGAGAGTCTCGGCCAGGTTGCCGCCGACCTCGCGTTGAATCTTGATGGCCATCGCTGTCCAGCGTGTGTTCTGACTGTCCATGCGCTCGCCGACGCGCTCCAGCGCGTCGGCGACCTCAGCACCGATGCGGGCCTCGGCGAGGGCACGGGAGAATTCCTTGGCCAGCGGGTCGGCCGAGTCCTTGGCGACCGCGTCGAGGGCCTGATGCAGGCTGAAGCCAGCCCCCAGACTGCTCGACACGAGCATCAGCGCGTCAGGCAGCTGGTTGTCGAACTGCTTGGCCCGGCGTGCGGCGAGGATCCGGAGGACGATGGCCGGAAGCAGAATCCCGAGCAGAATTCCAAGGATGAGGCCAATCCACCCGCCCATCAGGAGGAAGCCCATCGAGGCCACCACGACGATCGCCACCATCCTGATGACCCACCACTCGCCGGCCCGGAACGGCAGGTCGGCTCGCTCGATGAGAGCCATGGTCTTGCCCGTGGACTTCCTATCGGCCATGCGCTTGTCGCCGAAGGCCACAAGGCTCGTCGTGAGGGCGCTGGGCGATCGATCGCGCCGAGCGCGCGCCGTGATCTCCCGTTCGGGAAGGTAGACCTCGACGCCGGCGACGCGCTTCGATCGCTTCGACTGGAATGCCGGAGCGAGGAGTGCGGCCACGAGACCGAAGAGACCCAGGAACAGTGCGCCGATCGCAGCAGGGAGCATCCAAGACATAGCCGGCGCCTCGAACTGCGCGGGAGCGCCGTTCGTGGGAGGTGTCCCGCCGGCCGGGGGGTCAGTCGGGCTGCTGGTACGCAGGTTGCCGAGGTCGACGTCAGTCACCGCCCGAAACGGTTGGGGTCCGACGCTGCCTGACAACACGAGTTGCTGGCGCCCGGCCAAGCTGGCCGGTGGCGTCAGGCGCCACCTGACCTGGTTGTCCAGCGTCTTCGCTGCCGCCGTAAAGGCTGCCGTGACTGCCTTGTCATCGCCGGCCTGCACGACGGAGCCACCGCCGGCGGCTGCGAAGCGGTCGAGCACCTTGGTGTCGGTCTCATCGGTGTTGAACGCCACGACCTCAGCTCGGATCCCGCCCTTCGTCAGGGTCGCGACGGCCGCCTCCGCATCCCTTGCCTTGTTCTTGGCCATCGTGTCCCCGCCGTCGCTGAGCAGGATGACGCTTCGCTCGCCGCTCGGCCCGAGAGCCTTGGCTGCTGTCTGGATCGCAGCGTAGAGCGCCGTCTCGCCGTTGGACTGCAAGGCGTCCACGGAACGACCCAGCCGGGCACGGTCAACTGTGAGGGGCACGTCCACTCCGGACGTGTTCGCAAAAGAGACGAGCCCCACGAGAACGTCCTTGGGTGCCGCGGCAATGAACGACTTCGCCGCTGAGCGGGCTGTTCGCATCCCTTCCTCGCCCATCGACCCGCTGGTGTCAACCACAAGCATCGCCCGCCGAGGTGTCCGGCTGATGGGTTCGAGCGCAACCGTCACGGACTGGTCACCCAGCGTGCCCGTCAGGCTTGAGGCGTTGATCTCGGCGTCGGACCGACCGGCGCGAACCGTGAGCACTCCCAGGACGTCGTCGCCGGCGCGCGTCACATCGCTCAGGGTGGCGGGCAGGGGTCCCGACGGCTCAGCCGCAACCCCAGGAGCCATCCACCCCAAGAGAATGGACGCAACGAGGGCTGCGAGAGGGCCCGAAGGCCGACCCCAGTTCATCTGGCGAGAAATCACGGGCCAACTCCGCGGACGAACAGGTGTGGGGGCAGTTCGACACCATGATCTGCAAGATCCTGCGTGAACTTGGGCCGCAGACCCGTGCTGACGAGATGACCCAGGAATCGGCCCGACTGGTCCCGCCCAGCGGCATAGTCGAAGGTGAAGAGATCCTGCATGGTGACGACGTCGCCTTCCATGCCGACAACTTCCGTGATGGCGACGATGCGCCTCGTGCCGTCCTTGAGTCGCTGCTGCTGGACGACGAGGTCGATACCGCTGGCGACCTGTTCACGGATGGCCCGGACGGGCAACTCAAGGCCGGCCATGAGGACCATGGTCTCGAGGCGCGACAAGCTGTCGCGTGGACTGTTGGCGTGCACAGTCGTGATCGAGCCGTCGTGCCCGGTGTTCATCGCCTGAAGCATGTCCAGGGCGGCACCGTCACGGACCTCACCCACGATGATCCGGTCCGGCCGCATACGCAAGGCGTTCTTGACGAGGTCTCGGATCGCAATGGCGCCGCGGCCTTCGATGTTCGCCGGACGGGACTCCATCCGCAGGACGTGCTCCTGGTGGAGCTGCAGCTCTGCGGCGTCCTCAATGGTGATGATGCGCTCATCCTCAGGGAGGAAGGAGGAGACGACGTTGAGCGTGGTCGTCTTCCCGGAGCCGGTTCCACCAGAGATGATGATGTTGCGACGTCCAACAACGCACGCGTGGAGGAAGTCGCGGACGGGCGCTGACATGGTTCCGAAGGCAATGAGGTCAGCGTCGGTGAACGGGTCCGTGGCGAACTTTCGGATCGTCAGCATCGCCCCATCGAGGGCGATCGGCGCGACCACAGCGTTGACGCGAGAGCCGTCGGGCAGGCGCGCATCTACCAAAGGGCTGGCCTCGTCGATACGGCGACCAACGCGCGAGACGATCTTGTCGATCGTGCGACGAAGGTGAGCATCGTCAGCAAAGGTCGTCGACGCCGCGTGGATCTTGCCGAGGCGTTCGATGTAGATCTGGTCAGGGCCGTTGACCATGATCTCCGTGATGTCGGGGTCCCGAAGCAACGGCTCCAGTGGCCCATGCCCCAAGATGTCGTCCGAGACCTCTTGCGCGATTCGCGTGCGGTCGGCATGCGACAACGGCTTCTGTTCAGTCGCGATCACCTCGGACAGCGCAAGTCGCACGTTCGAAGCGATCTCGCCCTCGGTGAGGTGAGGGTCGTAGAGCTTGGCACCGAGAGACTCGAGAAGGGTCTGGTGGACGCGCCCCTTCACGCCCGCGAAGGGGTCCTCTCCACGGCGATGGCGGGCACGTCGCGTCGGGCCGGCGACGGTTTGATTGGGCTCGGCTGCAGACTGAGAACTGCGGGCACTGTCCAGGCGATCGGCGAGACTCATCGACGGCTCCTCAGCAGCCCGCGGCCCCGGCGACTCGGTTCTTCGCTGGAAGTCGAGAGGGGTTCAACCCGCAGATGGCGCTCGGCAAGGCTGCGGAGCGCAGCACTCACCGGGTGCTTGGGTGAGGTAAGGACAATCGCGTCACCCCGGTTGATGGACGCTGGTACATCCAAACTGTTCGGCACCGAGACGCCGATCGGGCGCTTGAGCACCGTCTCGACGTCCTCAGCACGGAGGCCCACCTTGGCGTCTGCACGGTTGAGAACGATCACTCGGCTGTCCGCCGGGTGCCCGAGCAGGTCCAGCGTGTCGAGGGCGAGTCGGAGATTCTTCACAGCCGGGATGTCGAGCGTCGCAATAAGGACTGACAGGTCCGACCCGTCGAAGGCCGCCAGAACATGTTCGGTGAAGCTCGGCGGCGTGTCGATGAAGACGTAGTCGTATTCCGTGCGGGCAACCCGCAACAACTCCGCGATGCTGCTCACGGGAACGCGATCTGCCTGCGCCGGATCCTGCGGAGCAGCGACGACGTCGAGGCCGCTCGCAGCATGCTTCACGACGAGTGACGCGAGACCCGCAGGGTCGAGGTGGCCGCTCATTGATGCCACGTCTGCAATGGAGGACGACGGGAGCAACTGCAGGCTGATGGCGACGTCCCCGAACGCGAGGTCGAGGTCGATCAGGAGGGTCTTGGCACCCGTCGCGGCGAAGTGGACGGCGAGGTTGGTGCTCAGCGTCGTCTTGCCGACACCGCCCTTGGCCGAGAAGACCGTGATCACACGTGCGTGCCGCCCACCGCCACCCGGGTCCGTTGCTCCGGTCAGGCGAGCGGTGAGCTCGTGGCTACGGCGGACCGCGTCGGCCACGGCCTGGAGATCCTCAGACCCCACGACTTCACGCACTCCGGCTCGCTGAGCCTGGCTGAGCGCATTCACCTCGAGCCGATGCCGGAGGACGACCACCCCGACGTGCGGCCGGTCGAGGCTCAGCGCCTCGGCGAGATCGCAGGCCGAGTCGAGAGCGACCTCGGGTCCGATGACGACGAGGTTGATCTCGGAGTGCTCCTGAACTGCGCGCCCGACCGCAGCCGCACTCTCTAGGAACGTGACGTCCCCGCCGAGCGCGAAACGGTACTTCTCAGGTGCGCCCGGATCGTGGTCCCAGAGGATGTTCACTGGGCACCCCCTGAGCCACCTTGGGTGGTGCCGCCAAGCGTAAGGTCGGTCTGCCCCGGCACCTTGTCGAATGTGACGTCCGATCCGCGCAGACCGGCATACAAAGTCCTGGACTGGATGGCGTGCACGAGTCGCACCGAGTCCGTGGGCGAGACGGCCACCGTCACCAGGAACGACGGCTGACGGTTCTGTTGCTCATCGGCCGCCTTCTCGTCCTCGTCACTGACGAACGAGGTCCGCCCCGGGGTCAGGGCAGCTTCGCCCTTGCCGATGACGAGGACATCTCCGAGGAGAACGTTGGTCCCCTTGAACTCAAAGTCATTGAAGGCTTTGTCGGCCTCCGAGACGCCAGGAAGTTTCACGAGTTTGTGCGTCTCGTAGATCGCGATCTTGCTGCCGGGAGTGACGAAGGAGCCGACCCGTGCCGGGTCCGTGAGTTCGACCGAGATCGCGACCATGCCACCAGGAACCTCTATGGCCTTCGTGCCCAATTGTGTCTTGCCGAATCGGGCTTCTTGGATGTACTCGCCCGGCGCAATGTCGACGGTAGCAACGAGTTCACGATTACCGTCCGTGATCTGCGTGAGCGCACCAGCGGGCTGGCCCTTCGCAGCCACGGTCGTCTGCACGATCAGTTCCTGCCGCACGGCGTCCTTGAGCGACGTGCCCGATGGGATGAGTTGCTGGCTGACGTAGACCTTCCGCGGCTGCTGCGACTCAACGGCTCGGCTGTCTGCTCCTCGGACGTAGACGAGGACCAGAATCGCTCCGACCAATGCCAGTGCCGTGGCGAGGATGATGGCCATGCTGCGTTTCATGGGTGTGCTCTCAATCGGTGATGGTGCTGAGACAGAAGTGGGCCGGCTTGTTCACCCTGCGGGGACGACGCCGATGGAACCGAAATCGTTGTCACCGGGAACGGGCGCCACGACGGTGTCGGTGTTGATCACGCCGGAGACGAACCAGCCGGCAAGACAGCGAGACCCACCGCCGTTGCAACTTTCCGTTCCGCCGTTGATGCGGTGGCCGGTTCCGCTGACCTTGTAGCCGCTGAGGTAGAACTTGGCCCAGCCCTTGACGTAGTACCAGGTCTGACCGCTGCCCTGCCCACACAGCGGCGAGGATGATGGCGGGGTGCCACTCGGTGACGATGATCCAGGCACGTTGGCCATGCAGTAATGGACGGGAATGTCGATGACCTTTCCCAGCAGGGGAGCCGGGTCACCACATACCGAAGGCCAGTTGTTGCCAGGCTTGCCCTGGATCCACAACGGTGGCGACACCGCGCTGGAACAGCCAGAACCCTCCAAGTAACTGAACGCCCCCGGGTTGTCGTGACCGTTCCAGTTCTCGCACGGATTTCCGGGATCCATGGAGTTGTATGCGATGTAGAGGCGGACCTCGTTGGCCAACGGCAGGGCTGGCTGCCCAGACCCCCCGTAACCCCAAGGGTTCCCGCTGCCGTAGACGGGTGCCGCTGCATAGTTGGTGCCCGAGCCGCTTGCGTGGTCCCACTCGCATTGCGAGATCGTGATCGGGGCTTTGAGCGAGACGCCCGCTGGAGCACCCCAGGCCGCTCGGGCGCAGGCACTCACGGACGACCCTTGGGATCCCGTGATGGTCTGGGCAAGGAAGTACGGCAGGATCGTGGGGTCGGCGCCTGCCGACTCCGTGCGGGACCGCAACTCCACAAAGGGAAACCCGTCAAGTTTGGCCGTAGGCGGGGGGCAATCCGTCACAGTGCCGTACAACCCGGGATCACAGTCATCGGTTCCAAGTTGCCACGGGTCGCCATCGGCCTTTTCCGCGCAGATGGGGCCGACCTGTGCCCGGTCGTCGGCAGCGTTCGCATCGACTTGCTTCTCAAGCGCGATCAAGGTGCTTCCTGAATTAGAACACTGGGTGCCGGTGGTGTCGGTTCCACAGACACGTGCCAGTTCGAGAACTGCGGAATCTGCACCGTTCTGGAGTTGACGTCGTTCCCACATCAGGTTTCCAACGTCGATGGTCAGCGCGCCGAATCCCAGAAGAACGCCAGCACCGAGCAGAAACGCCACGATCGTGGTCACCGCGCCTCGTTCCGGGCTCCCGGCACGGGTGCGCGACTTAAGGTGGCTTGCCATCAGTAGCACTCCATGTGTCCCGTGGATGAAAGCTGAGGTTGAGCGAGCGATGATCCTCCGCCGGGAAGGATCGTCAGAATGTCGTCCAAGAAGATCCAGGTGAATGGTTCCGACGCGGCCGGAACAACCACAACCGTGCCGCACTGTGCCCCGGGGCTCGCGGTAACAGTTCGGTTGGGGGATGCAGCCTGTGCGCGTGCCTGCACATTTGCGGCGTCGCCCTCGAAGGCGTAGATGCGCGCACCCTCGCGGGCTGCGTTGCTGAGGATGATCTGGGTGTGGAAGGCGCGCCCGAAGTCGACGATGCCCGCCAGCAGGATGATGAGCATCGGGAAGACGAGGGCGAACTCAACTGCCGCTGCGCCTGTTTCACTGGGCCGCTTGCGCATGAGCCCTCATCACCAGGGCCACAGTGTCGCGGCGTCAAAGAGGCCGAACACCTTGGATCCGAGTGTGGCGACCGTCGCCATGATCACGGCAGCGATGCCAGCCAACAGGAGGCCATACTCCACGGCCGTAGCGCCGAACTCGCGATCCCAGTCGCGCATGGGTCTACGCATGCTCAATCCTTAGGTAGAACTCAGGGTTGGGTGGCGCGCTAACGGCAACGCCACCCAACCCACGTGAGAAGGCTTCGGTTACTTAATGGCCTGCTCGATCGTCTTGAATGCGCCATTGATCTTGCCGCCGAGGAGGACGACAGTCGCAACGATCACTGCGGCGATGAGGGCCACGAGGAGGCCGTACTCCACAGCGGTTGCGCCCTTCTCGTTGGTCATCAGCGAGCGGAGTTTGTCGGTGGCGCGGATGTGAGCCTTGATGAGTGAACTGGTCATTGAACTCTCCTTCGGAGGACGTGGTGTGTGACCGGGGAGGCGAAGTCGCTCGCCAACGCCATGAAGCGTCGCTGAAGTACCCACCCCGTCGGAACGGGTGAACGGTCACACCGTTCGACGCCGAACAGCCACAACGCATCGGCCGAACGGCCGATCCGGCACAACGCCCGGATGTGCTGCGTCAGCGGGCAGGAACCGCGACGTCCGTACCCGTCCCCAGGGAGATCCACTGCTGCCCGGCGCGGCTCAGCACCGACCCGATGGAGGTCGTGAGCACGATGTCGCGCTCACCCCCTGTCGACGTGATCGAGGTGGCTGTGGGCGCCTCGGCGAGCGCCTGCTCCTCGCCGTCGACGGAGATGATGTGGGGGCGCCGCTTCTCCGACGACCCTGAACGTTGGCCGAGGGTGGCCAGGGTCAGGTCCGACAGCCACACGAGCCCCGCGAGCGCCGTGAGGTTCACGGCGAGCCGCCGCGGCTCGGACAGCCGCACGGGTTCACCAGCCCGGCCGCGGTGCACGCCCGCGATGTCGATCCGGGGGTCCTTGCCGTTGACGGCGGTGTGCAGGATGGCGACGCGGTCACCGTCGAAGGAAGGCTTGGCCTCGACCACGAGACGCTTGTCCAGCCACCCCGCTCCGATCGGCTTGGCGGTCACCGGGTCCGACGTGGCCGGGTCCGACCTCACGTCGAAGGCCCACAAGCGGTTCGCCGACTGGTCGTCCAGGCCGATCGCGCCAGCCCAGAGATAGCCGCGCGTGTCGTATGCCGGGTGCCCGACGCTGGTGCCGAAGAACGCCATCTCGTAGCGCGTCGTCCCGCGGAACCGGGAGAGCCCCTGCCCGTCAGGATCGACGGCGGCGAGCTCCGCCCCGTCAGCCGAGAGCGCGAGAGAGCGGAAGTTCGGCTGGATGTCGACATGACCCGAGCGGCGCGGGTCGCGGTCGATGATGCTCGTGCTCGGCAGGATGAAGAGATTGGCGCCGCGACGGATGACGGGGCGGCCGAGGTTCGGCGGGGAGAGCGACGGGAAGCCCACGTCCGCCACGGTTCGCACGGGCAGCTCGACTCCGGGCAGCTCGAGCGAGGTGTCACCGATACGGATTCGGACGCCCTGGATCGTCGGGTCCTGGAGGAGCGTCGCCACGAGCTGGGCCCAGACGTTCTCACGCTGGGTCTGGTCGGTGGGGACGCGGCCGGTGATCTCGACGCGCGCCACCCCGTCGGAGACGGAGACGGAGTCGGCCGTGAGCCGGGATCCCGGCGGGATGTCGTTGCGCACCGAACCTGCGAGGTATGCCGGTGGGGGCTGGAGCTGGGCCCGCGCCAGTCGCGTGGGGAGATGGTCTCGAGCAAACCAGCGCCGGTCCGGGACCAAGGCACGACGGTCACTGGCGATGTAGTTGACGGTGTAGGGCCGGAAGAGTCCGCCGACGTCGGAGGTCGTGATCCAGCGCCCGAACTCCTTCGGCAGGTTGCTGATCCGCCACTCGCCGCCGATGCGGGCGAACTCGACGGTCATCGCACGGCGGGTGCCGACGGCGGCGCTGACATAGCGCCCGTTGGTGTCGATGGTCGCTTCAACTGCGGTGGAGATCTCGGCGGCGTTGTCGGCTTTGGCGTTCACCGTGAGGGGGGTGCTGGTCGAGTAGATGACGACCTCGCCCTCGGGCGCCCACACCTTGATGGCGTCGGGGGTCAGGTATTGGCGCGCGGTTTCGTAGTCGCCGTCGCTCGCGGCCCCGGCGCGGACGAAACCCCGCAGGATCTCGTCCTGGCTGTCGCCGCGGCCCGGCGGTGGGAACACGGCGCGCACGACCTGCTCGTCACCGCCGCGCACCTCGAGACCCTGACGGACCTCCTGGTCGGTGCGGAAGCTCGGGCTGCAGCCTGCGAGCACGAGCAGCCCGGTCAGCGCTGCGGCGACGGCCGCAAGGACGCGACGTCTCACAACCGCTCCCCGGGCGAGAGCGGCAGCGGAGACGAGGTGAGGGACTCACCCGACTTCTGCGGCAACGTGAGGCGGAAGCGAGAACCTGCACCGGGCTCGCCCCAAGCCTGCAGCCACCCGTTGTGCAGTCGCGCGTCCTCAAGGGCGATGGCCAGCCCGAGGCCGGTTCCGCCGGTCGTGCGGGCACGAGCTGGGTCAGCGCGCCAGAAGCGTGTGAAGACCATCGAGGCCTCCCCCTGGCGGAGGCCGACCCCATGGTCCTCGACGACGACCGCCACGGACCCCTCCCCAGAACGCAGGTGAATGGTGACCGGCTTGCCCTCGCCGTGCTCGATGGCGTTGACGACGAGGTTGCGCAGGATCCGCTCGACCCGGCGCTGGTCGACCTCGGCCTCAACCGGCCCGGCGGCCACGATCTCGACTGTCGAGCCGCGCCGTTCTGCGAGCGGCTTTGCGGCCGAGACGACCTCGGCGACGGTGTCGCACAGGTTGACCGGTTCGAGGTCGAGGGCCGCGGCTCCGGCGTCGAAGCGGCTGATCTCTAGCAAGTCGGCCAGAAGCGACTCGAAGCGGTCGAGCTCGCCTTGGAGGAGCTCTGCGGATCGACCGACGACGGGGTCGAACTCGGACCGGGAGTCATAGAGCAGGTCGCCGGCCATGCGGATGGTCGTGAGCGGTGTGCGCAGTTCGTGGGAGACGTCGGAGACGAAGCGCTGCTGCACGCGACTCAGGCCTTCGAGCTGGCGGATCTGCGCCTGGAGGCTGTCAGCCATGGCATTGAACGACGTGCCGAGCAGGGCCAGGTCGTCCTCGCCGCGCGAGGCCATGCGCTCGTTGAGCTTGCCGGACGAGAGTCTCTCGGCGACCTCGGCCGCACGCCGCACGGGGGTCACGACCTGTTTCGTGACCACCCAGGCCACGGCTCCGAGGAGCACTGTGAGGGCGAGCCCCGCGAGCGTGAAGGCAGTGGAGATGAGACTCATCGTCCGCACTTCCTGCGTCATCGGGGTGACATAGAAGAGGTCATAGCGGCCGGCCGTCGGCACCTCGACGCCCGTGCCCACGAAGACTGCGGGGACCTGCCCGCCGTCGATGAGGATGTTGCTCACCTTGGTCTGCTGGTGGCTGGGGTCAGCCGCCACGGCCTCGCGCAACTCTTGGGGCACCGCGCTGATCGCGATGCCGCCAGTGCCTCGTGCGTTGAGGAGCGTTGGTGAGGTGTTCTTCGCCCCGCGCAGCATGATGACGTAGCGACCGGGGTCGGGACCTGCCGGAGTCAGGCCGCGGACGACGTCGTCGCCGACGAGGTTGAGCTCCTGCACGGAGGTCGCCGTGGTGTTGTCCCACTGGTCCTGGGCCTGCTGCGTGAGAGCGCGCGCCTCCTGCTCGCTCGTCCGGACCCGGTCACTCTGCAGGTCGTCGGCGATCTCGTTGTAGAGGTAGGAGCCGAGCAGTGACACCACGACGATGCCGAGCAGCACGGTGGTCGACACCACACGGAACTGAAGCGAGCGCCGCCAGGTCCTGAGCAATGAGTTCCACGCCGCGACCACGGCGCGCGCCGCCATGCGTGCGCCCGCCATCCCCCGTGAACCGATCTGGCGGACGTGGTCGGACAGGGTGGGAGAGGGCGTCGCTACGGGAGCCGACGTGGGCGAAGGCGTGTTCGACGGCGTGGGCGTCGGTGACGTCCCGGCGCCAGGTGCTTTGGCGGTGGGCGCCCCCGACATCGTCAGCTCGGCCCGGCCCGGTAGCCCACGCCGCGCACGGTCACGACGATCTCGGGCCGCTCCGGGTCCTTCTCGATCTTGGACCGCAGGCGTTGCACGTGGACGTTGACGAGGCGAGTGTCACCGGCGTGGCGGTAGCCCCAGACCTGCTCGAGCAGCACCTCGCGGGTGAAGACCTGCCACGGCTTGCGCGCGAGCGCCACGAGGAGGTCGAACTCGAGCGGGGTGAGGTTGAGTGCCTCGTCCCCGCGCTTCACCGAGTGGCCTGC
The DNA here is from genome assembly GCF_000768705.1 of Knoellia sinensis KCTC 19936. Classification (GTDB taxonomy): domain Bacteria; phylum Actinomycetota; class Actinomycetes; order Actinomycetales; family Dermatophilaceae; genus Knoellia; species Knoellia sinensis. The sequence continues at coordinate 133,765 of NZ_AVPJ01000007.1, forward strand.
GACATCGATCGACAGGTCGCCGATGCTGAGTCGCTCGGGCTCGACCTCGTTGTCGCGCCGCAGTCGGGCGCGCACGCGGGCGATGAGTTCCTGCGGCTTGAACGGTTTGACGACATAGTCGTCGGCCCCGGACTCGAGCCCGACGACGACATCGACGGTGTCCGTGCGGGCGGTGAGCATCACGATCGGCACGCCGGACTCGGCACGGATGCGACGGCATACCTCGAGACCATCGATCCCGGGAAGCATGACGTCCAGGAGGACGAGATCGGGACGGGACTCTCGGAAGGCGGCGAGCGCGCCGGAACCGTCAGCGACGTGGTCGACCTCGAGGCCTTCGTTGCGCAGCACGATGCCGAGCATCTCCGCGAGAGCGAGATCGTCATCGACGACGAGCACGCGACCCTTCACGGTGGGTCCTTCCTCAGTGGCAACATTGCGGGACCGACGCTGAGCGTCGGCCCTCCATGTTCGCACAGCAAAGTGTGCGCCCCGGCCACCTTCGAGGTGGCGGGGCGTCACTGGTAGGGATCGGTGATCTCCCGGAGTCGCGTCAGAGCCTCGCGCAGGTGGTCGGCGAGCTCCACGCCGAGGTGGTCGGCCCACTCCTGTTCCACGGCCATCACGGTCTCGCGGGCGCGCGCCGCCGCTGTCAGTCCGGCGGTGGTGAACCGGATCAGCCGAGCCCGTCCGTCGTGCGGGTCGGGCACGCGCTCGACCAACCCCCGCTCCTCGAGTGCCGCGACGAGCAGGCTCGCGGTCTGCTTGGTCACCTGCGCCTGCTCGGCCAGGTCCGTGAGGCGCGAGCCCTCGGGGCTGATCCGCTGGGCAAGGCGCCCCTGAGCGGTCGTCACGTCATAGCCCGCCTCGCGCGCGGCAGCGATCACGCGGTCATCCATCGCGCGGTAGGAGATGAACATGAGCGTGGCGAGATCCATCGCACCTCTTGACATAGTCAGCATCACTGACGATTATAGTCAGTAATCCTGACGATCATAGGGGTTGGCCATGAACAGACTCCCGCCCGTGCGTGTCGTCCGAACTGCCACCGCAGTCCGCACCGCCCTTCAGGGCCTGACCCGGAGGATGGCGCCGCCCGAGATCGCGCTGTTGGAACTGTCGTCGGGATTCATGGCCACGCACGCGGTCCATGCTGCGGCTCGGCTGGGGGTTGCCGACGCACTGGCGGGCGGGGCGCGATCGGCTCGCGAAGTGGCCGCCGAGTTGGGTCTCAGCGCGGACGGGATCGCCCGGCTGCTACGGGCGTGCGCTGCGTTCGGGCTGTTCCGTGAGGACTCGGAGGGGCGATTCGCTCTCACGCCGATGGGTGGGGCGCTGCGCTCCGATGCCCCGAAGTCGATGCGGCCAGTCATTCTCATGCTCGGACACCCGAGTTATCAAGCCGTCTGGGGGCAACTCCCCCACGCCGTCACATCAGGCCTGCCGGGCGCTGTGGACGGTCTGGGAGCGCCGTTCTGGGACGTCCTTGAGCAGGGCGATGAGTTCCCTGGTGTTTTCCATGAGGCGATGGCGCGGCTGGCTGCCCTGGACTGGCCGACCGTCGAGGCGGTCTATGACTTCACGCCGTTCTCGACGATCGTCGACATCGGTGGCGGGCACGGGGAGCTGCTTGCCCGCATGCTCGGCGCTGCGCCGTTGGCCAAGGGAGTGCTTTTGGAGCGATCGGGAGCGATCGCCCGCGCGGAGCAGCACCTGCGTGAGGCTGGGGTCCTCGACCGTTGCCGACTGGAGGATGGGTCGTTCTTCGAGTCGGTCCCCGCTGGCGGCGACCTCTATGTCCTGCGCCGCATCGTCCACGACTGGGGCGACGACGAGGCGGTGGCGCTGCTGTCCACGGTTCGCCGAAACATGCCTGCGGAGGCCACCCTGCTGCTGATGGAGAGCGTCGTCCCGCCCGGCAACGAGCCACACTTCGCCAAGAGCCTCGACCTCGACATGCTGCTTTTCGTCGGCGGTCGTGAGCGCACCGAGCGTGAGTTCACGACCCTGCTCGACCGCGCCGGGTTCCGGCTCGGTCGGATCATCCCGACCATCTCTCCCATCACCCTCCTCGAAGCAGTGCCTCGGTAGGCAGCCGTGAACGCCGTCGCCCAAGTCTGTGCCGCGGTGAGCGCGGTGGTCTGCATCGGAGTCTTCCCGTTGGAGGCGTTCCTCATCGACAGACCCTGGGTCCAGAAGTTGCTCGCCATCGAGCCGCACGGCATCCCAAACGTCCACCTCTGGGCGTTCTGCATCGGGGCACGCAACGCGCTCGCCGGCGTCGGGACTCTGATCGGGCTGTGGATGGTGAACTTCGGGGATGAGGCAGTCGGGACGACGGTTGTCGTGGTCGGCCTGATCTACATGCTGCTCGCGGCGCTCTTCATGGGAATCGCTGACCTTCTGGGCTTCTGGCTCCCACGAGGCGGGAGCGTCCGCGGAACCATCACCGCGTCTCTCCTCCCCGCCGTCGCCCTCCTCGCCCTCGTCGCATGACGCTTGCCGCCGTGCGCCTGCCGCCGGATACCTCGTGGCTGCACGACTGCTGTAGGTGCCAATGCCGTCACGGGCCCAGACAGGGCCCTGCCAGCCTCAGCGGAGGACAGACAGGACAGAGGAATAGTCGTCCGTCCAAGTGATCGAGGGCAGGGGGAGCGCCTCCCAACCATCCTTGGACCTCAGCGCGGCGATCCGCGCAGCGTCAGCAGACAACGCGACCCATTCACTGGCTGTCGCGCTGTCATGCGCTTCGCCCTTGCTGCCGAGCGCCGCCTCCCAACCGAGTTCGTTGGCGGCGCCACGGACCACCGGCCGGAGGTCGAACACTCGATTGCTGATATGGACCATCAGCAAACCGCCGGGGCGAAGCTTGGAGGCGTACACCCGCATGGCATCCGTTGTGAGCAGGTGAACCGGGATCGAGTCGGAACTGAAAGCATCGAGGATGATGAGGTCCAGAGACGCATCCGGTGACTCCTCGAGGGTCTGCCGACCGTCGCCGACCTTGACGTTGACGTTCGCTTTTGAGTCTTCGAGATAGGTGAAGAACTTCGGATTCTTGGCGATATCGACCACTGCGGAGTCGATCTCGACGAAGGTGAATTGTTGGCCTTGCACACCGTAGGCGGCGACAGTTCCGACACCCATCCCGACTGCTGCAACATCGCTGAACCCCGACTGCGCAAAGACATCGCCCAAGGGTCCAGACCTTGCGTAGTACGTCGTCGGCTCACCCCGACGCACCCCCTGCCCCTGCGAACCGTGAACAGTTGTTCCGTGCACGAACAGGTGCCCCCCATCCTGGGACATCACGCGGTAGCTCCCGTAGAAGGTGCGATCGCGATCCACCACCCCTCGCCCGTCGCCGATCACACAAGTTGCCATGAACAGGCTCAGCGCGAGCGCTGCGAGCCACCGGCCCGTTCTGCTCAGCGCCCAGCCCCCGAACCCGACCAAGAGGAGTGACCCGATCAAGACGATCGACCCCTGGTCCAAGAGCGCCGCGAACGTCGGCGCCCGCAGCACAAGAACGAAGCCCAAAGCGACGATGGTGAACGCGACCCAATGACGCGAGGCGTAGGCCCCGATACGCGAGGTCGTCGTGTCCGTCCGCCCGAGAAGGAACGGAACCACGGCGAGCAGAAGGGGAAACTCCCACACCCTGTCAAACAGCATTGGAGCCAGCAGTCCATTGAGGACACCGCCCAGTGCACCGCCGATGGATGTAGCGAGGTAAAAGCCGGTCAGCCTGTCCACATCGGGTCGGTCAGCCGCGAGTCTTGCGTGTGCGGCGAATGCCACCAGAGCAAGGAGAGCAAGGAGGACCGGGATGACAATCCAGACCGGCGCAGTGCCCTTCAAGGGATACGTCGCTGCAGCCACAAGGGTTGCAACGACAGCCCAACGGTCGACGCCAGGGGAGATCGCCCTGCTTGTTCGGGCGAAGGCGAGCACGAAGGTCGCCAGGTAGATGGCCAACGGGACGACCCACAGCAACGGGATAGCCGCAACATCGGTGCTTATGTGCGAGGTCACCGCGAGCATGAGCGCCGACGGCAGGAAACTCAGAGCTGTCCACCTCACCAGGCGACGGCGGCTGGTGCGGCCACCATCAGCCTTGGTCTTGACCTTGAGAGCGAGCTCGGCCCCGGCAGCCCCATCGATGGGAGACGTTGGGATAGCCGCCGCCCCCTGCACACGCGTGCGCGTGCGCGTGACGACAGCACATGCCGCCGTCAGAAGGGCGAAGAGCACGAAGCCTGTGGACCACGCGATGCGCTGCTGATCCACAGTGAGCCAGGGCTCGACGACAAAGGGATAGGCCAAGAGCCCAACGAAGCTTCCAACATTGCTGGCAGCAAACAGGAAGTACGGGTCATCGGCCCGCGGCCCGCCCGACCACGAGTACCACCGCTGAAGGAGTGGACCCGACGTGGAGATCACGACGAATGGCAGGCCAATCAGGAGGGTAAGGGTGCGCAGAAGCCAGAGGACCGGGGAGGTCTCGATGTCGGGCACCGCGTCGGCCGGAAGCGCCACGGGTAGGACGACGAGGGGAGCCAACAGGACGAGCAGATGGACTGGCGGTTGCCAGCGTGAGCCCAGCCGGCGCGTCGCGACATGGGAGTAGAGGTAGCCAAGAAGCAACAACACTTGGAAGAAGAGGCTGCTCGTGCTCCACACAGTGGCGGAGCCGCCGTACGCAGGCAGCAGCATTCGCGCGATCAGCGGCTGCACGACAAAGAGCAACGCCGCTCCGACGAATGCCGTCAGGGTAAAGAGTGCAACAAGACCCGACGTCTTGACCCGGCTCGAAGTCGACCCACCCAGAACGACGCCCGAAGCCTTCGCACGGACGCGCTCTTCCGCGAAGTCATCTCGTTCAGTGGGGCTTGCCGTGGTGGTGGCGTCCGTCATGTGTGTCCTTCCCGTCCGCGCGAGGCTAAGCGCGGGGAGGACCTCTGCATCATCGGCCGAATGGCCCGATCTCAACGATCACTGCAAGAAAGGCGATGCCGCCCACTCGAGGTGAGCGGGCGGCATACCGGGAAAGCGTCTGAACAGACTCAGTAGCGGTAGTGATCCGGCTTGTAGGGGCCGGCCACGTCGACGCCGATGTACTCGGCCTGCTCCTTGGTCAGCTCCGTCAGCTCAACACCAATCGCCGCGAGGTGCAGACGCGCCACCTTCTCGTCGAGGTGCTTCGGCAGGACGTAGACCTGCTTCTCATAGTCGCCCGTCTTCGAGAACAGTTCGATCTGCGCGATCGTCTGGTTCGCGAACGAGTTCGACATGACGAACGACGGGTGGCCGGTCGCGTTGCCGAGGTTGAAGAGGCGTCCCTCGGACAGCACGATGATCGAGCTACCCGACGAGAACGTCCACTCGTGGACCTGCGGCTTGATCTCCGTCTTCACCACACCGGGAACCTTCGCCAGACCGGCGATGTCGATCTCGTTGTCGAAGTGACCGATGTTGGCGACGATCGCCTTGTTCTTCATCTTGGTCATGTGCTCGGCCGTGATGATGTTGAAGTTGCCGGTCGTCGTGATGTAGATGTCCGCAACGTCCAGCACGTCCTCGAGGCGAGCAACCTGGTAGCCCTCCATCGCGGCCTGCAGCGCGCAGATCGGGTCGATCTCGGTGACGACGACGCGCGCGCCCTGGCCGCGAAGGGCCTCGGCGCACCCCTTGCCGACGTCGCCATACCCGGCGACAACGACGACCTTGCCTGCGATGAGGACATCAGTCGCGCGGTTGAGGCCGTCGATGACGGAGTGGCGGCAGCCGTACTTGTTGTCGAACTTGGACTTGGTGACCGAGTCGTTCACGTTGATCGCCGGGAAGAGCAGGTCGCCGGTCTTGGCGAGCTCATAGAGGCGGTGCACACCGGTCGTGGTCTCCTCGGTGACGCCCTTGATCTCCTCGGAGACCTTGGTCCACTTCTGCCCGTCCTCGGCCAGCGTGCGACGCACGAGCGCCTTGAAGATCGAGAACTCCTCTGAGTCCTCCTCGGTGGTGGGCGGCACCTGACCGGCGGCCTCCCACTCGCGACCCTTGTGGACGAGCATCGTGGCGTCGCCGCCGTCGTCGAGGATCATGTTGGCGCCCTCGCCGGGCCACGTGAGGATCTGCTCGGTGCAGTCCCAGTACTCCTCGAGCGTCTCGCCCTTCCACGCGAAGACCGGCACACCCTGCGGGTCCTCGACAGACCCGTTCGGCCCGACGACGACAGCGGCAGCAGCCTCGTCCTGCGTCGAGTAGATGTTGCAGGAGGCCCAGCGGACCTCGGCGCCAAGCGCGGTGAGCGTCTCGATGAGCACGGCGGTCTGCACGGTCATGTGCAGCGAGCCGGCGATGCGCGCACCGGCCAGCGGCTTCGAGGCACCGAACTCCTCGCGCAGCGACATGAGGCCGGGCATCTCGTGCTCGGCCAGGCGGATCTGGTGACGGCCGGCCTCGGCGAGGCCCAGGTCGGCAACCTTGTAGTCAAAGGACATGCGAAATCTCTTCCGTTGAATGTGGGTTTGCGACCCGGCGCAGCCCATCTGGGCGAACTCGAGGAGCGGGGTATCACCCGCGCCGGCGGCCTCCACTCTACCGACCTCAGGCGGTAGACATGGAGTGCGCACAGTGACGCGGCGCACCCACGCTCAGCCGACGACGGGAGCACACGATGAACGACAGCATCGAGAACACGGAAGCGGACGGCATACAGGACAAAGAACCCGACCGTATGCCGGGTGGTCCCGTTTCCGACAACGTGCGCGACGAAGTGCGCATCGACGTCGACGAGGAGCGCCTCGACGCATGGGAGGACGTGCGAGGCGACTACGCCGTCGACCCCGACGAGGACATGACCCGCCCCGCGCTCACCGAGGTCGAGGAGGACGAGGACGACGAGGAGGCCCTGCGCGAGGACGACGAGGAGGACGACCTCGCCGAGGACGAGGACTCCGAGGACCGCGACGAGGAGGAGTGACCATTTCGCGAAGCCCCTGAGCCGAGCGACGCCCAAAACCCCACAGACGCCTCTCACGTGGTTGTTTGGAGGTATCCACGCAATCCAACGCACAGACGTGAGGAGCAGGCCATGGGTATGGACGACATCAGGAACGCCGCTGACGAGGCTGCAGGCAAGGCCAAGGAAGGCTTCGGCAAGGCCACCGGCAACGAGTCACTCGAAGCCGAGGGCGCCGTGCAGGACGCCACGGCCGACGTCCGCCAGGGCGCCGACTCGGTCCGCGACTCCTTCGAAGGCACCGAGGGTGGCTTCGGCGACAAGGTCGACGCGGCCCGCGGCGAAGCGGGCGAGCAGTTCGACACGGCCAGGGACTCGGTCGGCAACGCTGCGGACTCGACCAGGGACTCCCTCGGCGAGAAGGTCGACAGCGCACGTGACTCGTTCGGCGACAACGCCGACGCGGGCACCGACTCCATGGGCGACAGGGTCGACGCCGGCACCGACTCCATGGGCGACAGGGTCGACTCGGCACGCGACTCCGCGGGCGACAGGCTCGACTCGGCACGCGACTCCATGTCCGAGAAGCTCGACGTCGAGGACACCGGCGAGCCGGGCCTCGGCGCACCGGGCGAGGGTCTGCGCAAGGCCGACGACGCCATCAGCGCAGCCGAGGACAAGATCGGCGACGCCGTGAGCGGACTCGGCGACAAGATCAAGGGCGTCTTCAACAAGTAGCCCCGCTCCAGCGACAACGACCGCGCGTGCCCGAGTGATCGGGCCGCGCGGTCCGTCGTCTCTGTAGTCTGAGCACTCATCGACTCCACGTCTCCCCCGAGACATCGACCCGAAGGCGACCTGATGGCTGGCGGACTCTTCGCTCTTCTCGACGACATCGCGGTGCTGGCCAAGGCCGCCGCAGCTTCTGTGGACGACGTCGCCGCGGCGGCCGGACGCGCGAGCGTCAAGGCGACCGGCGTCATCGTCGACGACACGGCGGTCACGCCGCGCTACGTGCAGGGGCTCTCCCCCGCGCGCGAGCTGCCGATCATCAAGAAGATCGCCATGGGCTCGCTGAAGAACAAGCTGCTCTTCATCCTCCCGGCGGCGCTCCTGCTCAGCCAGTTCCTCCCGCAGGCGCTCACGCCGCTGCTCATGATCGGCGGCACCTACCTCTGCTTCGAGGGTGTCGAGAAGATCTGGGAGAAGCTCAGCGGCCACGCCGAGGACGCAGCGGACAAGGCACACGACGCCGGGCTCGTCGCCGACGAGGACACGATCACGAGCGGCGCGATCCGCACTGACTTCATCCTGTCGGCCGAGATCATGGTCATCTCGCTCAACGAGGTCGCCGACGAGCCGTTCGTCACGCGCGCGGCGATCCTCGCGGTCGTCGCCTTCATGATCACCGCGCTCGTCTACGGCGTCGTCGCGCTCATCGTCAAGATGGACGACGCCGGCCTGCACCTCGCCGAGAACGGCCGCACCGACGGTGGCAAGGCCTTGGGACGCGGGCTCGTCGCCGCGATGCCCAAGCTCCTGACGGCTCTCTCGGTCATCGGCATCGCCGCCATGATCTGGGTCGGCGGCCACATCATCCTCGTGGGTCTCGACGACCTGTCGCAGGAGTACGGCTGGTCGATCCTGCACCAGCCCTACGCCTGGGTCCACAGCGCCGAGGAGTGGGTGCACGGGGCGACCGGCGCCCTCGGCGGGGTCCTCGGCTGGGTCACCAACACCATCGGCTCGGCCATCCTCGGCCTCATCGTCGGCGCGATCGTCGTCGCGATCATGCACGTCATCCCGCGCAAGGGCGGGCACGGTGCGCACGAGGACGAGGGCCACGGCGTCGTTCCCGAGACCGGCGAGGTTGTCGACGTGCCCAAGAAGGACCACTGACCTGTATGCCGTCCGCTCGCGGATCGCTGTCCTGGTCACCTGCCGCTGACCACCCGGAGCTCGTCGCGCCTCCCGTGGCTGCTGCCCTGGCTGCCAGCGAGGTTGCGGGCATCGCGGCAGCGGAGGTGGCGCCCATCGACGCCACGCTCGCCGACACGGCGGCGTTCTGTGCGGCATACGACGTCGCTCTGGAGGCGAGTGCCAACTGTGTGGTGGTGGCCGGGAAGCGAGCGGGCGAGACGACCTACGCCGCCGTCATGGTGCTCGCCACCGACCGCGCCGACATCAACGGGGTCGTGCGCAAGCACCTCGGCGTCCGCAAGATCTCGTTCGCGCCGCACGACGACGCGGTGTCGCTGACCGGAATGGAGTTCGGCGGGATCACGCCCATCGGACTCCCTGCCGACTGGCGGGTCCTCGTGGACGCCCGCGTCGTGGCCGCCGGGCCGGTCGTCATCGGCGGCGGGGTGCGCGGCAGCAAACTGCTCGTCGACGGGGCTGCGCTCGCCGTGCTGCCCACCGCCGAGATCCTGGAGTTGGCCCAGCCGGGCTGAGTGGCTTGGACCAGAGGCACCCGACCGCAGGACGATCAGCTCGGTCCGGATCTGGGCGCCACACGGCGTGTCGCGTCCACGTGCTGGAGGGCTGATCGTCCGCCGGCAGGTCGGCGCTCAGGTGGTGCGGTCGCGCAGTTCGGTGACGTGCCGGGAGACCGCCGGGTCGAGCCCGAGGCCGAGCGCCAGGTAGGTCGCCACGTAGTCCCCCAACGAGATCAACGACGCGAGCCGCTCGATCGGGTGCCCCGCGAGCGCCTCGACCTCCCAGACCTTGACCCCGGCGTCGCGGGCCGACTCGGCGACAGCCTCGGCGAGCCGAGAGGCCTCGCGCGCAGCCTCCGCCACGCCAGGATCCCGGGTCTCCACGGGTGCGTCCCGCAGCATGAGGAGCCCGAGCTGCGGTGACGGTGGCCCGTCGAGGAACGGGTCAGCAAAGATGTCGCGCTCCCCCACCCCGCCCTGCCCGCCGGACCCCGATCCGCTGAACGGCCCGTCGAAGCAGGCGACCACCTGCGCGGCCGCATCGGGAAGGGCACCGTGAGTGGCCGGCATACGGGCGGTGCGGGCCAGCATCGCCGCAGCGCGACCGGCAGCAACGCCGGTCAACGCACCGTCACCCAGCACGACGGGCACGGTCTCGGCGAGGCCGACGGCGAGGATCTTGGCGGGGTTGACGAACGACTCGGACGAGGGGCGGCACTCCTCGGCGCGCTCGTCGAGCCGGTCGGCGACGCGTTCGAGCACCGCCTCGGAGCAGTCGATGAGGCCGAGACCGTCGGCCGCCAACAGGACCGGCGTGAGCATCGACCACAGCGCGGCTCGTGACGTCGGCACGTCGACGGCGATGTCCACGTGGACTCCGCGGCCTCGAGCGCTCACGTCGGCCAACGGCGAGTCCGGCGCCCCCACCGTCAACAGGGACGCGCCCCGACGGGCCGCCTCCGCCGCCAGCGCCAGTGGACCTGCGGCACGCCCCGACTGGGACACGGCGATCACGAGGTCGAGGGGTCCGATCCACCCCGGCAGCGGCGCCTCGCGCCGGGTCGTCAGGGGAACCGGCGAGCCCGGCTCGGCCAGGACATCGAGCACGTCGCAGACGACCGCCGTGCCGCCGAGGGAGGCGACGAGGACCGAGCGCGGCCGGTCTCCCCCGGCGACCTTGTCGATCCCGGCCTCGCGCGCCGCGAGGAGTGCCCGGCGGACCTGTGCGCCGGAGGTCGCGAGGGCACGGAGCGTGCCGCGACTGTCGAGCGACTCCAGCGAGTCGGCGGAGTCGAGGAAGGCCTCGTCAAGGTGCGGCATGGTGGTGCGGCGCCGGGCGGCCGATCAGGCCGGCTTGCGCCCCTCGTCGACGAGCAGCACCGGGACGCCGTCGTCGATCCGATAGATCAGGCCGCAGGCCTCGGAGGTGCAGGCGAGCTCGGGACCGGACTCCCCTGTCACGTCCTTGAGCTCGGCTCGGCAGTTGGGGCAGCGCAGGATCTCGCGCAGCCAGGGCTCCATCGTCACCATCTCAGTCTCCTCTCACGATGCTCAACACATCGTCGCGTATCGCGGCCATCGTGTCCGCATCGGCTGCCTCGACATTGAGCCGGAGCAGGGGTTCGGTATTGGAGGCGCGCAGGTTGAGCCACCACATCGGGTCGCCCTCGCCGTCGCCGTGGTGGGTGAGGGTGAGGCCGTCGAGCTCGTCGACCTCGACGTCCTTGTCCTTCGCCCATTCTCTGACCTTTTCCGTGCTCGCGGCAGCGTCGGCGACGGTCGAGTTGATCTCGCCAGAGGCCTCGTATGCCGTGAAGTCGCCCATGACGTCCGACAGCGGTGCGCTCTGCTCACCGAGGGCGGCGAGGACGTGCATGGCGGCGAGCATGCCGGTGTCGGCGAACCAGAAGTCGCGGAAGTAGTAGTGCGCGCTGTGCTCACCGCCGAAGACGGCGTTGGAGCGCGCCATCTCGCCCTTGATGAACGAGTGGCCGACGCGGGTGCGGACGGCCTTGGCGCCGAGGTCGGAGATGACCTCGGGGACCTGGGCGGAGGTGATGACGTTGTGGACGATCGACACGTCCGCGGCCGGGGTGCCGGCAGCCACCTCGCGGGCGACCTCACGGGTGGCGATGAGGGCCGTGATCGCACTGGGGCTCACCGGCTCGCCGCGCTCGTCGACGACGAAGCAGCGGTCGGCATCGCCGTCGAAGGCGAGACCGAGGTCGGCTCCGTGCTTCACGACGGCGGCCTGGAGGTCGCGGAGATTCTCGGGCTCGAGGGGGTTCGCCTCGTGGTTGGGGAACGTCCCGTCGAGCTCGAAATAGAGCGGCTCGATCGTGAGCGGGAGTGCGGGGAGCCCTGCTTCGGTGCCGAGCACTGCTGGGACGGTGAAGCCGCCCATCCCGTTGCCCGCGTCGACGACGACCTTGAGCGGGCGGATCCCGGACAGGTCGACCAGGCCCCGCAGGAATCCCGCGTAGTCGGCGAGCACGTCACGCTGCGTTGTCGCACCCTCGGCCTCGTGGCGCTGCTCGGCGGTGCCGTCGAGGAGTTCCTGGGCCAGGTCGCGGACGTCGGCGAGGCCGGAGTCCTGACCGACGGGTCGCGCCCCGGGGCGGCACAGCTTGATGCCGTTGTAGGCCGCCGGGTTGTGGCTCGCGGTGAACATCGCGCCGGCGAGGTCGAGGTGGCCGCTCGCGAAATAGAGGCCGTCGGTGCTGGCGAGGCCGATGTGGGTGACGTCGATGCCCCGGCTCGCGACACCCCGTCCGAAGGCTCGGGACAGCTCGGGCGAGGACGCGCGCATGTCGTGACCGATGACGCAGCCGGTCCCCTTCTCGCGGGTGATGACCACCTCGGCGAACGCCGCGCCGAGCGCCCACGCGACGTCGACGTCGAGTTGCTCGGGGACGAGTCCGCGCACGTCATAGGCCTTGACGAAGTCGGAGAGGGTGTGAGGCACGCAGTGGACCCTACCCGTGGGCAACGTGTCGGCTGTGGCTACTAGCGTGGGCCTTCGCGTGTGTATCCCGTCACGACCCACTCGTTCCGAACCCACCCAATTGGACGGTTTGGCACCACCGATGGAGAGCCGATGAGCCCCGAGCAGCACCTCGCCGACAGCCACGACCTCATCCGCGTCCAGGGCGCCCACGAGAACAACCTCAAGGACGTCAGCGTCGAGATCCCGAAGCGCCGGCTGACGGTCTTCACCGGCGTGTCCGGGTCGGGCAAGAGCTCGCTCGTCTTCGGCACGATCGCCGCCGAGTCGCAACGGATGATCAACGAGACCTACAGCGCGTTCCTCCAGGGTTTCATGCCGTCGTTGGCGCGGCCCGAGGTCGACCACCTGGACGGTCTCACGACCGCGATCATCGTCGACCAGGAGCGCATGGGTGCCAACCCGCGCTCGACGGTCGGCACCGCGACCGACGCCAACGCCATGCTCCGCATCCTCTTCAGCCGACTGGGCAACCCCCAGGTCGGCCCGCCGACGGCATACAGCTTCAACGTGCCCACGCGGAAGGCCAGCGGGGTCATGACGACCGAGAAGGACGGCCGCACCGAGAAGTCCGTGGTCAAGGGCGCCACCTACCTGGGCGGCATGTGCCCGCGCTGCGAGGGCATGGGCAACGTCAGCGACATCGATCGCACGGCGCTCTACGACGACACCAAGTCCCTCAGCGAGGGCGCTCTCACGGTGCCCGGCTACTCGATGGACGGGTGGTACGGCCGCCTCTTCGAGGGCATGGGCCTGCCCATGGACAAGCCGATCGGCGAGTTCACCGACAAGCAACTCGACACGATGCTCTACGCCCCGCCGACCAAGATCAACGTCGGCGGCGCCAACCTGACCTTCGAGGGGATCATCCCCAAGATCCAGAAGTCCATGCTGTCCAAGGACCCCGAGGCGATGCAGGTGCACGTGCGTCGCTTCGTCGAACGGGCGGTCACGTTCCAGGAGTGCCCCGAATGCGGCGGTACCCGGCTCACGGCGGACGTCCTCAAGTCCAAGATCAACGGGAAGTCGATCGCTGACGTGTGCAGCATGCAGATCAGCGACCTCGCGGACTGGGTCCGTGACCTCAAGGAGCCGTCTGTCGCACCGCTGCTCAAGGGCCTGCAGCACCTGCTCGACTCCTTCGACGAGATCGGGCTGGGCTACCTGTCGCTGGACCGCCCCGCCGGCACCCTCTCGGGAGGCGAGGCCCAGCGCACCAAGATGATCCGGCACCTCGGGTCCTCGCTGACCGACGTCACCTACGTCTTCGACGAGCCGACGATCGGCCTCCACCCGCACGACATCCAGCGGATGAACGACCTCCTCATCCGGTTGCGCGACAAGGGAAACACCGTGCTCGTCGTCGAGCACAAGCCCGAGACGATCGCCATCGCCGACCATGTCGTCGACCTCGGTCCGGGCGCGGGCTCGGGCGGCGGCGAGATCGTCTTCGAGGGATCGCTCGACGGCCTGCGCAAGGCCGACACCCTGACGGGACGCCACCTCGACGACCGGGCATCGCTCAAGGACGCGGTGCGCACGCCCACGGGGCAGCTCGAGATCCGCGGCGCCTCGACCCACAACCTCCAGGATGTCGACGTCGACGTCCCGACCGGGGTGCTCGTGTGCGTCACGGGTGTGGCGGGGTCGGGCAAGAGCTCGCTCATCCACGGCTCCCTGACGAAGCAGGACGGGGTCGTCGAGATCGACCAGGCCGCCATCAAGGGCTCACGACGCAGCAACCCGGCGACCTACACGGGCCTGCTCGAGCCGATCCGCAAAGCCTTCGCCAAGGCCAACGGGGTCAAGCCCGCGCTCTTCAGCTCGAACTCCGAGGGGGCCTGCCCGACGTGCAACGGCGCCGGGGTGATCTTCACCGAGCTCGGTGTCATGGCGACGGTCGAGTCACCGTGCGAGGACTGCGAGGGCCGCCGCTTCCAGGCCTCCGTCCTCGAGTACGAACTGGGCGGCAAGAACATCGCCGAGGTGCTCTCGATGTCCATGGAGGAGGCCGAAGCGTTCTTCGAGGACGGCGAGGCCAAGATCCCGGCCGCCCACAAGATCCTCGACCGCCTCGTCGACGTGGGTCTGGGCTACCTCACGCTGGGCCAGCCGCTCACGACGCTGTCCGGTGGCGAGCGGCAGCGCGTCAAGCTCGCGAACCAGATGGGCGAGAAGGGCGACATCTATGTCCTCGACGAGCCGACGACCGGTCTCCACCTCGCCGATGTCGAGAACCTGCTGAGGCTGCTCGACCGCCTCGTCGACTCGGGCAAGTCGGTCATCGTCATCGAGCACCACCAGGCCGTCATGGCTCACTCCGACTGGATCATCGACCTCGGCCCGGGTGCGGGGCACGACGGCGGCACGGTGGTCTTCGAGGGCACACCGGCCGAGCTCGTGGCGCAGTCGGCCAAGGGCTCAAAGGGCACCACGCGAGCAACGCTCACCGGCACGCACCTGGCCGACTACGTCAAGGGCTGACCCCCACCCGACCTTGTGCCCCATTGGGACACGGGCAGGAGGCCTTCGGCCGACGCGCCGTGTCCCAATGGGGCACAAGGTCGGGTCGTGTGTTGGTGTGTGAGGTCAGGCGTCGACGTTGCCCGGGCCGGTGCCCGGCAGCATGCGAAGATGCCCGCGGCGGTGCTCGCCGGGCACGGGTCCCGAGGCGTTCGGCGGCATCGAGCTGACGACCGCGCTCGCCACGGTGGGCGGCTCGGCGGGTCGCTCGCGCACGGCCTCGACGACGGCCACGAGGTCATCGACCTCGGGTGCTGGCGCATAACCGTCGGAGTCGAGTCGCACGTATTCCCAGCCCTGGGGCACCGTCATGCGACTCGCGTGGTCGGAGCACAGGTCGTAGGAGTGGGGCTCGGCATAGGTCGCCAAGGGCCCCATGACGACGGCACGATCTGCGTACGCGTAGGTCAGGGTGGCCACAGCAAGCTGTGAGCACCCGGTCTTGGTGCACTTCCTGGACGCGTTCACCCCATGGACTCTAGGTCACCGGTCGGACAGCCGGGGTTTGCCGCGCCGTAGTCTCGTCTCGTGCCCCCTGTCGACCCACGATTCTCCGGCCCCACGCGTCGTCGCGACCGCCGCGGTCGCGGTGCGCGCGGGCCCCTCGCCTGGCCCCCGGTTCCTGCGATGCGGACGCGCCGCGAGACGTTCGACGAGATCGTCATCGACGTGGCCGAGCGAGCCCGGCCCTATCTCGGAAACCGTTATGCCGCAGTCGAATTCGCGGTCGAGGAGGTGCCGCCGACCGACCCTGCACCCTGGGAGGAGCAGGCCGCGCCGGTGGGTCGGCTCGTCCCCGTCGGTGGCGCTGTCGGGCACCGCATCGTCATCTATCGGCGCCCTGTCGAAACTCGCGCCAGGGACAACGGTGAGGTGGCTGCGATCGTCCGCGAGGTCGTCGCGGAGCAGGTGGCCGCGCTCCTCAACGTTCCCGTGACGGAGATCGACCTGTAGGAGTGTGCGGACGCCCTCACGGGGCTCAGGGCACCGGGTGTGCCCGGCTCACGCTCGACAGCACCGATGACGCGGCCAGGGGCGCGACGGAGACCAGTCGGCTCCCCGGAACGCCACCCACACTCGACACCGCGGACCGGATCTCACCCGGGCCGGACGTCGGGAGGACCCACACCGTCGTGGCTGCGCCGATCTCGACGGTCGTCGACGTGTCCTTGTTGAGGGAGACCTCTCGAACACTCCAGGCATCGTCGGCGTCCTCGCGCCAGAGCACGTTGGCCTTGGCCGGACCGCCGGTCGCCACGAGCGAGACCAGTCGGATGCGCTCCTCCTCCGTCTCGGGATAGGCGGCACCGAGGAGTCCCTTCGCGGGGGCCGTCGACGGCGACCACGCGAAGTCTCCCGGCGCGGAGCCCGACCGATCGGTCGACCACGCCGAGGCGACGATCGGGACGTCGGAGGTGAGCTCCACGGCATACGTGCCTCTGGCAAGTCCCTTGATCGGCAACTCGCCGGTCGAGCGCCCGGCGACCCGGATCACGCCACCCTGAAGCGGCGACGGGCCGCCCGGCCCGATGACCCGCGCGCTCACCACCGCCTGCTGGCGGTCGGGCACGGCGATGCGGATCGACCCCGACGTGCCGACGAATGCCCCGGGGATGATCTGTCGGGTCGAGGGCTCGGCGGTGGGGACGGTCGTCTCGGCACCGGCCGGGACCGAACCGTCGAGCCACATGTCGCTCATCACCGCGCGGACGGTTCCTCCGCTGGCACGCACCCGGACGGCAGGGGACTCCTCGGCGCCGGTGATGGCATCGACAAGGACTGCGACGCGCCCACGCGCCGGGACGACGGTCAAACCCGAGGGCGAGCGCAACGGCCCCTTGGCCCCGAGAGCGGTGAGGTCGACCGTCACCTCGTTCGCGCCCGGATTGGTGAGGATGAGCCGCTCCTGGCGGCCGGCGTCGCCGCCTCCGGCCAGGAGCCAGTGGTCGGAACCCGGACCCGCACAGGGCACGGTCGCGAGTCCACGGATCTCGTCGCGGGCCACGGACCATTCCTGCGCAGCGACGAGTCCCGGAGCCATCGGACCGGTCGCGACGATCTCGCTCGCGACCCCGGATCGGGCATCCTCGCTCGTCGCGATCCCCCGCTGCGTGACCGTCTCCCCGGTCTCCGTGCCCGAACGGATGACGAGCTCACCCCGACCCAGCACGGAGTCGCCGGTGACGATCTCTTCGGGCGCGGTGGCCGCGGCGATGCGAGCCGGCACATCGATGTCGTCGACGCCGTCGATGCCACTCAGCTCGGGTCCGGGGCACGACAGCGCCGCGGACGTCACGGGGGCGAGCCGGCTGCCCGCTGCCGTCGGTTCGTTCGGGGCCGAGGGTGAGGCCGGCGACGTCGTGGCCAGGGCGACGAGCCCGCCCGCAGCAGCGACGGTGGCCACGAGCCGGGCCGGCCCGACCAGGCGTGCTCGGTTCATCGCTTCCTCCTCGAGTCGCGCGTCCCGAAGGGGATGGCGAGAAAGGCCACGACGAAGATCATGAGGGCCTGGAGCCCGCGCCACCACGGGTACTCGGTGGGGACGGTGATGCTCAGTTCGTGTGTGCCGGCGGGAAGCGGGTAGGTCGGGCGGCCACCGTCGGTCGCAGCCGTGACCTCGCGCCCGTCGACCTCGACGCTGGCGTGCTCGGCCCAGGCGGCCGGTTCGGCGACGGCTAGCGTGTCACCGCTCTCGGCGGTGACCGATGCCTCCGTGGCGCCGTGCTCGCCCGTGGTCTCGACGAGGGCCGTGCCGTCACCGGTGACCCGCGTCAGCCGACTCGGTCCCACGGCGACGTCAGGATCGTTGCCGACGGCGGCGATCCGCCAGAAGTCGAATCCGCCACGGCTCGCCAGCCGGGACAGGCTCTGAGTGGAGTCGAGACGCCGCGTCACCTCGTCACCCGCGGTGTCGGCGACGGCGATGAATCCGATGGCCTGCTCGGCCAGACGGGTTCCGGCGTCCTCGCCCGTGCCGTCGAGCAGCTGGCTGACGTCGTCGGCGATCACGGCGTCGTGGGCGAGATTCTGGGGCAGGGAGCGCGCCAGCGCTCCGGTCTCACGACCGACGATTCGGTATGCCGCACCGCTGGGTCCCGGGGTCACGAAGACGGTGCGGTTGGAGAGGTCGTTGACGGCCTGCTCGACGGCGACGGCCGGCCGCGGGTCCGACCAGGTGCGCAGCGCCGCATCAAAGCTGAACCAGGCCAGCGCACCGGCCGTGACGAGTCCTGCGAGCCCCAGTGCTGCTGTGGCCGTCACTCGGCGTCGACCCCGCAAGGCACCGACGCCGACGACCGCCGAGGCGATGAGGGCGAGCGTGAGCGGCAGCATGAACGTGCCCACCCACGGGGTGACGGGTCCGATCGCCTGAGCGCCCGCCGTGGCGCCGTCACGCGACGTGAGGTCGAGGTGGGGAGCACCGAGGACCCCGGCCAGCGACAGGATCATGACGAACGAGGCCGCCGTGGGAACGGACCGTCCGTGACGCGAGGCGAGCAGCCCCGCGAGACCTCCAGCGACGACGACGGCACCGACCCACCACGGGGTGCTGCCTGCCCCGCCCGGGTGGAGGAGGGCGAGCGCCAAGGGTTCGGGGGTCGTCGGACCCCATTGGCTCAGCCCCGGCCCGGTGGCCACCAGCGCCCAGTTGTCGATCGCCTCGAGAAGCGAGGGGCCGAGGAGCAGCGGACTGATCAGGGCCGGCGCGAGCGCGCGCATGCGGGCTCTGCCATCCCCGCCGAAGACCGCCACGGCGAGACAGACGAGGACGACGAGCGCGAGCAGTGGTGGCGCGAAGGCGCCGAGGAGCGCGGCGCCCAGCGCGGTGGCGAACGCCCCCGTCGCCGTTCCGGTGGGTCGGGCAAGCAGGACGATGCCCGCGAAGACCGCGGGGAGCAGGACGAGGGCAGCCAGTGCGCCGAGCCGTCCCTGGGCCACCGAGGCTCCCGCGGCGCCGGTCGTCGCCCACACGAGGGCGGCCGCGCCTCGAGCCAGTCGCGAGTGGGTGAGGACGCGGGCCGAGATATAGGCGCTCACCGCTGCGGCAGGCAGCGTGAGCACGAGCAGCGCGCCCACGACCGCACCCGCCGGCGACGTGAGATCGCCCGTGCCCGGCAGGTGCTCGACGACCCACGTGGGGATCGCGAGGAGAGCGAGGCTGAGGTTGGCCGGGCCGTCTCCCCCGAGGCCCGGGCCGTGCCAGCCGTCGAAGGCGGCATGCCACAGGCTGCTCGACGTGGCGCGCGTGGTGATGAGCTCACCACCGGTGACGCCGGAGCCGAGTCGGCTGATCAGACCGCCACCGATCTCGCGGCCGGCCGCGGCCACGACGACCACGGTGGCGAGGAAGGCAAGAATGCCGGGGTTGAGCGCGGCCCGGGACACGATCGAGGCGTCGTCGGTGTCGGGCCCACCCTCGTCGGGCAGCACTGACGGACCGAGGATCGCCTCCTGGGCGCGGTCGAGGGTGCGGCGCACCACGACGGAACCGGGGACGAAGAGGCTGTCGATGTCGCGGTGGCGCACTTCGCGCCCACCTCGCGTGCGCATGCGACTCGCCACGCCGCGGACGGGGTCGAGCGAGCCGAGGTCGCCGAACGCCTCCTTGGCGGCGCGTGGCCGCTTGAGCAGAAGCAGGCCCACGCCGGCTCCCAGCGAGCTGACCAGGATCCAGAGCGCGAGGAAAGGCGCCTTCCACCACGGTGTGCGTGCCAGGGCCACACGTCGTGCGGCGCGTCGGCGGCCACCGGTCGTGGCTGTCGCCAGACCCATCGCCGCGACCGACCGCATCCGGGCGTCGGGGGCGACGACGACCCGGTGACCCGCGAGCTGCGCCCGCCAGCCGAGGTCAAGGTCTCCGCCGAGGTCGCCGAAGGCTCGCTCCCACCCTCCCAGCGCGCGCAGGACCCCCACCGTGGCCAAGAGGCCAGAGAAGGGGACTGCGACGACGTCACGACGCAGGTCGTACTGCCCTTGGTCGGGGGCACCCAGAGGCGGGTCCTCGAGCACGCGGCCGGTGCGGGTCGTCGTGATGCCGACGGACCGGAGCGTGCCCGGCGCAGAGGCGTCGACGTGCTTGGGGCCGACGAGACCGACCGACGCACTGCGGCGGTGCGCCTCCAGGAGTCGGGTCAGGGTGTCGGGTTCGGGAATCGAACCGACGGGGAGCACCCACACGAGGTCGGTGTCGGCCAGGTCTGCTGACCCGACCCACTGCGAGACCGCCGCGCGATCCGGCATACCGGAATCGATGCGTTCGTGCGCGATGTCGAAGGTGTCCGATCGAGCGGACTCGACCACGGTTGTGGCCTCGTCGTCCGAGGACGAGTCGAGGACGACCACATGGTCGGCACGCGTGGACGATGCCGCGAGGGCGTCGAGAAGCGCGCGGAGCCCGGAGGGTCCCGATGAGTTGAGGACCACCGCGTGCACCACCGCCCCAGCGTAAGTCGCGCTGGCCGGTGGCGGCACTTTGGCAGTCGTCAGCGTCATGGGGTGGGCGTACGCCCCATCAGACTGCTTGCTTCTTCAACTTGCGACGCTCCCGCTCCGACAGTCCACCCCAGATGCCGAAACGCTCGTCGTTGGCCAGTGCGTACTCGAGGCACTCGGACCGGACATCACACCCGACGCAGACCTTCTTGGCTTCGCGGGTGGATCCGCCCTTCTCCGGAAAGAACGCTTCCGGGTCCGTTTGTGCGCACAGACTGCGCTCCTGCCAGGAGAGTTGTGTCTCCTCTTCGACCATGGCGTCGATCAACGTCAACTCGTGCATCGCTGCCTCCTCGACCCTTGCGACCCAACTCTGTGTCCAGGGTTCCCCCGAACGAGGGAAGAACTTCCCAAGGACACAATGATGAAATTACACGCGTGTCATCCCCGTACGTCAAGCGGAGTTCTGATATCGGGTGTCTTTTTTTGAGACGGACCGGCGTGTCGCGCGATTTTGCGGGTGGGTCAGACTGACCCCCATGCGAATCACAGCCCTTGCGGGCGGCGTCGGCGGAGCACGGTTCCTGCGCGGCCTGCGAGCCCATCTTGACGCCGTATCACCGGAATCCGAGCTCACGGTCATCGCCAACACCGGTGACGACATCAGCCTCTACGGCCTCCGGGTGTGCCCCGACATCGACACCTTGCTCTACACCCTGGGCGGCGGAATCGACGAGGAGCAAGGGTGGGGACGGGCCGGCGAGACACGGCGTGTCCAGGACGAGTTGGCCGCCTACGGCGCCGTCCCGCAGTGGTTCACCCTGGGTGATCTTGATCTCAGTACCCACATCGTCCGGTCACAGTGGCTGGCCCAGGGGCTCACGGCGTCCGAGGTGACCGGGCGCCTGGCGACGCGCTGGGGACTGCCCGAGCAGCGGATCACCCTGCTCCCCATGACGGACGTTCCGGTCGAGACGCACGTCGTCCTGGACGCGGAGGACGGCTCGCAGCAGGCGGTGCACTTCCAGGAATGGTGGGTGCGCCTTCGGGCCGAGGTGCCGGCGTCACGGTTCGTCGTCGCGGGTCTGGATCGTGCGGCGGCGGCACCCGGCGTGCTGGAGGCGTTGCGCTCGGCCGACGTCATCGTGCTCCCGCCGTCGAACCCGGTGGTGTCCATCGGGATCATCCTCGGCGTGCCGGGCGTGCGTGACGCGCTGCGGGGGTCGCAGGCTCCGGTGGTGGGTGTCTCGCCGTTGATTTCGGGGCGGCCGGTGCGTGGGCACGCCGATGCGTGCCTGTCGGCGATCGGGGTGGAGTCCACCGCTGCTGCCGTCGCTGGGCTCTATGCCGACTTCCTCGACGGGTGGCTGGTGGACCCGGCCGATGCCGGCGTGCGCGTACGCGGGGTCGAGACGGCCGTGCACTCGGAGGACCTGCTCATGACCGACGTGGACGCCACGGCGCGGATGGCGGCGTCGCTGCTGGCGCTTGCGGAGCGCGTGCGCAAGTGAGGCGCTCGTGACTCGGCCTCTGTCCGTGGTGCCCCTTCTCGGGGTACCCGAGGTCGTGGTGGGCGACGACGTGGCTGGGCTGCTCGTGGGGGCGCTTGGCGGACCGGTGACGGCAGGCGACGTCGTCGTCGTGTCGAGCAAGGTGATCTCAAAAGCGTTGGGGCTCACCGCTTCTGGGACTGACAAGTCGGCATTGGTGCTCGTGGAGTCCACCAGAGTGGTGGCCGAGCGGGTCGTGGATGACCGGGTGACTCGGGTCGTCGAGTCCGCGGCTGGGCCGGTGATGGCTGCCGCAGGGATCGATGCCTCCAACACCGGCCCCTCGGGCGCGTTGCTGCTCTTGCCTCGCGATCCCGATGCGTGCGCGCGCGAGTTGCGCACGGCCTTGCTTTCCTTGTCCCGTATGCCGTCCAGCACGCCTTTCGCGGTCGTCCTCAGCGATACGGCGGGGCGGCCGTGGCGGGCCGGGCTCACGGACTTCGCCCTGGGTTCGGCGGGGTTGACCGTGCTGCTGGACCATCGAGGTGCGGAGGATGCGGACGGGCGGGTGATGTCCGTGACCTCGCGGGCGGTCGCGGACGAGATTGCCGCCGCGGCCGACCTCGTGAAGGGGAAGGCCGACGGGGTCGCGGCAGTGGTGGTTCGCGGGCTGCCGGACTCATGGTTCGTGGAGCCCGAACGTGACGCCGTGGGGGCACGAGGGCTGGTGCGCACCGGCCCGGCCGACTGGTTCGCCAAGGGTCACGTCGAGGCGGTGCGTGCCGCGTTGGGCGTCGCTCCGGGGACTGCGGAGTCCGAGGCCGTGGGGATCCGCTCGGTGGGTCCTGAGTCCTTCGCCGATCGGGTGGGCCGCGTGGTGGCGTTGACGCTCTTCGTCGATGAGGATGCGAGCGTGGACCTTGAGGTCACCGACCAGGGCGACACCGACCCGGGCGACACCCGCCCAACCAGCACCGACCCGAGCGACACCGCACCGATAGCTACGGTGACCCTTGGCGCCGCCGACGCCTATGCGCTCGGGCGCCTGGCCCAGCGGCTCGAGGTCGCCGGGGCAAGTGAGGACCTGACCGTTGACTTCACGACCGAGCCGACCGCCGAACACACGGTGACTGCGCGCCTCAGCCCCCGCTGAACCACCAGGTCCCTCCCACCAGGACGGGAGGTGGTGCGGGAGGCGGGCGGACGGCATACGGAAGGTTGGGCTCGAAATGTGTGGCGACCACGCGGGGTCGTGAGCGACCCTCGTAGGCATGATCCGTGCGACGTGGGTGCTGCTCGAGGGTGCGAGCGACGTCGCTGCCGTGCGGGCGCTGCGGGCCGGGCGGGGTGTCGCGCCCGCGGATGAGCCGTGCGAACTCATCGACATGGGTGGCGCCACGAACGTCCGTCGGTATCTCGGTCTCGCCGCGGAACAGCGAGCGCTCCCCCGCGTCATCGGGCTGTGCGATGAACGGGAGGCGCACTACTTCGCGCGCGGGGTGGCGGCGCACAGTGTCGCCCTGGGGATCGATGTGGAGGTGACCGTGGAGGAGCTGCCTCGGTTGGGGTTCCAGATCTGCCGTCGCGATCTCGAGGACGAACTCATGCGCGCCCTCGGGGTCGACGGAACGCTGGCCGTGCTCGACGAGGTGGAGCTACGGACGACGTTCGAGGGGTTCACTCGACAACTGGTGTGGCGTGGGCGGCCGGTGCGGGACCAGCTGCGGCGGTTCGTCGGCACGACATCAGGGCGCAAGGAGCTGCTCGCGGGAGCCATGGCCGCAGCCCTCGCCGACGAATCGATTCCGGCGCCCCTCGCGGGCCTGCTGGCGTCGATGGAGAGGCTGTCAGACGTCTCTGTTTGACTGCTTGTTGCGGGTGGGGCGACGTGTGGCCTGGGTCCTTGGACTTGCGCGTGTTCGCTTGTGGCAGAACAGAATTCACGCCCCGAAGCCTTGTGATCGGACGTGTGTTCGAGTACGTTTGGGTCATGGATATCGAGGCGGTGAAGACAGCGATGGCGGACCTCTACGCCGCCATCGCTGCGCCTGCCAGCGCGTCGTCATCCGCGGCCGGCTCGCTCGACGCGGACGCGTTGCTGACCGTGGTCGAGCAGTCCCAACAGGTCATCAACATCGCCAGTGGGATTCAGACCCACGCGATCGCGCACCTCGCCGCCCACGACGAGTTGCGTGACGACGAGGCAGAGTCCGGGTGGGCATGGAAGCGCCATGGGCTGGGGTTCATCGCGGATGACACCGCCTCGCTGATCGCTCCCCGGATGGGGGTGTCAGTGCCCGTGGCAGCGGGTCGCGTCGAAGTAGCAGTGCACCAGGTGACCGTGACCCCGCGTCTGGTCGACGCGATGGGTTCGGGCGAGTTGGACGCGTACCGAGCGCAGCTCATCACCCGCGAGGTCATGCCGTGTGACGACGACATCGCGCGGGAGATCGTCGACCGACTTCTGGGCTTGTTTGACGGGCCGGGCGGGTGGAGCGAGACGGCCGGCCCGCTGGGGGCGCGAACGCGTCGGCTCGTGCAGAGGCTGGCGCCCGAGGTGGCCGCGGCGTCCAAGGAGAAGGCGATCAAGGAGCGAGCGCTGACTCGGCGCAGCGTGTCCGCCGCAGCCGACCTATGGAACGGACTCGTCCCCGTCGAGCAGTCCCTGGTGATGTGGCAGGCGGTGGACGAGCTCGCCCGCCAGTTGCAGCGCGCCGATCGTGAACTCACCCTCGAACAGGCACGGCTGGACGCTCTGGAGCAGCTGATCCTGCAGCGTGCTGACGTGACGATTCACCTGCACGCGACGCACGCCGAGTCCGCAGCGAGCGAGGGCGAGGCTGACCTGGCAGCCGATGACGCGGGTGCGAGTGACACGGGTGTGAGCGACGCGCAGGTGGGTGACCCGGACGGAACGATCACGAGCGTCGCCGATGCTTCCGCGGCGGGTGCCACGAAGGCAGCAGGTGGCGCGCAGCCCATGTCGGGACTGGCTGGGCGTGCGATCCGTGGGGTGGTCGAACTCGGCGGCCTGAATCGTCCAGGTACAACCGTGGTTGACGTCGGCAAACTCCCCGCACGTGTTCGGTTACGACTTTCGACCGCATTGACCTGCCACCCCGATACGGGTGCCCTGATCGGAGGGCACGTTCCCAAGGCCCTCGCACCCTGCGACCTCACCTCCGACCCACCGCCCCGTACGGCACTGGGGGTGGTCGAGGAACGCTACCGACCCTCCCCTGCCCTGCAACGCCTCATTCGGCTCAGGGACGGTCACTGCCGCTACCCCGGATGCCAGATTCCTGCGCGTTCGTGCGACATCGACCACGTCGTGGCGTGGCCAGTCGGCCCCACGACCGCGACGAATCTCATGTGCCTGTGCCGACGTCACCACCGCATCAAGCAACTCCCCGGCTGGAGCGCCAGACTCGACCCGGACGGCGTGGTGCATTGGGGCGACCCCGGCGGTCGGAGCACCGATACCCACCCCGTCGATCACCTCGACCGCCTGAACCATGATCCGGTGGATCCCGGCCTGCCGATGAACGAGACCAGGGTGGCGGCCCCGCACGAGACCACATCGGCGACGAGCGACAGGACTGGTGCGAGTCAGGGGGCGCCCGGCCGCATCACACCGAGGATCCTGCGCCGTCTTCTCTCAGAAGACCCCGCGCGACCCGAGACGCTCCTCGAACTCACCCTCCAGCGCCTGCTGGAACTCGACCACGTGGTCGCATTCGACGGACCTGCCCCGCAGCCCAGTTCACGCCCCGACTGGGGAGAGTTCCAGCCCCCCATCCTCATCGACGCCGTTGCCCGCTACCGCGATGACGCGCCACCCTCACCAGCCCAGCCCGAGCCGCCACCTTTCTGACGGACGGGCAGCCGGGCGCTAGGCCGAGGTCGACAACGCGGCGTCCGCGTGAACGTGGAGATCCCGCAGCGCCAATTGGGCGGCTCGGAACCCCACCATGCCGTGCGCACCCGGTCCCGGCGGCGCAGCGGCAGAGCAGAGATATACGCCGGGAACGCCCGTGCGGTAGGGGTTGCGGCCGGGACGCGGTCCGAACACGAGCGCTGCGGGGGTCTTGGACCCGGTGAGGATGTCGCCATTGATGTAGTTGGCGTTGGCTGCGGTGAACTGACCGGGACTCGTGACGTGCAGATCGAGGATGCGCTCGCGAAAGCCCGGGGCGAATCGCTCGATCTGCGTGATGACGGCCTCCGTGGCATCACCGTCGTACCCCGCGGGGACGTGGGCGTAGCTGTAGATCGGGTGAACGTTCCCCCGAGAGCGGGAGGGATCGGCGAGGTACTGCTGCCCCAGGAGGACGAAGGGCCTTTCGGGCAACCGCCCGCGGGCGACCGCCTTCTCGTTCGCGACGATCTCGGCCGCCCCGCCGCTGAGGTGAACCGTGCCGGCACGCCCCACTTCCGCGTCCTTCCAAGGGACGCCTCCTTCGACAGCGAAGTCGACCTTGAAGGCGGCCGGCCCGTGCCGGTGACGCTCGTAGGCACGGCGAGTCGCGGTCGGCATCTCGTCGCCATAGAGGGCGAGAGCGGCCCGTGGTGCCAGATTGAGGAGGACGACATCGGCGCGCGGGAGCTGTCTGAGGGACGTGACGTTCACGCCGGTTTCGATCTTGCCGCCGAGGTCGGCCAGCGCCTTCGCCATCGCGGTCGTGATCGCCTGCGTGCCACCGACAGCGACCGGCCAGCCGTCATGGTGGCCCGCCGTGAGGATGCCCAGGCCGATGGCCGAGGAGAGGATCTCCGTGAGGGGCCGCATCGCGTGCGCCATCGTCCCGAGGAACAGTGCACGCGCCTGCTCGGTGCTGAACAGCTTGGCGAG
The DNA here is from genome assembly GCF_000768705.1 of Knoellia sinensis KCTC 19936. Classification (GTDB taxonomy): domain Bacteria; phylum Actinomycetota; class Actinomycetes; order Actinomycetales; family Dermatophilaceae; genus Knoellia; species Knoellia sinensis. The sequence continues at coordinate 160,466 of NZ_AVPJ01000007.1, forward strand.
AATGGCGGCCGGCACCAAGGTGGGAGCACCGAATCGTCCCAGCAGCAGCGGGTGTCGCGGCAAGTGGACGACCGGGCCAAGGACGTCAGCGGCGAGTTTGTCGTAGGTGCGTGATGGCCCACCGAAGAGCATCCGCCACCGTGACGCGTCGGCGCCCAGCCCCACCGCAGTCGATTCGACGGATCGGTGCAGGAGACCAGCAGGGCCAGTGTCGAGCGGGTGTGCTGCGTCCAGTTCGGGCCACGCCCACGTCAGACCGTAGGCGTCGAGGCCCGCCAGAGCAGGCGACTGGAGTGCCATCGGGTGGATGGCTGCACAGTGGTCCACGAGGATTCCGTCGCCGAAAGGCTGCACGGTTCGCGTTCCGCCCCCGATGTCATCCTGAGCCTCGAGCACCGTCACCGACACGCCTGCACGGGCCAGAGCAAGCGCAGCGGCGAGCCCGTTGGGTCCGCTGCCGATCACGAGTGCGTTTGCCATGGCGTGAACCTACGGTCCCGCCACCACGCTGCTCCATGGCCTGCACGACGCAATCCATGGCCAGCATTTGGTCATCACGAACAACTCACTCATCCCTGATCAGGACCGCCGGGTGCAGCCAGTGGCACGCAGTCAGCGCCAACTCGATCGCCTGGCGATCCGAACTGATCGACCGGCCCAGCGCCTTCTCGGCCGAGGCGATGCGGTACTTGACCGAGTTCTTGTGCATCAACATCGCGTCGGCGGTCGCGGTATAGCTGCTGTCGTTCTGGAAGAAGAGCAGCAGAGTGCGGCGCAGCCGCTCGTGGTGTTCGTCGGCTCGAGCGAGATCCCCCAGGGTCTCTCGCACCCAGGTCCGCGTGGTGTCGAGCTCCCTGACGAGGAGCGCCGCCACCTTGAGGCCTGGCTCGTCGAAACAGGTCACGGCATGAGTGGGGTCATCGCGAACCATGGCGACCTGCTGGGCCTGAAGGGCTTGCTGGTGGGTGGCCCGGAAGCCGGCAACTCCGGTCTGGGTGCGACCGAAGGCCACCCTCGGCACGGGTGGCCCGCCCACTGCGGCCAACGACGAAAAGAGGACGTCCCCGTCGATCCGACAGTTCTCCTCCACCTCGAACCACGCCCAAGCACTGGCCCGGTCCCGCGGGATGACCAACGGCGAGCGTCTGGACTCCACGTGTTCGGCGATGATCGCGGCAGAGCGAGTGAAGCGGGAGACCTGGTCCTGCTGGGCCCCGGTCTCGGGGACCCACAGGATGGCGGCGAGGTGCGGGACTCGCAGCCGGTAGCCGATGACCTTCTCGGCCGCGTCGACGTCCGTCACGCGACCCGCGATGAGGTCCTCCACCCGACCGGTTCGGGCACTGGTGAGTTCCGTGAGCCAGCGCTCCCGTTCGCTCTCATAGACGTTGATCACGCCCTGGGAGATCCAGTCGATGTAGTCGAACAGCGCGACGATGATGTGCTGATAGGCGTCGGCTCGGACATCTGGCTCGGCTTCGATCGCCTGGCACTCGTCGAAGACCAGCTCCAGGAGGTGCTGCTGCGCCAACCGGTAGGCACGCACCAGGGCGCTGACGGGCACGCCCCGCTGCGCCAGCCGGCGCGCATACTCGTAGGCCGCCGACGGCGGTTCGACGCCCTCCACACCGATGCGGTGCCGCAGGGAGTAGAGGATGTTCTCGAGGTTGCCCTCGATACTGGCGTGCAGCAGGTCGACGATCGGGCCGTCACCGTCGAGTTCGGGGATGCGGTCGGAGAGCCGAACTCTCAGGTTCGACGTGAGGGCGTCGACCTGCGGGTGCAGGCGTGCGGCAACCGCGACGACGAGTTCGTCGGCGCTTGTCGCGGGGGTGTGAACTTCGACCATTGATGCAGTTTCCCAGAGCTCGATCGGTCGTGCGGTCAGTCGACGAACAGGTCCTTGGTGAGCGAATGCGCGCCGTACCTGCTCAGGTCAGCGACACCGGCGCCACGCAGCACCTCGGCGTCGATGAAGGCTCGGCCAGTCCTCTGCTCATGTGGCAAGTCGAGCAGGGCCATCGCCGCGTCAGCCATGATCTCGGGCGAGCGCGCACCCTCCTCGCCCCCGACGACGTTGCGCACGGCCGCGGTGTCGATGAGCGTCTCCGGCCACAGGCAGGCACTCGAGACTCCGTCGGCCTCGAACTCGGCGGCCCACCCCAGGGTCAGCAACGTCATCGCATATTTCGACGTCGTGTATGCCGGGTGCGCACCGAGCCAGCGCGGCGCGAGATTCAGAGGTGGAGACAGAGTCAGGACCGTGCCGCGGGAGACGCGCAGGTGTGGGAGGGCCGCGGTCGTGAGGAGCCACGTGCCGCGCACGTTGACGTCGTGCATCAGGCCGAACTTCTTGGCTGGGGTGTCCCTCGTGCCACCCGTGTGGATGGCGCTGGCGTTGTTGACCACGACGTCGATCCCGCCGAATTCGCCCACGGCCGTCTCCACCAACCGGGCGACGTCCTCCTCCGAGCGGACGTCTCCGACGACACCGACGGCGCCGCCGCCCGCGGCCCTGATCTCGTCGACGGCCGTGTGGATCGTTCCCTGAAGGGCAGGGTGGGGCTGATCGGTCTTGGCCAACAACGCCACGTTGCCGCCGCGACGCGCGAAGGCCAACACCGTCGCCAGACCGATCCCCCGGCTTCCGCCGGACATCACCATCGTGGGAGAGGTTGCCGTGCTCATCGTTGCTCCGCCCGGAGTGGACCCTTGACCAATTTCCCCACGGAGTTCGTGGGCAACTCGTCACGAACGTGGAACTCGGCAGGAACCTTGAAGCGCGCAAGGCCCGCCTCGCAGTGCCCGCGCAGTTCGTCCTCGGTGACGACCATCCCGGGCTGGGTGGACACGTATGCCACCGGAACCTCGCCGAGGGTCGGGTCCGGCTTGCCGATCACGGCGGCCTGAAGGACGGCAGGGTGCCGGTAGAGGCACTCCTCGATCTCCTTGGGATAGATGTTCTCGCCGCCACGGATGATCATGTCCTTGATCCGGTCGACGATGCGCAGGTAGCCCTCCTCGTCGAGAACTCCGACGTCGCCCGAGTGCAGCCACCCGTCGCGCACGACACGCGCCGTCTCCTCGGGCCTGCCGAGGTAGCCCCGCATGACGTTGGCGCCCCGGATCACGACCTCCCCTCGCTCCCCGACCGGCACCGGCTCACCCTCGGGCGATACCACCGCGACCTCCTGCCCGCGCAGGGCAATACCGACGGTGCCGGGCTTGCGCGGGCCGGTGATGGGATTGATCGTGGACGCGACGCTGCCCTCGGACAGCCCGTAGCCCTCCACCACCGGCACCCCGAACCGCTCCTCGAAGCGGGTGATGAGCTCGGCCGGCATGGGCGCCGCGCCGCAGATCACGAACCGCAACGAGGACGTGTCGACCTCGCCAACCGTCCGGGCCTCAAGCACCGCATAGATCGTCGGCACGGCCGAGAAGTACGTCGGTCGATGCGCCTGGACGACGTCCCAGAACGTCTCCGGGGAGAAGCGCGGTCCCACCACGACCTCGGCGCCGACCCGCAACGGCGACAGCACGCTGGCGACCAACCCGTTCACGTGGAACAACGGGAGCACGAGCAGGCTCCGGTCTTCGGCGCCGAGGGCGAAGTGCTCGATGAGCTGGCGGCTCATCGAGTCGAGGTTGTCGTGATCGAGGAGCACTCCCTTGGGTTTGCCGGTCGTTCCGCTGGTGTAGATGATCAGCGCGAAGTCCGAGCCCTGGGCCAGGGCTTCCTCGTCGCGTTCCACCTCGGAAGCCGCGTCCTGCCCGGTCGAGTGCACGAGTGACACGTCGACCCAGGCGATTCCCAGCGATTCGGCGAGCCCTCGGCCACGGTCATCACCGACGAGCACCGCGCTCGAGGAGTCCTCGAGCTGGTAGCGCACTTCGTCGTCGGTGAGCGCCGGGTTGATCGGCGTCATCGCCGACCCGCGATACCAAGCGGCGAACATCGTGGTGACGATCTCCGGACGGTTCGGCAGCATGACTGCGACCGTGTCGCCGGGAGCCACGCCGAGCGACCCGAAGTGGGCGGCAAGGCGTTGGACGTCGGCGGCAAACGTGGCGTTGTCGAGGTCGCGATCGTCGTGGCGGAGTGCGATGCCGTGGGGGTCGGCTGCTGCTCGAGCGAAGGGAATCCCGGCAACGGCAGTGGTCAGGAGTGCGTGGGCCATGCCTCGCTCCGTCCGATCACTGTGTCGGTGTGAACTGTGTTGGCGTGAGCTGCGGTGGCGTGCGCAGGGTGGTACTCCGGGTGCCGCCATGTGACCGTGACGGGGACCGGCCCGTTGGGCAGCCACGGCTGCTCCTTGACGCAGTCGCTGACCAGCCACGTGCCACGCTCGACGATTCCGAGGGCTGCGTCCATGACGAAGTACTCCTGGGTGGGCTTGTGGATCGGCTGCGACTCGACCCACACGACCACGAACTCGCCCGGTGCGTACCCGATCCGCTTCTGAATGGCGTTGATGAGCTGGTCGTCGTGCAGGTGCCCGTCACCGAAGTTCCAGCCGATGATCGAGTTGCAGCAGAACTCCGCCTCGCGCAGCGAGTAGGTCTCGTAGTTGTCGCCGAGGTAGTTCTGCATGACGGAGAACAACCCGCGGCCCTGGCTGTGCATCGAGCGCCACGCGAGGGTCATCTGCATGGTCATCTCTGCGACGTCGGGGTCGTAGCCCATTCCATCGATGAGCTGGTCGATCTGGTTCTTCGCCGGCTTGGTGAGCTCGTTGAGCCTGGCCTCGGCGCCCGGCGCGAACGCCCACGTGGCCGAGGCCCAGTTGCCGGCGTACTGGCGGAGCGAGGGCAGGAAGGAGACGAGGTCGGGCCGGAGGTTGCCCAGCACCGGGAAGAACGCCAGCGCGACCACCAGGACCGGGAACATCCACCCGGCGCTGAAGTCCGTCACGCCGAATCCCTCACCGGCCGGGAACCCCGCGAACAGGAAGATCACGATGTAGGCGAAGAGGATGTTCCACTCCAGGGGCACCGCCAACGGGAACGTCTGGGTGATGAAGAGGTGGAACGCCACCATGCAACCGACGGCCACAAGGGTGAGCGTCCAGTTCGTGCTGAACAGCAACACGAGCGGGACGACGAGTTCGGCCGTCGTCCCGAGGACGTGCGCCATGAACGCGGCGAGCCCGGACGGCTTGAGGTCCTGGGGGATGGAACGGTAGTGCGCCCTCTTGATGAACTTCGGCGCGAAGGGTGCGTTGGACACCATCGGCGGGACGACGTTGACGAAGTGCGCGTTCATCTTCGACACGGAGGCGCCGACCCAGACGGAGACGATGGCCAGTTTGGCCGCCACGATGACGTCGGTGAAGGTGAACAGGCTGCCGGCGAGCGCCGAGATGAGCAGGATGGGCAGGTACTGCTCTCCGCGGGCCGCGAGGAACAGCGTCTTGTCGCGCAGGCCACACAGCACGAGGAGCAGAGCGGCAACGGCCATGAACCGCGGGTCGACCATCACGTGCCTGAACCCCTCCGGCGTCGTGCCACCGGACACGGCGGCAAACAGGAAGCTGGCCAGCGTCACGAGGTAGAGCACGACGTCGAAGACCGACCGGTTGTCACCCTTGGTGAAGGGGATCCAGCTGGACCACGGAGGAAGCCGGATCGTGTTGGGGCGTGCCCAGTAGGCGATGCCGCCGGTCATGGGCTTGAAGTGTGCGGCCAGCGGCCCCCACGTGCCACCGATCCCGAAGAGCTCGAGGAAGAGCGTCCACAGCACGAGCTTCTGGTAGACGATCGGCTCGTTCCACCACGAGCCGACGTCGAACATCCCGCCCACGTCAGAGGTGAGGGTCGCGAGTGCCACGCCACCGCCGATGTAGAGCACGAGCAGCTTGACGATATAGATCGTGTGCACCATCTTGGGCGTCCCGAACCCGTACTCCGCCCAGAACGTCGCCAACAGGCGAAGCCGTTCCTGGCGCGGGCGGGTGAGGAACTCCGCTGGGTCCACCGGGGGTGCATCGGGGGTCAGGAAGGGCATGGCTCGGACTCCTTTGTCTCGGCGGCCGCAGGACGACCGGACACCGAAGTTAGGTGGGGAGGCCGGTTCCGGATCACGGCCGCGGGAACCGAAGTTCCCCGCGTCCTTCGTTCCCGAGTGACAAGGGCGCCTCTCGGCGGGCGGACCACCGCCCGAGGTCAGCCCCGACCCGGCAGGTGCGTCGGCAGCGTGAACCTCGGCCCGCGCCGCGGCATGGTCGGACCCGCGAGGGACAGCAGACGCTGCACTCGATAGCGGTGTCCCGCATACGGTTCGAGCAGTTCGGCCAGCCCGGCGTCATCGATGGGCTTGCCCGTCAGCGCCCACCCGATGTTCTTCCCGACGTGGTAGTCCCCGAAGCTCACGGCATCGGCATCCCCCAACGCACGATGCGCGACCTCGTTCGCCGTCCATCGGCCCACCCCGGGCACGCTCTCGAGGCGACGACGGGCCTCGAGTGACGGCATACCGACGGTTTCCTCCAGGCGACCAGCGCGACCGGCGACGAGGACCGCGGGGCGTGAGCGCGCCCCGTCGACCCCCTCACGCAGCCATTCCCAGGACGGGATCAGCGCCCACTCCTTCGGTTCCGGAGGGACGAACAACCCCAACTCGGATCCGATCCCCGGTGCGCGAGTTCCGTTGTGGCGCACCAGCATTCGGTATGCCGCAAACGCCTCCTTGCCGGTCACTCGCTGTTCGATGATGGTCGGGATCAGGGCCTGCACGACGAGGCCCGAGGCGGGGACGCGCCAACCGGGGAAGCGTCGATGGGCCTCCGCGACGAGGTCATGGTGGGCGACGAAGCCAGAGTCGTCGTCAGCTTCTCCGAGCAGGAGCGGCAGCCGATCGAGCATCCACTCCGACCCCGCTCCCCAGGCGTGAGCCTCGACCTCACCGAGCCGCGGATGATCGATGAGCCGCAAGGTCACCGGCCCGGTGGGTGCGCGCCAGGCGAAGACCCAGGTTCGGCCGCGATCGGTCCACGAGGTCGGATCACTCGCACCCCGCCGGAAGGTGGAGACGACCGCCCCGAGTTGAAGCGGGCGGCTCGGGCGGAAGGTCCGCGTGTGCTCTGGTGACGTCACGGATCCCGCTCGATCATCGGTGGCGAGGAGGCGAAACGTGCCGCGGGGCCACCCGCAGTTCCGGCCCGGCGGGTCGAGCAGGCGAGCGGAACGCCAACCAGACATAGGTCGGGACGAGCGGAAGCGTTGCGGCGAGGGCCTGCTCGGGCAGTTTGCCCACCCACGCGGGGATGACGTCTCCACCGGAGAAGGCTTCCGGGTCGGCGAGCACGGGCAGTGTGTAGTCCCATACGTCGAACGCCGCGAACATCCGCTTCAGCCCAGCCGGCGTTGAGTAGTGCTCGTAGTAGTGCTCGCCCTTGCCGGTGAGCCGCATGTAGCGATCGGCGGCGCTCTGCGGCAACCACGACAGGAACGGCAGCCGGTGGTGCGGCTCGATGATCTGCCAGCGGTGGCCGATCCCGAGATAGAGCACTCCCCCGGGCGCCAGCACCCGGTGGATATCGGCGACGACGGCCTCGGGGTCGACGACGTGCTCATAGATGTGGTTGAGGACCGCGACGTCGATGGACCCGTCCTCGAACGGCAGGTCCTCGCCCCGCGCGAGCCGGAAGTCGACCCGGTCACCGAAGCGAGCTCGCGCCTTGGCGAGCCCGGGCTCGTCGATGTCGACGCCCGTGGTCTTCGCACCGGCAAGCGCGAGCTCGTCGGCGATGAATCCCGCCGAGCAGCCGACGTCGACCGCGCGCAGCCCGGTCAGCGGGCCTTCGCCGGCACCCTCTGGGCCGCGCGTGTCCGTGCGACCGAGTCCGTGTGCGATGACGGAGATGAGCTTCGCGGCCTTCTGCCGGCGGGCCTGCTCGTCGAGCATCTTGCCCATGAGGTTGGAGTAGGCGAGCTGCTCCTCGCGTGGCTTGTCGCTCATGCCTGCCGCCTCATGTTCTCGATCCTAGGAGGTGGTGCGAGCGTGCCCAGCCCCACCCGAGGGCAGCGACCGCGACATCGGCCATCACCGAGAAGAACCGCGCGATGACGACGATGGCGATCGCCGCCGAGAACGGCATGAGCGCGCCGAGCAGCAGCGCCAGCACGCCATCACGCACGCCGACGCCTGCGGGCACGAAGACCGAGAACATCCCGATCGCCGAGGCCAGCGCGAACCCACAGATCGATGTGACGAACAGGTCCCGGATGGGTGTCTCCGGAGTCATGGCGTGGGAGAGGACAAGGATGGCGAGCCCGGCGCTGAGCCACGCGAGGACGAACCACAGCGAGGTGAGGGCGATCGCGGGCGCCGTGAGGGAGTGCTCGAGCGGGTCCCGGCGCAGCAGCCGCAGCAACCTGGCGATGCCCCAGTTGAGCAGCCGTGGCCAGAGCAGCAGGAGCAGGACGATCGCGGGCGCGAACCACCACAGCGACCTCACCTCGCCGGTCCGGGCCAGGAACAAGGGCACTGCGGGGATGCCGACGATCGCGCCGGTGAGCACCGACAGCAGGATCGAGAGAAGGCCGACGACGCCCATCCGCCGGCGCGGAACCCCGAGTCGCGAACCGAGGTCGGCCTGGGCGACGACGCTCCAGACGGAGCCCGGGAGATATTTGCCGAGCTGGCCGACGAAGAACACGCTCGCGCTCGCCGGCAGCGGCAGCCGGGTGCCGAGGTCATTGAGCAGGACCCGCCACCCGAGCAAGGAGAACATGGGCGCGAGCAGCGCCAGTCCGAAGGCCCCGGCCAAGGTCCGGGCCGGGATCGTGCGCAGGTGGGCCGAGACCTCGGTCCAGTTCCGCCACACCGCAACGGTCACGGCAGCGAGCACGAGCAGCGCGATGACGATCCGCACGATGTCGAGGAGCCGCTTGCGGGTCATCGCTTCACCAGCGACGTGCGCTTCACGAGGGACATGCGCGCGTCACTTGCGACGGAACGTGAGTCGAAGGATTCCGTATGCCGTCGCCGCGCCCGATCGCCGACCCTCGGGTTGCGCTTCGCGCACCTCGCGGGCCGACGCCGACGCCTCACGGATGCGGTCGGTGACGTCGCCGTCGAAGTCGCCGACGAGGACAAGGCCCAGGTCGTCGGCACGGGCGATGATGCCGCGGACGTCGGCGGGGCTGATGGCCCATTCGGGGTCGTCCTCGCCGATGGGCAAGGTGACGATGAGCAGGCCACCGGAGTTCAGGGCCCAGGAGGCCTGGCCGACGGCGTGGTCGATGTCCTCGGCGCCACACCCACCGGGGTGGATGCGGGCGATGACGTCGAGGCTGGCGGTGTCGACGTCGAGCACCTCGACCGAGGTGCGGCGACCGGTCAGTTCGAGCTCGACCGGCTCGAAGCCCAGGGCCCGAACCCACCGGGAGAACGGGCTCTTGGTCCCCGACTCGTCGACGATGACCGCACCGCGGCGGCCATCGTCCCGGATCCGCAGCACGGCCGCGACGGCGCCGAGTGCGGACCACGCAGCCACGGCGTCCGAGGACCGCGGCAGGCCGAGGTCCCGGGCCAGTGCCTGGGCGTCGAGGGCGTCGGTGTCGAGGGCCAGGACGTCGGAGGCCCGCACCCACTCGGGGAAGTCCGCCGGTCGCAGCGTCAGCCGGCGGCGACGACGAAGGCGTGCGGCCGTGACGAGGTCCTTGGCCCGCTGCACCGCGGTGTCGGGCGGCACCGCCACGGACGCATCGTCGCCGAGCGAGGCATCCGACTCGGCCGACGCGAGCGCCTCGATGCCCCCGACGTAGTGCGCCCAAGGCCCCGACAGATCCGGCGGGCGGACCTCGGAACGCAACTGGCCGGCATACGCGCGGTCGGAAAGCTTCTCGAGCGCGGAGACGAGGGCGTCGCGGTCGTTCGGCGGCACGAGGAGGCCGTCGACGCCGTCGCGCACCTGGCCACCGAAGGTGCCGACGTGTGTGGCGAGCACCGGCAGACCGTGCCGACGGGCCATGAGGACGTTCTGGGAGGCGGTGGCGTGACGATAGGTCAGGGTGAGGACGTCGTGGCGGGCCATGAGACTCGCGATTCGGTCGGCGGGCACGTAGCCGCTGTGGACCTCGACGCGATCGGCCAGTCGTGGGTCGGCCGCGAGTTCCTTGACGCGTCGACCACTGTCGCCCCACATCTCCCCCGCGATGGTGAGGCGGAGGTCGGGCACGTCGAGCATCGCGTCGAGGAGAAGGTCGACGCCCTTGTAGTCGCGCACGATGCCGAGGGCGAGCAGCCGAGTGGGACCCTTCGATTCGACGTGCGGCTCCGGAGGACCACCGGGCAGGTGCGGCGGCAGGTCGAGCTCGCGGACGTGCGCGGCCCCCAGCTCGGTCGCGAGCTTGGCCTGCGAATCCGAGTGCACGACAACGGAATCCACTCGGCGGAAGAGCGAATCCATGAACTGGCGGTCGCCCGGGCGGGACTCATGCGGCAGGACGTTGTGGGCGATGACGATCGAGCGCGGACCCTTGCCCGAACTCGAGGTACGCCCCACGCCGGCCGCGCGCAGGACCGCGAGGTTGGACGGCACGCCCGGTGGGATGACGTGGACGACGATGATCGCGTCCATGTCGCGCAGGCGTCGGCCGGTGCGGATCCACGTGTCGGGGCGGGCCCACGACAGCGCGCGGATCGTCCGCGGGAACGGCTCGACATCGGGTGCGCCGCCCGGCACCGCTTGCTCTCCGGGATACAGCAGAGACGGATAGAGGTGGCTCCACGACACCAGGGTGACGTCGTGCCCGGCCTCGGCCAGCTCGTGACAGAGCTCCGTCGTGTGCGACGCCACTCCCCCCTTGTAGGGGTGGGTGGGACCGACGACGGCGAGGCGGAGCGCAGCCGAGTTATCCCTGTCAGACACCGTCTCTTGACCTCACGACGAGGTCCGAGAGCAGGGCGAGCGAGGCGATCATCATGCCGCTGACGATGAGCAGCACCGTCGACGCGGGGAAGTAGAACGGGTGCCGCACCATGTCGACGATGCCCTTGATGAAGCCGATGACGATCATCCACAGGGCCGGGGGCATGAGGACCTTGAGCGGGTCGAAGTACATGACCATCCGCAGCACCTGGAGGATGTAGCGGTAGGCATCGCGCACGAAGTGGAACTTCGAGACGCCGGCGCGCTTGGCGTAGGACGTCTCGACGTACTTGATGTCGTGCTGGTTGCTGAGGAACGCGATCGTGATCGTCGTGACGCACGAGAAGCCCGCCGGCAGCAGCCGCAGGTAGGGCAGCGACACCTCACGCCGGAACGCCCGCAGACCGCTGTTGAGGTCCGGGATCTTCGTCTTGGTGAGCCACTCGGCGACCTTGCGGATGAACCACTTCGCGGGGACGCGCGCCCACTTGTGCGTGCCCTCCTCGGTGGTGCGGGCGCCGACGACCTGGTCGTAACTCGCGTCGTCCCGCAGGATGCGGACGAGGTCGGGGATCCGCTCGTTCTCGTAGGTCATGTCGGCGTCGGTCCACACGACGATCTCGCCGTGGGCCTGTTGGGTGCCGATGCGCCGAGCCGTGCCCGAGCCGCCGTTGCGGCGGAACGGCATGATCCGCAGGTTCGCGAAGTCCCGCGCCGCCTGCTGGAGGACCTCGAGGGTGTTGTCCGTGGACGCGTCGTCGATGCACAGCAACTCGTAGGAGAACTCGCTCGCGTTCATCACCGTGGTGATGCGGTCGATCTCCTGGAGAACGTGTGCGCCCTCGTTGTAGCAGGGCAGGACGATCGTGACGTAGGGTCGCGGACTGCCGTCCTCGAGCGTCTTCGGTCGCGGGTCCCGTTCCGTGGGGGTCTGGAACGTCGGGTCGTATGCCGTCCGCCCGCCGACCGCGCCCAGCTCACCCGGATCGTCGCTCCCACCCGCGAGCTCACCGCTGCGCACCGCGATGCGCTCGGTCGGTGCGGAGGCTGGCGCGACGGCAGGAGGCACGGCAGCAGGCGCGGCGGGAGGCGCGGCAGGCGGCGAAAGGGGTGGGCCTGCGGGGATCGCGATGGCCTCGGTCTCGGGGTGCTCGTTCATCGCTGTCGAGACTACCCGGCAGTGACCCGCTCACCGGCGGTCGGCAGGACGCGTGGCAGGCGGACGGCATACAGGGCTCCGAAGAGGGCGACGACCCCGAGCACGGCCCAGATCGTGTAGGTGCCGTGCTCGAGGAGCCACGTGTAGGCGACCGGCGTGATCGTGCCGCCGACACCCCAGACGAGTTGGACGAGGCCCAGGTAGCGACCGCGGAGGTGGTCCGGCGCCGCCTCGGCAGCCGTGGCGCTGAAGACGGGACCACCTGCCAGCTCGCCGCTCGTGTAGATCACGGCACCCACGAGCATCGCCGCCACTGCGACCCACACCGGCAGCAGCCCGGCGAGGACGAAGATCGCGTAGCCGACGACGAAGAAGACCTGGGCGAGGGCCATCATCCGAGCGCGCACCCGGCCGGTCATCCAGCGCACCATGAGGCCCTGCCCCAACCCCACGAGGATGGTGTTGAGCGTGAAGATCGCCCCGACGAGCCAGCCCGGAAGGTCCAGGGTCTCCGCGGCATACACGGGCAGGGCGAAGTTGAGCACCATGATGCCGACGACGAACGTCAACTGGCCGAGGACGAGCTGGAGGTACGCGCGGTCGCGCAGGACGATGGCCCAGCCGCCGGTCGGTCGCGCCTCGTCGGCGGCGCCGGCTGGGACCGAGCGGTGGTCCGGCACGTCGAGCAGAAGCACGAACGCGAGCACGAACGTGGCCGCGTTGGCGATGACGACCGCCTTGAACGCCGCCTCGGTGTCGATCTGGAGGGCAATGCCGGCGAGGACGCCGCCCACGGCATACCCGAGGTTGCGCAGGGCCTGCAGGAAGCCGAACCACACTTCCCGCTCCCCCGGCTTCGTGATGGCGGTGACCACGTTGCCGAAGGACCCCCAGAACGCCTGCCGCCCCAGGTTGAGCAGGACGGTCGCGAGGGCGACCGGCCAGAGCGCCTCGACCCAGAGGTAGGCAAGCATCCCGGCGGCCTGGACGATGTTGCCGATGAGCATCATCCGGCGGCCGCCGAAGCGGTCCACCATCGAACCGATGACGAACGCCGCCGGCATCGTCAGGAGGGCAGAGAGCGAGAGCGCCGAACCGATCTGGACGAGCGTGAGGTCGGTGACCTTGAGGAAGTAGAGCAGCGTGATCGGCATGAACAGGCCGCTGCCGATCGTGTCCGCGACGATCGCCGAGACGAACCTGCGGTGCTCCCCCACCCGTGGAAATCCCAGTCGCTGCAGCACTCGCGCATCCTGCCCCATGCGGCCGACCCCCGACGACCCAGTTTCCGTCCGCCCACCCTCGCGTCCCGAACTCACCGAATTCCTCCGTTCGGGACAACCCGCCCGTATGCCATCCGCCCACCTCCCGTCCCGAACTCACCCAATTGGACGGCTCCGCACACCCGGCCCGCATGCCGTCCGCCCACCTCCCGTCCCGAACTCACCCAATTCGACGGTTCCGCACAGATCCGCCCGTATGCCGTCCGCCCATTCCCGTCCCGAACTCACCGAATTCCTCGGTTCGACACAGATCCGCCCCGTATGCCGTCCGCCCACTCCCGTCCCGAACTCACCCAATTGGACGGTTCCGCACACCCGACCCGTATGCCGTCCGCTCACCCGTCTGGGGCGCACTAGCCTTTGCGCGTGAACACGCTCGCGATCCCGCTCTGGCTCGACGCCGTGGCCGTCGGGTTTGGCGGGCTGGCCGGAGCCCTGGCCGCTCGCCGCCAGGGCTTCGACATCGTCGGCGTGCTGTTCCTCGCGGTCATCGGCGGACTTGGCGGCGCGCTGCTTCGCGATCTCCTCCTCCAGGTGCCGGTGCGCGCCCTGACGTCACCGTGGCTGTTGCCCTCGGCGTTCGTGGGAGGGCTCCTCGTCGCGCCCCTCCTCAAACTCCTCGGACCGCTGCGGTTCCGGCGGGACGTCGCCTTCACCCTGCTCGACGCGGTTTCGCTCGCGATGTATTCGATCCTCGGCACCGACCGCGCCATGACCGTGGGGCTCCCACCCATCTCGTGCATCTTCGTCGGCGCGGTGGCGGGTGTCGGCGGGGCGCTCATCCGCGATGTCCTCATCAACGAGACGCCGGAGCACTTCAAGCCGGGCTCGTTCTATGTGCTGGCCGCGATCCCGGGGTGCCTCACGTACTTCGTGCTGCGGAGCCTCGAGCTCCCCGTTGCGGTCTCTGCGCTCGTCTCGATCGGTGTCGTCATCGCCGTGCGCATGTCGTCCTGGTCCCTCGACTGGCAGACCGGTCGCCCCCGCAAAGCCGAGCGCTGACGCGAAACTCGCCGAACGGCATACGGCATGGATGTGCGTAACCGTCCAATTGGGTGAGTTCGGTACGAGAGGCGGGCGGACGGCATACGGGATGCGTGTGCGGAACCGTCCAATTGGGTGAGTTCGGTACGGGACGGACTCAGGCCTCGTGGATGGGGTCCTTGGGGAGCTTGCGCACCTTGGCGCGACGGCGGCGCCGCTCGGGGATCATCGACCGCATCTCCTCGAGCTTGCCGAAGCAGAGCAGCCTGTCCTGCGCCTCGAGCGCGGTGCGCCGTCGCGGGTTCGGGATGACCGTCGCCCCGCGGTGGAGCGTGAGCACCGTGATGTCGCGATCCTCCAGACCCGACTCCGCGATCGTCTTGCCGACGAGATCCGCATTGGTGTGGACGACGAGTTCCGCCACGCCGTAGCCCGTCGAGACGGTGAGGCGCTGCCGAACGTCGATCTCGGGGAACGCGACCTGGTTGGCGATGTAGTCGATGATCGCGCCGGCGACGTCGAGCTTGGTCGCGGTCTCGATGCCTTCGAGCCCTGGTGAAGAGTTGACTTCCATGACCTGGGGTCCGTCGGCGCCCTCGAGCATGTCGACACCCGCCACCCGCAGGCCCATGATCTGGGCCGACCGCACCGCCGCAGCCTCATAGGCCGGCTCGAGCGTCACCGCCTCGACCGAACCCCCGCGGTGCACGTTGGACCGGAACTCGTCGCCCTGGGCCCGCCGCCGCATCGCCGCGACGACCCGATCGCCGACGACGAGCGCGCGGATGTCCCGCCCACGGCTCTCCTTGACGAAGCTCTGGATGAGGACGTTCTGACTCGTGCTCTGGAGGGTCTCGATGATCGCCTCGGCGACCTTGTTGTCGGGCGCGAGGATGACGCCGATCCCCTGCGTGCCCTCGAGCAGCTTGATGACCACGGGGGCCCCGCCCACCCGCTCGATCGCAGCCGGCACGTCGGCGCGGTTGCGGACGAAGGTCGTGGCCGGCATACCGATCTGGTGGCGGGACAGGATCTGGGTGGCGCGCAGCTTGTCGCGGGAGTTCGAGATCCCGTTGGCGGTGTTGGGGGTGTAGACGTCCATCTGCTCGAACTGGCGGACGACGGCGGTGCCGAAGTAGGTCACCGAGTTGCCGATGCGCGGCAGGATCGCGTCGTAGTCCGACAGCGGTCGACCGCGGAACTGCAGGTCCGGCTCCGGACCGGACAGGTCGATCGCGAAGCGCAGGGTGTTGAGCACCTTGACGTCATGGCCACGATCGAGGGCGGCGGTGCGCAGTCGCTGGGTCGAGTAGGCCCGCGGCGCGCGCGAGAGGATGGCGAGCTTCATGAGGGGTACCTGAGAGGATGGTCGGGTGCACGGAGCAACCCATCCAACCATCCACGTCGGGTGGCGTGAGTGGGTGCGTATGCCGTCCGCGAACCTTCCGTGGATCAAGGCGAAGGTCGACACGGGCGCGAGATCGTCAGCGGTGCATGCGTTCGACCTCGAGAGGTTCGAGCAGGACGGTGCCCCCTGGGTGCGCTTCTCGATCCACCCCTGGCAGGCGAGCGATGAGGACGCGGTCACGCTCGAGCGTCCGGTCGTCGACGAGCGCGCTGTCCGATCATCCTCCGGGCACGCCGAACACCGCCTCGTCGTCGAACTCGAGCTGGTCCTGGCCCGACGCAGGCTCACGACCGAGGTGACGCTGAGCAGGCGCGACGAGATGGGATTCCGGATGCTCATCGGTCGCGAGACCCTCCGCCACGGGTTCGTCGTCGACCCGTCCGTCTCCTATCTCGGGCCGAGGCCCAAGGTGCACCTGCGCCGCCGCAACCGGGGCCGCGGGTGAGCACCTCACGCGGCACGACCCGAACCAGCCGGACCAGCCGGGCATCCCGTCCGTCGTTCGCCATCGGGTCGGTCAAGGTGCGTCCCGGTCACACGCGCGAGATCGGCCTGCCGATCACCAAGCTCGTCACCGGCGCCGAGGTGAGCCTGCCGGTGCGCGTCTTCCATGGCCGTGAGCACGGGCCAACAGTCTGGATCAACGCCGCGATCCACGGCGACGAGGTCGTCGGGGTGGAGGTCATCCGGCGGGTGCTTGCGACGCTGTCGGCCAAGACGCTGCGCGGCACCCTCATCGCGGTCCCGATCGTCAACGTGCACGGCTTCATGGCTGGTGACCGCTACCTCCCGGACCGGCGTGACCTCAACCGGTCCTTTCCGGGCTCGCACCGCGGCTCACTCGCCGGTCGCATCGCCCACCTCTTCATGAGTGAGGTCGTCGACAAGTGCGAAGTCGGGATCGACCTGCACACCGGGTCGGACCGGCGGACCAACCTTCCCCAGGTGCGCGCCGACCTCGACGACCCGCGCACTCGCGAGCTCGCGGAGGCGTTCGGCGCCCCGATCATGCTCCACGCCAAGGTCCGTGACGGTTCATTGCGTGCCGCAGCCCGGGAGCGCGGCGCCACCGTGCTGCTCGTCGAGTCCGGCGAGGCGATGCGCTTCGACGCGTGGGCCATCGAGGCCGGCGTCGAGGGTGTCCGGCGCGTCCTGGCCGCCCTGGGCATGATCGATCCCACCGACTCGCCGCACCCGGCGCACGCCTCTGCTCCCACTCCCGCGCTGGTGAGCCGGCGCAGCGGTTGGGTCCGCTCCGGACGCAGCGGCATCGTGCACCTCGACGTCACCCTGGGTCAGCGCGTCGAGGTGGGCACCCGCCTCGGAGGGCTGAGCGACTCGTTCGGCAAGACCCTGCAACTGGTCAAGGCCGACCGCGCCGGCGTCATCATCGGGCGCACGACGGCACCCCTGGTCAACCGGGGCGACGCCCTCGTCCACATCGCCGAGATCGAGGGCGCCGAACCTCCGGGCACACCCGACCACCCCGACGCGGCCGAGGGGTTTGACGCGCTCGACGAGATCCCGGTGCTCTGAGCCTCTGCGCTCCGCGAGCTCTGAGCCCTACGATCACAGGATGGCCGAGCGCGTCCGCTTCCCGAGTTCCTCCGGCGAGATGCTCGCCGGACTGATCGATCTGCCCGAGGGCGAGTTCCGCGGGTGGGGGCTGTTCTCCCACGGGTTCACCCTGGGCAAGGACTCCCCCGCAGCCGCCAGGATCTGCAAGCAACTCGCCGCCGAGGGCGTCGGGATGCTCCGCTTCGACAACCTCGGACTCGGCGACTCCGAGGGTGAGTGGGGCAACGGCTCGTTCTCGCACAAGGTCGCGGACACCGTCGAGGCCGCCCGGTTCATGGCTGCGAGCGGCCGTCCGATCGAGATTCTCGTCGGCCACTCCTTCGGTGGCGCCGCCGTGCTCGCCGCAGCGGCCGACATCCCGGAGGCGAGAGCAGTCGTCACCGTCGGTGCACCCTTCGACCCCACGCACGTCGAGCACCAGTACGACGCCGTCGTCGAGCGGGTGCTCGCCGAGGGCGAGGCACCGGTGACGCTGGGTGGCAAGGCCCTGGTGCTGCGCAAGGCCTTCGTCGAGGACGTGCGCCGCGCGGACCTGCGCGAGCGCATCACCCACCTGAACCGCCCCCTGCTCGTCGTGCACTCGCCGACCGACGACACCGTCGCGATCAAGAACGCGAGTGACATCTTCTTCACCGCCCGTCACCCCCGCAACTTCATCGCGCTCGAGGGCTCGGACCACTTCCTCACCACCAAGGGTCAGGCCAAGAGGGCCGCCCGCATCATCAGCGCCTGGGCCGACCAGTACCTCGTGGACTGAGTTCTCCGGCCGCCGCGTCAGACCGGACCCCGGTATGCCGTCCGCCCACCTCGTGTGGAAGCGTGTGTGTCCGTGGACACACAGGCAGTGCTCGACCTCATGAAGCAGGTGGCCGCCGAGGTCATCACCCCGCGATTCCGGTCGCTCGCCGACGGTGAGGTGATCGAGAAGAACCCCGGCGACCTCGTCACGGTGGCCGACCGCGAAGCCGAGGTGCTCATCACCAAGGCGCTGAACGCGGCCTACCCCCACGCCGTCGTCCTGGGCGAGGAGGCACACTCGGCCGACTCGAGCATCCTCGAGCGCTACGCCGCGGCCGAGCACGCCTTCACCGTCGACCCGGTGGACGGCACCAAGAACTTCGTCCACGGCTCCCCCGACCACGCCGTGATGATCGCGGAGACCAAGGATGGTGAGACAACTCGCGCGTGGATCTGGCAGCCGGAGCACGAGGTCGCCTGGGTCGCCGAGCGAGGGTCCGGAGTGGAACGCAACGGCGAACGCATGAGCCGCTCGCCCCTCGGTCAGGACGACAACCCCCGAGGCGCCACCTCGATCTGGTCCCTGCGCGGGCACGCCCTCGCGGATCTGCCTGCGCTGCAACCCAGTTGGGTCTGCTGTGGCGTCGACTACCCCAAGCTCATCGAGGGCGAGGTCGACTTCATCCTCTACAGCCGGTCCAATGCCTGGGACCACGCGCCGGGTTCGCTCATGGTCGCGGAGGCGGGCGGTCACGTGGGTCACCTCGACGGCCTCGACTACGGCCCACGGTCGACCACGCCGGGCCTCATCGTGGCCGCGGACCGGACGACCTATGCCGCCGTCGCCCGTCGCATGCCGCAGGACGTCACCTCCCGCTGAGCCGGCGTCCCGAACCGTCCAATTGGGTGAGTTCGGTACACCACCTCCCGCTGGGCTCGCGTCCCGAACCGTCCAATTGGGTGAGTTCGGTACGGTCACCTGGCGCTGATGCTCGCCGTCCTCAGCCCCCAGCGACGCCGGTCCATATCTCGAGGGACAGGGGCACGAGCGCGTCCGGGCGCCGCTCCAGCAACCGATCGTCCTCAGCCACGAAGACATCGCTGACCTGGCGAACGTCGGTGGCCCCCAACGCATCCAGCTCCTCAGTGCCCTCGGCTGCGAGCAGGACCAGACGCCCACCGCCCGCCGCGACGGCTTCGTCGATCGTCGCGACGGTCGAGGCTAGCCGTGGCGGGTTCTGACGCAGGGTCCTCGTCGTGGACAGGGCGGGGTGACCGCACTGGCCGCGGACGACCTGGGGCCACTCGTTGGCGGCGCGCGAGTCGACCGACAGGACGACGTCGCCGTCCTCGAGAGAGGCGCAGACACGCTCCACCACTGCGAGTTCTCCCAGCTCGACCCGCTCGGAGCGGTGGGGCCACGTGGCCATCACGGTGGGGACGAACGTCGCCCCGACCAGGGCCACACCGGCGGCGACCGCGACGGCAACGGGAGCGCGCCGCGAGAGGTGGCGGACGGCATACGCGGCAGCCATGACGCAGAGGACGATGACGAACGGCAGGACGATGACGAGACGACGTTCGGCCCACGGGTGGTCGGGCGTGATGCCGGGACGCCACAGCGTGAAGACGGTCGAGCCGGCCGCGACGAGCAGCGGCCCCGTCCACGCCGGAAGAACCTCCCCTTCGGTCCAGCGCGACGCCGCCGTGCGGATCGCCCACGCGAGGGCGACCAGCGCGATGACGAGCGCCGGAATGCCGACCCACCACGACAGCCAGGCCACGGTCTGCTCGGCATAGGTCCGTCCGCCGTCGACCTCGAGCCCCTGACGCAGCTGCAGTCCGGCGACGACCCGCGCACCGGGATCATCGGGCGATTGGCGCACCGTCTGCCAGAGCGGGCGGCTCGCGAGGAAGAGTCCCACGGCGACAACAGCCAACCCCAGCGTGTCGGGAAGACGACGCGAAACCCCCACTGGCAGAACACCTCCGCGACGCTGCCACCACATCAACCCGGCGGTCAGCAGCCCCATGAGCACCCCGACCCCGAGCAGCGGCACGAGGCTGGCGGCGATCGTGCCGAGGTACTGGCCCGACAACCACGCGGCCGCCAGTCCGGCGAGCACCGTCGAGATTCCGGCGCCGACGAGGGTGGCGCGCGGCCAGCGCTGGCCCTGCGCCAGGGCGAGCGCCGCCACCGGGATGAGGAGGATCGTCTCGCGCAGCCCGTCGATGCGGACGAACGCCGTGCCACCGATGAGGACGCCCGCGAGCAGGGCAGCGCGACCGACTTCCCCCCGAGCACCCTGCCGCGCTGCGACCGTCAGGGCCATGAGTCCGGCACCGAGGGTGACCAGGGCGAGGGGTTCCGAGTACGTCGACCGAGCGGTGTGGAGCACCGGGAACAGGAGCGCCACACCCGCTGCGGCGAGGGGCGACCATCGGGGTGCGCCGACCCGAGCAGTGAGAAGGCCGATCCCGAGGATGCCGATCGCCGACATGAGAGCGGGCAGGAGCATCGCCCCTGCCGGACCCCCGGCCCAGACGCCGAGCGACCAGATCGCGCCGGGGCCGATGACGAACTGTGGCTGGAGGGAGGGGTCGTCGTCGGTGCCGACCTGATAGAAGGCCGGGCTGGCCAGAGTGATCCCCTCGAGCGCGAGCACCTCGGCGCCACCCACCTCCGACGTCTCGACGGGCACGACGCGACGGTGCGTCTCGGCCATGGAGATCGCCGACTGGAGATAGCTCGCGGAGTCCCGCCGGGGCAACACCTGCTCCGAATGCGTTGCGGCGGTCCAGATCCCGGCGCCGATGCTCACGGCGGCGAGGAGCGCTGCGGTCCAGACGGGCAACGACCGAGCCGGTATGCCGTGTGCCCACCACCCGCTCGCCCCTGCTGCGACCAGGGCCAGCGGGAACACGAGCCACGGGAACCACGCGCCGAAGCCGGCCAGCAGAACGGCCAGGAGAGACATGACCACGACCCAGGTGGCCGCGCCCAGGACGAACGTCTGGAGCCACTGGCCGGCACCGCGCTCAAGCCTCGTCGCAGGGAGGTCGTCGTGGACGGTCGACACCGAGCGGCTCATGGGCGCCCACGCTAGCCCGGTCTCTAGGGTGGACCCGTGACCAGACCCGCCGATGTCCTGCAGCAGATGCTCCGTTCCGACTCCGCGAAGCCGCGGATCACGACCTACGACGACACCGACGGGCCGACTCGCGGCGAGCGCATCGAGTTGTCCGCCCGGGTCCTCGGCAACTGGGTGAGCAAGGCCGCCAACGCGCTCCAGGACGAGTTCGACATCGCCCCCGGGTCGGTCGTGCACCTCGACCTGCCTCCGCACTGGCGCACCGCCTACTGGGCACTCGCGACCTGGTCAGTGGGTGGCACCGTCAGCCTCGACGACGAGGCCGGCGACCTGCTCGTGACGACCGACGCGGATGCAGCGGCCGCCGCTGACGGTCCTGCCGTCCTCGTCACCCTCGCCGGGCTCGCCCGCGCCGCCACCGTCCCCGTCCCGCCCGGCGTCATGGACGAGGCCAAGGAGCTCAGCACCCACGGCGACCAGTTCGCCGCGTGGGAGGAGCCGGCCGACGACGACACCGCACTGATCACGGAAGGTGAGCGGACGGCATACGCGGATCTTGTTGTGCCACAGGAGAAGTCAGGCGAGCGCCGACACCTCACCACGACGAGTACGGCCGACTTCCTCACCACCTGCCTCACCCTCTGGGCGGCCGATGGATCCGTCGTGCTCAGTCGCGGCGAGGCGCCGGCGGACGTCCTTGCGGAGCGATCACGCGTCGAGGGCGCCAACGCTCCCTGAGGTCACATCTGCTTCTCGATCGCCTTCCACGTGAGCGTGCCGACGACACCTGTGCGGGCGAGCCTGGCCTTCTGCTGTGCCATCTTGACCGCGCCCTCGGTGCCCGGACCGAACGTGCCGTCGGCCGGGAGCCGCAGCGCCTTCTGGAGTGCGACGACGGCGTCACCCGAGGATCCGCGCTTGGCGACCGTTCCCCAGTAGGGCACGAGGGGGTGCACCTCGAGCTCGAGTCGGTTCCACACCTTGATGTTGGCAACGCCGGTGGCGGGCAGGCCCCAGCGAGTCTGGAGGGCCATGACCGCTCGCTTCGTCGCGAGGCCGAAGCTTCCGTCGACGGCGATGCCACCGAGACCGGCCTGGAGGACCCGGACGGCAGTGCCCTTGGATCCGGTCTGGAGCACCGTCGACTTGTAGGGCGTGAACTCCGTGGACAGGGCTGCGGGAGTCGCGGGAGCCGGCGCGGGCGTCGGGGGCGGAACCGGAGGTGTCGGCGTGGTGGAGCCCTGCCCCATGAGCGCCTTCCAGGTTGCGGAAGCCACGACACCCGTGGGGTTGATGCCCTTGGACTTCTGGTAGGCGATGACCGCGGACTCGGTGCCTGGTCCGAAGGCTCCGTCCGCGGTGATCTTCAGCGCCTTCTGCAACGCGACCACGGGAGCCCCGGACGAGCCGCGCTTGAGGACGAGGTCGGCGTACTGCGCGAGCGGGTGCGGCGCGGCCGGCTTCGTGGCCTCGATGAGCGCGTTCCACGTCGAGGTCGCGACGACACCGGTCGGGCTGATGCCGTGCGCGGACTGGAACGCCTTGACCTTGGTCTCCGTCGCCGGTCCGAAGTTCCCGTCGACCGCGAGCCCCCCGAGAGCCTTCTGCAGGGCGGACACGGCCGGGCCGGTCGAACCCTTGCGAATCGTCGTGTTGACGTAGGCGGAGAGGGGCCCGACCGCGGTGGCGTTGCGCGCGGGCACGAGCCCGAGCCCGATCATCTTGGTCCACGTCGCGTTGTCCAGCTGACCCGTCACCGCGACGCCGTTCCGGCTCTGCCAGGACTTGAGCGTCGTCTCGGTGGCAGGCCCGAAGGAGCCGTCCTTGGCGAGGCCCAGCACGCCCTGGGCCAGCATGACGTCCTTGCCGGTGTCCCCGCGCTTGAGCAGCGGGTAGCCGCTCGCCGTGAGGACCGGCGTCGTGACCGGCACCGGGGTCCCGGCGTTGGTCGTCGGTCCGGTGTAGCGCACCGCGAGCAGGGCCTTGCCGGTCCACCACGACGTCTGCTGGTAGGCGCCATCCCAGGTGAACGAGATGTGGATGTGGTCGGTGTGCGGGGACGAGCCCGAGTAGGGCGCCCATCCGCGACCGGGGTCGTAGGCACGCCACATCTGACGGTTCCAGATGATGTAGTTGATGCCGAGCCGCCGAGCCATGGCGCCCGGGCGACCCTCCGAGTCGGGGTTCGACAGCCAGCGCGTGATGGCGTTGCCGAGTTCGAGGCCCGCTGCGGTGTTGGCGTTGACCATCCAGTCGAGCGCACGCCCCTCACCATGCTCGAGCGCGCACCGCCGGTTGACCCCGTAGACGTGCTTGCCGTAGTGCGCGTTGAGCAACTCCGCGAAGGCCACGGGACCGGGCCTGTTGCCGTCGAGGCACCGATAGCCCTCTTGGTACTTCGGCGCGATGTCGAGCTCCGCCGGAAGCGGCTTGGTCGGTGGCGGCGGGAGCGTCGCGGCCGAGGCGATCGAGATGCCCATCGGGATCGACAGCAGGGAGACGGAGACGGCACCGAGGGCACGAACCGGTCCTCGGGTCGACGTGGGCAGCAGTGTGGCGCGCGTCAACGGAAGCTCCTCAGGGGCGGGCGGTGTGGAGATGAAGTGCCATCGTGACGTCACAAGAGTCACTTCTGGCACGTTGGCTCGACATTTGTCCCATTTGTCACAGGGGTTACGCAAGTGGAAGCGGGTGAATTACATGCATGTACTTCGTTGTACCCCGTTAACCGACGCATGATTTCCGGCAAACAGACCAGAATGCCGCAATTCTTGCTGACCATGACCGCACCCCATGTGCGGCTGGTCGTACTGGACCCCCACCACATCGGAGCGGCCCCACCGGGTGACTAGAGTCACCGCCATGGACAAGGTCGTCTCCTCTGCTTCCGCAGCCCTCGAGGACGTCCGCGACGGTGCCAGTCTGGCCGTCGGCGGATTCGGGCTCTGCGGCATACCCAGCGTTCTCATCGCCGAACTGCACGCCAAGGGGGTGCGCGACCTCGAGGTCTTCTCCAACAACTGCGGAGTGGACGACTGGGGGCTCGGCATCCTGCTCGGAGCCCAGCAGATCCGGCGCATGGTGAGCTCCTACGTCGGCGAGAACAAGGAGTTCGCGCGCCAGTACCTCGAGGGCGAACTCGAGGTCGAGCTCACCCCGCAGGGCACCCTCGCCGAGCGCCTCCGCGCCGGCGGCGCCGGCATCGCCGCGTTCTTCACACCGACCGGTGTCGGCAGCCAGGTCGCCGATGGCGGACTGCCCTGGAAGTATGCCGCCGACGGCAGTGTCGCTCTCGCCTCACCTCCCAAGGAGACGCGGACCTTCGCCCTCGGTGGCGAGGAGCGGACGTTCGTCCTCGAGGAGGGCATCGCCGCCGACTTCGGACTCGTGCGCGCCTGGAAGGGCGACCGGCACGGCAACCTCGTCTTCAACAAGTCCTCCCGCAACTTCAACCCCCTCTGCGCCATGTCGGGACGGATCACGATCGCCGAGGTCGAGGAGCTCGTCGAGCCGGGCGAGCTCGACCCCGACGAGATCCACCTGCCGGGCATCTACGTCCAGCGAGTCGTGCCCCTGACGCCGGAACAGGCTCAGGACAAGCGCATCGAGAAGCGCACGGTCACGACGACCGGCGAGGAGAACTGACATGGCACTCACCCGCGACGAGATGGCTGCGCGCGCAGCCTCCGAACTGACCGACGGCTCCTACGTGAACCTCGGCATCGGACTGCCCACGCTCGTGCCCAACTTCGTGCCGGACGACGTCGAGCTCGTCCTCCAGTCCGAGAACGGCATCCTGGGCGTCGGCGCCTACCCGACCGAGGACGCGGTCGACCCCGACCTCATCAACGCCGGCAAGGAGACCGTGACGACCCGTCGCGGCGCAAGCTACTTCGACAGCGCCACGAGCTTCGGCATGATCCGGGGCGGCAAGGTCGACGCAGCGATCCTCGGCGCCATGCAGGTGTCCAAGGCCGGCGACATCGCCAACTGGATGATCCCCGGCAAGATGGTCAAGGGCATGGGTGGCGCGATGGACCTCGTCCACGGCGCCAAGAAGGTCATCGTCCTCATGGAGCACGTGGCCAAGGACGGCAGTCACAAGATCCTCGACGAGTGCGACCTGCCGATCACCGGCCTCGGTGTCGTCCAGCGCATCATCACCGACCTCGCCGTCATCGACATCACCGAGGACGGCCTCATCGTGCGCGAACTCGCACCCGGCGTCACCGAGGACGAGCTGCGCGAGAAGACCGGCCCCGAGCTCACCTTCGAGCTCGCCTAGAGCGTCCGCGGAGAGGGGGAACGCCGCCCCTCTCCGCAGACACTCTCAGCGTGGCCCACGAGGCGGATGCCGCCGCGTCCTGTCGAGGAGATCGCCGACCGGATCCGTCACCACGACCGTCGTCCGCCACGGCGGCACCGACCTCGTCGGGTCCTCCCCCGACGTCGCGGTGAGGGTCAGGTCGAAGGACCCGTCCCTCGCGGGCAGACCGTCGATCAGGCCGTCCCAGCGAGCAACGAGACCCGACCCCGACGTCGCCGAACCGGTGCGGGTGGCCACGATCCGCGACTCTCCAGCGCTCCTCACCTCCAGGCTCCACGTCAGGGCCGCGCTGGCACTCGCTCGCACCGTCACGCCCCCGGGGTCGCCCCGCCTCCAGCCTGGCCGGTCGATCAGCGGGCGATAGAACATCGCCCCCTGAGCCGACCTGACGCGGGGTCGCAGCGGCTCGATGCGCTCGTAGAGCGCCTGCCCGGGGCACTCGGTGGCCTTGGTCGCGTCCGCGAAGTCGCGATGCCCCGAGATGTTGCGGAACACCTTGGTCGGCGACCCGTCCGCGTCCGTCAGAGTCGTCGTCTTCGTCGGGTCGACGTGACTCAGCCCCAGCTTCCAGGCGAACAAAGTCGTGTATGCCGTGTCGACGGCTTCGGGGACGGGTGCCGTCTGGTGGTCCCCCAGGGTCGCCAGGGCGAACGAGTGTGCGTTGTAGCCGCGGGTGTGCGCGCCGATGACGGGACGGTCGACGCCGCCGGCCCGGCCCTCCCAGAGACGGCCCCACTTGTCGACGAGGAAGCTGTAGCCGATGTCGTTCCAGCCCAACGACGTCACGTGGTAGGCGTAGATGCCCCGGATGATGCCCGGGACGTCCTCGGCCGCATAGGAGTTGCTCCCGGCAGTGTGGTGCACGAAGCCGACGTCCACGGTGCCGTAGGCCGGAGCTCCCTTGCGGATCGACTCGTCTGCACCCCACTCCGCCCGCGTGCGGATCGTCGGACGGACCGCAGTCGCAGTCTCAGTCTCAGTCGCAGTCGCAGTCGCAGTCGGTGCTGCGGCATTCGCATCGGCCGCAGCGCGTCCGGGATCGATGAGCTCGACCCGCAAACCCCGAGGGGCGCGGCCCGAGGCCGTCGCGACTCGAACCTGCACGTCATCCGCCCCGCTGACGACGAGCGGTGCGCTGCCCCTGCGGGCACGCCTCCCCTCGAG
Organism: Knoellia sinensis KCTC 19936; assembly: GCF_000768705.1. GTDB lineage: Bacteria > Actinomycetota > Actinomycetes > Actinomycetales > Dermatophilaceae > Knoellia > Knoellia sinensis. Next base: position 187,076 of record NZ_AVPJ01000007.1, read on the forward strand.
GGTCGAGCCGTCCGGCGCGTGGCTCTCGTCGACGTGCAGCTCCTCCCAGGCGGACCATCGGCCGTCATCGCGAGTCCGCACGAGGAGGTCGCCGACCTCGCCGCTGAGGGTGTCGGCCGACCACGTGACACCGACGACCTCTCGCTGCCCGACTCCGATGGGCGAGGACAGCGCGGCCACCTTCAGTCCCGCGGCGACCTTCGGCGACGACGTCAGGTCCTGCCGCGCTCGGGGGTCGACGCCGCCCAGGGCCACGCTCGAACGCTCCGGCGGGACCGGCCTCTCGGACGCCGCACTCGGTGCGGTCGGTGCGATCGGGGCGATGAGCATCGCCGACAGGGCGACCAACGCCGCCCCGGTTCGACGGACTCGGACGTTCCAGCGGTGCTCGTGTCGCATGGGTCCCCACCACGTTGTGGTCCGACACGTTCGGTGTCAGATCCTTCTGTGTCAGCTCCATCTGCCAGCTCGATCTGTCAGCTGAACAGACGCAGACCCGCGTGGCCAGGTTGCATCGGCGGACCTGCTCGCGCAAGAAACTTTCGCACAGGTGATCCGGACTCGCATGTCCACGGACATGGCTGTGGCCCCAACCCGGCGAGGGGGTTGGGGCCACAGGTGGAGCTGGAGCGCGCGGATCAGCCTGCGGTCGCGAGGCCGATCACGCGGTGCGGAATGCCGTCGAAGCGGGCCGGGTCGGTGACCTTGCGACCGTCGACGAGCGCCTTGATCCCGGGGAGGTCCGCCGAGGAGAGTTCGCGGTACTCGGCGTGGTCAGCCTGGATGACCGCGGCGTCGACCTCTTCGCCGATGTGGAACGGCGTCCAGCCGAAGCCCTGGATCTCCTCATCGGTGTACATCGGGTCGTGGACGAAGACCTCCGCGCCCTTGGCGCGCAGGGCCTCGACGAGCGGGAAGACACCCGAGAACGCCGTCTCCTTGACGCCACCGCGATAGGACGCGCCGAGCACGGCGACCCGTGCGCCGGTGAGGTCGCCGTAGGCGCCCTCGAGCAGGAGGGTGGCGTGGTCCGGCATCCCCATGTTGGCCTCGCGCGCAGCACGCACGACGGTCGCCTCGGGGTCGTTGAAGAGGTAGAGGCGCGGGTAGACCGGGATGCAGTGTCCGCCGACGGCGATGCCGGGACGGTGGATGTGGCTGTAGGGCTGGCTGTTGCTGGCGTCGATGACCTGGTGGATGTCGATGCCGTTGCCCTCGGCGAACTTCGCGAACTGGTTCGCGAGGCCGATGTTGACGTCGCGGTAGGTCGTCTCCGCGAGCTTGGCCAGCTCGGACGCCTCGGCCGAGCCAAGGTCCCAGACCCCGTTGCCGCGCTCGAGGTCGGGGCGGTCGTCGAAGTCGAGGACGGCCTCGTAGAACTCGGTCGCCTTGGCCGCGCCCTCGGGGCTGAGGCCACCGACGAGCTTGGGGTACTTGCGCAGGTCGGCGAACACGCGGCCCGTGAGCACGCGCTCGGGCGAGAAGACGAGGTGGAAGTCCTTGCCCTCCGTGAGGCCCGAACCCTCCTCGAGCATCGGCTTCCACCGGGTGCGCGTCGTGCCGACGGGGAGGGTGGTCTCGTAGGAGACGAGCGTGCCGGGCGTCAGGTGCTCCGCGATCGACTTCGTCGCGGAGTCCATCCAGCCGAAGTCGGGCTGCCACGTCTCGTCGTTGACGAAGAGCGGCACGACGACGACGACAGCGTCGGCACCGGGGATCGCCTGCGAGTAGTCGGTGGTGGCGGTGAGCTTGCCCTCGGGCACGAGCTTCGAGAGGCGCTCGTCGAGCTCGGCCTCACCGGGGAAGGGCTCGCGGCCCTCGTTGACGACGTTGACGAGAGCCTCGTTGACGTCGACTCCGACCACGTCGTGACCCTTGCTGGCGAACTGCACTGCGAGCGGAAGACCGATCTTGCCGAGTGCGACGACGGCAATCTTCACGAAAACTCCTAAAAGAGGTGAGGGGGCAACGCCGACCATGGTACCGAGATCGGCGCGGGTGCTCGGACCCCCTAGATTGGGGCCCGTGAAGGTACTCAGCATCGTCGGCGCCCGCCCCCAGTTCGTGAAGCTCGCACCCATCGCCAAGGCCTTGGCGGCTGCGGGCCACGACCACGTCATCGTCCACACCGGTCAGCACTACGACACGAAGATGTCCGACGTGTTCTTCGAGGACCTCCAGATCCCCGCCCCAGACGTCCACCTCGGCGTCGGCTCCGGCTCGCATGGCGTCCAGACCGGCTCGATGCTGACCCAGCTCGACGCGGTCCTCGACGAGCACGACCCGGACTGGGTGCTCGTCTACGGCGACACCAACAGCACCATCGCCGGGGCCCTCTCGGCCGTCAAGCTGCACTACCCGCTGGCCCACCTCGAGGCCGGCCTCCGATCCTTCAACCGCCGCATGCCCGAGGAGCACAACCGGGTCCTCACCGACCACGCCGCCGACCTCTGCCTGGCCCCCACGGACGTCGCTGCCGAGCACCTCCGCGCCGAAGGTCTGGGCGAGCGCGCGATCGTCACGGGTGACGTCATGACCGACGTCTGCCTCGCCACGGCCGAGAAGGTCCGCGACACCCCGCCGCCGCTGCCCGAAGGAGTGGAGTCCGGCACCTACGTCCTCTCGACGATCCACCGCGCCGAGAACACCGATGACCCACAGCGCCTCGGTGCCATCGTTTCCGGACTTGCGGCCCTCCCCTACCCGGTCGTCCTCACGGCCCACCCGCGACTGGTCGCCAAGGCCAAGGAGCACGGCATCGACCTCACCCAGGGCTCCCTCAACACGGTCGAGCCGCTCGACTACCCCGCGATGGTCGCCGCGGTCCAGCACGCTCGCGCGGTCGTCACCGACTCCGGCGGCCTCCAGAAGGAGGCGTTCCTCCTGCGGACGCCCTGCACCACCGTGCGCACCGAGACGGAGTGGACCGAGACGGTCGACCTCGGCTGGAACGTCCTGGCCCTCGACCTCGACCAGCTCACCTCGCTCGTCGACCGGCCGGCGCCGGAGCCGACCGACGCGACCCCCTACGGCGACGGCAAGGCGGCCGACGCCACGGTGGCCGCTCTCGCCGAACGGGTGCGACCGCGCGACTGAGCGCCGTCCACGAGCGGCGCGCACCCGGCATACGGGAATGACAAAGGCCCACCTCCGCGGGAGGTGGGCCTTCGTCGTGAGGTGCGTCAGAGCGTGACGGTCTGTCCGGTCTTGGCGGACTCGATGCACGCCTCGGCGACGCGCACGGTCTCGAGACCCTGCTTCATCGTGACGATGTCGGCCTCCTTGCCGAGGACCGCGTCACGGAACTGCTCGTGCTCGACCCGCAACGGCTCCGGCTTGGCGATCGCGAAGCGCACGACGTCGCCCTCGGACACACCCCGGAACTGCGCGATGTCGTGCCACGTCGTCGCGATCTCGCCGTTGGCATAGAAGGTCAGGTCCGCGGTGAGGGTGTCGGCGACGAACGCGCCCTTCTCGCCGGTGATGATCGTGACCCGCTCCTTGAGCGGCGACAGCCAGTTGACGAGGTGGTTGGTCACGACACCGTTGGACAGCTGACCTGTCACGGCGACGAGGTCCTCGAACTCACGACCGCTCTTGTATGCCGTCCGCGCGGCCACCGCGGTGAACGTCTGCTGGGTGACCCACGCCGTGAGGTCGATGTCGTGGGTGCCGAGGTCCTTGACGACGCCGACATCGGCGATGCGTGCCGGGAAGGGTCCCTGACGACGCGTCGAGACCTGGTAGACGTCACCGAGGTCGCCGGCCTCGAGGCGGCGGCGCGCCTCCTGCAGTGCCGGGTTGTAGCGCTCTATGTGACCCACCGCGCCGACCAGGCCCTTGGCCTCGAACGCATCCGCGACCTTGGTGGCAGCCGGGGTGTCCTGGGCGAGGGGCTTCTCGATGATCGCGTGCACGCCGGCCTCGGCCAGCGCCAGCCCGACTTCCTCGTGATAGATCGTCGGGACCGCGACCATGCAGTAGTCGATGCCCTGCTGGATGAGCTGCTCGATGTTCTCGAGGACCGGACGACCACCGGCGATCCCGTGGACGTCACCGCCCGGGTCGGCCACGGCCACGAGGTCGACGCCCGGAAGGCTGCCGAGGACCCGGCCGTGGTGGCGGCCCATCATGCCGAGGCCGATGAGGCCCGCGCGCAGGTTGGCCATCAGGCACCTGCCTTGGCAAGGGTGTTGACGCCCTCGACGATGCGCTCGAGGTCGGCCTGGCTCAGGCTCGGGTGGACGGGGAGCGAGAGGCACTCGGCGGCGGCCTTCATCGTCTCGGGGAGGTCCGCGTCGTTCGTGCCACCGGCGAAGGGCTTCAGCTGGTGGTTGGGCACCGGGTAGAACATGCCCGAGCCGACGTTGAACTGCTCCTTGAGCGCGGCGGCCAGACCGTCACGGTCCTCGGGGACGCGCACGGTGTACTGGTGGTAGACGTGCACGGCACCCTCGGCCACCGGCGGCGTCGTGACCCCCTCGAGGTTCGCGCTGAGGAAGGCCGCGTTGTCCTGGCGGGCCTTGGTCCAGGCGTCGACCTTCTTGAGCTGCTCACGGCCGATCGCGGCGTGGATGTCGGTCATGCGGGTGTTAAAGCCGACGACCTCGTTGTGGTACTGCTTCTCCATGCCCTGGTTGCGGTAGAGGCGCATGAGGCGCTCGATCTCCGCGTCGGCGATGGAGACCATGCCGCCCTCGCCCGACGTCATGTTCTTGGTCGGGTAGAGCGAGAACATCGCGAACGTGCCGAAGGCGCCGACCGGCGTGCCGCCCAGCGAGGCGCCGTGCGCCTGAGCCGCGTCTTCGTAGACCTGCAGGTCGTGCTTGTCGGCGAGGGCCATGATCTGGTCCATCTTGGCGGGGTGACCGTAGAGGTGGACCGGCATGATGCCGACGGTCTTGTCGGTGATCGCGGCCTCGATGGCGGCGGGCGAGATGCAGAAGTCATCGGCGTCGATGTCGGCGAAGACCGGCTTCGCACCCGTGAGCGCCACGGAGTTGCACGTCGCCGCGAACGTGAAGGACGGGACGATGACCTCGTCGCCGGCCTTGACGCCGCTCGAGAGCAGACCGAGGTGCTGGCCGCTCGTGCCCGAGTTCACGGCCACGCAGGCGCGACCGAGGTTGAAGTGCGCGGAGAACTCCTCCTCGAACGCCTTGACCTCCGGGCCCTGCGCCAGCATGCCGCTGCGCAGGACGCGGTCGACGGCAGCGCGCTCCTCGTCTCCGATGAGGGGCTTTGCCGGGGGGATGAACTCGTTCACTTCGTAGCCTCCGTCAGGCTCTCGTGGTCTTCGATGTAGGTCTCACCGGTCTTGGGGCAGACCCAGGTGTTCGGCTCGGTGCCTGCTTCCAGGGGGACGCCGGCACGGCCGACCCACCTTATCCGCCTCGCGGGCACCCCGGCGACGAGGGCGAAGTCGGGGACGTCCTTGGTGACGACCGACCCCGCGGCGACCAGGGCCCACCGACCGATGGTCACCGGCGCGACGCACACGGAGCGAGCGCCGATGGAGGATCCTTCCTTGCACGTGACGCCCACGGCCTCCCAGTCGTCGCCGCGCTTGAGATTGCCGTCCGGATCGATCGAGCGGGGGAAGTGGTCGTTGGTGAACACCACTGCGGGACCGACGAAGACGCCGTTCTCGAGGACTGCCGGCTCATAGACCAGCGCGTAGTTCTGCAGCTTGCAGTTGTCACCCATCGTCACGCCGGTGCCGACATAGGCGCCGCGCCCCACGATGCAGTTCTTGCCGAGAACGGCCTTCTCGCGGACCTGCGCCAGGTGCCAGACCGACGAGCCGGAGCCGATCACCGCCTCGGGCGAGACGTCGGCGGACGGGACGATTCGAACATCGGCGGGCTGCGCCTGAGCTGCGTCGGTCATGCGCACACACTAGGGGCCACGGGGCGCGGGGACGAAAGGGCCGATATCCTCGATCAGGTCCACATGCGCCGCGACCTCTTGTCGTGCGCGTGATCGATCGATGCCGGAGGTCTGATGCCCGACGAGTCGCCCCACGTTCTCTATGTCGCATGGGGATTCCCCCCGTGCCGGGCAGGCGGGGTCTACCGGGCACTCGCGACCGCGAACGCCTTCGCCCGCGCCGGGTGCCGCGTCACGGTCCTGACGGCCGAGCGCGAGGCGTTCGAGCGCTACACGGGCACGGACCCCTCGATGGAGGAGCAGGTCGACGAGAGCATCGAGGTCGTGCGCATCCCGTTCGACTGGCCGGGCATGGAGAGCGACCTGCGGCGCTGGAGCGCCGCGCGGGTCTTCGCCCCGAGGCTCTGGCGCAAGTGGCGGGCCAAGGAGGACCAGAAGGACTTCCCGGAGGCGGCCTACGGCCCGTGGTGGGGACCCCTGCGCGCGGCAGCCCTGCAGATCCACGCTCGTGACGCCGTCGACCTCGTCGTGGCCACGGCCAACCCCAACGTCGACTTCGCCGCGGCCCAGATCCTCAACGAGCAGCACGGTGTCCCCTACGTCATGGACTACCGCGACGCGTGGATGCTCGATGTCTTCGACGGTTCACTTCTCCATGAGGAAGGTGGACGGGTCGAGCAGCTCGAGCGCTCACTCCTGGAGAAGTCGTCCGAGGTGTGGTTCGTCAACGAACCCATCCGGGCGTGGCACGCCGAGCGCCACCCCGACATCGCCGACCGCATGCACGTCGTGGCCAACGGCTACGACCCGGAGTTCGCTCCCGAGCCCCAGCTCGAGGCCCCGCCAGCGGACAAGCCCCTCTCCTTCGGCTACATCGGGACGGTCTCCCCCAAGGTGCCCCTCGCCGAGTTCGCGGAGGGCTGGCGCGTCGCCCATGAGCGACACCCCGAGCTCGCGACGGCGACCGCCCAGGTGCGCGGCTACCTCGGTTTCTACTCGACGCCGAGCCCGGTGCTCCTGAACCTCATCGACGAGTACTCCGACGTCAACCTCAGCTATGGCGGCCCGGTCCCCAAGGCCGAGGTCCGGCAGGTCTACGAGAACTTCGACGTCTGCCTCCTCATCCTCGGCGCGGGCAAGTACGTCACGAGCGGCAAGGTCTTCGAATACACCTCGACAGCCCTCCCGATCGTCTCCGTGCACGACCCCGGCAACGCCGCGAGCGACGTCCTTCGGGACTATCCACTGTGGTTCCCGGTCGACGACCTCGAACCCGAGTCGATCGCCCGAGCCCTCGAGGCTGCCGCCGAGGCGGCGCGCAACGCCACCCCCGAGGTCCGTCAGGCCTGCCGCGACTACTCACTGACGTTCGCCCGCGACCTGCAGCTCCAGCCTCGGGTCGAAGCGCTGCGTGAACTCGCCGGCGGCCGCGACTCCCTGGAAGGACGCACGGCATGAGGGTCATGATCATCGACAGTGGACGTGGCCACCACGCCGGACTCGTCGACTCACTGCGCGACGAGTTGGGCCTCGACCCGTTGGACGAGGTCGTCTGGGTGGCGCGGGAGCTCCCCAAGGAGCCGCTGCCCGTCGTCGCGCACCTGGTGACCCGCCCCCGCATGGGCGTCCTCCAGCGCACCCTGCGCATCGAGACCCTGCTCGACGGACCTGACGCCCAGGTCGACGTGGACGCGGCGACGCTGCGCCGAGTGGCACGCCGCGACGACGACGACGACGCCGAGGCGAAGGACATCGACGCGTCCGAGGACGAGCTGGGTGTGCCGACCGAGCAGCTCGAGGAGCAGCTGCCCGAGTCGATGCAGGAGCACGAGCACCACGACGCCACGCCGGGGGCGAGTCCCGAGGCGGTCCCCGCGTCCGTCGCCCCTGCGTCGACCCCGCTCCCCGAGCGAGTGGTCGCGGCCGCCCGCTGGCGCAGCAACGCCGTGCGCCTCAAGGCCCGTGACACCTACCGGCGCGGCAAGGCCTCGGCGAAGCGCCGCATCAACTCGAGCGAGGTCACCCCGGTCGTGGTGACGCGTGACGCGATCAAGAAGGTGCTCCCCAACGTCGGGACGAAGTTCGGCTACACCACCGCGACCAGCCGGAACGCCATCGAGCTCGCGGCGACCTGCGACGTCGTCTTCAGCCACGACGCCCGCTCGCACAAGGCCGCGTGGCTGCTCGCGCAGCGGACCCCACACCCCGACGTGGTGGTCGGCATCAACGCAGCCCGCCGCGCCGTCGCCGGGCGCCGGGCCGTCTCCGCGCGCGACTAGACCGCTCGAGCGAGCCACCAATTCGCGAGCCGACCATCCGTGGGTGGTCGGCTCGCCCATTGGTGCATCGCTCGACCTGAGCGCGGTTGCGGCGATGAGGACGCCGGGTTCACGCCAGTGGGTCAACTCCGCTCAGGCGTTCGGCGCCGGGACTCCGAGGAAGCCGCTGAGGACGCCCGCCGACATCCGGCCGTCGTGGACCGACCTCACGAACTCCGGGCCACGAGCCGCGATGGTCCTGGCCTTCTCGCGGTCGGCGAGGAGGTCCAGCAGGGTCTCACGCACGGAGTCGGGGTCGGCTTCGACGATGGGCACATCGAGGCCGGTGGCCTCACGCACACGCTCGCGCACCGGGTCGGTGACATAGGCGACGACGACCCGGCCCGCAGCCATGCCCTCGGCAGCGGCCACGCCATAGAGGCCGAGGACGAACTGGTCGAGCACGATGTCGGCGTCCTTGTAGACCTCGGCCAGCTCGGCATGGGTCAGGTCGCGCACCGAGCGATAGACGATGCGCCCCTCGGCCTCCAGCTCCCGCATGATCGGGTCGACGAGCTCGGACCCCTTGAGGCGCGAGCTGCTCGGGACATGGACGACCACGGGTACCTCTCGCTCGAGGACCGGGACCTGGCTGACCCAGCGGTCGGGCTCGATGACGACCGGGCACCACGTCGCCTTGGGCACGTAGTCGAGGAGGTCGGGCGTCGACACGAAAACGGGTCCGTCGAACTTCTCGAGGATGCCGACGTTCTGCTTGGCCCGAGCCTCGAGGATCGTCGTCGTGCGGTCCTCCGCGTCGTCGAAGGGCGAGTGCGGGAAGCGCGCCGCGTGCGCGCTCGGCACCCGGATGTCGCTGCCGTGGCTGATCATCGCGACGGACACGCCGTGCTTGGTCAGCTGCGCGACGTCACCCGCCGCGGTGGGGCCGTAGAGGGGCCCGAACACGGGGCGAACGGCCTCCACGAGGGCGTGCGTGAAGGTGCCCAGAGCCCATTCGCGCTGGCTGAGCTGCCAGGCACGGTCGCGATAGACGTCCGGCGGCACCTCCTGGTCGACGGAGAAGGCGAACTTGTTGTCGGTCATCATCGACACACTCGCGACGCCGTCGAGGTGCTCGCGCGCACAGCGGGCCCACGCGTCACCCTGGCCGGCGAAGTTCGCCGGCGCGACGAGCAGTCGCACCGGCTCGTCTGCAACCACCGGACGGGGAGGGTGGCTGTCGGCCGGCAGCGCGGTCGTGCCGGTGGCGCGGTCGAGGACCCGGGCACCCGAGGCGGGCAGTCGTCGTCGCACGCCTCGCAGCACCTCCTTGACCTGCGGCGGGATGGCCGAGTGCACTCGCCCACCGGGTGATAGAGCGCGCTTCGCGCGACGTCGTATGCCGGCCGCCACAGTGCGTGCCCGCTCTGCGGGTGAGGGTGTCGTCATGGAGTCCTCCGGTCTCGGGCGAGGTCACTGATGGCCGAGGCGGCCTCGTCGTAGGGGCTGGGCTCGGCGTGGGCACGGCCATTGGTGGCCGACGCAGCGGCCCGGGCAGCAGCGAGACTCCCCGGGTCCTCGGACCAGCCTCGCAGCACCCGCGCGGCAGTGAGGGCGACCTCGTCGTCGGCTCCAGCCGGGACGACCGCCCCGGCGCCGGCATCCCGCACGGCGGCAGCAGGACGGGGAAGGTCGGTGGTGAGCACGGGAAGGCCGCACGCGAGGTACTCGATGACCTTGCTCGGCATCGCGTCGCGGAAGGCCGGGGTGTCGGCGAGCAGGCTCAGGCCAACCCATGCGCGTCGAGCCACGGCCCACGACTGGTCCGGCGGGAGTTGGCCGTGCAGGGTGACCCGGTCCCGCAGTCCCGGCTCGCGGAGCACCAGGTCGAGCTCCTCGCGATCCGCCGCTGCGACCGGGCCCACGAGGTCGAGGTGCCAGGTCGATGCCTCTGCGAGTGCTCCCACCATCGCGAACAGGCCGCGGCTGCGCCGGACGTCACCCACATAGACGGCTCGCGGCTCGTCCGACGGCGTCATCTCGGTCTGCATCGGCAGCATGGACCGGTCCGGGGTGTTGCGCACGACGACCCGTCGCCGGGCTGTGCGCGGCGGCACGTGCTCGTCCGCGACGAACGTCAGGTCCGCCCGGGCAGCAGCGGAATTGGCGACACCGACGACCCCACGGGCCACTGCACCGGTCACTCCCGTGGCCCACGCTCGGTCCGCGAGCAGCGCCGCATAGTCCTCGTGCACGTCGGCGACGACCTTGCGGCCGCGCGGGCGCCCGAGCAACAGGCTGGCGATGAGCGAGTCCGGGTCGAGGGCGACGATGACCTGCCCCTCGGCGCGAGCGGCATAACGCCCGGCGAGCAGGGCTCGGCCCACCATGCCGGGTCGCGGACGCGACGTGACCCGGCTCATGCCCCGGGGCGCACCGCCGGGATCACCGAGTCCGAGCACCTCGACCTCGAGCCCGGCCCGGATGCATGCAGCGGCGATCCGGTGGAGCCGAGCGTCGGAGACGTCATGGCCCGAGCTGAGGAGCGAGACATCCACGAGGTCAGAGGTCCTCGAGGGTCACGGCCGACGGCCCCACCTTGAGGAACTCGTTGTATTTGTCGATGACCTCTTTGGGCTCGCCCTCCATCATGAGCTGGCCCTTGTGGAGCCAGATCGCGCGGTTGCAGAGCTGGGTGATCGAGGCCATCGAATGGCTCACGAGGAACATCGCGCGGGCGTTGTCGCGCAGTTCCTGCATCTTCTCGGCGGCCTTCGTCTTGAACGCTGCGTCACCGGCGGACAGTGCCTCGTCGATCATGAGGATGTCGGGGTCCATGTGGACGGCGACGGAGAACGCGAGACGCGAATACATGCCCGAGGAGTAGGTCCGCATCGGGGCGTCGATGAACTCCTCGATGCCGGCGAACTCGGTCACCGCCTCGGCGCGGTCGGCGACCTCACGGCGCGAGAGACCCGCGGCGAGACCGCCGAGCGTGATGTTCTCGCGACCCGAGAGGTTGGCGTTGAAGCCCACGCCGAGCGACAGGAGCGGCGAGATGCGGCCGTTGACCTCGATGCGGCCCTCGTTGGGCGGGAGGATCCCGGCGATGCTGCGCATGAGCGTGGACTTGCCGGCGCCGTTGGAGCCGATGATGCCGAGGAAGGTGCCGTCGGGAACGTCGAAGGTGACGTTCTTGAGCGCCTTGATCTCCTTGACCGCGCGCTGCCCGCGACCGAAGCGCGTGATGGCGTTCTTGAAGGTCGGGACCCGCTCGAACGTGGTGCGGTAGCTGATCGAGAGGTTCTCGACACGAACGGTGATGCCCGGGGTGGGAACAGATTTCTTAGAGCCGGACAGCGAACTCACGCTCCCTCGAGATGAAGAACAGCGAACCGATGGTGAAGGAGGCGACCGCCCAGATCGTCGCGATGACCCACACCTTGAAGTCCGGGATGATGCCCTGCGTCAGCGCCTCCGTGTAGCCACCGAGCAACGAGAAGAGCGGGTTCACCGTCTCGAGGATCGGTGCCACGCCAGCCATCCGCGCGGGCAGGTCCGTGATCTGCCACAGCACGGGCGAGGCATAGAGCCAGATCCGGTTGAGATAGGGCAGGAAGCTCGAGGTGTCGCGGAAGTAGACCTGAAGCGCGCCGAACAGGGCGGCGAGTCCCATCGAGAAGATCACGATGAGGAAGAGGAACGGGATCGCCGCGAGCATCTGCCACTTCCACGGGTTGCCCGCCCAGATGTGGAAGACGAAATAGATCGGCACCGTCGGCAGCCACCGGAAGAACGCGGTCCGGACGGCGGAGAACGGCATGAGCAGCCGGGGGAAGGCGGTGTTGAGGAGCAGCTTGCCGCCCCCGATCACCGATCCCGCGCCGTTGGTCATCGCGCCCTGGACGAAGTAGAAGGTGAACAGGCCGGCCGTGAGCCTGGCGAAGAAGTCCATGCCCCTGCCGCCCCCTGACAGGATGTTCACGAGCAGGAAGTAGACCCCGGCGAGCAGCAGCGGGTTGAGCACCATCCAGAGCTGACCGAAGACGGTCATGGTGTTGGCAGCCCGCAGGTTCGCCTGCGAGGCCGCGGCCGCGAACTCGCGCCGACGCCACAGTTCGGTTGCGTAGGACCGGATGGGCGGCAGCCCGGCCGTGTGGGGTTCGTACACGTGGTGCGTGGTCGTGAACTCGTTCTCCGACTCACGCGCAGCCACGGATGATTCGCTACTCATCGTCCTCGCTCCCGCTCGGATCGGTCGATCCGGGCTCCCCGAGTGTAGAGGAGCCCGAGGGCCTCGACTGCAACCGCTGGTAGACCTCCGTGAGCGCTGCTGCGTCCCGCGGCCAGCTCAGTTCGTCACGTGCCGCAATGACCTTCGCGCGCACCGCTGGGTAGTCGGCGGCCACCTCGTTGAGGGCCGCGACGAGGCTCTGCGCGTCACCGGGGGCGTAGGTCCGACCGAGGCCGAGCTCGCGGGTCAGCCGGGCGATCTCACCGACGTCGCTCACGACCATGGGCACTCCGGCGTGGACCGCGTGGAAGATCTTGTTGGGCATGGCGAGGACGTTGTTCTCCCAGCCCGGAGCCATCGTCACCAGTGAGATGCCCAGGCGGCGCAGGCGTTCGGTGACCTCGTCCACCGACTCCGGCGGTGACACGGTGAGCTGCTCCGGTTCGAACGTGTCGAGCCAGCTCTCATCGGCGGGCCCGCGCAATTCGATGGGGACCGACGAGGTGCGGCTGGCGAGGGCCACGGTCTCGAGATCGCGGAACGGAGCCAGGCGGCCGGCATACAGGGCACCGGTGGGTGAGGTGAGTTCCGGGTCGGGTGAGGTCGGCAGCGGGAACGAGTTGCGCACGACCGTGATGTGCGGCCACGAGTAGTCGCGCCGCAGGGCGTCGGCCACCCCGTCGCCGACCGTGATGACGGCAGCGGCACGGTCACCGAGCCGCTTCTCGACGCGCGCCTCGCGCCAGCGCTGCACCGGAGTGGGGCGGTGCGAACGGGTACGGCCCGGCCAGTATTCGTGGGTGTCGTAGACGAGCGGGACGTCGTGCTCTCTGGCGAGCCGCTCCCCCGCCTCGAGGGCGGTGAAGTCGTGGGCGTGGACGACGTCGAACTCGCGCCCGCGTGCGTCCTCGTAGGCCCCCGACGCCCAGCGTGTGAACGACGACTTGCTGTGCTGCGGCAGCAGGACCCAGCGCGCGAGGCGCAGGTGCCACGGCAGCCGCCGGCCCTGGAGCGAGGTCCCGCCCTCCTTGCGGAAGACCGACGACGTGCCGACCGACGAGGTGGTGATTCCGGGGCCTGCGACGAAGTCCTCGGGCACCGACCGACCGACGACGTGCACCGTGTGTCCGGCGTCGACGAGGGCCGCCGCTTCGCGCTTGACTCGGGTGTCCGTCGCCAGACTCGTGGCGACGAGCATCAGGATGCGCATGGGCGTCATCGTCCCAAGGAGCGGGGGCTGGTGAGAAATCCGGTGCCCCACGACCAGTGCATCACCGCGAGCGCAACCGGGGTGAGCGCCCGCGTCCGTGCTGGCTCGCCTCCGCTGATCGCCACACCTCCCGCGGTGATTCCTGCGACGTATGCCGCTGGCACCAGGAGCGCAGGCGCCCAGACCAGTCCCAGCGCGGTCGCCAGCGTCGTGCCGACGACCATCGCCGGGGGCGCGAGGTAGCGCGCGTTGAGGGTGTCGGGGTGCTCGCGGGCCACGACCCGGCGCCACTGGCCGTACTGGAAGTACTGCTTCGCGAGCGCCTTGACGCTGGAGCGCGGCCGGTAGGTCACCTCCATGTCGGGCGTGAACCAGATCGTCCCACCGGTCTGGCGCAGTTTGAGGTTGAGGTGCCAGTCCTGCGTGCGCGTGTAGCGCTCGTCGTAGCCGCCCACCCGGTCGAGGGCGCTGCGCCGGAACGCGCCGAGATAGACGGTGTCCACCGGTCCCGCTCCCCCGCCCACGTGGAAGGTGCCGCCGCCGACACCGATCCGGCTGCGCATGGCGCACGCCACGGCACGCTCGAACGCCGTGCGTCCCACGGCCTTCATGAGTCCGCCGACGTTGTCGGCACCGGTCTCGTCCAGCGTGCGGACGGCCGTCGCGACGTAGTCCTCCGGGATCTCGGCATGGCCGTCGACCCGGACGATGATGTCGTGGCGTGCGGCGGCGATGCCCGCGTTGAGGGCTGCCGGCGTCCGACCACTCGGATTGGGCACCAGACGGACCCGCTCGTCGCCACGCGCGAGGTCGGCGGCCACGGCATCGGTGTCGTCCGTCGACGGGCCGAGCGCGAGCACGACCTCGAGGTCGCCGGCATACGACTGGGCCAGGACCTGGCCGACGGCGTCGCGCAGGTGGCGACTCTCGTTGAGGACCGGGATCACGACACTCACTGCAGGGTGCGTGGGACTCGCGCCGTGGCGGGACGGTGGGGGCTGGGAGGACTCGCTCATCGCGTCGATCATCCCCCAGCCCCCGGCAGTCAATCGCGCCCAGGGGTCGGCGCGCCGTTTTGCGTCGATGACCGCAGGCAGCGGAGGATGGGCTGATGCCCGAACGCCCGACTCGCGGAGACGACGCCCAGCCCATCCCCCAGAGGGGTCGGCCGCGGGCGCCTCGACGTCCCGTCGGTGACGACGACGCCGTCTTCACGGTGGACACGCGCGGGCGCCGGCCTGCGAGCGCTCCTCGCCGCCCTGCCCCACGCCCGGAGTCGTCCGCCGCACGGGAGCCACGCCCGCGCCCG
>NZ_AVPJ01000009.1 GCF_000768705.1 Knoellia sinensis KCTC 19936
ACACCCGCGGGAAGGGTGCCTGGCTGACCGACCGGGCACTGGAGCTGCTCAGTGGTCGCGCGCCGGGTCAGCCGCAACCCGTCGAGGTCAACCTCGTCATGACCGACACGACCCTCCTCCCGGCCGCGTTCGGTGGGCAGGCCCCGGTCGATGACTGCGCCACGATCCCCGGATGGGGTGTCGTCCCCGGGACCCATGCACGGCAGTGGGTGGCCGACCTACTGAACCAGCCGCGCGCCGCCGACGGTGGGCCTGACGCGGACGCGTTCGTGTGGTTGCGGCGACTGTTCACCGACCCCACCGGGCGCGACCTCGTCGCCCTCGACTCGGTGCGGCGCCGGTTCCACGGCGGCCTGCGCCACTTCCTCGACCTGCGGGACCCGACCTGCCGGGTCCCGTGGTGTGACGCACCCGCGATCCAGGCCGACCACACCACCCCAGTCCACGCCGGCGGCCCGACGAGTGCTGGGAACGGTGCCGGGCTGTGCCAGCGCCACAATCTCGTCAAGGAAGAGCCCGGCTGGCACGTGAGCGTCCAGTCCACCGGCCTCGACGGGACCGGACCCCACGACCTGCGGATCACCACCCCGACGGGGCACGCCTACGACTCCACCTCCCCACCGATCCTCGGTGAAGGCTGGACCCCACGCATCCCCGAGCGCGACGACTGGGTCCCCGACGACCCCAGCACGTGGATCGACGACTGGTCCGACCACTACGACGACTTCGAAGCCGCCATCCACGACGACGCCTGGGCTGCCTGAGGCCCGTAGGCTGGGCGCGTGCACGACCCGGCGCTCCCTTGCTCTCTCGTCACCGCTGACGAACTCCAACCCGGCGATCCCACCCCGGGCATGAGTCGGCGAGTCGCTTTGAACACCGAGACGATGTGGTCCGGCACGGTCGACACCGACGCAGGCGCGGTCTCCGGCTGGCACCACCACGGTGACCACGACACGACCCTCTACATCGTGTCGGGCACCCTGCGGCTCGAGTCAGGGCCAGGAGGCGAGAGTGTCATCGAGGCTGGACCCGGCGACTTCCTGCGGGTGCCAGCGGGCGCGATCCACCGCGAGTCGAACCCGGGCGATCAGAGTTCGCGCGCCGTCATCGTGCGGTGCGGCTCGGGCCCTCCGACCATCAACGTCGAGGGGCCGGCTGACCACGCCTGACCGCCGGATCATCCAGCACGCCCAGAATCCTGTGGCGCAGCACGTTCGACCGCTCCGAGAAGGCTCTCTGACGCTCCATGTATGCCGTCTTGCCCGCCGCGGTCTCGATCCTCACCGGCTCGACGCCGTAGCCCGACAAGTCGTAGGGCGAGGCTTCCATGTCGAGCAGGCGGATCTCCATGGCGAGGTCGAAGCAGTCCATCGTGAGCTCGCTCGGGATGAGCGGCGTCAGCTTCGTCGCCCACTTGTAGACGTCCATGCCGGCGTGCAGACAACCCGGCTGCTCCAGGGCCGACTGAGATTCCCGTGTCGGCTGGATCGCGTTGCGTGGCACGGCATCCGGCGTGAAGAACCGGAACGCGTCGAAGTGACTGCAGGCGATCTGATGACGTTCGACAACCTCGTCCGTGGCCGCCTGGCCGAGGCGCAACGGCACCTGCTGATGCCTCACGTCCCCTTCGCGAGCCCGATAGACCATCGCCCATTCATGCAGGCCGAAGCACCCCAACCGTGCTGGACGGGACGCAGTGGCCGACAGCAGCCCGCGGATGAACTCGACGGCGCTGCCCCGCGCAACTGTGAAGGCATCGACGTCGAGCTCGACAGCGTCACCGACGACCCGGTAGTGCTTCCAGGATGCCCGCTCCGACCCGGATGCCCCATCGAGGCGCACGCCGGGCCCCGGGTGCCAGCGGCGCAACTGGGCCGGCGTCGTGGAGTAGTAGGAGAACAGGAAGTCCTCGATCGGATGCGCCTCGCCCCGCCCTCGTCGCCCGCGATGCCCTGCCGTCGCCTCGTCCACCCGTGCCGCGTGCGCCGACTCGCGTGCCGCCCACTCCTCACGGGTCAGCGTGGGCGCGGCGGGGGAGGGGACGGAACTCATGACCCGACAAGGGTAGGCGAGCGAGGGCTGAGTCCGCGTGACCCGATTTCACCGTGCACGGGCGATCGCTGTGCGACGATCCGACGACGTCCGCAACGGCGCGGACCGTGACCGTCCGGAGTTGAACCCATGCGTCGAGTCCTCACCCTCGTCATCGCGTCCCTGATCGCGGTCGTCGTCCCGTCCGCAGCGCAAGCGAAGCCGGACCCCAGCGCGGGCAAGGCCACGAGTTGGTATCTCGCGCTCGGTGACTCGCTCGCCGCCGGCTACCAGCCCGGTGTCGGCGACGATCGACGTGGTGGCTACGTCGGGGGGGTGCTCGACGCTTTGCAGGACAGCGCTCCCAAGGCCAAGCTCCGCAACATCTCCTGCTCGGGTGCAACGACAACCTCGCTCATGGGCACCGACCGGTGCGACTACGAGGCAGGCAGCCAACTCGCGGCTGGCGTCGAGTTCCTCAAGGCCCACAAGAGCAAGGTCGACCTCGTCACGATCGACGTCGGCGCCAACGATGTGACGCCATGCCTGCGCGCAACCGACATGGTGACCTGTGCGCTCACGGCCGTCGCCACGGTCGAGCGAAACCTCACGACCATCCTCGGCGAACTCCGCGCGGCGACGGGCCCCGACACTCAGATCGTCGTCCTCAACTACTACAACCCGTTCCTCGCCTCCTGGCTCACCGGACCCGCGGGGCAGCAGTTGGCCGGGCTCACGAGCTTCCTCCAGACCCTGCTCAACAACGGTGTCATGCGTGCGGCCATGTCCGTGGACGCCGACGTTGCAGATGTCGCCACCGCGTTCCGGTCGACGAACACGACTCCCGTGTCCTCGCCGTTTGGCACCGTCCCGACGAACGTCGCGACCGTCTGCGCGTGGACGTGGATGTGCAGCAAGAACGACATTCACGCCAACGACGCCGGGTATGCCGTGCTGGCCGACACCGTTTCGGCTCACCTTCCCTGACCTGCCGGGTGTCGTACCCGAGTGCTTGATTGGGTGGCATGACCACCTCGATCTATGAGGCAGCGGGAGGGCGGACGGGATGCTTCGCCTCGCGACGGCATGGCATGAGCGCGTCCTCGCCGACCCTCGCCCGCCTCACATGGGATCGCGCCCTCGAGGACTGCGGTTTGGACGCTGACCCGGCACTCAGGACGACCTTGCACGACTATTTCGCGAACGGCATTCGGCGCATGGCTGAGCACCCGGAGACGCCCGACACCGTCCCGGACGGTCTCAGGCTCGAGCAGTGGACCCTAGAGTGACCCCGTGCGTATTGCGAGATTCACGACAGGTGAGGACCCGGCATACGGGCTGGTCGACGGAGCAGGCGAGAAGATCGCCGAGATCACCGGAGACCCGCTCTACACGAAGATCGAACTGACGGGGGCCACCCACCTCGTCGAGGACGTGCGCCTCCTCGCGCCGGTCATCCCGCGGAGCAAGGTCATCGGCATCGGCAAGAACTACGCCGACCATGCCAAGGAGATGGGTGGCGAGGCGCCCAAGACCCCGCTGATGTTTCTCATCCCCAACACCGCCGTCGTCGGTCCGGGTGACCCGGTCGTCATCCCGCGGATCACCGAAGAGGTGAGTTACGAGGGCGAACTCGCCGTCGTCATCGGACGCATGGCCAAGAACGTCAGCGTCGACGAGGCGCTCTCAACGGTCTTCGGCTACACGATCGCCAACGACGTCACCGCACGCGACCTGCAACGGGGGGACGGTCAGTGGGCCCGGGCCAAGGGCATGGACACCTTCTGTCCGCTCGGCCCGTGGATCGAGACCCAGCTCGACCCGGCTGCGTGCCGCATCCGCACGACCCTCGACGGTGACGTCGTCCAGGACGGTCCGACGTCCGACATGATCCACGGCGTGGCCGAACTCATCGCCCACGCATCGCAGTCCTTCACCCTGCTCCCGGGCGACGTCCTCCTTACCGGCACCCCGGCGGGCGTCGGGCCCGTTGTCGCCGGTCAGCGGGTCGACGTCGAGATCGATCAGATCGGCACGCTCAGCAACCCCTTCGTCGCCGCGGACTGAGCCGCTCTGGCGCTACCGGAGAAAAGTTCGCACGAGCTGTCGTATCCATCGACTCCCGTTCGTGGAGAGGATGAGACGACGCCACAGGGCGCCAGCGAAGGCGGCCCGTCGCTCGCACGAAGGAGACGCACCATGACGAAGTACATGCTTTCGGTTGTCGGCACCGTCGATGACGAGATGCCTTCGGACGAGGTCATGCAGGAGATGTACGCCACGGTCGGACGCTTCAACGACAAGCTGACGGAGGCCGGCAAGTGGGTCTTCGGCGGCGGCCTCGCGCCGATCGAGTCCTCGACGACCGTCGACGCCACGGGGGACAAGCCCACCGTCACGGACGGTCCGTTCTCGGAGGCCAAGGAGTTCCTCGGAGGGTTCTGGATCATCGAGGCGGCCGACCTCGACGAGGCACTGCAGTGGGCCAAGGAGGGCTCCGCCGCCTGTGGTGGAGCCGTCGAGGTCCGTCCGTTCGACGACGCATCCCAGTGACCGCTCTCGGCGCGGACGCCGTCGCTGACGTCGTCCGTGCCGAGTACGGCCGCGTCGTGGCCGGACTCATTCGTCGCTTCGGCGACATCCAGCTCGCCGAGGACGCCCTGGGTGAAGCGCTCGTCATCGCGCTCGAGCGGTGGCCGCAGGACGGTGTCCCACCCAACCCCGCCGGGTGGCTCACGACGACGGCCCATCGCAAGGCGCTGGACCACCTGCGCCGCGAGAAGGTTCGCGACGAGAAGTACGCCGAGGCAGCCATGCTCACCGACGACACCATCCCGGAGCCCACCGGACCGGTCACGGACGATCGGCTCCGGCTGATCTTCACGTGCTGTCACCCGGCCCTCGCGGAGCCGGCGCGGGTGGCCCTCACGCTCCGACTCCTCGGCGGTCTCACCGTCGCCGAGATCGCGAATGCCTTCCTCGTTCCCGAGACGACCATGGCGCAGCGAATCACGCGGGCCAAGGCCAAGATCGCCAAGGCCCGCATTCCCTATCGCATCCCCGACCAAGCAGACATCGCCGAGCGGCTCGAGGGCGTGCTCGCCGTGCTCTACCTCGTCTACAACGAGGGTTACCTCAGTTCCAGCGCCGACAACGCCGACAGGCAGGACCTCGCCGAGGAAGCGATTCGACTGACGCGGGCAGTCCGGTCCATCTCCAGCGGGATTGGCTCGCCGCCCGAAGTCGACGGCCTTCTCGCGCTCATGCTCCTCAGCCAGGCACGTCGCCCTGCTCGCATCGCGGCAGGCGGCTCCCTCGTCACGCTCGACGAGCAGGACCGCACCCGCTGGGACGCCGACCTCATCGACGAGGGCCACGCGCTGGTGCGGGAGTGCCTCCGCCGCAACGCTCCCGGCCCGTATCAGATCCAAGCGGCGATCCAGGCTGTACACACCGACGCTCTCGACGCGTCCCTGACGGACTGGGCGCAGATCGCCGCACTCTACGACCAGTTGATGGTGCTCCAACCGACCCCGATCGTCGCCCTCAACCGCGCCGTCGCCGTCGCCGAGTTGGACGGGCCCCACGTGGCACTGGCCGTGGTCGACGGACTGAAGCTCACGGCATACGCACCATGGCACGCAACCAGAGCGGACCTGCTCCGCCGTCTGGGACGGGAGGACGACGCACGACGCGCGTATGCCGCCGCGATCGCGACCACGGAGAACCCTGCGGAACGTGCGTGGCTGGCTTCGCGACGCGAGTCGCTGGGTGGGCCTACTTCTCGACGCGGAAGCCGAGCTTGATCCCGACCTGCCAGTCGGCGACCTGTCCGCCCTCGCCGAGGTGACCGCGAATCTCGGTGACCTCGAACCAGTCGAGGTTGCGCACACTGGAACTGGCTGAGGTCAGGGCGTTCTGCACCGCCGCCTCGACACCCTCGGGGGAACTGCCGACGAGTTCCGAGATCGCGTAGACGTGATTGGCCATGAGGTGCCTCCGGACATCGAGCCGGACGCCGGTCGCCCGGTCCTGATCCCCAACGTAGACCCTAGAATCGGCCCATCATGAGCGAACAGCCGACCTCCGCCGCCCCTGAAGCCAGCAGCCCCCGACTTCGCGTCGCCCCGTCCCCGACGGGAGACCCGCACGTCGGCACGGCCTACATGTCGTTGTTCAACCTCGCGTTCGCGCGACAGCAGGGAGGTCGCTTCCTCCTGCGCATCGAGGACACCGACCGAGCGCGCTTCCAGGCCGACAGTGAGCAGCAGGTCTACGACACCCTCCACTGGCTGGGCCTCACGTGGGACGAGGGTCCCGACGTGGGTGGGCCGTTCGCGCCCTATCGGCAGAGTGAGCGTCTCGACACGTATCGCCCATACGTCGAGCGGCTGCTCGACGAGGGCAAGGCCTACTACTGCTACTGCTCGGGGGAGCGGCTCACGCAGATGCGCGAGATGCAGCAGAAGACCAAGCAGCCCACCGGCTACGACCGTCTCTGCCACGGGAAGACGCGTGAAGAACGCGCCGAGCTGCCCGGGTTCAGCGAGAAAGACCCGGTCGTGCGCATGTTCATCCCAGACGACGCGCCGCTGACCTTCGAGGACCTCATCCGCGGCACGGTGTCGGCGCCTCGCCCGGACGACCAGGTGATCCTCAAGGCAGACGGTTTCCCGACCTATCACATGGCGGTCGTCGTCGATGACCACGAGATGGGCATCACCCACGTCGTGCGCGGCGAGGAGTGGATCTCGAGCACGCCCAAGCACATCCTGCTCTACCAGTGGCTCGGCCTGGAGCCGCCGAAGTTCGCGCACATGCCGCTGCTGCGCAACGCCGACAAGTCCAAGATCTCCAAGCGCAAGAACCCCGCGGCACGCCTCACGTGGTTCCGCGAGGAGGGCTACCTCCCCGAGGCGCTCGTGAACTTCTTGGCGCTCCTGGCCTATCCGCCGGTGATCGAGGAGGACGGGACCGAGCGTGAGGTCTTCACGTTCCGCGAGTTCAGCGAGGGCTTCGACTGGAAGAAGGTCAATCCGGTCGGCCCGATCTTCGACCTCAAGAAGCTCGACTGGCTCAACGGCGTCTACATCCGAGAGCTCGACCTGGGCGACTTCACCTCGCGCCTGCTGCCCTTCCTCGAGCGCGACGAGATCCTGTCGGGCAACCCGTCCCTCGGTGAACTGGGTCGCCTCAAGGCAGTCGCTGAGCTGATCCAGACCCGCATTGCCCACCTCAACGAGGCGTCGGCCCTCGTCCGGCCGTTCTTCGTCGCGGACGACGCGCTGGAGATCGCCGACGACGCGCGCGGACAGCTCAAGGAGGACGCCGGCCAGGTGCTCGACGCGGCGCTCGCTGCACTCGGTGACATCGACGACCACGGCACGGGTGTGCTCGGCACCGACAGTGGGTGGAACGCGGGGGCGATCGAGGCCGCGCTGCGCGAGTCCATCGTCGAGGGCCTCGGGATCAAGCCCAAGTTCGCCTTCGGTCCGCTGCGCACCGCCGTCTCCGGCCAGCGCATCAGCCCGCCGCTCTTCGAGTCGATGGAGATCCTCGGCAAGACCTCCACGCTGTCCCGACTCCGGGGCCTGCGCGACAGTCTCTGAGCTCTGGCGGGGGCCGGTCGACCCGCGATTTGGGAGTGGAGGGGGTGGCCGGTAGTATCACTCCTCGGTTCACCGGTGCGGTTGGTCTTCGGACCGAAGCAAAGGTGATACCCCCTTGGGGTATGGTGTAATCGGCAACACTACGGTTTCTGGTACCGTCATTCTAGGTTCGAGTCCTGGTACCCCAGCTTGGTCAATGTCCTTGTGGCACAGGCCGATTCGGAAGATTCACCGTTCTGCGGTAGGCTTCCACCCGCTGTCCGGCTCGCCGGTTCAGCACCAGCTAGGGCCCCGTTGTGTAGCGGCCTAGCACGCCGCCCTCTCAAGGCGGTAGCGCGGGTTCGAATCCCGTCGGGGCTACTCGCAAGAAGTCCCCGCCACCTCCTCGAGGTGGCGGGGACTTCCGCGTTGTATGCCGTGTGGTCGCCCCGTCAGGCCGTGTGCTGCTCCTCGGCCGTCTTGGCGTGACGCGCCAGAACCTCGGTGAGCTTGTTGGCGCCGGCGATGACCGTCGCGGCGTGGAGGCGGCCGGGCTGCCTGGAGAGTCGCTCGATGGGGCCGGAGATCGAGACGGCAGCGATGACGCGACCGGAGGGGGAGCGCACCGGCGCTGACACCGAGGCGACGCCGGGCTCGCGCTCGCCGACACTCTGTGCCCAGCCCCTGCGACGCACCCCGGAGAGGGTGGTGGCGTTGAACGCCGAGCCCTGGAGTCCGCGGTGCAGGCGGTCCGGCTCCTCCCAGGCGAGGAGCACCTGGGCGGCGGAGCCAGCGAGCATGGTGAGGCTGGCGCCGATCGGGATCGAGTCGCGCAGTCCTACGGGGCGCTCGGCCGCGGAGACGCAGATGCGGTGGTCGCCCTGCCGGCGGAACAGCTGGGCGCTCTCGTTGGTGTGGTCGCGCAGGGCTCCGAGAACCGGGCCGGCAGCAGCGAGCAGGCGGTCCTCGCCGGCAGCCGCCGCAAGTTCGCCGAGGCGCGGCCCCAGGACGAACCGACCCTGCATGTCGCGGCCGACGAGGCGGTGGTGCTCGAGCGCGACCGCGAGGCGGTGCGCCGTCGGGCGAGCCAGCCCTGTGGCCGTGACGAGCTGTGCGAGAGTCGAGGGGCCGGCTTCGAGGGCGCTCAAAACGATGGCGGCCTTGTCGAGAACGCCCACGCCACTGGTGTTGTCCATGTCTTGATATTGCCGTCCCAAGCCGTGAGACGCAAGTCCCACGTTGCGGACGGCGTGCCAACCTCGGTCTGAGCGACGTCGCCCACGTCTGATGGAGGCGGCGTCCCGGACCCGTTTTCGTGGAGGTGTTGGCCGTGGGCAAGACCCTGGCAGAGAAGGTGTGGGACGCACATGTCGTGCGTCGTGGCGAGGGCGAGCCGGATCTTCTCTACATCGACCTCCACCTCCTCCACGAGGTCACGAGCCCCCAGGCGTTCGACGGGCTGCGCCTCTCTGAGCGCCCGGTTCGGCGGCCCGACCTCACGCTGGCGACCGAGGACCACAACGTCCCCACGACGCCGGGTCCGATCACCGACCCCATCAGCCTGACCCAGGTCCAGACCCTGCGCCGCAACTGTGACGAGTTCGGGATCAAGCTCTATCCCATGGGCGATGCCGAGCAGGGCATCGTGCACGTGGTCGGCCCGCAACTCGGCCTGACCCAGCCCGGCATGACGGTGGTGTGCGGCGACAGCCACACGTCCACGCACGGCGCGTTCGGTGCCCTTGCCTTCGGCATCGGCACCTCTGAGGTCGAGCACGTCCTCGCGACGCAGACACTGCCCCTCAAGCCGTTCCGCACGATGGCCATCACCGTCGAGGGCGAGCTGCAGGAGGGCGTCTCGGCCAAGGACATCGTCCTCGCCGTCATCGCCAAGATCGGCACCGGCGGCGGTCAGGGATACGTCCTCGAGTTCCGGGGCAGCGCGATCCGCGCGCTTTCCATGGAGGCCCGGATGACCGTCTGCAACATGTCGATCGAGGCCGGTGCACGTGCGGGCATGATCGCCCCCGACGAGACGACCTTCGCCTACCTCGAGGGCCGAGACCACGCGCCCAAGGGTGCCGACTGGGATGCCGCGGTGGCGGCGTGGCGCGAGCTCCGCACGGACGACGACGCCGAGTTCGACAACGAGGTCATCATCGATGCGGCCTCGCTCACGCCCTTCGTCACGTGGGGCACCAACCCCGGACAGGGCGCGCCCCTCGGCGAGGCCGTTCCGGATCCGTCGACGATGGACGACTCCGAACGCCACGCGGCCGAGCGCGCCCTCGAATACATGGGCCTGGTCGCCGGCACGCCCTTGCGCAACATTGCCGTGGACACGGTCTTCGTCGGCTCCTGCACCAACGGTCGCATCGAGGACCTTCGCGCGGCGGCCCAGGTCGTCAAGGGTCGCAAGGTCGCCGACGGTGTGCGCATGCTCGTCGTGCCCGGCTCCGCACGCGTGCGCCTGCAGGCCGAGGCCGAGGGTCTCGACGCGATCTTCAACGAGGCAGGTGCCGAGTGGCGCCTTCCCGGCTGTTCCATGTGTCTGGCCATGAATCCGGACAAGCTCGCGCCGGGGGAGCGCAGCGCGTCGACGTCCAACCGCAACTTCGAGGGGCGTCAGGGCAAGGGCGGCCGCACGCACCTCGTGAGCCCGCTCGTCGCGGCGGCCACGGCCATCCGGGGCACGCTCTCCAGCCCGTCCGACCTGGAGCCGGTCGCAGCTCCCGCCGAACTCGCCACGCAGGAGGCCTGACATGGAAGCCTTCACCACTCACACCGGTATCGGTGTCCCGCTGCGTCGCAGCAACGTCGACACCGACCAGATCATCCCAGCGGAGTACCTCAAGCGCGTGACGAAGTCCGGCTTCGAGGACGGCCTCTTTGCTGCCTGGCGCACCGACGAGACGTTCATCCTCAACGACCCGTCGTATGCCGCGGGCTCGGTTCTCGTCGCCGGTCCCGACTTCGGGACGGGCAGCTCGCGCGAGCACGCCGTCTGGGCGCTCATGAACTACGGCTTCCGCGTGGTGATCTCCTCGCGCTTCGCCGACATCTTCCGCGGCAACAGCAGCAAGGCGGGACTCCTCGCCGCGCAGTGCAGCCAGGATGACGTCGAACTGCTCTGGAAGCTCCTCGAGAACGAGCCGGGCACGTCGGTCACGGTCGACCTCGAGTCCCGCACCGTCACGGCCGGCGACCTCACCGCCGCGTTCCAGGTCGACGACTACGCCCGCTGGCGCCTCCTCGAGGGCCTCGACGACATCTCCCTGACGCTGCGCCACGAAGGTGACATCACGGCATACGAGAGTGGTCGTCCGGCTTGGAAGCCCGCCACGCTCTGAGCGTCACGGCGTGCGACACGCCGTGTGGGAGTGGGCAATTCGCGTCAATGATGCGATGCCCAGAGTGTGGCTGATGTGACGCGTGTGACTTGATCCGTGCCCTGCGCGACTACGTCTGGTCCCGAGGGGCAACCTTCGTTCGTCAATGAATCAGGTTGTGACACAGGGGAACTCGCGATTTCTGAGGGCCTCGAGCCATCGGTGGAGGCGCTCCGTCTCCGTCGAAGATGGGTCTGCCCGGGTGTGGCGAAAGTGCTTGTGCGACAACGGAACACGCCCACATGGTGGTGGACTCCATGCGCGCACCGTCCTACCGTCGAGACAGGTCAGGTGACTCGCCTGGTCGCACACACATCGTCGGGTCGTCCCGGCGGGCGCACACGATGGAGAGACAGTGAACAAGGGAGAACTCGTCCGGGAGCTCGAAAAGCGTCTCGGCAGCCGCAAGGCAGCGACCGAGGCCCTCGATGCGGTCCTCGACACGATCGTTCGTGAGGTCACCAAGGGCGGCAAGGTCGGCATCACCGGCTTCGGAACCTTCGACAGGGTCGAACGCGCGGCCCGCACCGGGCGCAACCCGCACACGGGCACCAGCGTCCGCATCGCCAAGTCCAAGGCGCCTCGCTTCCGTGCCGGCGCGGCGTTCAAGACCTACGTCAAGAAGCCCTCGACCCTTCCCAAGGCGTCCCCGGCGGCCCAGCGCGCGAGCGCCGGCACGGTGACCCCGGTCAAGGCCGCCGCCAAGAAGGCGGCTCCGGCCAAGAAGACGACGGCGAAGAAGACCGCGACCAAGGCGGCCCCGGCCAAGAAGGCGGCGCCCGCGAAGGCAGCGGCGAAGAAGGCGCCGGCCAAGAAGGCGCCCGCCAAGAAGGTCACCGCGACCAAGGCAGCAGCCAAGAAGACGGTGACCAAGAAGGCCGCACCCGCGAAGACAGCGGCGAAGAAGGCGCCCGCCAAGAAGGTCACCGCGACCAAGGCAGCAGCCAAGAAGACCGCGACCAAGGCCGTGGCCAAGAAGGCTCCCGCGAAGAAGGCGCCCGCCAAGAAGGCGTCTGCCAAGAAGAAGTGAGCGGCTGAGCGTTCGCTCGCACCGCACAGAGACAGGGTCGGCGCCTCAGGCGTCGGCCCTGTCGTCTGCGCGGAGGGGACGCGCGACGGCTCAGCGGATGACTTCGCCCTCGCCGATGCCCACGATCCACAGGCGGGTGACGTCGGTGCCCTCGACCTCGATGCTGACCCGCTGGCCGACCCGGACGTGGCGCAGGGAGCTTCCGGCGAAGACTTCGCTCGGCCACGTCATGAGCTGCCCGTCATCGAGCAGTGCCGAGCCGGAGCCGTCCTCGGCGAAGGTATGGATGCTTGCTTGCACACCCCGACGCTATCGCCCGAGGATCCGCCGCGTGCGCGGACCCAAGGTGCGTTGCACCTCGGGATGGCGCAGGGACGACTCGTCGTCGACATCGTGACGCAGCCCGGGCAGGTCGAGGTCGAGACGGGCATGGCCCAGGGCGGCGTGCCGATCGGCGCTTCCGGGGCCGAAGGCCACCTCGGGAGCGCTGCCTGCCGTCGTGCCCAGCAGGGCGGTGCCCGTTCCGTCGCTGTCCGGGACGAAGAACGAGGTATGCCGTGCGCCGGCTTCCAGCGCGGCGCCCAGCTCGGCGTCGGTCAGGGCAGGGTGGTCGCCCAGGAGGATCGCGACTTGGCCCGCACCATCGGCGAGCGCGGCGGCCACGCCGACAAGGCACGCGGCGTCGAGACCCTGCGCGGGGTCGGTCGCGATCACGTGTCCGGATGCGCGCGCGTGAGACACCTCGTGGGGGTCGCTGGTCACGACCACGACGCGTTCGGCACCCACGACTCGACCGGCGACGGCGAGGGTGTCGTGCGCGATCGCTGCGACGAGGTCGGCGTCGTCAACGGAGCGCCGCAGGCGTGATTTGGCGCCCGGGCCACCCTTGATCGGCACGACGACCCACCACTGCGTCGGCTCGGGCGAGGGCATGAGTTCGATCCTGCCGTCTCCCGCGAACATGCTCGACATCGACCCCGCGGCAGACCAAGATGTCGTGTGCCACCGACGGCACACAGACGAGAAGGACTGCATGAGAACCGGCCCGCGCCACTCCCCACCGGCATACCGGTTCGCTGTCACCGTCCTGCGCCCGCTGCTCATGTCCCTGACGAAGCGGCAGTGGAGCGGGGCCGAGCACCTCCCTCGCGACCGCGGGTTCATCGCGGTCTCCAACCATGTGTCCCACGTGGACCCGTTCGTCTTCGCCCACTTCCTCAACGACGAGGGCATCGTGCCGCACTTCCTCGCCAAGGTTGAGGCGTTCAAGGTCCCCGTGGTCGGGGCTGTCCTCCGCGGCGCCGAACAGATCCCCGTCTACCGGGAATCGGGTCAGGCAGGGGACGCCTACGGTGCCGCCGTGGCAGCGATCGAGGACGGTCAGTGCGTCGCGATCTATCCCGAGGGCACGGTGACTCGCGAGCCCGCACTCTGGCCGATGCGCGGCAAGACCGGCGCCGCGCGCATCGCCCTCGCGACTGGGTGCCCGGTCATCCCGATCGCGCAGTGGGGCGCCCAGGAGATCCTCGCGCCCTACGCCCACCGACCCAGCCTGCTGCCCCGGCACACGATGCAGGTGAGCGCGGGCCAACCCGTGGGTCTTGACGACCTCCGCGACCAGCCCGTCACAGCCGAGGTGCTCGCCGAGGCCACGGAACGCATCATGGCGGCGCTCACCAGTCAGCTCGAAGTGCTGCGGGGAGAGACTGCGCCACCAGGCCGCTTCGACCCCAAAGTGCACGGATTGACCCTGACGGGTCGTCCCAAGGAAGTGACGTCGGACCCGTCGAAGCGAGCCCGTGCCGCAGAATGGGGCGACGACGACCCCGACGACGTGGAGGATCAGGCGTGACGACTGCAGCGGTTTTCGGTACGGGCAGCTGGGGGACCGCGTTCGCGGCCGTCATGGCCGACTCGGGGACGGACGTGAGGATGTGGGGTCGTCGCCCCGAGGTGGTCGCGGCGATCAATGCCGGCCGCAACGACGAGTACCTCCCCGAGCTGGCGCTGTCGTCCCGGATCTCGGCGACCTCCGACCCCGAGGAGGCAGCCGCGGGGGCCGACATCGTCGTGCTCGCCGTGCCGTCCCAGACGCTGCGCGACAACCTCGGCACCTGGGGCTCGGCGCTGCCGGGCAATGCTGATGTCGTCTCCCTCATGAAGGGTGTGGAGCTCGGTACGACCAAGCGGATGAGCGAGGTCATCGCCGATGCCGGAGGCGTGGATCCGCAGCGCGTCGTCGTCGTCTCGGGTCCCAACCTCGCGCGCGAGATCGCCGTGCGTCAGCCGGCGGCGAGCGTCGTCGCCTCCTCGAATGCCGGCGCGGCGCAGCGGGTCGCGGACGCCTGCGCGGCGCCGTACTTCCGGCCCTACACCGGACCGGACGTCATCGGGACAGAGATCGCTGGGGCGACCAAGAACGTCATCGCGCTCGCGGTCGGCATGGCCGAGGGCCTCGGGATGGGCGACAACTCGAAGGCGTCGATCATCACGCGTGGCCTCGCCGAGACGACCCGTCTGGGCTGCGCCCTGGGTGGGGAAGCCGTGACGTTCGCAGGTCTGGCTGGCGTCGGTGACCTCATCGCCACGTGCATGTCGCCGCTGTCGCGCAACCATAGTTTCGGCGTCCGACTCGGTCAGGGCATGACGGTCGACGAGGTCATCGCGGTGACGAAGCAGACGGCCGAGGGCGTGAAGTCGTGCACGTCGATCCTCGACCTCGCACGCCACCACGGCGTGGACGTGCCGATCATCGAGCAGGTCGACGCCATGATCACCGAGGGCAAGGCGGCCCAGGATGTCGTCGACGCACTCCTGTCCCGGCCCCGCAAGGCCGAGACCGGCTAGATCGACCCCAGCGCCCGGTCCAGGTCGCGCCACAGGTCCTCGACGTCCTCGATGCCGACCGAGAGGCGCAGCAACTCCTCGGGCACGGCCTCGGGCTCACCCGGCTGGCGGCGGCGACGCTCGATCTGGCTCTCGACCCCACCCAGGCTCGTGGAGTGCGTCCAGACCTGGGTCGCGGCGGCAACTCGCTCGGCCGCGGCCGCATCGCCGGCGACGTCGATTGCGAGCATCGCACCGAAGCCGGGGTAGCGGACCTTGGCGACACCCGGGTGTGCGCCCAGTCGGGAGGCCAGCTCGGAGGCGTTGGCGCTGGCCCGCTCGAGCCGCACCGAGAGGGTCCGCAGACCGCGCAAGGCGAGCCACGTCTCCATGGGTCCGGCGATCGCGCCGTGGAGCTGGCGGTGCCGCCTGATCCGTTCGTGCAGCGCGCGCCCGGAGTCGGTGGAGCCGGTGACGGCGGCGCCGAGGATGAGGTCGCTGTGACCGGACAGGTACTTGGTCACCGAGTGCACGACGACGTCGACACCCCACTCGAGAGGCTGCTGGAGCAGGGGTGTGGCGAAGGTGTTGTCGGCCACGACGAGCACGCCGCGCTCGCGTGCTGCCTGGGTCAGTGCGGAGACGTCCGCGACGTCGAGCAGCGGGTTGGTGGGCGACTCGATCCACAGCATGGCCGCACCGTCGAGGGCCGCGACCACGCCTTCGGTGTCGGTGATCTCGACGTGCGTCACGACGACGTCCCCAGCCTCGGCCCGATCGGCCAGGGTGACGAGCGTGCCGTTGTAGGCCGCGGTCGGGACCACCACGCGCCCGCCGTGCGGAACCAGTGACAGGGCTGCGGCAATCGCGGCCATGCCGGAGGCGAAGACGAGTGCATCGCCGCCCTCCAGCGACCCGAGGGCCTCCTCGAAGGCCGACCACGTCGGGTTGCCGCCTCGGGCGTAGTTCACCGGACCGTCCGCGTGATAGGTCGAGGTCAGCGTGAGCGGCGCTCCGACCTGCTCACCGGGCTCGCGCGGCGCGCGGCCCAGGGCGACGACACGGGTGGCTGGCTGGAGCTCGTCGTGATCCACCCACGCAGCGTATGCCGGGTGCTCGCCTTCCCGGGATAGTGTCTCTCGCGATGAACACCGAGAAGAGTCCCAAGCTCCGCGTCGCCCTCGTCTTCGGAGGGCGCTCGTCCGAGCACGCGGTGTCGTGCGCGACCGCGGCGAGTGTCCTGTCGGCGCTCGACCCCGAGCGCTACGAGGTCATCCCGATCGGGATCGCCAAGGACGGCAGCTGGGTGCTCGCGCCGAACGACCCTGAGCCACTGCGCCTCGCGCCGGGTCACATCCCGGAGGTCGACGCCTCCGGCCCCGGCGTCCTCGTGCCCACGAGTGCCACGGCCAGGCACCTCATCGTCCACGAGCCGGGTCACGCACCGCGTGAGCTCGGAGAGGTCGACGTCGTCTTCCCACTGCTCCACGGTCCGTTCGGCGAGGACGGCACGATCCAGGGGATGCTCGACCTGGCCGACGTCCGCTATGTCGGGTCGGGCGTCACGGCGTCCGCCGTGATGATGGACAAGCACATGATGAAGGTCGTGTTCCAGGCCGCGGGGTTGCCGGTGGGCCCCTACGCGGTCATCTCCGACCGCGAATGGGTTCGCGACCCCGAGGCAGCGCTGGATGCTGCGGGCGCGTTGCAGTTCCCCGTCTTCGTCAAGCCGGCTCGGGCCGGGTCGAGCATGGGCATCACGAAGGTCGACGCGCCGGAGGACCTTCGGGCCGCGGTCGAGGCGGCTCGCGAGCACGACCCCAAGGTCGTCATCGAGCAGGGAATCGTCGGTCGCGAGATCGAGTGCGGCGTCCTCGACGGGCACGGGACCGATGCGCCGCGCACGAGCCCTCTCGGGGAGTGCATCGTCGTCAAGGGTCACGAGTTCTATGACTTCGAGGCGAAGTACCTCGCGGAGGACGACATCCGCCTCGAGGCACCGGCCGATGTCTCACCCGAGGTCGCCAAGGAGATCGCCCGCATGGCGGTCACGGCCTTCGAGGCGGCGGGCTGTGAGGGCCTGGCCCGCTGCGACTTCTTCCTCACCGAGTCCGGCGAGATCCTCATCAACGAGATCAACACGATGCCGGGCTTCACGCCGAGCTCGATGTATCCGCGAATGTGGGCGGCGGCCGGCCTGACCTATCCCGAGCTCATCGACGAGCTCATCACCCTCGCGATGGAGCGTCGCGTCGGCCTGCGCTGAGGTGTCGTCGAACTGACTCTCAGCGGCACGCCAGGGTGTTCTTCGGGAGTTTCTCGGCTGCGGCTGTGAAGGCCGGGAGGAGTAGCGGCTCAGGCGCGTAGTCGCTCGGGATGAGCACCTCGATCGCGGGGTCCCGCCCGAACGTCGTGAACCGCGTGCCGTCGCTGAGCTTGCTGGCGACCCACCCCATCTCGTCGACCTCGATGCAGTCGTCGGTGGTGGGTCCGAGAGCGGGGACGCCGCACCTCGCGATGATCGCCGGATCGCCGTATGCCGCACCGGCGTTCGCGTCGGTGACCTCACGACGTGCGTGGTCGCCCGCGGAAGCCGGCCACGCGGAGGCGACGTCACGGCATACGTCGCCGGTGGCGAGGGGAGTGGGCGCGATCTCGACGGCGGACGAACAACCGGACAGCACGACGACGGCGGTGGCGCCGAGCGCCACCGCCGTCGAGCGAATCCGGGTCGGCACGGTCAGACGTGGACCACCGTGCAGGTGAGGGTGCGCGTGATGCCCTCCACCTCCTGGATCTTGGCGATGACGAGCTTGCCCAGCTCGTCGACCGTCTCGGCCTCGACGCGGGCGATGCAGTCATAGGGGCCCGTGACGTCCTCGGCGAGGGCTACTCCCGGGATCGCTGCGATTGCCTTGGCCACTGCCGCTGCGCGACCGACTTCGGTCTGAATCAGGATGTAGGCCTGGACCACTGGGTGTCACCTCACTGTCGTTGGGGCACGGCCTCGAGCCGCGGTGTCTGCACGGTACCGTGCCGGTGGTCCTCAAGTCTCGGGTGGAACAGGTGGTGGACGTGTGGTCGCACACACGACGATCGGCTCGGTGAGCGAGTCAGACCTCCTCGCACGCATCATCCCCATGTTCGGGGAGAGCCCCTTCGCCGGTGCCGGGGTGGTCGTGCCGCCCGGTGACGACGCGGCTGTCATCGAGGCGCCCGGCTCGGTCGTCGTCACAACGGACTCGATGGTCCGGGGTCGCGACTGGCGCGACGACTGGTCGAGCGGCCATGACGTGGGCATCAAGGTCGTCGCGCAGAACGTGGCGGATGTGGCTGCGATGGGCGCCGTCCCCACGGGGTTGCTCGTGTCCGTTGCGGCCGACCCCGAGACGCCGCTCGACTGGGTCATCGACCTCACGGCCGGGATCGCCCAAGGGGCGGAGGATGCGGAATGCCCCGTCGTCGGGGGAGACCTGTCATCGGCTCCGGCCGGGGTGGTCGTCGTCGCCGTGACCGCGTTCGGGGACCTGCAGGGGCGCCCGCCGGTCCTGCGATCGGGGGCGCGCGTCGGGGACGTCGTCGCCGTGGCTGGCTCGCTCGGATGGTCGGGAGCCGGGCTCGCCCTCTACGAGGCGGACGCACGGCCGACGACGCTGTCGCTTCCGCCGCACGAGCACACTGAGCGGGACAAGAACATCGTGGTGCTCCAGTGGTATCACCGTTCGCCTCGACCACCGTGGGAGTCGGGTCCGGTCGCGGCCCTCGCCGGTGCGACGTCGATGATCGACATCTCCGATGGCCTCGTCCGGGACGGGGGGCGCATCGCCACGTCGAGCGAGGTCGAGCTGGCCCTGGACGAGGAGGTGCTTCGGGGCTACCTCTACGCCTTCGAGGGCGCCCTCACGCCCGGCGAGGGCTGGCGACAGATCCTCTCCGGAGGGGAAGAGCACTCGCTGCTCGCGACGTTCCCGTCCGGTTCGGTGCCGGACGACCCCGAGGCCCCGTGGACGGTCATCGGCGAGGTCGTCGAGGCAGGGCCCGACGGACCGCGGCTCACGGTCGGTGGAGTTGTACCGAGCGTGACCGGCTGGGACCACTTCGCCGGCTGACCGGCATACCCTCTCGACTTTCCCGCCGGAAGTGGGTTCTTCGGGGATGGGGCGACTTCCTTGGTGCTGCGAACCCCGAACTTCCCGCCGGAAGTGCCCGCGCCAGAGCGGCCTGACATGCGAAAGGGGCGCCGACCGCGAACGGTCGGCGCCCCTTTCGGGAACAGCTAAGGGGTCAGCGCTTGACCTTGCCTGCCTTGAGGCAGGAGGTGCAGACGTTGAGACGCTTCGGGGTCAC
Source organism: Knoellia sinensis KCTC 19936 (assembly GCF_000768705.1). Classification (GTDB taxonomy): domain Bacteria; phylum Actinomycetota; class Actinomycetes; order Actinomycetales; family Dermatophilaceae; genus Knoellia; species Knoellia sinensis. Next base: position 19,215 of record NZ_AVPJ01000009.1, read on the forward strand.
ACCCTTGTCACCGACAAGAGCCTTCACGCGCTGGATGTTGGGGTTCCAGCGACGCTTGGTGCGGCGGTGCGAGTGCGAGATGCTGTGGCCGAAGCCGGGTCCCTTGCCGCAGACATCGCAGTTGGCAGCCACGGGTGATCTCCTTGAGTCAGGTTTCATACGAGACGCAAGGATGAGCCAAGCGTCTCAGGTCGAGGTTTTCCGGTGCCCGCCCCGGATGGGGCTCACGCGGAACCGTCAAAGCGTAGCGGAGTTCGGGTGTGGCTCCAAAACGAGTCAGCGCCGCCCGATAGCCTGCCACCGTGCCAGCCGTTCTCGACGCCGATGGAGCCCGCCACTGGGGGGCGCTCACCCGTGCGGCGTTCGCCGCCCGCCGCACCGAGATCGACTCACTCAACGTCTTTCCCGTCCCTGACGGGGACACCGGCACCAACCTCTATCTCACGATGGACACCGCGCTCGACGAGGTCGTGCGCCTCCACACCGCCCAGGGCATCCTCGGCACGGCGACCCTGGTCGAGGAGGCCCGCAGTCTCTCCCGCGCTCTGCTCATGTCTGCCCGGGGCAACTCCGGCGTCATCATGAGCCAGATCGTCGCCGGAATGTGTGACGTCATCATCGAGGAGGAGCTCACCGAGGTCGACGGGCCTGCGATCGCCCGCGCGTTCACCCGCGGCGCAGAGCTCGCCCGCGCCAGCGTCGCCCATCCCCAGGAGGGGACGATCCTCAGCGTGGCCGACGCCGTTGCCGAGGCTGCCCGCGAGAGCGCCCGAGCCGGGAGCGACGCGGCCACCGTCGCGAGAGACAGCGTGACCGCAGCCGAGGACGCACTGGCCCGCACTCCCGAGCAACTTCCGGTGCTCGCGCAGGCCGGGGTCGTCGACGCGGGTGGTGCGGGGTGCCTGCTCATGGTCGAGGCCCTCCACAGGGCACTGACGGGTGACTGGAACGAGGACGAGCGTGCGCTGCACCACGTCACCGAGGACCTCCTACCGCGCACGTCGTGGCACACCGACACGGCCGGAGCCGACGGGCTGACCTTCCCGGCTGGTGCGTTGCCCGGGCACGCCGCGGTCAACGACCCCCTGGACGCACCTGCCGCGGGCCTCACCGGACCGGCGTTCGAGGTGATGTTCCTCCTCGACCAGAGCGACGCCGAGCGGGTCGGCATGCTTCGCACCGCCCTCGACGGACTGGGCGACTCGCTCCTCGTCGTGGGCGGGCCGGACCTGTGGAACGTCCACGTGCACGTCGACGATGCCGGCGCTGCCGTCGAGGCAGGCGTCCTCGCCGGGCGGCCGCACCGCATCAAGATCACGCACTTCGCCACCCAGATCGCGCACCAGACGCCTCAGGAGTTCGCCGTCATCGCCTGTGCGGCCGGGCCGGGGATGGCCCAGATCCTCACCGAGGCCGGCGCCACCGTGCTGCCCAGTGCGCCCGGAGCGCGTGCGTCAGCGGGGCAGATCCTCGAGGCCATCCGACGCACCGGGGCTGGCTCCGTCGTGGTGCTGCCCAACGACAAGGACACCCTCATGGCGGCCGAGGTCGCCTGTCGGGCGGCCACGGAGGACGGCGTCGACACCGCCATCGTGCCGGCGCGGACCGCCGTTCAGGGACTCGCCGCGCTCGCGGTCGTCGACTTCGACAAGGGGCTGCGCGAGAACGCCATCGCCATGACGAGCGCAGCGGTTGCCACCCGACACGGGGCCGTCTCGATCGCCTCCCGCGAGGTCCTGACCTGGGCGGGGTCGGTCTCGGTCGGGGACATCCTCGGCATCGTCAGCGGCGACGTGGCACTCATCGGCGACAACCTCACGGACACTGCGACCGAGGTCCTCGACCGACTCCTCTCCGGTGGCGGTGAGCTCGTCACCCTCGTGTGTGGCGCGGACGCCGACCTCGACTTCATCGACACGGTCGAGGAACGGCTGTCAAAGAAGCACCCCGAGGTCGAGGTCGTCCGGATCGACGGGGGCCAGCAGGTCTACCCGCTGCTCGTGGGGGTGGAGTAGCCCGGTGTACTCCGAGTCGACTCCGCTCACCAAGGTCCTGGCGAAGCGGGAGGCCAAGAAGTTCGTCGACGCCCGAGGGATCGCCACGGTGGGGGATCTCCTCGCCTACTGGCCGCGCCGCTACCAGAGCCCCGAGAGCAACCTCGCCGCAGCGACCGTTGGGACCTACATCGTGGCCGTCGCCGAGGTGAAGTCCGCGACCACGCGGACGATGAAGGCGCGTCGCGGTCGGATGCTCCAGGCGGTCATCACCGACGGCAGCACGGACCTCGAGGTCACGTTCTTCAACGCCCATGGGCACGAGGGCAAGCTCACCCCCGGTGCGCTGGCGCTGTTCGCGGGCAAGGTGTCGTCCTTCAACAACCGGCTGCAACTCGCGCACCCCGGCTATTCGCTGCTGAGCGACTTCGACGGCGGGGAACGGCGCGGCCTCATCCCGATCTACAAGCAGGTCGGCAACCTCCACACGTGGACCGTGACCGAGTGCGTCCGAATGGTGCTCGATCTCCTCGACGAGAGCCCCGAGTCCATCCCCGAGAGCGTGCTCGACCGCCGCGACCTCATGGACCGCACGGCAGCGTTGCGCGGCATCCACACGCCCGACTCGTGGGGCGAGGTGACGGCGGCACGCAAGCGCATGTCCTACGAGGAGGCGTTCGTCCTCCAGGTGGCCCTCGCGCAGCGACGCGCGCGTCAGGCGCAGGAGTCCACCCTGGCGCGCACCCCCCGACCCGGGGGCCTCCTGGACGCGTTCGACGGGCGACTGCCGTTCACCCTCACGGCTGGCCAGCGTGAGATCGGCGAAACCCTCGCAGAGGAGATGGCGCGCGACGTCCCGATGCACCGCCTGCTCCAGGGCGAGGTCGGCTCGGGAAAGACCGTGGTCGCGTTGCGGGCCATGCTCGCCGCAGTGGACTCCGGCGGGCAGGCGGCGCTGCTCGCACCGACGGAAGTCCTGGCCGCACAGCACCATCGATCGATCACGGCGATGCTCGGTGACCTTGCCGAGGGAGGGATGCTCGGCGGCAGCGAGTTCGGCACACGGGTCACTCTCCTGACCGGAAGCATGTCGACGCAGGCGCGTCGCAAGGCACTGCTCGACATCGCGAGTGGCGACGCCGGCATCGTCGTCGGCACGCACGCGCTCATCCAGGAGCACGTGAGCTTCCAGGACCTCGCGCTGGTCGTCGTCGATGAGCAGCACCGGTTTGGTGTCGAGCAGCGAGATGCGTTGCGCGGCAAGGCGATCCACCCTCCCCACGTGCTCGTGATGACCGCGACGCCGATCCCGCGCACCGTCGCCATGACGGTCTTCGGCGACATGGAGACCTCCACCCTGAGCGAACTGCCGGCGGGTCGCGCCCCGATCACGACACACGTAGTGCCCGAGGCGAAGCCTGGCTGGATGCAGCGCACGTGGGAGCGCATCGCGGAAGAGGTGGCCCAGGGGCGGCAGGCCTATGTCGTGTGCCCGCGCATCGGCGACGACGACGAACCCGACGAGGACACCGAGATCTTCGAGCCCGAGGGGGCAACGGCGTCCGAAGGTGACGGGGACGCAGCGGAGGACGAGGCTGCGCCTCCTCGCCCGTTGGCCTCCGTACACCGGGTGCATGGCGACCTCGTGGCGAACCCGGCGCTCGAGGGGCTGCGCATCGAGATCCTGCATGGACGGCTGCCGGCGGAGGAGAAGGACGCGATCATGCGTGACTTCGCGTCCGGTGACATCGACGTTCTCGTCTCGACGACCGTGATCGAGGTGGGGGTCGACGTCCCCAATGCCAGCGTCATGGTGGTCATGGATGCCGACCGGTTCGGCGTCTCCCAGTTGCACCAGCTCCGCGGTCGCGTCGGGCGTGGTGGACTCCCCGGACTCTGCCTGCTCGTCCACGGCGGCGCCCCCGATGCGCCGCACGAACGCCTCGAGGCCGTGGCCGGCACCACGGACGGCTTCGAACTTGCACGCGTCGACCTGCGCCAGCGCAGGGAGGGTGACATCCTCGGCTCCTCGCAGCACGGCGTCCGGAGCCAGCTGCAGTTCCTCCACGTGCTCGAGGACGAGGACCTCATCGAGGCGGCACGCGAGGACGCCCACGACGTCGTTGCGGCAGACCCCGACCTCGGGACGCATCCCCAGCTGGCAGCGCTCGTCGACGCGCGTGTGGACGCCGAGCAAGCGGCATACCTGGAAAGGGGTTGAGGTGACCCGCATCATCGCCGGCACTGCAGGCGGACGAGAGCTCCGGACACCACAAGGCCGTGGCACCCGCCCCACGAGCGATCGCGTGCGCGAGGCGCTCTTCTCGTCGCTCGAGGCTCGCGACGCGCTGTCCGGGGCGCGCGTCATGGACCTCTATGCCGGCTCGGGTGCCCTGGGGCTCGAGTCCGCGAGCCGCGGGGCCGCAGAGGTCACGCTGGTCGAGTCCGACCGTCAGGCCGCCTCCGTCATCCGCGACAACGTGGCACGCCTCGGCCTTCGGGCCACGGTGCTCGCCGTGACGGTGACCTCCGCCCTCGCCGGCGCAGCGCGCCCGCTCGATCTCGTGTTCCTCGATCCGCCCTACGACCTCAGCGAGGAGGCCCTCGCCGGCGACCTCGAGGCGCTCGTCTCCCGCGGATGGCTCGCCGAGGACGCCCTCGTGGTCGTGGAGCGCTCCAAGAGGTCGGCCGAGCCGAGGTGGCCCGCAGGTCTTCAGCCGGAGAAGGTCAAGAAGTACGGCGAGACCGTCCTCTGGTACGCGGGACGGCTCGACCCCTGATCCGACAGGATGGCGGCATGAGCGACTACGAGATTCCCCGGCCGACCAGTGGTGACGTCCTCGAGCTCATCCTCGACGACCACCGACTCTTCGAAGACCTCCTGAGGCAGGCCCGACGCAACGACGTCGACCGGGCTGCGGCCCGAACCGCCCTGTGCGAGTTGCTCGTCGCACATGCCGAGGCTGAGGAGGAGAAGGTCTATCCCACGCTGCGACGCAAGCGGGCCATCGGTGCCGAGGAGGAGGAGCACGGCGAGGAGGAGCACGCCGAGATCACCGAGGCGATCCTGGGCTTCCTCGAGGCCAAGGGAACTGACACGGACAAGTACGACACCGCACTCGAGGAACTCGCGACGGTCGTCAACCACCACAGCAATGAGGAGGAGCAGACCATCCTCAACCCAGCCCGCGAGGACGTCTCCGAGGAGGTTCGCGGGGAGCTCGGTGTCGCCTGGGCCACTCGCCGCAACCAACTCCTCGAGGAGGGCTGCGCGAGCCTCGAGCAGGTGAAGGCACTGCTGCGCCGCGCCGAGAAGGCAGGCGTCATCGCCGCGCCCGCTGCCCGCGACAAGGCCGACGAGATCAAGGACAAGGCCAAGGAGGAGGCCACGAGGGTCGAGGAGGCCTCCAAGAAGAAGGAGAAGTCCGACGGCTGAGCTCGGACGCTGCTGGAACGTAGGCTGGCTGGCGTGAGCGATCCCCAGATGCGTCGAGCCGTGTGCCCCGGCTCCTTCGACCCCGTCACTCTCGGCCACGTCGACGTCTTCGTGCGTGCTGCCGCCCTCTATGACGAGGTCATCGTCGCCGTGCTCCACAACCCGGCCAAGTCCGGGACGTTCACCATCGAGGAGCGGATCGGGTTCATCGAGCGCGCCCTTCCCGAGCCGGCCGCCTCCCACGTGCGGGTCGAGGCGTTCGCCGGTCGCCTTCTTGTCGACGTATGCCGTGACCTCGGCGCCCAGGCCATCGTCAAGGGCCTGCGTGGTGAGACCGACTACGCCTACGAGTTGCCGATGGCGCTGATGAACCGCCACCTCAGCGGTGTCGAGACGATCTTCCTCCCGGGGGCTCCCCAGTTCGAGCACGTGTCCAGCTCGCTCGTGAAGGAGGTCGTGAGGTTCGGGGGAGACGTCTCCGGCCTCGTCCCCGACGAGGTCCTCGTGGCCCTCAAGGCCAAGGGCGGCACCGCGTGAGGGTTCACCCCATTTGGGCAGGTGGGCCACCCTCCGGTACCTTTGATCTTCGGTCTGCGTCAGCCGTGACGACGGACCGAACTACTCGACCATGGCAAGGGAAATGAACCGTCTCGATCCTCGGTCTCCGATGGTGCTCGACACCAAGGAGGTCGGCCGGCGACCCGGCTCGATGGCGGAACTCTCTCGTGAGGTCGAGGCACCAGCCGAGTTCGGCACGGAGGTGTTGCGCGTCGCCGAGGGGGAACCCCTGGACATCGACGTGCGACTCGAGTCCGTCGTCGAAGGCGTGCTGGTCACCGGTTCGGTGCAAGGCACGGCGACCGGCGCCTGCGTGCGGTGCCTGGATCCGATCAGCCACGAAGTGGATGGGCGGTTCCAGGAATTGTTCGCCTACGCCGATCGCAACGCCCACCACCAAGAGGTGGGGGACGAGGATGCGGCCGAGGAGTACCTCATCGAGGACGGTCTGATCGACCTCGAGCCGGTGCTTCGGGATGCGGTGGTGCCTGCACTGCCGTTCCAGCCCGTGTGTCGTCCGGACTGCCCGGGGTTGTGTTCCGAATGCGGAATGCGCCTCGAGGAGGACCCGGACCACGCACATGACGTGATCGACCCCAGGTGGGCGGCTCTCACGGACCTCGCGTCCGAGTCGTCCACGACGCAGACAGAGAAGAGGACCTGACGTGGCTGTTCCGAAGCGGAAGACGTCGCGCTCCAACACCCGCTCGCGCCGCGCGAACTGGAAGGCCACGCCGGTCACCCTGACCACGTGCCCCCAGTGCAAGGCTCCGACGCAGCCGCACATCGCGTGCCCGTCGTGCGGGACCTACAACGGCCGCCACTACGGCGTGGCCGAGCGCACCGAGCACCAGGGCTGAGCCCAACCCCATGGGTAGGGGCTCGAACGGCCCTGCGGCTCTCACGCCGAAGCGCCCCGTCGCTGAGCTTCACCAGCACCTCACCGAGGTGACTGGTGGGGACATCGACGAGGCGCTTCTCGGTCGTGCGCTGACGCACCGTTCGTACGCATACGAGGCCGGCGGTCTGCCGCACAACGAGCGCCTGGAGTTCCTCGGCGACTCCGTGCTCGGACTCGTCGTGACCGACACGCTCTACGAGACGCACCCGGACCTCACCGAGGGGCAGCTCGCGAAGCTGCGTGCCGCCGTGGTCAACATGCGCGCGCTCGCGGCGGTCGGTCGGACGCTCGGCCTGGGCGACTACCTGTTGCTCGGCCGTGGCGAGGAGGCCACCGGTGGCCGCGACAAGGACTCGATCCTCGCGGACACGGTCGAGGCCGTCATCGGCGCGACCTACTCCAGTGCCGGTCTCCTTGCTGCCGACGCCCTCGTGCACCACCTGCTCGACCCACTCATGGCGAAGTCGGCGACGCTCGGCGCGGGGCTCGACTGGAAGACGAGCCTCCAGGAGATCTGCGCGCTGCACTCCGCCGGTCCCGTCGAGTACGTCATCGAGGAGGACGGCCCGGAGCACTCCAAGACCTTCAGCGCCCGCGTCCTCGTCGACGGTGTGGAGCATGGTGCCGGCGTCGGCCGCACCAAGAAGGACGCCGAGCAGAAGGCCGCAGCCCAGGCGTGGCAGGCCCTGCAGGAGCGCCACGGCGACGGTCTTTCCACTGCTCCGCTGCCTGACATCTCCTGACGGACTGACTCCTTCGTGCCAGAGCTGCCCGAGGTCGAGGTCGTCCGTCGTGGCCTCCAGGATCACGTCGCCGGGCGCCGGATCGTCTCCGCGGCCTTCACCGGGGCGCGAGTGGCGCGCCGTCACGTCGCTGGGCCGATCGACCTTGCGGAGCGCATCGTCGGCCTCGACGTCGTTGAGGCTCGACGTCGCGGCAAGTACCTGTGGTTGGTCCTCGGCGACGATGGCCACCCCGGGCTCGGCCTCATCGCCCACTTGGGAATGAGCGGGCAGCTGCTCGTCGAGGCCTCCGATGCCCCGGACGAGAAGCACCTCCATGCCCGGTTCACGTTCAGCGACGGCGACCCCGAGCTGCGCTTCGTCGACCAGCGCACGTTTGGCGGCTTCGCCCTCGATGACCTCGGCGACGACGGGGTGCCGGACCAGATCCGGCACATCGCTCCAGACCCCTTCGAGGCGGGATTCGACCAGGCCGCCGTGGTCCGCCGGATCAAGGCCAGTGACAGCGCCGTCAAGAGGATGCTGCTGCATCAGGGCGTGGTGTCCGGGATCGGCAACATCTATGCCGACGAGGCACTGTGGCGGGCGCAGGTGCACGGCGAGCGACCCTCGAGCACCCTGACCAAGCCGACGATCTCACGCGTTCTCGACCACGCACGGGATGTCATGGCGGCCGCCCTGCTCGAAGGGGGCACGAGCTTCGACGCGCTCTATGTCAACGTCAACGGAGCGTCCGGATACTTCGACCGGTCCTTGCACGCCTACGGGCAGGAGGGGGAGCCGTGCGCGCGCTGCGGGACGCCGATCCGCCGCGAGCAGTTCATGAACCGCTCGTCGTTCTCCTGCCCGAAGTGTCAGCCGCGACCGCGCGTTCGGCGGACTCTGCCCCCGCGCTCACGCGCACTGGCTCGGATGTCGTCCAGGACGTAGGGCAGCAGGCCGCCCGCCAGGTAGTACTGGCGTTCGCGCTCGGTGTCGAGGCGAATGGTCACCTCGAACTCCGTCGTGCGACCCGTCCGCGGATGGGTTGCTCGCACCCGGGCAGCGCGCGAGGCGAGTCCGTCCGCGTCCACACCGGTGATGTCGAAGACCTCGTGCCCGTCGAGGCCGAGCCGAGCCACGTCCTCGCCCGTGGAGAACTCCAGGGGCAGCACCCCCATGTTGGCGAGATTCGAGCGGTGGATCCGCTCGAAGGACTCAGCCAGCACGGCCCGGACGCCCAAGAGAGCCGTGACCTTGGCCGCCCAGTCTCGGGAGGATCCGGAGCCGTACTCCTTGCCCCCGATGACCAACAACGGGGTTTCCATGTGTGAGTACGCCCGCGCTGCGGTGGGCACGTCGACCACTTGGGGCTCTTGGGCTGTCAGGTCGAGCGTGTGGCCACCGGGAAGGCCCGGGACGAGATGGTTGACCAGGCGCTGATTGCCGAATCCGCCGAGCTCCATGACCTGCCAGTTGCCGCGCCGGGAGGCGTAGCTGTTGAGGTCACGGATGTCGACCCCTCGAGCGGTCAGGAACCTCCCGGCGGGACTGCTGCTCGGGATCCGGCCGGCCGGACAGATGTGGTCTGTCGTGACTGAATCCCCCAGCAGTTCCAGAACGCGGGCGCCCCGAATTTCGCCGTGGTCGGGTCGGGGCGTCGGATGCACGAAGGGTGGCGGCTGCAGGTAGGTCGAGTCGGGGTCCCACGCGAAGGTCGGGCCCTCGGGGGCCTCCAGCGAGCGCCAATTCTCATCGCCATCGAAGAGGGTGGCATAGGCACGTCTGAACATCTCTGGTGTGAGCGCCCCGCGCGCGGCTTCCGCGACCTGTTCGTCCGATGGCCACAGGTCAGCCAGCATGACGGGGCGTCCATCTGCGTCGAGCGCGAGCGGCTCGGACGTGAGGTCGAGATCTGTTCGGCCCGCGAGTCCGAAGGCGACGACGAGCGGCGGCGAGGCGAGGAAGTTGAGCGACACGTCGTTGTTGATTCGCCCGTCGAAGTTGCGGTTGCCGGACAGGACGGCGGCCGCCGCGAGCCCCTCATGGCGCACGAGCGTCGTCATCTCCGGGAGGAGGTCGCCGGAGTTGCCGATGCACGTCATGCAGCCGTACCCGACCAGCCCGAACCCGAGTTCCTCCAGGGGTTCGATCAATCCGAGGTCGTGAAGGTAGTCCGTGACGACGGTCGATCCGGGCGCAAGGCTGGTCTTGACCCATGGTGGTGTACGGAGGCCGCGCCGCACCGCGTTACGGGCCAGGAGGCCCGCCGCGATCATCACGGCTGGGTTCGACGTGTTGGTGCACGACGTGATCGAGGCGATGGCCACCGCTCCGTGCCCCGGCGACTTTTCGGGCATGGGTGTGTCGGGAACCGCCTCCCCAACCACCTTCGGGACGTCACCCAAACCGACACGATCCTGGGGGCGACGGGGGCCGGCGACGCTGGGCGCGACCTGATCGAGATCGAACTCGACGACGTGGTCGAAAACCGGCGGGCTCGAGGGGTCGTGCCACATCTGTTGCGCCTCGAAGTAGTCGCGGACCAGGCCGACGTGCTCCGGGGCACGACCGGTGAGCGTGAGGTAGTCGAGCAGACGCGCGTCCGGTGGAAAGACGGCACAGGTGGACCCGAACTCGGGACTCATGTTGGCGATGGTGCAGCGTGTCTCGACAGTCGTGGCGGCGACGCCGGGGCCGAAGAACTCCACGAAGGAGCCCACGACCCCGGTCTGCCGCATGCGCTCGGTCAGCGCGAGGACGAGGTCCGTCGCGGTGACGCCGGGACGCAGTTCACCCATGAGTGAGACGCCGACAACGGGTGGAATGAGCATGGAGACCGGTTGCCCCAGCAGTGCGGCCTCCGCTTCGAGCCCGCCGACACCCCAGGCCAGGACCGCCAGCCCGTTGACCATGGTCGTGTGGGAGTCGGTGCCCGCGACGGTGTCCGGGAAGATCAGTCCGTCACGCGCAGTGACGACGTCAGCGAGGTACTCGATGTTGACCTGGTGCATGATCCCCGCGCCCGGAGGCACGATGCGCAGGGTTTCGAAAGCCTGCTGCCCCCACTTGAGGAAGCGGTAGCGCTCACTGTTGCGTTCGTACTCGCGACGCACGTTGAGCTGTGGCGCGTCGGGACGCCCGAATAAGTCGGTGACCACGGAGTGGTCCACCGTCATGTGGGCAGGGAGTCGGGTATCGACGACCTGAGGGGTCAGACCTTCGGCCGCAGCCGCGTCACGCAGCGCTGCCAGATCGGTCAGCACGGGGACGCCGTTGGTGTCGTGCAGGAAGACGCGACTCGGGTGGAAGGCAATTTCGGCCGGGTCGTGCACGGTCCCGGAGCGGCCCCGCGCCACCGCGGCGGCGATGTCAGCGGCGCCGACCAAGCCCGAGGACCGGTTGCGGAGCAGATTCTCGAGAACCACCTTGAGGCTGAACGGCAGCCGCTCGGAACCGTCGACTTCGGGGACGGAGAAGTATCCGTGCCGGGCGCCGCCGGAGACCAGGGTTCTGGGTTCGGGTGTGGTGTTCATCGTCGGTCAGGCGCCGCTCTCCAGTGCCGTGAGGGCGCGTCGGCCCAAACTGTGCGCAATGTGCTCGCGCATCACTTGGGCAGCGCGCTCGGTCTCACCGGCAATGACGGCGCTCGCCAGCGCCTCGTGCTCACGACGCACTCGCTCAACGTCCATGGAGCCGGCCGACTCGCGCAGGCCCAGTTGGCGGTAGCGGTCGGCCTTGTCCCACAGGCCTTCGAGGATTTCGACCAGCGGTGCGTTGGCCGACGCGGTGTACAGCGTTCGGTGGAAGTCGCGGTGGGCGGCAAAGGCCTCGACGCCGACGCTCGCGGTCAAGGGCTCCAGAGTCTGCAGGGTCCGCGAGATGCGGGCGATGTCGGCGTCGCTGCGGCGCTGGGCGGCCAGTTCCACGGCGAGGGGATCGAGGCTCATCCGGACTTCAAAGAGGCTGCGGGCCTCGCTCTCGGTGAGGTCGGTGACCTGGGCGTTGCGGTAGCTGTCGAGCCTCACGAGGCCTTCGGTGGAGAGCCGTTTGAGCGCTTCGCGCACAGGCGTGGTGCTCATCGACAACTCGGCCGAGAGCACTTCCTGGTTCACGACCGTCCCGGCTGCGAGCTCGTCGGCGAGGATGCGCCGCTTGATCTCGCTGTACGCGTACTCGCTCTTGGTGAAGACAGGCCCATCGGGCATGGCAGCGACCTCCGGTCCTGGGAATGATTCTTGCAACCTACATCCTATAACCTATAAGACCAAGCCCTGAAAGAGCGAGGAAGCCGGATCAGCGTGCTCAGGCGGGGGTGTGGTTCTCGGCCCAGGCCTTCTCGATGAGCTCGCGCAGGACGGAGTCGTCGACGTCGGAGAGCCGCTTGATGTAGAGGCAGCCCTTGCCCGTCGTGTGCTTGCCGAGCCGCCCGAGCAGATCCTCGTTGGAGCCGTAGTAGGTCAGGCCGTAGAGGGTGAGCGCCGCCTTGCGCGGAGCCAGCCCGACGGCGAACCACTCCCGCTCCTTGCCGTCCGCCGTCGTGTAGGGCTGGCGGCCGAAGCCCACCATCGAGGTACCCCAGAGGACGGGTTCGGCGCCCGTCACCTCGCGCATGACGCGCAGCACCTCCTGCGCGTCCTCGCGGCGTGCGGCCGGCTCGACCGAGGCGAGGTAGGCGTCCACGTCATCGTGCGTCGGCTTGGTCGAGCGGTCACCGTGGTCTGGTGGGGTGGGCAGCGTCATGGTCGGGGGAGCTCCTTGAGCGTGACGGTCTTTCCGGTATGCCGTTCGCTCAGGTCCGCGAACGCCTGCCGGATGGTTTCGGCGTAGAGGTGGGCCCCCGTGAGGGAAGGGTGCATGCCGTCGGACTGAAGTTGGCCCGTGGAGCCCTTGAGCGCGGAGTCCCAGTCGGCGAGGGCGACATTGTCGCGACCCTGGACGAGTTCCTTGAGTTTCGCGTTGTCCGAGGCGATGCGGTTGATGCGCCCGTGGAGCGTGACGATGACGACCATGCGGTCGGGTCCGAGCGCGTCGAGGGTGGCCCGGGCACGCTCGACGTCGGTGCCCGCGTTGGTCCCCAGGGCCAGGATCACGGCGCGCCGGTTGGCCTTGCCTCGCTGCGTCACGATCATGAGGCCCTCGGCCCACTGTCGGTTGGAGCGGGCGTCCATCCGGATGCCGGGGAAGTAGTAGCGCATCGCGTGGATGCTGCCGACCATCATCGAGTCGCCGTAGCCGTCGATCTCGGCCCCGGTGGGCATCGCCCACGTCTGCTTCCCTGATCGGGGAGCGGGGGCGACGGGGGTCTTGGCCGGCGGCGATGCCGATGGGGACGTCGTGGGCGCCGGTGACGGAGACCCCGATGCTGAGGCGCCGGGCGTCGGAATGGTGGCCGTGGCCTCGGCGGCGTTGGCATCGAGCAGCTGCTCGACGCGGGTGCGGGTCGGCGCCGTCAGCATGACGATGGTCAGGGTGATCGCGAGGACGACGACCGAGGCCCAGACGGCCCGGGCGGTGCGCGTGCCGGCATACCGGATCGTGTGCAGCGCGTGGCGAGCCGATCCTCGGAAGCCGCGCTCGCGGACAGGGGACTCGATGAAGCGGTAGGACAGGTCTGCGATGGCCGCCGTCACGAGGACGGCCCACAGGCGCGACCAGATGTAGCCGTCCGAGCCGCGTGTGCCCCAGGGGAGGTCGGCCTCGATGATGAGGATGACCGGCCAGTGCCAGAGGTAGAGGCCGTAGGAACGCTCGCCGATCCAGCGGAGAATCGGAAGGTCGAGGACTGTCCGCAGGGGAGTGGGTCGCTCCAGGACTCCCAGGACGAGCACGGCGGTCGCCAGCGAGGCCAGCATGATGCCGCCACGGAAGGTGAAGGACATGGACTCGTCCAGGAGGGCGAACAGCACCACGAGGATCACCCCGGCTCCGGCGACCAGGGGCACGCGCACGCGCTGCCAGACGTCCGTCGAGGTCCACGCACGGTGCGGGGCCGCCCAAGCGAAGGCCAGGGCCGCGCCGAGCATGAGACCCATGAGGTGGGTGTCCGTGCCGTAGTAGACGCGGGTGGCGCCGGCGCTCGGATCGAAGCGCAGGGCCATGAGCACGGCGGACCCCAGCGCCAGCGCGACGGCGATGCCGGCTCGGAAACGTGAGGAAGGCGCGAAGCGCACGAGCGCGAGCGCGACCAGCGGCCACACGAGGTAGAACTGCTCCTCCACCGCGAGCGACCAGAGGTTCATGAGCAATTGCGGGGCGGTGCTGTGGAAGTAGTCGGAGCCGGCCGCGATCTCGAGCCAGTTGCTCGTGAAGGTGAGGGCGCCGAGGGCCTGCCGCCGGATGCCGACGAGGAGGTCGGTCTCGACGAGGCGTGCGATGAGGATGACGCTCGGGACGAGGACGAGGAGTGCGGGCAGGAGCCGGCGGGCGCGCCGCGTCCAGAATCCGCGCAGGTCGACGCGACCCGTGCGCTGGTGTTCACGCACGAGCAGGGTCGTGATGAGGAACCCGGAGATGACGAAGAAGACGTCGACACCGAGGAAGCCACCGGGCAGCCAGCGGGGGTCGAGGTGGAAGGCGAGGACGGCGAGGATCGCGGCAGCGCGCAGCCCGTCGAGTCCCGGCAGGCGACCTCCCGGGCGTGCGGGCGCGACGGACCGGGTCTGCGTCGGTGCCGCCCCGGGGCCCGTCATCGGGCTCTCCACGGTCATGCCCCTCAGGTTATGGAGGCGCACCGACAGGGTGGCGGAGGCGCGCGGAGGTGGGCGCAACCTACGATCGGCGCCATGGAGACGAGTCTCGACCCCGACGCCGCAGGCCTTCAGCCTGTGCGCATCACGCTGAATGTGCGTGGTCGGGTGCAGGGTGTGGGCTTTCGCTGGTGGACTCGGGCGCGGGCACTCGAGCTCGGACTCGTCGGCCACGCTCGCAACACCTCGGACGGGCGGGTCGAGGTCGTGGCCCAGGGTCCTCGCGGCGCCGTTGACCGCTTCGTGGCGCTGTTGTCCGAGCAGCCGTCGACGACCCACCGCCCCGGCGATGTCGTGTCCGTCTCGACTCCGCTCGAGTCCCCGCCCCGCTCGGACGTTCGCGGATTCATCGAGAGGTGAGGGGGGAGGATGTCGACGGAGGTGGGCGGACGGCATACCGCGTCGTGGGACGCGCGGCCCACGGGAGCCGAGCCTTCCTACGATGGACCGATGAGCGACGTCCCTCCCGAGCTGGCCCGACTGCGATCGAGCATCGACAACATCGACGCGGCCCTCGTGCACCTGCTCGCCGAGCGGTTCAAGTGCACTCAGCAGGTGGGCGAGCTCAAGGCCAGAGAAGGTCTGCCGCCAGCGGACCCTGCCCGCGAGGAACGCCAGATCGCCCGACTTCGTGGGCTCGCGGACGAGAGCGGGCTCGATCCCGAGTTCGCCGAGAAGTTCATCAACTTCGTCATCGCCGAGGTCATCCACCACCACAGGACGATCGCCCAGGGCTGACCTCGGCGCCGACCCGGCTCACCGACCAGTCAGTCACTCTCATCCCACCCGTCACAGGCAACGCAGGCGCGTTCTCAGGTCCCCGACGGGCGACGACCCCGCCGGTACAGTGATCGCTCAACCCGCTGTCCCCGAGGAACCGAGAGCCATCGCGTGTACGTCAAGAGCCTGACCCTCAAGGGGTTCAAGTCCTTTGCCTCGGCCACGAACCTGCGCCTCGAGCCCGGCATCACCTGCATCGTGGGACCCAACGGCTCCGGCAAGTCCAATGTCGTCGACGCACTCGCCTGGGTCATGGGGGAGCAGGGGGCCAAGACCCTGCGCGGCGGCAAGATGGAGGACGTCATCTTCGCCGGCACCGCGGGCCGTCCCCCGCTCGGGCGTGCCGAGGTCAGCCTGACGATCGACAACACCGACGGTGCGCTGCCGATCGACTACACCGAGGTGACGATCACCCGGACGATGTTCCGCAACGGCGGCTCCGAGTACTCCATCAACGGGACCCCCAGCCGACTCCTCGACATCCAGGAACTGTTGTCCGACAGCGGAATCGGCCGCGAGATGCACGTCATCGTGGGTCAGGGGCAGCTCGACGCCGTGCTGCGCGCCACCCCCGAGGAGCGGCGCGGCTTCATCGAGGAGGCCGCAGGCGTCCTCAAGCACCGCAAGCGCAAGGAGAAGGCCCTGCGCAAACTCGACGCGATGGAGGCCAACCTCACCCGCGTCCACGACCTCACCGGCGAGATCCGTCGCCAGCTGGGACCGCTCGGGCGTCAGGCCGAGGCAGCGCGCAAGGCGGCCGTCATCCAGGCCGACGCGCGTGATGCCCGCCTCCGCATCGTCGCCGACGACCTCGTCCAGCTGACCTCGACGCTCGAGCAGGAGGTGGCCGACGAGTCAGCCCTGATCGAGCGCCGCACGACCGTCGAGAACGCCCTCGAGTCACTGCGCTCGCGGATCACCGAGCTCGAGCGCCAGGCCGCGGACGCCGCGCCGGAGCTGGGTCGCTCCCAGGATCGCTTCGTCCGGCTCCAGTCACTGCGCGACCGCCTCGAGTCGACGGCTTCCGTCGCTCGTGAGCGCGTCCGCCTCCTGAGCCAGGACGACGTCGACGAGGCCACGACCGGCCGTGACCCCGAGGAGCTGCGCGCTCAGGCCGTTCAGGCCCGCGAGGCTGAGCAGAAGCTCCTCGCCGAGGTCGCGACGGCGGCCGAGCAGCTCGCGACCGCTGTCACCTCCCGTGAGGAGGCGGAGAAGTCGTATGCCGCGGAGCAGGACCGCTTGTCCCGTCTCGCCCGTGCCGCGGCCGACCGTCGTGAGGGTTTGGCCAAGCTCGCCGGTCAGGTGGGCGCGCGGCGCAGCCGGATCGAAGCCGGTGAGGCCGAGATCGGCCGTCTGCGCGGCATCATCGAGGCATCGCAGACGCGGGCCACGGAGGCCGAGCGCGAGTTCTCCCGGCTCGAGGGCACCGTCGCCCACGACGAGGAGGGTGAGGAGGGGCTCGACAGCGCCTACGAGACCGCTGCCGAGGAGCTCGCCGACATCGAATCCCGGATTGCCGCGCTCGAAGCCACGGAACGTGAGGCCGAGCGGGACCGCTCCTCGGCTGCTGCTCGGGTCGAAGCGCTCGGCCTCAGCCTGCGTCGCAAGGACGGTGCAGCCGCACTGCTTGCCGCGTCCGAGTCGGGCGCGGACTCCACCGACCACGGCATCGTCGGCACCGTGGCTTCGCTGCTCCAGGTGAGCGGGGGACACGAAGGTGCCATCGCGGCCGCGCTCGGCTGGGCCTCCGAGGCGCTCGCCGTCGGCACGGCCAAGGACGCAGCCCGAGCCGTCGACGCCCTCCGTCGGGACGACCAGGGTCAGGCCGTGCTTCTCGTGGGCGAGACAGCAGCCCCCTCGGTGCGCTCGTCGTGGCCGGTGCTCGACGGCTCAGCAGTGTGGGCCCGTGACGTCGTGGCTGCCCCGGCCGAGGTCCTCCCGGCGGTCGAGCAGTTCCTCGATCGGGTCGCCCTCGTGCCCAGTTCCGAGCACGCGCTCGCCCTGGTCGCCCGGGGTGAGGGCATCACCGCGGTGACCGCCGACGGAGACGTCTTTGCCCCCGGCTGGGTGCGCGGCGGCTCGAGCAGCGGCCAGTCACTTCTCGAGATCCAGTCGGCCCTCGAGGACGCGCAGGCCGCAATGACCGCGGCCACGAGCAGGGCCGAGCAGACCCGATTCGGGCTGACGTCCGAGCGCGAGAAGCATGCCGCTGCCACCGAACGGGTCGAGGCCGCTCTCGAGGCACTCCACGACAGCGACGCCCGGATGGCTGCCGTCGCCGAGCAGTTGGGCGGGCTCCAGTCGACCATCCGCACGAGCCGAGCGGAGGTGGAGCGGACCGAACGCACCATCGCCGACGCCGAGGCCGCGCTCGCCACCGACCGGACCGAACTCGAGGCCTTGTCGACCCGGCTCGACGAGGCCAGCGCCGAGCCGACGGAGTCCGAGGACCCCTCGACCGACGAACGCGACGCCCTCGAACTCGCGGCCAGTCGTGCCCGCACGGCCGAGACCGAGCTGCGCCTGACCCTGCGCACCAAGGAGGAGCGTGCACGCTCGCTCAAGGGCCGCGCAGACTCCCTCGAAGGTGCCGCCCGCAACGAGATCCAGGCCCGCGAGAAGCTCCGCCAGCGGCAGGAGCGCCGCCGCCGCGAAGCGACGATCGCCGACGCCGTGAGCCAAGCGGCGGCATACGCCACGGACAAGATGGCGACCGCGCTGGAACGGGCCGCTCGACTGCGCGAGGAGGCTGAGCGCCAACGGACCGAGCGTGACACGGCCGTCCAGTCCCTGCGCCTCGAGATGGCCACGCACCAGGACGAACTGCGCGAACTCACCGACTCCGCACACCGTGACGAGGTGGCTCGGGCCCGCCAGATCGCGCGCATCGAGCAGCTCCAGGCCAAGGCCGTCGAGGAACTCGGCATGGACCCTGACGTCCTCATGGAGGACTACGGCCCACACCAGCTCATCCCGTTCGTCGCCGGCCCGGACCACGAGGGCGACGTGCCGATGCCGACCCCGTTCGTGCGCGACGAGCAGGAGAAGCGCCTGCGCAAGGCCGAGCGGGGGCTGTCCGCCCTGGGCCGCGTCAACCCGCTCGCGCTCGAGGAGTTCGCTGCGCTCGAGGAGCGGCACAAGTTCCTCGTCGAGCAGCTCGAGGACCTCAAGAAGTCCAAGCGTGACCTCCTCGACATCGTCAGGGAGGTCGACGAGCGCGTCGAACAGGTCTTCACCGAGGCGTTCCACGACACTGCCGAGCAGTTCGAGCGGGTCTTCCAGCGGCTCTTCCCGGGAGGTTCCGGGCAGCTCGTCCTCACCGATCCGAGCGACATGCTCACGACCGGCATCGAGGTCGAGGCCCGCCCGCCCGGCAAGAAGGTCAAGCGGCTCTCGCTGCTCTCCGGTGGTGAGCGCTCGCTCGTGGCCGTCGCGCTGCTCGTGTCGATCTTCAAGGCACGGCCGAGCCCGTTCTACATCATGGACGAGGTCGAGGCCGCACTCGACGACACCAACCTCGGGCGTCTCATCACGCTCTTCGAGGAGTTGCGTGACTCCAGCCAGCTCATCGTCATCACCCACCAGAAGAAGACGATGGAGATCGCCGACGCGCTCTATGGCGTGAGCATGCGCGGCGACGGCATCACGACCGTGGTCTCGCAGCGCATCCGCGACGTGGCCGCGACCGCCTGAGGCGCGGAGTCTCCTGCCCGGTGGGCCGGGAGTTCAGCTGTCGTTGACGCGGCCGAAGGTGTCGAGCGGCCAGATCCGGAACACGACCGGCCCGACGACGCGGTTCACCGGCACGAACCTCGCGCACCCCTGTGCGTCCGCGCCTCCTCGGCAGTTCGCCACTGAGTCGGCGGACTGGGAGCGGTGGTCACCGAGCACGAGGAGCCGATCCGCGGGGACCACGACCTCCGGGAAGCACCGCGTGGAGCGCGGGGTCGACTCGCACGTGAGGCTCGGGGTACGGAACGTGTGGTCCTCGAAGACGTAGGACTCGTCGAGGGGCGTGCCGTTCACGGTGACGAGGCCCTCGGGATCGCAACACTTCACGCGATCACCGGGCATGCCCACGACCCGCTTGACCGTGTAGGCCGTGTTCGACGGTCCGATGCCGGTCACGTCGCCGACCCTGCGCAGGGCGCCTTCGAAGACGTTGTCCGAGGCGGGAAGGCGCGTCTGCTGCCAGGTCGCGCCGTGGGCGAAGACGACGACGTCCCCGCGCGCCACATCCTGATCGGTGCGGTTGACGATGATCCGGTCGCCGATCCGCAGGGTCTGCTCCATCGACTGAGAGGGGACCCCGAACGGCTTGACCACGAACGCCTGCACCAGGGCGACGACGACGACCGCAAGAACGACCTCGACCCAGGCTGGAAGCCTTCGCAGACCCCGGGAAGGGACGCCGTCCGCCGCGGTCGTGTCGGTCACGTGGGGAGCCTACGCGCGCACCCGCCTCAACATGTGCGCCATCTCAGCCCCGGGGTGTCGTTTTGCGGGCGCAGCCGCACTAGGACACCCTTGAGGCATGGTCGCGCTCATCATCGGCATGCTCATCAGCGTCATCCTCGCCCTCGTGGTGGTGGTGCTGGTCGCAGTTCCTGCCCGCCGCAACGGACGGGGGATCCTCACGCCCAAGGGTGAAGAGGTCGTGAGTGCGCTCAAGGATCGTCAGCAGGCCGCGCTTCAGCGGCTGGAGCGCTCCGACCCGGGCGCGTCCGACGACCCGGCGCTCAGCGCATCCGCCGAGACCAGCGCGCGTTCCTGATGCGCTCGGGGATCGACCACTCCGCCAGCGACCACTCGATCCGTCCCCAGGACGACCTCTTCGGTCACGTCAACGGGACTTGGGTCAAGGAGACCGAGATTCCGGCGGACCGGGGTCGCTATGGCAGCTTCGACGTGCTGCGTGAGAACGCCGAGCAGCAGGTCCGCGACATCATCGTCGCCGTCGCGGAGGGCAACCCCGAGACCGGGACGGTCGCCCGGAAGGTCGGGGACCTCTACAGCTCCTTCATGGACGAGGAGCGCATCGACGGGCTCGGCGCTGCGCCACTCGCACCGTTCTTCACCGCGATCGACGGGGCCAGGACGCCGACCGACATCATGGCGCTCCTCGGGCAGTTCATGCGTGCCGGCGTCGACGGCCTCGTCCAGCCATTCGTCAACACCGACGACCGCGATTCCACCCGCTATGTGGTCTACCTCGAGCAGGCGGGCATCGGCCTCCCCGACGAGGCCTACTACCGCGAGCCACAGCACGAGGCCATTCGAGCCGCCTACCCGCCGCACGTTGCGCGGATGCTCACCCTGACCGGCCTGTATGCCGGTGAGTCGGCGACCGCTGCCGCCGACCGGATCATGGCCCTCGAGACCCGCATCGCGGCCTCCCACTGGGACCAGGTGACCAACCGCGACGCGGTGAAGACCTACACCCTCGTCGACCGGGCCGGGCTTGACGCACTCACCCCGGGCGTCGACTGGGACGCCTACCTCGCGGCGGCCCAGGCGCCCGAAGGTGCCTTCGACCAGGTCATCGCGCGGCAGCCGGACCACCTCCGCTCCATCGCGGCCGCCCTGACCGAGGTCGACATCGCGACGTGGCAGGACTGGCTGCGCTGGCGTGTCGTCCACGCGCTCGCGGCCTACCTGACCGGTGAGATCGTCGAGGAGAACTTCGACTTCTATGGCCGGACCCTCTCGGGGGTGCCGCAGATCCGTGATCGCTGGAAGCGCGGTGTCGGGCTCGTCGAGGACGCACTGGGCGAGGCCGTCGGACAGCTCTATGTCGACCAGCACTTCCCGCCGCGGGCCAAGGAGCGGATGGTCGAGCTCGTCGACAACCTCGTCGAGGCCTTCCGTCGCGACTTCATCGGCCTCGAGTGGATGGGTCTGGAGACCCGTCGTGAGGCGCTCGCCAAGCTCGAAGCGTTCACGCCCAAGATCGGCTATCCCGACAAGTGGCGCGACTACTCGGGCCTCGAGGTCGACGCGACCGACCTCGTGGGCAACGTCGCCCGCGCCACCGCCTTCGAGGTCGACCGCAACCTCGCCAAGCTCGGCGGGCCGGTCGACCGCGACGAGTGGTTCATGACGCCGCAGACGGTCAACGCCTACTACAACCCGGGTCTCAACGAGATCGTCTTCCCGGCCGCGATCCTCCAGCCGCCGTTCTTCGATGTCGAGGCCGACGACGCCGTGAACTACGGCGGCATCGGGGCTGTCATCGGACACGAGATCGGTCACGGCTTCGATGACCAGGGCTCGCAGTACGACGGCAACGGCAACCTGCGCAACTGGTGGACCGACGAGGACCGCGCCAACTTCGACGGCCGCG
This sequence comes from Knoellia sinensis KCTC 19936, assembly GCF_000768705.1. Lineage (GTDB taxonomy): Bacteria > Actinomycetota > Actinomycetes > Actinomycetales > Dermatophilaceae > Knoellia > Knoellia sinensis. Next base: position 40,698 of record NZ_AVPJ01000009.1, read on the forward strand.
CCCAGAGCCTCATCGCCCAGTTCAACGACCTCGAGTCGCGTGACGCGACCGGTCACAAGGTCAACGGGGCGCTCACGGTCGGCGAGAACATCGGAGACCTCGGCGGGCTCACGATCGGGCACGCGGCATACCGGATCTCCACAGAAGGCGGCGAGGCTCCGGTCATCGACGACCTGACGGGTGACCAGCGCTTCTTCATCGGGTGGGCTCAGGTCTGGTGCGGCACCGCGCGTGAGGCGGAGGCGGTCCGACTCCTCGCGATCGACCCGCATGCGCCGATGGACCTGCGCGCCAACGCCGTCCGCAATCTCACCGAGTTCCACGAGGCGTTCGACGTGGCCGAGGGCGACGGCATGTGGGTCCCCGAGGACGAGCGGGTCCGCATCTTCTGAGGGTGGATGCGAGGATGGGCCAGTGAGCGCCATCGACACTCTTTGGGAATACGTCGCCGTCGCATTCGGCCTGCTCGTCGTCTTCGGCGGGCTTGCTGCGACCCTCCTCCGGGGGCGCGGGGGAGCCACCAAGGAGCTGCCCCGGGAGCGACCGGCGGAGCAGGCCGGGCAGCCGCGCCCGGCGCCGGATGACGAGACCGAGCGTGCTTCGGGTGGGTCGGTCGACACCCTCCCGGCGCCCACCGACGACACCACCGCCCCGGACACCCTTCCTCCGGTCACGGTCCCGGAGGTCGAACGGCCCGAGGCGCCCCAGACTCGGCTGCAGCGGCTGCGCGCACGCCTGGCCCGCTCCAACACCGCCCTCGGCAAGGGCCTGCTCGCCCTGCTGTCGCGCGGCGACCTCGACGAGGCGGCCTGGGAGGAGGTCGAGGACACGCTCCTCACTGCGGACCTCGGGGTCGAGGCGTCGACCGAACTCGTCGACCACCTGCGGACCAAGGTCAAGGTCCACGGCAACGCCGACGAGGCCACGGTTCGTGGGTGGCTGCGCGAGGAGCTGCTGACCCTGGTCGACCCGTCGATGGACCGCTCGATCACGTCGTCGCGCGTCGATGGTCGCCCCGCCGTCATCGTGGTGGTCGGTGTCAACGGCACCGGCAAGACGACCACCGTCGGCAAGCTCGCCCGCGTGCTGGTCGCGGAGGACAAGGACGTCGTCCTCGGCGCCGCGGACACCTTCCGTGCGGCTGCGGCGGACCAGCTCCAGACGTGGGGGGAGCGGGTGGGTGTGCCGACCGTCCGCTCGGACCGTGACGGCGCTGACCCCGCCGCGGTGGCGTTCGACGCCGTCAAGGGGGCAGCCGAGATGGAGGCCGACGTCGTCCTCATCGACACCGCGGGGCGCCTCCACAACAAGGTCGGCCTCATGGACGAGCTCGGCAAGGTCAAGCGCGTCATCGAGAAGCAGAGCCCCATCGACGAGGTCCTTCTCGTCCTCGACGCGACGACCGGCCAGAACGGCCTGCGTCAGGCCGAGGTCTTCAGCGAGGTCGTCGGCATCACCGGCATCGTCCTCACGAAGCTCGACGGCACCGCGAAGGGTGGCATCGTCGTCGCGGTCCAGCGCAAGCTCGGTGTCCCGGTCAAGCTCATCGGACTCGGTGAGGGCCCGGACGACCTCGCGCCCTTCGACCCTGCCGGCTTCGTCGACGCGATCATCGACTGAGGAACGCGCGTATGCCGTCTGCCCTCCCGAGCGTTCCGACTGAGGCGTTCCTTGCCTGCGCCGAGCGCACGCTCGCGCTCGCCGGGCGCGCCGAGGTGAGGGACGCGTGGGAGCGCGATAGCGAGTGCGAGGGCATGACGGTCGGAGGCCTCGCCCACCACCTTGTCGCCCAGGTTCGGAGGACGGCAGAGTTGCTCGCGACGCGCGCACCCGGCGACGCGCGAGTCATCGGTCTGCTCGACCATTACGACCAGGCGCCTTGGGTGGCCCAGTCGCGCAGCGGCGAGGTCGACCCCGATCAGAACGACCGCGACAACGAAGCAGCGGCGATCGGCCCCGACGCCGTTCTCGCACAGGCCCAAGAGTCGCTCGCCGAACTTCCACGGCTCCTCGCGGAGGGCGGGCGGCCCCAGGTCGTGCACATCCCGTGGCAGGGATGGGCGCTCCCGACGGATGCCTTCCTCACGACCCGCCTGATGGAGATGGTCGTGCACGGCGATGACCTTGCTGTGAGCGTTGGCGTCGAGACCCCCGAACACGACGAGGCTGTCACGCTGCCGGTCCTCACGCTCCTCGCCGGGGTCGCCGCACGTCGGCACGGTCAGGTCGCAGTTCTCCGCGGCCTGAGCCGGCCGCAGCGTTCCACGGGGGACATCTCGGCCTTCTGACCGGAACCGGCGCGCAGAGGTGGGCGGACGGCATACCCTCTCGGCATGAATGCGGGGGAAGGGCAGTCGGGCGTGCTCCGACTCAGCCGATTGGGTCGCGCTTGGCGAGCCGGGCTCGTCGTGGCTCTCACCGCCCTGTTCTGCGCCGGATCCCTCGTCGGCAACGACCACTGGTGGCCGTTCAGCCCCTGGCGGATGTTCGCAACGTCGCAGGCCGCCACCGGTTCGGTCTGGTCGACCGGCATCGAGGTGCGCACCGCCGACGACCCGAACACGTGGGTCCCCGCTCGCCTGACCCCCGAGAACGTCGGCGTCAACCGCGCGGAGGTCGAGGGACGTATCCCGCAGATCCAGGCTGACCCGGCTCGCCTCGGCACCCTCGCCGCCAGTCATGCGCGCCTGCGTCCCGGGTCGGCCGCATGGCTCGGGCTGCGGGTCGTGCGCCACAAGATCATCGTCGTCGACCGAGAGCCCACGGGCGAGGTCGAGACGGACGTGCTCGCCGAGTGGTCCGCACCATGAACAGGCTCGCCTCCTGGCTGTTCACGCCCATGCCCGTCGCGCGCGTGGCGGTGCTGCGCCTGCTCGTCTTTGCCTTCGTCATCATCGACGTGCTGTTCCTGCACACGTCGGGCTGGTACCACGGGCAGGCCGACCCGGTCTGGTACGAACCGCTGGTCATGGGGGAGATGCTCCACCTGCCGCCCGCTTCGGTGCTCCTCGTCGAGGTCCTCAAGTGGGGCTGCGTCATCGCTGCTGCGCTCGCGCTCACGGGACGTGCGCCGCGCCTTCTTGGCTGGACCGTTGCGGTGTGCTGGATCTGGTACCAGTACGTCGCGTTCAGCTACGGCAAGGTCGACCACGACCGGGCGGACTTCGTCGTCGCGTTGGCGCTCCTGCCCACAGTCGGTCTCGCACACCTGTCGGACAAGCGCCGGTCGGAGGCTGCGGGCTTCGCGCTGCGGGCCGTGCAGATGGCCGCGATCGCGACGTACTTCCTGTCGGCGTGGGCCAAACTCCGCTTCGGCGGCCTCGAATGGGTCAACTCGGCGACGATGGTGCGCGCGGTCGTCCGGCGCGGCACCCCGTGGGCCGAGTGGCTCCTCGAGATCCCGTTCACGCTGCACTGGTTCCAGTGGGTGCTCATGGCTGCCGAACTCACGGCGCCGGTGATCTTCCTGCTGTCGGAGAAGTGGCGTCGTCGTGCCGTCGCGGCGTGGTTCGCCTTCCATGCCATGACGTATGCCGCGATCACGATTGCGTTCTGGCCGCACCTCGTGATGATGCTGGCCTTCCTCCCGCTGGAGGAGTACGCCAACTGGCTCCGAGCACGGTGGGGACGCACCCGGATCGGGCGATGGTGGAGCGAGCGCGGCCTCAGCTCGGGCGCTGAGCCGCCGGGAGTGAGCACGCCGGCGTCCCGCCCGGGAGCCGGTGTCGGTTGACCGCCACCCAGCGGTAGACGACCCCTGCGAGGGCGTTGATGCCGGGCACGAGGATGACCGCGCCCAGCGGCTTGAAGGGCAGCCGGCCCGCCAGGAGCACTCGAGCGACGGCGTCCTGGGCCGAGCTGATCCGCCCCTTGGCCGACACCCACTGCAGCGCCTCGTCGCACTGTTCGGCCGTCAGCCCCAACGTGTCGAGGTCGGCGTCCTGGTAGGCGCTGACGGCGAAGTCGCCCTGCTGGGCGCGCACCGTCGTCGTGACGAACCGCGACAACTTCGTGCAGACGCCGCAGTCACCGTCATAGATCAGCACCGAGAGAGCCATGCCCCCAGTCTCACACCGACGCCCTTCTCACAGCGCAGGGGACGGCGAAACACACTTCTTACGCTGGTCCGGAATGCGCAACACAGCCGTAACACAACGCTGCGCGAGGTGAAACCGGGCGCTCGCACACTCCTTCCCCATGAGCCCAACTCTCCTCCCACTCGCGGCCGAGCCCGCAATCGACGCATCGGCGACTGCCTTCGTCCTCATCTGCGCCTCCCTGGTGCTGCTGATGACGCCGGGCCTCGCCCTCTTCTACGGCGGCATGACACGCGCCAAGTCCGTCCTCAACATGATGATGATGTCGTTCGGCGCCATGGGCGTCGTCGGCGTGGTCTACGTGCTGTGGGGCTACTCGATGTCCTTCGGTGGCAGCAACATCGGCGGCATCATCGGCAACCCGTTCGAGAACTTCGGACTCAAGGGTGTCGTCGGTGACGCCGAGGGCGCGACCCTCGACGCCAACGGCACCGCGATCATCGACGTCTTCGGCGCGGACGTGTGGATCCCCGAGATCCTCTTCGTCGGCTTCCAGCTGACGTTCGCGATCATCACCGTCGCGCTCATCAGCGGCGCCATCGCCGACCGCGCGAAGTTCTCGACCTGGCTCGTGTTTGCCGGGCTCTGGGTGACGCTGGCCTACTTCCCGGTGGCGCACATGGTGTGGGGTGGCGGTCTCCTCAGCGGCTCCGAGGACGGCATCGCCGCCATGCTGTTCGGTGCGACCGATGGGGCGGCCAACGTCCTGCCGATCGACTTCGCCGGTGGCACGGTCGTCCACATCAACGCCGGCATCGCCGGTCTCGTCCTGGCCCTCATCGTCGGCAAGCGCCTCGGCTTCGGCAAGTCCGCGATGCGCCCGCACAACGTTCCTCTCGTCATGCTCGGTGCGGGTCTCCTGTGGTTCGGCTGGTTCGGGTTCAACGCGGGCTCGGAACTCGCTGCTGACGGCCTCTCGGCCCTCGTCTGGGTCAACACCACCGTCGCGACCTGCGCCGCGATCCTCGGCTGGCTCGTCGTCGAGAAGCTCCGCGACGGTCACGCCACCTCTGTCGGCGCCGCCTCCGGTGTCGTCGCCGGTCTCGTCGCCATCACCCCGGCCTGTGGCGCGCTCTCGCCCGTCGGCTCGATCATCCTCGGCCTCGTCGCCGGTGCCCTCGCGGCCCTCGCGGTCGGACTGAAGTTCAAGTTCGGCTACGACGACTCGCTCGACGTCGTCGGTGTTCACTTGGTCGCTGGTCTCTGGGGCACCGTCGGTGCCGGACTCCTCGCCACCGAGGGTGGACTGTTCTACGGTGACGGCATCAACCAGACCGTGGTCCAGATCGTCATCGCCCTCGCCTCGCTGATCTTCTCGGCGGTCGTCACGGCCATCATCGGTCTGGCCCTCAAGTACACCCTCGGGTGGAGGATCTCCGACGACGACGAGGTCGCCGGTATCGACCAGGCCGAGCACGCGGAGTCGGGCTACGACCTCGTGTCGCGCGGTGGCCGCCTCGGCACCACCTCTTCCCCGGCCCTGTCCCACGACGCCCGTCACCACGACGAGCTCACCCCTGAAGGAGTCAAGGCATGAAGCTCATCACCGCCATCATCAAGCCCCACCAGATCGACGCGGTGAAGGAGGCCCTCGAGGCCTACGGCATCTCGGGCATGACCGTCAGTGAGGCCTCCGGCTATGGCCGCCAGCGTGGCCACAGCGAGGTCTACCGCGGCGCCGAGTACACCGTGGACTTCGTCCCGAAGCTCCGCCTCGAGGTCCTTGTCGACGACATGGACGCCTCCAGCGTCGCCGACGTCATCCTCAAGGCCGCCCAGACCGGGCGGATCGGTGACGGCAAGATCTGGACGGTGCCGGTCGAGGACGTCGTCCGGGTTCGGACCGGAGAACGCGGCTCCGAAGCCATCTGAGCACTGCGACTTTGTGCCCCATTGGGACGGCGAGCGCCAGCGAGTTGTCCCAATGGGGCACAAAGTCGCACGAAGGCCAGTGGGCGAGCGCCAGCGAGTTGTCCCAATGGGGCACAAAGTCGCACGAAGGCCAGTGGGCGAGCGCCAGCGAGTTGTCCCAATGGGGCACAAAGTCGCACGAAGGCCAGTGGGCGAGCGCCAGCGAGTTGTCCCAATGGGGCACAAAGTCGCACGAAGGCCAGTGGGCGAGCGCCAGCGAGTTGTCCCAATGGGGCACAAAGTCGCACGAAGGCCAGTGGGCGAGCGCCAGCGAGTTGTCCCAATGGGGCACAAAGTCGCACGAAGGCCAGTGGGCGAGCGCCAGCGAGTTGTCCCAATGGGGCACAAAGTCGGATGAGGGGAGTGATCGCATGACCGACGTCACGGACGTGGCCGCCCGACGGCTCGACCTCGCCGGCACTCGGGCCTTCGAGACGGCCGGGTCCGGGCCGGAGCGACGTCTGCGGCTCGCCGAGTTCAACCGGGAGTGGTTGACCGGGATCTGGCAGGAAGCGACGAAGGGGAGCAACGTCGAAGGCGTGGCTCTGGCCGCCGTCGGGAGCGTCGGTCGCGGTGACGCCGGACCGCTCTCCGACTACGACCTCGTGCTCCTGCACTACGGCCGCACCCTGTCCGCTGACGAGATCACCCGGCTCGCGGACCGCATCTGGTACCCCATCTGGGACGCCGGGGTCCGCCTCGACCACAGCGTGCGGACGGTCAATCAGTGCCGGGCCGTGGCGGCGGACGACCTCACCGCAGCCGTGGGGCTGCTCGACATCTCGGCCGTCGCGGGCGACGCGGAGGTGGTGGCAGCTGCACGAGCGACGGTGAGCCACGACTGGCGGGCCAACGCCCGCAAGCGCCTCCCACAGCTCACCGAGGCGATGTCCGTGCGCCACCACCGGCACGGTGACCTGGCCCAGTCGATCGAGCCGGAACTCAAGGAGGCCCACGGGGGCCTGCGCGACATGACCGTGCTCAACGCGCTGGCCGAGGCGTGGCTGGCCGACCGTCCGCGTGGTGAGGTCGACGCGGCCTACGGAACGCTCCTTGATGTCCGCGACGCGGTCCACGTCGTCACGGGGCGCGGACGGGACCGACTCGGCCGGGAGGACCACGATGCGGTCGCGGCACTCCTCGGCTACGACGACCCCGACGACCTGCTCGCCGACGTCTCGGACGCGGGCCGTGCCATCGCCTATGCCATCGACGGCACCGTGCGTCGGGCCGCGCAGTCGCAGCGAGCACGCGTGCTGCGCGTGGGGCCGCGCCGCCCGCAGATGCGTCCGCTCGGCTTCGGACTCTTCGAGAGCGATGGCGAGGTCGTCCTGGGCTCGGGGCGTCTGCTCGACTCGGACCCGCACCTGCCCCTCCGTGCGGCCGTCCTCGCCGCGCGGGCCAACCTGCCCATCGCGCCGGTGACGCTCGAAAACCTTGCGACCAAGTGCGCCGACCTGCCAACCCCGTGGACGCCGCTGGCCCGGGGGCTGTTCAGCGACCTCCTCGCGGCGGGACCGGGTCTCGTCACGGTGTGGGAGGGCCTCGACCAGCAGGGGATCATCGAGCGTTGGCTCCCCGAGTGGGTGGCCGTTCGGTCTCGGCCGCAACGCAACGCGGTCCACAGGCACACGGTGGACCGCCACCTCATCGAGACGGTCGTCCACGCGACCGGTCTGCTGCGCGGTGTCGGCCGCGCCGACCTGCTGCTGCTCGCCGCCCTGCTCCACGACATCGGCAAGGTGCCGGGGGCACACGACCACTCCGTCGCTGGTGCGCCGATCGCCGAGGCGATCCTGCGTCGTCTGGGTCACTCCGACGCAGACGTCGCAACGGTGGTGGCGCTCGTGCGCGAGCACCTCACGCTGATCGAGCTGGCGACCCGTCGGGACCACTCCGACCCCCGCACGATCGATGCCGCGATCGCGGCCGTCGATGGGGACAGGGACCGCTTCGAGTTGTTGGTGGCTCTCACCGAGGCCGACGCGGTGGCCGCCGGACCCAAGGCGTGGACCGACTGGCGAGCCGCCCTGCTGAACCAGTTCGCGGCGGCGGTGCGCGAACGGCTCAGCCCATCGACCCCGGCGGCCGGCGAGGCCGAGCCGTCCCTGGTGCCCGACGATCTCGTGTCGACCCTGGCAAGTGGTGAGCCCTACGTCGCGGTCGTCCCCAACGGGGGGTCCTACCGGATCGACATCGCCGACCGTGACCGTCTGGGCCTCTTCGCGGACACGGCAGGGCTGTTGGCCGCTGAGGGTCTGGTCGTGCGCACCGCCGTCTTGCGGACCGTCGATGGGATCGCCGTCAACGAGTGGCACGTCGAGAGCCCGAGCGATGCCGAGCCCGAGCGGGACCGGATCGTGCGCGGACTCATGCGTCTGGCCAGTGGCGACCGCGCCCCCTTGGGGCGGCTCGACCGTCGCCGGCAGTTTGCCGGGCGGCCGAGCGGGCAGTCGACGATCGGCACGCCGGGGCAGCCGCGGGCACTCGTCGTACCCGGCGCGAGCCAGGAGGCCACCGTCATCGAGGTGCGGGCGCAAGACCGGCCCGGACTGCTGCACGAGCTGGGGATGGCCTTCGCCAAGGCCGGGGTGTCGGTGCGCTCCGCGCACATTGCCACGTATGCCGGCCAGACCCTGGACACCTTCTATGTCACCGACTTTTCGGGCCGCCCTCTCGATCCGGCGAAGGTCGCGCAGGTCGTCGGCGTCGTCATTGACGCCTGTGACCGGAGCACCTGACCTGTCCGGGTCCACGCCTAGTCGTCGCGCAAGTGACGCTCTACCGACTTGTGACGTTCAGGTAACCTTGATGGGGCGTGTGTATGCGGGACGAGGCACCCAAAGATTTCGAAGTTCCCGCCTCCCCGATTCGTAGCCTAGGAGGCGCTCGGTGCGCTACGTTATTGCTCATGCAAACTAGGGGGAAGGTGGTTGGCGCCCTCGTGCTGGCGCTAACGATTGGAAGTAGCTCAATTCCGTCAAGCCAAGCCGAGAAGGCTTGCCTTGAGACGGACGGCAACGGAGACGTTATATGGTACGGAACTCCGTCTGCAAATCTCACTGACGCTGCGGATAGCCTCCAAGGATTTGTTGATGAGAATCCTGATCGCGCTACCGGTGTTGCCTTTTGCTCAAATTACTCCGCAGTGTTGCTCACACTCCCATATCACAGTGGCGAAGCGACTCGGGCGGTGGCGGAAGTCACCCAGAGGAACACCAATGTGAAGATTGAAGTTGCTATCGTTCCAAATTCGCTTTCCGCTTTGCTCAGAGCATCGAGTACGGTCGCAGACGAAAGTTCTGCTGAAGAAATCGACTCCGTAGTTGGGCCCGATGTAGTAGTCGGTGGACTTGATGTTGCGATCGCCGAAGGAGATCTTCCTAGTGCAGCGCGAGGCAACCCCGCCGGTTGGGCTCGTAGTCAGTTTGGCTTACCGGCAGATATGCCCCTTCGAGCACGCGACATGGGTCGGTCGACAAACACCACGAGGCGGGACAATAGCTCACCCTGGAATATGGGCGCGGAGATCTACAATGGGAGCGCGAACTGTTCCCTTGGTGTTCCGATTAGAATCGGCACGGCGCGAACGGTCCTAACGGCGGGGCACTGCACCGCTACAACCTTCTACAATAGTGGGGCATTTGTTGGTTCTCAATACACAACAAGTTATCCAGGAAATGCCGACATATACGGTGACTGGAAACTATTGAGCGGATCATCGTATCGCACCGTCGTTTTCAATGGACCACTGTCGTCGAATGCAACGCTACCAATTGTGGACGGCAACTATGGGTCGAGGCCGGTCGGCTATGAGATCTGCACGTCCGGCAGGACCACCGCTCAAATATGTCGCTATATCGTCCGGGGCTCTTATCGCACGGAAACGATCGAAGGAGTCTCGAGTGCGCACATGCTGGAGACTCGGCACGATGGTGATCGTGATGGGTTTACCGATTCGGATGGCTTCATGAAAGGAGATTCGGGCGGCACCTGCTACTACGGTGTCGGTGGAGGCGGAGTCGTTGCTACCGGCATCGTGAAGGGAACAATTCACTGGCTCAGTGGAAAGAGCTACTACTGCACCCAGCTAAGCGGCTTGAGGAAGTGGGCCCCCAGTGCGTACGTGGGCAATTAGTGACCGAAGGCTTCTTTGGGGTGGCGCACTCGCACTCGTTGTCTTGGGCGGGTGTGCGCGTTCACCGGAATCACCCTCGGCACGGTCGGCATCTCCCACGTCGTCGGAGATCTCCGCCGACGAGGATTCGTGCTCCGTGGGTCTGGCGAATTCGGTTCCGAAGTTGTCCCTGGAGGAGGCTTCGGGCCTCGTGGGAGCGACCATTCGGGCCTGCGAGATTCTTCCGGGTTCTGATGGAAAGGATGTCGCCGAGGCGTTCGTGGTCGATGCGACCAAGAGTTCGGCGGCAGGCTTCCCCCAGATGGTGTCCTTCGATGGTGGGCCACTCCCCGATGGGTGCTCTGTGTCGCACCAGTCTCGGCTCTTCCTGCTCAGCAAGGGACGGTGGGTCGAGGCACGTCAGGTGGGGTGTGGCGCGAACGCCTCCTGAACAGTCGGCGTGACGGGGGCGCTGGGGTCTCCGGTTAACCTTGTGCGGTGTTCACGAGCCTTTCCGACCGCCTGACAGCCACCTTCAAGAACCTTCGCACGAAGGGGCGACTGTCCGAGTCCGACGTCAACAAGACCGTCCGCGACATCCGACTGGCGCTGCTCGACGCGGATGTCGCGCTGCCGGTCGTCAAGGAGTTCACCTCCTCCGTACGTGACCGGGCCCTCGGTGCGGAGGTGTCGCAGGCGCTCAACCCGGCCCAGCAGGTCGTCAAGATCGTCAACGAGGAGCTCGTCGACATCCTTGGTGGGGCGACGCGCACGATCCGGTTCGCCAAGACCGGGCCGACGGTCATCATGCTCGCCGGCCTCCAGGGCGCCGGCAAGACCACCCTCGCCGGCAAGTTGGCCTACTGGCTCAAGGAGCAGGGCCACACGCCGATGCTCGTCGCGGCAGACCTCCAGCGGCCCAACGCCGTCACCCAGCTCCAGGTCGTCGGCGAGCGCGCGGGTGTCCCGGTCTTCGCCCCGGAGCAGGGCAATGTCGGAGGCCACGACGCGGTCGGGCCCACCGGCGAAGGCACGCGAAGCTTCGGTGACCCGGTCGCGGTGTCTCGGGACGGCATACGTGAAGCCGTTGCGAAGCATCACGACGTCGTCATCGTCGACACCGCCGGCCGCCTCGCCGTGGACGCCGACCTCATGGCGCAGGCAGGGCAGATCCGCGAGGCGATCAACCCCGACGAGGTCCTGTTCGTCATCGACGCGATGATCGGTCAGGCCGCAGTTGAGACCGCCGAGGCCTTCCTCGAAGGTGTCGACTTCACCGGCGTCGTGCTCTCCAAGCTCGATGGTGACGCCCGCGGTGGTGCGGCGCTGTCCGTCGCCGGGGTCACCGGCCGCCCGATCATGTTCGCGTCGACCGGTGAGGGCGTGAAGGACTTCGAGGTCTTCCACCCCGACCGCATGGCCTCGCGCATCCTCGACATGGGTGACGTCCTCACCCTCATCGAGCAGGCCGAGAAGGCGTTCGACCGCAACCAGGCGGCCGAGATGGAGCGCAAGTTCCTCGCGGCCGAGGACTTCACGTTCGACGACTTCCTCCAGCAGATGTCGGCGATCAAGAAGATGGGCTCGCTCAAGTCGATGCTCAAGATGATGCCGGGCATGGGCCAGATGTCCGCTCAGCTCGACAACCTCGACGAGCGAGAGTTCGACCGCGTCGAGGCGATGGTCCGCTCGATGACGCCGTTCGAGCGCAACCACCCCAAGCAGATCAACGGCTCGCGCCGCGCCCGCATCGCCGGCGGTTCCGGTGTCACCGTGTCCGAGGTCAACCAGCTGCTCGAGCGGTTCGGCGAGGCCCAGAAGATGATGAAGCAGCTGGCCCGCGGCGGCGGTATCCCCGGCATGCCGGGTATGGGCGGCGGCAAGAAGGCCCGTCAGCAGCAGCAACAGGTCCGTGGCAAGAAGTCGAAGTCGGGGAACCCCGCCAAGCGCGCTGCCGACGCCAAGGCAGCGGCACAGCGTGCGGCGTCCAAGCCGGCGGGTGCCTCGTTCGGTGGGGGGGCTGCGGACGGCTTCGACCCCGCGGCGATGGACGCGTCGCAGCTGCCGAAGGGCTTCGAGAAGTTCCTGGGCAAGTGACCACGCCGCCGGCAGCCGCCGAACCGCTGCACACGCTGTCGGTCGGCACTGCTGGGCCACGCATCGCCTTCCTGCACGGGCTCTTCGGGCAGGGCCGCAACTGGTCCACGATCGCCAAGGGGCTCGCTGGTCCGGCCGGGGACGGCGTGCGAGCCACGCTCGTCGACCTTCCCGACCACGGTCGCAGTCCGTGGTCGGCCGAGTTTTCGTTCCAGGGGTATGCCGCGCAGGTCGCCTCGACGTTGCGCGCCATCGATCCGGAGCCATGGATCGTCGTGGGGCACTCCCTCGGTGGCAAGACGGCGATGACGCTGGCGCTCACCGAGCCCGCGCTAGTGTCAAAGCTCGTCGTCGTGGACATCGCGCCGAAGAGCTATGGGAACCTCGACCGGTTCACCGGCTACATCAACGAGATGCAGCGGCTACCGCTCGGGGAAGTGCGAGATCGCTCCGAGGCCGAGGCGCGGTTCAACGAATCCGATCCGGGCGTCAAGGCGTTCCTGCTCCAGAACCTGCGGCGCGAAGGCGCCTCGTGGAGGTGGCAGGCCAACGTCGGGCTCTTTGCTGCCGACGCGGCACGCGGTGACGACTCGGCCGTCGCCGACTTCCCGTTCGAACCCGGCGGGGTGGCCCCCTATGACGGTCCGGTGCTGTGGATCACGGGTGCGGAGAGCACCTATGTCGTGGACGAGGACGGCGAGCGAATGCGTGCGTTCTTCCCCAAGACCCGCCAGGTGACCGTCAAGGGTGCGGCTCATTGGGTCCACAGTGACGCGCCCGCTGTCGTCACCGAAGCGCTACGCCGCGTCGTCGCCTCCACACCGTGAGGAACGCCGGACCGGTTTGAGCCGACCTGTTGCCATGAGCGCCGGGAAGGAGTCTGCTAGTCCCATGTCGCCCGTCCCGGGCGGCCCCGGTTATGACGGAGGTCTGGCATGAGCAGTGAGGTCGACGCACTTCCCGACGACACCGACGACGAGCCGCAGGTGGGCGTGCGCGCCACCACCACGGTCTCGGCACACCCGAGTGCGGTGTGGCAGCACCTGACCAGCGACGCCGGAACCGAGGCGCTCCTCGGTGAGGGGGCACGGATCGGGAGCAAGGGCGCACCGTGGAAGGCCGGCGACGGCTCCTACGGTGTCGTCCGCAGTTTCCACCCGATGGAGAACGTGCGCGTCACGTGGCATCCCCACGACGACGGCCCCCTGAGCATGCTCGACGTTCAACTGCATCCCGATGGCGAGGGAACCCGGGTCGACGTCTACCACGAGGGACGCGGCATCGTGGGCGACCCCAGAGGCGACCAACAGCATTGGCAGGATGCGCTCGGCCGACTCGCCGGAGGCCTGCCCGGCTGACGTCGGCCGCGACACGCTCCTCGCTAAGGTCAGTCCCATGACGGGTTCGGTGCTGCACCTGGTGGGAGAGGTCCTCGTCGGACCCGAGGACGTGCGACCCGAGGCGTGGGTGATCGGGGGACGCATCACCTTCGAGCGTCCCACCGGGACCGGACACGACGTCGAGACGTTGTCCGGATGGTTCGTCCCGGGGATGGTCGACGCCCACTGCCACGTCGGGCTCGATCGCCACGGCGCAGTCGATGACGCCACGTCGGAGGCCCAGGCGCTCGCGGACCGCGACAACGGAACGCTGCTCATCCGCGACGCCGGCTCGCCCGCCGACACCCGCTGGATCGACGAGCGCGACGACCTGCCCAAGGTCATCCGGGCGGGTCGCCACATCGCCCGGACGAAGCGCTACATCCGCAACTACGCGTGGGAGGTCGAGCCGGAGCAGCTCGTCGAGCGGGTCCGGATCGAGGCTCGGGTCGGCGACGGGTGGGTCAAGCTCGTGGGGGACTGGATCGACCGGGAGACCGGTGACCTGCAGCCGTGCTGGCCGGCGGACGTCCTCAAGGAGGCGATTGCGGCCGCCCACGAGGAAGGCGCCCGCACCACGGCGCACTGCTTCGGGCCCGACTCACTGAGGGACTTTGCGGCGGCGGGCACCGACTGCATCGAGCACGCCACCGGCCTCGAGGCCGACACGATCGACTCCTTTGCGGCACAGGGGATCGCGATCGTTCCGACGCTGGTCAACATCGCCACGTTCCCGGCCATCGCCGAACCGGCCCGCGAGAAGTTCCCCGACTACCACCGGCGCATGGTCGACCTCCACGCACGACGCTACGAGACGTTCGGCGCGGCGCGAGAGGCCGGCATACCGATCTATCTCGGAACCGATGCGGGAGGTTCGATCGCCCACGGACTCGCCGCGCAGGAGGCCGTCGAGCTCGCGGAGATCGGCTTCAGCAACACCGAGGTCCTGGGCGCGGCCACGTGGGGCGCGCGTGCCTGGCTCGGTCGGCCCGGCCTGGAGGAGGGCGCCGACGCGGACCTGCTCGCGCTCGATCACGACCCCCGACAGGACATCACCGCGCTGGGCGAACCCAGCGCGGTGATCCTGCGCGGTGTGACCTACTGACGGAGTCTCGGGCTCAGACCGGGTCGGCCTCGAGCAGGTGCTCGTCGTCGGTGGCCGCGGTGGGGGTGAGCGCGGTGTCCTTGCGGTGCTCACCGACCGACCATGCGATGGCGGCGATCCACGCGGCGGCGATGACGACGTAGGTCACGGCCTTCGTCGTGTCGCCGGCGTCGATCCACGACGAGCCGAGGAGGGTGCGGACGTTGGTGAGGATGATGAGGCCACCGACTGCCGAGCCGAGCACCCTCGGGGGGAGGTGCCGCACGAGCCAGGCGGCGATGGGGGCGGCGATGAGGCCACCGATGAGCAGGGCGACCACCCAGCCGAAGTTGATGCCCTGCGAGCCGAGCGCGATGAGGAAGCCGATGCTCGCCGCGACGGAGACGAGGAACTCGCTGGTGTCGATCGAGCCGATCGTCTTGCGGGGCTCGATGCGCCCTGAGGCCAGCAGCGCGGGCGTTCCGACCGGGCCCCAGCCACCGCCACCGGTCGCGTCGACGAACCCGGCGAAGAGGCCCAGGGGAGCGAGGAAGCGGGACCTGAGCGGCTGTCCGAGGCGATCGGTGCGCAGCCCGCGAAGCGTGAAGCGCACGAGGATGTAGACGCCGAGGGACACGAGGATGAGGGCCATGAGCGGCTTGGCGGTCGCGGTGTCGAGCGAAGACAGGACCGTCGCACCGAGGAAGGCGCCGACAGCTCCGGGGATGCCGATCCGGAACACCACGCCCCAGTCGACGTTGCCGAATCGCCAGTGCGCGGTGCCCGACGCGAGCGTCGTGCCGATCTCGGCGAGGTGCACGGTCGCCGAGGCGGCAGCGGGGTTCGTCCCGATGAGGAGGAGGAGGCTGGTCGTCGTCACGCCGTAGGCCATGCCCAGACTTCCATCGACGAGCTGGGCGATCAGGCCGACGATGGCCAAAAGGGTGAGCTTGCGCATGTCATGAACTCCCGACGTCGATGAAATCCGATCTGATGGGTAGGAGTTTTGATGACGGATCCCTTATGGAGCAAGTAACAGGAAGTTATGTCTCACATGATGGTCGGGGGCTGCCGCATCGTGGGCGTTCGGAGCACGACCACGCGTGCGGGAGAATGGACTCGTGGACATCTCGGCGCGCACGGAGTACGCAGTGCGCGCGATGCTTCTCCTTGCCGAGGCCGCCTCGGCGGGGGAGGGCCCGGTGAGTGTCGAGTCGTTGGCCACCGCACAGGCGTTGCCCCGCAAGTTCCTCGAGGCCATCGCGGCCGACCTGCGCGCCGCGGGACTCGTCACGAGCACTCGTGGCGCGCGCGGCGGTTATGCCCTGGCGCGACCCGCGACCGACATCGCGATCGGCGATGTCTTCCGCGCCGTCGATGGTCCTCTCGCCGAGGTGAGGGGGCTGCGGCCACACGAGACCGCCTATGACGGGGTTGCGGCGCATCTGCCCACCGTGTGGGTGGCGGTGCGCGCCAGCCTCCGTGCCGTGCTTGACGAGACCTCGCTGGCCCACGTGTTGAGCGGGGACCTGCCGCCCACCGTTCGTGACCTGACCGACGACCCGGAAGCCTGGACCAACCGCGCATGACTGACGCACGCCCCACCCGCCCCGTCGACGAGCACCCGACGGACAACGACCCCGAGGACTTCGGACCTGGCGTCGACCCCGACGACCTCGCGACCGTTCTGCGCGTCCTCGCCGAGCTCCCCGAGCTCGAGGCCGGCCACCCCGACATCCAGACGATCAAGCGCGCCACCGGTCGCATGTACAAGCAGGTCCGCAAGGCGCGGCGTCGCGAGGCGAAGCAGCCGCAGATCGACCACGACGAGGCCATCCTCGCCAAGACCGCGACCGGGTCGCCGATGCGCATCGATGACGAGACCAAGGGCATCCTGCTCGAGGTCCCGCCGGCGGGCACGACGGTGGGGGAACTGATCAAGCCGCGAGGCTGCTACATCTGCAAGGCCGACTTCACGATCGTCGACGCGTTCTATCACTGGCTCTGCCCGACCTGCGCGGCCAAGAGCCACCTCAAGCGCAACCAACGGGTCGACCTCAGCGGCAAGCGCGCCCTGCTCACGGGTGGCCGCGCCAAGATCGGCATGTACATCGCGCTCATGCTCCTGCGCGACGGCGCCCACCTCACGATCACGACGCGCTTCCCACACGACGCCGCGCGCCGGTTCGCCGCTCAAGAGGACTCGCCTACCTGGATCGACCGGCTCAAGATCGTCGGCATCGACCTGCGCGATCCCACCCAGGTCGTCGCGCTCGCGGACGAGGTGGCCGCGGCCGGTCCGCTCGACATCCTCATCAACAACGCGGCGCAGACGGTGCGTCGGTCGCCGGGGTCCTATTCGCACCTCGTCGACGGGGAGAAGGTCCCGCTCGAGCGCAATGTGCGCTACCCGGAGCTCGTGACATTCGACCGGATCAGTGAGGCGCACCCGGCGAACCTTCTCGGCACCCTGTCGATGCACCAGGTGGCCCACCACGAGGGCGAGTCCGAGGAGGACGCTGCGCGCTCGCTCGCACAGCGCACGGCCGCCTCGATGACCGAAATGGCGTTGACTGCAGGGCACGCAAGCCTCGACGCGCACCTCTCCGGCACGGCCGTCGACGCGGGCGGCCTGCTGCCCGACGTCCAGACCAACAACAGCTGGACCCAAGTCGTCGACGAGGTCGACCCGCTCGAACTCCTCGAGGTGCAGCTCTGCAACTCGACCGCGCCGTTCATCCTCATCTCACGGCTGCGGCCGTCCCTCCGCGCCGCGGTGCAGGGCGGTGCCCGACGGGCCTACGTCGTCAACGTGTCGGCGATGGAGGGCCAGTTCTCCCGCCGCTACAAGGGCGCCGGACACCCGCACACCAACATGGCCAAGGCCGCGCTCAACATGCTCACCCGGACAAGTTCGGGCGAGATGTTCGAGACCGACCGCATCCTCATGACCGCTGTCGACACGGGCTGGATCACTGACGAGCGCCCGCACCACGAGAAGCTCCGCATCGCCGCCGAGGGCTGGCACGCGCCACTCGACCTCGTCGACGGCGCCGCCCGCGTCTACGATCCGATCGTGCGCGGCGAGGCCGGCGAGGACATCTACGGCTGCTTCGTCAAGGACTTCGAACCCAGCGCCTGGTGAGAGGGGTATGCCGCGTGGACCAGTTCGCTGAGTGGGTGCGGCATTCCTTCGGGCTGGGTGACGGCCCGCTCCTCCGAACCGTGGGCGGGCGTGGTGCGGACGGCGACGTGTGGCACCTGCAGGTCGACAGCCGCGAGTATGCGGTCAAGCGACCGTTCCATCCGTTCGATGTCGAGGCCGTGAGCCGAGAGGCCGCCCTGCTCGACCACCTCGCCGCGCGCGAGGTCGAGGTGCCGACCCATGTCGGGACAACCGACGGACGCCTCGTCGCCGAGGTCCCGGCCGACCTCGGCGGCGGCAGGGCCCGAGTGAGTCACTGGATCGAGGGCGACTCGGTCGGCGCCCGCACGTCAGAGCTTGCTGAGCAACTCGGCGCACTTCTGGCACAGCTGCATCGAGCCGCGCCAGCGACTGAGCGCCAGCCCCGGAGCTGGTACACCGCGATGCTGGCACCGGTCGAGTGGGCTCACCTCGTCGAGCAGTCCGCGGGGCGACCATGGCACGACGCCCTTGCGGCGCGACTTGGGGACCTCACGGCATACGACGAGTTGGTGCGCCGGGCCCACCCCGCAACAGGACCGTTCATCCTCGGGCACTGCGACCTCCACCCCGACAACGCGCTCGTCGCGCCCGACGGCAGCCTGCGCGCCCTCGACTGGGAGGACTTCGGGCCCCTCGACCCGGGGCGGGAGCTCGCCAAGACGCTCGTCCAGTGGCATGTGCTCGACAACACCCTTGATGAGGAGGCGATCACCCGAACCGTGACGGCGTACCGGGCAGCCGGTGGGCCAGGGGTGCTCGCTGATCTCAGGGACTTCGCCATGGTGCTCTGCAGCGAGACGAACTTCCTCGCCAGCCAGATCCGCCTGGCGCTGGACGACGCGGCGCAGCCTGAGCGGCGCGAGCAGGCCCAGGGTGAGATCACCGAGGCGCTGGGGGCCTACTTGCCGAGCCTGGCAACGCTGGATCGGGTTCTGGACGCCGCGACGGCATAGGCCACCATCGCTGCCACCCCCGTGGCGACCGAGGCCACGAACCACCAGACGGCGACACCCCACTCGATCGCTCCGGGGTCGACGAGTCGGCCGTTGGACGTGCAGATCTCCGCGCCGGTCGAGTCGCCGAAGCACGACATCTCGGCCGGCCCGCTCGTCGCGAAGATCCAGCCGAGCCAGGCCAGCCCCACTGCCGCGGCGAGCCCGAGTCCCGCGATCGCCGGCCATGCCCCGGGGCTCTGGCTCGTCAGGACCACTGACAGCGCCAGCAGCCCCAGCGCCACAGGCGCCACGAAGATCCCGATCGAGAACATCCCGATCACGGTGAGCACGCATGCCAGACCCGTGACGAACCACAGCAACAGCAAGCCGTTGACCTTCGGCGGTGAGGCGAGGGCGACGCTCATGAACTCATCGTCCGCCCGAGCGAGCGTTGCGACAAGGGGGCGCGGACGGCATACGAAGAATGCTTTGTATGCCGTGCGCTCACCTTCCGTGGTCAGGACCACCCCCGCTGGTCTGGCAGAATGGTCCGCTGTACACCTTCTGGCTGGCGCTGATGTCGGCCGGATGCCTACCCCGGGCCGTTCGGTACCCCGCGTGATTTCTCCCGCGGTCTGGCCGTGCCCACAACCTGAAAGCGAGACCACACACGTGGCCGTCAAGATTCGTCTCAAGCGTATGGGCAAGATCCGTACCGCCATCTACCGCGTCGTCGTCATGGACTCGCGCACCAAGCGCGACGGTCGTGCGATCGAGGAGATCGGCAAGTACGACCCCAACCAGGAGCCGTCGCTCATCGAGATCGACATGGACCGCGCCAACTACTGGCGTGGCCAGGGTGCACAGCCGACCGAGGCCGTCGCCGCCCTGCTGAAGATCATGGACGAGGGCACCCTCAAGGTGGCCGAGACCAAGGCCAACAAGAAGGACCTCTACGAGGCCGCTCTCGCCGCTGCCGGCAAGGCCGACGGTGCCGACGCCTCCGGTGCGACCACCGCCAAGAAGAAGGCCGCCAAGAAGTCCGACGCTGCCGAGGCCCCCAAGGCCGAGGAGAAGGTCGAGGAGGCCCCCAAGGCTGCCGACACCGACTCGGGCGCGGCTTCGGCCGACAGCGTTGACGCTGACGCCGACGCGAGTGCGACCGAGGCTGCTCCGGTTGCCGACCTCCCCGCGGGTGCCGTTGCGGCGCTCGAGGACGGCTCCGCCCCCGAGGGCTACACCGTCAAGGGCAACAAGGACTCCGGCAAGTACCACGAGCCGGACGGCCAGTGGTACGACCAGACGGTCGCCGAGGTCTGGTTCAAGTCCGGCGCCGACGCTGAGGCCGCTGGCTTCGTCAAGGCTGGGTCCTGACCGTGCTCGAGGAGGCGCTGGAGCACCTCGTCACCGGGATCGTCGACCACAAGGACGACGTTCAGGTGAAGCGCAAGGAGCTCCGTCGCGGCGAGATCATCGAGGTCCGGGTGCACCCGGATGACCTTGGTCGCGTCATCGGCCGCTCCGGCCGCACGGCGAGTGCCCTGCGCACGGTGCTGACCGCCCTCGCCGGTGGCCGCCCCGTCCGGATCGACATCGTCGACACCGACCGGGTGCGCTGAACCGCCAGCAACCACGACGAACGCGCCGTGTCCCCGGGAGGGGCGCGGCGCGTTCGCGTGTCCCCTGCCTGAGAGGATCTGACCATGTCCCGCAGCACCGACGCGCTTCTCGTCGCCCGCATCGGCAAGCCCCATGGGCTGCGCGGTGAGGTGACGGTGCAGACGCACACCGATGACCCCGAGCGCCGCTTCGTCGAGGGCACGACCTTCGAGACCCAGGCAGCGGTGGGCACGGGCGTCCCGCGTCAGCTCACCCTCGCGACTGCGCGCAAGCACCGCGAGATCTGGTTGCTCGGGTTCGCCGAGATCCCCGACCGCACGGGCGCCGAATCGTTGCGTGGCACCCGCCTCTTCCTCGACGTCAGCGCGACGGCGCATGACGACACCGACGAGGATGACGGTTGGTACGAGCACGACCTCGTCGGCCTGGCGGTGCAGGACCCCTCGGGGGCGACTCTCGGAGAGGTCACCGGCCTGGTCGTCGGTGCTGCCCAGGATCTGCTGGAGGTGCGCCTCACGGGTGGGCGTGAGGCCCTCGTCCCGTTCGTCGAGGCCATCGTCACCGAGGTCGACACGGAGGCCGGGCACGTCGTGGTCGACGCTCCAGCCGGCCTTTTCGATCTCGACGAGAGCTGAGGCCGCCCCGATGCGTCTGGACGTCGTCTCGATCTTCCCCGAGTACCTCGCGCCACTCGACCTGTCGCTCATCGGCAAGGCCCGCCGCGACGGCCTGCTCGATCTGGCGGTGCACGACCTCCGCGACTTCGCCCACGATCGGCATCGGACCGTCGACGACACGCCCTATGGCGGGGGCGCCGGCATGGTCATGAAGCCTGGCCCCTGGGCAGAGGCGCTGGACCACGTCGTGACACAGGGGCGTTCGCGCGACAACAGCGCGGTGGACGCCGTGCCGACGCTCATCATCCCGGGGCCGGGCGGCGAGCCGTTCACGCAACAGATCGCCCGTGAACTGGCCGACGAGCCCTGGCTCGCCTTCGCCTGCGGACGCTACGAAGGGATTGACGAGCGCGTCTACGAGTGGGCGGGGGAGCGCATGCCCGTGCGCGTCCTGTCGCTCGGTGACTACGTCCTCAATGGTGGCGAGGTCGCGGTCCTCGCCATGGTCGAGGCGATCGCCCGACTCCTGCCGGGTGTCATCGGCAACGCCGAGTCCCTCATCGAGGAGTCGCACGAGGACGGCCTCCTCGAGTACCCCGTCTACACCAAGCCCGCCGAGTGGGACGGGCGCGCCGTGCCCGAGGTGCTCCTCGGAGGCAACCACCAGGCCATCGCGAAGTGGCGACACGAGCAGCGGATCCAGCGCACGGCCGCCCGCCGCCCGGACCTGCTTCCGCCTGCCGCGGCGACGGGAGGGCTGGCCGAGCTCGAGGAGCGCATTGCCACCCCGGCCGATGCCCCCGACCTCCAGGTCCTGACCCGCGCGTGCTGGGCCCCCGAGTTCGCCCGATACGGCATGTTCGGCGCCGGTGAGGAGGACCTCGAGACGGTGCGGGACGGCATACAGGAATGGGACACGCGGGTCTGGAGGAAGGACGGGAAGCTGCTCGCCTCGCTCCGCGTCCGACCGCACCCGGAGCACGAGGCCACGTGGCAGATCGGGCGACTCATGGTCGCGCCGTACCTCCAGGGCCGTGGTCTGGGACGAGAACTCCTCTCGTATGCCGAGTCGCTGGCACCCGAGGACGTGCGCAGCTTCTGGCTCAACACCGGTGCCAAGAGCACCGAGAACCTTCGCCTCTACAAGAAGGCGGGCTATCGGGTTCGGCCCGGCGAGGGCGAGTTCCCGGGGACGGTGGATCTCACCAAGCGCCGCGTCGCCACCTGACCCGGCCGCCGACTAGCCTGCCCCGGTGACCACCCCTCATCAGCCGGCCGTCCAGCTCAACCCACCAGACCTCCGCGCTGCCCATGAAGCGATGGTGCGGCAGACCCGGATCGGCAAACTCGCGGCCATCGGGACTCTCGGGGCGTTTGGCCTGTTCGTCGGGCTGGTGGTCTGGGCGGTCGAGGGAGGCGTTGGAGGCATGGCCCTGGGTGCCGTGGCCTTCCTCGCGGTGCTGCTCCTGCTGGTGATCCCGATGATCATCTCGGCCGCGAAGGAGCAGAAGCACGAGGGGCCGGCCGGGAAGGGGCCATCGAGCTTCGGTCAGGTGGTGACCACCGCACCTGCCGCTCAGGTGTGGGAGGCCGTGTATGCCGTCCTCGCGGCTCAGAAGTTCACCCCACCTCGCGCGGTCGACCCGCAGACGGTGAACTCGGCCCGTTCGCTGTCGATGGCGAGCTGGGGCGAGAGCATCACGGTGCGGATCGAAGGTACGCACGACGGGCGCGGAGTCGTGACGGCGTGGGCGCGCCCGGCCTTCCCGCTCCAGTGGCTGGACTACGGACGCAACCGGCGCCACGCCAACGCGGTGCTGAACGCCGTCCCCGGAGCAACCCCGGCCGTCTGACCCAACGGCACGCTCGGGGCTGGGCCGGGCGCTATCTTGCACCCATGACGACACAGTGGGCGCCGACGCTCCCACGTCAGCCGGTCGACCTTCGAGCGGCACACGAACAGGCCGTCCGGACGGCCCGGCGCGCCTTCTGGCCGTGGGTGCTCGGTGTCAACGTCGTGCCCGCGGTCGCCATCGGGGTGGGGCAGGCCGGCGCCCGGTCCGACGTCAGGGCTGGCGCCCTCTGGGGTCTGACGGCACTCCTCACCGTCGCCGCGGTTGGGGTCGTTGCGGTCCTGATCAACAGGAGGGCTGTCCGGGCGGCAGCCGGGCCGGCGAGTCCCGGCTCGTCGAGTTTCGGCCAGGCCATGTCCAAGGCTCCCGGTCCGGCCATCTGGACGAGCATCCACGCCCCACTGGTCGCCGAGGGCTTCAGGGCATTCCGCCTCATCGACACGCACACGCTCGAAGCCACGACGTGGCGACACGGGGGTCGTCACGACATCACCATTCAGGTCGTGGCTCACGGAGACAGCGCCGGACTCGTGACCGTGTGGGCTCGCGCGGGCGAATGCCCGTGGTTCGGGCCGGCCGTCGACTACGGCCGCAACCGAAAGTTCGCCAACGCGGTCCTGAACGCCGTCCCTGAAGCCACCCCGGTCGTCTAGGGGCGGAGGCGGGCGTGCAGGTCAGCGGGGAGCAGATGGGCCCCGCGGATGAGGCGCCCGGCCACGACCGTGGTCGTCGTCTGCGCCGCCATGATGCCGAGCAGCACGAGCACTTGCGCCGCTGCGGCCTGAGCCGGTGACCCGCCGCCGAGCAGCACCCCTATGAACGCACCCGGCAAGGTCACGACCCCAGCAGTCTTCACCTGGTCCAGCCCCGGGATGAGCGCCTCGGGCAGCCGCCGGTCGATGATCTCGGCGATCGCCTGACCACGGGTCAAACCGAGGGAGAGGCCGGCGTCGTACTGTCCCGTCTCCTCGCGCAGCGCGGCGAAGGCCCGGCGGCCGACGAGGGTGTGACCGTTCATCGTGTTGCCGAGAATGATGCCGACGATCGGGATGAGCGCGATGCCCTCGAGCGGCACGGTGCCGGTGAGCAGGATGATCGCCACGACGGGCAGCAATCCGGCGAGCATCGCCACTGTGGTCCACGGCCACACCGCCGCGGCCTCGACCCTTCGTGTCGTCGTGAACACCGCCACCGCGAACATGAAGCACAGCAGCAGCACGGACAGCGCCAGGTTCTCCGCGACGGCGGTGATGACGAGGGCCGCCAACCCGAGTTGGAGCACTGCCCGCCCAGCCGCGACGAGAGTGGCACGCGGGTGGGGAAGGCGCCCCACGGCATACATGATCAGCGTCAGCGCGAGAAGCGCGACGCACGCAAGGGCGACGGGCCACCCCCGGATCGATGCTCATGCCGCAAACGTAGGCCGCGCCCCCGACGCGGAGGTGTCGGCGCGCCAAGGCATCCTTGGGGCATGACAGGGGAGTGGTGGCCAGCAATTCTCGCGTTCGTCGGCGCAGCCGTGGGCTCGGGGGCGAGCTTCTATGCCGCGCGCCGTGACACCCAGGCGGAGGCGGAAACAGCAGCCAAGGACCTGACCCAACGTGAGAGGGCCAGCGCGCGTGAGGAATGGGGGCGCCGGTTCACGGCAGCCCTGGCTGACCTCAACTCGGACGACTCGTTCCGCCGCCGCCACTTCGGCCGCATCGTGCTCGGTGCGATGGTCAACAGCGACCTCACCTCGCCCGAGGACCGCCGACTCCTCGAGGACATCCTGCTCGCCCACGCGCGGTTCGACCAAGAAGGTGACGAGGTCGGCCTCGGCTCCGAGGGAATGCTCGTGGACGACGTGCGAGTTGTGGAGGATGATGGAGACGAAGCAGGGAGAGGAGCCGCACATGAGTGAGCGCATCGTCAAGGTCACGCGCGACCAGATCGAGTCCGCCAAGTTGCTCATCCGGCTGCGGGGCGGCGAGGACAAGGTCGATCCTGACATCGTCCTGATTGCGAACGCCCAGCGACGCGCTCGACCCCACCGCGCCGAACCCTCCACGTCCTAGGAGCCGTCGCGCCCCGCCGATTTCTCGGTATGCCGGGTGCTCTGGCAAACTTGCCCCTTGCGTCCGTCGCACAACGCCCCCGCCACAGGGGGAGTGCAGAGCGCTCCGGCACCGCTGGAGTCGCCACGCATGAGGCCGTGACGAGCGCACCACCAATCAGACGAAGCAACACACACCGTGGGTGACCTGTGGCACCGCACAGAAAGCGAAGCAGTCATGCAGCGTTTCGACGAGCTGGACAAGGCCTCCCTGCGCGAGGACATCCCCGCCTTCCGCGCCGGTGACACGGTCAACGTGCACGTCAAGGTCATCGAAGGCACGCGCTCGCGTGTCCAGGTGTTCAAGGGCATCGTCATCCGTCGCCACGGTGGCGGCCTCGGTGAGACCTTCACGGTCCGCAAGGTCTCCTTCGGCGTCGGTGTCGAGCGCACCTTCCCGCTCCACACGCCCGTCATCGACCACATCGAGGTCGTGACCCGCGGTGACGTCCGTCGCGCGAAGCTTTACTACCTGCGCGACCTGCGCGGCAAGGCGGCCAAGATCAAGGAGAAGCGCGAGACCCCGGCCAGCTGAGCTCCACCACGGAAGACGCCCACTCCGTCTTCCAAGGTCCGGCGACTAGCATCGACACGATGACGTCCCCGGCCACCCATGACACCGACCCGGTTCCCGCCACCACGGCGGGGGCCGGGTCGAGTCGTGCCCGGGTCCCCATGCTCCTCGGGGCGGGTGTCCTGGCCGTGATGCTCGTGCGCGCGTTCCTCCTGCAGCCGTATGCCGTGGCGAGCGACTCGATGTCACCGAGCCTTTCCGAGGGGGACCGGGTCCTCGTCGGCAAGGTGGGCGGGCCGTCGGTCGGCGACGTGGTCGCCGCGGATGTGACCTCGGCCTGGCCCGGACCGGATCGGGCAACGCACACCGATGACGGACTCATCGGGCGGGTGCTCGGCTCGGCCTCGGGAGCCCTCGGTATCGACCTCGGAGAGAAGTCCGTGCTCGGTCGCGTCGTCGCCTCCGGGGGCGATGTCGTGGTCTGCTGCGAATCGGGGCAGGTGACGGTCAACGGGGCTGCCGTCGGTCCACGGCTCGCCGACGCGGCCCCACCGTTTCGGATCACCGTGCCGCAGGGGCGATACTTCCTGTTGAGCGACGACCCGGACACTGTCACGGACTCACGCACCCACGTCGGTGCAGGTTCGGAGTCCAGCGACGGCACGGTCGACGGTGAAGCCATCATCGGTCGCGTCCTCACGCGCATCTGGCCCCCGAGCCGGATGGGCGCCCCGAACCCATTTCCCACCACCCAGCCCTGAGAGCACGGAACACAGTGATGACGAGCCACGAGGCCCGGTTCGAACCGGGTCAGTTCGACCCCGACGGGCGCGTCGAGGGGACGGGCCACGACGTCCCGCCCGGGAATCTCTCGGCGGACGGGTCGCAGGGCACCGGACGTGGACGTGGCGCGGTGGGAGCGGCAGGGGCCGCGATCCGGGAGTTCATCGTTGTCGTGGCCATGGCACTGGCCCTGTCCTTCGTCGTCAAGACGTGGCTCGTCCAGGCGTTCTACATCCCGTCGGGGTCGATGGAGGACACGCTGATCCTCAACGACCGGGTCGTCGTCAACAAGCTCGTGCCGGGAGTCGTCGACCTCCATCGCGGCGACGTCGTCGTCTTCGAGGACCCGGGCGACTGGCTGCAGTCGATGCCCGAAGTGAGCCACGGTCCCGTGCGGGACGGCATCGAGCGGGTGTTGTCGTTCGTCGGGCTGCTGCCCAACACGTCCGACAACCACCTCATCAAGCGGGTCATCGGGATGCCGGGCGACAAGATCCGGTGCTGCGATGACCAGGGCCGGCTCATCGTCAACGGCGTCGCCGTCGACGAGACCTACGTCAAGGCTGGCGACGTCCCCAGTTCGATCAACTTCGAGATCACCGTGCCCGAGGGCAAGGTCTGGGTCATGGGCGACCACCGTGGCGACTCGGAGGACTCACGCTTCCACGACCCGAAGGGCACTGGCGCCGACGGCTCGGTGCCGATCGACCGCATCACCGGTCGAGCCGTCGCCATCGTCTGGCCGTTCGACCGCGGCGGATGGCTCGATCGGGCCGAGTCCACGTTTGCCGAGGTGCCGCCGCCGGGATCTGCCACAGCTCCCGGGTCCGCCACCTCTGCCACGCCGGCACCGTCGACAAGCCCCTGATTCACCCGAGACCCGGCCCGCCCGGGTCACCGCACGACCGAAGGACAAGCACCCACCCGTCATGGCTGCACCGATCCGTTCCCGCAAGCCGAACCTGCGGGTTGAGCGCGCGCTGCAACGCGATGGCTACCCGCTGCTCGCGGGGATGGACGAGGTGGGGCGCGGGGCGCTCGCCGGACCCGTGACCGTGGGCGTCGTCGTGATCGACGAGACGTGTCGCTCGGCGCCGCAAGGCGTGCGTGACTCCAAGCTCCTCCAGCCACACGCCCGTGAGGCCATGGTGCCGAGGATCAGGCGGTGGGCGTTGGCGCACGCCGTGGGCCACGCTTCACCGGCCGAGATCGATGCGATCGGCATCATCGCCGCCCTCCGGCTGGCCGGGCAGCGCGCGCTTGCGGACCTCGGCGTGGTCCCCGACCTCGTGATCCTCGACGGCAACCACGACTGGCTCACCGAACCGGACGAGATGGGGCTGCTCGCCTTCGCGTCGGAGGACGCGCCACACGCGCCGCCGGTGACGACGATGATCAAGGCCGACCTCAAGTGCTCTTCGGTGGCCTCGGCCAGCGTTCTCGCGAAGGTCGCGCGCGACCGGATCATGGTCGACCTCGCGCCCGACCACCCCGCCTATGCGTGGGACCTCAACAAGGGCTACTCGGCTCCGGAGCATCTCGAGGCCCTCCGGACAATGGGTCCGTGCGAACTGCACCGACGGTCCTGGCGCCTTCCGGGAACGGTGGATGATGGGGGCGACATCGCCGGAATGATCGGCGAGGTGGCCGCCGCACCTGAGATGGTGGGCGCACCGGAGATGGTGAGGGCCGCCGTCGGACGACACGACCACGAAACAGGGGACGCATGAGCGCAGAGGACCTCGAGAAGTACGAGAGCGAGATGGAGCTCGCCCTCTACCGCGAGTACCGCGATGTGGTCGGACTCTTCTCCCACGTCGTCGAGACCGAGCGCCGCTTCTATCTGTGCAACTCCGTCGACGTCAAGGTGCGGAGCGACGGTGGCGAAGTCTTCTTCGACGTGACCATGGCGGACGCCTGGGTCTGGGACATCTATCGACCCGCTCGTTTCGTGAAGCAGGTCCGGGTGGTGACGTTCAAGGACGTCAACGTCGAGGAACTCGCCAAGTCCGAGCTCCAACTGCCCAAGGGCGACTTCTGAGCTCCTGAGCCCCTCTGAGCACGCCGCGTCGTCCACAGGCGTGGTGTGCGGTCGACGCCGTCCACAGAACGGGCTTTTGGGGATGGCACGGCCGCCTCCCCGCAGCACAGGCTCGAGGGCATGGACGGACAGAGGGCCCTGGGGCGATATGGCGAGGACTTGGCGACGCGCTACCTGCGGGAGCGGGGGATGCGGATCCTTGACCGGAACTGGCGCTGCGCGGAGGGCGAGATCGACATCGTGGCGCTCGACGGCGACTGCCTCGTCGTGTGCGAGGTCAAGACCCGCGCAGGCACCGGCGTGGGAGACCCGCTCGAGGCGGTGACCCACGAGAAGGCGAGACGGCTGCGCCGTCTGGCGGCGGCATACCTGCGGTCGCGGCCGGGCACCGTGCCCGACGTGCGCATCGATGTCGTCGGGGTGTTGGCGGAGCGGGGTCGTCGCCCGGTCCTGCGGCATGTCGTGGCGGTGGGGTCGTGAGCGTGAAACTGGGCCGGACTCTGTGCGTCGCCCTCACCGGGCTCGAGGGGAGGCTCGTCGATGTCGAGGCCCACATCTCGGCGCAGTTGCCTCACTTCAGCGTGACCGGCCTGCCCGACAAGGCATGCGGACAGGCACCGGATCGCGTGCGATCCGCGGCCGCGACGAGCGGCTACCCGCTGCCGCCTCAACGCATCACCGTCAATCTGTCGCCGGCCTCGATCCCCAAGCAGGGGACCGGCTTCGACGTGGCGATCGCCCTCGCAACCCTGGCCGCCGCGGGAGTTGTCGACGCCCGACGGATCGCCGGTGTCGCGCATCTCGGCGAACTCGGGCTCGACGGCAGCGTGCGCGGCGTGCGTGGCATCCTGCCCTCGGTCCTTGCTGTGGCGAAGGCAGGCATCCGGCATGTCGTGGTCCCGCCCGCCAATGTCGCCGAGGCGCAGCTCGTCGACGGGGTCACCGTGCACAGCGCGGCCAACCTCGCGACCTTGGTGGAGTGGTATGCCGTCCGCTCAGGGTTCGCGTCGTTGCCCGTGGCCGAGCATGTCCATGACGACGCCGAGGAAGGACGTCGCTCCGTCGACCTCTGCGATGTCGTGGGCCAAGCGGAGGCTCGGCTCGCGCTCGAGCTGGCCGCCGTGGGGCAACACCACCTCCTGATGAACGGCCCACCCGGCGTGGGCAAGACCATGCTGGCCGAGCGGCTCGTGACCATCCTCCCGCCCCTGTCGCGTGACCAAGCGCTGCAGACACATGCGATCCGGTCCCTCACCGGCGATGCCATCCGAGCGAGCGAGCTTGACCTGACACCACCGTTCGTGGCTCCACACCACAGCGCGTCCGTGGCCGCAATCTCCGGAGGTGGGTCCGGTGTCGTGCTTCCCGGCGCGATCTCCAGAGCGCACTGCGGAGTGCTCTTCCTCGATGAAGCAGGGGAGTTCAAGACCTCCGTGCTGCAGCAACTCCGGCAGCCGCTCGAGTCCGGTGAGGTGACGATCGCGCGGGCCAAGCAACTGGTGCGTTATCCAGCGCAGTTCCAACTGGTGCTCGCCACCAATCCGTGCCCGTGCGGGCGGGCGTGGGGCAAGGGCATCGACTGTGTGTGTTCGGCACTCGAGTTGAGGAGCTATCAGGCGAAGTTGTCGGGGCCCCTCATCGACCGCGTCGACATCCAGGTCATCGTGCCGCCTGTCTCCCGCGCCGCCTTCGGCGACGACCACGGCGAACCCAGCGCTGTGGTCCTCGAACGGGTGCTGTGTGCCCGAGCCGCCCAGGTGGAGCGCTGGGTGAGGCACGGGTGGCCGACCAACGCGCACGTGCCTGGACATGCCCTGCGGAGGCGCCCCTGGCGGCTCGGTGGCGCGGTCACGGCGTCGATCGACCGAGCTCTCGACCATGGCGCCCTCACCCTGCGTGGCTACGACCGGACGCTGCGACTCGCGTGGAGTGTCGCCGACCGCTTCGGGCGAACGACCCCAAGTGCCGATGATGTGGGGCTCGCGTTCACCCTTCGGTCCCACGGGAAGGCGGCGGCATGAGTCAGCGGACCTGGGGGGAGGTGCCGGGAGGGGAGGTCCTTCGTGACGAGCGCTGGGCACGCATGGCCTGGAGCCGCATCGTCGAGCCGCAAACGGTGATGGCCCGCGACGCGATCCGCGCACACGGAGCCGTGGACGCGCTGGAGCGGCTCCTGGCCGGGGCCGAACCCGATGGCGGGCGCTACGCGCAGCGCATCGAGGCACTCCACATCTCTCAGGCTCGGCACGCCTTGGCACGACTCCACGTGCGGGTGGTGATCCCGGGCGACGACGAGTGGCCACCCGGCCTCGACCAGTTGGCAGAGCCGCCGATCTGCCTCTACGTCAAGGGCGATCTCGACCTGTCCATCGCCGACGGCAGCGTCGCGGTGGTGGGGTCTCGCGCCGCGACGTCCTACGGCCTGTCCGTTGCTGCAGATCTCGGGGAGGGGCTCGCCCACCGCGGTGTCACGGTGGTGTCCGGTGCGGCCTTCGGGATCGACGCAGCCGCGCACCGTGGCTCCTTGGCAGCAGGCGGGCCGACAGTCGCCGTTCTGGCTCGTGGCCTCGACCGGCCCTATCCACAGGCCCATGACGGTCTCCTTCGCGACATCGCGGCGAATGGTGTTGTTGTCAGCGAGCTCCCGCCCGGCTGGGCGCCCTATCGCGCCCGCTTCATCGCCCGGAACCGGCTCATCGCCGCGATGAGCGTGGGCACGGTCGTCGTGGAGGCGGGGCTGCGCTCTGGGTCGCTCAACACCGCCAAGGAGGCCCGCGAGCTCTCCCGACACGTCGCCGCCGTTCCGGGGCCGGTCACGTCGGTGCAGTCGGCGGGGTGCCACACCCTCCTTCGGGAGACGGGGGCGACGCTCGTGACTGACTCGGCGGAGGTGCTCGACGTCATGGGGCGCCTGGGCTTCGACGCGGTCGAGCCGGCCCGCGCCCCCGTCACGCTCGAGTCGGAACTCGACGACACGGCGCGAGCAGTGTGGTCCGCCGTCCCCGTGCGCACCTCCGCTGATCTCACGAAGCTGGAACGACTCACGGCTCTCGACCCAGCCACCCTGCTCAGTGTCCTCGGGCGGTTGAGCGTGCTCGGCCTCGTGGAACGACGCGGGGAGGGGTGGCGCAAGGTTCCGCAGGGTCGCGTCGAAGGGACCAAGAGCGGTAGTCGACCGTCGGACCCGCCGGGCCGGTGATTGAACCGGGTGCCGCCTGATGAGACGGTGGAGGGTGTGAGTCCACGCAGACAGGACACGGTTGACGCGTTCGAGCGTCACCTGCGTGCTGAGCGCGGCCGCTCACCCCACACCGTCAGGGCCTACCTCGGTGACTTGCGTGACTTCTTCGCGCACCTCGATGGTGACTCCGAGACGCCGCTGGGAGACGTTCGACTCGCCGACCTGCGGGCCTGGCTGGGCGATCTCTCCGGTGCAGGCGCAGCGCGAGCCACGATTGCGCGACGTTCGGCGTCCCTGAGGACGTTCTTCGCCTGGGCGACTCGGCAGGGTCACGTCGAGTCGGACCCGTCGCTGCGGCTCGCGGCACCCAAGAGGCATCGAACCCTGCCCCCGGTGCTCGGGAAGGCCGACGCGGCAGGCCTGCTCGATGTCGCCGCGGTTGCTGCCGACGATGACGATCCTGTGCACATTCGTGACCTCGCGATCCTCGAGTTGCTCTATGCCACGGGGATCCGGGTGAGTGAGCTCACGGGCCTTGACGTCGATGACGTGGACTTCGACAAGGACGTCGTCCGGGTCATCGGCAAGGGCGACAAGGAGCGCCGTGTGCCGTTCGGTCACCCGGCTCGTCATGCGCTGGAGAGCTGGCTGGTGCGCGGTCGACCGCGGCTCGCCATCGACCAATGTGGCCCAGGTCTCTTTCTCGGACGCCGGGGTCGTCGCATCGACCCCCGACAAGTGCGTACCCTCGTCCACGACATGTTGATCCACGTCCCCGATGCCCCGGACCTTGGACCCCACGGGCTTCGCCACAGTGCAGCGACGCACCTCCTCGAGGGCGGCGCCGATCTGCGCATGGTTCAGGAACTGCTGGGTCACGCATCCCTCTCGACGACGCAGATCTACACCCATGTCTCCATTGAACGACTCACCGCTTCCTACGCACAGGCGCACCCGCGTGCCTGACGACATCGGCGTACCCGACTGGGTGAGCGAGCCGCCCTTGCGGGCTTCCCACCACGACGAGCCTCCCACCGTGCGCCGGGCCGATCTGCGCCGTGCGGCTGAGGAGCAGCGTCGGGCCGCATCACGGCGCGGTGGGCGGGGCCGAGGCGACCGCGGTCGCAGCGTTCGCGGTCGCGACGACCGTGCAGCGTCGGTCGGACGCCGCGGTGAGCGTGGCGCGCCCGAGAGCCGTGAACGTCGCGACCCGCGGGAGGGGCGTGACGTGCGCGAGGGGCGGGACACGGTCGCGCACGCTCGGCATCCGGACGAGCAGCACCGGAACGACGATCGCCGCACGAGGCCGGTCGAGATGGTGCCGCCTGGCCAGCAGCGGGCAGGACGATCCCGGCGACGCGATGAACCGCGCCGCGGAGCGTCTGCCAGCACTTTTGCCCGTCGTCGACTGATCGCCGCTCTCGGGCTCACGACGACCCTGGCACTTGCCCTCTGGTCCCTGTGGCCCAGCGCCGAGTCCAGTGCACCCGGTCGCAGCACGGCCGATCTGGCGTCGGCCGCACTGGCGCGCGCGAGTTCACAGCCGGCACCCGCAGTCGAGGACTTCACCGCCGCGCCCAGCGTCACACCCCAGCCGGGGGTGACGGTGCCGACGTCGGGCTCGGGCAAGCTCGGCGCTGCCGCGCTCCCCGCCATCGCGGCTCCGACGGTCAATCCCACGCGCACCCTGCGTGTGGGATTCAAGGTCGAACGGGGAACTGGCGTCGACAGCGCCGAAGCCGCCAAGGTGATCTCGTCGACGCTCGGGGACGCTCGTGGTTGGCAGACGCGCGACGGAGTCCGGTTCCGTGCAGTCTCCGTGCCTGATCTTGCGGCCGGGGACGTCGACGTGACGGTCGTTCTCGCGAGCCCCACCCTGACCGACAAGCTTTGTGCCCCGCTCAAGACGCGGGGTGAGGTGTCGTGCTTCAACGGGCGTCAGGTCGTGCTCAACCTCAAGCGCTGGCAGCTGGGTGTGCCGGGGTACGCCGGCAACCTCGATGCCTACCGTCAGTACCTCGTCAACCACGAGATGGGGCACGCGCTCTATCACGGGCACGTCGAATGTTCGGGCAAGGGCAAGGCCGCCCCGATCATGCTCCAGCAGTCCAAGGGCCTCGATGGGTGCACCCCCAACGCGTGGCCCACTGTCCGCTGACCCGCGGCTGAACACCGCCCCCTCTCACTCGTCGAGCAGCGGCAAGAGGATCACCGGGCCCCCTCCGAGGAGCGGCCGTGGGTCGACGTATCGGGAGCCGTCGATCGCCCCCAGGTGCAGGCACGACCCGCCGCAGTGTGACCTGCCGAGCACCTGACCGATGCGTTGGCCATCCGTGACGACGTCTCCTCTCGAGACGAGTCCGCGGACGGGTTCGTAGGTGCTGCGCAGCCCTGACTCGTGGGTCACGCTCACCGTCCCTCTGCCCGCGATGACTCCCACGTGAGTGACGACCCCGCCCTCCACGGAACGGACCTCCTGCCCTTGCCTCGCCGCGACATCGAGACCACGGTGTCCGGCACCGTAGGTCGAGCGGGGCGCGACAAACGGTGCCAGGACCTCTGGTCTCGGTGCCAGGGGCCAGGACCATGTCCTGCGCAGCGCTGCGACGTCGACCAGAGGGGCGGCCGACGCCGCAGCGCCCGTTGTCGACGAATCCGCCGCTGGCGCGCGCGCTGGTCCACCGGTGAGACCCGGAACGATGCTGCCGGCGACGCCGAGCACGAGGAGCGTGCGCTGCAGAGAAATGGTGATCGACATGGCTCGAGCCTCATGCCGACATTCCCGGCGCACCATCCGCACATCGGAATCTGTGGACGGTCAGAGCGTCGAGGTGCCACCTGTGGACAAGCCGCGAACGCTCGACTCAGGCGCGGAGCGTCGACAGCCTCTGCGCCGCCTCACGCAGCACTGCGTCCTCCTTGCAGAAGGCAAACCGCACCAGCGTCCGCGCGGCGTCGACATCGTCGTGGAACACCGAGACCGGCACGCCCGCGACACCTGCGCGCGCCGGCAGCTCGCGACACCAGGTCAGCGCGTCGGTGGCTCCGAGCGGCGCGACATCGGCAATGACGAAGTAGGTCCCGCTCGGCATGGACACGCTCAGCCCGATGTCGCGCAAGGCGGCGACCAACACGTCACGCTTGGCGGACAGGGAACGGGAGAGGCCGGCATACACGGAGTCATCGAGACCCAGCCCCACTGCGATGGCCGGTTGGAACGGTCCCGACCCGACATAGGTGAGGAACTGCTTCACCGTCCGGACAGCCGCGACTGCCTCGGCAGGACCGCTCACCCAGCCGACCTTCCACCCCGTTGTCGAGAAGGTCTTGCCAGCGGACGAGATCGTCAGGGTCCGTTCGGCCATGCCGGGCACTGTCGCCATCGGCACGTGCTCCAGGCCGTCGAAGACGAGGTGTTCGTAGACCTCATCGGTCACAACCCACGCGTCGTACTCCCGGGCGAGGTCGGCGATCAGCTCGAGTTCAGCGCGCGTGAAGACCTTGCCCGTGGGGTTGTGCGGTGTGTTGAGCAGGACAAGACGCGTGCGCGAGGAGAAGGCGGCCCGCAGTGACTCCTCGTCGATCGCGAAGTCGGGGAACCGCAA
The DNA here is from genome assembly GCF_000768705.1 of Knoellia sinensis KCTC 19936. Classification (GTDB taxonomy): domain Bacteria; phylum Actinomycetota; class Actinomycetes; order Actinomycetales; family Dermatophilaceae; genus Knoellia; species Knoellia sinensis. Next base: position 75,814 of record NZ_AVPJ01000009.1, read on the forward strand.
CACCGACGTCCGCCGGACTGCTCCCGCGAGAGCGATCGACGCGGCATACGAGTCGTAGTACGGCTCGAACGTGACCACTTCGTCGCCGGGTTCGCACAGCGCGAGAATCGTCGCCGCGATCGCTTCCGTGGCACCGACGGTCACGAGCACCTCGCTGCCCGGGTCGATCTCCAGTCCGTAGAAACGCTTCTGGTGCACCGCAATAGCGTCGAGGAGTTCGGGGACGCCAGCTCCCGGTGGGTACTGGTTGCGGCCGCCGTCGATCGCTGCCTTCGCAGCGTCGAGCACCTCCTGCGGTCCGTCCGTGTCGGGGAAACCCTGGCCGAGGTTGAGCGCGCCGTGCTCGTTCGCCAGGCCCGACATCTCAGCGAAGATCGTCGATCCGAAGCCCTGCATCCGCTGCACCAGTGGGGAACCCATGTCTCGCAGGCTACGCGTCAGAGGGCGCGCCTAGGCTCAAGCCATGTCGGGCCAGGTGAGTGAACTCATCGACGCGTTGCGGGCTGCGCTGCGAAGCGGCGCCGACGCCGACCGTGCCGTGGGTCAACAGGCATACATGAAGAGCGCGATGCCGTTCCTCGGCGTCACGTCACCAGAGCGTCGTGCGCTCGTGCGCCCGATCCTCGCGGACTCCGCGATGCGTCTCGAGTCGAGGGCCTCATGGGAGCGAGCCGTCCGCTCACTCTGGGACTCGGCCGAGTTCCGAGAGGAGAGGTATGCCGCACTCGACCTTCTCCGCCATCGCACCTACCGTTCGTGGCGGGACCCGGACGTCATGCCCCTGATCGAGCACCTCATCGTGTCCGGTGCGTGGTGGGACCTCGTCGACGAGCTGTCGAACGTCGTGGGGGAGGTGCTGCTCCTTGATCCGGAGGGGGAGGGGATGCGGATGCGCGACTGGTCGGAGCGGGACGACCTGTGGCTCCGTCGTTCGGCGATCATCAGCCAGTTGCGGCACAAGGACCGGACCGACACGGACTTGCTCGAGGCGGTCATCGAGCCGAACCTCGACGACCGCGAGTTCTTCATCCGGAAGGGGATCGGGTGGGCACTGCGGCAGTACGCGAAGACCGATCCGGTGTGGGTCCAAGAATTCGTCGACCGGCACACCCACCGGATCTCCGGCCTGAGCCGTCGCGAGGCCCTCAAGCACCTCTGAGGTCGAAGCCTGATGGCGGGGAAGGCGTTGCGTGACGGGGTTATTGCCGCGTCATCCCACGACTTCCGGGTCGTGGTCTGCTGCGTTGCCTGCGTGTGAGGTCGACGCCGGAGTCGCGCAGCACCTTGCGAGCCCGCGCGACCCGCAGGGCGAACAGGACAGCCATGGCGACGACGCCCGCGTCGTCGGCCAGCCCGAGTGGCCCGAGGACGGCTTCCGGGACGACGTCGACCGGAACGACGAGATAGAAGCCCGCCGTGGCCAGGGCGACCACCCCGCGCGGCGGGATCCGGTAGCGCCACATGAGGAACCCGACCACCACGAGGAAGAGCGCGAGGACCACGCCGATCGCGATCAGCACCACCCGCAGCACGTCGTCCATGCCGTCAGTGTCCCTTGTCAGGGGGTGCTGGAGGGCGCAGCGGCGAGGTCGGGATCGTCATCACCGGCGTGCGCGATGGAGTCGAGCTGCCGCCACATGACCACCAGGGTCAACCCGGCTCCGACGAAGGCGAACCAGAACGGCGCGGCCACACCCCATTGGGTCGCGATGAGTCCGCCGAGTGCCTGACCGACGAGCAGCCCAGCGACGAGTCCGAACCAGTAGACCGAGCCCACCCGACCCTGGAACTCCATCGGGGTCGCCCGCTGTCGCACCGTGGTGGAGACCGAACCCCAGACGAAGGCGTAGCAGCCGAAGACGAACATCAGGACGAGTGCCAGCCAGTGCGCCGTCGTGAGTGCCAGCGCGAGATGCACCACGACCTCCAGCGCCAGGCAGACCTTCATGAGCGTCGCGAGCGACACCCGGGCCTGAAGGGCGTCGAACCCGAGGATGGCCACGATGCCTCCCGCTGCCGACGCCGTGGAGAGCACCCCGAAGCCGACCGCGCCCACTCCCAGGCGTTCCTGGGCCCAGAGCACGAGGATGCCCCAGGGCGCACCCCAGGTGAGGTTGAAGACGAAGATGACGATGGACAGGGTCCGCACGGGCGCGTTGTGGCGGATCCAGCGGAGGCCCTCGACGATGTCGTCCCGAATGTGGGTGTCCGGCCGTTCGCCGCTGTCAGGTGCCGGCAGTTCGATCCGGCTGAAGAGCCACGCGGCGAGGAGGACGGCCGCCGCTTGGGCGCCGAAGGGCAGTGCCATTCCGGCCGCGAAGAGGAAGGCACCGATGGGCGGACCCAGCAAGTCGTTGGCGACGAGGTAGCCGGCCATGACCCGTGAGTTGCCCACGGCGAGGTCGTCGCGGTGGACGAGCAGGGGAAGCACAGAGCGGGTCCCGGCATCGGCGAACTGCTCGGCCACCCCGACAAGGAAGAGGGAGGCCAGGACGACCCAGATGGTGACGAGATCCGTCGCGACCGTCGCCGCCAGCACGCCGACAATCAGGGCGCGCAGGACGTTGGACACGACCACGAGCCGAGTGCGGCTGACCCGATCGGCCAGCGCACCGGCATACAGGGAGAAGATCAGGCTGGGCGCCCTCTGGACGATCACGGCCGCCGCGATCAGCGCGGGGTTGCGGGTCAGCGATGCGACGAGGAGGGGACCGGCTGCCAGGGCGATTCCGTCGCCGAGATTGCTCGCCCACACCGACGCCAGGTTCCATCGAAACGGTCGACCCAGACGGGCCGGCGCGATGATCTCCCCCAGGCGTGACACGAAGGGCGAGCCTACGGGGGCTTCCAGGCACCACCGAATTTCCCGAACGGGCAGTTCGCGCGTACGATCGAGGGCGGTCTTCGTGTGTCTGCATGTCTGCATGCCCACGCTGACCTAATTCGCGCGTCACTCTCCGCTGACTGGACCACCACGAAGCGGGGCACGCCACGACAGTCCGGAGCCACACGGCATACGGCGGGGTGTGTCAGGACGCCAGGCAGGCAGTGCACGACCCGTGCGCCGCCGACGTAACTGAAACAAGCACAAGGAGAACACGGCATGGCCGTCGTCACCATGCGCCAGCTCCTCGAGAGCGGCGTCCACTTCGGGCACCAGACCCGTCGCTGGAACCCGAAGATGAAGCGCTTCATCATGACCGAGCGCAACGGGATCTACATCATCGACCTGCAGCAGTCGGTGACCTACATCAACAACGCGTACGAGTTCGTTCGCGAGACCGTTGCCCACGGTGGCTCGATCCTCTTCGTCGGTACCAAGAAGCAGGCCCAGGAGCCCATCGCCGAGCAGGCGACGCGTGTCGGCATGCCCTACGTGAACCACCGCTGGCTCGGTGGCATGCTCACCAACTTCCAGACGATCTCCAAGCGTCTGACCCGCCTCGTCGAGCTCGACGAGATCGACTTCGACGACGTTGCCGGCTCCGGCCGCACCAAGAAGGAGCTCCTGCTCCTCAAGCGTGAGCGCGACAAGCTCGACAAGACCCTCGGTGGCATCCGCGGCATGTCCAAGGTGCCGTCCGCCGTGTGGATCGTCGACACCAAGAAGGAGCACCTCGCCGTTGACGAGGCGCGCAAGCTCGGGCTCCCCGTCATCGCGATCCTCGACACCAACTGCGACCCCGACGAGGTCGACTACAAGATCCCCGGCAACGACGACGCGATCCGCTCCGTCACGCTGCTGACGCGGGTCATCGCCGACGCCGTCGCCGAGGGCCTCATCTCCCGCTCCGGTGGCAACGCCGCTGCTGACGCCGAGGGCGCTGGCGAGGAGCCGCTGGCCGAGTGGGAGCGCGAGCTCCTGGGTGGCGACGCCGAGGCTGCTGCTGAGACCGCCGAGGCCGTGGCCCCGGAGGCCGGCGAGACTGCAGCAGCCGACGCTGTGGACGCGGCTCCGGCCGAGGCTCCCGTCGAGGCTCCCGTCGAGGCTGAGGCCGCTGTCGAGGCTCCTGTCGAGGCCCCGGCCGAGCAGGCCTGAGCCACTTCACCTTCTCCGTCCGTCTTTCAAGAGAAAGAAGCGCATACACACATGGCGAACTACACCGCCGCTGACATCAAGGCGCTCCGTGAGTCCACGGGTGCCGGCATGCTCGACGTCAAGAAGGCTCTCGACGAGGCCGACGGCGACCACGCCAAGGCCACCGAGATCCTGCGGGTCAAGGGCCTCAAGGGCGTGACCAAGCGTGAGGGTCGCGCGACCTCCAACGGCCTGGTCATCGCCAAGGCCGAGGGTGGCGTCGGCACGCTCGTCGAGGTCCTCTGCGAGACCGACTTCGTCGCCAAGGGTGAGAAGTTCATCGCCCTCGCCGACCAGGTCTTCACGCAGGCCGTGGACACCAAGGCCACCTCCGCCGACGAGCTCCTCGCGAGCACGCTGGCCGACGGCCAGACGGTTCAGGAGCTCCTCGACGCGTCCAACGCGACGATCGGCGAGAAGATCGAGGTCAAGCGCGTTGCTCGCGTCGAGGCCCCGGTCGTGGCTGCCTACCAGCACAAGACGAGCCCCGACCTCCCCGCCCAGATCGGCGTCCTCGTGGCGACCGACGGTGGCGACGAGTCGGTGGCCCGCGACGTCGCGATGCACATCGCCGCGTTCAGCCCCACGGTCCTCACGCGTGACGAGGTCTCGGCCGAGACGGTCGAGAACGAGCGTCGCGTCGCCGAGGCCACGGCCAAGGAGGAGGGCAAGCCCGAGGCTGCGCTCCCCAAGATCGTCGAGGGTCGCGTCAACGGCTACTTCAAGGAGAACGTCCTGCTCGAGCAGCCGTTCGCCAAGGAGCCGAAGAAGACCGTCGCCAAGGTCCTCGAGGAGGCCGGCGCCACCGCGAAGTCCTTCGCGCGTTTCCGCGTCGGTGGCTGACCTGCTGGTCTGACTCCCGCTGGAAACAGCATCAGGTATGCCGTCCGCTCACCCGAGCGGACGGCATACCTGCGTTTGTGGCCCGCTCACCCTCGACGACTGATTGCCCGTTCGGCCAGTTCGTCGCTGCGCTCCTCACTGGCCGAACGGGCAATCAGTCGGTGGGGAGCCCGCGGACGAGCCAGGGGTGGAAGAGCTTCGTCATCCGGGGGAGCAGGAGGTAGGTCATGAGTGGCGTCGCGACGATCGTGGACAGCAGGACGCGCGCCCACGCGGGCCAGCCGCCGGTGAACGGCGCGAAGAGATAGGTCAGCGCCACCGAGGTGGGGAAGAACGCAAGCCAGATGACCACCATCTGCTTCCAGCGCGGCGGGGCTGGGGGAGGCGGAGTGGACGCGAGGTCATCGACTGCGTGCTCCGTGGGTTCGTCGAACCAACCCTCGATGCCGGTGCGGTGCTCGACCCTCGTGTCCTCGACGAGGTTGGTGCCGGCCGTGAGCCACCGGTTGCGTTCGGTGGACTCCTGCCACGTCGTGAGGGACTCGCGCGAGTCGAACCGATAGAGCATGTGCCAGTCCGTCGACTGCCGGGACGGACGCACCCACCCGGAGCCCAGGAACCCCGGGAAATGGCTCGCCATCTGGGTTCCGGCGTCGGCCCACGCGCGCATGAGGAGTTCGTCCTCGGGCCGCACCCGGCGCGTGATGGCGACGGTGACGGGGGCTGGGTGGCTGTCGCGGACTTCCGGGGTCTGGCTCACGCTCACAGTGTGCCAACCCGGAGGCGACGGTCCCAGTCGCCGTGTGCGAGGATTCGATGCACCGCCAGCAGACACAGCCGAGGAGGCACGGTGACCACTGACGTCCAGACCCAGCCCGCTCCCACCACCACGGGGGCGCGGCCGCGACGGGTTCTTCTGAAGCTCAGTGGAGAGGTTTTTGGTGGCGGCAACGTCGGGGTGGACCCCGACGTCGTGCGTGGCATCGCCGGGCAGATCGCCGAGGCCATCCGGAGCGGTGCGCAGGTGGCGATCGTCGTCGGTGGCGGCAACTTCTTCCGCGGCGCTGAGCTCCAGCAGAAGGGCATGGACCGCGCGCGTGCCGACTACATCGGGATGCTCGGCACCGTCATGAACTGCCTTGCGCTGCAGGACTTCCTCGAGAAGGAAGGCATCGACACCCGCGTGCAGACCGCCATCGCCATGGGGCAGGTGGCCGAGCCCTACATCCCGCGTCGCGCGATCCGCCACCTCGAGAAGGGGCGCGCCGTGATCTTCGGTGCGGGAGCCGGTATGCCGTACTTCTCCACCGACACCGTGAGCGCCCAGCGTGCTCTCGAGTGCCACTGCGACATGGTGCTCATGTCCAAGAGCGGCGTCGACGGGGTCTACGACTCCGACCCGCGCTCCAACCCGAACGCGCGCAAGCTCGACACGGTGACCTACGCCCAGGCGCTGCAGCAGGGCCTCAAGGTCGTGGACGCGGCCGCGTTCAGCCTCTGCATGGAGAACGGCCTTCCGATGCGGGTGTTCGGGATGGAGGGCGAGGGCAACATCACCCGCGCCATCCAGGGCGAGCCCATCGGCACCCTCGTCACCCCCTGAGCACAGCCCCAGCCCGCGTGACGCGCCGCAAGGCGATTGTTTGACAGACTTAGCCCGTGCCGCACGACTGGAGCGGCCGGCATACCGAGGAAAGAGGCGTGACCACATGATCGACGAGACCTTGCTCGAGGCCGAGGAAAAGATGGAGAAGGCCGTCGAGGTCGCGAAGGACAACCTCGCCGGCATTCGCACCGGTCGAGCCCACCCCGGCATGTTCAACAAGGTCGTCGTCGACTACTACGGTGCGCCGACCCCGCTGCAGCAGCTCGCGTCGTTCCAGACGCCAGAGGCCCGCACGATCCTCATCACGCCGTTCGACAAGGGCGCGATGAACAACATCGAGAAGGCTTTGCGCGACGCCGACCTCGGCATCAACCCCTCCAACGATGGCAACATCATTCGCTGCGTCCTGCCGCAGCTCACGGAGGAGCGCCGCAAGGAGTACATCAAGATGGCGCGCTCCCAGGGTGAGGACGCCAAGGTCTCGATCCGCAACATCCGCCGCTCGGCCAAGGAAGCCATCGAGAAGCTCGTCAAGGATGGCGAGGTCGGCGAGGACGAGGGTTCGCGGGCCGAGAAGGACCTCGAGTCCACGACGAAGAAGTACGTCGAGACCATTGACGAGGTGCTCAAGAGCAAGGAGTCCGAACTGCTCGAGGTCTGACCTCGAACTGACGGCTCCACGATGACCGACCCATCCACCACCGAGGGTGATTCAGCAGCGACGCGTGCCACGCGGTCAGCGTCGAAGAAGTCGCCGGGCAAGGCGGGGCGCAACCTCCCGGCTGCGATCGGTGTGGGCGTCGCGCTTGCCGGCCTCGTGATCGCCTCGCTGGCCTTCCGCCGTGAGGCCTTCCTCGTCGTCCTCATTGGCGCCCTGTGGATCGGTGCGTGGGAGATGCGGCGCGCCGTCCGGCGGGCCGGCATCGATGTCCCCATCGTCCCCGTGGTCATCGGGACGATCTCGATGGTCCTGGCCGCCTACTTCCGCGGACCGGAGGCGCTGGTCCTGACGTTTGGCCTCACCGCCATCGGCATCACCATCTGGCGGGTCGCCGACGGGCTCGAGGGCGCCGTCCGGGACATTTCCGGCGCACTGTTCGTCGCGCTCTACCCCGCGTTCCTCGGCGGGTTCGCCGCGCTGCTCCTGATCCCCGACGACGGCCACCTCCGCATCATCTACTTCGTCCTCGTCACGGCCGCCTCGGACATCGGTGGCTATGCCTTCGGTGTCTTCCTCGGCAAGCACCCCATGGCGCCGTCGCTGTCGCCCAAGAAGTCCTGGGAGGGCTTTGGCGGATCGGTCTTCACCTGTGCCGTGGTGGGTGCCGTGGGTCTGGCGATGCTGCTGGACGGTGTGTGGTGGAAGGGCGCCGTGATCGGTGTCGTCGTCGCAGCGGCCGCCACGATCGGCGACCTCATCGAGTCGAGCATCAAGCGCGACCTCGGTGTCAAGGACATGGGCTCGCTGCTCCCCGGACATGGCGGGCTCATGGACCGCCTCGACTCGCTCGTCGTGTGCCTTCCCGTGGTGTGGGCACTTCTGCTCTGGGCTGCGCCCTGAGCAGAGCCGTGATCTCGCACGGTTGGTGCTGGGGCGCGGGGCTGACAGACTGGCCGCGATGACCTCTCTCCCAGAACCTCGCGTCGGTCGCCCCGAGCCCGGACAGTTGACCTTCCAGGCACCTCGCCGGGGCAAGCCGCCACGCCACCTCGCCGACCTCACGCCAGCCGAGCGCAAGGCCGCGGTCGAGGAGCTCGGCCACAAGGGGTTCCGCGCCAAGCAGCTGTCGACGCACTACTTCGAGCGGCTCGTCGAGTCGCCCGAGGAGATGACCGACCTGCCCAAGGCGGTGCGCGACCAGCTCGTCGCCGACCTCCTGCCGCCGCTGCTGACACCGGTCCGCACGCTGGAGGCCGATCGCGGAGCGACCCTCAAGTCGGTGTGGCGCCTGCACGATGGCGCGCTCGTCGAGTCGGTGCTCATGCGCTATCCCAAGCGGGTGACGATCTGCATCTCGAGCCAGGCCGGCTGCGGGATGAACTGCCCCTTCTGCGCGACCGGTCAGGAGGGCCTGACACGCAACATGTCGGCCGCCGAGATCGTCGAACAGGTCGTCGACGCCAACCGCAAGCTGCGCCACGGCGCCCTGCCGGCGATCGGCGCCACCCATCCAGCTGAGGCGGGGCTGGGCGACGAGGCCGAGGACGATGCCGCCGCGTCGGCTCTCGGACCGCAGCGCGTCTCCAACGTCGTCTTCATGGGCATGGGCGAGGCCCTGGCCAACTACAAGGCGGCGATCGGCGCGATCCGTCGCCTCACCGACCCGGCACCCGACGGCCTCGGAATGAGCGCACGCGGCATCACGATGTCGACGGTCGGACTCGTGCCCGGCATCGACAAGCTCACCGCCGAGGGCATTCCGGTGACGCTCGCACTCTCGCTCCACGCACCCGACGACGAACTCCGCGACGAGCTCGTCCCGATCAACACGCGCTGGAAGGTCGACGAGGCCCTCGACGCCGCCTATCGCTACTACGAGGCGACCGGTCGCAGGGTCAGCATCGAGTACGCCCTCATCAAGGACATCAACGATCACGCCTGGCGCGCCGACCTCCTCGGCGAGAAGCTCGTCGCCCGTGGCAAGGGCTGGGTCCACGTCAACCCGATCCCGCTCAACCCGACGCCGGGATCGAAGTGGACGGCCTCCCGGCGCGGTGTCGAGCAGCAGTTCGTCGAGCGGCTCCGTGCCCATGGCATCCCCACGACGGTGCGCGACACCCGGGGCTCCGACATCGACGGTGCGTGCGGCCAATTGGCGGCCGCGACCGCTTGAGCGCCAGGTGAGCGGACGGCATACCGAAAGTTCTTCGTATGCCGTCCGCTCGCCTGCGGCGACTCAGCCCACGACCTTGAGTGCGCTCTGCTTTCGCGCGTGAAACAGTCGTGGCATGACCCGTGCAGCGCCGCTGGATCGCGAACTCGTCCTCGAGACAGATCGCCTGCTGCTCCGGCCGTGGCGGGTGGCCGAGGCCGCTGTCATGCGTGAGCTGTGGTCGAACGTGACCCACGAGTGCCTCCGCACCGTCACATCGACGCAGACGGACGTCCGACGGTCACGGAACTCGAGGCTTCGATCCGTCATGACCAGGTGTGGTCCACTGGTCTGCTCGCGGTCGAGAGGAAGTCCGATCGCGACGTCATCGGCTATTGCGGGCTGGTCGACACGGGGCGAGGTGCGGAAGGTGAACCGGAGCTGGCGTTCGAGCTACTCCGCCAGCACTGGCGGCTGGGATACGCGACGGAGGCTTCGTGGGCGGTCCTGGACTGGGCACGGTCGTGCGGGTACGAACGCCTGTGGGCCACGGTGTGGGACTGGAACTCTGCTTCTCGCCAGGTGCTCGCCAAGCTCGGCTTCGCCGAAATCGATCGCAGGGACGTGGATCCGGTCCACGGGGTGACCCTGTTCACCACGAGACAGCTCTGACGCGACGAGTGTGAGGCAGCGCGGTGCCGGTTGATGCGCTTCACCCCAGCAGGTGCAGGAACGGGGACTACTCTGCGGTAATGCATCTCCGCACCGTCGCGGTCGGCATCGTCGCCGCCCTCACCCTGACTGCCTGTGGCAGTGCCCTGCCCGACAACCTGCGAGGTGAGGGCTCGCACAAGAGCAGCCACGCGACCTCGCCGTCCGTGGCACAGGCCAAGGTGAAGCCCGAACCACCGGACGTGGCTCTTCGCTCGGGGGAGCGGTTCCAGGAGATCGGGCTGGCGGCGAAGTACACGCCCAAGGCGCCGTTCGGCACCGGGACCGACGACTACCGGTGCTTCCTCGCCGACCCCGAGTTCGCCGAGGACATGATCGTCAGCGGCGTCAAGGTCGCCCCGGACAATCCAGCGGCGGTCCATCACGTCATCCTCTACAAGGTCGACCCGGAGAACGTCGCGGCGGCCGAGGCGATGGACGCCAAGGACGACGAGCAGGGGTGGACGTGCTTCGGCGGGACGGGCATCAACGCCGGTCCCGGCGCTCAGCTCAACAATGCCGAGTGGGTCGGTGCCTGGGCTCCCGGCGGCGGGGAGCGGGTCATGGCGGAGGACATCGGCATTCCCCTCGCCAAGGGTTCACGACTGGTGATCCAGATGCACTACAACCTGCTCGCTGGCGGTGGCGCCGACCAGAGCAAGGCTCGTCTGCGGCTGACCCCTGCGAGTGCTGGCCAGAAGAAGCCCCTGGAGACGATGCTGCTGCCCGCCCCGGTCGAACTGCCCTGTCGCAAGGGCACGCCCGGCGAGTTGTGTGCGCGCACACCCGCCGTCGCGGACATTCGCGAGCGCTTCGGTGAGCAGGTGGCGACCGCGGACCTGCTGCATCTCCTGTGTGGCGAACTCAAGCCCGGACCGACGCAGTCGTGCACGCGCCCGATCACCGAGGCCGGGGAGATCCGTGCCATGTCCGGGCACATGCACCTGCTCGGCAAGTCGATCACGATCGACGTCAACAAGGGCACCCCCCAGGCCGAGCGCGTGCTCGACATCCCCATCTGGAACTTCGACGACCAGGGTGCGATTGCCCCCAAGAAGCCGGTGTCGGTCAAGAAGGGCGACAAGGTCACCGTCACCTGCACCCACGACCAATCGATGCGTGACGTGCTGCCTGCCTACGAGGGCACCAAGGAACGCTACGTGGCGTGGGGTGAGGGCACGACCGACGAGATGTGTTTGGGCATCCTGTTCCTCACGCGGGGCTGATCGGGCGACCGGGAGAACTTCCCGGCTGAACCGGGAGGGCGTCCGTTCCGGCACGCCCACCCTCGGCTGGACCCTCGGAGGACAGCGCGGCCGCCCTTGGCCGAGCACCTTCACGAGGAGTCCACTCATGTCGCACATCCCACTCCGGCTCGGGCGGATCGCCGGCGCGCTCGCCCTCGCGCACGTCGCACTGATCTTCGCCGGGATCTCACTCCAGCAAGGCCCGTTGTTCGCCGATGGCGCGCAGGGCATCGAGGACCAGTACGTCCAGGGGGACCTCGCCCGCACGTTCAGCGGCGGTCTGCTCGAAGCATTCGGATTCGTCCTCCTCGTCCCCGTGCTGGTGCTCCTCGCTCGGCTCCTCGGACGCCGGTCCGAGGAGGGCCGGTGGGCGTCGCGCAGTGGTCTGCTGTGTGGCATCGCCTACGTCGCCGTCGTGTTCGCCGTGGGCTTCCCGGCCGGCGCCGCGGCGATGTACGGCGCCCAGAACGGCCTCGACGCCGACACGGCCTTCGCGCTGAACAACATTCGCCTTTTCGCCCACTTCCTGAGCATGTTCCTGCTTGCCGGGTCGACAGCGGGAATCGCGCTCGCAGCCATCGCGGATCGCACGAACGTGAAGTGGGTGGGCGGATTCGGGCTCGTCACAACGGTCGCACTCGTCGCCTCGCCGCCGTTGACCGTCGTGCAGTGGCAGGACATCGGCTCGTTCGTGTGGATCGTGTGGTTCGTCGGTGTCGCCGTCCAGTTGCTGCGCGGTCGCATCGGGGCAGCCACGTCCGAGCCGGCCCCCTCGGCCGAAACCGTCAATTCCACCGGATCCGGGGCAGAAGCCGCTCTGCTCGGGCACTCTTGAGCCGAGGTGAGCCATGCGAACGGTGAGGGCGGTCCTGACACTCGCGGTCGCCGCCCTCGCCGTCGCGGGCGCGCTGACGCCGCCGGTCGTCGCGGCAGCGAGCCGCGGCGGGCTGGACCATGCGGCGATTGCCCTCGTGATCGCCACCTACGCCGTCGTCGGCACGGCCATCGAGTTGGCGCGTTCGGGCCACGCCGTCGGCCGCCTCATGCTCGTGGGTGCTGCCGCCTGGGGCGTCGGTGAGGCACTGATCGCGCTCGCCATCGCCGACGGTGGCCCCGAGGGTTCGGGCGCCGCGCTGGGCGGTGTTGTCGGGACGGCCGCTCGGGGCCTCGGGTGGCTGCTCCTGGTTGTCGGCCTCCCGTTGTTCTTCCCCGATGGCAAACCGCCTCGGTATGCCGTCCGCCTCGCCGCTGCGGGTATCGGCCTGTTCCTCGCCGGGACTCTCCTCGCACCCGAACCGCTCGAGACCCGACTGTCCGGTGTCGACAACCCCATCGGCCTGCCGGCGGGCTGGCGTCTGGCGGCCGACCTCATGGCCGTGGGCGCTCTGGCGGTCGCCTTCGCCAGTCTCGTTCTCGCCGTCGTCGGACTCGTCCGTCGCTGGCGGCGCGGGGATGCACTCGAGCGTCAGCAGCTCCTCATCTTCGCCCTGGCGATCGCGCCACCCCTGGTCCTGCTTCCCCTCATGGCCACGCCGTGGGTGGACCCGTGGATGTTCGCCGTGGTCACGGTGCCGGTCCCGCTCGCGGTCGGCGTGGCACTGCTCCAGCGGCGGCTGTACGACGTCCACCTCGCGGCGAACCGGTCACTCACCTACGCGGGGCTCACCGTCGTGCTGGCCGGGATCTATGCCCTGGTCGTCGGTGGTGTCGGGGCCATGTTGAGCGACCGCGGTGCTGCCTGGCTTCCCTGGGTGGCCGCAGGTGTCGTCGCCATGGCCTTCTCTCCGTTGCGAGAGTCGTTGCAGCGCGGCGCGAACCGACTCACCTACGGCCGCTGGGCTGCTCCCGCCGAGGTGCTCGCCGACACCGGTCGCCGACTGGCCGACGCGGCCGATGGCCGTGCGCTCCTCACCTCGCTGACGGACGAGCTCGTCACCGGCCTCGGGCTGGACCACGCCGAGATCACGGACGTGGGTGGGCACTCGCTGGCGTCCTCCGGCCGTGCGGGTGGGCGACAGGGACGACTGGAGCTCACGGCATACGGGCTTCGCGTCGGGGAACTGCACTGGAGCGGGCGCGAGCTGCGCGTGGGTGACCGGCGGCTGCTCGAGGACGTCGCTCGCCAACTGGGCGGTGTGGTGCACTCGGCCGGACTGGTGGACGCGCTCCGCGCTGCGCAGGAGCGTCTCGTCACGGCCAGGGAGCATGAGCGCCGACGGCTCCGGCGTGACCTGCACGACGGTCTCGGACCGGCACTGGCCGGGCTCGGTTTCGAGGTCGACGCCGTCGCCAACCTCGTCCGGGACGGTCAGGCGGTCGATGACCGACTCGAGCACCTCCGCTCAGGGCTGCGCGGGACCGTCGTCGAGGTGCGTCGCATCGTCGATGGACTGCGCCCTCCAGCCCTGGACGACTTGGGCCTGTTCGGGGCTGTGGCGCAGCTCGGTCATGAGCTCGCCGGTGGCGCCGGCCTGGACCTCGAGCTGGCACTGCCCACGGCGAGGCCCTCGCTTCCGGCAGTTGTCGAGGTCGTCGCCTATCGGGTCGCCCAAGAAGCCCTGACCAACGTCGTGCGGCACTCGGGGGCGACCTCATGTCGGGTCGCGGCCAACCTGACGGACGGTCTCCTCGCCCTTGAGGTCCGCGACGACGGGCGTGGACCCGCTGACCACGTCCGTGACGACACGGAGGGCGCGCACAGCGCCGGCGTGGGTCTGATGAGCATGCGCGAGCGCGCCGGCGAGATCGGCGGCCGCGTCGAGGTGCGTGCCCTGTTGCGAGGCACCTCCGTGACCCTGCGCCTCCCGGTGCGTGCTGGGGTGACGGCATGACCAGAGTGCTGGTGGTCGACGACCACCCCATCTTCCGCGACGGCCTTGCGGGCATGCTGGCGACCATCGAGGACATCGAGGTCGTCGGCACCGCAGGCGACGGCGAGGAGGCGGTCCGACTCGCGACCGTGCTCCACCCGGCGGTCGTCCTCATGGACCTCAACCTGCCCGGGCTGCCGGGCCTCGAGGCGACACGGCGCATCGTGGCTGCCGATCTCGGGACGCGTGTTCTCGTCCTGACCATGCAGGCGGACCAGGGCAGTGTCGCGGCCGCACTCCGGGTGGGTGCGAGCGGCTACCTGCTCAAGGAGGCCGGGCAGGACGAAGTGCTCGCCGCGATCCGCACGATCGCCGCAGGCGGCACCGTCCTGGGGCGTGGTGCCCTACCGGACCGGACACGTCTGCCGGTCGATCTCACCGCTCGTGAGTCCGAGATCCTCGCACTCGTGGCCAGCGGCCTGACGAACGCCGAAATCGCACGCGAACTCGACCTCGGGCTCAAGACGGTGCAGAACCACGTCTCTCGCCTGCTCACGAAACTCCAGGTGCGGGATCGGACCCAGGCGGCGCTGATGATGCGCGGACTGTGACCGGTCCTCTCAGGCCCGAGGGCCATTCATGAGCGGGAACTGAGAACGAGTTCGGCGGCCTCCTCCACGGTGTCGACGAGGTGGACGACCTCGCCCATCCCGCGCTCGCGACCCAGCGCCTCGATGGCGTGCCACACCGGCACTTCGCGAGACCAGTGCTCCCGACCGACGAGCACGAGCGGAGGCAGGACACGCTCCGCGTCGGCGTAGTAGAGCGGCGTGATCGACTGGAAGATCTCCTGCACGGTCCCGGCCGCGCCATGGAGGACGATGAGGCCGGCGGTCGACCGCGCGAGCAGCCCGTCCTCGCGGATCGCGTTGCTGAAGTACTTCGCGATCCCATTGCAGAAGACGTTGGGCGGCTCATGCCCATAGAACCACGTCGGGATGCCAATAGACCGAACACGGTTGTCCTGCACAGGGATTCGCAGGATGTCATCGTGGACATCGAGCGCGACCCGCGCCCACTCCGCGATCGAGGGGCGGAATGACGGTATGCCGGCCAGTCGTCCGAGTGCCTCCGTCACCGCCTCTTCCGTAGGGCAGAGTGCCCCGAGGTTCGCCGCCTCCATCGCACCGGGCCCGCCGCCGGTTGCGACCACGAGCCCAGCGGAGGCGAGCCGGTGTCCGAGACGGGACGCGCCGGCATACGCGTCGCTGTCGCGCGTGAGCGCGTGGCCGCCCATGACACCGACAACCGGAACGCCGCCCACGAACTCGGTGAGCGCGTCACTGATCGAGTCGTCGTGGATGGCGCGCAGCAACGTGACGAAGACGTCGTGGTGGAGGTCTGCCTCGCGCGACCACGTGTACGCGCGCGCGTCGGGAGTGTTGTCGTAGCCGTAGCGCGCCAGTCCGGCATAGAGCTCATGGGGTTGATAGAGGCTCGCGCGGTAGGCATTCACCGGCGCGTGCGGGTCGGTGGGGAAGACGAGCGCACCGTGCAGGCGGAGGTGCTGGTCCAGTTCGGTCGAGAGACGGCCACCGAGGACGACGAGGCCTTCGAGATCAGTGCGGGCGAGGAGGCGATCCTCGTGACGCGTGAGGTCGAGGTCCTGGAGCCGCAGGCCCCGGAGCGGGGCGCCGCTGGCCAAGGCATCACCGAGGTCGCGCAGGGTCTCGATCTCATTCATGGTGCACATCCTGCCGGTTGGCCCTAGCGTGGATGCCATGCGCGCGCATGCCGCGTCGGGGGCACTCACTCTCCACGCGATCGCCGGAACGCACACGGTCCTCCTGGGGTGGGATCTGGAGGATCCTTCCGGATGCCTGGGGATCGCTGTGCGCCGGACCGACCACGGACCCGGTTCGACTCGCCGAAGGTCGGGGGAGACCGTGTGGCTGCGCGGCATGAAGACGTTCGGATCCGTCGTCGCCGACCCTCCTCCGGGCAGTGACTGGTCGACGCGCGACCACCCGATCCAGGGCTTCCAGTGGGGCGACTACACGGCGAAGCCGGGACACACCTACTCGTATGCCGTCGTGGCACTTGGCGGCTCGCCTTCGGCTCTCGTGGAGCTCGCCACCGCAAGCGTTCGTGTGCGCACCGAGGTCGAGGACGACGGCGTGCACGGGGTGTGGTTCAACCGCGGTGTGGCCGGATCGCAGGCGTTCGCGAAGCGCTACTCGGGCTGGCTCCCCGCGCGAGCCACGGCCGAGCATGAACAGTCACCTGCGATGGTGTGGCTCTCGCGCGGGCTGGGGGAGGCGTTCGTCGCCTTCTGCGAGCAGGCGAGCGGACCTGGGTTCGCCCTGCGGGGCGCCTTCTACGAGTTCACTTGGGAGACAGGGCTTGCAGCGATGGCAGCAGCGCGCGATCGCGGTGCCGACCTCGCCCTGGTCGTCCATGGTCGGGACCGCGACGGTGAGGGGAAGGCCGACACGACGTCCACCCAGGCCCGGGCCGCGGCGGCCAAACACGGACTCTCGACGGGCGGCGTGATCCAGTGGCGCGACGCTGCGAACAAGTCGTCGTTGCACCACCACAAGTTCCTCGTCCTGCTCGACGGTGGCAGGCCCGTCGCGGTGTGGACCGGATCGACCAACCTCACCCGCGGCGCGATCTTCGGACACTCCAACGTCGGTCACGTGGTGCGCGATCCGATCGTGGCCCAGCAGTTCCTCGACGAGTGGGAGTTGTTGCGGGCCAACGAGTCCACGGCCGACCTTCGCAGTGCGCACGAGACGGACAACCCGGTCGTGGAGGTGGCCCCACCGAAACGGGGGATGGGAGTCGTGCTCGCGCCACGGCATACGAAATCGACCGTCCTGCAATGGTTCGCCGATGTCTTCGACGAGGGCGATGTGAGCACCCACATCACCGGTGCCTTCGGTCTCAACGAGGTCTTCCGCGACACCCTGGGCGTCACCAAGCCGACGACGGTCCGCACCGTCCTCCTCGACAAGTGGCCGCCCCGTGACAAGGCCGTGCCCCGCACCGACCCGAACGTCCGCATCTCGACCGGAGCGCACATCACCGGCGGCGGCCTTGCGCAGTGGGCGGAGGAGTCACTGACCGGGTTCAACACGCACGTGAAGTACGTGCACACCAAGATCATTCTCGTCGACCCACTCGGGCCGGATCCCGTCGTCGTCACCGGGTCCGCGAACTACAGCAAGGCGTCGACGGTGGACAACGAGGAGAACACCCTCGTGCTGCGCGGAGGCGGTCGCGGCCCGGCGTCGTCGCGGCGGGCGATCCGTCGCGTCGCCGACATCTATCTCACGGAGTACCACCGCCTGTTCATGCATTTCGTCTTCCGCTCGTGGGCCGAGCGCACCTCGATGGTGAGCGGCGTGCGAGAAGACCCGAGTCATCTCGCCGAGGATGACCGATGGACCGATCGCTACTACCGCGACGGGTCATGGCAGGCGCTGCAGCGACGGGTCTTCTCGGGGCAGGGCAGCTAAGCGGGCTTGCGCCAGACCGAGACGTGGCTCTCGCTGTCGGACGTGAAGGGGGTGCCGTGCCAGTCCGCGATGCGCCGCTCGAACTCCAGGCCAGCGAGCTGTGCCATGAGATCGCACTCGGCCGGCCAGATGTAGCGGAAGTTGCTCGCGGCATATGTCGCAGTGCCGTCGTCGTGGCGCCGGTAGTGATGCGAGGTGCCCTGCTGGGTCGACATGTCATAGGTGTCGAACCCGACATGGTGCTCGCCCACGTGGAAGGGAACGGCACTCTGACCCGGTGGGAACCGTCTGATACCCGGGATCCACAGCTCGATGACGAATCGCCCACCTGGAGCGAGGTGCCGCGCGGCGTTGCGGAAGCACTCGACCTGCTCGGCCTGCGTGCGCAGGTTCCCGATCGTGTTGAAGACGAGATAGACGAGGGCGAACTCGCCGTCGACGGTGGTCGTCGCCATGTCGCCGACGACGACCGGGAGGTCGGGCTGCTTGCCGTGCAGCTGGTCGATCATCGGCTGGGACAGTTCGATGCCGGTGACAGGGACGCCGCGCTGGGCCAGGGGGATCGCGACGCGACCCGTGCCGATGGCCAGCTCGAGGGCCGGGCCGTCACCCGCGAGGTCGGCGAGGAAGTCGACGGTGGGGTCGAGCACCTCCGGTGTGAACATCCAGGCGGATGAATCGTCGTAGCGTTCGGCTGCCTCGGCATCCCACAGGTCGCTGCTCGTCATGGCGCCCACCCTGACAACTTGGGAGGCGTCACTGCCACCGTTTTTCGGGGGCCGAGCGTGGCTAGAGTCGGTTCATGGCCGCTGTCACGCAGAAGTCCGTCCTGTCGTCCGTGCCCACCCAGTTGTTCATCGGGGGGAAGTGGCAGGACTCGCTGAGTGCCCAGACCTTCGCCGTGCATGACCCTGCGACCGGGTCAGTGCTCGCGGAGGTGGCCAACGGCACGGTCGCAGACGGTGGGGCGGCACTCGATGCGGCTGTTGCGGCGCAGGCGGATTGGGCTGCGGCGCCGCCCCGGGAGCGGGGGGAGGTCCTGCGGCGGGCATTCGAGTTGCTCACGGAGCGTGCCGACGAGTTCGCGATGCTCATGACTCTCGAGATGGGCAAGCCGCTGGCCGAGGCACGCGGTGAGGTCGCCTATGGTGCGGAGTTCTTCCGCTGGTTCAGCGAGGAGGCCGTGCGGATTCACGGACGGTATGCCGTGAATCCCGCGGGAGGATCACGTCTGCTCACGATGCAGAAGCCAGTGGGTCCCACCTTCATGATCACGCCGTGGAACTTCCCGCTGGCAATGGGGACGCGCAAGATCGGACCGGCAGTGGCGGCCGGCTGCACCATGGTCGCCAAGCCCGCGAGTGAGACGCCCCTGACGATGCTCGCGCTCGCGGCGTTGCTTGCCGAAGCAGGGCTGCCGGACGGAGTGCTCAATGTCGTCACGACGACCGACACCGCGGTGGTGTCCGAGCCGATCATCCGTGACCCGCGGCTGCGCAAGCTCACGTTCACCGGGTCGACGGCGGTCGGGCGGTTGTTGGTGGAGCAGTCTGCGGAGCAGTTGCTTCGGGTGTCGATGGAGCTTGGTGGGAACGCGCCGTTCCTCGTGTTCGAGGACGCGGACCTCGACTCGGCAGTCGAGGGTGCCATGCTCGCCAAGATGCGCAACATCGGGGAGGCCTGCACGTCGGCCAACCGGTTCCTGGTGCACGAGGACGTCGCCGACGAGTTCGCCGAGCGGCTGGCGAAGCGCATGGGTGCGCTCGCGGTCGGCAAGGGCACGAAGGCGGGCGTCGAGGTCGGGCCGCTCATCACGGAGAAGGCGCGCGAGGGTGTGCACGAGTTGGTCACCGACGCGGTCGAGCGCGGGGCGCGCGTGCTCACGGGCGGGTCCAAGGTCGCCGGGCGCGGGCATTTCTACGAGCCGACCGTCCTCGTCGACGTGCCGACGGAGGCGCGCCTCCTCGGCGAGGAGATCTTCGGACCGGTGGCACCGGTGACCACCTTCGCCGACGAGGCGGAGGCTCTGCGCATGGCCAACTCCACGGAGTACGGGCTCGTCGCCTACGCCTACACGCGTGACCACGGCCGGGTGCTCAGGATCAGCGAGGCCCTCGAGTTCGGGATGGTCGGCATCAACACCGGAATCGTCTCGAATGCGGCCGCGCCCTTCGGCGGGGTCAAGCACTCGGGCTTCGGGCGCGAGGGTGGGTTCGAGGGCATCCATGAGTACCTCGAGACGACCTACGTCTCCCTCAACCCCTGACCGCGCTTTGTCCCTAGGCTTCAGGCATGAGCACTGACGACGCACCGACCATCGACGAGCTCTCGAACCGGGCCCGGGCGGCAGGCGACGTCAGCGCGCAAAGTGACCTGTGGCGCGCGATGTTCGCTCTCGACGAGTGGTACTTCATGGCGAGCGGCGGGCTTCCCGACGGCGGTCCGGTCGTCGGCATCGTGGACGGTGTGCCCTCTCTGCTCGCCTTCACCACGGCCGGTCGGGCCCGAGCCTGCGGTCTGGCGAACGGCAAGACCGAGGAGGACGCCAATCAGGTGCTGTCCGTTCCCCGCGAGCACTTCCTCGACATGTGTGACCAGTTGGCCCACCAGGGCGTGGAGCGCCTGGTGGTTGACCAGGGCACCCTCGGCTTCTTCGCCCCGCTCGATCAGCTCCGTGCCATGCACGGGTTCATCAACCCGCCGACTGAGGACTGACCCGCTCGCTCCCGCGCGGCCGCCTCTCGGCCATCGGCACCGGGCACAATGGCGAGCGTGAACTCACCTGTGACCGGCCGCGGCTCGACCCTCACGTGGCTCGCCCCGCTGCTGATCATCGCCCTGGTCGTGGGTCTGTGGTGGGTCGCCAACCGGGACTCGTCGGGGTCGGCCATCGACCCCGGCACGAGGGCGACGGCGACAGCGGGACCGGGCGGGACGGCATACCCGTCCACTGCGAACACGCCCGACTCGGGACTGGAGACGATCGCGGAGTCCCGACTTCCCCGCGAGGCGCACGCGACGCTTGAGCTGATCCGCGCGGGAGGGCCCTATCCCTATGACCAGGATGACCGGACCTTCCAGAACCGTGAGGGGATCCTGCCGCAGCAGAAGCGCGGCTACTACCGTGAGTACACGGTCGAGACACCGGGATCCGACGATCGCGGGGCGCGGCGGATCGTGACTGGACGCGACGGCGACAAGTACTGGACCGACGACCACTACGACAGCTTCCGGCAGATCCAGGAGGGGCAGTGATGCGCGTACTCGGCGACAAGGTCGATCTCGAGGGCCTCATCGCGGACGCGGTCGAGGAGGGGCGCCAGGTGCAGGTCGTGCACGGCGCGCCGACCAAGGCGGCGACGCTCGAGGCGTTCTCGGAGGCGCTGAACTTCCCCGAATGGTTCGGGATGAACCTCGATGCGCTCGCCGACTGCCTCGACACGTTGGCACGCGACAGCGAGGGGGACTGGGAGATCGTCTGGGACGGCGCGGCGGAGCTGCGCCGCACCGACCCACGGGCAGCCACGGGCATCGAGTCCGTGCTGGCCGAGCTCGACGAGGACCACCCCAGCGTCCACGTCACGATCATCGCCCGCTGAGGCGGCCCATCGGCGGGCAGATGTCGGTGGGCTGTGGGACGGTGAGGGGCATGGTGAACCCACCCGACCTGACTCCCGCAGCCCAGAAGCTGAGCGACGTCGTTCGCGGCGTCGATGACACCCAGCTCGACCTCCCGACCCCCTGTGAAGGGCGCAGCGTGTCGCAACTGCTGGCCCATGTCCACGGCCTGACGGCGTCGTTCCGGGCCAGCGCCGACAAGGAACTCGGACCGCTCACCGACACCAATCCCGACCAGGACGGTTGGCCCGAGCCGGTTGCTGCGTGGCGCGAGGAGATCCCGGCCCGGTCCGAGCGGCTCGCCGGAGCGTGGCACGACCCGGAGGCCTGGAGCGGCATGACTCGCGCCGGGGGCTTCGACGCACCCGCTGAGGTCATGGGCGTCGTGGCGCTGAGTGAGATCACCCTCCACGGCTGGGACCTCGCCCGTGCGACGGGCCAGGACTTCGAGCCCGACGAGGACACGGTGCGGGTGCTCGCGGACTACGTCGAGGGGTTCGACCCGAGTGGCACCCCGGGGATGTTCGGCCCGGCGGTCGACGTTGGCTGGGCCACCGACTTCGAGCGCGTGCTCGCCCGCACCGGGCGCGACCCCCGCTGGCAGGCCCCCGCGACGGGCTGAACGGCGCTGGCAGGATGGCTCCGTGACGACACCGAGCAAGACCCACGTCCAGATGTCGCGGATCATGAATGCGACCGAGGCCAACCTGTTGGGCAACATTCACGGTGGCAACCTCATGAAGGCCGTCGACGACACGGCCGGGGTGGTCGCCAATCGCTACGCGGGAGGGCCGGCCGTGACGGCAGCGCTCGACGAGATGACCTTCCTGACGCCCGTGCGTGTCGGCGACATCGTGCACACGAGCGCCCAACTCAACTGGGCGGGCCGCTCCTCCATGGAGGTCGGAGTTCGCGTCGAGGTCGACCGTTGGGACGAGATCACCGAGCGCGTGCACGTGGCGAGCGCGTACCTCGTCTTCGTGGCCATCGGTGAGGACGGCAAGCCCAAGCACGTCCCACCGCTCGATCTTGAGACGCCCGAGGAGAAGCGGCGCTTCCGCGAGGCCGAGATCCGTCGCGAGCACCGACTCGCTCGCCGCGCCGCCATCGAGGCCTCGCGAGAGATCGAGCCGTCGGACAAGGCGGTCGACGCGTGACCGTGCGCTCTGTCTCGCTCATCGGTTCGACCGGCTCGATCGGCACGCAGGCCCTCGATGTCATCGGCCGCAACCGCGACCGGTTCACCGTCACCGCGCTCTCCGCCGGAGGCAACATCGACCTCGTCGCGCGCCAAGCCGTTGAGTTCGAGGTGCCGTTGGTCGCCGTCGCTTCCGGCTCGCCTGACGACGTGCGCACCGCGATTGGTGCGTATGCCGCGGGGCTGGGGCGGACGGCATACGCACCCGAGATCGTGGTCGGGGACGATGCAGCGGTGACGGCCGCCGGGAACGGTGCCGACGTCGTCCTCAACGGGATCACGGGCTCGATCGGTCTGCGCCCCACGCTGGCCGCACTGGCTGCTGGTTCGACGCTCGCCCTGGCCAACAAGGAATCGCTCATCATCGGCGGCGACCTGGTGAAGGCGGCGGCCAAGCCCGACCAGATCGTGCCCGTCGACAGCGAGCACAGCGCCATCGCCCAGTCCCTGCGTGGTGGCCGCGCCGAGGAGGTGCGGCGGCTCGTCGTGACCGCGAGTGGTGGGCCGTTCCGAGGGCGCTCACGCGCCGAGCTTGCCGATGTCACGCCCGAGCAGGCACTCGCCCACCCGAACTTCTCGATGGGACGGGTCATCACGACGAACTCGGCCACCCTCGTCAACAAGGGGCTCGAGGTCATCGAGGCACACCTGCTCTTCGACATCCCGTTCGACCGGATCGATGTCGTGGTCCACCCGCAGCAGCAGATCCACTCGATGGTCGAGTTCCGGGACGGATCGACGATCGCGCAGCTCGGGCCGCCACGCATGCTCGTCCCCATTGCTCTCGGGCTGTCCTGGCCGGAGCGGCTCGACGACATCGACGAGCCGTGTGACTGGTCACTGACGCAGTCGTGGGACTTCGCGCCGCTCGACGACGACGCGTTCCCGGCGGTGCGCCTCGCACGGCAGGTGGGGGAGGCTGGTGGGACGTTCCCCGCCGTCTACAACGCCGCCAACGAGGTGGCCGTTGACGCGTTCCACGAGGGTCGGATCGGCTTCCTCGACATCGTGGACTCCGTCAAGCGGGTCGTGGATGAGCACGGGGACGCGCATACTGGGAGTGATTTCGACGCGTCGACCGTTGAGGGAGTGCTCAACGCAGATGCGTGGGCCCGGGGGCAGGCCGCCACCGAGCTCGGCATCTGACCCCGTCGCCGCATGACCATCGCTTGACCGCTGGAAGGCACTGAGGTTCGTTCAATGACCGTTGTCGCATACATCGTGGGCGTGCTCGTCCTCGCCTTCGGCGTGGCTGCGTCCATCGCGCTGCACGAGATCGGTCACCTCGTGCCGGCGAAGAAGTTCGGTCTGCGGGTGACGCAATACATGGTCGGGTTCGGGCCGACGATCTGGTCACGGCGTCGTGGCGAGACCGAATACGGCATCAAGGCGATCCCGCTTGGCGGCTACATCCGGATGATCGGCATGTTCCCGCCGCGCAAGGGCCAGGACCCGTCGATGGTCCGTGTCTCCTCGACCGGACGCTTCAGCCAACTCGCCGACGAGGCCCGCAAGGCCTCCCTCGAGGAGCTGCGCCCCGGCGACGAGAACCGCGTGTTCTACCGGCTGCCGGTGCACCGCAAGATCATCATCATGCTCGGCGGCCCGTTCATGAACTTCGTGATCGGCGCGGTGCTGCTGGCCATCCTCGTCACCGCCCACGGTGTGCTCGCCCTCCAGGACGGGGCCCGGGTCGCGGCCGTCGCCGAGTGCGTCAAGACCGTCGAGGAGGCCAAGGCGGATCCCTCGTGCACGGGAGCCCCACAGACGCCGGCCAACGCGGCAGGGCTCCTGCCGGGTGACGAGTTCGTGAGCATCAACGGTGAGCCGGTCAAGACGTCCGCCGACGTGGGTCGGCTCATCCGTCCCCGTGTGGACCAGCCCACCGAGGTCGTCGTCCTCCGCGGCGGCGCCGAGCAGAGCCTCAGCGTGACGCCGATCCTCAACACGCTGCCCGCCTACGACGACCAGGGGCAGCCGATCCTCGAGGCGAACGGTGAGCAGAAGGTCGTCGAGACCGGCTACCTGGGCGTGAGCTCGGCAGCGATCCTCGACTACGAGACCCAGCCGGTCACGGCCGTTCCCGGCATCATCGGCGAGAACCTGTGGCGTACCGCCGGTGCCGTCGTGAGGATCCCGCAGAAGATGGTGGGTGTCTGGAACGCCGCCTTCTCCGGTGAGGAGCGCGATGTCGAGAGCCCCATGTCGGTGGTCGGCGTCGGCCGCGTCGCCGGTGAGGTCTCCGCCGGCCAGCTCGACAACCTCGTGGGGGAGTCGTGGAGCGACAAGGCGTGGTTCCTCGTCATGCTCATCGCCTCCCTGAACTTCATGCTCTTCATCTTCAACCTCATCCCGTTGCTCCCGCTCGACGGTGGTCACGTCGCGGGCGCGCTCTGGGAGGGCGTCAAGAAGGGTTGGGCGAAGCTGCGCGGCAACCCCGACCCCGGTCACGTCGACGTCGCGAAGGCACTTCCCGTCGCGTATGCCGTGTCGCTGGGTCTGCTGGTCATGTCGGCGCTGCTCATCTATGCCGACCTGGTCAACCCCATCGACCTCGGCGGGTAGCCCTCCCACGACACGCGCCGGCGTGCCGAACTCACCCAATAGGACGGTTCGGGACACGCGCCCGGGTCGATGGCGTGCCGAACTCACCCAATAGGACGGTTCGGGACACGCGCCCGGGTCGATGGCGTGCCGAACTCACCCAATTGGACGGTTGGGAACACAACTCCCGTACCGAACTCACCGAATTCCTCGGTTGGGAACACAGCTCCCGTGCCGAACTCACCGAATTCCTCGGTTGGGGACACCCTCAAGATGTGCCCAACCGAGGAATTCGGTGAGTTCGGGACGCCTGGGGTGAGGGTGCGTGGGAAGGGGAGTGGACGGCATACGGGATACTGGGTGGCATGACTGTTGGTCTCGGTATGCCGTCCCTGCCCGCCCCCGTGCTGGCGCCTCGTCGCAAAACTCGCAAGATCAAGGTCGGCAAGGTTGAGGTCGGGGGCGACGCCCCCATCTCGGTCCAGTCGATGACGACGACGCCGACGACGGACATCAACGCCACCCTCCAGCAGATCGCCGAGTTGACCGCTTCGGGTTGCGACATCGTGCGTGTGGCCTGCCCGTCGCGCGACGACGCGGAGGCGCTCCCCGTGATCGCACAGAAGTCGCAGATCCCCGTCATCGCGGACATCCACTTCCAGCCCAACTACGTGTATGCCGCGATCGACGCCGGTTGCGCTGCCGTGCGCGTCAACCCGGGCAACATCCGTCAGTTCGACGACCAGGTCGGCGAGATCGCCCGCCGCGCCAAGGCCGCCGGTGTCTCGATCCGTATCGGCGTCAACGCGGGTTCGCTGGACAAGCGCCTGCTCGAGAAGTACGGCAAGCCCACCGCTGAGGCGCTCGTCGAGTCGGCGGTCTGGGAGGCGTCGCTGTTCGAGGAGCACGACTTCCACGACTTCAAGATCTCGGTGAAGCACAACGACCCGGTCGTCATGGTCAGGGCCTACGAGTTGCTGTCCGAGCGCGGCGATTGGCCCCTGCACCTCGGCGTCACCGAGGCAGGGCCAGCGTTCCAGGGGACCATCAAGTCGGCGACGGCGTTCGGTGCGCTCCTCTCCAAGGGCATCGGCGACACGATTCGCGTCTCCCTGTCCGCGCCCCCGGTCGAGGAGGTCAAGGTCGGCAACCAGATCCTCCAGTCGCTCAACCTCAAGCCGCGCAAGCTCGAGATCGTGTCCTGCCCGTCGTGCGGGCGCGCCCAGGTCGACGTCTACACGCTCGCCGAGCAGGTCACCGCAGGGCTCGAGGGCATGACCGTGCCGCTGCGGGTGGCGGTCATGGGCTGCGTCGTCAACGGCCCCGGTGAGGCCCGCGAGGCCGACCTCGGTGTTGCGTCCGGCAACGGCAAGGGCCAGATCTTCGTCAAGGGCGAGGTCATCAAGACCGTGCCCGAGTCGCAGATCGTCGAGACCCTCATCGAGGAGGCCATGCGCATCGCTGAGGAGATGGGCGAGCCCATCGACGAGGAGTCGGCAGGCGCGCCGAGCGTCACTGTCGGCTGAGCCGGCCGGTGAGCGGGCGGCATACACGTCGTTCGTGAATTGATGCACGACCGGCAGATGAACGTCGGCCTCGCCGCCTAGTCTGAATGCGTGCTCCGCACCCGCACCCCGGTGAGGTCACTCACCAGAAGCGACGTCGACGACGCCCTCGAGCTCTGCTCGCGCAATGTCGCGGCGCACGTCTTCGTGGCCGCGCGCATCCTGGAGTCGGTCCCATCGGGGTCCATCGCGTCGGCCATGGGAGTGCGTGAGGACGGTCGGCTGACCTCCCTGTGCTGGGCGAGCGCCAACATCGTCCCGGTCGAGTCGACGCCGGCGTCTCGACGGCTCTATGCCGAGCGTGTCCGTCGTTGGCGCGGTCGCGTGGCGTCCTTGCTGGGCCCGCGCGAAGAGGTGGTCGACCTCTGGGACACATTGGAGCCGCACTGGGGCGCGGCCCGGGCCACACGGGCGCATCAACCGTTGCTGTCCACGTCGACGCCGCCGTCGGCGTTGGGTGTCGTGCCGGACCCCCGCGTGCGACCGGCTCGGGCGGACGAGGTGGACCTCGTGCTGCCTGCGGCGGAGCACATGTTCACGGCCGAGATCGGCTACGCGCCCTACACCGGCTCGCCCCGGGGCTACCGCGGGTCGCTCGCCGCGCTGATCGCCCGCGGGCACACCTACGTCGTCGTCGAGGACGGCGAGGTGATCTTCAAGACCGACATCGGGTCTCTGGCGTTGGGATGTGCCCAACTCCAGGGCGTGTGGCTGGCCCCGCGACTCCGCGGTCAGGGGCTGGCCGTGCCCATGCTGGCGGCTGTCATGGAGCAGGTGATGGCTGGACCTGCGCCGATGGTGTCGCTCTATGTCAACGACTTCAACACGCCGGCGCTCGCGACCTATCGGGCGTTGGGCTTCGCCCCCATCGGCGAATTCACCACCATCCTGCTCTGACTCCGCTCACGTGCCATGGCACTGTGGGGGAGAAGGCCCTCGGGAACACCACGGTTGACCAGCGAGTTCCCCTGACGAGGATCCCCCACCATCAAGGAGAACCACATGACACGCGGCGTCATCAAACTTGCAGCCCTGGCTGGACTGGCCAAGCAAGCTCGGGACTACGCCCAGAAGAACCCCGAGTCCGTCTCGTCGACGATCGGCAAGGTCGAGGACGCCGTGAGTCGCAAGGTGGGGCCGAAGTACGCCGCGCACGTCGGCAAGGGCGGCAAGGCGATTCGCACGGGACTGGGCATCTCGTCCGCTCCCCCTGCGCCTGAGGTGCGCAAGCCCTCGACCGACTGAGTCGCGATGGCTGGGAGGATGGCGGCATGCTGAAGACGAACCCGCCGCTCGACAAGGCCACCATCGGACTCGCCACGCTGTTCCTCACGTCCGGGACCACCCACCTCGTGCGCCCCCAGGTGTTCGAGGGGATCGTGCCCAAGGTGCTTCCCAAGCGACGCGAGCTCGTCTACGTCAGCGGTGTCGCCGAGATCGTGTGCGCCCTGGGGCTGCTCCACCCCCGCACCCGCAAGGTTGCGGGCCTCGCCAGCGCGGCGCTGCTCGTCGCGGTGTTCCCCGCCAACGTGCAGATGAGTGCCGACCACGCCAAGCGGGCTCAGCGCAAGGGGGACACGGGGTCCAAGGCGTTCTTCGCGGGCACTGTGGCGCGCCTGCCCATGCAGTGGCCGATGATCAGGACGGCGCTGCGGGCAGCCGGCCGGCTCTGATCGGGCCTCGCACAGGCGCGACCTCTCAGTACAGTCCTTGCGAGTAGGTCGCCCCGTAGTACTTCTCCAGCTCGGCGACGCTGTCGAGCGGTCGGTCGGTCTGGTGCACGATGTTCGCCCGCGACGGCACCGCCCCGGGCTGCCATGTCTCCGGGTGCCACAGCTTGCTGCGCATGAATGCCTTCGCGCAGTGACCGAACACCTCGTCGACCTCGACGACCAGCGCGAGCACCGGCCGGTGACCCTTGACCACCATCTCGTCGAACCACGGAGCATCCGAGACGAGGTGCGCACGCCCGTTGATCCGCAACGTGTCGCCTCGTCCGGGGATGACGAAGAGCAATCCGACGTGTGGGTTCAGCAGCACGTTGCGGTAGCCATCGGCGCGACGGTTGCCCTTGCGCTCGGGGATGGCAATCGTGCGGTCGTCGAGGACCTGCACGAAGCCGGCTGGGTCGCCCTTGGGTGAGGCGTCGCACGACCCGTCGGGCGCCGACGTCGACACGACGACGAAGGGCGACGCGGCGATCCACTGCCGATCGATCTCGAGCAACTCGGAACGCACCTTGTCGCGCGCGGCTTCCGTGGGCTCGCCGAGCAGAGCCGTGAGTTCCTCGTCCGAGGTGATGCGGTGCTGGGTCGCGTTCTGCACGTCGGTCATGACCTCCACCCCAGCTCGCTCTTGGCCAAGGCATCGTCGAGGATGCCGAGCGCCTTGGGGCCCATCCCGTGCAGTCCCGCCACGTCGACACGCGACCACTCGGACAGCTCCTCGAGCGTCGTGATGCCCACGCTCGCCAACGCACTCTGGGCAGGATTGCTCGTCTTCGGCAGCGGCGTCCCCATGGTTTCGAGTGTAGCGGCGATACGAATCCTGTATGCCGTCGCCAAGGCATCGAGGTCCGCCCGGTAGTCCGCGATCCGGCAACCCAAACCGTTGCGCTTCACCAGAATTCCCTCATCGGCCCAGTGCGGCCGTGCCCGGTCGAGGAGGTCGCGGGGCAGGTCCCCGGACGCGTTCGTCACCCTCCACCACGTGAGACCTTCGCTGTGGTGAGCCATGAACGCGCCCACCTGGCGTGGGCCGATACCGACGATCTTCGCCAGGTCGCCGTAGGACACGACCCGTCCGCGCGGAACCAACTCGACGAGCGTCAGCACCCGCTCAATGGTCAGTTCGCTCGCCATGAGCGCCAGCCTAGGTGTGCTCGGCCGCGGCTCGCCGCCCGTGCCGCCGGCGCCGACGCGGCACCCACGGCCAGGCACGCGGAAGCGGACTGAACGGCATACATGGCTCCGACGGGCCTTGTGACCCCACGGCCGCACGAGGAGAGTGAACGGTGGTGACGCGCCGGATCGGACTCGTCGCCGGGCCCGCACCTTCGCGCCGCCTCGGAAATCCCCCAACCGAGGAGGTCAGGTATGACGACGGCCCGAGACATCATGCACGCAGGCACGCAGTGCATCACCGAGGACCAGACCCTCGACCAAGCCGCCATGATGATGCGCGACCTGGGCGTCGGTTCGTTGCCGATCTGCGGCAACGACAAGAAGCTGCACGGGATCATCACCGACCGCGACATCGTCATC
Source organism: Knoellia sinensis KCTC 19936 (assembly GCF_000768705.1). Taxonomy (GTDB): domain Bacteria; phylum Actinomycetota; class Actinomycetes; order Actinomycetales; family Dermatophilaceae; genus Knoellia; species Knoellia sinensis. Next base: position 105,631 of record NZ_AVPJ01000009.1, read on the forward strand.
AAGTGCATCGCCGAGGGCAAGGACCCCAGCATGTGCACCGCCGCCGAGCTCGCACAGGGCAAAGTCACGTGGGTCGACGCGGAGACGGACATGGCCACCGTCGTCGACATGATGGGTCGAGAGCAGATCAAGCGCCTGCCCGTCATGTCAGACCACCAACTCGTCGGCATGATCAGCGAGTCGGATCTGGCCAAGCACCTGGACGACAGGCAGCTCAGCACCTTCGTCGAGGGGGTGTTCGCCAGGCCCTGAGCAGGTAGCCACAGCCACCGCCCACGTCAGGGGTGCGGAAGGATCCGCGTCCCTGACGTGGAGTGCCCCGGAACTCGGGTGAACGGCATACGGGGTCGTCGTTATCCTTGGCGAGTTCCCACCTGCTGAAACTTGGAGACCCACTGTGGCCATGCGCATGTCCTCGCTGTTCCTGCGAACCCTGCGTGAGGACCCGGCCGACGCCGAGCTGCCCGGTCACCGCCTCCTCGTGCGCGCCGGCTATGTCCGTCGCGCCGCCCCCGGCATCTACACGTGGCTGCCGCTCGGGCTCAAGGTGCTGCGGCGCGTCGAGGCGATCGTGCGCGAGGAGATGGACGCCATCGGCGCCCAGGAGCTGACCTTCCCCGCGCTCCTGCCCAGGGAGCCCTACGAGGCGACGGGCCGGTGGACCGAGTACGGCGACAACATCTTCCGGCTGCAGGACCGCAAGAAGAGTGACTACCTCCTCGGCCCGACCCACGAGGAGATGTTCACCCTCGCGGTCAAGGACATGTACAGCTCCTACAAGGACCTGCCCCTGTCGATCTACCAGATCCAGAACAAGTACCGCGACGAGGCGCGTCCGCGCGCCGGGCTCCTGCGCGGGCGCGAGTTCATCATGAAGGACTCGTACTCGTTCGACGTCAGCGACGAGGGGCTGCAGGCGTCCTACGACGCGCACCGCGAGGCCTACGTCCGGATCTTCGATCGGCTCGGGTTCGAGTACGTCATCGTCGCCGCGATGTCCGGTGCCATGGGCGGCTCGGCGAGCGAGGAGTTCCTTGCCGTGAGCGCGATCGGTGAGGACACGTTCGTCCGCAACGACGCCGGCACGTATGCCGCGAACGTCGAGGCCGTCGTGGTGCCGCAGGCTGCGCCGGTCGACGCCTCGGGCGTGCCGGCCGCGCACGTCGAGGACACCCCCGACACCCCGACGATCGAAACGCTCGTGGCCTCGCTGAACGCCAACCATGCGCGTTCGGACGGGCGTGAGTGGACGGCCGCCGACACCCTCAAGAACGTCCTCGTCGTGCTCGTGCACCCCGACGGGACCCGCGAGCCCCTCGCCATCGGCGTCCCCGGTGACCGCGAGGTCGACGCCAAGCGTCTCGAGGCGCAGGTGTCCCCGGCCGAGGTGGAAGCCTTCGAGGCCAAGGACTTCGCCGCGAACCCGTCGCTGGCCAAGGGCTACATCGGGCCGGGCGTGCTGGGTGAGACGCGCGAGTCGAAGATCCGCTACCTGCTCGACCCCTCGATCGCCGAGGGCTCGGCCTGGGTGACCGGTGCCGACGAGGAAGGCAAGCACGTGCTCGACCTCGTGCACGGACGCGACTTCGCCGCCGACGGCACCATCCAGGCGGCCGAGGTGCGCGAGGGTGACCCGAGCCCCGACGGCAACGGCGTCCTCCACACGGCCCGTGGCATCGAGATGGGTCACATCTTCCAGCTCGGCCGCAAGTTCGCCGAGGCGCTCGACCTCAAGGTGCTCGACGAGAACGGCAAACTCGTCACGGTCACCATGGGCTCCTACGGCGTCGGCGTGTCGCGCGCCGTCGCGGCGATCGCCGAGGGCAATCTCGACGAGGTCGGGCTGTGCTGGCCGCGCAACGTCGCCCCGGCCGACGTCCACGTCGTCGCCACGGGCAAGAACCGTGAGCGCGACGGCTCGGTCTTCGACAAGGCTGACGAACTGACCGCCGCCTTCGAGGCGGCTGGGCTCGAGGTCATCTATGACGACCGCGAGAAGGTCAGCCCCGGCGTGAAGTTCAAGGACTCCGAGCTCATCGGCATCCCCACGATCGTCGTCGTCGGCAAGTCCCTCGAGAACGGCGTGGTCGAGATCAAGGACCGTCGCTCGGGTGAGCGCCGTGAGGTCGCTGTGGACGTCGCGGTCGACGAGGTTCTCGCCGAGGTGCGCCAGGGCCGCGGGGCGAAGGCGTGACCGCAGCCCGTCCGCTCGAGGCCGTCATCTTCGACTGGGGCGGCACGCTCACGCCCTGGCACAGCGTCGATCTGCCCGAGCAGTGGCGGATCTTCGCCCGCGAAGTTCACGGCATCCCGATCGACTCACCGGACGTGGCCGAGGCCGACCTCGAGCGGGCCCACGAGCTCGCCGACAAGATCCTCGCCGTGGAGACCGACGCGTGGAAGCGCGGGCGCGAGGACCACTCCAGCGCCAACCTCGAACAGATCCTCGACGCGGCCGGGGTCGACGCGGAGCACGACAGGCACCACCTCGCGCTCGCGGCCTACCAGGGGTTCTGGGAGCCGCACACGTTCACGGACCCGCAGGTGCGGCCCCTCTGGGAGGGGTTGCGTGAGCGTGGACTTCGCGTCGGAGTTCTGTCCAACACGATCTGGTCCCGTGAATACCACCGCGAGATCTTCGAGCGCGACGGCGTTCTCGACCTCATCGACGGCGACGTCTACTCATCCGAGATCGACCACGTGAAGCCGCACCCGTCGGCGTTCCTCGCGGCCTGCAGCGCCGTGGGAGTCGAGCCGGCCGCCGCGGCCTATGTCGGCGACCGGATCTTCGAGGACGTCCATGGGCCGCAGCAGGTTGGGATGCGCGCCATCTGGATCCCGCACAGCGACATTCCCTCGGACCAGCGCGTCGAGGTCACCGCCGTTCCGGACGCACGCGCCCACGAGTTGCTCGACATCCTCGAGATCGTCGACGGCTGGCGGGAGTGACCGACCCGGAGCTGACGACGGTCGCGCTCATGGCGCTGGCCGGCTTCGTCGCGGGCTGGATCGACGCGGTCGTCGGAGGCGGCGGACTCGTCCAGATCCCTGCTCTGATGCTCGGGTTCCCCGGTGCGACGCCTGCTCAGATCCTCGCCACGAACAAGATCGGGTCCATCGCCGGCACGGCCGCGAGCGCGGTGACGTTCTGGCGGCGCGTCCGCCCGGACCTGCGCACAGCGCTTCCCATGGCGGTGGTGGCCTACTTCGGCGCCATCGGTGGGGCGTTCATCGGGCTCAACATCCCGAAGTCGGCGTTCAACCCGATCATCCTCGTCATGCTCATCGCGGTCGGCGCCTACACGCTGTTCAAGCCGTCGTTGGGCACGTCGACGGCGTTGCGCTGGGACGGCACCCGGCACGTGGTCATCGCCATGCTCGTGGGCTTTTTCATCGGTGTCTACGACGGTGCGTTGGGGCCGGGCACCGGCTCGTTCATGGTCTTCGCACTGGTCGGGCTCATGGGCTACGCGTTCCTCGAGGCCAGCGCCAAGGCGAAGATCGCGAACTTCGCGACGAACCTGGGGGCGTTGACGGTGTTCGCTCCGGGTGGGCACGTCATGTGGGAGATCGGTGCCGTCATGGCTGTCGCGAATCTCATCGGTGGCTACGTGGGCGCCCGGACGGCCGTGTCGCGGGGGAGCGGCTTCGTCCGCGTCGTCTTCGTCGTCGTGGTCGCCGCGTTCATCATCCGCATCGGTGGGCAGGTCCTTGGAATCTGGTGATCCTCCCCTCGAAGCCCTCCTGGCTCGGCTCGAGAGGCTCGTTGAACGGGTGGGCCCGCGGCGTGCCGTTCTGGGGATCGCCGGACCTCCCGGAGCCGGCAAGACGACCCTGGTGACGCGACTGCTCACGGCCGTGACGGCATACGAGGGATTGTCAGGTCGGGTCGCCCACGTGCCGATGGACGGCTTCCATCTCGCGAACGCCGAGCTGGAGCGTCTGGGACGCCGGGATCGCAAGGGAGCGCCCGACACGTTCAATGCGATCGCGTATGCCGGCGTGCTGGCGTCCGTGCGCGCGTTGCCGCCCGCCGTGGTGACGGCTCCGACCTTTGACCACGGGTGCGCGAGCCCGTGGTCGATGGCGTTGTGGTTCCCCTCGGGGCGGATCTCGTGGTGACGGAGGGCAACTACCTGTTGCTCGAGTCGGGTGACTGGGCGGGTGTGGCGCCGCTGCTCGATGAGGTGTGGTGGTGCGCGCTCGACGGGGACGTGCGTGTGTCGCGACTGGTGGCCCGGCACGTCGAGGCGGGGCGCGGGGCCGATGACGCCACGGAGTGGGTCATGCGGTCGGACGAGGCAAATGCTCGCGACGTCGAGGGAGGGGCTGCCCGGGCTGATGTGGTGTTGGTCGATGGAGTGGTTGTGCGGGAGGGAGATTCGTGAATTCGCATCGGGTGCTGTTGCTGGGCGGAACGGCTGAGGCTCGGGCGCTCGCAGCTGCTCTGGTTGCGGCGGGGGTGGACGTCGTGTCGTCGCTCGCGGGTCGAGTGTCCCGGCCGCGGATGCCCGTGGGGGAGGTGCGGGTCGGCGGATTCGGCGGAGTGCCGGGGTTGGTTCACGCCTTGGGGGATGGGGCGTTCACGCACCTGGTCGACGCGACGCATCCGTTCGCGCTGCGGATGACGGCGAATGCTGGTGCGGCGGCGGATGAGGCCGGCGTGCCGTGCCTTCGCTTGGCCCGCCCGGGGTGGAGGGAGCATCCGGATGCCGCGTCGTGGCTCTGGGTCGACGACTATGACGCCGCCCGTGAGCGCGCTGAGGAGCTCGGGGCGGTTCGGCCCTTCATCACGACCGGGCGACAGACGCTCGAGCACTATGCGGCGTGGGACGACCGAGGCGTGGTGTTGCGCATCGTGGAGCCGTTGGAGGTGCCCGCACCGTCGCGGTGGACCGTGCTGCTCGACCGCGGGCCGTTCGAGGTCGAGAACGAGCTCGCGCTGATGCGCGAGCACGGTGTCGACGTGGTGCTGACCAAGGACTCGGGCGGTGACTACACGGCGGCCAAGCTCACGGCGGCGCGGCATGTGGGGCTGCCGGTGGTCGTCGTGCGGCGGCCGACCGTCCCTGCGGGGATGGCAGAAGTCTCGTCCGTCGACGCAGTTCTCACGTGGCTGGGTACGTCCGCCCAAGGATGACGCGGAAGTCGTCGGAGGACGTGGATATTTCTGCGACCTCTGACGACTACCGCGTCCTAGGCGCGCGCTGAGGCCAATGACGGCTGGCGACTCTCGCGCCGACGACCGTCAGGAGGGCCGCAGTCGAGAGGCGGCGGAGGTGGCGCGTGGCTCTGGGGATGTCGGCCGCGCTCACGGGTTTGCCGTCGCCGAGGTGTCCACGGTCCTCGTCGACCCCGTCGTAGTGGTTCGTGCCGCCGAGCCGCACTCCGAGAGCGGCCGCCCAGGATGCCTCGACCGGGCCGGCGTTGGGGCTCGGGTGCGCCGGGGCGTCGCGCTGCACCGTGCGCACGACGTCCCAAGCACCTTGGAGCCCGCTGAACCCCGCGGCGATCGTCGTGTTGAGTCCCACCGTCAGCCGGGCGGGCAACCAGTTGGCGACGTCGTCCAGCCGGGCTGCAGCCCAGCCGAACTCGCGGTAGCGGTCGTTGCGGTGTCCCCACATCGCGTCGAGGGTGTTGACCGCTCGGTAGCCGACCAGCCCCGGGACTCCGGCGACCGCGCCCCAGAAGAGCGGTGCGACCACCGCGTCCGCGGAGTTCTCGGCGATGCTCTCGACGCATGCCCGGGCGATCTCGTCAGCCCCGAGGTTGCTGGGGTTGCGGCCGACGAGGTTGCGAATGCGGAGACGGGCGCCAGTCAGGTCGTCGGCCCCGAGAAGTTCGGCGATCGCGTCGCCCTCACGCTCCAGAGAACGCCCGCCGAGGACTGCCCACGTGGCCGCAGCCCCGACCAACACGCGGGCGGGTGTCGGTAGCCGTCGCTCCACGAGCGCGATCACCACGGTGGCGGAGACGAGGCTCGTGGCGGCGAGGGCGCCTCTGCCTCGGCTCTGCGCGTGCGCGCGCTGCTCGACGTGAGCAGCCACCTGGCCGAAGCCCGCGACGGGGTGGTGCCGACGCGGATCCCCGAACGCACGGTCCGCGAGGAAGCCGATGACCAGCCCGACCGCGACCGGGTCCCGCGCCCACCGACGTGCGCGCATCATCGCTCTCGGAGGGGCAGGACGTGGCCAGCGACGACGAGGAGCACGCTGTCGCTGGCGCGGGCGACGTCCTGGTTGAGGCGGCCGAGCTCATCCGCGAAGATGCGGCCGGATCGGTGCTCGGGGACCACGCCCCAGCCCACCTCGTTCGTCACGGCCACGACGTCGTGGGGGCAACGCAGCCACGTGGCGACGACCTCGGCGGTGCGTTCGTGAAGGGTCGACTGCCACACGTCGCGTGGCTGCTCCCAGACCTCGAGCTCGTCGAGCATGCCGGTGAGCCACGTGCCCAGGCAGTCGACGAGGGCGGGACCCGTGAGCGCGTCGAGGGCGCCTGCCAAGTCTCGAGTCTCGACCGTGGTCCAGGTGGCCGGGCGTCGGTCGCGGTGTGCCGCGATGCGTTCGGCCCAGTCGGAGTCGTTCTCAGCCGGCCCGGTCGCCACGTACGTCACGTGCGTTCCGCGCTCGGACACCAGCTTCTCCGCGACCACGGATTTCCCGGAGCGCACACCTCCGGTCACGAGCGTGCGCACGTCACCACCTCCCCGAGCTCAGCACGAGGAGCATCGTGCCGAGTGCCACCTCGATCGAGGCACCCATGATGTCCCCGGTCACGCCACCGAACACACGACGGCACGTGCGCAGCAGCAGACCCACGGTGGCCACGGCGACGATGGCGGACGCGACACCAGCGGTCGGGCCGAGGCCGGCAGCCGCACTGCTGGCCGCCATGACCACGGCGAGGAGGACACCCCCGGCCAGGGCCACGGGTTTCGGAACGGAACCCGCGACGACGGCGCCGAGCCCGCTTGGGCGGGCGGACGGCATACCGGCTCGGCAGGTGAGGAGGAGCGAGGCGCGCGAGGCGACCACGGCAGCGCCGACGAGGAGCCACGCGAAGGGCCTTGAGGCCAGCGCGCCGATGGCGGCGACCTGGACGAGCACCGCAAGGACGACCGCGGCCACACCCATCGGTCCGACGTCTCCGCGGCGCATGATCTCGAGCGCACGCTCTCGCGTCCAGCCACCGCCGATCCCGTCGACGGTGTCAGCCAGGCCATCGAGGTGCATGGCGCGGGTGCCGGCAGCGATCGCTGCCACCGCCATCGCGCCGGTCACCAGTGCGGGCAGGGCGGCCAGGTCGCCGACGGCCAGCACGGACGCCGCGACAGCCGCGACCGGAAGTGCCGCGAGCGGCGCCAGGCACATGGCCCATCGCGCATGACTCTCCGTGGGATCGGCGATCGCGCCCACCGGCACGACCGACAGGGTGCCCACAGCGAGACGCAGCCCAGAAGCGATGTCGGACAACGGGTTTCAGATTTCCAGGGCAGTCACGACGTCCCCGACGACGGTGATCGCCGGGGGAGTGAGGTCCTCGTCAGCGGCCACGGACGCGATGTCGGCGAGCGTCGCGCGGGCTGATCGCTGGCTCGGCATGGCGCCGTCGGCGATGCACGCTGCGGGGGTCGCCGGGTCCATCCCGTGGGCGATGAGCGTCTCGGAAATCTCGGCGAGGGCCGCGACCCCCATGAGGATCACGATCGTGAGGCCACTCTGGGCGAGAGCCGCCCAGTTCGCGTCGTTGCGTTCGTCGCCCGGACCGACGTGGCCGGAGACGACGACGAAGCCCTGCGTGAGTCCGCGGTGGGTGAGCGGAATTCCGGCCAGTGCGGGGACGGCGACGGCGGACGTCACTCCCGGGATGACTTCGACGCGTATGCCGTGCGCGACGCACGCGTTCCATTCCTCACCTCCGCGCCCGAAGACGTAGTTGTCGCCGCCCTTGAGGCGGACGACGTGCCTGCCCGCGAGGGCGTGCTTGACCAGGACGTCGTTGATGGTCTCCTGAGGGGTGAAGGCACCGCGCGGGATCTTGCCCACATGGATGACCTCGGCGTCGGGGCGGGCCTCGTTGAGGGCGGACAGGGGGGCGAGCCGATCGCACACCAGGACGTCAGCCTCACGAATGGCGCGCAGTCCGCCGACCGTGAGGAGGTCGACGGAGCCGGGGCCGCCGCCGACGAGAGTGACTCGCCCCACGTGTGGTGCGGACGCTTCGACGGGTGCCTCTGGAGCAGCCGTGAGCGGGTCGCGGAGCACGACGTCGAAGTCCGTGATGTGCACCTCGTCCACCAGCGTGATGAGTCTGCGGCCGTCGAGGTCCGCAAGGGCGTCCAACGTTGCTGCGTCCGTCGTGTTCATCGTGACCACCGTGACGTCTGCGCCCTGGTCGGTGAGGGCGTGGACGGTCTCGGAGATGCGACGACCCGGCCACGTGATGAGGACCTGTGCACCGGAGGGCACCGGGAGGGAGAGGCTCATGCGATGCGTTCCTTCGAGGTGAGGACGGTGGCGAGCTCCCGGAGCATGCCATCGATCGTGTGCGGGTCGCGCACGGCGATGCGTACCCATTCGGGGCCGAGCCCCGGGAAGGTGTCGCCGCGCCGCAAGGCATAACCGCGCTCCCGCATCATCTCGCGAATGCCCACGCCCACCTCGACGAGGACGAACGATGTGGCCGAATCGACAGGCGACAACCCCAGATCTCTCAACCCCCTCAGCAGGTGCTCGCGCCACAGGCTCGTGGCCGCGACGGCGTCCTCGACCTCGTGACGGGCCATGGAGTCGGTCGTCGCCTCCATGACCGTGGCTGCGAGGGTGCTCACCGACCAGTGCGGCTGGTGCCGCGCGAGTGCGGCGATCACGGCGGGTGAGCCGACGGCATACCCCGCTCGAAGGCCAGCGAGACCCCACGTCTTGGTCAGGGACCGCAGGACGAGCACGCCGGCCATCTCCGCTCCGATGAGTGAGTCCGGCTCTCTCGCGATGGTGTCCATGAACGCTTCGTCGATGACGAGGAGGCGTCCCGGTCGCCGGAGTGACTCGAGGGTCCCACGCGGGTGGAGGACGCCGGTCGGGTTGGTCGGGTTGCCGATGATCACGAGGTCGGCGTCCGCGGGAATCCGGTCTGGGTCCAACGTGAATCCGTTCGTGGCATCGAGGAGGACGCGCTCCGGCGTGATGCCTGCCCGGCGCAGGGCGGCTTCGGGTTCGGTGAACTGCGGGTGCACGACGACGGGTCGGCTCGCGTGGGCAATCCGCGCAAGGAGGACGAACGCTTCCGCCGCACCGCTTGTCGGCAGCACCATCTCCTCACCGACGCCGTGTCGGCGGGCGATCGCTCGGCGCGCGTCGCGCACGTCGGGGTATGCCGCGAGGTCGCCAATGCTGTCGCGGAGCCTCTGCGCCAGCCAGGTCGGAGGCGTGGTGAGGCGGACGTTGACGGCGAGGTCGACGAGGCCGGGTTCGGTCTCGGAGTCGCCGTGGTGCTCGAGCGGATCGCTGATCTCGGGGTGCCCTGGTTCCTGTCCGGCGATGACGTTCGGGAACGTGACTCCAGCCCCGGTGGCTTCAGTGGGTTGTGCGAAGTTCGCAGGGGTGGTGGTGTGGACGGCCTCGGCGAAGCGGAGCGCCAGTTCCGGATGCCCGGCCCAGTGGGTGTGCAGATAGGACGCGTGCAGGGTGGGCGAGCTGGTCCCGGCGGGGTCGAGGGACCAGCCCTCCGGGGAGCCGTCCAGCAGCCACGCAGCGCGGTCGCCGTGGCCGGGGGTGGTGCGCGTTCGGTGGAACTCATGGCCGTGGACGCGGGTGCCGGCTGGCCCGAGGAGCGTCTCGTCCGGTGCGATGGCGGTGACGTAGCGAAGGGTGAGGCGCGGGTGCATCGCAGCAGTCGTCGGGACGGCTCCGACGAGCCCGTGTCCGTCGACGGCCTGCGAGAGATAGAGCAGCCCGGCACACTCCGCGACGGTGGGCACGCCGCTCAGGACGGCGTCCCGCACCTCGGCGAGAAGCCGGTGGTTGGTGGACAGGGCTGCAGCGTGGACCTCGGGGAAGCCGCCACCGAGATAGATGCCCTGGGTTCCGGACGGGAGCGAGGTGTCGAGGGCAGGGTCGAACACCACGGGCTCGCACCCGAGGGCTCGCAGCTGCTCCTCGGTCTCCGCATAGCGGAAGGTGAAGGCCCGTCCACCTGCGATCGCGACCCGGCGGGACGGCATACCGGAAAGCGCTGGAGAGGTGATGGGGGACCAGGGCTCCATGTCGAGATCCGGTGCCGCAGAAGCGATTTCGACGAGCGCGTCCAGGTCGAGGAACTCGGCCGTCTGCTCGGCCAGCCGATCGAGTGCGGTCGCCGCCTCGGGCCGCTCGGCCGCAGGCACGAGACCCAGGTGGCGCGACGGGGCGCTGACCCCAGCATCGCGCGGAAGGACACCGAGCACCGGCACCCCGAGCTGCTCGACGCTCCGACGCACCTCGTCGGAGTGACGCGTCGAACCTGCCTTGTTGAGGATGACGCCGGCGACGTGGACGTTGGGGTCGAAGGTCCGCAGCCCGTGCACCGTGGCGGCAACAGTGCGGGACGCCGACGAGATGTCGATGACGACGACGACCGGGCTGCTCGTCAGGGTGGCGAGGTGCGCGGTCGAGGCCCACCCGTCCGTCCCCAGCCTCCCGTCGAAGAGGCCCATGACGCCCTCGATGACGGTGAGATCCGCGGGTTCGGGCGCTCGCGCGCCGTGGGCCAGCAGCGGCAGGATGCGCTGCTCGCCCTGGAGCCACGGGTCGAGGTTCCGGCCCGGACGACCTGTGGCCAGCGCGTGATAGCCGGGGTCGATGAAGTCTGGCCCGACCTTGGCAGCGGCGACCACGTGACCGGCGCGCGTGAGCGCGGCCATGACGCCGACGGCGACCGTCGTCTTGCCCTGTCCGGACGCGGCGGCGGCGATGACCAGCCGCGGGATCCTCACCACTCGATCCCCTTCTGGCCCTTCTGCCCCTGGTCGAAGGGGTGCTTGACCTTGGTCATCTCGGTGACGACGTCGGCGATCTCGACGAGGCTCGGGTGTGGGTCCCGGCCGGTGATGACGACGTGCTGGTGGCCCGTGCGGGACGAGAGCACCGACACGACCTCCTCGACGTCCACCCAGCCCCACTTGAGGACGTAGGTGAACTCGTCGAGCACATAGAGGCCATGCGTCTCGGCTTCGAGGCGCCGGCGGATCTCGGCCCAACCCTCGCGCGCGGCCTCGGCGTGGTCCTCCTCGGAGCCCGCCTTGCGCGACCACGACCAACCCGAACCCATCTTGTGCCACTCGATGGGACCGCCCTCGCCGGTCTGCTCGTGGAGGCGGTTCAGTGCCTCGAGGGCGGTCTGCTCGCCGATGCGCCACTTCGCCGACTTCACGAACTGGAACACGCCGATCGACCACCCTTGGCTCCAGCCACGCAGGGTGAGGCCGAAGGCCGCCGTCGACTTGCCCTTGCCGGCGCCGCCGTGGATGAGCAGGAGCGGGCGGTTGCGCCGCTGCCGCGTCGTGAGCCCGTCATCCGCCGTGACCGGCACCTGTCCCTGGGCCATCAGGCGACCTTCCTGCTCGGGACCGCTCCAGCACGGCCGGCGCGCCACTCTTCACGTGCGTTGGCCACGCTGTCGACGATCGCGCCTGCGGCGACTTCGCCGAGCGGCACATGCGTCGCGCCCATGCGGGCGGCGAGATCGGCGGCGAGGCCGAGCCTGAATCGCCCTGTCTCGCAGTCGATCACGACGGATTGGTGACCCGTCCGGCCCCACGCGTCGGCGATGGCTCGGGAACGATCGAGGGCGTCCGGGCCTGCGGTCGCGCGCCCGTCGGTGACGACGACGAGAAGCGGGCGGCGCTTCGGGTCGCGGAGCTTCTCGGTGGCGAGGACCTTGGTCGCCACGAGCAGCCCCTCGGCCAGCGGCGTCCGTCCGCCGTGCGGCAGGGTCGACAACGAACGAGCCGCCGCGTCCACCGAGGACGTCGGGTGCAGGGACACCTCGGCGCCTGTCCCGCGGAAGGTCACGAGTCCCACCCGGTCCCGTCGCTGATAGGCATCGAGCAGGAGGGACAGCACCGCGGTCTTGACCTCCTCCATCCGCTTGCGCGCCCCCATGGACCCTGACGCGTCGACCGCGAGGAGAACGAGATTCGACTCCTGGCCTTGCGTGACCGCTGTCCGGAGGTCTCCGGGCAGGAGAACAAGCCGCCCGTATGCCGTGCCGCGCGTCCCACGGTGCCGCGCGGCTTCCGTGATGGTCGCCGGAAGGTGCAGGCGCCCGGGCCGTGAGGTGCTGGCCCCGACGGTGTGACCCGTGCGGGTCATGGCTCGGCTCCGGCGCCCCTCCTCGCCGGAGCCGAGGCCGGTCAGGGTGAAGGCGACCGCCCGGAACGGCGTCCCAGCAGCAGCGACCCCCGCCGGGACCACTCCGGGTTCATCGCTGGCCGACGCCGAGGTCTCGGATGCCTGTGGGGCATCGTCGGCCGCTCGGGCCGGCTGGGTCTCCTTGGTCGCGCTGTCGTGCTGTGGGTCCACGGAACTGGACGACTCGGAGGAGTGCGGCTGGGCGTCGTTGCCAGCGCCGGGTTCAGTGTCGGGATCGTCGGGGCCACCATCGGGGCCCGCACCGTCGGGACCCGGGTCAGTCGGCTCTGGGTCAGTCGGCTCTGGCTCGTGGGGCTCGTCGCCGAGTAGGCGGTCGAGCAGGTCCTCATCGAGGCCCGGGGCGTCGAACGGGTTGCGCCGGCGGCGGTGCGGCAGCGCGAAGACGGCGGCAGCGCGGATGTCCTCACGCGCCACGGAGGCCCGCCCGTGCCAAGCCGCGTGCGCCATCGCTGCTCGTGCCGTCACGATGTCGGCGCGCATCCCATCCACCTCGAACCCGGCACACACCCGGGCGATCGTCGACAGGGCCCAGTCGCTCAGCTCGACCTTCTCGACGGCGGAACGCGCGGAGGCGACACGGTCAGCGAGCTCGCGCTGCGCGGCGGCATACGTTGCAGCGAAGCCGACTGGATCGGAGTCGAAGGCGAGCCGACGGCGGACGACCTCGGCACGCAGCTGGGGGTCTCTCGAGGCGGCGACTTCCACGGTCAGCCCGAACCGGTCGAGCAACTGCGGACGCAGCTCGCCCTCCTCGGGATTCATCGTGCCGACGAGCACCATGCGTGCCGCATGCGAGACCGAGACGCCGTCCCGCTCGACCGTGTTGCGCCCCATGGCCGCGGCGTCGAGCAGGAGATCGACGAGGTGGTCGTGAAGGAGATTGACCTCGTCGACATAGAGGATTCCGCGGTGCGCCTCCGCCAGAAGGCCAGGCTGGAAGGCCGCTTCGCCCGCACCAAGCGCACGTCCGAGATCGAGTGACCCGATGACCCGGTCGTCGGTGGCGCCCACGGGGAGTTCGACGAGCTGCGCCGGCCGGCTCACCACGGACACGTCCGCGTCGTGCGGACCATCGGGACACGTGGGATCGGGTCGTTCGGGATCGCACGCGAAGCGGCACCCCTCGACCACGGAGTGCGGCGGCAACAGGTCGACCAGCCCGCGGACGATCGTCGACTTCGCGGTGCCCTTCTCGCCGCGCACGAGCACGCCGCCGATGGCTGGCGAGACTGTCGTGAGGATGAGGGCGAGGGAGAGGTCGTCGGCTCCGACGACAGCGGTGAAGGGGTAGTGCGTCACGCGATGGATCTCCTTGAGGCGAGTGACCACGCTCGCCCGAGTGCCGGCCCGCGACCGGTGCCGGCCACGAGAGTCCCCGACGACGTCCTGGCTCTCCCGAGACGACTCGGGATCACAGTGGCGGGACCGCTCCGGACTTGCACCGGTATTCCTCGCGGGGGGACCGGCGCCATCATGACACGGGCGCTCGGGCCGTCGCCGGTGTGTCTACAGTGAGCGCCGTGATCGACGTCGTCGGGGTGCCCGCGGAGGGGCCGAGTGCCCTCCCTCCCGTGCTCCGTGACCTCGTCTCGGGGGCCCGGACCGTTGTCGGCTCACCGCGCCTGCTGGATCTCGTGCCGGTGGCGGCCGGTCAGACCCGTCGGCCCTGGCCGTCGCCAATGCTCCCCGGTCTGACGGATTTCCTGTCCGAGGTCGGGACTGATCGAGTCGTCATCCTCGCCACTGGGGACCCGCTCGTCTCGGGGGTCGGCTCGACGCTCATCCGCACGCTCGGGCCAGAGGCGGTCCGCATCCATCCGGCGGTGTCGTCGGTTGCCCTGGCGCACGCCCGCATGGGGTGGCCGAGCGAGTCGACGTCAGTCGTGTCGTTGGTTTCCAAGCCCGTGTATGCCGTCCGCCGTCACCTCGCGCCCGGCGCTCGGGTCGTCGCTCTCTCGGCAGGCGCTAAGACGCCGGTCGAGTTGGCCCGGATGCTCGACGACCTCGGTCTCGGAGACTCGCGGCTCGCTGTCCTGGGTGACCTCGGCGCGGTGCACGAGAGTCGGTTCGACTGTGCGGCAGCGGAACTCGCGCACGGGCGCGCGGCCGGACCGGACGGCATACCGGATCTGAATGTCGTCGCGCTCGAGGTCTCCTCCGATGCCCGGCTCGTGGGCGTGACGCCGGGCCTGCCCGACGAGGCGTTCGAACATGACGGGCAGATCACCAAGAGGGAGATCCGTGCCCTGGCGATGGCGGCACTTCGCCCGATCGCTGGGCAGCGGCTCTGGGATCTCGGTGCGGGGTCCGGCTCGGTGTCGGTCGAATGGTGTTTGGCTGCACCACGAACCACTGCCGTCGCGGTGGAACGTGACCCCGCGCGCGCCGAGCGTGTGCGCCGGAACGCGGCGTCCTTTGGCGTTGCGGTCGCCGTGGTCACCGGTGACTCGGTCGCCGAGATCGCTCAACTCCCTACTCCTGACGCGGTGTTCATCGGTGGCGGGGCGAGCTCAGAGCTCATCGACGGAGCCTGGCAGGTGCTTGAACAGGGCGGGCGGCTCGTCGTCCACTGCGTGACGCTCGACACCGAGGCCCTCGTGGTCGACGCCCACGATCGCCTCGGCGGCGAACTGCGACGCGTCACGGTCGAGCGGGCCGAGCCCCTCGGGCGCAGCCTCTCGTGGAAGCCGGCCCGACCCATCGTCCAATGGTCCGTGACGAAGTCACCCCATCGTGCGGGTTCGGCAGGGGAGGAGACCCCATGACTGTTCATTTCATCGGTGCCGGCCCCGGCGCAGCTGACCTGCTCACGCTGCGCGCCGTGCGCCTCATCAGCGAATCGCCGGTGTGCCTCTATGCAGGCACCTACCTTGACGCGGAAGTGCTCACGCACTGCCCCCCCGGGGCCGAGCTCGTCGACACCCAGGACATCGACCTCGACACCATCACGGCCCACATGGTGGCGGCTCACGAGGCCAGCAAGGATGTGGCGCGGCTGTGCTCGGGCGATCCGTCGGTGTACTCCGCCATGGCCGAGCAGGCGCGTCGACTCGACCAGGCAGGCGTGCCGTGGGATGTGACGCCGGGCGTGCCGGCATATGCGGCAACCGCGGCCGTTCTCGGGCGCGAACTGACCGTGCCCGAAGTGGCGCAGACCGTCGTCCTGACGCGCGCCCAGCGTGACTCGACGTCACTGCCCCCCGGGGAGCAGCTCGCGACGTATGCCGCGACAAGGGCGACGTTGGTCCTGCACTTGGCCATCCGGCATACACGGCGTCTGGCCGAGGAGCTGGCCGAGCATTACGGCGCGAACTGCCCTGTGGCAGTGGGCTCCCAGGTCTCCCAGCCGGGCGAGCTGATCCTCCGGGGGACTCTCGCCGACATCGCCGACCAGGTCGAGGCGCACGGGCTGCGCCAGGCTGCGGTCATCATCGTCGGCTGGGCCCTCGAGGCCGAGGACTTCGTCGAGAGCCACCTCTACGGGACCCGCATCCGGAACCGCGCCTGAGCAAGGATCGAGGCATGACATCCCAGATTCCCGTGACCCTTGAACGGTCCATCGACATCGCCGCCTCGCCCGCGACCGTGTGGGGAATCGTGTCGGATCTGCGCAGGACGCCGGAGTGGTCGCCCGAGTGCCGCAGGGTTGTGGTCCTCAGGCGTGCGGGCAGCATCCAGCCGGGCACCCAACTCCTTGGCATCAACCGTCTCCGGTTCGCCGTCTGGCCGACTCGTTCGGTGGTCACCGAGGTCAGCCCCGAGCAGCGGATTGCCTGGAATGTGCGCACGAGTGGTGCGACGTGGAGCTACGAGTTGGAGCCGACTCCGACCGGGACGCGCCTCGTGGAGCGACGTGACGGGGGAACGGGGATGCCGACGGTCGCCGCGACCTTCACCAGGTTCCTTCTCGGGGGCGTGAGTGGCCACTCCGCAGAACTTGAGGACCACATCGAGGTGAGCCTCCTTCGCATCAAGTCCTTGGCCGAGAAGGAGTAGCTTCCCCGGCGTCAGAGCCCTGGATTCCGGCACTGTCGGTGGCGGTCGGTAGTGTCGCGTGTGCAGTGTGGCTTCCGTCGTGCTGTGCGTGAATACCATTGTGTCAGTGGGGAATTCAGCCCAGAGCGTAGTCCGAAACCCTTGACCGTCGAACTTGTGTTCGACTAGGTTGGGGTCATGGAAAGCAACGCCGCGACCGCCGCCCTGGAGGGCCGGTATGCCGTGTTGCTCGCGTCCGCTTCCGGGTTGGGCTCGGACGAACTGCTGGCTGTCGTCGAGTTGGCGCAGCGCGAGATCGATGCGGCGTCGGCGCGGCAGGCAGTCGCGTTGGCGCACCTGTCGGCGAGGGACTGCCACCGCCAGGAGGACGGCACGATGGCCGAGGTGCACCACGGGTTGGGGCATCAACGGCTGGACGGGCCAGAGCTCGCGGCACCCCGGCTCGGGGTGTCGGTGCATGTCGCGACCCGGCGGATGGAGGACGCGATCCGCCAGATGACGCGCACCCCGGCGGTCGTCGATGCGATGGCCAGTGGTGACCTCGATGAGCACCGGGCGTCGATCGTGACGCAGGAGACCGACTTCCTCTCACCGGAGTCCGCCGCCGAGGTGGTGGCGCGGGTGGCGCCGGTCTGGGGTCAGTTGACCGCGGGACCGTTGCGGCAGCTGTTGGCGCGGACCGCGGCGCAGGTCGACCCGGACGCGGTCACCGCGCACGCCGAGGACGAGCGGAAGCGGCGCGGGTTGACTCGCCGCACCGGGGTGCACGGGACCGATCACTGGCGTGGTGACTTCCGGGTCGAGGACGCCCGGTCCGCATGGGCGGCCGTCACCGAACGGGCCCGGCAACTGGTGCGGGACGGTGCCGCTGACAACCTCGAGATGGCGCGCGCCGACGCGATGATGGAACTGATCCTCGAGCACTCCGACGTCACGGTCGTCGTGCACGCCACCCGCGCCGCCGACGACCCACCCACGTCCGAGTCCGTCTCCAAGTCTGGGTCCGACGCCGCCTCCGAGTCCGACGCCAAGCGCGGGTCCGACGCCGCCTCCGAGTCCGACGCCAAGCGCGGGTCCGACGCCGCCTCCGAGTCCGACGCCAAGCGCGGGTCCGACGCCGCCTCCGAGTCCGACGCCAAGCGCGGGTCCGACGCCGCCTCCGAGTCCGACGCCAAGCGCGGGTCCGACGCCGCCTCCGAGTCCGACGCCAAGCGCGGGTCCGACGCCGCCTCCGAGTCCGACGCCAAGCGCGGGTCCGACGCCGCCTCCGAGTCCGACGCCAAGCGCGGGTCCGACGCCGCCTCCGAGTCCGACGCCAAGCGCGGGGCCGACGCCGCCTCCGAGTCCGACGCCAAGCGCGGGTCCGACGCCGCCTCCGAGTCCGACGCCAAGCGCGGGTCCGAGTCCAACGTCAAGCCTGAGTCCGAGTCCGACGGCAAGCCTGAGTCCGAGTCCAAGTCCCCGTCCAAGTCTGAATCGGCTTCATCGGCTGCTGAGGACCTCGTGGAAGTGGGTGGGTTGGGCGGGCCGGGGACGACGTTCGTCCGCCGGGACTGGCTCGATGGTGCCGGTACCTCCGACCCCGACCGTGACCTGACCTGTGACACCGATACCGGTGCGCTCCTGCATGGTGACGTGCCGGCGGCGTTGGCCCGCGGCCAAGAGGCTGCTCGTCGCGCCCACCGGGCCCGTGAGCGAGCCAAGGAACAGGCCAGAGCCGACACGAACAACCCTGATGGGGACTCTCGGTCCCACGCTGCAGCGTCGGACGACCCGGTCGACTTCAGTGAGTCCTACCGGGTGCCCGACGGGATGGCCCGCCTCATCCGCCTGCGTGACGGGTCCTGCCGGTTCCCCGGGTGCGCCGTGCCAGCCCGGCAGTGCGACCTCGACCACGTCCGCCCCTGGCCGGTCGGGCCCACGACCCCGACCAACCTCATGGCCTTGTGCCGACGCCACCACCGCATCAAGCAACGCGACGGGTGGACGGTCAAACTCCACCCCGACGGGCACGCCGACTGGACCGACCCCACCGGATACCAGCGGATCACGTGGCCGGTGGACCACCTCCACCTCGTCACCGCCGGCCACACCCACCGCGTCACCGCCGGCCACACCCACCATGACGCCCTCGGCGCGACGACGTCCCGCACCCCCGCACGCGACAACCGCACCACCATCGACGTCCCCAGCACGTTCGAGGAAGAACTCATCGAACTCCTCGGCGGCCCCGACAAGGCCCGCCGCCGCGCCCACCCCGTCGTCTACGACGCCTACGGCAACAAGCTCAAAGGACCCCCACCACCACTCGACCTCGACGACACCCTCCACCACGGCACCGCCCCCTGGGACCAGCTCATCCTCGACCTCCCACCACGACCACCGACCACCCCAGAGACCATCCCCTTCTGAGTCAGCCTGGCTCAGATGGGGGTCAATCCACCCAGCGAGGAGTCCAGACGCGTCCGCTCGGCGTCACCCGGGTGCTCGACGCGCCAATCACGACGATGCAGCTCATGTCGACCGACTCGGGATCGAGGTCCCCGAGCGTGGTGATGCGCAGGTCCTCCCCATCGCGCCCCACGTTGCGGGCGACCACGACGACGCGATCGGGCTTCGCGACCTCGCGTACGGCGTCGAGCGCCTCACCCAACTGGTGCGGACGACTGCGTGACCGCGGGTTGTAGAGCGCGACGGCGAGGTCAGCCCTTACCGCCGAAGTGAGGCGGTCGATGAGGACGTCCCAGGGCTTGAGGCGGTCCGACAGGGAGATGAGAGCGTGATCGGCGCCGAGCAGCGCACCCGCGAGCGAACTCGCTGCGTGGGCCGCGGTGATACCCGGCACCACGTTGACCGGCACGTCCGCGTAGCGCTCGTCCTCCGCCGCCTCGAAGACCGCAGCAGCCATACCGAACACGCCCGCGTCGCCACCGGACACGACGGCGACGTCCTCTCCTGCGAGAGCAAGGTCGAGGGCATGGCGTCCGCGGTCAACCTCGACGGTGTTGCCACTCGCGTGGCGCGTCAGACCAGCGCGCTGCGGCACGCGCGCCACATAGGGCGCGTAGCCGATGACGTGCTGCACCTTGCCCAGGACCTCGCTGGCCTCGGGGCTGAGCCAGCGGTCCGGGCCAGGTCCGAGACCGACAACGTGGACCTTGCCAGTCGCGGATTGTGCTGGGACAGAACCGCTTTCGTATGCCGTCCGCTCGCCTGCACGGCCCGCCGCATCGGCGCGCTTGTCCTCTCCCGGGACGATGACGATGGACATGTAGGGCACGGTGGCGGCGTCGACGTCCCTGACCGGGACAACGCGTTCGCCGACGCGGCTTGCGTGCTCGACATAGAGGGCACGATCCAACAAGCCCGCTTGGTGGAGGGCCTCACGGACGCCCGCGAAAGTTCGGCCGAGCTTCATGATGACGGCAGCATCCGTGTCGGCGAGGCGTCGGGCGAGCTCGGCCACGGGCAGGGTGCCAGGGAGAACCGTCACGGTGTCCTCGTGGCGCGACAGGCCAGACCCGACAGCAGCTGTCGCGGCAGCCATGGCCGTGATCCCGGGGACGACCTCGGTCGGGAACTCCTCGCGGAGGAGGTCGTGGACATACATGAACGACCCGTAGAAGAGCGGGTCTCCCTCGGCCAGGCAGACGATGCTGCGGCCCGCGCTCAGGTGCTCACGAAAGCGGTCCGCGCACTGGTCATAGAAGTCCGCAAGGGCTCCGTAGTAGCCACCCGGGTGGCCAGTTGTGCCAGTGGTCACCGGGTAGACGAGAGGTTCCTCGATGACCCCGTCGCGCAGGTGCTCGGCGGCGATCGAGCGGGCCGTGGACTCCCGATGGGCGGCGCGGTGGTAGGCCACGACGTCCGCGCTGGCGATGAGGGTGGCGGCCCGAAGGGTGATGAGACCCGGGTCTCCCGGCCCCACGCCGACGCCGTAGAGGTGGCCGGGCTGGGCCGTGCCGGAGCTGACGTTGGGCGATGCCGAGGTCATGCGAGTTCGTCCTCGGTGGCGAGGGCGTTGAGTGCAGCGGCCGCCATGGCCGAGCCGCCGCGTCGGCCGTGAACCACGAGCCAGGGCACTTGGCTGCCATCGCCGAGGTCGTGCCCGGCCAGTGCGACCTTGGACTCGGCAGACCCGACAAAACCGACCGGCATACCCACGATCGCGGCGGGACGCGGTCCGCCGTCCAGAATCAGCTCGAGGAGGTGGAAGAGGGCGGTGGGTGCGTTCCCGATGGCGACGACGGCGCCCTCGAGCCGATCGCCCCAGAGCGAGACCGCGGCAGCCGCGCGCGTCGTGTCCCAGGCGGTGGCGAGATCGGCCACACGAGGGTCACGCAGCGTGCACACGACCTCGTTGTCGGCCGGGAGGCGACGACGGGTCACTCCGGAGGCAAGCATGAGCGAGTCCGTGATGATCGGCGCCCCAGCACCCAGGGCCGCACGCGCAGCGCCCACCACATCGGGGTGTGCAGCGATCTCGGCGGTGATGCGCACATCCCCGGCAGCATGGATGACTCGGGTCGCCACCGTGTGCAGGTCAGGCGGGAGCCCGGTGAGGTCACTCTCCCCACGGATCATCGCGAACGAGCGGCGATAGATCTCCTGCCCATCCGTCACGTAGTCGTAGCGACGGGTCGGCGCTGCGGGCTCGCTCACTGCTCTCCTCGGTGGAACTGCTCTGCTGGTGCCGTCAGTGCGGTCACCACCTCGTCGACGGTCGGCGGCGCGACGAGCACCCTGTCGGATGTCCCTGTGCCACACCGCCGTTCGCACCCGACCACATGCACGTCGTGTTCGACCGTGAGCTGCCGGGACGCCACCATCTCGACCGCGGATCGCGCCAGGTCGAGGGTGGTGACCGTCGTCCGTCGGCACGAAGGCGCGCCGACACAGGCAGAGATTCTGGCCCACGGTCCTTCCGGCTCGGTCACCAGCCCTGCTCGGAGCAGGGTGTCGGCGCGATCAGCACCACCCGGGACGACGATCGAACGCCACGGCGTCACGACGACCGTGTCGGCCACGTCGGCCAGCACGTCCACCTGCTCGGCCGTGAGCATTCCCAGCGGCACCCGGCAGACGACATCGCTCCCCGCCACCCCCGGCCGCAGCGGCGCGGCGGCAGACACGGCGCGTGGATCGAGTCCGTCGAAGACGGGGGAGTCATCGGGAAGGTCGCGCACGTTCCACGCACCCTCCGGCGCTGACTCGACGAAGCGACGTGCAACTCCGATCATGGCGCCGACGGCGTCGGCCGGACGGACCTCGCGACCGAGCTGGCCGGCATACAGGACACCGGTGGAGGACGTGAGTTGCTGGTAGGCGACATCCCAGCGCTCGGAGAGCACAGAACCCGAGGCGTCCGAGAAGGCGAAGAGGAAGCGACCCGGCAACGCAGCCAGGCGAGGATTCGCGCGCAAGGCCAGGTCGAACGCCTCGACGACCGGGTCCAGTTCACGAGCCAGCGGGGCGGCCACGATGTTGCGCACCCGTTCATGGGTCGCTGACGGCAGCAGTCCCGTCGCCTCGATGGCCTCGACGAACGCCGGCGGCAGGGGAGAGGGCAGTGCCCGCAGTTGGAGGTTGCCGCGCGAGGTCAGTTGGACCACCGGAGCGCCGAACCGGCCCGCGAGGGACGCGACGTCAGCCAGCACCGACGTCGCGACGCGACCACCCGGCATACGCAGTCGCACGAGTGCTCCGTCGTCCGCCAGGAACGGACGGAGCAGCCCCGGGCAGCGGTCGAGAGGTGCGCGGTCGGACACGGCGGTCAGCGTACGTGCACCGACCGTTAGGCTGCCCCCGGCTGCGAGTCGACGGAATCCGGTGCAAGTCCGGGACGGTCCCGCCACTGTGAACCCCGCCTTGAGCGCGTGGGTGAGTCAGGAACGTCGTCGCGGCCGGCCCGGCTGCCTGTCGGGTCCCAGCCATCACGGGGCGAGGACACCCCGGAAGGAGCACCGGCCCATGCCGCGCATTGCCATCCTGTCGACGTCCGACACCGACCTCCTGTGTGCGCGGGCGAGCGGCGCCGACTACACCTGGGCCAACCCCTCTCGCTCCGGTGCCCTCGCCGTGGGCGCGGCCCTCGAAGGCGCCGAGATCGTCATTGCGCGCATCCTCGGCTCGCCCCAGGACCTGCCGGACGCACTCGCGGATGTGCGTGAGCGCGGCGTCCCGCTGGTCGTCCTCGGGGGCGAGCAAGCGCCCAACGCAGCACTCATGGCGGAGTCCACCGCACCGAGTGGCGTCGTCCACGAAGCCCATCGCTACCTCGCCCAAGGTGGGGCCGACAACCTGCGCGAGCTCCACGGATTCCTCTCGGACACACTGCTGCTGAGCGGCGACACGTTCGAGCCGCCGGTGGAGCTGCCGCGCTGGGGCACGCTCGATCGTCCTTCCGCTGCAGCGGCTGACACGGCCGCGTCTCCGCGCGTCGCGATCCTCTTCTACCGAGCCCAGTTCGCCGCCGGCAACACCGACTTCGCGCACGCTCTCGCCGACGCGGTCGATGCCGCCGGGGGAGTGGGCGTGCCGGTCTGGGCGACCTCGTTGCGCGACGCGCCCGAGGACCTCCTCACGCACCTCGGCACCTACGACGCCATCGTCACCACCGTCCTCGCCGCGGGCGGCACCCGTCCTGCGACGGCGTCCGCCGGAGAGGACGACGACGCCTGGAACGTCGCCGCACTCGCCGCCCTCGACGTGCCGATCCTGCAGGGGCTCTGCCTCACCTGGAGCCGCGACGAGTGGGCGCAGTCCGACGACGGCATGTCACCGCTCGACGTCGCGACGCAGGTCGCCGTGCCCGAGTTCGACGGTCGCCTCATCACGGTCGCGTTCTCGTTCAAGGAGACCGACTCCGACGGGCTGCCGCACTACGTGGCCGATCCGGAGCGCTGCGCGCGAGTCGCAGGCATCGCTGTCGGGCACGCGCGCTTGCGTCACACCCCGCCTGCCGAGCGGCGCATCGCGATCGTCCTGTCTGCCTACCCCACGAAGCACTCGCGCATCGGCAACGCCGTCGGCCTCGACACTCCGGTCTCGACGATCCGGCTGCTCCGGGCGATGCGCGAAGCGGGCTACGACCTCGGCACGCCGGGCGGCATTCCGGGTCTCGATGGCGTTGAGCCACGCGACGGTGAAGCACTCGACACGACGGCCGGCAACGCTCTGGTCCACGCGCTCATCGCCGCCGGCGGTCAGGATCCCGAGTGGCTCACCGACGGCCAGCTCACCGAGCACCACGTGCGCATTCCTGCGAGCCGGTATGCCGGGTGGTTCGCTTCGCTTCCGAGTGACCTTCGCGACGGGATGACTGAGGCGTGGGGTGAGGCGCCAGGGGAGTTGTTCGTCGACCACGCGGAAGCCGCGTCGGGCGGTGAAGCCGAAATCGTTTCTGCCGCACTGCAGTCCGGCAACGTCGTCCTCCTGGTACAACCGCCGCGTGGGTTCGGCGAGAACCCCATCGCGATCTATCACGACCCCGACCTCGCGCCGACGCACCACTACATCGCGACCTACCGGTGGATCGAGGAGGAGTTCGGCGCCCACGCCATCGTGCACATGGGCAAGCACGGCAACCTCGAGTGGCTGCCCGGCAAGAACCTCGCCCTGTCCGCGGGGTGTGGCAGTGATGCGGCGCTGGGCTCCGTCCCGCTGATCTATCCGTTCCTCGTCAACGACCCGGGTGAGGGCACCCAGGCCAAGCGGCGAGCGCACGCGACGATCGTCGACCACCTCGTGCCGCCGATGGCGCGGGCAGAGTCATACGGCGACATCGCCCGGCTCGAGCAGTTGCTCGACGAGTACGGCAATGTCTCGGTCATGGACCCGGCCAAGGCGCCGGCCCTCCAAGGAGAGATCTGGACCCTGCTTCAGGCGGCCAAGCTCGACCAGGATCTCGGTCTGACGGACCGACCGGACGAGGAGGGCTTTGACGCTCTCGTCGGCGAGATCGACTACTGGCTGTGCGCGGTCAAGGACGTCCAGATCCGCGACGGCCTCCACATCTTGGGCGAGGCGCCGTCGGGAGAGGCCCTCGACAACCTTGTCCTCGCGATCCTGCGTGCGGGGCAGGTCTTTGCAGGCCAACGAGACGGGATCCCCGGTCTGCGAACGGCGCTGGGCCTCGACGACGTCGGCGCCTCGACGAGCGAGACCGACGCTGCCGAGGAGACCGCCAAACGCCTCGTCTCGGCACTGTCGGCTGCCGAGTGGGACGGTGCTGCCGTGCCGGAGATCGTTGCCGCTGAGCTGGGTGGCCCGAACCACGGCGTCGAGGCATCGTTGCGGTTCGCGTGCGACGAAGTCGTCCCGCGACTGGCGCGCACGGTCGACGAGATCCCCATGGTTCTGCACGCCCTCGATGGCGGCTACGTCCCGGCCGGCCCGTCGGGCTCACCGCTGCGCGGCCTCGTCAACGTTCTCCCGACCGGTCGCAACTTCTATTCGGTCGACCCCAAGGCGATCCCGTCCCGTCTCGCCTACGAGACCGGTGTCGCGATGGCCGAGTCCCTGCTCCAGCGCTACCTCGACGAGGAAGGCGAACTGCCCCGGTCAGTGGGCCTCTCCGCGTGGGGCACTTCGGCGATGCGCACCTCCGGCGATGACATCGGCGAGGTCCTCGCCCTCCTCGGCGTCACACCCGTGTGGGACGAGCAGTCGCGGCGTGTCGTCGGGCTCGAGGCCATCCCGCTCGCCGAGCTCGGACGCCCTCGCATCGACGTGACAGTGCGCATCTCCGGCTTCTTCCGTGACGCCTTCCCGCACGTCATCAACCTCCTCGACGACGCAGTCGCCCTCGTCGTCGGGCTGGACGAGCCTCTCGACCAGAACTTCCCCAAGGCCCACGCCACCGCGGACCTCGAGACGCACGGTGACGAGCGTCGATCACGCACCAGGGTGTTCGGCTCCAAGCCGGGCTCCTACGGCGCGGGCATCCTCCAGGTCGTCGAGTCCGGCACGTGGCGCGACGAGAAGGATCTCGCCGAGGTCTACACCGCGTGGGGTGGCTTCGCCTATGGCCGTGACCTCGACGGCGCACCGGCGCGTGACGACATGGAGCGCAACTACACGCGCATCCAGGTGGCTGCCAAGAACGTCGACAACGTGGAGTCCGACATCCTGGATTCCGACGACTTCTTCCAGTACCACGGCGGGATGGTCGCGACAGTCCGCGCGCTCACGGGAGCCAGCCCGGCGGCATACGTGGGGGATTCGACGACACCAGCGAACGTCCGCACCCGCACCCTCCAGGAGGAGACGAACCGCGTCTTCCGGGCCAGGGTCGTCAACCCGCGGTGGATCTCCGCGATGCAGCGCCACGGCTACAAGGGAGCCTTCGAGCTGGCGGCGACGGTCGACTACCTCTTCGGGTTCGACGCCACGGCCGGTGTCGTCCCCGACTGGATGTATGACCGGATTGCGCACGACTACGTCCTCGACAAGACGAACCAGGACTTCATGCGCCACGCCAACCCGTGGGCGTTGCGCGGCATCGTCGAGAAACTCTCCGAGGCCGCCGACCGCGGCCTATGGGCGGAGCCCGATCCCGAGGTCATGGACCAGATGAGGCAGGTCTACCTCGACATCGAAGGTGACCTCGAGGAGTGAGCGCGCACGAGACGCAGGCGGCAACGTGGCCGCGCCCGACGCCACTCGTCGGTGATGCGACGAGTGCGCACGAGCGTCGCGCCGACCCCGCCGGGTGGGCATTCAGTCCAGAGGCCATCGGCACCCTGGACAGCGTCATCGCCGGACGCCGCGACATCCGTCGCTTCCGACCCGAGGCGGTGCCGGACTCGCTGCTGGCGGAGGTTCTCACCGCGGGACACCAAGCGCCGTCCGTGGGCCACTCGCAGCCATGGCGCTTCATCGTCGTCCGGGACCCTGCGATCCGTGATCGGGCGGCCCACCTCGCTGATCGCGCACGGCTCGACCAAGCGGGGCTCCTCACGAACGACCGCGCAGCCCGCATGCTCGACCTGAAGCTCGAGGGCCTCCGGGAGGCGCCCCTCGGCGTCGTCGTCGTGTGCGACCGTCGCGTACCCGCCAGCGGCGTTCTGGGGCGGGCGACCTTCCCCGACGCCGACCTCTGGTCGTGCGCCTGCGCCATCGAGAACATGTGGCTCGCAGCCCGAGCCCGCGGCCTGGGGATGGGGTGGGTGACCCTCTTCGAGCCCGACGACCTGTCCGCCCTGCTCGACCTCCCCGAAGGCGTCGTCCCCATGGGGTGGATGTGCCTCGGGTGGCCGGACGAGCGTCCGCCCGCCCCGGGGCTCGAGCGGGCTGCCTGGTCGAAGCGGATGCCGCTCGAGGACGTCGTCATGCACGACCGTTGGGCCGGGGGTCGGACGGTCGACGGTGTTCCTGGCGCGTCACCGACTGCACCGGCCTCCCACCTCGGGCCTCGCGACCACCTCCCACCGTCATCACTCGCAGCGGCAACCGACGACGCCGACACACTCCTCGCACCTCCGGAGTCCCTCGGCGTCCTCGATCGTGCGGTCAGCCGAGTCGAAGCCCTGGGCCGCGGGAAGACGCCACTCGGTGGCACGCTCATCCTTGCTGGCGCCAGCCACCCCGTGAGTGCCCTTGGTGTGAGCGCCTTCCCGGATCGCGTCACCAGAGACGTACTCGAAGCGGCAGTGGCAGGCGAGTCGATGGGCGCCGTGAGCGCGCGCTCGGCCGGGCTCGGCGTGATCGTGGTGGACGCCGGCGCACTCGGCGACGCCTCGGTCCCGTGGGCCTTCAGTGCCAAGCCGTCCCACCCGCAGGGTGACCTCGTCAGCACCGACGCCATGCACCGCCTCGACGTGGACCGCCTCCTCGACGTCGGTCGTGGCCTCGGTGAAGGCGCGGCACGCGGCGGCCTTGTCGCCTTGGGCGAGGTCGGCATCGGCAACACGACCGTGGCCGCCGCACTCGCCTGCGCCGTCACGGGTCTGACCCCTCGCGAGACGGTCGGCATCGGTGCAGGGGCCGACGCCGAGATCGTCGAGCGCAAACGGGAGGTCGTCGAGCAGGCCCTCGCTCGCACGGCCTCACGAACCGCGGCCTGGCGCGACGACCCTGCGGACCTCCTCGCAGCCCTGGGCGGCCCCGAGATTGCCCTCCTCACCGGCGTCGTCCTGGGTGCCGCCGATGCCGGTGCCCCAGTCATCCTCGACGGCCTGGCGGGCTCGCTCCCCGGTGTCCTCGCCGTCGCGATGGAACCAGGTGTCCAGGCGCACCTCATTGCCGGCCAGCAGAGCCGCGAGCGAGCCCACGCCGAAGTACTCAGAAGTCTTGGCCTCGAGCCCCTGCTGTCCCTGCGCCTTCGTTCGGGCGAGGGCGTCGGTGCCTGCCTCGCGGCGTCGCTGATCCTGCAGGGAATGAAGGTCAGGCGAGGAGTGGCGCGGACGGCACCGTGAGCGCGTAGGTGTCCATCACCCAGCCGTGTTCCTCACGCAGGTCTGCCCGCAGCGACACGAGGTCGTCGATGACGTCGGCCAGCCGTCCAGAGCGCAGAACCTGTTGTGGCAGACCGAGATACGCGCCCCAGTGGATCACGAGATCGGGAGCGGACCCGACCAGTTCGCGACACTTCAGCGACCCATCGAGCATGACGACGACCGTCCCCAAGTCGGCAGACCACTCGTCCAGCAGGCGTCGCCCGGTGGTGATGTGCACCGGCTGGCCGATGCCGTTGAGGACGATCCCGTGCTCGGCCGCGAGGACCTGGATCGCAGAGAGGCCCGCCACGACCTGCACCTCGAGCGGCATCGACTCAGCGACAGCGTCGACGATGCGAATCGTGCTGTCGTAGATGGCCGGGTCGCCCCACACGAGGAAGCCGACCGTCTCGCCCTCGGGCAGGTTCGCGATGATGTCGGCATAGCGCGCGGCTCGCGCTGCGTGCCACGCATCGACACCACTTCGGTATGCCGTCCGGTCCCGATCCGCGTCCGGCCCGCGCTCCGGGTCGGTCACCGGGACGATGCGATAGGCGCCCTCGTCAAGGAACTCCTCGCAGATGGAGCGTCGCACCGCGACGAGTTCATCCTTGACCTCGCCCTTGTCGGCGACGAGGAAGACGTCGCACTCACGCAGCGCGGCGATGGCCTGGCCGGTGACGTGGGCGGGGGAGCCGGTGCCGATGCCGATGACTCGAACCTGACGTGGGATGTGTGCGCAACCGTCCAATTGGGTGAGTTCGGTACGCGTCGGGGAGAGGGTCATTGGCGTGTCAGCTCCAACAGGGACTTGTGGTCCACGTGCTCCTCGACCGCGTCGGCGAGGGCGTCGATCATGGCTTCGCGTCGATCAGCGAACCTGGGAGCTTCGGTGTCGGGCACCCACGACGAACCGGCAGTTGCCGCGACCTCGGTCAGCCACGCGCGACGGAATTCGTCACACTCCAACGTGCCGTGCCAGATCGTTCCCCACACCGAACCAGCCGACGTTCCCCCCGGGAATGCCCCGTCGTCATCCACCACGCCGTGGTGGATCTCGTAGCCCTCGACCGCGTGCCCCCGCCACTGCCCAGTCGGCCGAGCAAGGACCTTCTCCGCGGCGAAGGTCACGGTCGTCGGCAGCAGCCCCAGCCCGTCCACGCGGCCCGCTGACTCACTCTCGACCGGGTCATCGATCCAGTCGGCCAACATCTCGTAGCCACCGCAGATCCCGAGCACCGGCCGACTGCGCTCCGCCCGCCACGCAACCACCTCGGCCAGGCCGGACGCTCGCAGCCACTCCAGGTCGCTCACCGTAGCCCGCGAACCCGGCAACACGAGAAGGTCCGCTTCACGGCATACGTCAAGGTCTGTCGTCACGCGCACGTCGACACCCGGCTCCGCCGCCAAGGCGTCCACGTCGGTGGCGTTCGAGGTCCGGGGGAAGCGCACCACTGCCACCGACAACCGGTCGGCCCGTGAATCGGACGACGGACGCCAACGCCCCACGGACAGCGCGTCCTCGGAGTCGAGCCACACCCCGTCGAGCCAGGGAAGGACGCCAGCGCAGGGCATACCTGTTCGCTCGGTCACGACGTCGAGCCCGGGCATGAGGACGGACGCATCACCGCGGAACTTGTTGATGACATAGGCGCGCAGGAGAGCCCGATCGTCGGTGGAGACCAGGCCCCACGTGCCATAGAGCGCGGCCAGAGCGCCGCCACGGTCGATGTCGGCCACGAGCAGGGCTGGAAGTGAAAACCGCTGCGCAAGACCGAGATTCACATAGTCGCCGGATCGCAGATTGATCTCTGCAGGCGACCCAGCGCCCTCTGCGACAACCACATCGACGGACGCGGACAACTCCTCGAACGCCTCGAACGCGGCCTCTGCCAGGTGTCGCCGACCCGTCGCGTACTCACCCGCCACGAGCTGACCCGCAGGCTGGCCTCGGAGCACGACGAACGCTCGCCGGTCGCTCCCGGGCTTGAGGAGCACGGGGTTGTGCACCGAGGACGGCTCGACCCCTGCCGCCACCGACTGGAGCCACTGCGCGCGCCCGATCTCGGAGCCGTCACGGCAGACCATCGAGTTGTTCGACATGTTCTGCGCCTTGAACGGCGCGACGCGCACGCCCTGCCGCGCCCAGAGCCGGCAGAGGGCCGTCACGACGAGAGACTTCCCTGCATCGGAACTCGTCCCCGTCACCAGCAGCCCCGACACTCGGCGGAGTCTACGCAGCCCTACAGTGACCGCGTGAAGCCCGTCCATCTCCACCTCGTCCGCCATGGACAGTCGACGTGGAACGTCGAGGGTCGGCTGCAGGGGCAGACAGCGCACCCCGATCTCACCGACCTCGGGCATGAGCAGGCCAAGGCTGCTGCGGCTGCGCTGACATCGCTCGTCCGAGGCTCCGTCGCTGTCGTCACGAGCGACCTCGTGCGCGCCCGCCACACGGCCGAGCACATCGCTGCCACGCTCGGGGTAGTTCCAACTCCCGATCCGGACCTTCGCGAACAGGCACTCGGCTCCCTCGAAGGTCGACTCACGTCAGAGCTCTCCGCTGAGCCGACCCCCGACGCCACCCACGTGAGCGAAGTGCGATGGGGCGGGGGAGAGAGCCTTGAGGACGTCCACCGCCGCCTCGCCGCGCCGATTGAACGAGCTCGACTCACGGCATACGAGCACGTCGTCTGGGTCACCCA
Organism: Knoellia sinensis KCTC 19936; assembly: GCF_000768705.1. Classification (GTDB taxonomy): domain Bacteria; phylum Actinomycetota; class Actinomycetes; order Actinomycetales; family Dermatophilaceae; genus Knoellia; species Knoellia sinensis. Next base: position 136,183 of record NZ_AVPJ01000009.1, read on the forward strand.
CGGCGACACGATGCGGGTGGCCCTCGCCCGACTCGACGGCCGCACGCACCGCGAGGTGGACTGGGCGCCGATCGGCAACGGGGCCGTCGTCTCGGTGACTGTCGCGCGAGGCTGACCTGGCGCGGCCGGTGCTGGAATGGGCGCATGCTGCCCTTCCGTCAGGTCGATGTCTTCTCCGCCGAGCCCTGGCTCGGGAACCCACTTGCGGTCGTCCACCAGGCCGACGGCCTGACTGACGCGCAGATGGCGGACTTCGCGCGATGGACGAACCTCTCCGAGACGACGTTCCTATGCACGCCCACCGACTCTCGGGCGGACTATCGCGTGCGGATCTGGACGACGGGCGGGGAGTTGCCGTTCGCGGGACACCCGACGATCGGCAGCGCTCAGGCCTGGCTCGAAGCCGGCGGCACCACGAAGGGCGACAGGCTCGTGCAGGAATGTGGAGCCGGACTGGTCGCTGTCCGGCGTTCGCCTCGACTGGGTTTCGCGGCCCCGCCCCTCCGACGGTCGGGTGAGGTGGACGCCGACCTGCGACGACGCATCGTCACCGCTCTGGGTGTCGCTGACTCCGCCGTGGTCGACATGGCCTGGGTGGACAACGGTCCCGGGTGGGTGGGGGTCGACCTCGGGACGGCCGACGTGGTCGTCGGCGTCGTCCCAGACGTCGCGGCCTTCGCCGATCTCAAGGTGGCTGTCGTCGGTCGCTGGGACGAGGTGCGTGCTGTCGAGTTGGGCGCCGACGTCGAGGTGCGGGCGTTCTATGCCGACGGCCGCGACTTCGCCGAGGATCCGGTCACCGGCAGCGCCAACGCCGGCCTGGCACAGTGGCTCATCGGCTCGGGGGCGCTCCCCGACGCCTACGTGGCGCGTCAGGGCTCGGTGATCGGCCGTGACGGGCGCGTCCACATCGAGGCGAGGGACGGGGAGATCTGGGTGTCCGGCGACGCGGTCACGCGCATCGAGGGCACCGTCGACCTCTAGGCTCGAGCGAGGCCCTCAGCAAGGCTCTCGACGTCCGTCACCGGTGCGTCACAGACAAAACCACGGCACACGTATGCCGTCGGCTCGCCTCCCACGAGCGGCCGCGCCTCGAGCAGGGGCTGGCCCGGGGCGTCGGGGTCGCCGTGGGCGAGGACGAGGCCGGGTGAGGTGCTGGACCGTGCCGCATTGAGCATCTCGCCCGCATTGGGACCGGCGCCGACGATGGCCACCTGGAGTGGTCCGGCCAGGGCTGCCTCGGCGACCGCAAGGCTCCACCCCGCGAAGCGGGGTTCCCGCACCGCGAGGGGGCCGACGCTTGCGAGGGCGGCGTCCGCGGCCTCGCGGTGACGGGCGGAACCGGTCAGGGCGGCATACGTGAGCCAGGCGCCGGCGAGCGAGGACACTCCGGACGGTTCCGCGTTGTCGCCTTGGGTTCGAGGGCGAGTGAACAGTGGCTCGGCGTCGTCGGCGGTGTCGTGGATGACGCCGCCCTTGTCGCGGAAGTGGTCGAGAGCCACGTCGAGGATGTCGCCCGCGACGGCTAGCCAGCGCTGGTCGCCGGTCGCTTGGTGGAGCGCGAGAACTCCTTCCGCGAGGTTGCCGTGGTCATCGGCGACCCCGGCTGCTGTGCCCACCGCGCCTCCTCGCGAGGCACGTCGAGGCCGTCCGTCCACGAGGTGGGTCGTGACGACGAAGTCGGCGCACCGCTCCGCAGCCTCCACGAAGTCGGGCCGATCCAGCAGGACTCCCGCGTCAGCCAGTCCGGCGATGGCCAGGCCGTTCCAGGACGTGACGACCTTGTCGTCGCGGGCCGGCTGCGGCCGAGTGTTGCGGGCGTCAAGCAGGCGGCGTCGGACGTCGGCCCACCACTCGGGGTCGTCGGGATCGGCGCGTAGCTGCAAGGTTGATGCGCCGTGCTCGAAGGTGCCCTGCGCCGTGACCGACAGGAGCCCCGCCGCCCGTGCGCCATCGTCTTCTCCGAGCACTTCTGCGAGTTGGGCTGGGGTCCACGCATAAGTCGCTCCCTCGACCCCGACACCATCGACGACCGTGTCCGCATCGAGCGCAGACGCAAATCCACCTTCCTGCGTCCCCAGATCGTTGATGATGAACTCCGCTGTCTCACAGGCGATCCGGTGCCACAGGGGCTCCTTGTTGGCTCGCCACAGGTGGGCGTAGAGGCGGAGCAGCTGCGCGTTGTCGTAGAGCATCTTCTCGAAGTGAGGGACCACCCAGTCGGCGTCCACGGCATACCGGGCGAAGCCACCAGCCAACTGGTCGTACATCCCGCCCCGGGCCATCGCCTCGCACGTGCCTCGCGCCATGGCCAGACTGTCGGCATCGCTTGTGCTGGCGTGATGACGCACGAGGAACTCAAGGACCATTGATGGCGGGAACTTCGGCGCGCCGCCGAAGCCCCCACGTGCGACGTCGTAGTGCTGACGAAGCGCCTGTGCGGCGGCGGCGGTCGACTCGGCGGTGATGGGTGCTGCCGTCCCGACCGCGGTCAGCTCACGCAGTCGAGCCGCGATGTGCGCGCCTGACTCGATGACGTCGGCGCGCCGCTTCGTCCACACGTCCGTGACGTTGGCGAGCAGCGCGAGGAACTGTTCACGCGGGAAGTAGGTTCCCGCGAAGAACGGGTCTCCGTCAGGCGTGAGGACACACGTCATCGGCCATCCGCCGTGGCCCGTGAGGGCGGTTGTCGCGTTCATGTAGACGGCGTCGACGTCGGGTCGTTCCTCCCGGTCCACCTTCACCGCAACGAAGTTCGCGTTCACCGCCTCGGCAACTCCGACGTCCTCGAAGGACTCGTGGGCCATGACGTGGCACCAGTGACACGCGGCGTAGCCGACGGAGAGCAGGATCGGGACGTCGCGGCGACGCGCCTCGGCGAAGGCGGCCTCGCCCCACTCCCACCAGTCGACGGGGTTGTCGGCGTGCTGGAGCAGGTAGGGAGACGTGGACTGGGTGAGCCGGTTGGCCATGAGTTCACGGTAGGCCGTCACGTCAGAGGGTGGTTGGTCAGGGACGGTCTCGCCGCTCTTCCAGGGCGCCCAGTTCGACGATGTCGCGCCGGAGCAGGGTGGACAGCAGGCCGTCAGCGACGATCCTCCACCGGCGCGATGCCGTGGGCACCATGGCCACGTGGTAGCCGCGGGTGAGCAGCCCGCCGAGTCGACCATGGACGTGGACCCCAAGGACTCGAGTGATGCCTCGGCCACGGCCGAGCGTGGCACCTTCACCGATGCTGCGATAGCCGTAGGCCGCGTAATCGCCGTCGAGTGAGCGGGCCACGGCCCGCGCCTGTCGGATGGCGTGCTGGCACGTGGGAGGGTCGGGCCGCTGCGGAGTGGCGGTGTTGGGCACCCGGGCGTTGTCACCCAGAGCCCAGATCCCGGCGTGTCCCAGGACCCGCAGGGCGGGGTCCACCCGGATCCGACCCAGTTCGTCGAGGGGAAGCCCCAGTTCCCGGAGCACCGGGTTGGGGGTGGCACCCGCGGTCCACACCACGGTCTCCGTCGGGATGCGGCGACCATCGGCCAAGGTGACGGACTGATCGTCCACCGCCGCCAAGGTCGAGGAGTCGAGGATTTCGACCCCCTCGCGCTGCAGGTGTGCGGTCGTGTAGTCGGCGAGCGTGTCCGGGACCTCCGAGAGGATTCTGGAGCCGGCCTCAATGAGGACCCATCGTTGCGGGAGCCCACTCAGGCCCGGGAAGTGGCGCGCCGCGTCCTGGACGAGTTGCCTGGTCTCGGCGAGTGCCTCCACGCCGGCATAGCCAGCGCCCACGAACACGAAGCACAGGTGGCGCGCAGCGCCCATTGGGTCGACCTCGGCCCTCTCGAGTCTCCGAAGGACGTGGTTGCGAAGGCCGATCGCGTCGTCGAGGTCCTTGAAGGTGATCGCGTGCTCAGCAAGGCCCGGGATGGGAAGCATTCGGGCGGTGGACCCGAGCGCCACGATGAGGCGTTCGTAGCCGATCTCGACCACACCGAACTCGGTGGCCACGGTGACGGTCCGAGCCGTCGCGTTCAGGCCGGTTGCCCTTCCCCGCACCAACTCGGCATGGGGGCACATGGTCCGCAGCGGCACCATCACGCGTCGGGGCTCGACCGCCCCAGCCGCGACCTCCGGGAGGAGTGGGGTGAAGAGCATGGCGCCCCCGGGGTCGACGATGGTGGCACCTGCAGAGCCGAGCAGACGCGCCACGTGTGCCCCGCCGAACCCGCCACCCAGGACGAGCGTCCCGTTCCTCGCCTTCCTGCGCGGCAAGCGCGGAGCGAGAGTCGGCGGCGTGGCAACCAACGCCGACATCTCAGGGTCTCCGGACCATCGGGCGCGTATGGCTCATGCCCGCACCGCCATCTTCTGGGCAGCACGAGCGAGCATGCTGCGTACGACCATGGGGTGCAGCCGGCGAACGACCGCCGAATAGATGCTTCCTCGGCGGTTGTGAACCTCGACCACAGTGGTCACCACAACTCGGCCGGGCTCGACGAGGACCGATGCGCGGAAGCCCAGGTGCCGTTGATCGGTTCCCAGCAGGACCTCGTCGTGGCGCCGCTCCACGGTGTCAAAGACGGTGGGGTGCCCGGGCTCGATGCCCACCGCACGCACGATCACCTCTCGCACAGCGAACAGGACGCGGACCCACCCAGGCGGCGACTCTCGAAAGATTGCGTCTGCCCAGACCTGAGCTTCGTGCACCTGCTGACCAGCAGGGACAGCGACGGCGAACGCGTCCGACCAGGACACGTGGGGGAGTGCGCGTGCGAGCAGTGGTGTGGTCGGCACCGGCATCTCACGGATCGTCCCGGGCAGGTCAGCGACCGAATGGCTGCGGATGGTCATGGGTTCCTCCTCCATACGCCTCCGTATGGAGACTTTCCATACGGTACCGTACGGACATGGCCACTGGGAAGCGTCAATCTTTGGGCCCCGCAGACTGGACGCGGGCAGCGCTCGATGCCCTGGCGCGTGGTGGGCTCGCCGCAGTGGCGGTCGAACCGTTGGCCAAGGAGCTGGGCACGACGAAGGGCAGCTTCTACTGGCACTTCGCGGATCGGAATGCCTTGCTGGCGGCGACACTCAAGCTGTGGGAGCGACGAGACACCGAGCGCGTCGTCGCGAGCCTTGACGAGGCTCCGGACCCGCTGAGTCGGCTGCGCAGGTTGCTACACCTGGCCTTCTCCTCGGTCGGTGACGGCGAGGCCGAGACTGCGGGAACCGTCGAACTCGCACTTCAGGCGAGCGCCTCGCAGCCCCTTGTCGCCGAGACCTTGGCCCGCGTGACGAAGCGACGACTCGAGGTGCTCAGTGCCCTGTACGTCGAACTCGGGCTCGCGCCGGCGCGAGCCCGGGACCGAGCCCTGCTCGCCTACACCGCCTATCTGGGCCACGCCCAGATTGCGCATGCCACGCCCGACCTGATGCCACGAGGGCGAGCGTTCACCACCCACGTGGACGACGTGGTGAAGGCCCTCGTCGACGTTGACTGACCGGGCGGCCCCGCATGTCAGTCCTCGAGGGCCTTGAGGAGCGTGAGGTTCTTCGAGAGCTCTGCACGGTCCTGGTCCTCGGCCGCCCAGAGGATCTCGATGCCGCAGCGCACGATGCACCACAGCCGAGCGACCTCCTCGTCCAACCCGGCGGCCTGACAGGTCACCTCGAGTCGCTGCCGCACCGACCAGCGCATCGCCGAGCCGGTCCCCAACTCGTCGAACCTGTTGCGCAACAACGGATGCAACTCGTAGCCCGCAGGCCCGGCCAGCGGTTTCGGGTCGATCGCCAGCCACGGCCCGCGCTCCGCGGCGAGGACGTTCTCGAAGTGCAGATCCGTGTGGAGCAGGACGGGAGCACCGGGTTCGGCGAGCAACTCACGTGCCAGCCCGGTCACCCGGGCGATGACGCGCCTCGGGATGTCGGTGCGCTCGGCCATTCGGGCGAGATAGGGATTCAGGTATGCCGTGAGCGGCCTGATCGTCGGCGGTGCCGGTACGTGGAGATCGCGACACAACCCACCCACGTTGGCGCACGCCTCATCAATCTCGACAGCCATCAGGTCACGGCTGGCGTCGAGCCGTTCCAGGAGCAGCGCACCACGGGCAGGGTCGGCAGCCACGAGGTGAACGGCGCCTCGTCCGTCCCAGGCGCGCAGAGCCAGGTGTTCCTGGGCCGACTCGACGTGGGGCCAGCCCACCTTGAGCACGAGAGGCTCGGAGGTCTCCACGTCTCGCCGGAGAACGGGGTACACGACGGCAGTCCACCCCGTCATCGGTTCGCCATCAATCACGAGATCCCACTCGTCGAGGCACTCACGAGTCAGGCGGTCGACGGACCTGGCCCAGTCGGCGCCGGACGGACCGCCCTCGGCGGGAAGCCTGCTGATCCAGGTGAGCCACTCGCGCGGTGCGTGGGGCCCAGCGCCGGGCGCAAGTGTCACTCCAGGCCCGGGAACGCCGTCAGCGGCACGCCACGTCGATGTGCCACGGCTGCCACTGAACTGAGCCAATTGGGCACGTCGACAAACGCCTGCTCGGGGTGAGTCGACCCCAGAGAGTCCAACGACGACCCCCAAGCCTGCAACAGGGTCTCCAGCGACTCGGTGACGAGGCGGGTCACGTCGGCTGCGGTGTCGACAGGGAAGGGAAGCGGGTGCCCGAGCTCGGCCGCCGGCGAGGTGTCCCCGGCGCCTGCGACAAGATCGCTGGTGACCGACCTGAGGATGTCGAGGTCCGACCTCAGGGCCGCGAGCACCTTCCTGTCAGAACGTGCCGCTGCCACCTCAAGGAAGTACGTCGCCGTCCGGGTGGCCGTGATGAGCGGGGCCAACTCCTTCGCCCCGTTCCACTCCGCCACCGAGCCGCCCTGGACGCGCTTTCCCGTGGCGAGCTCCGCTGCCGCGCCGCACTGCGCGACGATCGCAAGGATGGTGGGACGGAGTTCAGCGTCCGCTTCGGCGCAACTTCCACCCACAGCGACGAGCGCCAGCTCGGACACCGCGACCGCTGCGGCTCCGGTCGGAGGAGCCGTCGTGGGGCTCGCCGCCGCGGACCCGCTCGCGCTGGCCCCAGGTGTTGGTGTGGTGCTCGCCGTAGGAGTCCCCGGCGTCGACGATTCGGTGGGAAACGGGTTGGCCGTGAGGGTCGCCTCCGGAACTCCCCGCTGCCGCAGCGCGTCGTGGAGGACCGTGGCTTGCCTCTCATGGAAGCCGGCGAGCAGCGCGGACACAGGCACGCTCGCCACGACAGGCGCGAGGGCGGCGGCGCGCAGCTCCTGGAGCAGGCGAACCAGAGCGAACTCGGCGTCGATCGGCTCCCGGGTCGGGACGAGTGGCACCCGCGGGGCGTCGTCCTCGAGACGGATTCCGCAACCGGACAAGCCCACGACGGCCGCGCCGACCACACCCAGGGTCACGACGCGGCGAGTCGGCCCGGACCCCGCCCGTGTCGCATCACGCATGGCGGCATCCTCGCACGCGTGGAGAAGGACGTCGGCCCACGGCTAGAGTGGTCGTCGCCGCAGATGCCAGCGCGGCACGAGAACTACAGAGAGGGAGTCCGATGACCCGAGACGCCGCCGTGCACGAGTTGCTCTCCGGTGCCCTGGACGGTTCCGACGTCGTCCTCGAGGAAGTCACCGTGACGCCCGCCGGCCGCCGCCGCGTCGTCAAGGTCGTCGTCGACCGCGCGCTTGACGCCACCGGGGACGTCACGGAGCAGGTCGAATCCCTGTCCCTGGACGAGATCGCCGACGCGACTCGCACCGTCAGTGACCTGCTCGACGAGTCCGACGTGCTGGGGGAGCAGCCCTACACGCTCGAGGTCACGTCGCCCGGTGTCTCCCGCCCCCTGACCGCGCCGCGCCACTTCCAGCGCAACGTCGGTCGCCTCGTCACGCTCACCCTGCGCGACGCGGCGCCGGTCACCGGCCGCATCACCCGCGCTGGCTCCGAGGACCTCACGGTGGCGATTCCCGCCGTCAAGAAGGTGCCCGCCCGCGACGAAACCCTCTCGTATGCCGTGATCGACCGTGCCGAGGTGCAGGTCGAGTTCTCGCGCAAGGACGATTCGGACATCACCGCCCCTGACGACGCGGACGCGTCGGTCGACAAGGAGAACTGAACATGGACATCGACCTCGCCGTCCTCCGGGGTGTCGAGCGGGAACGCGACATCTCGCTGGACGTCCTCATCCCCGCCATCGAGCAGGCACTGCTCCTCGCCTACCAGCGCACGGAGGGTGCCTACCGCAACTCGCGGGCCGAGCTCGACCGCAAGACCGGACACGTGACGATCTGGGCGCGCGAGGAGTTCGAGGTCCCCGTCGAGGAGGAGCCCACCACTCCCGCAACGTCAGCGGAGACGGCTCCTCCAGCGACCGTTGACGCTGACGCTACGGAGGGGCTCGACGCAACGTCACCGGAGACGGCTGCTCTTGCGACCGCTGACGCTGACGCTGACGCTGACGTTGAGGGAGAGGACGAGGCTCCGGTGGAGCCGGTGCGGCCTCGGACGCGGCGCGAGTACGGCCCGGAGTTCGATGACACGCCCCAGGACTTCGGGCGCGTTGCCGCGGCCACCGCTCGCCAGGTCATCGTCCAGCGCCTGCGTGACATCGAGGACGACGCGATCATGGGCGACTTCAAGGCCCGGGAGGGCGACATCGTCGCTGGTGTCATCCAGCAGAGCCCCGACCCGCGCCACGTGACCGTCGACTTCGGCTCCGTGGAGGGCATCCTGCCCCTGGCCGAGCAGGTCCCGGGTGAGAAGTACGTCCACGGCCAGCGTCTGCGCACCTATGTCGTGAGCGTCAAGCGCGGCATGCGTGGCCCGCAGATCGGCCTGTCCCGCACGCATCCCAACCTGGTGCGCAAGCTCTTCGCCCTCGAGGTCCCCGAAATCGCCGACGGCAGCGTCGAGATCGCAGCCCTGGCTCGTGAGGCCGGCCACCGCACCAAGATCGCCGTCCACACCAAGGTCGCCGGCCTGAACGCCAAGGGCGCCTGCATCGGCCCGATGGGCGCCCGCGTCCGTGCGGTCATGTCCGAGCTCCACGGCGAGAAGATCGACATCGTCGACTTCAGCGAGGATCCCGCGACCTTCATCGCCTCGGCCCTGAGCCCGTCCCGGGTCCAGTCCGTCGAGATCGTCGACCGCCAGCTGCGCGCGGCGCGCGTCGTCGTGCCGGACTACCAGCTCTCACTGGCCATCGGCCGCGAGGGGCAGAACGCCCGCCTCGCCGCCAAGCTCACCGGCTGGCGCATCGACATCCGCTCCGACAACCCCGGTTCCGGGGCGCCCCGCGAGGGCGCCCAGGAGTCCGCCGGGAGCGCCGGTGACACGCCCGACCCCCGCTAGGCGCTACCATGGGTGGGACCGACCGGACTGGACTCCGGGCTCGGGCGTTGCACGCTGAGGCGAGCACACGGCATACATCGTCTTCGGACGAGCCAGTGCGGACCTGTGTGGGATGCAGGGCAACGGATAGCCGGTCGGCACTCCTGCGAGTGGTCGTCGGAGACCACGGGGACCTCGTTCCCGATCTTCGGCGGTGTCTTCCGGGGCGCGGCGCATGGCTGCATCCCACTGGAGATTGTTTTGACCTCGCCGTCCGTCGACGGGCGTTCGGGCGTGCGCTGCGAGTCAGCGCGCCACTGGACGCCTCCGCCGTGGCGGAGTGGATCACCACCCACGAGCAGACAACCGTCCGTACCAAGGGAACCGACTGAAGCTCTGAACAGAGAGTGGTTTGACGCATATGAGCACCCGATGAGTACTCAGCAATGAGCTCCCCCCAGCTTTAACGACGGTCCGCGCCTGCCTGCGGACCAGGACAGGAGAAACGTGGCAAAGGTCCGAGTCAGCGCACTCGCCAAGGAAGTCGGAGTGACCAGCAAGGTCCTCCTCGAGCGCCTCAACGAGATGGGCGAGTACGTCAAGTCGGCGTCCTCCACCGTCGAGGCCCCGGTCGTGCGCCGGTACCAGGAGAAGTACCCCGTCGAGAAGACGGCATCCGCAGAGGCACCCGCCAAGAAGGCTGCAGCCAAGAAGGCCACCCCGGCCCCGGCTGCGCCTGCTCCGGCCGCGCCTGCTGC